>NZ_JAVQHL010000002.1:0-620000 GCF_032670585.1 Ostreiculturibacter nitratireducens
CAGCACCTCGCCGGCATGAAGGATTCGAAGGTCATCGTCGCCATCAACAAGGACGAAGAAGCCCCGATCTTCCAGGTCGCCGACTACGGCCTCGTCGCGGACCTGTTCACCGCGGTGCCGGAACTGATCGAGAAGATCTGAGCCATCCTTCGGCTGAAACAGTGAAGTTGAAGGCCCGCCGACCGGCGGGCCTTCGCATTTTGGGCTCTAGACCAGCGACTTCAAGAAGGGGGCGAGGGCGTCGGCGACCTCCTGATGGACACGAGGCCCCGGCAACCGGGTGGCGGCAAGCGCGTCCAGCGGGGCGAAATGCATGCCCTGCGTTCCGGCGTCGCGCGCGTCTCTGCTGGGCGCCACCTTGACCAGCCTGCTCGCGTAGGGGCGGATTTCGTCCACCATCTCTTCGTCGACCAGCAGCGGTTCGGGGCCGAGGGCGTCGCGGTCCGGCAGTGCGGCATGGCCGTCGGAAATCCACAGCAGCACGGTCTCCCCCTCGATCCTCTGCAGAAGCGACCGCATCCGGGCCACCCATGCTGATCGCAACTCCTCGACCAGGATCGGGAACTTCTCCGGGGCGCGTTCCTTCAGCGCCGAGAGCATGTGGCGCGTGAAATGGAACTCGGTGAAGTCCACCTCGCGGAACACCGTCTTCATCAGCGTCGAGGCCCTGAGGAACCGGTCATTGCGTCGAGGATGCACGGCGTAGAACCGGTTCGACAGGTTGTGCGCCCCGGTGAGCTGTATGACGGTCGCGCGCGCGCCGTTGCAGGACCTGATGATCGAGGGATCGTTCAGGAAGACATCGGCCCCGGCATTCAGGTAGCCGAAGTTCACGACCGGCATCCCCAGTGTGCCTTCGAGGAGCGAGGGGTAAGGGATTTCGACGAATTTCCCGTAGGTCTCCGTTCCGCCGAGGACGGCGAAATACCGGCCGTCAAGCTGGCGCCGGGGCCCGCGGAACAGAAGCTTCGATTGACCGTAGCGGCACGGAAGATAGTCCAGGGCGCCGTCGCCCGGATATTCGTAGGTCATCTGATCCCACCGTAGTTTTGATACACCCGCGGCCAGATTGCGCCCCATCCCTTACGAAACAGCTAAGCGGAAACGGCTGACAGGTCGAAAGCTGCCCTTTTGGCGGCGTGTTCGGCCTTGCGCGGGCGGTCGGGCGGGGCATAAGGTCTGCCACGCATCGGTAAGGGGCAGAGCAATGGAAATCAGGTCGGTTGGCATCGTGGGTGCGGGCCAGATGGGCAACGGCATCGCCCATGTCTTCGCGCTAGCGGGCTACGAAGTTCTGATGAACGACATCAGCCAGGAGTCGCTGGACAAGGCGCTTGCGGTGATCTCGAAGAACCTCGATCGCCAGATCTCTCGTGGCAAGATCTCCGAAGAGGACAAGTCCGAAGCGCTTGGCCGGATCCGGACGACTCTGACGCTCGCGGACCTTGGCAAGACCGACCTCGTGATCGAGGCCGCAACCGAGCGTGAAACCGTGAAGCAGGCGATCTTCGAAGACCTGGTCCCGCACCTTCTGCCGCATACGATCCTGACGTCGAACACCTCTTCGATCTCGATCACCCGGCTCGCCTCGCGCACGGACCGGCCGGAGAAGTTCATGGGGTTCCACTTCATGAACCCGGTGCCGGTGATGCAGCTCGTGGAACTGATCCGCGGCATCGCGACCGATGAACCGACCTACAAGACGCTCCTGGCCGTGGTCGAAAAGCTCGGCAAGACGGCGGCGAGCGCGGAGGATTTCCCGGCCTTCATCGTGAACCGGATCCTCATGCCGATGATCAATGAAGCTGTCTATACGCTCTACGAGGGCGTTGGCTCCGTGAAGTCGATCGATTCCTCGATGAAGCTTGGCGCGAACCACCCGATGGGGCCGCTGGAATTGGCGGATTTCATCGGCCTCGACACCTGCCTGGCGATCATGAACGTGCTGCACGACGGCCTCGCCGACACGAAGTACCGGCCCTGCCCGCTCCTGACAAAATACGTCGAGGCCGGCTGGCTTGGCCGCAAGACCAAGCGGGGTTTCTACGACTATCGGGGTGAGGAACCGGTGCCGACGCGCTGACGCCGAAAATCCTCAAAGGCCGATGGGCGGCTACTTCTGCTGGTTCCTCAGCTGAAGGGTCCGCTCACGAAGATGCTCCATGAAGCCGCGGGGGTTCAGGACCCAGGGATCGATCTCCTCGCGCTCGATCGGCTGTCCGATGACCGGACGGATCGGCTTGCCCATGAGGCGCGTGATCTCATGCATCATGAGGCTCTGGCGCAGCGTCGGCGAGAAGTGTTGAACGAATTGGTACATCGGGCCGTTCTGACCGGAGAAGTAGACCGGCACCACCCGCGCCCTGCTTTTCAGGATCATCTTGGAGGTGAAGGGGTTCCAGTCGTGCTCGAGGGCCTCGCCGAAGAGCTTGCGCGCCGTGGCCACACGCCCAGCCGGGAAGAGGATTACGACACCGCCCTGGTCCAGGTGCTCCATCACCTCCTTGCGGACGGCGATGTTCTTCTGCGTCGAATCCGGGTCATGCGGGAAGGCGACGGGCACCATGTGCGCGTCGATTTCCGGGATCTTCGCGAAGAAGGCGCGCGTAAGGATCTTCAGATCAGGCCGCACCCTGGAGACGATGCTGGTCAGAGCGACACCGTCGACGAAGCCGTAGGGATGGTTGGCGACCATGACGACAGGGCCCGAAGCCGGGATGCGCTGGATCTCTTCCTCGGTGCATTGGAGCTCGATCTTCAGAAGGTCGAGGATCTTTTCCCAGAACGTGGTCTCATAGACCCGGCCGCCCTTCTCGAATTCGTTGGCGATCCTGAGAAGGGTGATCTTGCCCGTCACCCATTCGATGGCGCGGATCAGCTGCGCCCGCGCGGGGCTTGCGCCAGACTCCGCGAATGTGAGCGTACTGGTGTCGTACGGGATGTAGTCGGGATGCCCGATACCGGGGTTCTTGCGATTGGCCTTCACGATCTACTCCGAAAGGTGGGCTTTTCGTGGGGACCGGATGCACCGCTCAGAAATCTTCCCCGAAGCGATCCGCCACCAGACTATCCAGCGCGTCGGCCAGTTCCGTTTCCTCTGGTCCGTCGCAATGCACGTCAATAACGGTTCCCTTGGACGCTGCCAACATCAAAAGACCCATGATGCTGTCGCCGGAAACGGTCATCCCGTCTCTGGAAACTTGGGCCCTGGCGTTGAATTGTTCAACCGTCTCGACGAAGCGGGCCGATGCGCGCGCATGCAGACCCTTTTCGTTCACGATCCTAAGTTGCCGGAAAGTCGTCATTTTGCGGGCTGTCCCGATACCCTGTAACAGTCGATGTATTTGCGCCCGGCGTCGAGAGCGGAGGCTACGGCCTCGGGAACGGGAAGGTTTCGGGATTTCGCCAGCTTGATCAGCATCGGCAGATTCGCGCCGTAGAGGATCTGCCGATCCTTCTCGACACAGGCCATGAGAGACAGATTGGCGGGGGAGCCGCCGAACATGTCGGTCACCACGACCACGCCCGTTCCATCGTCGACGGAATCGGCTGCGGCGCAGATTTCGGCCTGTTTCGCGGCTCGGTCATGATCGTCTTCGATCGCGATGGCAAGGATTCCGGTCTGTTTGCCCACGACGTGTTCGACAGCGGCGAGGTATTCCCGCGCCAACCCGCCATGTGCGACAATCACGATGCCGATCACGCCCGGTTATCCTGCCTTTTCCGTTGCGGGGCCTTCGGCCCGCCTTTCCAGTTCACGGTGCCTCTTAGACACCTGCCACCCGGCCTCCGCAAGCGCTTTGGCCACTTTTTCCGCAATCGTAACGGAACGGTGTTGCCCTCCCGTACAGCCGAATCCGACGGCGAGATGGCTCTTGCCTTCTTCGAGTTGCGCCGGAAGGAGAAGGGCGAGCAAGTCCAGAATCTTGTCGCAGAATGCCGCGTAGCGCGGGTCGGCCTCGACATAGGCGGCGGCCACCGGGTCGCGACCGTCGAGCGCGCGGAGCGCGGGTTCCCAATGCGGATTGCGCAGGAACCGGCAGTCGAACATCAGGTCCAGCCCGCGCGGTGCGCCGCGCTTGTAGGAGAAGGACTGCACCGAGATGCTGAGCCGCGCCTCGTCTGCCTGGGCAAACCAGCGCGCGATTTCCGCCTTGAGGTCATGCGGCGAGAGTTCCGATGTGTCGATGAGCACGTCCGCCCGCGCCTTGATCGGTGCGAGTATGTCGATCTCCTGCGCGATAGCTGCGTCCGGGTCCTCCGCCTTTGCCAGCGGGTGCCGGCGACGCGTCTCGCCGTAACGGCGCCGGAGCTCGGAGTTGCTGCAATCGAGGAACAGGACCTCCGGGATGACCGAGGGGATGCGCGTCAGGTAGTCGATGAGCTCGATCATCCCCCCGGTCGAGAATTCGCGGTTGCGCACGTCGATGCCGAGCGCCATGGGACAGTTGATGGGCGGGCCTTCGAGAAGGCGCGGAACGAGGCTCAGGGGCAGGTTGTCGATCGGCTCGTAGCCGAGGTCTTCGAGCGCATCGATCGCGGTCGACCGGCCAGACCCCGACGGGCCCGTCACCAGCACGACCCGCTGGACGGCCTGGCTGTCGCTCTGTTGTTCCTCGGCCTTGTTCACGCGGACCTCCCGCCCTTGAGATATTGCAGGATCGCCGCCGGAAAATATGCGCTCTCCACCCTGTGAATGAGCGGCATCTCACGGCCGAGCACATTGGTCTGACGCGGGGGCGGCAGACGCTCCGTCTCGGTCTGCGAAAGGTCGACGACGAACCGGACCGGGACCCTGTCGCGCACGTCGGCGGCAAGAAGGCCAATGCCGCGTGCCTCGATCATGCCGCGGATCGCGGCGGGGGCGCGCGCCATCACGGCCTCACCGTCGATCGACACCTCGGTCCGGTCGTCGCTGACGAGGTCGCAGCCCAGCGCCATGAGTTGAAGCGCGAGAGCCGACTTCCCCGAGCCGGACGGGCCGAGGATGAGAATCGCGGCCGGGCCGAATGCCACGCAGGACGCGTGCAGGACTTCCCCGGTTGTGCGGATTGCCGTGGCGGGGCTCACAACGGAAGGCCCACGACAAAGCGTGCGCCCAGAGGTTCGGAGGTGATGTCGGCATTCGTCGGGCGAATGTTCTCGGCCCAGATCACGCCACCATGAGCTTCGACGATCTGCTTCGAGATGGCCAGACCGAGGCCGGAATGGTTCCCGAATTGCCCCACGGGGCGTTCCGAATAGAAACGCTTGAAGACCTTCGTCAGCGCCTGTTCCGGTATGCCGGGGCCCGTATCCTCGACCACGACGAGCACGCGGTTTTCCCGCTGCCGCGCCCAGACGCGAACGGCGTCACCCGCCTCGCAGAAGGAAATCGCGTTCGAGATGATGTTGACGAAAACCTGCGCGAGCCGGGCCTCGAGGCCGAGGATCATGATCGGCTGCTGCGGCAGGTCGGCGATGAAATCGACGCCCTTCGCGCGGGCTTCCTCGGTCTGGTACTCGACGATGTTCGACAGCATCTTGAGGAGGTCGAAGCTTTCCTCCTCCTCTTTCACAAGCTCGCTATCGAGCCGCGAGGCGTTGGAGATGTCGCTGACCAGCCGGTCGAGCCGGCGGACGTCATGCTCGATCACCGCAAGCAGCTTCTCGCGCTGGTCGTCGCGCTTGGCCACGCGCATCGTGCCCACGGCGGATCGCAGGCTCGCGAGCGGGTTCTTGATCTCGTGCGCGACGTCGGCGGCAAATTGTTCGTTCGCGTCGATCCGGTCGTAGAGCGCCGCGACCATTCCACGCATGGCGGCGGAAAGGCGGCCGATCTCGTCGGGCCGCGCGGTTAGGTCTGGAATGCGGACGCGGCCGGGGGAAATCTTGCGGGCGTTCCTGTCGCGGCCGAGTTCCGCCGCCGTGGCGAGGTCGGAGAGCGGGTTCGAGATCGTCGAGGCAAGAAGCAGGCTGAACGCGATCGATACCACGGCCGCGATCAGGCCGATCTGCAGGACCTGTTCACGCTCGGTTCGGACGAGAAGGTCGATCTCCGGCGCCCAGGTCGAAAGGGCCAGCACGCCGACGACCTGGCCATCGCGGAGCACCGGCGTCGCCGCCGAAATCAGCGTGTCGCCGGAATGAGTGCGCCCGGTTTCGACCTTCGTGGCACCGTCCTTGGCCCCGGCGAACAGCCGGGCCGCCTGCACCCGGGCATCGAGTGCGGAGGAAGTGGCGGCCTGCGGACCGGTAAGGAGCGCGACGAGGCTTGACCAGACATCATCGAGGAAACTGACGATCGGCGTCGGACGAAGATCGGGGGCGGTGCCGCCGTCGACCGTTTGCAGCACTTCCGCCCGGCCGCGCACCGTGCCGACGATCCGGCCATCGACGTTGAACAGGTAGAATGCCGAGCCCTCGGGAAGCTCCAGTTCGAGCAGACCTTTCGGAAGCTCTCGAGCGATGCCGACCGACGCCTGCGCCTCGGTGGCAAGCTGGCGCTGGTAGGCGCTTGCTGCAAGCTGGACCTTGGTGGCGAGCGCCGTTTCCCGCAAGTAGACGAGATTGCTGCGGAACGGGTTCAGGTAAAGGACACCCGCCACCAGAACGACAATGGCCAGCAGGTTGAAGGTGACGAGCTTGCGCGCCAGCGGCGAACGGTTGACGCTGACAAAGCGCCGCCGCTCGCGCTCCGCACGGAGCTCCATGTCCACCGTGCTTTCCGGCGCGACCCAGTCTTCGCCCAAGACAACGCCTGCGCTCGGACGGTGCTCCGGCATCTTAACGTCGATCTTGGACGTCAGCGTCATTCTTCGTTGTATCTGTAGCCGATACCGTAGAGCGTCTCGATGGCCGAAAAGTCGTCGTCCACCGTCCGCATCTTCTTCCTGAGCCGCTTGATGTGGCTGTCGATCGTGCGATCGTCCACATAGACCTGGTCGTCATAGGCCACATCCATCAACTGGTCGCGGCTCTTCACGAAGCCGGGCCGCTGCGCGAGCGCCTGGAGAAGCAGGAATTCGGTGACTGTGAGCGTCACGTCCTTCCCCTTCCAGCTCACGGAATGGCGCAGCGGGTCCATCGTCAGGTTTCCGCGGACCATGATCTTGGTTTCCTCGGTCGTGGCGACTTCGCCCGAGTCGATCGCCTCCTGCCGGCGCAGAAGCGCCCGGATGCGTTCGACGAGGAGACGCTGCGAGAAGGGCTTCTTGACGTAGTCGTCTGCGCCCATCCGGAGGCCGAGCACCTCATCTATCTCGTCGTCCTTGGACGTGAGGAAGATCACCGGCATCGACGTCTTCTGTCGGAGCCGCTGAAGCAAGTCCATCCCGTCCATGCGTGGCATCTTGATATCGAGGACCGCCATGTCCGGCAGTCGTTTGTTGAAGGCATCCAGCGCCGACTGCCCGTCATTGTAGGTTTCCACTTCGAAGCCCTCGGCTTCCAGTGTCATCTGGACGGACGTCAGGATGTTCCGGTCGTCGTCGACCAACGCGATCCTGGCCATTGTCATCATTCCCGTACTGCTCTTCGTGCTTGATTTTTCCGCATAGTCCTTATTCCGGGCCACGCAATCAATACCAATTGACCGAATCGCAACAAGCGTTGCCCCAGAGAGACGATGTTATAGAAAGGGTTTGTCCATTTTATGTCACCAATCGCGCCCCCAGGACCCGATCCCGGGCGATTGTTGCGCTAACAGGGAAATGGTTGCGCTAACTGAGGCAAAGTTTCCATTTCTTCGTCGGATCAGCATGTTATAGGGCCGTATCGGCCCTTCGTTCCGGCCGGTCGGCTCCCACTGGCCCGGGGGTCGAAGGAAACCTTACGACGCCGCAACGCGGCTTCAGGAGCTTGCAGGATGACAACAGGACGTGTGAACCCGTCGAACCGCTTGGAAGATCAGGGCATCACGGGGCTCGGCGCGATCTATTACAACCTGATGGAGCCTGCCCTGCTGGAACAGGCGCTGATCAGGGACGAGGGCACGCTCGGAAAGGGTGGTGCGCTGCTGGTGACGACCGGCAAGCACACCGGTCGCTCGCCCAAGGACAAGTTCGTTGTCCGCACTTCCTCGGTCGAGGACAACATCTGGTGGGAAAACAACGCGCCGATGGCGCCTGATGCGTTCGACCGCCTGCACGCCGACATGCTCGCCCACATGAAGGGCGGCCGGTTCTACGTCCAGGATCTTTACGCGGGTGCCGATCCGGAGCATCGCCTCGACGTGCGCGTCGTGACGGAACTCGCCTGGCACAGCCTTTTCATCCGCCACCTGCTTCGCCGCCCGTCGCGGGAAGAACTCACGGACTTCGTGCCGGAGTTCACGATCATCAACTGCCCCTCGTTCACGGCGAACCCGGAACGGCACGGCTGCCGGTCCGAGACGGTGATCGCGCTGAACTTCGACAAGCGCCTGATCCTCATCGGCGGCACGGCCTACGCGGGCGAGAACAAGAAGGCGGTGTTCACGCTTCTCAACTACATCCTGCCCGGCAAGGGCGTGATGGCCATGCACTGCTCGGCCAACCACGCGATCGGCAACCCGGTCGACACGGCGGTCTTCTTCGGCCTCTCCGGCACCGGCAAGACGACACTTTCGGCCGATCCCGCGCGGACGCTCATCGGTGACGACGAGCACGGCTGGTCGGACCGCGGCACCTTCAACTTCGAGGGCGGCTGCTACGCCAAGACGATCCACCTGTCGCCGGAAGCAGAACCCGAGATCCACGCGACGACGACCAAGTTCGCGTCCGTCGTCGAAAACATGGTCTTCGATCCGGAGACCCGGGAACTCGACTTCTCGGACGACAGCCTGACGGCGAACATGCGCTGCGCCTACCCGCTCGAATACATCTCGAACGCTTCGGAGAACGCGCTTGGCGGGCATCCGAAGAACATCGTGATGCTGACCTGCGACGCGTTCGGCGTCCTGCCGCCCATCGCGCGGCTGACGCCCGCTCAGGCGATGTATCACTTCCTGTCGGGCTTCACCTCGAAGGTCGCGGGGACCGAACAGGGCGTGACCGAGCCGCAGCCCACCTTCTCCACCTGCTTCGGCGCGCCGTTCATGCCGCGCCGCCCCGAGGTTTACGGGAAGCTCCTGCAGGAAAAGATCGCCAAGACGGGCGCGACCTGCTGGCTGGTGAACACCGGCTGGACCGGCGGCGCCTACGGCAAGGGCGCGCGGATGCCGATCCGGTCGACGCGGATCCTGCTGACCGCCGCGCTCGACGGCTCGCTGAAGAACGCGAAGTTCCGCAAGGACCCGAACTTCGGCTTCGAGGTTCCGGTCTCGGTGCCGGAAGTGGCCGACGTCCTGCTCGACCCGCGCCGGACCTGGGAAGACGAGGCTGCCTATGACGTCCAGGCGGCCAAGCTCGTGAAGATGTTTGCCGACAACTTCGCGCAGTACGTCCCCTACATCGACGCCGACGTGCAGGCAGCCGCGATCGGCTGACGACCCATTCAGGCGGCGCCGGCAACATGTCCGGCGCCGACTTTTTTCTTTTTCCCAACATTCTGGCCATACCCCCCCTGCCGCGCGCCAAACTGGTCCGCGCGGGGTCACGGTGAAGTCTGTTGCCGGCCGCCTGACGAAGCCGGCCTTCGGCGGGATGACACACCGGCAGATCGAACTGCCCGGCGGCCAGACGCTCTACAGCCCGGCCGCGCGCCGGACGAGGTTCGCGCCCGTGATCGCGAGGAGAATCAGCGTCCAGCGCCGGAATCGCGCCGGGTCGAGCCGGTCATGGAGCCGGAACCCTCCCCAGAGCCCGATCGCCGCCGGGATCGTCACCACCACTGCGAGCGGAAGCGTGTTCTCGTTCAGAACGCCCGAATAGAGATGCGCACCCGTCAGCGTCACGGCGCCGATCAGGAACACCACTCCCTGCACCCGCACCTGTTCGCGTTTCTCCGCCCCGATCGAAAGCAGGTAGATGATGAGCGGCGGCCCCCAGATCCCGGAGACGCCGCCATACAGGCCCCCGATCATGCCCATGAACGCCTCGACCCGCCCGCGATGCTCGATCCGGATCGCAAGGCTCCGTCCGGAAAGCTGCCAGAGCGCGAAGGCGACGATCGGCACGCCGAGGATCGCCAGCATCACCTTCTGCGGGATCGCCGTGGCGAACTGCGCGGAGATCATAAGGAACACGACGACCATCACGATGTGGCGCCGGTAGGTGACAGTGCTTTCCCAGGCAGCCCGCCAGCCTTGCCGGAACGCCTGGGCGATGTTCGTGAAGAGCGTTGGAAGGATCAGGAGCGAGAGTGCGGTCTCTGCGGGAAGAAAGGAAGAGAAGGCCGAGATCATGATCATCGGCATCGCGAAGCCGACCGCACCCTTCACGAAACCCGCGAAGAGCGTGATCGCCAGAACGATGGCGAGGGTGGCGGGATCGAGGCCGGACATCCGTCTGCATTCCTTGCGCTTTCCCGTTGGCTATAAAGCTTCCGCTCACCATGCGCAGCCGCAAAACACGCGCGACACTTTCAATCGTTTCGGCAATCCTCCACGAATTAATATTGCGCTGCACATGCAAAATCCCTATTCCTGCTGCAACCGCAAAAAGGGAGCCGATTCATGGCGCATGACGGAGCCGAAATGCAGCAGGGCCTTGTTCTTGCCGACCTGACGGAACTGACGGAAGCCGCTCTTTCCCCGGTCGAGGCGCTTCTGGCCGAAGCGACCACCGCCCTGCGAAACGAAGTCACCGTGGACGGCCGCGTTTCCGGCGCCGCGCTGGAACGTCAGCAGTTCGCCGCGCATGCGCTGTCCTGGCTCGCGACCTATGTCGAAGCGCTACGGCAACTCGACGCCTGGGCCGGCCGTCTGCGCGACGCGGGCAAGTTCGGCGAGATGGAAGCGCTGATTCTTCAGATCGGTTTCGGCGAATACCTCGGCCAGATCCGGGGCGGGATTCCGATGAGCCAGGGCGAGACTGCGCGCTTGCAGGACCTCGGCCTTGCCTGGCCCGATGGCGCGGCAGCGGCAGAGACCCTGATGGCCCGGGGCAACACGGCCGCCGCCCGCCAGCGGCTCGTGGAACTGATGCGCGATTCGCATGGCGCCGGGACGTTTGGCGCCACGGGGCTCGACGACGAGCTGGAGATGATCCGCGAACAGTTCCGCCGCTACGCCGACGAGCGCGTGGTGCCGCATGCACATGACTGGCACCTGAAGGACGAACTTATCCCGATGGAGATCATCCGGGAGCTTGCCGAGCTTGGCGTCTTCGGCCTGACGATCCCGGAGGAATTCGGCGGTCTGGGCCTTTCCAAGGCCTCGATGGTCGTGGTCAGCGAAGAATTGAGTCGCGGCTACATCGGCGTGGGCTCTCTCGGCACGCGGTCCGAAATCGCGGCGGAGCTGATCCTCTGCGGCGGGACGCCCGAGCAGAAGGCGAATTGGCTGCCGAAGCTCGCCTCCGGCGAAATTTTACCCACGGCCGTCTTCACCGAGCCGAACACCGGCTCCGACCTCGGCAGCCTCCGGACGCGCGCGGTGAAGGACGGCGATGACTGGGTCGTCACCGGCAACAAGACCTGGATCACCCATGCCGCTCGGACGCACGTGATGACGCTTCTCGCGCGGACCGACCCGGAGACGACCGACTACCGCGGCCTGTCGATGTTCCTCGCCGAAAAGACTCCGGGGACGGACGAAGACCCCTTCCCGACGCCCGGCATGAGCGGCGGCGAGATCGAGGTCCTCGGCTACCGGGGCATGAAGGAATACGAGCTTGGCTTCGACGGTTTCCGCGTGAAGGGCGAGAACCTTCTGGGCGGCGTGCCGGGCCAGGGCTTCAAGCAGCTGATGCAGACCTTCGAATCGGCGCGCATCCAGACCGCCGCCCGCGCGATCGGCGTGGCGCAGTCCGCGCTGGAAGAAGGGCTGCGGTACGCCGAAGACCGCAAGCAGTTCGGCAAGTCCCTGATCGCCTTCCCGCGCGTCGCGGGCAAGCTCGCGATGATGGCCGTCGAAATCATGATCGCGCGACAGCTGACCTACCATTCGGCCTGGCAGAAGGATCACGACAAGCGCTGCGACCTCGAGGCCGGCATGGCGAAGCTTCTGGGCGCGCGCGTGGCCTGGGCGGCGGCCGACAACGCGCTGCAAATCCACGGCGGCAACGGCTTCGCGCTGGAATACAAGATCAGCCGGATCCTTTGCGACGCGCGCATCCTCAACATCTTCGAGGGCGCGGCGGAGATCCAGGCTCAGGTGATCGCGCGGCGGCTACTCGACTGAGGGTCGGGCGCGTGCCAGTTCCGCGCCCGAAGCCGGAATTGCTACGCGGCCATCCGCTGCCCGCCAAGGCGCGGATGCAGCCGTCCTGCGATACCCCAGGCAAGCAGCAGACCAGCGCCACTTGCGGCGAAGACACCGGCGAGCGGCGCACCAAGAAGCACGAGCCATGCCACGCCCGGCGTGATTATCCCCGACACGTCGCGGAAGCTTGAGTAGACAGCCGACATCTCGCTTCGTTCGGAGGGCTTCACCGCCATAAGGAATGGCAGCCCCCCGCACATGTCGAGAACCACGAGGAAGAAGGACGCCGCGAAAAGCGCGATCACGGCGAAGGGCGGCCAGAGAAGCCCCCCGGTCGAGACCAGAAACAGCGTGCCGGCGGCAAGGAAGCCCGTGCGGACGGCGTGACGGACCGAATTGCGCTGCATCCAGCGCAGCATGAAGGGCGCCAGCAGAAGGAACGCGTTCGAGGCCGACAGTGCGAGACCACCGATCTGATCACCCAACCCGGACTCGATGCAGAAGATCGGCAGGTAGACCACGTAGACCCACCAGCCGCAGGACCGGATCACGGCGAACAGCCAGCCCGCCACGAGCCTCGGCTGGGCGAAGAACCGGCCGAGGTAGGCCAGGGGATTGGGCGCCGGTCGTCTCGCCCGACTGATGAGTTTGCCGTTCCCAAGCCGCATCGCCCAGAACGTCGCGCCCTGGCCAACCGCGAAGCCCATCGCGATGAGGAAGGGGAGTGGCTCCCACAGTTTCAGCAGCCATACCCCCAGGACCGGCCCCACGGCCCAGGAAATCCCGCTGTAGAGGAGCTTCAGCGTCTCGCCCTTCCCGAGTTCCGAGCGCGCGATATAGTCCATCACGTAGGCATTGAGCGAGATGAAGATCGTCACCGTCCCGCCGGACATGACGGCAAGGCCGAGAGCGGTCGGAATCGCGCCGCCCATGATCGCGAGCAGCGGACCGACCAGGTAGAAGCTGATGCCGAGCGTGTACATCCAGCGGCGCGGGATGAGGCGGCCCATCCACGGCACCATGAGGCCGAGCGCGAGCGCAGCGACGCCGACCCAGAAATACACCCGGCTGACGGCCCCTGCATCGCCGAGCGTGCGATACATCACGAGTGGCCAGACGGAAACGAGCATGGCCCGCACCGAGGAGTCGAAGGTCGTAAGGATCGCGAACCCCCTCACGCTCGGCGTCGGGGCATGACGAATCCATTCGGGGATGTAGCGGCTGGCCATGGGCTCTCCTTTGATCTCCTATCGCCACTTCTCCCGCGTTCGTCTTGGCCGTTTTCGACACGGACCGGTCGCTGGCGGACGGCGTCGGCGGCGCGGACTTGCCAAGGGCCACGGACGCGGCCAGGCTGTCCCCATGTTCCGCCGGTTTGCCCTGATCTTTCCCTTCCTGGCCGCCTGCACGTCGGATGCGACGCTCACCTCGCTTGCCGGGGAAGGATCGGTCTGGCGGCTCACGGAACTCGACGGCGCGGAATTCGCGGCCGAGGCCACGATCGAATTCCCGCAAGAGGGCCGGATCGCGGGTGCGGCACCGTGCAACCGCTACACGGCGGCGCAGTCGGCGACCTACCCGGACTTCGCGGCGGGACCGATCGCGGCGACGCGGATGGCCTGCCCCGAACTGGATGCCGAGACCCGGTTCCTCGACGCCTTGGCCGCGATGCGCACCGTCGAGGTGGACGAGGACGTGCTGACACTTTCAGGCGATGCCGGACGCCGGATGGTCTTCGTCCGCCTTCAGGACTGACGGGCGAGTTGTTCCACGAAACGGCGGCGCGAGTCCGGGAGGGGCTTATCCCCCAGGTCGGCGGCGAGATGGCGTTCCAGGAAATGCCCCGTCGTCCTCAGGGCCGCCGCCAGTTCCTCGACCGTAGCCGGCCCCTGGCCGAGAAGGAACTGCGGTAGCGGAAGAAGCCGGTCCGCCCATTCGCCCGCGCCCTTCCGGCTCACGGCGCGCCCGGATTTCGGGCTGACGTAGACGAGTTCTTCCCGCGCGCCCGTCACGGCGCAGGAGCCGAGGTCAAGCCCGTAGCCCATGTCTTCGAGGAGCTTCAGTTCCCAGCGCACGTAGCGGAGATGCCAGTCCGGCTCTCCACCGAGCGCATCCAGCAGGCCGATCGTCGAGGCATAGAGCGACGGGTGCGGCTCGCGTTCCGGGAGGGTGAAGCGGAGAAGCGCACAGACCGAGTTCAGCGCGGAAAGCGCCAGCCTGTCGGCCATCAGCCCCGCGCGCGACCGGATCGGTTCCACCGTGAACGCGCCGATATGTTCGTCCAGCCGCGCCCGCCAGGTCACGTCGAGCTGCGCGCCGGGCTGCAGGATCGGCGCGAGCCGGCGCGAGCCGCCACCCCGCACCACGCCCGCGTGCCGGCCATGGGCCGGGGTGAACACTTCGATGATCGCCGCGCTTTCCCCGTGCGCACGCACGGAGAGAAGCGCGCCTTCATCCCGCCATTCCATACCGCCTCCCAGAAGGGGACCCCGCTCGAACGGGGCGCCGGGCTCACCTCCCATGGCCTCCCGTGCTTGGTCGCATTCCGCCGAAGGGGCTCACGGGATGGAGGTAACGACCTCCCGATCCTCCTTACACTCGCACCGGGACACGGGAAACCGCAACGGACGATCGTTGCCCGGGCAGGCCGCCGGTCAGGCGAGGCCGTCTTCGTCGAGAAGCGTCCGCCCGTCGCGGCTCTCGATCTCGATCACCCAGAGGTCGGGATCATTCCGGCGCTGGCGTTCGATGGCCGCATCCACGTCGCTCTCCGCCCCGTCGGCGAGCGTGACCCATGTGCGCTGACCCGTCATCAGGTCGAAGCTGCGCTGATAGAGCCGCGCCTGCCCGTCGAGCGTGGCGCATTTCACGAGTACCGCACCTGCCGTCGCGTCGCCCCGCAGCGTCACATAGGCCGGGATGTGCGCCATCTCCAGCCTCTGAAGATAGGCGCGAACCCAGAAATCGGCCGTGAGCCGTGGCTCAGTCGCCATCCTTGAACTCGAGCCCCATTTCCGAATAGCGCTCGGCCTCTTCAAGCCAGCCGGGCCGCACCTTCACCGTCAGGAAGAGGTGCACGGGACGGCCGAGGAACTCGGCCAGTTCGGCCCGCGCCGCCTGCGAGATCGCCTTGATCGTCTCGCCCTTGTGGCCAAGCACGATGCCCTTGTGGCCATCGCGGGCGACGTAGACGATCTGGTCGATCCGGGTGGAACCGTCCTTGCGGTCCTCCCAGTTCTCGGTCTCGACCGTCAGCTGATAGGGCAGTTCCTCGTGCAGCCTGAGCGTCAGCTTCTCGCGCGTGATCTCCGCGGCGATCATGCGCATCGGCAGATCGGCGATCTGGTCTTCCGGGTAGAACCAGGGGCCTTCGGGCAGTTCCGCCGCAAGCCATTCGCGCAGGTCGTCCACGCCGTAGCCCTTTTCGGCGGAGATCATGAAGGTTCGGGCGAAGGGATAGGCTCCGTTCAATTCCGCCGAAAGGCCCAGAAGCGCCTCAGCCTTGACCCGGTCGATCTTGTTGATCGCCAGCGCGACGGTCCGGCCTTCGCCAAGCCGTTCCTTCAAAGCCTCGATGATCGTCTTGACGCCCTCAGTCAGCCCCCGATGCGCCTCGACAAGGAGGACGACGACATCGGCATCCGCCGCGCCGCCCCAGGCGGCCGCCACCATCGCCCGGTCGAGCCTGCGGCGCGGCCGGAACAGGCCGGGCGTGTCGACGAAGACGATCTGGCTGTCACCCTCCATGCAGACGCCCCGGATCCGCGCCCGCGTGGTCTGCACCTTGTGCGTCACGATCGAGACCTTGGCCCCGACCATCCGGTTCAGAAGGGTGGATTTCCCGGCGTTCGGTTCGCCGATGAGCGCCACGAAGCCCGCACGCGTGGTTTCAGCCATTTCCTGTCTCCATGCGCCGAAGGAGCGCCTTCGCCGCTGTTTGTTCCGCCTGCCGCTTGGTGCCGGCCCTCGCGACCTCGGCCTCGCCGGTCTTGAGCCGCACCTCGACCGTGAAGACCGGCTGGTGATCCGGCCCCTCACGCTTCAGTTCGGTGTAGACCGGCGGTTCGAACCCACGCGCCTGCGCCCATTCCTGAAGCGAGGTCTTGGCGTCCCGTGCGTCCGCCTTCACGGTGCCGATCCGGTTGCCCCAGAGCCGCAGAACCAGGGTCCGCGCTGCCTCGAAACCGGCGTCGAGGTAGACCGCCGCGATCACGGCCTCCATCGCGTCGCCGAGGAGCGCCTCTTTGCGCCGCCCGCCCGACATCATCTCCGACCGGCCGAGTTTCAGGACCGCGCCGAGATCGACCTCGCGCGCAACGTCGGCGCAGGTCTCCTTGCGGACGAGCGCGTTGAAGCGGGGGGCGAGCTGACCCTCTGTCGCGCCCTTGTCGGCGGCCAGAAGGGCCTCGGCCATGACGAGGCCGAGAACCCGGTCGCCCAGGAATTCCAGCCGCTGGTTGTCCGGCCGCGTCGGCGTCGCGATCGAGGCATGGGTGACCGCGCGCAGAAGAAGCTCGGGGCGGGAGAACTCGTGCCCGATCCGGGCCGCGAAGGCCGCGAGATCCGCCGACAGTTTCACTCGATCGCCTTGAAGAAGCGGTCCGACCGCCAGGTCCAGAAGAAGAACAGCGACCGCCCGGCGGAGGAGAACATGATCCGGTCGGCGCGGCCGATCAGGTATTCGGCCGGGAGCATCCCCACGCCGCCGCCGATGACCGAAACCCGGCTGTCCTGGCTGTTGTCGCGGTTGTCGCCCATGAAGAAGTAATGCCCTTCCGGCACCGTGAAGATGGGCGTGTCATCGACGCTGGAGGTGCGGATGTTCAGAACGTCATGCGTGACGCCGTTCGGGAGCGTCTCGCGGAAGCGCTCCTTCTCGCAGACGCCGCCGAGGCCCACGGGATCGTTCGTGCAGTAGGGCGGGCGGCGTTCCGGGCCCTGCGGTTCCTTGATTTCCTCGAAGAGGCCGGCGGGTTCGAGCTTCACGGGCTCGCCGTTGATCTGCAGAACGCCCGCATTCATCTGGATCGTGTCGCCCGGAAGGCCGATCAGCCGCTTGATGTAGTCGCTGCCACTCGTCGGGTGGCGGAACACGACGACGTCGCCGCGCTCCGGCTCGGAGGCGAAGATCCGGCCCGAGATCGGGCAGATCGCGAATGGGCATGAATAACGCGAATAGCCGTAGGCCATCTTGTTGACGAAGAGGAAGTCGCCGATCAGCAGCGTGTCCTTCATCGAACCCGACGGGATCCAGAACGGCTGGAAGAACAGTGTCCGGAACACTCCCGCGATCACGAGCGCCCAGAAGATCGTCTTTATCGTCTCGACGATCCCGTCGCTTTTCTTTGCCGACATCCGACTGCCCCGTTCCTGCCTGCGCGCACGCCCCGCGCTAAATGATCGGTGCCAGTCGGGGAGTCAAGCTGCGCCGCCTTCCTCCGCCAGTTACATCAATCACATTGCGGCGCGCGGGAGACGCCACCCTCAGACCTTTGGCCGCGCCTCGATCACCACGAAGGCCTGCGCCCAGGGGTGGTCGTCGGTCAGGCTCACGTGAACGATCGCCTCATGGCCCGGGGGCGTCATCGTCGCCAGCCTTTCGGCGGCCCAGCCGGTGAGATGCATAACCGGCTGTCCGGTTTCGAGGTTCGTCACGCCCATGTCCTTCCAGCCGATGCCCATGCGCAACCCCGTGCCGAGCGCCTTGGAACAGGCCTCTTTCGCGGCCCAGCGCTTGGCGTAGGTTCCGGCTTCGTCCTTCCGGCGGCGCGCCTTGCGCTGCTCGGCCTCCGTGAAGACGCGGTCGCGGAAACGGTCGCCGAAGCGTTCGAGCGTGCGCTCGATCCGTTCGATATTCGCGAGATCGGTGCCGATTCCGAGGATCATGCGGCTTCCTACCCCTCCCGCGCCTCGTCCATCAGGCGGCGCATCTCGTGGATCGCCGGGACGAGGCCGCGGAAGATCGCCTCGCCGATCAGGAAGTGGCCGATGTTGAGCTCCATCACCTCAGGGAAGGCGGCGATGGGCTTGACAGTGTCATAGGTCAGGCCGTGGCCCGCATGGACCTCGAGGCCGATCGAATGCGCGAACGCCGACATCTCGCGCAGCCGCTCGAGTTCGCGGTCGCGCGCCTCGAAATCGCCTTCGGCATGGGCGTCGCAATAGGCGCCGGTATGCAGTTCGACGACGGGCGCGCCGATCCGCTGGGCGGCCTCGATCTGACGCCGGTCCGCGGCGATGAAGATAGAGACGCGGCAGCCCGCCTCGCGCAGCGGCGCGATGAAATGGGCCAGGCGGTTCTCTTCGCGCGCGACTTCCAGCCCGCCCTCGGTCGTCCTCTCTTCGCGCCGTTCGGGCACGATGCAGACCGCGTGCGGGCGGTGGCGAAGCGCGATCTTCTGCATCTCGTCCGTCGCGGCCATCTCGAAGTTGAGGGGCAGGGTCAGCGTTTCCATCAACCGCTCGATGTCGTGGTCGGAGATGTGGCGGCGGTCTTCCCTCAGATGGGCCGTGATCCCTTCGGCGCCAGCCTCCTCGGCGAGCTTCGCGGCGCGCACCGGGTCCGGATAGGCCGATCCGCGCGCGTTCCGAACGGTCGCGACGTGGTCGATGTTGACGCCGAGGCGCAGGCGCCCGAGCGGGCGGCTAAGCGACATGGAACCCTCCTGCAATTCTGTCGGGTGGAAACTAGCCTATTGCCCCTGCGCGGGAAAACCGGATTTTCGCGCTGCGCCAAGGCACGGTCAGCCGCCTTCCGAGCCTTCCCCTGCGCGGGCGTGCAGCTTCGCCTTCAGCTTCTCGAACCGCTCCTTCAGCTTCTTGCGCCGCCGCTTCTGATACGCCGCGATCACCGGCTCGGAGAGGTAGTAGAAGGCCACGCCCGTCATGATACCGGGGACGATGCCCCCCACGAGATAGGGCAGGAACACGCTGTCGAAAAATCCGATCAGGCTTTCCCAGTGCGCCGTCTCGTCCGTGAAGATGGCGAAGAAGTTGTCCTTCAACTCCCCGCCCGCGCTCGTGAACGAGGACAGGAGCGAGGCATGTGCCGCGACGTCGAATCTCGTCCCGAGTATCAGGTGGCCGAGCTTCAGCGACACGAAGCCGATGATCGGGAAGGTCAGCGGATTGCCGAAGAACGTCGCGAGCAACGACGCGAGGATGTTCCCGCGTATCAGCTTCGCGACGAGCGCGGCAAAGATGAAATGCAGGCCGAAGAACGGCGTGAAGCTCACGAAGACCCCGGCCGCCACGCCGCGCGCGATCCTGTAAGGCTTGTCGGGCAGGCGGTGCAGCCGGTGGCGCACGTAGTGAAAGGCCCGCGTCCACCCCCCGCGCGGATAGAAGGCTTCGGCTAGGATGCGCGCGTAAGACCTTTTTGCACGCCGCTTGAAAACCACCTGGCTTGTCCTTCCCGGCCCCTGTTCAGGGCTTGCGATTTATGTCGCGGTGTCGCTCGACATGCGCGACGGCGCTTTCCGCCTCCAGCGCCGTCAGCACCGCGTGGAGATGTTCCGTGTCCCTGAGATCGACCTCGACGATCAGGCGGTAGAAGTCCGGCTTCCTGTCCACGAAATGCAGGTCGGAAATATTGGCCTTCTGCTCGCCGATCAAGGTGCAGATCCGACCGAGAACACCAGCGTCGTTGGCGATCGTTACGTTGAGGCTGACAGTATGGACCGGGGCGTGCCGGCCCGAAAGCCAGTGCAGGTCCACCCACCGGCCGGGCTGGTCCTCGAACTCTGCTAGCGCGGGGCAGTCGATGGCATGGATCACGACGCCCTGGCCACGATAGGTGATCCCGACGATCCGTTCGCCCGGTACCGGCTGGCAGCAGGCCGCGCGGCGGAAGGACTGGTCGGCGGCAAGGCCCGCGACCGGGCGGCGGGCGTCGACCTCCTCGATCTGGGCGGAGACGAGTTCGGGGTAGAGCGCCTCGATCACCTCGCGGGCAACGAGCTCCGCGCTGCCGATCCGCGCCAGAAGCTCCGTCTCGTCCGAAATGCCGAGCGTCTTTGCCGCGGTCCTCAGCGCCTTGTCGGTGCATTTGCGGCCGTGGTGTTCGAAAGCCACGCGGGCGAGTTCCGCGCCGAGCTTCACGAAGCGCTCGCGGTCCTCGTCGCGCAGCGACTTGCGAATCGCGGCCTTGGCGCGCCCGGTCACGACGATATCGATCCAGGTGGCCTGCGGCCGTTGTCCGGCGGCGGTGATGACCTCGACCGACTGGCCGTTCTTCAGGCGCGTCCAGAGCGGCACGCGGATGCCGTCGACCTTCGCGCCGACGCAGGAATTGCCGATCCGCGTGTGGATCGCATAGGCGAAGTCGATGGGTGTCGCACCCTTGGGCAGTTGCACCACGTCCCCCTTCGGCGTGAAGCAGAACACCTGGTCGACATACATCTCGAGTTTGACATTTTCGAGAAACTCGTCGTGGTCGCCACCCTCGAACCGCTCGGTCAGCGTCGTGATCCAGCGTGCGGGATCGACGGCGAAGGGGTTCTGCGCCCGCACGCCGTCCCGGTAGGACCAGTGCGCGGCGACGCCCGCCTCGGCCACCTCGTGCATCTGGCGGGTGCGGATCTGCACCTCCACCCGCTTGCCGTCGCGGCCCGAGACCGTGGTGTGGATCGAGCGGTAGCCGTTCGATTTCGGCTGGCTGATGTAGTCCTTGAACCGCCCGGGAACCGCGCGCCAGCGCTGGTGGATCACACCGAGCACGCGGTAGGAATCCGCCTCGGTCCGGGTGATGACGCGGAAGCCGTAGATGTCGGAGAGCCGCGAGAACGCCAGCTCCTTCTCCTTCATCTTGCGCCAGATCGAATAGGGCTTCTTGGCGCGGCCGAAGACGTCGGCCTCGATCCCTTCCCTGTCGAGTTCGGCGCGGATATCGGCGGTGATCTTGTGGATTACGTCGCCCGATTCCTTCTGGAGCGTGATGAAGCGGCGGATGATCGAGGCGCGAGCCTCAGGGTTGAGGACCTTGAACGCGAGGTCCTCGAGTTCCTCGCGCATCCACTGCATGCCCATCCGGCCGGCTAGCGGCGCGTAGATGTCCATCGTCTCGCGCGCCTTGCGGGCCTGCTTCTCGGGCCTGAGCGACTTGATCGTCCGCATGTTGTGCAGCCGGTCCGCAAGCTTGACGAGGATCACGCGCAGATCCTTCGACATCGCCATGAACAGCTTGCGGAAGTTCTCCGACTGCTTGGATTCGCTCGTCGTGAGCTGGAGGTTGGTGAGCTTCGTCACCCCGTCCACGAGCTCTGCGATCTCCTCCCCGAAACGGGCGGAAATCTCTCCGTAGGTGGACTTCGTGTCCTCGATCGTGTCGTGCAGAAGCGCCGTGATGATCGATGCGTCGTCCAGCCGCTGCTCGGTCAGGATCGCCGCGACCGCGACCGGATGCATGAAATAGGGCTCGCCCGACTGGCGGGTCTGCCCCTCATGCATCTTCAAGCCATAGTCATACGCCTCGCGTATGAGCGCAGCGTTTGTCCTGGGGTTGTAGTTGTGGACCAGCGAGATCAGGTCTTCGACGTCGATCATTCCCGGCCCACCAGGCGTATTCGGCCGTTCAGCCTTCGCCCTGCGCCTCCATGAGCGCGCGCAGCAGCTTCTCTTCCGACATGTCGTCGGCCTGCGGGCGATCGACCTCGGAGCCCATGAGAAGCGCCATCTGGTCTTCTTCCGGCTCGTCGACCTCGATCTGGGTCTGAAGGCTTTCGATCATCCGCTCGCGCAGATCCTCGGCGCCCTGGGTCTCCTCGGCGATCTCGCGGAGCGCGACGACGGGGTTCTTGTCGTTGTCACGGTCGATCGTCAGCGGAGCGCCCGACGCGACTTCGCGCGCACGATGCGCGGCGAGCATGACGAGCTCGAACCGGTTCGGAACCTTGTCAACGCAATCTTCTACCGTCACGCGGGCCATGAGCTACTCCGTTCGTCCTGGGAGAGATGGAACCCGCTAAATAGGCCGATCGAAGAGTCTTGACAAGGACAGAATCCCTTCAAAGCGGGCTTATCGCGTCTTTGTCAGCGGCAGGAAGCGCCTTCACCATCTCCGCCACGGTCCGGCCAATGGCGGGATGACGCCATTTCGGCGCGATCTCCGCCAGGGGAATCAGCACGAAGCCGCGCTCATGCATACGGGGATGCGGGAGGATCAGGCAGTCCGGCGCTTCCTGCGTCTGACGCTCCGGATCGAGCTTTCGCCAGCGGTCGTATGTCGCTTCGTCCGGCAGAACCATGTCATCCATGAACAGAAGGTCGATATCCACGGTCCTTGCGGCCCAGCGCCTTTCGCGCACGCGACCGAATTCCGCCTCGACCTCATGGAGCCGCCGAATAAGTTCCTCCGGCGCAAGGTCCGTGAGAAGAAGAGCCGCGGCATTCACGAAGTCGGGCCCTGAACCCGGCGGATACGCGGGGGTGCGGAAGAATCGGCTGACGGCACGAATCTCAAGCCCTGCCCGGCCGAGCGCTGCCAGCGCGCCAGCCAGTGCGGAGGCGGGCGATCCGAAGGCGGTCGGTAGGTTACCGCCTAAGCCGATTGCCGCCAACCTGCACTTTCCGGTCGGTTCCATATATTGCGACACCTGCATTATTTCCTATGTTCGTGAGCGTCTCGCCGTGCATTTTCGGTAATCCATGTTTCCACTCACACACTCACTGAACCCTCCGGCGGGACGATTTCGGAAGGGAATTTTTTATGTTCTACAAGGACGAACGGCTAGCGCTGTTCATCGATGGCTCGAATCTTTACGCGGCTGCGAAGGCACTCGGGTTCGACATCGACTACAAGCTCCTCCGCCAGGAGTTCATGCGGCGCGGCAAGCTCCTGCGCGCTTTCTACTACACGGCACTCTTGGAGAATGACGACTATTCTCCGATTCGCCCGCTTGTCGACTGGCTTCACTACAATGGCTTCACGATGGTGACGAAACCGGCGAAGGAATACATCGACAGCCAGGGCCGCCGGAAGGTCAAGGGCAACATGGATATCGAGCTGACGGTCGATGCCATGGAACTGGCTCCTCGCGTGGACCACATCGTGCTGTTCTCCGGCGACGGCGATTTCCGCCCGCTCGTGGAAAGCCTTCAGCGCCAGGGAGTCCGCGTCTCGGTCGTCTCGACGATTCGGTCGCAGCCGCCGATGATCGCCGACGAGCTGCGCCGCCAGGCCGACAACTTCATCGAGCTCGACGAGCTGCGCGAAGTCATCGGCAGGCCGCCGCGCGAGACGCGCCCCGAGCGCGAGGACCTCGCCGCCGCAAGCGAGTGACGGGCTTTCCGGGGCCGGACAGGCCCCGGACAAGGACGAGGTGGGGCTGGACGCCGCACCGCCCGGGGCTTAGGTCTGGCCCAGAACTGGACATGACCGGGACCCCGACGCGATGACGGCCAAGCCCCCCCTCACCCTTTACCTCGCGGCGCCGCGCGGATTCTGCGCGGGCGTGGACCGTGCGATTCGCATCGTCGAGATGGCGCTCGAGAAATGGGGCGCGCCGGTCTACGTGCGCCACGAAATCGTGCACAACCGCTTCGTCGTCGATGGCCTGCGCGCCAAGGGGGCGGTCTTCGTCGAGGAACTGGATGAAGTTCCGGACGACCGTCCGGTCGTGTTCTCGGCCCATGGCGTTCCGAAATCGGTTCCCGAAGAGGCGCGGCGGCGGAACATGGTCCATGTCGACGCGACCTGCCCCCTCGTGACCAAGGTGCACTCCGAGGCGGCGCGTCATTCCGAGAACGGCCTCCAGATGGTGATGATCGGCCATGCCGGGCATCCGGAGGTTCTGGGCACGATGGGCCAGTTGCCAGAGGGCGAGGTGATCCTCGTCGAGACGGTCGACGACGTGGCCCGTATCACGCCGCGGAATCCTTCGCGGCTGGCCTACATCACCCAGACGACGCTTTCGGTCGACGACACCGCAGGGATCGTCGCGGCGCTGACCCGGCGGTTTCCGGGCATCGTCGGACCGGCGAAGGAAGACATCTGCTACGCGACGACGAACCGCCAGGCGGCGGTGAAGGCCATCGCACCGAAGATCGACGCGCTCTTGGTGATCGGGGCGCCGAATTCCTCCAACTCGCAACGGCTCGTGGAGGTCGGCCGCTCGTCGGGCTGCGCCTATTCCCAGCTTGTCCAGCGCGCCGCCGACATCGACTGGCGCACGCTCGAGGGGGTGACGGCTGTCGGCGTGACGGCCGGCGCCTCGGCGCCCGAGGTGCTGGTGAACGAGGTCATCGACGCCTTCCGCGAGCGTTTCGACGTCACCGTGGAAGTGGTCGAGACCGCCCGCGAGAACGTAGAATTCAAGGTCCCGCGCGTTTTGCGCGAGCCTGCCTGAAGTAGGCTGGGGGGCTGTCCGCCCCCGGCCCCCCGGGAAAATTTCGAGCCAGAAGAAGGGGCATATGCCGGAGCTGTTCGCCTACACCGATGGAGCCTGTTCGGGGAACCCGGGTCCTGGGGGCTGGGGTGTTCTCCTGATCGCACGCGAGGGCGACCGCGTGGTGAAGGAGCGTGAACTCAAGGGCGGCGAGGCGGAGACGACCAACAACCGCATGGAGCTTCTCGCGGCCATCTCGGCGCTCGAGGCGCTCAGCAAGCCTTCGACCATCACCGTCGTGACAGACAGCGCCTACGTGAAGAACGGCGTGACCCAGTGGATCCACGGCTGGAAGAAGAACGGCTGGCGGACGGCCGACCGGAAGCCGGTGAAGAACGCCGAACTCTGGCAGCGGCTCGACGCGGCGCGGAACCGGCACCGCGTGACCTGGGAATGGATCAAGGGCCATGCCGGCCACCCGGAGAACGAACGCGCGGACGCCCTGGCGCGGGAAGGGATGGCCCCCTACAAGCCCGCTCGGACTTCGGGACAATGAATCCTGCGCTGATCCTCGACCACGCCGCTGTCGCGGTCTTCGCGCTGACAGGCGCCCTGGTCGCTTCGCGCGCGCAGTTGGACATCGTGGGTTTCGTCTTCGTCGCCTGCCTGACCGCCGTGGGCGGCGGAACGCTGCGCGACCTGTTCCTCGACCGGAACCCGGTCTTCTGGGTGGCGAGCCCCTCGGTGATCTTCGTCGCCACCGCGGCCGCGGTCACCGTCTTCTTCACCGCGCATCTCCTCGAAAGCCGCTACCGCGCGATCCTCTGGCTCGACGCCTGCGCGCTGGCCGTCGCGGTGCCGGCAGGCGTCGCGGTCACGCAGGCGCTGGGGCAGCCCTGGCCGGTCGTCGTCTTCATGGGGGTTGCGACCGGATGTTTCGGCGGCCTCATGCGCGACGTGGTCTGCAACGAGGTGCCGCTGGTCCTGAAGCAGGGCGAGCTGTACGTGACCGCAGCCTTCGCGGGCTCCGTTGCAGCGACGCTGGCCGGGCCATGGCTTGGAGCCGGTGCGGGGCTCGCGCTGTGCGGGGCGGTGACCTTCGGACTTCGCGCGGGCAGCATGGCCTTCGGCTGGCAACTTCCCGTCTACCGGGCGCGCCCGCCGCGCCGCTAGCGCATCGCCGTGGCGGCGAGGAGGGCGCCCGTGGCGAGGACGGCCCAGCCGCCCGGCCGCAGCGCGAGCCAGAGCGCAAGCCGCAGGACGCGGGCCAGAACGAGAGTCCCGAGGAACCCGGCGAGGGTGAGCGTGAGGCCGCGTATCATCGTTTCGGTCCGTAGGTCTGCCAGAGCCAGATCAGCAGCATCGCGCCGAGGATGGCGCCGATGAACCCCGCCGCCCAGCCCGTGACCGCGAGAAGGATGCGCAGCACGAGACCGCCGACGAGCGCCCCGAGTACCCCGATCGCGATCGTGGTGATGAGGTCGGCCTCGATCTTCATGAGCCTCGTGGCGATGAAGCCAGCGGCGGCGCCGATTATGATGAGCCAGATTACCTGCATGCCCGGCCTCCTTGTTGGCGACACTATGGATCAGGCGGGACGATTTGTGAATGTCAGTCCAACCGGGCCGGCAGGGTCATGCCACGCAGGATCTCGGCGGCGGGCATCGGCCGCTTTCCTTCGCGCTGCGCCTCGGTGATCTCGACCGCGTCGGCGCCGCAGGCGATGGTGAAGCCCGTCAGGACCTCGCCCGGTTCGCCCTGCCCGAGCGCGAGGCGCGAGCGCAGGAGCTTCACCCTTTCCCCGCCGATCGTCGTCCATGCCCCCGGAAAGGGCGAAAGGCCGCGGATCTTCCGGTCCACCTCGGTCGCGGGACGGGTCCAGTCGATGCGCGCCTCGTCCTTGTCGATCTTGGCGGCATAGGTGACGCCTTCCTCCGGCTGGGGTTCGGGCTTCAGGCCATCGAGATGTTCGAGCGCCGTCCGGATCAGCCGCGCGCCGAGCCCAGCGAGGCGGTCGTGAAGGTCGGCCGTGGTTTCCTGCGGCCCGATCGGGGTCGCCTCGCAGAGAAGCACGGGGCCGGTATCCAGCCCCTCCTCCATCCGCATGATGCAGACGCCGGTTTCCTTGTCGCCCGCGAGGATCGCGCGGTGGATCGGCGCCGCCCCGCGCCAGCGCGGCAGGAGCGAGGCGTGGATGTTGAGGCAGCCCTTTGCGGGCGCATCGAGCACCGGCTTCGGCAGGATCAGGCCATAGGCGACGACGACGGCGACGTCGGCGCCGAGTGCGGCGAATTCCGCCTGCTCCTCCGCGCCCTTCAGGCTTTTCGGGTGGCGGACGGGAAGGCCAAGTTCCTCCGCCCGGCGCTGCACGGGCGATGGCCGGTCTCTCTGGCCGCGGCCCGCGGGGCGGGGCGGCTGGCAGTAGACGGCAACGATCTCGTTTTCGGACGCCACGGCGTCGAGCGCGGGAACGGCGAAATCCGGGGTGCCCATGAAGACGACCTTCACACTCGCCTCCGCTGCTTTTCTGCCTTGGCGACCAGCAACTTCTTCCTGACCGGGCTCAGGTGGTCGATGAACATCCGGCCGTTCAGGTGATCGATCTGGTGCTGCACGGAGGTCGCCCAGAGGCCGACGAAATCCTTTTCCTCGACCTCGCCCTGCTCGTTGAGGAAGCGAACGGTCACGGCGCGGGGGCGTTCGATGATGGCAGAGACGCCGGGAAGGTTCGGGCTCGCCTCCTCGTGCTTGCGGAGCTGGATCGAGGCGTGGAGGATTTCAGGGTTCGCCATCTTCACAGCCTGCCCGCGCTTGTCGGAGCAGTCCACGACGGCAAGGCGCAGCATGATCCCGATCTGAGGGGCAGCGAGGCCGTAACCGGGCATCGCGTCCATCGTCTCCACCATGTCGTCCCAGATCATCCGCACGGTTTCGGTAACGGCGGGCACCGGCTCGGCGGCGGTACGCAGGCGCTTGTCCGGGTAGGGAACGAAGGGGCGGACCGTCATGCGGCATACTCCGTCTCAAGCCGCGCGCGCAGGTCGGGCGCGACGCGGTCGAAGGTCACGATGCCGTCGAGATGGTCGAGTTCGTGTTGCGCGCAGATCGCGGCGAAACCGGCGAGTGTCTCGACCGCCTCCCGACCGTCGAGGCCGGTCCAGCGCATCCGCACCTCGGCGGGGCGGGTCACCTCGGCGGTGACGCCGGGGATGGACAGGCATCCTTCGGGGCCGGTCGCGAGCCGGTCGGAGGCCCATTCGAGGACGGGATTGACGAGGACGCGCGGCGCGGGCGAACCCTCCTTCCAGGTCGTGTCCATCACGAAGATGCGAAGCATCGCGCCGACCTGCGGTCCGGCAAGCCCACGGCCGGGCGCGGCATACATCGTTTCCAGCATGTCGGCGGCAAGAGACCGGACGTCTTCCGTGATCGCGCCGACACCCGCGCAGACCTGCGAGAGGCGTGGATCGGGCCAGCGCAGGATCGGCAGGACCGCCACGTCAGGCCCGCGCCCGCTCGCGCTTCAGCTTCTCCATCTTGCGGGTGATCATCTGCCGCTTGAGCGGCTTCAGATAGTCGATGAAAAGCTTGCCGTCCAAATGGTCGATCTCGTGCTGCACGCAGGTCGCCCAGAGACCGGAGAAATGTTCCTCCGTCTCCTCGCCGTCGAGTCCCATCCAGCGGACGCGGACCTCAGCGGGGCGCTCGACCTCGGCATATTGTTCGGGGATCGAAAGGCAGCCCTCCTCGTAGACGCTGCGCGTCTCGGAGGACCAGAGGATGACAGGGTTGATGAGAACCATGGGCCGCGGCGCCTGGTCCGCTTCCTTCACGCAGTCCATCACGAGAAGCCGCTTCATGACGCCGACCTGGGGCGCGGCAAGGCCGATGCCCGGCGCCTCGTACATCGTCTGCAGCATGTCCGCGGCGAGCGTGCGCACCTCCTCCGTCACCTCGGCGACAGGGTCGGCGGCTTTCTTGAGGCGCGGGTCGGGATGGATGAGGATCGGGCGTATCGTCATGGTCCCCGATTTAGGCGAAGCCCCCGCACGGCGCAATGGTTGGAAATCCGCTTTGCGCGCCCTTGCGATGCGCGGCACCTCTTGCGCCCGCGCCGCCCGGAGCTAACCTGCGCGGCGAAGGAGACCCTCATGAATTTCGACGAGATCATCGACCGCCGCGGCACCCATTCCGTCAAATGGGACATGATGGAGAAGATCTACGGCGTCCCCGCCGACAGCGGGATCGCGATGTGGGTCGCGGACATGGACTTCCGCCCGCCGGCGGCGGTCCAGAAGGCCGTCGAGGACATGGCCGCGCATGGCATCTACGGCTATTTCGGAGATGACCGCGCCTATCTCGACGCGATCCGCTGGTGGATGGCCACGCGGCACGGCTGGGAGGTGGAGCCGGACTGGATCTTCACCACCGCCGGTCTCGTCAACGGCGCGGCGCTCTGCATCGAAGCCTATACGAAGCCGGGCGATGGCGTCGTGCTGATGACGCCCGTCTACCACGCTTTCGCGCGCGTCATCAAAGCCTCGGGGCGGCGTGTGGTGGAATGCGAATTGGTCGGGGAAGGCGGGCGCTACAAGCCCGACTTCGATGCCTGGGACGCGCAGATGACGGGGGAAGAGCGGCTGTTCATCCTCTGCTCGCCGCACAATCCCGGCGGGCGGGTCTGGACCGCCGAGGAACTGCGCGGGGTCGCCGACTTCTGCAAGCGGCACGACCTGGTCCTCGTCTCGGACGAGATCCACCATGACCTCGTCTTTCCGGGGCACAACCATATCCCGATGCCGCTGGCCGCACCCGACATCCTCGACCGGCTTGTGATGATGACGGCGACGACCAAGACCTTCAACATCGCCGGCGCCCATATCGGCAACGTCATCATTCCCGACCCCACGCTCCGCAAGGCCTTCGCGGGCCGGATGATGGCGCTCGGGATTTCTCCGAACAGCTTCGGCGTGATGATGGCGACGGCGGCCTATTCGGACGACGGAGCGCAATGGGTCGACGCCCTTCTGACCTACCTTGACGGGAACCGGCGGCTCTTCGACGAGGGCGTGAACGCCATCCCCGGGCTCGCCTCGATGCGGCTGGAGGCGACCTACCTCGCCTGGGTCGATTTCGCGCGAACCGGGATGGAGCGTGAGGAATTCCTCGACCGGGTGGAGAAGCAGGCGCAGATCGCCGTGAACCACGGGCCGACCTTCGGCAAGGGCGGCGAGAACTTCCTGCGCTTCAACATCGCCACGCCGCGCGCCCGCGTGGCGGAGGCGGTGGAGCGGCTGCAAAGGGCTTTCCGCGACCTTCAATGAAAAGGACAGCGCGGCTCTTTCGGCTTGTCGTTCTTCTGATCGGGCTCGGTCTGGGCTTCCTCGCCGTCTACAGTTTCCGCCTTCCACCCGCGCCACCCGCGCCGCTGACGGGAACCGTGGACCGCATCATGGTCGAGAAAGCCGCCCGCCGCCTCACCGTCTTCCGCGAGGGCGAGGCGCTGCGGACATACCGCGTCGCGCTCGGCTTCGCTCCGGTCGGCGACAAGGAACGGCAGGGCGACGGAAAGACGCCGGAGGGGACCTTCCGGATCGACCGCAAGAACGCAAACAGCGCCTATCACCTCTCCCTCGGGATCGACTATCCGCAACCCGAGGACCGGACGCGGGCGGCGGCTCGCGGATATTCTCCCGGCGGCGACATCTTCATCCACGGCCAGCCAAACGCGATGCCGGGCGTGGCCACGATACGGCACGACTGGACGGCCGGATGCGTCGCGGTGTCGAACGCGGAGATAGAGGAATTGTGGCGGGTGGTGCAGATCGGGACGGAGGTGGAGATCCGCCCCTGAGACGGCGACTCCGCAGTCATCCGGAAATCACCTCGCTGACCCGCCCGGCACCCATTTGCCCGCGTTCTCGATGATCGGGGCTGACGGGTACTCGTCGTCGACACGTCAACGGCAGACGAAGCAACACATGAGACGGGGTCCTCCTCAGGACGGCTTTGGAAGGGGCAACCCTGGCGGCCCGGATCGAAACCCCAAGGGGCCAGGCAACTCACGGCGCCGTGCCGCCTACGCGTCGAGGAACCCGACAGCGGCTTCGATCAGCTCCGACCAGCAGGGGTCTTGCGGAAGCGGTATGTGATTGCGGCTTTCCATGACGTGAAGTTGCGCGCCCGGTATGCCGGCGGCGAGCACTCCGGACTGCGCCGCCGGATGGACGGCGTCTTCCCGGGCATGAAGGATCAGCGTCGGCGCACGCACCGACCCCATCAGTTCCGTCACGTCGAAGGAATCGATCGCTAGGCGCAGTGCCACCGCGTTTTCCGGCGTGGCGGAGGCAAGCTGCATCTCGGAAACGTGCTGCAACTGCTCGTGCGTCGCGTCGGGCATGTAGAGGGCCACGAAGGCGGTCGCGAAGGCGCTGCCCGAGCGTCCCCAGCCCTGCCGCAGGATCGTCGTTATCGCCTCGGCGTTCCGCGTTTCCTCTTCTGTCCCGCGTACACTGCGACCCTGGGCGTATCCGCCGTAGAGCACGAGGCCGCTGACCCTTTCGGGATGCCTGGCGGCAAAGGCCACGGCCACGGGAACGCCCTGCGAGGTTGCGAAGATCGGGAACCGGTCCAGGCCCGCCGCATCGGCGACCGCCTCGAGGTCTTCCGCCAGCCGGTCCAGCGCGAGCGACTTCGGCGCGGGATCGGACAGGCCCGTACTGCGCTGGTCGTAGCGCGTGACCGAGAAGCGCTCGCCGAGCCTGCTCAATAGCGGCCTCCAGATCGGGCTTTTCCAGTCGAGTTCAAGATTGGTAAGGAAATGCCCGGCCCGCATCAGGGGCGGGCCACTGCCCGTCGTCGTGAAGGCGATCCGCGCGCCATCCCGCGACCTGGTCATCCTGATCTTCTGCGTCTCTTCGCCTTGCTGGGCGCGAGGCGCGTCGGCGGCTTCGGAGACTTCCCCAACGAACCGGAACCCCCGCCGCGGGACCGTCTTCAACAGGTGCTGCGCGCGGCCATCGTCGCCTATCGCGCGCCGGACGGCGTTGATGCGCGAGGAAATCGCGGCCTCGGAAACGATGCGCCCGCCCCAGATCTCCTCGATCATGCTGTCGCGATCGACCAGATCGCCGGCGCGGGTGACGAAGAGCGCGAGAAGATCGAAGACCTGCGGTTCGAGCGGCACGACCTCGCCCCCGCGGCGAAACTCGTGTTGCCGCAAGTCCAGCTCGCAGTCGTCGAAACGGTAGAGCATGCGTCATGAAACGCCCAATCGGGGCGCATCTCAAGTTCCAAGCACCTCCGGGGCCGGAATCTCAGGAATTAATCAGGGTTTTCTCAAGGGGTTCTTCAAGCGCCGGGTCCGCGACCGCGCGATCTTTCCGGAAGTCCGAACCAGACCGATGGAGATCACGATGCACGAGGAACACGAGACCCCGATCCGGACGCGGCCCGACGGGTCGATCGACACCGCCTACTACATGGCGCGCGGGCGCCTTGCGCGCTCCGAACAGGCGCACAGGCTCGCGAGGTCGCTCGTCCCGGCGGCGCGTAGCCAGCCAGACCGCTCCTGGCTCGACAGGTTGATGGGGCTCATGCGGGTTCCGCTTCGCAGGAACACCTGAAACTCGCCCCTCTCGCGCCGCTGGCCGGAAATCCCCCGCGGGTTTATCCTGAGTTCGGAGGCCGAGATGACCCGATCCGATCCCCGCGCCGACCTTGCCACGCACGAGGTGCAGAACCAGCCCGGCGAACGCGGCGACGTGGACCTTTGGCAGACCGATGCGCCCTTGCGCGAAGCGGTCGCGCGGGAGGGTGGGCAGGCAGGCGCGCTCGCGGACTACGGCGGGGTGCTCGGCGCCGCCGCGATGCGGGAGGCGGCGCGGGACGCCAACCGTTTCACGCCCGAGTTGCGGCTTTTCGACAGCGGCGGCCGGCGGCTCGACGAGGTGCGTTACCACCCCTCCTATCACCGCTTCATGGAAACGAGTCTGGGCGCAGGCTACGCAGCGGTCGCGTGGGAGCGTCGGCCGGGAGGCCACGTTACCCATGCCGCGATGGTCTATCTCGCCAGCCAGGTGGAACCCGGCCACTGCTGCCCGATGACGATGACCTACGCGGCCGTCCCTGCACTTTCGGCATCCGACGACCTCGCGGGCAAATGGCGGCCGAAGCTTCTGTCCCGGCAGTACGACCCTTCGCTGCGGCCCGTCGCCGAGAAGTCCGGCGCGACCCTCGGCATGGCGATGACGGAGAAGCAGGGCGGCTCGGACGTGCGGACGAACACGACGCGGGCCGTGGCCGATGGCGAGGCATGGCGCCTGACGGGGCACAAGTGGTTCTGCTCCGCCCCAATGTCCGACGGGTTCCTGACGCTTGCGCAGGCGCCGGCGGGCCTGACGTGCTTCCTTGTCCCGCGCTGGCTTGAGGGCGAGCGGAACCGGGTCCAGATCATGCGGCTCAAGGACAAGCTCGGGAACCGCTCGAACGCCTCGGCGGAGATCGAGTTCGACGGCGCGCTGGCCTACGGAATCGGGGGAGAGGGGCAGGGCGTCCGGACGATCATCGAGATGGTGCATCATACGCGCCTCGACACGGCGATGGCGCCGGCGGGCCTGATGCGCGCCGCGCTTGGCGAGGCGCACCACTGGGCCGCGCACCGCACGGCCTTCCAGCGCCGGCTGATCGACCAGCCGCTGATGCGAGCCGTGCTGGCCGACCTCGCGCTGGACTGGGAGGGCGCCCTGGCGCTCGGGCTCCGCGTGGCCCGCGCCTTCGATGGGCAAGGCCCCGAAGACCGCGCCTTCGCACGGATCGGCGTGGCCCTGGCCAAGTACCTGTCCAACAGGCGCTGCCCGATCGTCGTATTCGAGGCGATGGAGGTCATGGGCGGCATGGGCTACGTCGAGGACACGCCCATGCCGATGCTCTACCGCGAAGCACCGCTGAACGGTATCTGGGAAGGGGCGGGGAACGTCATCTGCCTGGACATCCTGCGGACGCTTGCGCGCGAACCCTTGGCGGCCGAGGTGCTTCTGGTCGAGATTCGATCGGCCGTGGGAGCAGACCGGCGCTTCGACGCGGCGGTCGAGGATCACCTGTCGCGCTGGCCCGTGCTTCCGCCCGAGGCCGAGGCCCGCTGGTTCGCCGAGCGCTCGGCCCTCCTTCTGACGGCTTCGATCCTCTTGCGCCACGCCCCGCCGGCGGTGGCGGAGGCCTTCGTCGCGACCCGGATCGCCGGGGAAGGCGGACGGACGACCGGGGCCATCGGCAAGCACGACGTGACCGCCATCCTCGCGAGGCTGGCGGACAGGGACTGAGGCCGCCCGCATCCGGACGCGGCGCGTGACAGGACGGCAGAACGCTTCGGGCCGATGATCGGCCCGGCGGTGAAAAAGGGAGACCGGTGATGACCATTCCACTGATTTTTCTCGCCATGGCACTCGGGGCGATCATCTCGATCTACCTCCCGATGATCGCCCAGACGGCAAGGCTCCTTGGCTCCGCGCCAATGGCGAATGTCCCGTTCTTCGGGATCGCGTTCGCAGCGTCGATCGTCATCGCCCTCGCCACGGGCGGCCGGGGCGCGGACTTCGCAAAGATCGGCAACCTGCCGGTCTGGCTGCTCACGGCGGGGGTCATGAGCGCCGGGATGATCATCGGCTCGTCCTACCTGGTGCCGCGCATCGGGATCGGGGCGTTCTTCGTCCTGCTCGTCTCGGGGCAGGTGCTGGCGGGTCTCGTGTTCGGTCAACTCGGCCTGTTCGGCGCGCCGTCGACCGCACTGACGGTCGGCAAGGTCGCGGGCGCCTTCATGGTCATCGCGGGGGTGTATCTCGTCACCTTCAAGTGAGGCGTCGGAAGACCGCGCCAAGTTGACCGCATCCGGCGCCTGATGCAGTCTCGAGCCATGATCACCGGTGTCCTTCTGGATATTTCCGGCGTGCTCCACGAGGGCGACAAGGCCGTTCCCGGAGCGGCAGAGGCGGTGCAACGGCTTCACGCCGCAGGCCTTCCCGTCCGGTTCCTGACGAACTCGACGCGGCGCTCGAAACGCCGGCTCATCGAGGAACTCGCGGCGTTCGGAATCGGCGTGGCGCCTGACGAGGTCTTCACGCCCGTCGCAGCCGCGCGCGCCTGGCTCGACGAGAACGGCCATGTCCCGCACCTCCTGATCCACCCGGGGCTCGAGGAGGACTTCGCCGATTGCGGCACGGAAGGCCCGGTGGCGGTCGTCGTCGGCGACGCGGCGGACCGGTTCAGCTACCAGAACATGAACAACGCATTCCGCGCGCTGCAGGACGGCGCGCCGTTCCTCGCGCTTGCCGCCAACCGGGTGTTCCGGGACAAGGACGGGCTTCTGAGCCTCGACGCGGGGCCCTTCGTGCATGCCCTTGAATATGCCAGCGGGACGAAGCCCATCTTGTTCGGCAAGCCCGAGGCGGATTTCTTCCGCGCCACCGTGGCAAGCATGGGCTGCGATCCTGCATTAGCCGTCATGATCGGCGACGACGCGGAAAGCGACGTCGCCGGAGCGCTGGCCGCCGGGATCGGTCTAGGTATCCTCGTGCGGACCGGCAAGTACCGGGACGGCGACGAGGACAGGGTGGACCCAAGGCCCTCGGCCGTCGTCGCGGACGTCGGGGAGGCCGTGGACCTGATCCTTTCGGAACGCGGCTGACGCCTCCGGGACGCGTGCTAGGGGCGGCGCGGTCTTCCCGCGCCGCCCGGGTTCGGATCAGGCTTTGACGCGTGCGCCTTCGGGATCGTACATCGGCTTCAGCGAGACCTCCGCCTTCACCCGCCGCCCGGCCACGTCGATCTCGTAAGCCGAAGCGAGCATATCCGCCGGGCTCTCCCCCGCGCAGGGCACGTAGCCGAGGCCCATCGCGCCGCCGAGGTGGTGACCATAGGCACCCGAGGAGAGGTGCCCGACGATGCGGCCGTCGCGGATGACGGGTTCGTTGTGGTAGAGCATCGCGTCGGCCTCGGTCAGGCGGAACTGGACGAGGCGCTTCGAAAGCCCCTCGTCGCGCTTGCGGAGAACCGCGTCGCGGCCGATGAAATCGGCCTTCGCCGTCTTCACGGCAAAGCCGAGCCCGGCTTCGAGGACGTGATCCTCGCAGGTGATGTCGTGGCCAAAGTGGCGGAATGCCTTCTCGATCCGGCAGGAATCCATCGCGTGCATCCCGGCGAGCTTGAGGCCGAGTGATGTCCCAGCCTCGCGCAGCGTCTCGAACACATGCGCGGCCATGTCGGCAGAGACATAGACCTCCCATCCGAGTTCACCGACGTAGGACACCCGGTGCGCCCGGGCGAGACCGAGACCGACCTCGATCTCCCGCGCGGTGCCGAAGGGGAAGGCGTCGTTCGAGAAATCGTCGGGGCTGACTGCGCGCATGAGGTCGCGCGCTTTCGGGCCCATGACGGCCAGAACAGCTTCGGCGGGAGTAACATCGGTCAGGACGACGCGGGCCTCTCCGACGTGGCGGGCGAGCCAGGCCTGGTCGGCGCGGCGCGTCGCGGCGGGCGTGACGACGAGGTAGACGGTTTCGGAAAGCCGCGTGACGGTCACGTCGGCCTCGATCCCTCCGCGGTCGTTCAGGAACTGCGTGTAGACGATGCGTCCCGGGTCCACGTCCACCTCGTTGCCGCAGACGCGGTTGAGGAAGGCCATCGCGTCCGGACCCTCCACCCGGATCTTGCCGAAGCTCGACATGTCGTACATGCCGACCCCGGTGCGGATCGCCGCGACCTCGGACTTCGTGTTCTGGAACCAGTTCTGCGGCCCCCAGGAATAGCGGTATTCCCGTGGCTCGCCGGGCTTGGCGTACCAGTTCGCGCGTTCCCAGCCCGCGAGTTCACCGAAGACCGCGCCCTCGGCGTCAAGCTGGGCGTGGAAAGGCGTGCGGCGGATGCCCCGCGCGGTGGCTTTCTGCCGGTAGGGGAAGTGGTCCGCGTAGAGAAGGCCCAGCGACTCCGTCGCGCGTTCGGCGAGGTAGCGGCGGTTGCGCTGGAACGGCTGCGCCCGCGCGACGTCCACATCGCCCACGTCGAAGGGTTTCTCGCCCGTCTCCATCCACTCGGCCAGCGCCATGCCCGCGCCGCCCGCGGACTGGATGCCGATGGAGTTGAAGCCCGCCGCGACCCAGAAGCCCTGAAGCTCGGGTGCCGGGCCGAGGTGGTAGGAGTTGTCCGGCGTGAAGCTTTCCGGCCCGTTGAAGAAGGTGTGGATGCCCGCGGTTTCCAGAAGCGGGATGCGGTTGATCGCGCTTTCGAGGATCGGCTCGAAATGGGCGACGTCCTCGGGCAGCTGGTCGAAGCAGAAATCCTCCGAAATGCCCTGAAGACCCCAGGGCTTGGCCTTTGGCTCGAAGGCACCGACGAGGTACTTGCCCGCGTCCTCCTTGTAGTAGGTGCATTCGTCCGGAACGCGCAGGACCGGCTGCGGACCGAGACCGGTGATCGGTTCGGTGACGATGTAGAAGTGCTCGCAGGCCTGCAAGGGCACGGTGACCCCGGCCTTTCGGCCGATCTCCGCCCCCCACATGCCGCCGCAGTTGACGACATGCTCGGCCTCGATATGGCCCTTCTCGCCGCCCGCTTCCCACTCGACGCCGGTCGCGCGGCCGCCGTTCCGGGTGACGGCGGTGACCTTCACGCCTTCGACGACCTTCGCGCCACCCATCCGCGCGCCCTTCGCCATGGCGAGCGCGATGTTGGCGGGGTCGCCCTGCCCGTCGGTCGGAAGCCAGACGCCCGCGACCACGCCTTCGATGTTGAGGTTCGGATAGCGGTCCTTGACCTCGGCGGGAGAAAGTTCCTCGACCGGCACGCCGAAGGCGCGGGCCATCGCGGCGGAGCGGAAAAGCTCCTCCTTCCGCGCCTCGGTCAGCGCCACCGAGATGGAGCCGACGCGGCGGTAGCCGGTGGCGACGCCGGTTTCGGCCTCGAGCCCGGCATAAAGCTCGGCCGAATACCGCGCGAGGCGGGTGAGGTTCGCCGTGGCGCGAAGCTGGCCGATGAGACCCGCCGCGTGCCAGGTGGTGCCGGAGGTCAGCTGCTTGCGTTCGAGAAGGACGACGTCCTTCCAGCCGAGCTTCGTCAGGTGATAGGCGACCGAGCAGCCGACGACGCCGCCGCCGATGATGACCACGCGGGCCTTGGTGGGTAGATCCATGATGTCCTCAAACGATCTGATGCCCTGCGGCGCGGAGCCGGCGGGCGATTTCGGCAATATGGGCGGGTGTCGTTTCACAACAGCCGCCGATGATGGTCGCGCCCATCCCGACCCAGCGCATCGCGAAGTCGGCATAGAGTTCGGGCGTCATCTCCGGCCGCGCCTCCAGCGCGTCAACGGTCGGGCTGTCCTTCAGGAACTCCTTGGTGATCTGGCGGAAGCCGTTGGCATAGGCCCCGAAGGGAAGACCGATCTTCACGAGTTCCCGAAGCGCGGCCTCCATCGCCTCGGGCGCCGAACAGTTCGCAAGAACCGCGTCGGCCCCGAGTTCGCCGACGATGGCGGCAAGGCCAGCAACCGGCTCGCCGGAGCGGAGCCGCGAGCCATCCTCGTCGTCCACGGTGACCGAGAGCCACACGGGCTTGCCAAGGCCCCTAGCGCCCTCGAGAACCGCGCGGGCATGGGCCAGCGACGCCACCGTTTCTGCCAGGAGAATGTCGGCATGCGGCGCGAGAAGGCGCGCGACTTCCGCGTATTTCGCCACCGCCTCGTCATGCGGCGGAAGCGTCTCGGGCCGGTAGGAGGCGACCAGCGGACCGAGCGACGCCGCGATCCGGCCCGACCCGTGCGCGTCGCGCGCGGCCCTGGCTTCGGCTACGGCCTGCATGTGCAGGGCCTCGAACCGGTCGTCGATCCCGAACTTCACCAGCCGGTCGTGGTGGATCGCGTAGGTGTTCGTCGTGGCGATGGTCGCGCCGGCCGCGAAGTAGTCGGCATGGACAGCCTCTACGAGGCCCGGATGGTCGATCATCACCTGCGTGGACCACAGGGGCGTCGGCGCGTCGCCCGACCGGGCGACGAGTTCCTGCCCCAGTCCGCCGTCGAGAAGCGTTACCCGCGTCATGCCCGGATCCTTTCGTTCGCCGGATCCCAGAGCGGGCCGTCGCCCTTCACCTCGGCGGGCACGCGTTGGCCGTAGATCTCGACCTCGAGCTTCGTTCCAGGCTCGGCAAGGTCCGTCCTGAGCATGCCCAGCGCCACGCAGGCGCCCACGCGGTAGCCCCAGGCGGCGGAGGTGATCTCGCCCACGATCCGCCCGTCATGCCAGAGGTTGGCCATGTAGGGCGGGTCGGTCTCCGGCGCGTCGACCGTGAGGGTGACGAAGCGTTTGCGGACACCGCTTTGCTTCTCGGTCTGAAGAGCCGCCTTGCCGGGGAAATCCTTGCCCCAGTCGATGAAACGCTCCAGCCCGCCTTCCAGCAGCGAATAGTCGGTCGACAGATCGCCCTTCCAGGCGCGGTAGCCCTTTTCGATCCGCAGGTTGTTCAGCGCCCACATGCCGAAGGGCTTCGCCCCCGCCGCCGTGACCGCGTCCCAGATCGCGGGCGCGTCGGCGATGGGGCAATGCACCTCCCAGCCAAGCTCGCCCGCGAAGGACACGCGGATGAGCACGCAGGGCACGCCACACACCTTCGCCTCCTGCACCGAGAGCCACGGCAGGCTCAGGTCTGCGTCCGTGTGAGGCGCGAGGATGTCGCGGGCCTTCGGGCCGGTGACGAGCAGGCATTCGTACTTGTCCGACCGGTCCGCGATCGTGATGCCTTCCGGCGCCTGGCGGGAAAGAAGCTCGCCATCATGCCATTGCGCGACACCTGCGGTGATGAGCCAGATCTCGTCCTCAGACCGCGGGATCACCGACATCTCGGTCACGATCCGGCCGCGAGCGTCCGGGAAATAGGCGAGGCCGATGCGGCCCTCCTTCGGCAGGCGCGAGGCGGAAAGGCCATCCACGAAGCCCCGCGCATCCGGGCCTTCGACCGCAATGCGCGAAAAGCCCGAGATCGCCAGCACCCCGCAGCCGTCACGGACGGCGGCGCATTCCTCGGCGATCCGGTCCTCCCACGGGCCTGCGCGGTCCCAGGTCTGGGTCGCTTCCCACGAAGTATCGTCGCCCGGTTTCGCGAACCAGTTGGCGCGTTCCCAGCCGTTATAGGCGCCGAACACCGCGCCCGCGTCCTTCAGCCGCGAATGAAGCGGCGACAGGCGCTTGTCCGCACCGGCGGGCCAGCGGGCGTGGGGGAAGTGCATGCCGTATTCGTGGCCGTAGACCTCCATCCCCTTGGTGACGCAGTAGTCGTGGTCGGCGTATCCGGTGAACCGGCGCGGGTCGCAGGACCACATATCCCATTCGGTCGCGCCTTCCGTGATCCATTCGGCCAGCACCTTGCCCGCCCCGCCCGACTGGGCGATGCCGAATGTGAAGACGCAGGCCTCGAACGCGTTCGGCACGCCGGGCATCGGGCCGATCAGAGGGTTCCCATCCGGCGCGTAGGGGATCGGGCCGTTGATGACCTTCTGCACGCCGACCGTTCCCAGAAGCGGCACCCGCGCCATCGCGTCGGAGATGTAGTGCTCCAGCCGTTCCAGATCGTCAGGGAAAAGCTGGAACGAGAAGTCCTCGGGCATCGGATCGGACGGGTCCGCCCAATGCGCGCGGCAGGCGCGTTCGTAGGGGCCGAGGTTGAAGCCCGCCTTCTCCTGCCGGAGGTAGTAGGACACGTCCACGTCCCGCAGGAGCGGCAGCTTGTGGCCGACCTCCTTCGTCCATGCGGCGATTTCCGGGACCTCGTCCGTCAGGAGGTACTGGTGGCTCATCACCATCATCGGCACGCGCCGTCCGCCGTGGGGGATGAACCACTCCCCGACCCGCTGCGCGTAGTAGCCGGCCGCGTTCACCACGATCTCGGCGCGGATGTCGCCCTTTTCGGTATGGACGATCCATTCCCCATTCTTGCGGCTCACGCCCGTCGCCGGGCAGTGGCGCAGGATCGTCGCCCCCATCTCCCGCGCGCCCTTGGCAAGGGCCTGGGTAAGCTGGGCGGGGTCGATGTCGCCATCCGCCGGGTCATAGAGCGCGCCCTGGAGGTCATGGAGTTCGAGGAAGGGATATTTCGCGCGGATCTCGTCCGGCCCCAGAAGCTCCAGGTTCATGCCCTGGTAACGGCCCATGCCCATGGCGCGCGCGAACTCCTGCATCCGCTCGCGGCTATGGGCAAGTCGCACCGAGCCCGTGACGTGGTAGTTCATCGGGTAGTCGACGGCCTGCCCGAGCCCCCGGTATAGCTCGGTCGAATAGCGCTGCATGTTCATGATCGACCACGAGGTAGAGAAGGTCGGCACGTTCCCAGCCGCGTGCCAGGTGGACCCGGCCGTGAGTTCGTTCTTCTCCAGCAGCACGCAATCCGTCCACCCGGCCTTGGCCAGGTGGTAGAGCGATGAGGCGCCGACCGCGCCGCCGCCGATGATCACCACTCGGGCCGTGGTGGGAAAGTCTGCCATGTCTCACTCCGTTGCGAGTTTCAGTGCGAGGCCGCCGAAGACAACGGCGGCGACGCGGTTGAGGATGGAAAGCCGGGCGGCGAGGGCGCTGCCGAGAACGCCTGCCAGCACCCCGTAGCCTGCGGTTATGATCGCGCCTGTCGCGGCGAAGATGGCGCCCAGAACCAGGATCTGCTGCCAGAGGGGGCCGATGGCCGGGTTCGTGAACTGCGGCAGGAAGGCGATCAGGAAAAGAACCGGCTTGGGGTTGAGGACGTTGCTGAGGATGCCGCGCGCGAAGGCCCGCCGGGGGTGGGTCGCGCCACGCTTCCCGGACGAAGCCGCTGGCGCGGTCCAGGATTTCCAGGCGAGGAACAGAAGGTATGCCGACCCGGCCCACTTGATCGCGTGAAGCGCGCCCGGGTTCGCCGCGATCAGCGCCGAGAGGCCCAGTGCCGCGAGGCCCACGTGAAACGTCACGCCGAGCCCGACGCCGATGCCCGCCGCCGCCCCCGCACGCGGCCCGCCCTGCAACCCCGAGGCCGTCGCGAAGAACACGTCAGGCCCCGGCGCGAGATTGAGGACGATGCCCGACAGCGCGAAGGCGATCACGCTCTCGGGTGGGAAGGTCAGGAAAACGTTCCACATTCCAGGCCGCCTCAATAGACCGGGGGCGCGATCACCCAGATCACGACCGCTGGTTCTTCATAAGGATTGGCCCAGGAATAGGGCTCGCCCCGAATGCGGAAGGAATCTCCCGGCCCGACGATGAAGGAACGGCCCCCGATCGTGATCTCGAGCCGGCCGGAAACCAGGTAGCCCACTTCCTGCGTTGGCCGCGCAACCCCTCGGGACAGCGAGGCACCTGGCCTGAAAGTGGAATGGACGACCTCGAAAGCGTCGGTCAGGTCGGGGGAGAGCAGCTCCTCCACCAGCCCCGCCTCGGCCGAACCGATCGGGCGGCGCGCGCCGGCGCGAACGACGATCCCGTCCTCTCCGTCCACGACCGCCGCGCGGCCGAAGAACAGCGACAGGGGGACCTCGAGGATTGAAGCGATCTGACGGAGATCAGCGATTCCCGGCACGGATAGGTCGCGTTCCACTTGGGACAACCAGCCAACCGACCGCCCAAGCCGGTCGGCCATTGCCGCAAGCGTCAGCCCGCGCGCCTTCCTGAGCGTCCGCAGGTCGGAGCCGAGGCTTTTGGGCCGGTTGGTGTCTCTGTGCGGCACTGGCGTCACGTGAAATTTTAGCGGTTTTTTTCACGCTGGCATGATTCGCGCGACTTCGCAAGCGCGGCGTGTGCTGACGATTTGATCGGCTTCTCAGGCAAGTGACCGTCAGAGGCCGCCGAAGACGGAGTCCAGGATCGTGGACAATCCGTCGCTGTCCTCCTCCGTGAAGGCGGCGGGAAGATCGCTGTCTATGTCGAAGACACCGATAAGCCGCCCGCCCTTTCCGAACACCGGAAGAACGATCTCGGACCGCGTGGAGGAAGAGCAGGCGATATGCCCGGGAAACGCCTCCACATCGGGAACGAGCTGAACCTCCCCCGTGCGGGCCGCCGCACCGCAGACGCCGCGCGAGAACGGGATCACGAGACAGCCATGCCCGCCCTGGTAGGGCCCGATCTTGAGAAGTTCGGGGCCGACGACCCGGTAGAACCCCGTCCAGTCGAAGCGGTCGTCGGAATGGTGCACCTCGCACGCGACGGTCGCCATAAGCGCGACCTCGTCGGTCTCGCCTTCGGTCAGGCTCGCGATCGTGGCGGCGAGGGTAGGGTAGTCCACCTTCATCATCGTCTCACGGAGGATCGGTGCGCCAGTTGAGCCTTACGGGAAGGTGCCGTCAAGCGGGGCCTCGCGCTCCTTTCCGGCGGCGCCCGCCGGGCGTGCGGGACCGGAAGTCCGGCGGCCGTTTCGCGACCCAGCCGATGAATTTCGCGAGCCTCGGATGGTCGCGCAGGGCCTCAACCGTGGAAAAGCCGCGCGCGATCTCGCTTTCGCTCAGCGTAGCGTGGATCTCGTTGTGGCAGATCTGGTGCAGGAGAACCGTCGCGCCGCCCTTGCCGCCCCTGAGCTTCGGGACGAGGTGATGGAGGCTCTGCGGGACGTCCGGCGGGATCGGCCGGCCGCAGAGCGGGCAGATCGGATCTTCGTCATCCATGCGTACGGTCGCCCCTTGTCTTGGTCCGGGCCAGAGACGAGGATGGCGCCCGGACGGCGGAAGGCAAGGGGGCGCGCGTGACGGAAGCCTTGGTGATCGGCGCGGGGCCCGCGGGGCTGATGGCCGCCGAGGTCTTGGCACGCGCCGGGCAACGGGTCGTCGTGGCCGAGGCGAAGCCGACGCCCGCCCGGAAGTTCCTCATGGCCGGGAAGTCGGGCCTGAACCTGACCAAGGACGAGCCATCAGAGGCTTTCGCCGCGCATTACGACGCGGGCTGGCTGAAGCCGATACTTGCCGAATTCGGGCCGGCCGAGGTCATGGACTGGGCGCGCGGGCTTGGCGAGGAGGTCTTCACCGGCTCCTCGGGGCGCGTCTTCCCGGTGTCGATGAAGGCCTCGCCCCTCCTCCGCGCCTGGCTCACCCGCCTTGCGGCGGCGGGTGTGGCACTTCGCACGCGCTGGCGCTGGACCGGGTTCGACGACGGGGGCCTCGTCTTTGAAACACCCGAAGGGCGCGTCGTGGAGCGCCCCTCGGTCACCATCCTCGCGCTTGGTGGCGCAAGCTGGGCGCGGCTCGGATCGGACGCGGCCTGGGTGCCGCGGCTGGCCGGAAAGGGTGTGGAGATAGCACCGTTCCGGCCCGCGAACGTTGGCTTCCGGGTCGACTGGTCCCCGCAGATGGAGAAACACTTCGGCCAGCCGGTCAAAGGCGTCGCGCTGATCGCCGGGAACCGGCGCGAGAGGGGGGAGTTCGTGATTTCCGCGCGGGGGATCGAGGGCGGCGGGATCTATGCCGTGTCCGCCGCGGTCCGGGACGGCGCGCCGCTCGCGCTCGACCTCCTGCCCGACCGCAGCCTCGCCGAGGCGACGGGGCGCCTCTCTCGTCCAAGGGGCAAGGAGACGGTCGCGAACTGGCTTCGGAAAACGCTGAAGCTCGATCCGGTCAAGATCGCGCTTCTGCAGGAATTCGGGCGCCCGTTGCCCTCGGGCCCCGCGCTGGCGCGGCTTCTGAAGGCGCTGCCCGTCCGCCACGCGGGTCCGCGCCCGATGGACGAGGCGATCTCGACGGCTGGCGGCGTTACGCGGGAAAGCCTGTCCGATGAGCTGGAGCTCAAGGCGCTGCCCGGCGTCTTCGCCTGCGGCGAGATGCTCGACTGGGAGGCGCCGACGGGGGGCTACCTGCTGACCGCATGCCTTGCCACGGGACGCTGGGCCGGGCGCGCCGCAGCGGCTTCTCTTGCAGGCGCTTCGGAAGGCCAGGAAGACTGACTAAAAAGAACCCGCGCGCCTTGAAAAGCGCGCGGGAGTCGTTCTGCGGTGAGGGGAGCTCAAAGCCCCGCAGCCGGCTACTTGACCGGAGGAATGTCCAGCTTTATCGCCGCGTACCAGTCCGCCGCCGCGTTCATGTCGGCATCCGAAAGCTCCGCCGCGATGCCGGTCATTGTGTCGTTCACGCGCTTCCCGGTGCGAAAGGCCTTCAGCTGCGTTTCAATGTAGACGACGTTCTCGCCGGCGAGGTTGGGCGCGTCCTCGATCAGCGCGATGCCGTCCGCCCCGTGGCACCCGACACAGGCCTCCGGGGCCATGTCCTCGGTCGCCCCGGCGGGCAGCGTGGCCGTCACGCTCTGCGACGAAAACCAGGCGGCCAGATCGGCGATCGACTGATCGTCGAGCGCCTTCGCCACGACCGACATCATCTCATGCTCACGCGTGCCATCGCGGAAAGCAGTGAGCTGGTGAACGATGTAGAGCGGATTCTCGCCCCCGATATGCGGCGCGATCGGGATCTGCGCGAAGCCGTTGAGGCCGTGGCAGGTGCGGCACTGGCCGGCCTTCTTGCGCCCGGCCTCCGGATCGCCCGGAAGTTCTTCGGCCAAGCCGGCCTGGGCGAGGAGAACCCCGCCCAGACCAAGGATCAATGCAAGACGCATCAATTGCCCTCGTACGAGATCCGGTAGAGCGCCCCGGCGAGGTCGTCGGAGACGAGGATCGACCCGTCACGCAGCTGCGCGACGTCGACCGGGCGGCCGAGATATTCGCCGTTCTCGTCGATCCAGCCTTCGGCGAACGGCTCGGAGGTAGCGTTGCCCTCATCGTCGATGAAGGTGACCATCACCCGCGCGCCGACCGGCGTCGTGCGGTTCCAGGACCCGTGCTGCGCCGAGAAGATGGCGTTCTTGTACTTCTCCGGGAACATGTTGCCGGTGTAGAAGGTCATGCCGAGGTCCGCGGCATGGGCCACCATCTCCACCGCAGGCATCACGACGTCGACCGGCACTTCCTGGCCCGCATATTCGTTCGTGCGAACGTCACCGCCGCCGTACCACGGATGACCGAAGTTCTGGCCCATCGCCGTCTGGCGGTTGAGTTCGCCCGGCGGGATGTCGTCACCCATGCCGTCGACCTGGTTGTCCGTGAACCACAGTTCGCCTGTGACCGGGTGGAAATCGTGCCCGACCGAGTTGCGGATGCCGTAGGTGTAGACCTCGCGCCCCGTTCCATCGAGGTTCATCCGGATCATGCCGCCGATACCGACCTTGCTGTAGAGGTCGAGCTTCTCGGGCGGCGCCACGTTGAACGGCTGGCCGAGCGAGATGTAGATCTTGCCGTCCGGCCCGATCTTGCAGACCCGCGCGGTGTGGTTGAAGCTTTCTTCTTCCGGCGGGATCAGGTCGCCCTGCTTGACGAGGTTGAAGGCCGCGACGTCAGGGCTTTCGTAGAAGAACTCCGCCGCCGGGAACAGGAGAACCCGGTTCTGTTCGGCGATGTAGAGGAAGCCATCCTTGGAGAAGCACGGCCCGTTCGGGATCGAGAAGCGCAGCGACGGTGCGAAGTCCTTCACCTCGTCCGCGACGCGGTCCTTGTTGCGGTCGGTCACGGACCAGACCTTGTCCTTGCGCGTGCCGACGAAGGTGACGATGCCCTGCGGGCCGACGGCCATGTGGCGCGCATCCGGCACGACGGCGTAGAGTTCGATCTTGAAGCCCGGCGGCATCTTGATCCGCTCGAGGTTCTTCTTGATCCCCTCGGCATAGTCGCCGCCCTGCTCGACAAAGGTGAAGTCGGTAACCCCCGTGGTCTGGAAGGCCGAAAGCTTTTCCAGGTTGTCAGGCACGTCGGTTTGCGCCTGCGCCTGCGCCAAGCCCGTAGAAAGCGCCAGCGCGGCGATAGAAGAAAGCAGATATCTCATCAAAATTCCTCCCTTGGTTGTACGTGATTCGACGCGTTTTGGGGATGGCCGCCTGCGTGTCGCGCAGACCACCCGTCGGACCAAGGCGGTTCCGGTCAGAAAACCTCACCGGAACCCACGCAAGGACCTTACCCCGAAGCAGTGATCCGGGGCCTTAGCGCAGCTTGGCCAAGAAATAATTGCCTGATTGCCTGCTTGCACGCCTCCCAACATGCCCCCGGCTCTGGTAAACGTAAATAACCAATTTCCCCTGAGTCAACGATTTTCTCCGGCGTCCACGGTAAAATCCCGCAGCGCCGGACACGGCGCGACCGGAGCGGCCGCGCCACGATCAGGAGAACAGAGAGAAAGGACGGATTTCTTCCGGGAGTTGCGCGGCTCAGAGCGCCATTGCGCGCTTGAAGGCGGGGCGTTCCCGCATCCGCTGGAGGTAGTCGGAAAGCCGATGCTCCACGATCGGGAACTTGGCCGCCAGCGCCCAGTTGCCGCAGTGGGTGAGAATGATGTCGGGCACGGTCATGGTGTCGCCCATGACGAACGGCCCCTCGCCCATCCTGTGCACGAGCGTCCTCTGGCTCCGCTCGAATTCCCAGCGCAGCGTGTTCTTGATCGCGGCGTGCCTGAGTTCTTCCGGCAGGACGAAGGAATGCCGCGCCGCCATCCACAGCGCAGCGTCGAATTCGTCGAGGAGAAACTGGGTCAGGCTGTCCTGGCGCGCACGGTCGAGCGTGCCGGCCCGGTAGGTGAGTTTTCCGTGCTTGTCGGCCAGGTACTGGATGATCGCTGTCGAATCGGTGATCGGCGTCCCGTCCTCGATGAGCACCGGAACCTTGCCCGCGGGGTTGAACTGCACGACGCCCTCGGACTGCGGCTGGGCCGGGATGTGTTCGTAGGGCTGCCCGAGTTCCTCCAGCATCCAGAGCACCCGCGCCGCGCGGCTCTTCACGGTTCCGATCACGGTGTACATCACGGGCCTCCCCAAAGCTCCCGGAGACAGGATGCGCGGGCCGCGTCCGGGCTGCAAGAGGCTCCCGATCGGGCCGTTCAGCGCCGCCCGGCCATGGAGAGGCGGATCAGCGCGCGTTCCATCACCGCCATCGCCGGCGCGCGGGAAGACGACCGCAGCGTCAGGTCCGTCTCCACCAGAAGCGCGATCGCCTGTTCGAGCCTCGGGACGCCCCAGCCCTGCGCCTGCTTGAGCATCCTGTCCCGCCGCGGGCCGAAGATCGGCGGGCGCATCCGGGCAATGCCGGCCGCCGCGCCCCCGGGATCGGACGCCGCGGCGTGAAGCGCCCGGAAATGCCGCATCGCACCGATGCAGAGCGTCACGGGATTGACGCCCTGCCCCTCCAGCCGCCTGAGCATCGCCCCCACTTCGGAGGCCCGCTGTTCAGCGACGAGGTGAAGGACGTCGTCCACCTCCGCCTCCACAGTGGCGGGCGCGCAGGCTGCCACGTCCGCGGATGCAAGCCGTGCCGAATCGCCATGCTTGTAGAGCGCGATCTTCTCGACCGTCTGGCGGAAGTCGCCGGGATCGAGGCTGCGCGCCAGTGCCAGGAGATCCGTCATCGCATCGCCGCCGATTTCCCTGAGACCGGCCTTTGCAAGCGTCGCCTCGATCTCCTCTCGGCTCGGCGGATCGTCGTAGATACCGACCGCATAGGCGTTTGCATGTTCCTCGAACGCCTTCCTCAGAGCGGATTTCGCGGTGAGGGAACCTGACGTCACGACGATCTGCGCATCGCCCTCGCGCCAGTCGGCCAAGGCCGCGGCGATGGTGGGGGCCAGCGTGTCGGTGGCATCCTCGACGAAGGCGACTCGCGGGCCGGGGAAGAAGCCCTGCGCCCTGACGGCGTCCGAAAGGAGCGCCGCGTCCTTGCGGAGATCGGAGGCCGGGATTCGGGTCAACCGCATCTCGGCCTCGCCCTCGGGCCCGATCAGCGCGGCGATCACCTCCTGCCGCCGCAGCGCCACGCGCATCGCGTCGGCGCCGAATATCAGAAGCCCCGCGCGATCAGGTTCCGGCCGGGAGAAATAACGGACCGCGGCTGCGCCCGATAGCTTCATCCGCCCGCCCCGACGGGAATGAGACGCGTGACGATCTGGTCGGCCAGGATGACCATTAGGCGACGATAGGCATCCTCACGCGCGGTGGCGGTGGAAACGGTCGTTCCCGACGCCGAATAGGAGGTGAAGGTGGAAACCTGGCCCTCGGCCCGCGTCGCGCCCATGCTGTCGGTCAGCGTGAACGCGACGGAGCCCGTGACGTTGTAGCGTGTGACCGCAGCCTCGGGCGTGATCGCCAGTCCGGTTTCCTTCGTCTCGATCCGGTAGGACAGGCGGAACTCGCCATCGGCGGTCCGCCCCAGCCGTTCCTCGAGGCGCCCGACAAGATCGAAGCCCGCCTTGTCCTCGGGCACATCGAAGGCGACGCGGCCGAAAAGCGCCGAAGCCGCCCCGCCCGGCCCATAGGCCGGCGCGAAGCCGCAGGCCGCCAGCGGCAGCGCCGCGAGAAGGGCGATAACCTTGCGGCGGTCAGACGACGACATTGACGATGCGGCCCGGCACGACGATCACCTTCCTGGGTTGGGCGCCCGCAAGCGCCTTCGCCACAGCTTCGTCGGCAAGCGCGAGCTTTTCAACCTCCTCGGCGACCATCTCCTTGGGCACCGTGATTTCCGACCGTTTCTTGCCGTTGATCTGGATCGGCAGCGTGACCGAATCCTCTACCAGCATCGCCGGATCCGCCTTGGGCCAGGGCGCCACGGCCACGAGCCCCTCGCCGCCGAGCATCGCCCAGACTTCTTCCGCGAGGTGCGGCGTCATCGGGGACATGAGCTGCGCCATCGCACGCATCGCCTCGCGCTTCGCCGCCACGCCGGCCTTGGATTTCGCCAGCGTGTTGGTGAACGCGTAGAGCTTCGCGACCGAGGTATTGAAGGCGAAGCCCTCGATTCCCTGCGTCACGTCGGCGATCGCCCGGTGCATCGCGCGCAGAAGCGCCTCGTCCTCGCCGCCCGCGGCTTCGCCGCCATCGTTGCGAGCGATTTCGTCGGCCAGGCGCCATACCCGCGAAAGGTGCCGGAAAGCCGCCTCGGCCCCTGCCGAGGTCCATTCCACGTCACGCTCGGGCGGCGAGTCGGACAGGATGAACCAGCGCGCCGTGTCCGCGCCGAAGTCGCGGATGATGTTCACCGGGTCCACGACGTTCTTCTTCGACTTCGACATCTTGGCCGAAGGAATGATCTCGACCGGCGCGCCGGTAGCCTTGAGCTTGCCCTCCTCGACCTCCTCGGGGAGGTGGTAGACGGGGCGGCCCGCCGCGTCGCGGGTCATGTAGATCTCGTGCGTGACCATCCCTTGCGTGAAGAGCGCGTTGAACGGCTCCACGGCCTTTTCAGGCAGGTGGCCGGTCAGGTGCATCGCCCGCGCGAAGAATCGCGAATAGAGAAGGTGCAGGATCGCGTGCTCGATGCCCCCGATGTACTGGTCGACATTCATCCAGTAGTCGACGTCCTCCGGCGCGGTGGGGGTAGTCGCGTGCGGCGCCGTGAAGCGGGCGTAGTACCAGGAGCTGTCCACGAAGGTGTCCATCGTGTCCGTCTCGCGCTTCGCGGGCTGGCCGCAATCCGGACAGGGCACGTCGCGCCATGTCGGATGCCGGTCGAGCGGGTTGCCCGGCTTGTCGAAGCTGACGTCGTCGGGAAGACGGACGGGCAGGTTTTCCTTGCGCTCCGGCACGACACCGCAGGAGGCGCAGTGCACGACCGGGATCGGGCAGCCCCAGTAGCGCTGGCGCGAAAGACCCCAGTCGCGCAGGCGGTAGTTGGTCACGCCCCGGCCCACGCCCTTGTCCTCGCAGAAGGCGATGGCGGCCGCGACGGCTTCCTCGCCGGTTGCCACCGGGTCCCAGGCGAAGTTCTTCAGCCACTTCACCTTTTCGGTCTTCGGCGGCACGAAGGCCTCGTTCCCGACCGGCTCGCCGCCTTCGAGGGCGACGAAGGTGTCGATCACCGGCAAGTCGTACTTGCGCGCGAAGTCGAGGTCGCGCTGGTCATGCGCCGGACAGCCGAAGATCGCGCCCGTGCCGTAGTCCATCAGGATGAAGTTCGCGATGTAGACCGGAAGTTCCCAAGAGGTGTCAAAGGGATGGCGGACGCGGATGCCCGTGTCCATGCCCTTCTTCTCGGCCTTTTCCAGCGCCTCCTCGGAGGTTCCCACGCGCCGGCATTCGGCGACGAACTCGGCGATCTTCGAATCGTGGCGTTCAAGCTGCTTGGCCAGCGGGTGATCGGGCGAGATCGCACAGAACGAAGCGCCCAGCAGCGTGTCGGGCCGCGTCGTGTAGACCTCGATCCGCTCGAACCCATCGGGGGCGCCGATGGTAGAGAAGCCGAATTCAAGACCGCGCGACTTGCCGATCCAGTTGGCCTGCATGAGGCGCACCTTCTCCGGCCACTTCTCCAGCGTGTCGAGCGCTGAAAGAAGCTCGCCCGCGAAGTCCGAGATGCGGAAGAACCACTGCGTGAGCTCGCGCCGCTCAACCGGCGCGCCGGAGCGCCAGCCCTTGCCGTCGATGACCTGCTCGTTGGCGAGAACTGTCATGTCCACCGGGTCCCAGTTCACGACCGCGGCCTTGCGGTAGACGAGGCCCTTTTCGAGGAAGTCAAGGAACATCGCCTGCTGCTGGCCGTAATATTCCGGGTCGCAGGTCGCGAATTCCCGCGACCAGTCGATGGAAAGGCCGAGGGGCTTCATCTGCGCCCGCATGTCGGCGATGTTGTTGTAGGTCCAGTCCTTCGGGTGGCCGCCACGCTCCATCGCGGCGTTCTCGGCGGGCATGCCGAAGGCATCCCACCCCATCGGGTGCAGCACCGAATGGCCGCAGGACGACTTGTAGCGGGCGATCACGTCGCCCATCGTGTAGTTGCGCACGTGGCCCATGTGGATGCGCCCCGAGGGATAGGGGAACATCTCCAGCACGTAGTATTTCGGCTTCGCCGCATCGCGCCGGGCAAGGAAGACGCCAGCCTCGTCCCAGGCTTGCTGCCATTTCGGTTCGCTTACTGCAGGGTCGTAGCGCGACATCCCTTGTCCTTCTCATGCAAAACGCCGGGCTTCAGGCCCGGCGTTTATACTTGTGCTCGCGGCGGAATCCAGTGGCCCCGGGGGCGGAGCTTCCGCTTAAAGTCCCTTGTCGCGGACCCGAAGCTGCCGCGCGCGGGTAAGGATCGCGTCCTCGACCGCGCGGACCGTATCGGCCGAAACCGGACCGGAGCGCGACACCAGCGCAACCTTCAGCGACCGCGCGTCGAGCGCCGGGTCCTGCACATAGACGGTCGCCCGGTAGGCCCGTCCGCCGCCCGGCGGCGTGCCGTAGCCCGTCACGATCACACCGGTGAAGGGGTCGACCGATTCGATCGGCAGGAAGTTCAGCACCTCGAGCGAGGCCTGCCAGATATACTTGTTCACCTCTACGGTGACGTTCGGGTCATCCTTGTTGCCGAAGATGTCCCAGATCGTCGAATCGGTGCGCTCGGAGGCGGAGGTTTCCACCCGCTCTTTCGGCACGGCCCGATTGTCGCTGGTCTGGCGGGTGAAGAGGTTGCCGCCGCCGCAAGCCGACAGCGCCGCCACGAGGCCGCCTAGAAGGATCATGCGCGCCGTGCGTTGGAAGGTCATAAATACTGCCCTCGTTGCCCTTTTCCGTTCTCTAGCGGAAGGGCCGTAAGGCGACAAGGTTTTTCCCCGCTACGGGCTGTTACCTTGAATCCGGCGCCTGTCCCGCCAGCGCCTTCCGGGCGGCGGCATTCCGCCACTGTGGCAACTCTGCACCACGCCGGGCGTCAATTCCCGATTCTCAAAGCCTTGCGATTGCATTGCCTGCGGCGAGTCGAGAAATAGAGCCCATACCCAATTCGGATTCCCCTGAGTTGGGCGACCTTTGAGACAACGAGGGAAAACGAAATGAAAAAGGTTCTCTTTGCCACGACCGCCCTGGTCCTGACCGCCGGCGTCGCCGCGGCTGAAGTGACCGTCGGCGGTGACGGCCGTATGGGCGTCGTGTACGACGGCTCTGACTGGAACTTCACCAGCCGGATCCGCATCAAGTTCACCGCGTCGGGCGAAACCGACGGCGGCCTGCAGTTCGGTGGTTCGGCTCGCGTCGACCACTACGACACGACCACCGGCTCCACGGCTTCGGCCGCCAACGGCGCTGCTGGCTCGGTCTACATCTCGGGCGCCTTCGGCAAGATCACGATGGGCGACATCGACTCGGCCGCTGAAAACGCTGTCGGCGACCTGTCGGGCGTTGGCCTCACCGGCCTCGGCGACCTGAACGAAACCGCCTACCTCTCGTCGGGCCTCGAGTCGGGCGGCGATCCGGGCGCTCTGTACGCCTACTCGATGGGCGACCTGTCGTTCTACGTCTCGATGATGGACGGCACCCCGAACGAAGCTTACTCGGTCGGCGTCGGCTACTCGATGGGCGACTACGGCTTCGGCCTCGGCTACGAAACCGTTGACGGCGTTGGCGAGCACATCGTCGCCTCCGGCTCGGCTTCCTTCGGCGCTGTCAGCCTGAAAGCCGTCTACGGCACCGCCGATCTCGACGCCGTTGGCGCCGACTTCGACCAGTACGGCGTTTCGGCCGACTACACGACCGGCGCTCTGACCGTGACCGGCTTCTACCGTCACGTGGACAACACCGCTCCGACGGCGGACAACGACTACTACGGCATCGGCGCGTCCTACGACCTCGGCGGCGGCGCTTCGCTCAAGGGCGGCGTTGTTGACAACGACGTGGACACGGTTGCCGACTTCGGTATCTCGCTGTCGTTCTGATCCGAACGGACCAGTACAAGGGGAAGAGCGGGCTTAGGCCCGCTCTTTTCTTTTTTCGGCCCGGAAAACTGTGTCGATCATGCATCGGACACCCAAAACCCCGGCCAGGACGAGTGATTCTTGCTGCGAAAGATGGGTTTTTGCTGCAAAAGTTAATTTATCGTGAATTTTTGGAGCGACGGGCAGACCAATGAAAAAAGTTCTCTTTGCCACCACCGCCCTGGTTCTGACCGCCGGCGTTGCCGCGGCCGAAGTGACCGTTGGCGGCGACGGCCGCATGGGCGTCATCTACGACGGCTCCGACTGGAACTTCACCAGCCGGATCCGCATCAAGTTCACCGCGTCGGGCGAAACCGACGGCGGCCTGCAGTTCGGCGGCTCGGCTCGCGTCGACCACTACGACACCACTGCGGCCTCCACGGGCTCCGCCACCAACGGCGCCGCCGGTGAAGTCTACATCTCGGGCGCTTTCGGCAAGCTCTCGATGGGTGACGTCGACGTGGCCCCGCAAGCCGCGCTCGGTGATGTGTCCGGCGTCGGCCTGACCGGCCTCGGCGACTACAACGAAATCGCCTATGTCTCGGGCAACGAAGACCCGCACGCGCTTTACAGCTACGCGATGGGCGACTTCGGCCTGTTCCTCTCGGCCAACAGCCAGGGCGACTACGGCATCGGCGCCAACTACACCTTCGGCAACTTCATGGTAGGCGCCGGCTACGAATACGTCGACTCGGGCACCAGCCAGGCCGGCTCCTCCTGGGGCAGCAGCGGCAAGATGCACTTCAGCGACACCTGGGGCAACGCCGCGTCGCAGTGGATCATTGGCGCTGACGCCAGCTTCGGCGACGTGACGGGCAAGGTTCGCTTCGCCCGCTACGACGAAGATGGCTTCGATGGAATCATGGACCAGCTGTCGCTCTCCGTCGATTACACGATGGGTGCGACGACCGTGACCGGCTACTACGCCAACTTCCGCGGCGGCGACGGATACTCCGGACTGGACGCAGACTTCTACGGCGTTGGCGCGTCCTACGACCTCGGCGGCGGCGCCTCGCTCAAGGGTGGCGTTGTCCGCGTGGACGACCCGGGCATCGCAGTGGAAGAAACCCGCGGCGATTTCGGCGTGTCCTTCACGTTCTGATACGAACGGACCAGTACAATGGAAAGAGCGGGCATCGAGCCCGCTCTTTTCTTTTTCCGGACACGACTGTGGTCATCCTGCATCGCAGCGGGAAAACTCCGGGCCATGCCGCAGCATATTTCTACACCGGCAGCGCCCCAGACTGTATCGTCACTCGCATCCTGAAACCCCTAGTCAACGGGCAGCAAAATGAAAAAGGTTCTCTTTGCCACGACCGCCCTGGTCCTGACCGCCGGCGTCGCCGCGGCTGAAGTGACCGTCGGCGGCGACGGACGCATGGGCGTCATCTACGACGGCGCGGACTGGAACTTCACCAGCCGGATCCGCATCAAGTTCACCGCGTCGGGCGAAACCGACGGCGGCCTGCAGTTCGGTGGCTCGGCCCGCGTCGACCACTACGACACCACCGTCGGCTCCACCGCATCGGCCGCCAACGGCGCTGCCGGCTCGGTCTACATCTCCGGCGCTTTCGGCAAGATCACGATGGGCGACGTCGATTCGGCCGCTGAAAGCGCTGTCGGCGACGTTTCCGGCGTCGGCCTCACCGGCCTCGGCGACTACAACGAGACCCTCTACGTGACCTCGTCGATGGAGTCGGGCGGCGATCCGCACGTCCTTTATGCATACACGATGGGCGACCTGTCGTTCTACGCCTCGATGTCCGACGGCACCGGGAACACTTTTGACCTGTCGCCCTGGAGCAGCGGCGCCGCGGATCAAGGCTATTCGATCGGTGTCGCCTACGGGATGGGCGACTATTCCTTCGGCCTCGGCTACGAGCGTCTGGACACGACCGCTTCTGGCAACGTTGACCACATCATTGCTGGCGGTTCCGCGACCTTCGGTGGCGTGACGCTGAAGGCCAACTATGGCGTGGCGGATGCGTCCATCGGTCCCGACCTCGATCAGTATGGCGTTTCGGCTGATTACACGACTGGCGCCCTGTCCGTCACGGGCTACTACACGATGAAAGACGCCGGTACGGGCAATCAGATCGAGGCGTACGGCCTCGGCGCGTCCTATGACCTCGGCGGCGGTGCCTCGCTGAAAGGCGGCGTGGTCAACTTCGACAGCGACCCGGCTGGCACATCCGACACGATCGGCGACTTCGGCGTGTCCTTCACGTTCTGATCCGAACGGACAGAACAATGGGAAGAGCGGGCCTGGCGCCCGCTCTTTTCCTTTTCGGCCGGTTGAACCTGTGGCCCTCCTGCATCTCATCGCAAGAACTCCGACCCGAGCTACCGCAAAGTTCTACACGCCAGGCGTTCCGGCCTGTAACGCTCGACATATCCTGAAATCTTCGAGTGACGGGCAGACCAATGAAAAAAGCTCTCTTTGCCACGACCGCCCTGGTCCTGACCGCCGGCGTCGCCGCGGCCGAAGTGACCGTTGGCGGCGACGGCCGCATGGGCGTCATCTACGACGGCGCGGACTGGAACTTCACCAGCCGCATCCGCATCAAGTTCACCGCGTCGGGCGAAACCGACGGCGGCCTGCAGTTCGGTGGTTCGGCTCGCGTCGACCACTACGACACCACCACCGGCTCCCCGGCTTCGGCCGCCAACGGCGCTGCTGGCTCGGTCTACATCTCCGGAGCTTTCGGCAAGCTCTCCATGGGCGATGTGGACGGCGCGGCCAAGGCTGCCACGGGTGACGTTTCGGGTGTGGGCCTCACGGGCCTCTCCGACCTGAACGAGCTTCAGTACATGGCCGAAGGCGGTACCGACTTCCAGGCTGGCGCCGGCTTCACCGGCGAGCCCTCGGCGCTGTACGAATACAGCATGGGCGATCTGTCGTTCTACGCTTCTGCGACCAACCCGACGGGCGACGTGGACGCCTACTCGCTGGCTGGTGCCTATGCCATGGGCAACTTCACCGTCTCCCTGGGCTACGAGCGTGCAGAGCTGGACCTCGTCGGCGCGAACATCGACCACTACGTGCTTGGCGCGTCGGCCAACTTCGGCCCCGCGACTGTCAAGGCAATCGCCACGCAGGTGGATGTCGACACGCTTGGCACGTTCAACCAGTACGCTCTGTCGGTTGACTATGCCGTCAACGCTCTGACGGTGACCGCCTACTACAAGGACAACAGCGAGCTGAACGGCACGCCGCTTGGCGGCACCGAAGCCTACGGCATCGGCGCGTCCTATGACCTCGGCGGCGGCGCCTCGCTGAAGGGTGGCTACGTGTCTGACCAGACCAACGACAACGAGATCGCCGACTTCGGCATCTCGTTCACGTTCTGATCCGAACGGACCAAGACAAACGGAAGAGCGGGCCTTGCGCCCGCTCTTTTCTTTTTGGGCCCGGCGTGGTTTTCCTGACCCGAAAGGGAGGCGGCACATGGGACTGGCGGAGATCGTGACGCGGATCAGGGCCGCGGAGGCCGGGGCGGGGCGCGCGGAGGGTTCCGTGACGCTGATCGCGGTGTCGAAGGTGCAGCCGCTCGATCGCGTCGTAACCGTGCTGGAAGAGGGGCACCGCGTCTTCGGCGAGAACTACGTGCAGGAGGCCGCAGCCAAGTGGCCGTCGCTCCGGGAGCGGTTCGCCGGGGTGGAACTTCACATGATCGGCCCCCTTCAGACCAACAAGGCCAAGGCGGCGGTCGAGCTTTTCGACGCGATTCACACGGTCGATCGGCCGAGCCTCGCGCAGAAGCTCGCGCGGCTCGCCGAGGCGCGGGGCGAGTGCCCGGAGCTGTTTATCCAGGTGAATACCGGGGAGGAGCCGCAGAAGGCCGGCATTCTTCCCGCCGATACGGATGCCTTCGTCGCGGACTGCCGCGGCCTCGGGCTGCCGATCCGGGGGCTGATGTGCATCCCACCGGAGGCCGAGGATCCCGGGCCGCACTTCGCCATGCTCGCCCGGATGGCCGAGAGGAACGGGCTCACGGGGCTTTCGATGGGCATGAGCGCCGATTTCGAAACCGCCATCGCCCACGGCGCGACCCATGTGCGGGTCGGCAGCGCGATCTTCGGGGCGCGCGATTACTCTGCCTGACCGCGGACGATCAGCCGCGTGCCGGGCAGGACGCGGTTCGCGATCCAGATCAGGTCATCCCTCCGGTATGCGACGCAACCCGCCGTCGGGTAGCGCGGCGCGCGCCAGCTATGGACGAAGATGGCCGAGCCCTTTCCCGGCACAGCTTCGGGCCAGTTCCAGTCGGTGATGAGGACGAGATCGTAGAGCCTGTCGGCGCGCGACAGCCGTTCATGCGAAGGGGCGAAAGGCGCGCGGACCATGTGGTTGTAGGCTTTATGCCCCGGATCGTCGCACCAGAGGTCCTGCGGCCCGATCGGCACCGCCCAGCGCGGCAACGCCGATGCCGCGATCCTGTCAGGGCGATAGAGCATCCCGACGATCCTGTGCGTGCCGATGGGTGTCGCCCCATCGCCCTCGCGCTTGTCATGGGTGATCCCGCCACGGCCGATGGAGGACGGGAACTGCCGCCCGAGGAATCGGGTGCCCCAGCGCGTGACGACAAGATCGTGCTGCGTCACAGCAAGTGCCCCGATTTCCGCGCCTTCGTGGCGAGGTAGCCCTCGTTGTGCCTAGTCCGGCCGACCTTTAACGGCACCCTCTCCGCCACCTTGACGCCCTGCGCCTCCATCATCGCCATCTTCTGCGGGTTGTTCGTCAGCAACCGGACCGAGGAGAAGCCCATCTTCTTCAGGATCGCGGCGCCGATTCGGAAATCGCGCTCGTCATCCTCGAACCCGAGCCTGTGGTTCGCCTCGACCGTGTCGAAACCCTGATCCTGCAGCGAATAGGCCCGCATCTTGTTGGCAAGCCCGATCCCGCGACCTTCCTGGTTGAGGTACAGGAGGATTCCCGAACCCTCCGCAGCCATCTGCTTCAGCGCGGCCGCCAGCTGCGCCCCGCAGTCGCACTTAAGGCTGCCCAGGACATCGCCCGTGAAGCAGGCCGAGTGGATTCGCGCAAGCACAGGCTTGTCGCGGTCGGGCCGCCCGACCTCGACCGCGTAATGCTCCTCGCCGCCGTCTTCGGGACGGAAGATGTGAAGCCGGCCCGCCTCCGCCGCCGCCATTGGCACACGTGCATGCGCGACCGGATGCAACACCGGCGCGTCGAGAGCCCCGGCCTCCGCCTCGGCGACGTCGAGGAGCGTCAGGCCCTCTGCCTCCGCCAGCTTTCCTGGCTCCGCCACCGGTACGAGCAGCGCGGCGGGAAGCAGTCGCGCTGACTTCGCCAAGGCGATCGCGGCGCGGTGCAGATCCGCCGGCCCTTCGCGCAGCGACACGAAAGGCCCCTTCATCGGCGAAGTGAGGTCGTCCGCCGGATCGGCCATCGCCTGGACCCAGGCGAGGCCCGCATCGTCCGGCACGACCACCCGCGCGAGATCGTCGTCATAAGCCCGCGCCTTCAGCGTCTCGGCCCGCCGCGCGGTCAGGGCGAGCGTCAGGGGACCCATCGCGCGCATCCGCCCCAGGCGGTCCGCATCAAGCTCCTCCGCCGCCACGACGAGCGCCGCGCCCTCCTGCGAGCGAAGGACGACCGGCACGCCCATGCGCAGATCGGCGCGGGCGCGATTCAGGCGTTCGGCAGGGGAGGGGCCAAGAGGCATCGGGGACCTTGAATTTGCTGCCCCCTATCTAAGACCCCTCGAAAGAAATTGAAACAATCCCCGGCCAACCGACACGTCCGCGTGAAAGCTTTGTTGCAAATCTTGCCGGCCCCGTGAGCTCTGCTCATCTGTCCACAAAGGCAGATGGAGGGCAAGGACATGGCCAACCTGAAGAAAATACTTCTGGTCGACGACGATGACGACCTGCGCGACGCGCTCGCCGAGCAACTCGTTTCGACGGAAGACTTCGACGTTTTCGAAGCCGCCAACGGCGCCGAGGCGATCGAGAAGATCAAGGCGGCGTTCTACGACCTCGTCATCCTCGACGTGGGCCTGCCGGACACCGACGGACGCGAGCTTTGCCGCCGGATGCGCAAGCAGGGCGTCAAATGCCCGATACTGATGCTGACGGGCCACGACACGGATGCCGACACGATCCTCGGGCTGGATGCGGGCGCGAACGACTATGTCACGAAGCCGTTCAAGTTCCCGGTGCTTCTCGCCCGGATCCGCGCGCAGCTGCGCCAGCACGAGCAGAGCGAGGACGCGGTCTTCCAGCTTGGCCCCTACACGTTCAAGCCGGCGATGAAAATGTTGATCGACGAGAAGGACCGGAAGATCCGCCTTACCGAGAAGGAGACCAACATCCTGAAGTTCCTCTACCGCGCGACCGAGGGCGTGGTGCCGCGCGATGTCCTTCTGCACGAGGTCTGGGGCTACAACGCGGGTGTCACCACCCACACGCTGGAGACGCACATCTACCGTCTTCGCCAGAAAATCGAACCGGATCCGTCAAATGCCCGCCTTCTTGTGACCGAATCCGGCGGGTATAAACTGGTTGCGTAGCGTATGAGTTCCCCTGGCCACGTCGGGGTGATGACGTGGCATCCTCCCTGTTGGACTGGGCCGGGCCACGCGTCCGGCCCTTTTTTTAGGGACCTCAGTTGATCGGTGTGGCCCGCGACGGCGGGATCTCCACCTCGTTCAGGAACGGGTAGGCGAAGCCGACAAGCTGCCGCTGCGCCTCGCCCTCGATCCGCATCATGTACCACTTGTCACCCTCGCGGAGGACGAAGAGCGGCTGTTCGTTCCGCGTCTTGCCGTCCGCGGTCTCGGTCGTGAAGGCGGTCGGCACGAGAACCCAGGTCACGACCGTTCCGTCGGCCAGCGTCTCGTCCTTGGCATCGAGCGCGCTCTTGTCCGAGTAGAAATCGGAGAACTTGGCGTTCTTCATCACTTCGTTCATCTGCTCTGCCAGCGTCGGGATCAGTTGGCTCGCCTCGATGCCGGCCTGGCCCGCGAACACGTTCAGCACGCGCGGCGGAATCGCGGAAGCGATGCGCTCGGCCTCGCCACGTCCGATGGAGCGCAGGTGGATGTCCACGGCCTTGCCCATGTCCTTTGCCTCCTCCGGCGTCAGCGGACGCGCGGCGGCGGGCAACGCGAAGAGCGCGCTGAGGGCGATGGCGGCAAGAATTCGCATGGGCGGTCTCCCTTGGTTCAAGGCCTTTTCCGTTTTGCATGGCGCACGCCCGTCCTCAAGTCACAATCCCTTGGGCTGGCGAAGTGCCGCGCGCGCCGTTATGGTCCCGCCGGACCGGAAGGAGAGGATGCATGCCGTTCACCATCGCGACCTGGAACATCAACTCCGTGCGGCTGCGCGAAGGACTGGTGGCGCGGCTTCTCGCGGAAGAGGCGCCGGACGTTCTCTGCCTTCAGGAATGCAAGAGCCCGGTCGAGAAGATCCCGACCGAGGGATTCTCCGCTCTCGGCTACCGGTTCATGGTGGCGCGCGGCCAGAAGGGCTACAACGGCGTCGCGATCCTGTCGCGCCTGCCGATCGTGGACGCGGGCGACCGCGACTTCGCGGGGCTGGGCCACGCCCGGCACGTCGCCGCGCGTCTGGAGAACGGCGTGACGATCCACAACTTCTACGTTCCTGCGGGCGGTGACATTCCCGACCGCGAGGAGAACGAGAAATTCGGCCAGAAGCTCGACTTCGTGTCCGAGATGCGGGACTGGGCGCGCGAGGATGGTCCGGCGAAATCCATCCTCGTCGGCGACCTGAACATCGCCCCGCGCGAGGACGACGTCTGGAACCACAAGCAGCTTCTTAAGATCGTCTCGCACACGCCGATCGAGGTCGAACACCTCTCCGACGCGCAGGAAGCGGGGAATTGGGTCGACATCACGCGGCAGGACATCCCTGACGGGCAACTCTACAGCTGGTGGTCCTACCGCGCTCAGGACTGGGACGCGGCCGACAAGGGCCGCCGGCTCGATCACATCTGGGCCACCCCGGACATCTCGAACGCCGCGCACGGGAGTCGCGTTCTCCGCGCCGCCCGCGGATGGGAACAGCCTTCAGACCACGCCCCCGTCTTCGCGACCTTCGATCTCTGAGCGTGGGCTTTGCCCCTTGGCGTCCGGGCGGGCTGGGCTCATATAGAGGGCAACGACTTCAGGAAAGGGGCAATCATGCTCGAACTCGGACAGAAACAGGATGCGGCCCCCGCGGCGGGCGATCTGATCATGGACGTGACCGAGGCCGATTTCATGGCTCAGGTCGTGGAAGCCAGCCGCGAGGTGCCGGTGATCGTGGACTTCTGGGCGCCCTGGTGCGGGCCCTGCCGCACGCTCGGCCCGGCGCTCGAGGCGGAGGTGACGGCCGCGAAGGGCAAGGTCCGCATGGCCAAGGTCAACGTGGACGAAAACCAGATGATCGCGGGACAGCTCAGGATTCAGTCGATCCCGACGGTCTATGCCTTCTGGCAGGGTCAGCCGGTCGACGGTTTCCAAGGCGCGCTTCCCGGCTCCGAGGTGAAGAAGTTCGTCGACCGCGTCGCCGCGCTTGCCGGTGACGGCGGGCTTTCCGAGGCGCTGGAGGCGGCCGAGACGATGCTGGCCGAGGGTGCGGCTGCGGACGCCGCGGAAACCTTCGCCGCGATCCTCGAGGAAGAGCCGGAGAGCGCCGCGGCCTTTGGTGGCCTCGCCCGGGCGCGGATCGCGCTTGGCGAGACCGACTCGGCCGAGGCGATGCTGAACTCCGCCCCCGCCGCGATCGCCAAGGCGCCGGAACTCGAAGCCGTCCGAGCGCAGATCGCGCTTGCCAAGCAGGCGGCGAATGCAGGCCCGGTGGCGGACCTGCTGGCGAAGGTGCTGGAGGAGCCCGACAATCACCAGGCGCGCTTCGATCTCGCCCAGGCGCTCTATGCCGCCGGCAAGACGGAAGCCGCGGTCGAGGAGCTTCTGGAGCTCTTCCGCCGCAACAGGGAATGGAACGACGGCGCGGCCAAGGCTCAGCTCTTCACGATCTTCGACGCCCTGCCGCCCCAGGACCCGATTGTCCTGAAGGGGCGCCGGCGGCTTTCGTCGATGATCTTTGCCTGACACGGGGCGCGCGCTAGTTTGGTTTACATGATCCAGGCTGCCGACCTGCCCGACACCATCCCGATCTTTCCCTTGCCGGGCGCGTTGCTATTGCCGCGGGCCCGGTTGCCGCTGCATATTTTCGAACCCCGCTACCTCGCCATGCTCGACGACACGATGAAGACGCCACAGCGTGTCATCGGGATGATCCAACCCCTGGCGGGGCCGGGCGGCAACCGTCTTACCTCGATCGGCTGCGCCGGGCGCCTCACGGCGTTCTCGGAAACCGAGGACGGCCGTTACATGATCACGCTGACCGGGATTTCCCGCTTCCGCCTGATCCGCGAAGTCGATGGCTTCACGCCCTATCGCCGCGCGGAAGTCAGCTGGGAGGGGTTCTCCCACGACCTTTCCCGAACCGCCGAGGAGGATCGCGCCTTCTGCCGCGAACGTTTCCTTTCGCTGCTTGCCCGGTTCTTCGAAGCACGGGAGCTTTCCAGCGACTGGCAAAGCCTCAAGGAGGCCGAAGAGGAGTTGCTGATCAACTCGCTCTCCATGCTTCTGCCCTTCGAGCCCGAGGACAAGCAGGCGCTATTGGAAGCGCCGACGCTCGTTACCCGTCGCGAGACCCTCGTGACGCTCATGGAATACGCGCTGCGCGGGGGCGGCGAGGAGGTGATGCAATGACGGAAACGCCAGAATTCGACCGCCGGATGCTCGAGGCGCTGGTCTGCCCGGTAACGCACTCGGCGCTTCATTACGACCAGGAGCGGCAGGAGCTGGTCTCCAGGTCCGCGAAACTCGCCTTTCCGATCCGTGGCGGCATTCCGATCATGCTCGTGGACGAGGCCCGCGAACTCGACTGACCGGCGGGATCGTCCTCAGAACGGGCAGGGGGCCGAAAAGGTCATCCCCTTGCCGCCGTCCGGGTGCCGGAACCGAAGACTCTCGGCGTGCAGCATCAGCCGCGGGAAATCCTGCGCAGGGCCCTCTGCATATAGCGGGTCGCCGAGGATCGGGTGACCGATCTCCTTCATGTGCACCCTGAGCTGGTGGCTGCGCCCGGTCTGCGGCATGAGACGCACACGTGTCGTCCCGTCCTCGTAGCGCACCACGCGCCAGTCTGTCTGCGCGGGACGGCCGTTCTCGAAATCGACGTGCTGGCGCGGCCGGTTCGGCCAGTCCACGCAGAGCGGCAGGTCGACCCGGCCTTCCTTTTCCTCGAGTCGGCCCCAGAGACGGGCCACGTAGACCTTCCGCACCTGGCGGTTTTCGAACTGGAGTCCAAGATGACGCTGGGCGTGGGGGGTGAGCGCGAAGACCATCACGCCCGAGGTGTCCCGGTCGAGCCGGTGCACCAGAAGAACCTCCGGAAAAGCCGCACGGATTCGTTCGATCAGGCAATCCGCCAGGTGGTCTCCCTTGCCGGGTACGGAAAGAAGCCCCGCAGGCTTGTCCACCACGAGGATCTGGTGATCGGCATGGATTACGCGCAGGGGTTCGTCGGGCGGAGTGTAGTCATCGCTCATCCCCGCCTCCTGCCGCGCCGTTCAGACGAGGTCAAGCGCCAGCTCAGGCCCGCCCGATGAGAGCAATGGGTGCATTCTCGTCCCGCGCGAAGTCCAGAGGAGCCCGGTCGAGGGCCGCGGTGGACCGCTTCATGACGCAGACAAGCTCCCCCTCGGAGACGTCCGAGGCCACGATCAGGCTTTGATACAGGTGGCGGGACCCGTCGTAGATGTCGACGAGGCCCCTCAAATGCGCGACCTGGTCGGCATCGAGCGTGAAGCCGTCGTCCCAGAACCGCAAGATCGGATAGACATCGTCCCCCACCAGAACCCGCAGCCGCGAGCGGCGGCGCAGGTCGCGCTTTCGGGCCTCCTCCAGCCCGGCCCGTACTTCCTTGGGCAGATACTCAGACATGACTCACCCTCCCGTCCCTGTGGATAGACTGCCATGTCGGCGACGAAAATCAAGCCAAGGCCGGGAATTAGCGGAACCGGCCGTCTGACGCCGGCGCGCGGCGACCCGCCTGTGCGCCGACGCATAGGCCCTGCGCGGCAATGCCAGTTGGCGCGCCACGAAGCAGAAATTAGCTGGCAGTCCTGAAAGGAGATCAGCATGGGCCAGCTCTTCAACGGCATGTGGTCGACGGAATGGTATGACACCGACAAGACCGGCGGCGCGTTTCAAAGAACGTCCGCGCGCTTCCGGAACTGGATCACGGACGACGGCAGGCCGGGCCCCACAGGCGAAGGCGGTTTCCCCGCCGAGGCGGGGCGCTATCACCTCTATGTGTCCTACGCCTGCCCCTGGGCGCACCGCACGCTGATCTTCCGCGCGCTGAAAGGTCTGGAGGAGCTGATCCCCGTCTCCGTCGTCCATCCCGAGATGCTGGGGGACGGCTGGACCTTCTCCACCACCTTCCCCGGCACGACGGGTGACCGTCTGCACGGCCTGCCCTTCCTCCGTGACATCTACACCAGCGCCGATCCGGCGGTTTCAGGGCGTGTCACCGTGCCCGTCCTCTGGGACCGGAAGCGCGGCACCATCGTGTCGAACGAAAGCTCCGAGATCATCCGGATGTTCAACTCCGCCTTCGACGGGCTCACGGGGAACCGGCTGGACTTCTGGCCGGAGGAGCTTCGCGACGCGATCGAAGCCCTCAACCGGCGCGTCTACGACACCGTGAACAACGGCGTCTACAAGGCGGGCTTCGCCACGAGGCAGGCGCCCTATGACGAAGCCGTCACGTCGCTGTTCGAAACCCTCGACTGGCTGGAGGACCGTCTTTCGGAGCGCCGCTACCTGATGGGCGACCGTCTGACCGAAGCCGACTGGCGGCTCTTCACCACGCTCGTGCGGTTCGACACGGTCTATCACGGCCACTTCAAATGCAACCGCCGCCGCATCGTCGACTACCCGAACCTCTGGGCCTACACGCGCGACCTCTACCAGGTGCCCGGCGTCGCCGCGACGGTGCGGATGGACCACATCACGCGCCACTACCACTACAGCCACGAAACCATCAATCCGCACAGGATCGTGCCCATCGGCCCCGAACTCGATTTTCTAGCGCCGCATGGACGGGAACGGGTCGCCGAGGCAACCTGAGCATAGCCCCCGTCGAGCGTAGGACGCGGGCGGCCGGATTGTTTCCGGCCGCGTGTTAATGTTTCCATATCGCCAACAATCCGCCGATGCGCCGGCTTTGGCCGGACCACCGGTTGCCTCGTCCCCTTTGGCTGCTAATCTCCCTTCCGGCAGATCCCGGAGGTTTTCATGCGCCTGCACGCCGCCTTGTCCGTCCTCGCGATCTCTTTCCTGCCCGGCATGGGCCAGGCGGCGAGCTGCGGCGGCGACTTCGGCGGCTTCGTCCGTGAAATGAAGGCGGAGGCGGTGCGGATGGGCCACGCGCCATCCACGGTCGATGCGTTCTTCGCCTCGGTCCGGCAGGACCCGAAGGTGATCCGCGCCGACCGCGCTCAGGGCATCTTCAAGAAGACCTTCGCAGAGTTCGCCCGTGCCGTCATCTCGCAGAACCGGATGACCAACGGCCAGCGTAACGCCCAGAAATGGGCGGCCGTCTTCAACCGGATCAAGTCCGACTACGGCGTTTCCCCCGGCGTTCTCCTGGCCTTCTGGGCGCTGGAGACCGACTACGGGCAGGTCCAGGGGGATTTCAACACTCTGAACGCGCTCGTCACGCTCGCGCACGATTGCCGCAGGCCGCACCTGTTCCGGCCGCAGGTCTTCGCCGCACTCGAGCTCTACGAACGCGGCGATTTCGACCCCGCGCGCACCACCGGCGCCTGGGCGGGCGAGATCGGGATGGTGCAGATGCTGCCCGAGGACATCCTCGTGAACGGAGTCGACGGCGACGGCGACGGGCACGTGAGCCTCAAGACCTCGCCGCCCGACGCGCTCATGTCCGGGGCGAAGATGTTGCGCGGCCTCGGCTGGCGCCCGGGCGAGCCCTGGCTTCAGGAAGTCACCGTGCCCCAGAACCTCGACTGGTCGAAAACCGGGCTCGACACGGAGCTGACCACCAACCAATGGGCCGCGATGGGGGTGAAGCCGCGCTCCGGAAGCCTGCCTCGTGGCCTCAGGGCCTCGGTCCTCCTGCCCATGGGGCGGAAGGGGCCTGCCTTCCTCGCCTACCCGAACTTCCGCGTCTTCTTCGAGTGGAACCAGAGCTTCGTCTACGTCACGACGGCGGCCTATTTCGCAACCCGCCTGGAGGGTGCGCCCGTGTTCGACGCCGGAAACCCGGATCCGGCGCTGAGCGATGCCGAGATGAAGAGCCTGCAGAAGAAGCTCGCCGCCCGGGGCCACGACGTCGGCGCGATCGACGGCATTCTCGGCGCGCTTACCCGTTCGGCGGTGCAGAAGGAACAGATGCGCCTTGGCCTGCCCGCCGACGCCTGGCCGACGCGGGACCTCCTGTCGCGGCTCTAGCCGCGCCTACCAGTCGATGAAATCCTCGAAATCCTCAACGAGCAGCCGCCACAGGTCGAGAACCTCGCCGAAGTTCTCTTGTCCGGTGCCGTCGCCAAAGAGCGAGAGGTCCAGCTTCAGATAGGGGTCGCCCTCGTCGTCGATGAAGGCGCGGGAATAGCGGTTCTCGGAGTTCCACTGGTTCGTCTTCAGGGCGGACATGGGCGCGTCGAGATCGTAGCCCGCCGAAAACTGGATCGATGTGCAGGATTCGCCGGCCTTGTCGCAGCCGTAGAAATAGACCTGGAACCGCGAGACCGACACGCGCGAGACGAGCTTCGGCGTTCCATCGTCCGCCGTCTCGCGGGTGACGAGGAACCCTTCCTTCTGCATGGCGAGCATCACCGCATCGGGGTCCGAGGCCCGGAGGTTCTCTGCCTGGGACGGAACCGCCGCCATTGCGAAAGCGGCGGCCAGCGCGGCGCGCGCGAAGGTCAAGGTCATGATTTTGCTTCCTCTTCCGCCCCCGTTCCGAGATTGCCGGGGCGAGTAGACCTGGTCAAGAAAGGGAAGGGTCACCCCCCAATCGATGGATCACGGCCTCAGTCGCCCCGTTCGCGACCGGCAGGATGCTCGCATGGATCGCCGCCACCAGCTGCTCGACGCGCGAGACGCCCGCCTTCGCCTCGAGGTTCTTCAGATGCCACCGCACCGTGCTTGCCGCGATGCCCTTCTGCTGCGCGAAGTCTGCGACGCCCTTGCCGCAGGCGATGTGCCGGGCCAGTTCCGTCTCCGTCTCGGTCAGTCCGTGCCGGGCTGCGAATGCGCTCAGATCCGGCATCGTCTCCGGATCGAACCCGCACAGAACGACCGCCGCGCGGCCTGCGGGAACCGTGGCCGTCTGCCAGCCGCACAAGGGTATGACCGTCGCGGCGACCGCCTCTCGGTCATCCTCGACCAGAATGGTCCGGTCCGGGGGCATGTCGGCCCGGTCCAGGATCCGAGCCGCCCGGTCCAGCGCCACCCGAAGCCTTTCGCCCGCGGCACCCGTGGCCGTCAGGACGCCACTCCGCGTGATACCGACCTGACGGGACCGCCTCACGAAGCGTTCTGCCGCCTCGTTCAAGAAGACCACCCTCTGCGCCCCGTCCACCACGAGGACCGGAAGCTTCAGAGCGGACAACACGGCGCTGAGGCTCGCCCATTCGCCATGCAGGCAGGAGATCCGGTTCGAGAGCGAGACCGTCCGGCGAAGATGCGGCAGGAGCCGGCCGAGGAAGGCGATCTCCGCCTCGAACGGCGCACGGCCGGCATTCCGCACATAGCCCACCCACGTCACCTGCCCGGCGTCTTCGTTCAGGATTGCTCCAACCGAGTGGTGGAACCCTTGCGGCCGGACCCATTCGTTGAAATAGGCGCTGCGCGCAAAGTCCGGCGAATCTTCCGCGTCGGTGTGGAACCGGTTGCGGGACAGGAGCGCGAGATTTTCCGCCCAGGGGTTCTTGCCGAGGAACTCGCTGTCATAGTTCTTCAGGAAGTCCGGATCGAAACCGAAGCTTCCATGCGTTTCGATCGAATTCGAGAAGCTGGCTTCCGTCACGATGTCGCCCGCATCCGCTCCGATGCTTTGGCCGATGAGATCGTGCGCCTCCTCAAGGCAACAGGGGTCCTCCAGCGAGGCGTAGCACCGCTCCACGATTTCAATGAACCGCTTTTCCAGCATCAACCTGTCCACGCGGGGAATGCACAACAAGCAGCAAAGTCGGGAGCCTAACACGGAATCCCGATCCGACACAGACCCTGATCGCCTCCCCTCCCACATGGGAGGCGCGACGGCCGGGCGCGATTGGCATGCTTCGATCCGGGGTGCGCTCCGCCCCCGGACGACCAGCGTAAAGGGAACGACAACAGCAACAAATCACTGGAGAAGAACGACATGAAACCACTTGCTCCGGTATCGCGCGGGTCCCGCCTGACCTTCGCGGCGCTCGCCCTCGCGGCGTTGAGCTTCAGCCAGGCGGCCGCTCAGGACATCCCCGAGGCCAAGCAGACCAGGGCCGGGCTCTACCTCTGGGCCACCGAAGCCGACGACTTGCTGAAGGACGACCATGCAATCCTGATCGACGTGCGCACGCGCGCGGAAGTCGCCTTCCTCGGACTGCCCACGCGGGCGAACGTCAACATTCCCTACATGGAAATGGCCGTACCGCCGGTCTTCGACCCGGACTCGCACGGCTACAAGCTTGCGCAGAATCCGGACTTCCTGATGGAGTTCGAGGCCTACGCAATGGAAAACGATGTCACGAAAGACACGCCGATCGTGCTGCTCTGCCGCTCCGGCACACGCAGCGCGAAGGCGGCGAACCAGCTCTACGAGATTGGCTACACCAACGTGTACTCGGTCCTTGACGGCTTCGAAGGCGACAAGGCGAAGACGGGGCCCCATGCCGGCCATCGCACCGTGAACGGCTGGAAGAACGCAGGGCTCGCCTGGACCTACAGCATCGAGCTGACGCAGGCCTATCCGCGCGATCGGATGTGAGGACCGGCTCAGGCCACCAGCTGCTCGGCCCGCTTCAGGTCCACGCTGACTAGCTGGCTCACGCCCTGTTCCTGCATCGTCACGCCAAAGAGCCGGTCCATCCGGCTCATCGTGACCGCGTGGTGGGTGATGATCAGGAACCGCGTGTCCGTCCGCCGCGTCATCTCGTCGAGGAGGTCGCAGAACCGCGTCACGTTCGCGTCGTCCAAGGGCGCGTCCACCTCGTCGAGAACGCAGATCGGCGCGGGGTTCGCGAGGAAGACCGCGAAGATCAGCGCCAGCGCCGTCAGCGTCTGCTCGCCGCCCGACAGGAGCGACAGCGTCGAGAGCTTTTTCCCCGGCGGCTGGCACATGATCTCGAGCCCAGCTTCCAGCGGATCGTCGCTTTCAACGAGGACGAGGTTCGCCTCGCCGCCGCCGAAGAGATGGGTGAAGAGGTTGCGGAAGTTGGAGTTGACCTGTTCGAAGGCCGTCAGCAGCCGCTCGCGCCCCTCGCGGTTCAGGCCCGCGATGCCCGACCGGAGCTTCTTGATGGCCTCCTCCAGGTCCGCCTTCTCGGCGACGAGGTTGTCATGTTCGGCCTGCACCTCGCGCGCGTCCTCCTCGGCGCGCAGGTTAACGGCACCGAGCGCGTCGCGCTGCCGCTTCAGGCGGTTCACGTCGTGGTCGAGCGTCTCCGCCGAGGGCATTTCGCCAGGGTCGGCGTCGAGGCTTGCCAGCAGGTCTGATGGCATGGACTCCGTCTCCTCGCGGATGCGTTCCACGGCATAGGCGACCGTCTCGCGCGCCGCTTCCGCCCGCGCCTCGGCACGGGCGCGGGCCTCCCGCGCTTCGCCTGCGGCACGTTCAGAATCGCGTTCCGCCATTGCCGCCTCACGAAGTGCGGTCTCCGCTTCCGCCAGCCGGTCGGCGGAGGTCTGGCGCCGGGCCTCGGCGGCCTCGATGGCGTCGGAAAGCTCTTCCCGCTTCGCCGCGATCTCGGAAGGCGCGGCGCTCGCCTCCTTCAGCTCCGCCTCGCTTTCGCCCTTCCGCTCGGTCAGTTCCGCGATCCGCTTGCCGGCCGTCTCCAACCGGTGCTTCCAGCCCGAGATCTCCTTGACGATCTCCTGCCGGCGGCGCACGCGCGCCTCGCCCTCGCGGCGCACCTCGTCATGGGCCGACCGCTTGGCGAGCATCGTCATCCGGGCCGCCTCGACCGTGAGCTTCACATCCTCGACCTCGGCCCGCGCCGCATCCAGGTCCGGCAGCGCCTTCACCGCGGCCTCTGCCTCCTTCAGCCGCGCCCGCGCGCCCAACGCCTCCTCGTCGTGGCGCGCCGCGGCAAGGCGTGCGCTTTCCACCTTGCCACCGGCGATGGAACGATCCGCCTCGGCCTTCGACAGCGCCCGGCTCGCTTCCGCCACGATCCTGTCCGCCTCGCGCCGCGCCTCGCGGGCTTTCCGGTCCGCCTCCGTCGCGGCGGCCAGCCGAACCGTCAGAAGTTCGTGGGCTTGCCGCGCGCCTTCCGCCCGGCCCAACGCTTCCTCGAGGTCGCGCTTGAGGTCGGATAGCCGGTTCAGCTGCTGAAGCCGCAGCGCCGCCGCCGATGGTGCGTCCTCCGCCGCCGCGCGGAACCCGTCCCAGCGCCAGAGGTCGCCCTCGGCCGTGACCAGCCGCTGGCCCGGCTGCAGCGCCGCCTGCAGCCGCGCGCCCTCGGCCTTCGTTGCGACAATCCCGATCTGGCCGATCCTTCGCGCCAGAACCTCCGGCACGGTGACATGGTTCGACAGCGCCTTCACGCCCTCGGGCAGGGTCTGCGCCTGCGCATAGGCCGGCAGCACCCCCCAGCCCGATCCGCCGTCGCCCGATACTTCCGGCGCGCGCAAATCGTCGGCGAGCGCCGCGCCAAGCGCACGTTCGAACCCCTTTTCCACCCGGACCCGGTCGAGAAGCTGGTGGCCCGTCGCGGCCTCCCGCTCGACGAGTTTGGCAAGCGCCGCGGCCTCGGCGCGCAGCGCGTTGGCCTCGCCCTCGGCCTCGGACCGGGCGGCGCGTGCCTCCGCCTCCCGCGACTGTGCCTCGCCCCGGGCATCGTCGGCCTCGGCAAGCGCCGCTTCGGCCGCGTGCGCCGCCGCGCGTGCCTCGTTCTCGGCCGCTTCGGCCCGGGCAAATTCCTCGGCCGCGCGGGCCTGCGCCGCTGCGGCCTCCTCCGCCGCCGCGCGGGCCTTGGCGACCTCGGCCTCGTTCCTGTCCACGGTCGACTTGGCATCCGCCAGAAGACGGTGCGCGGACTGATGCCGCGCCGACAGACGCGCCACGTCCTCGTTCAGCTCGGACAGCGCCGATTCCCGCGACGCCAGGACCTGCGCGGCCTCGTGCGAGGCGTCCGCCGCGGCCGACAGCCTGTCCTCATGCCCCTCGGAAGCCTTGGCGATCTGCGCCTGTTCCCACTCCAGCCGCGCGATCGTCTCGCCCGCGTCCCGGTTCAGCGCCTCTTCTCGCTCCATGTCGCGGACCAGCTGCTCGATCCGGCCCTTGAGCGTCTCGATCGCCTGGATCGCGCGCTGTTCCTGGTCCTTGAGCGTGTCACGCTGCACCTGGAGCCGTTGCAGGACGGCGGCGGCAATCGCCTCCTCCTCGCGCAGGGGCGGCAGCGCTTCTTCCCGCTGCGCGCGCGCCTTGGCTGCGGCCCGCGCTGCGCCTTCCGCTTGCGCAGCCTGCGTCACACGTTCCCTGAGGCTCGCCTCCGCGGCGACGCGCGCGTCATCCGCCTCGCGCCAGCGACGGTAGAGAAGCATCCCCTCCGCGCGACGCAGTTCCTCGCCGATCTCGCGGTAGCGGGCCGCCTGCCGCGCCTGGCGGGCAAGCTGCTGAAGCTGCTGCGCCAATTGTTCGACCACGTCGTCAACGCGGGCGAGGTTCTGTTCCGTCGCGGAAAGCTTCAGTTCCGCCTCGTGGCGCCGCTGGTAGAGGCCGGAAATGCCCGCCGCCTCCTCAAGGATGCGCCGCCGGTTCTTCGGCCGCGCGTTGATCAGTTCCGCGATCTGCCCCTGCCGCACCAGCGCCGGCGAATGCGAGCCGGTCGAGGCATCCGCGAACAGCATCTGCACGTCCCGCGCGCGGACCTCCTTCAGGTTGACCTTGTAGGCGGAGCCCGCGTCTCGCGTGATCCGCCGCACGATCTCCAGGTGGTCGGAGTCGTTGAACCCGGCGGGCGCGAGGCGTTCCGCGTTGTCGATCATCAACGCCACTTCCGCGAAGTTCCGCGCCGGCCGCGAAGCCGCGCCGGCGAAGATCACGTCCTCCATCCCCTCGCCGCGCATGGCCGTGGGGCGGTTTTCGCCCATCACCCAGCGCAGGGCTTCGAGGAGATTCGACTTGCCGCAGCCGTTCGGCCCGACGACGCCCGTGAGCCCGTCATGGATCACGAGTTCCGTCGGGTCGACGAAGCTCTTGAAACCGTTGAGGCGCAGGCGGGTGAAACGCAATTGATCGACTCGGCTCTGATTCCGACAGGTCTGCAATCCTTCGCAGGGCACTCCCGCGAGTCAACCTTTGACCACCCGATCTGGCGACAACCCGCCGCTTATCCCCAAGATATTGCCCCCGGGGCCACGAAACCCGGGGCCAGAAAGGCGCTTCGTCCCCGGTCAGGATGTCGCAGTGCATGGCTGGACATATTCGTATATTCACATTCAAATCCAGGAATGTTTAGGGTGCGCATGCAACCGACCACAAACCGGCCTGCGGACAGCTACTCGCCGCTTCATTTCCTCGCTTCGCTGGGGGCGGGGGGCCTGACGGTCACTTTCTTCATGTACCTGATATTCTGGGTGCCGCACCCCGGCCAGAGCGTGCCCGTCTTCGAGGACATCGCGCGCGTCCTCCGGGGCGACAGCACCGCGCTCAAGATCGCCGCGGCGGTCGCCATGGCCGGGATCGCCGTCTTCGGCTTTCTCGACGTCAAGCCGCTGATCCGGAACCTTTCCGCCCTTTCCCGCTTCCGCCGACACTTCGACCAACCCGGAAGCGCGGCCGCCATCCCGGCGGAATGACCTCCCGGCGGGCGTTCTCCCTTCGCCCGCCTTTACTGTGGCCCCCGGATCGATCCGGGGGCCCTTTTCCTTGCCGCGCAAGCCCTTGCGCCGCGCCCGCCCGCCGCTAGGCTCGTGTCACCGCCGCACACGGAGCCAGAGCATGATCCCCGCACTCGCCACGATCCTCGCCTTCCAGCTCGCGGGCGAAGCCGCCGCGCGCGCCTTCGACCTGCCGCTTCCCGGCCCGGTGCTCGGCATGGTCGCGCTTGTCGCGGCCTTCCTCGCCTCGCCACGCCTCGCCGCGGCGATCCGCCCGACGGCGCAGGGGCTTCTCGCCCATCTGTCGCTTCTCTTCGTCCCGGCCGGCGTGGGTGTCGTCGCCCATATGGGCGTCCTGCGCGACGAGGGCCTGGGGATCTTCGTGGCGCTCGTGGTCTCCACCATCCTCGCCATCGCCGTCGGCGCGCTGACCTTCGCGGCGGTGGCCCGCATCACGGGGGACAGGGGCGATGTCTGACGCCGCGCTGATCTGGTCCTACCTCGCGCGGGAGCCGCTTCTTTGGCTCACGCTCACCCTCATCGCCTATGCGATCGGCGACGCGGCCTCCCGCGCCTCGGGGAGGAAGCCCCTCGTCAACCCGGTGCTCATCGCCGTGATTCTCCTCGCGGTCGTGCTCTTCGCCACCGGCACCGACTACCGCACCTATTTCGAGGGCGCGCAGTTCGTCCACTTCATGCTTGGCCCCGCGACCGTGGCGCTGGCCGCCCCCCTCTACGCGAACCTCGCCCACGTACGCCGCGCCGTTCTGCCGATGACGGCGGGGCTTCTCGCAGGCTCCCTGACGGCGGTCCTTTCGGCGCTTGCGGTGGCGAAGGCCTTCGGGGTCGATGGCGCGGTGCTCGCCTCGCTCGCCGCGAAATCGACGACCGCGCCGGTCGCGATCGGGATATCCGAGAAACTCGGCGGCGCGCCGACGCTGACCGCCGTCCTGGTGCTTCTGACCGGGATCATCGGGGCCGTCGTGGCGACCCCCCTTCTGAACGCGCTGCGGCTCACGGACTGGCGCGCCCGGGGCTTCGCGGTCGGCGTTGCGGCCCACGGCATCGGCACCGCCCGCGCTTTCCAGGTGCATGAAACGGCGGGAGCCTTCGCCGGGATCGGCATGGGGCTGAACGCAGTCCTGACCGCACTGATCGCGCCCGTGGTCCTGCGCTTCTTCCTCTGACGGCTCAGCCCGCTTCGGCCTCCATGCAGAGCCGCCCGTCCGGCCCCGCGACCCAGAGCTTCGCGCCCGCCCGAGCGAATGTCGCCGTCTCGAAATGGAAAAGGGGCGCGGTGGCCCGGTAGCGGAAGTGCCTCAGCGCCCCCCGCGCGGCCGCCATCAGCATCAGGTGCTGCGCCAGAAGCGGGCCGTGGACGATCAGGCCCGGGTAGCCCTCCACCTCGCGGCAGTAATCGAGGTCGTAGTGGATGCGGTGTCCGTTGAAGGTCAGTGCCGAGTAACGGAAGAGCTTGGTGGTCGAAAACCTCAGCACATCCGTCTCTTCCGCGCCCTCCGGCGCGGCGGGCGGCACCGGCGCCGGAGCCCCAGGCGCCGGATCCTCCCGGTAGACGACGTTCTGCCACTCGGCGACGCAAAGCCGCCCCTGCTGCCGGATCTCGTGCCGGATGGTCACGAAGGCCAGCGGCCCGCTGCGCCCCTGCTTCCTCTCCACCGCTTCGATGACCGAGGTCTTCTCGGCCGGCCGCCCGGCGCAAAGCGGCGCGGGAAACTCCAGCCGACCGCCCGCCCACATCCGTCGCGGCAGGCCGAGGTCGGGCAGGAACGCGCCCCGCGCGGGGTGGCCGTCGCGGCCAAGCTCGGCCTCGGGCAGCGCCTCCCAGAAGTAGATGTGATGCGCGAAAGGCGGCAGGGCCGCATCCGCGTCGAAGCCGATTCCCAGCGTGGCGGCCAGCGCCTGCGCCCGCGCCGGGTCCATCGCATCGGTCAGCCGTCGAACGCCGCCCGTCGTGCTCATAGCGTCAACGCCAGTTCTTCGAGCTGGTCGGTCGTGACGCCCCAGCCCTCGTGGAACCCCATCGCCTCGTGCCGCGCCTTGCCCTCGGCATCGGCGTGCATCACCCGCACGTGGTAGCTGGTGCCCCCGCCAGGCGCATCGGCAAAGCTGAGGACCGCGGTCATGGCAAGGTCATGGATCTTGGCGGCCGACGGCCGCCAGCCTTCGCGGAGCGCGGTGGTGAACACGAGCCTCTCCCCCGGCACGACCTCGAGCCAAGCCCCGTCGTTCGGGAACTCCTCGCCCTCCGGGCTCAGCATCGTGCTGAGGAACCTCCCTCCGGGACGCAGATCCACGACACAGGTCGAGACGCCCCACGGCTTCGGGCAGAGCCACTGTTTCAGAAGCTCCGGCTCCGTCCAGCAACGCCAGAGACTGGCGCGCGGCGCGGCGAGGTGACGGCGCAGTTCAAGATCGAGGCTTTCGTCCGGGGAAGTCATGGCGATCTCCTGTCGCGCGGCGATGCCCGGATCCTAGCGTCGAACACTGAAACCGGTAAGCGGGATTCCGGGTGGGCTTGCCCTTGCCCTCAGCCTCGCGCAAGGTCCGTGGCGACGGCGGATGGCGGAGGCGGCAATGCGGCACGGCGGGCAGATCCTGGTGGACCAGTTGGTGCGTCAGGGAGTGAGGCGGGTCTTCTCGGTTCCCGGCGAAAGTTTCCTCGCGGCGCTTGACGGTCTGCACGACGCCGACATCCAGAACATCGTCTGCCGGCATGAAGGCGGCGCGGCGATGATGGCCGAGGCGACGGGCAAGCTGACGGGCCGCCCGGGTGTCGCCTTCGTCACGCGGGGACCCGGTGCCTCGAACGCGTCCTCGGGCGTGCATGTCGCGAAACAGGACTCGACCCCGATGATCCTCTTCGTCGGCCAGATCGCCCGCGACCACCGCGACCGCGAGGCATTCCAGGAAGTCGATTACCGCGCCGTGTTCGGAACCGTCGCGAAATGGGCCTCCGAGATCGACCAGGTGGAGCGCATCCCCGAATACGTCTCGCGCGCCTTCCACATCTCCACCTCCGGCCGCCCCGGCCCTGTCGTGCTCGCGCTGCCAGAGGACATGCTGTCCTCCAGTGCCGAAGTCCCTGACCTTCCCGCTCCCGCCCCGGTGCCGCCGGGCGTCAGCGCCGCCGAAGCCGCCGCCGTGGCCAAGGCGCTGGCGAAGGCCGAACGCCCCCTCGTCATCGCCGGCGGCAGCCGGTGGAACGCCGGGGCCGCCGCCGACCTCGCCCGCTTCGCGGAAAGCTGGGGCCTTCCGGTCGCCGTCCCCTTCCGCCGGCAGGACCACATGGACAACCGTCACCCGAATTACGCGGGCGACCTTGGCGTCGGCATGAACCCGAAGCTCGGCAAGCGGCTGCAGGACGCCGACCTGATCCTGGTCCTCGGCGCGCGGATCGGGGACAACCTGACCCGTGGCTATGAACTCATGCACCCGGCGGACCCCGGCAAGACGATCGTTCACGTCCACCCCGACGCCTCCGAACTCGGTCGCGTCTTCCGCCCCGATCTCGGCATCGTCGCCGACGCCGTCGAGATGACCGCCGCGCTTGCCGACACGCCAGCGCCGCGGCGCTGGGACGACTGGGCCAAGGCCGCGCGCGCCGAGTACGAGGCCTGGCAGCAGCCCAAGGAAACGCCCGGCGCGGTCAGGATGGAGCAGGTGATCCGCTGGCTGTCGGACAACGTGCCAGATGACGCGGTGCTGACGAACGGCGCGGGAAACTACGCGGCCTTCCTGCACCGCTACTTCCGCTACAAGGGCTACGGCACCCAGCTCGCGCCGACCTCGGGCAGCATGGGCTACGGCTTTCCTGCCGCCATCGCCGCGAAGCTTGAAAACCCGGGGCGAACGGTCGTCTGCCTCGCAGGCGACGGCTGTTTCCAGATGACGCTGAACGAGATGTCGACCGCCGCGCAATACGGTGCAGCCGTCATCACCATCGTCGCGAACAACGGCCAGTACGGCACGATCCGGATGCACCAGGAACGGAACTTCCCGGGCCGGGTTTCCGGTACGCAACTCGCCAACCCCGACTACGCCGCGCTCGCCCGGGCCTATGGCGGCCACGGCGAGACGGTGGAGCGGACCGAGGACTTCCCTGCCGCCTTCGAGCGGGCGCGTGCCTCCGGCCTGCCGGCGGTGATCGAGCTTCGCCTGGACCCCGAGGCGCTTTCGACTTCGCTCACGCTCTCCGAAACCCGTGCGATCGGGCTGAAAGGCGCCTGAGCCTCAGATCTGCCGCCCCTCCAGAAGGCGCGGCAGGTCGCCCTTGAGGCCCGCCGCCTGCCGCATGAAGCCGCGCCGAAGGGAAGGGATCGCGTTGACGATCCCCATCCCCAAGTCGCGGACGCCACGCAGGAGCGGGTTGTCGTTGGAAAAGAGCCGATTCACCCCGTCCATGCCAAGCGCAAGGATCGTCGAGTCGAAACGCCGCCAGCTCTGGTAACGCTCCAGCACGTCGATTGTGCCGATATCCTCGCCCCGCCGCGCAGCTTCGACCAGCACCTGCGCCAGCGCCGCCACGTCGCGAAGGCCAAGGTTCAGCCCCTGCCCGGCGATCGGGTGAACGCCGTGCGCCGCGTCGCCGACCAGCGCCACGCGCGGCGCGACGTAGGAATTCGCGAGCGTCAGGTTCAAGGGATAGGTGAAACGCGGGCCGGCGAGACTGATCTCGCCCAGGTAGTCCCCGAACCGGGGCCTGAGCACGTCGAGGAAACTGGCGTCGTCCAGCGCCATGACTGCCTTCGCCTCTTCCTCGGTCGTGCTCCAGACGATGGAGGAGCGGTTGCCGGGCAGTGGCAGGATCGCAAGCGGCCCCGTCGGCATGAAGAACTGTTGGGCCGTGCCTTCGTGCGGGCGTTCGTGATCCACCGCGCAGACCACGGCGATCTGGCCGTAGCCCCAGCCGGAGCGGCTGATTCCCGCCCGCTGCGCCGTACCCGACTGGCGCCCGTCGCACCCCGCGAGCACCCGCCCTGACAGGCTCCGCCCGTCGGACAACGTCACGCTGATCGTCGCTGGGCCCGGCTCTTGCCCGGTCACGGTGGTCCTTGGAACGAGAGTGATCCCTGTCTCCGCCTCCATGGCGTCGAGGAAAGCTGCGTAAAGAAACCGGTCCTCCAGCATGTAGCCCATCGGGCCTTCCTCGATCTCGGCGGCGTCGAAATCGAGGAAGAAAGGCGCGGGGCCTTCGCCTGGGCGCCCGTCGCTTGCGATGATCCTGAGGATCGGCTGCGTGCTGCCTGCCACGTGGTCCCAGACCCCTATGGCCGACAGAAGCCGCTTCGAGGCGAGCGCCAGCGCGTAGGCGCGCCCGTCGAACTCGGCCTCGGCGCGCAAGCGCGGCGGCTGGGCGTCCACTACGGTCACGCTCAGCCCCGCCCGGGCCAGTGCAAGCGCCAGCGCCGGGCCATTGAGCCCGCCGCCCGCGATGATCACGTCTGAATCGGTATCCATGCCGGCCAATATGGCTGCGGCTGCGGGATTGTCCATGCTGCCCCGTATCGCTACCGTCCATCGCGCGAAACCTTGCGAGGGCATGATGCAGGACTGGTCTGGGATGAGCGCGGCGGAACTCGGCCGCGCGATCGGCGCGGGCGAGATCGACCCGGTTGAGCTTGCTGCGGCTTTTCTCGACCGGGCCCGTGCGCATCCGGAGATGAACCGGATCTACGCACGGCTGACGGCCGAACGCGCGCTTGCCGAAGCCGAGGCCGCGCGGATCAGGGCGAAGGCCGGCCACCGCCGCGGGCCGCTCGATGGCGTGCCGGTTTCCTGGAAGGACAACTACGACACGGCAGGCGTCGCGACCGAGGCGGGAAGCGCGCTGCTGAAGGGCCGCGTGCCCGAACGTGACGCCGACGTGCTGGTGAACGCGACCCAGGCGGGCCTCGTCTGCCTCGGCAAGACGCATCTGTCGGAACTCGCGTTTTCCGGCCTCGGCCTGAACCCGGTCACGGCGACACCGCCCAACGTGAACGATCCGAAGGTCGTGCCCGGCGGCTCCTCCTCCGGCGCTGCGGCCACCGTCGCCATGGGCCTCGCGCCCGCCGCGATCGGCTCGGACACGGGCGGATCGGTGCGCATCCCCGCCGCCTGGCAGGACCTCGTCGGCCTGAAGACGACGCTCCGCCGGCTCTCCTGCCGGGGCGTCGTGCCGCTCGTCGAAAGCTTCGACACCGTGGGTCCCCTAACGAAGACCGTCGAGGATGCCGCGCTACTCCTCGCGGCGCTGGAGGGTTGCCGCCCCGCCGACCTTTCCGGTGCCACGCTCGAGGGCGTCCGCCTTCTCGTCCTAGAGGGCAAGGCGCTCGAGGATCTCGACGAGGTTCCCCGCGCGGGCTTCGAAAGCGCCGTGTCCCGGCTCGAGGCCGCCGGCGCCCGGATCGACGACGCGAAGGTCGCGGCCGCCGACGACGCGCTCGGCCTTTCCGCGATTCTCTACACGCCCGAGGCCTACGGCATCTGGCGCACCGCGATCGAAGCGTCGCCGGAAAAGATGTTTCCCCCGATTCTCGAACGCTTCCGCTCCGGCGCGGGGGTGACGGCCGCCGATTTCGTCACCGCCTGGCGCCGCCTTCGGGAACTTCGCGCGGACTGGGCCAAGGCCGTCGCCCCTTACGACGCCGTGATCCTGCCCACCGCGCCGATCGCGCCGCCGGAGACGGAACGGCTTCTCGCGGACAGCGATTTCTACGTCCGCGCGAACCTCCTGACGCTCCGCAATACGAGGGTCGGCAACCTGATGGAGGTCCCGGCGCTGACGCTGCCAACGGGCCTTCCCTCTGCGGGGATCATGTTCCTTGGCAGGCCCATGCAGGAAGAACGCCTGCTCCGCCTCGGCGCCGCCGCCGAAGCGGCCCTCGCCTGAGGCCGACGGGCCGGAATGCCACACTTGTCCGGGTCAAGCCTTGGGAAAGCATCCCTTTTTCTGGACCCGTGGCCCGCCATTGGCTAAAGTTTCCGAAAACGGGGCGCAATGATCCCGAAACCGAGGCAGTAATGGTGTTTCCCGAGCGGTTTTCGAACCTGCCAGACTACGCGTTTCCGCGTCTGCGGAAGCTTCTCGACGTGCATCCCGCGGGCGGCGAGGTCATTCACATGACCATCGGCGAGCCGCAGCACCCCATGCCGGACTTCATCGGCCCGATCCTCGCCGAAAGCCTCGCGGAATTCGGCAAGTACCCTCCGAACGAGGGCACGCCGGAGCTTCTGGCCGCGATCGGCGACTGGCTGCACCGCCGCTACGGCGTTCGGATCGACGCCGCAGAGCAGGCGATGGCACTGAACGGCACGCGCGAAGGGCTGTTCAACGCGCTTCTCGCGCTTTGCCCCGAGAAGAAGGGCGGCAAGCGGCCGGTCGTCCTGATGCCGAACCCCTTCTATCAGGTCTACGCGGTGGCGGCGCTGACCATCGGCGCAGAACCGGTCTACGTCCCGGCAACTGCGGATAACGGCTTCCTGCCGGATTTCGGCCTCCTGCCTTCCGATATCCTGGAGCGCACGGCCGTCGCCTATCTCTGCTCTCCCTCCAACCCGCAGGGTGCGGTCGCTTCCCGCGACTACTGGGCCGGGCTCCTGCGGCTGGCCGAGAAGCACGATTTCCGCATCTTCGCCGACGAATGCTATTCCGAGATCTGGCGCACGGCCCCGCCGCCCGGCGTGCTGGAAGTCGCACAGGAAACCGGCGCCGATGCGGAACGGGTCCTGACCTTCCATTCGCTGTCCAAGCGGTCGAACCTGCCGGGCCTGCGCTCCGGCTTCGTCGCGGGCGGGCCGGGCTCCATCGCGCGCATCCGCCAGCTTCGCGCCTATGCAGGCGCGCCCCTGCCGCTGCCGATCCAGCGCGTTTCCGAACGGGTCTGGGCCGACGAGGCTCATGTGGAGGCGAACCGCGCGCTCTATCAGGAAAAATACGCAGCCGCCGACGAGATCCTCGAGGGCGTGCCGGGCTACGAGGGGCCGGAGGGCGGCTTCTTCCTCTGGCTGCCGGTCGAGGACGGCGAGGCCGCGGCGCTGAAACTCTGGCGCGAGACGGGAGTGCGGGTCCTGCCCGGCGGCTACCTTTCGCGCGAAGTCGAAGGATTCAATCCGGGCCAGGGCTACATCCGCGTGGCGATGGTGGCCCCACTTGAAGACATGGGGCGCGGGCTCTCGCGGCTCCGCGACTGCCTGTACAACTGAGGACGGGGTAGACATGGCATCCTATCAGGCGAGAGAGCGTGACCCGCTTCTGGACCAGAACATGCAGGCCGTGGTCGAACGTCGCGGCAAGGAGTTGTTCGGCGTGGCGCTGATCGTGGCCGGTCTTCTGGTCGCGATGCTCCTTGGCAGCTATTCGCCCGACGACCCGAACTGGCTGGTCGCGACCGACGCGCCGGCGCAGAACCTCCTTGGCCGCTTCGGCGCATCGGTCGCCTCGCCGCTCTATGTCATCTCGGGCCATGCCTCCTGGGGTATCGCCGTCGTCCTCGCCGCCTGGGGCCTCCGCTTCGTCCTGCACCGTGGCGAGGAACGCGCGCTGTCCCGCGTGATCTTCGCGCCGATCGCGATTGCGCTGGCCTCCGTCTACGCTTCCACGCTGCTCCCGGGCGGCGACTGGGTACACAGCTTCGGCCTCGGCGGGCTCTTCGGCGACACCGTTCTGGGGGCCGTCCTCGGCGTCGTGCCGGTCACGGCGACCTTCGGCCTCAAGGTCCTCTCGGTCATCATGGGCGTCGCGATGCTGGCGATGGCCGCCTTCGTCACCGGCTTCGACAACCGCGAACTGCGCACGATCTGGCGCTTCCTGCTTCTCGGAACGGTCATGGCCTACGCGCATGGTCTGAGCCTTGCAGGAAAGGGCGCGCGGGCCTCCGCCGCCGCCGCGCGCGACTACCGTGAACGCCGCGCCACGGCACGGGAGGAGGCGCTGTCCCATCGCCGCGACGCCTCGCTGACCGCGGCCCCCGCCACCGCACCCCAAGCCCGTGTCCTGCGGGCCGAACCGCGCTACGCCGCCGAACCGGCCCCCGCGCCGCAGCCTCCGGCAGAGCGGACCGGCCTCTTCGCCCGCATGCCGTCGCTGATGCGCCGCACGGCGGATCCCGATCCGGAGTTCTATCTGGAACCCGAACTGATCGAACGCACCGCGCCCCGCAGCGCCTACGAGGCCGAAGCGCCCAGCGCCGAACGGATCCGCGCGCGCATCGCCGACGCTGTCAAGTCGCGCAGCGAAGCCTCCGCGCCGCGCCCCCTTCCCGGCGCGCTCCGCGCCGAACCGCCGCTCACCGCCGCGCGAGCCGCTTCGGCGGGCCCGAACCTCGCGCCGATGGCCGCTCCTGCCGCGGCGCCGGCTCCGCAGCGCGACGCGCCGGAGCCCCTCTCGGCCAAGCCCCTGTTCGAGACCGAGGACGATTACGAAGACCTCGCCTACGCCGATCTCGACGTCGAGGACGACGAGATGGAGCCCGATTACGCCTACGCGCCCGCGGCCCCCGCCGCGCCGCGCCGGGTCGTGCAGCATTCGTCCAAGAAGACGCTCGCTCCCTCGCGCCAGGCCCAGGCCGAAGCGCAGCCCCGGTTGAAGTTCGACGAACCCAAGGCCGCCGAATACGAGGCTCCGCCGCTGTCGCTGCTGACGAACCCGGTCACGATCCAGCGTCACCAGCTTTCGGACGAGGCACTGGAGGAAAACGCGCGGATGCTCGAATCCGTGCTCGACGACTACGGCGTGAAGGGCGAGATCGTCTCGGTCCGCCCCGGCCCCGTGGTCACGATGTACGAGCTTGAACCCGCCCCGGGCCTCAAGGCCAGCCGGGTGATCGGGCTTGCCGACGACATCGCGCGCTCGATGTCCGCGCTTTCGGCCCGCGTCTCGACCGTGCCGGGCCGCTCGGTCATCGGGATCGAACTTCCGAACGCCCACCGCGAAAAGGTCGTCCTGCGCGAGATCCTCGCGGCGCGCGATTTCGGCGACTCGAACATGCGCCTGCCCCTCGCTCTCGGGAAGGACATCTCGGGCGAACCCGTGGTCGCGAACCTCGCCAAGATGCCCCACCTCCTGATCGCCGGCACCACCGGCTCGGGCAAGTCGGTCGCGATCAACACGATGATCCTCTCGCTCCTCTACAAGCTCTCTCCCGAGGAATGCCGGCTCATCATGATCGATCCGAAGATGCTGGAACTTTCCGTCTATGACGGCATCCCGCACCTTCTCTCTCCCGTCGTCACCGACCCCAAGAAAGCCGTCGTCGCGCTGAAGTGGGTGGTCGGCGAGATGGAGGAGCGTTACCGCAAGATGTCCAAGATGGGCGTCCGCAACATCGAGGGCTACAACGGCCGCGTCCGCGAGGCGCTGTCGAAGGGCGAGATGTTCAAGCGCACCGTCCAGACCGGCTTCGACGAGGAAACCGGCGATCCGGTCTTCGAGACCGAGGAATTCATGCCGGTCGCGCTGCCCTACATCGTCGTCATCGTCGACGAGATGGCCGACCTGATGATGGTGGCCGGGAAAGAGATCGAGGCCTGCATCCAGCGCCTCGCCCAGATGGCCCGCGCCTCCGGCATTCACCTCATCATGGCGACCCAGCGCCCCTCGGTCGACGTCATCACCGGCACGATCAAGGCGAACTTCCCGACCCGCATTTCCTTCCAGGTCACCTCGAAGATCGACAGCCGCACCATCCTCGGCGAAATGGGCGCCGAACAGCTCCTCGGCATGGGCGACATGCTCTACATGGCCGGCGGCTCGCGCATCACCCGCATCCACGGCCCCTTCGTGTCGGACGAAGAGGTCGAGGAGATCGTGACCCACCTGAAGAGCTTCGGCCCCCCTGAATACATGTCCGGCGTCGTGGAGGGCCCCGACGAGGAGAAGGAGGCCGACATCGACCTCGTCCTCGGGCTCGGCGGCAACACAGACGGCGAGGACGCGCTCTACGACCAGGCGGTGCAGGTCGTGCTGCGCGACCGCAAGGTCTCGACCTCCTACATCCAGCGCAAGCTCGGCATCGGCTACAACAAGGCCGCGCGGCTGGTGGAGCAGATGGAGGAGGAGGGGCTCGTCTCCGCCGCCAACCATGTCGGCAAGCGGGAGATACTGGTGCCGGAGCAGTAGGGCTCACTCCGCAGCACCTTTAGGGAGAACCTCCAGACGGCAATCAATTTTAGCTTGTAAGTTCCGCAACAACGATATTCAAATTCGCTGACTCTCGAACGGATCGGCGCATGGAACAAAAAAAAGTTTGGGTTGAGGATTAGATATCGTGGGCAAGTCGCAGGAGAAGGAAAGCTGCCACTTTATGATGGCGCGACATCTATTCAAGGGTTGGCGCAAGCCGTACAAATTGCAACGCACGCTTATGTGTCAGGAAAAATTGTTACTAGGGCTACAGCAGCTCGCAGCGCAGAGTTCTTTCTTCTGCCGGCCCGCCAAGGGAGCTTCTTAGTCGATCTTGTAGTTTTAGTCGAGCAGTATCCAGTGATTGCCGGTGCGGCGGCACCAGTTTTTTATGATTTCATAAAAGCGGTGTTCAAGAAAGCAACGGGTGTTTTCAGTGGTGAACCCGAAACGGCAGCAATTAGGAAAGCAATCGATAAAGATGAACCCTTTTTCGACGAGCTTGCTGAAACGCTTGAAGGTAGCCTACAGAGGGCGCACCGGCCCATTGGAGACGGAGTTACCACGATATCATTGGAGAGACCGAGGTCCGATCTCATAGTATTCGATCAGGATTCTAAAGATTGGGTCAACACACGAGAGGAAAACCCCGGAAGCTCTACCATCACAGGGAATGTGACCAGGTTTAACTCAATCACTCGCAACGGAAGGGTGTTCTCCGATCAGCACGGTAGAATAATTCCGTTTCGGCCGGATGGAGATTTTCCGGGAGCTAGTCTCAGATATGTCACTTGGTCCCACCATGGCAGCACAAACTCTCTGCCGAAGAAACTTAATTTGGTAGTGCGGGAGATAAAATCGGCGAAAGGAGAAACAAAGCGCCTGCTGCTGTCCGATTGCGAAAGAGCAGAAAATTAAAGAGCGGGTTATGGCCGTGGACGGGCAGTAGAAACTCTATCTCGACTACTTGCCCTGAACCATCCCCGAAACTGCGATCACCAAGGGTTCCAACCTCCCCGAAAAACTCGCGATCATCGCCTGCATGAACCCCTCGGGATCGATCCGGTCCTCGTCCATCGGAAAGCCCGCAAGTTCCATCAGTTCACGCAGCAACGTAAGTTGGCAGCGCCCGTTACCCTCGCGGAACGGATGGATCGCATTCAGTTCGGCGATGAAGTGGCTTGCGCGTTCGGCGAAGGCCTCGATACTTCTCAGGTCGGCCAGATGGTTCTCCGCTGTGAGGTCCGCAAAGAGCTTATCCATCTCGCGTTCGATGTTTTCGGGAAAGCAGAACCAGTTGCCACCCTTGGCGGTCCGTATCTTGCGTGGTTTCCCCGCCCAGTCATACACGTCCTGAAAAAAGTGGTGGTGGATTGCACGGTAGTGCGCATAGTCCAAATTGCCGGGCGGCAGAGGTTCCTCGGCGCGGGTCTGGAACATCAACTGTTCGAACTGGTCGAGCTCGTCCTGATCCTTCAGGCCCGCCTTGTTGCGAAGAACGCCGGTACCCGGATAGCACAGCGGATCGTCCGCCGCATCGTACCGGCTCATCCGCTCCGCTTTTTCTCAAAGGTGCCGGTAATGGCGGCTCGCAAGGCATCCCCCTTGAGACCGCTCGCCTCAAGCCGCACCAAGGTTTTTTTCGACTTCGCGGTCAGGGTGATACCTTCAACTTGTGCGAACTTTGCGGCCTTAGACTTTCCCAAGGGCTTCGGGGAAAACCGGCCCGTCGTGGTGCTGCGTGAAGTGGCAATGGTCTTCGTCATGCTGGCAGCCTATCAGGTTTCAAAGGCCAAGTGTATATGGCAAATGTTGCCCCCCTACTTCCCCAACCGCGCATCCCGGAGCGCCCGCCGCGCCTCCAGGTCCTTCTTCTCTTCCGCCGCCTTCTCCCGCGCCTCGCGGGCGTCGGTTTCGGCGATGGCGTGGTCGAGGATTTCGCGGCGGAGCTCCATCATCTCCTCCTCATGCGTGGGCGCACAGCGCACCTCCTCCGGCCCCGTCACCAGGCCCGCCAGCCGGGCGAGCATGAAGGTTCTCAGGACCGCATTCATCCGCGTCAGATGCCGGCCCCATCGCCCGGAAGAAGGCCACCACGTCCGCGTCCACCCGGATCGGTCTCGACGCAGCAAAGATGGCCGCCTCCGGTGTTCCGTCGCGACCCCGCCATCGCCCTGCCGGCCTGAATCAGCCTCCTTGCGGACCCTGGGTCGAACGGCCGCCAGCAGCATGCACGGATCACCCGGTCCGGCAGATAGCTCCGACCGGTGGCCCTGAAGAAGCCAGCATGATAATCGTGCTTCGTCAGTCGAGGCGGGCTGGCTGATCGGCGGCGCTCGAAAAGCTACGAGGCGTGCATGTCAATTCGACTACTGGCGGCGTTCGGATTCCTGCTGGTCGGCACGGGCCCCGGCCTTGCGGACTTCGATCTGACGATCCTGCACACGAACGACTTCCATTCACGCTTCAAGCCAATAACGGCCGATGGCCTCGACTGCCCGGAAGCAGACGACGCGAAGGGGGCGTGCTATGGCGGCGCGGCGCGTCTGGCCACGGCGATCGCTGAGGCCCGGGCGCGCTCGGACAACTCCATCCTGCTCGACGCCGGCGATCAGTTTTCGGGCACCGATTTCTTCCGGTACTACCGGGGCCGCCTTGCCGCCGAGATGATGAATGGCTTCGGCTACGATGCGATGACCCTGGGCAATCACGAATTCGATGAGGGCGCCGAGGTGCTGGGGCAGTTCTGCGAGCTGCTCGACGCTCCGGTCCTTGTCTCGAATATCGATGTCGGAAACGAGCCAGAACTGTCCGGCGCGATCCAGAGCTCGACCGTGATCGAGCGGTCGGGCGAGAGGCTGGGCATTGTCGGCGTCACCCTGCAGGACATGCACAGCATGTCCCAGCCGGGAAAGAACGTGTCTTTCGACAACCCGTTCCGCGCCGTTCGGGCGGAAGTCGAGCGTCTTGACCGTATCGGCGTCAACAAGATCATCGTGCTTTCGCATCTGGGCTACGAAATGGACAAGGAGCTCGCACGGGAGACATACGGCATCGACGTGATCGTCGGTGGTCACAGCCACATCCTGCTGTCGAACCGGGACCCCGCCGCATCGGGGAAATACCCCACAATGATCGGAAAGACGGCGATCGTGCAGCTGTATCCCTACGGAAAATACCTCGGGAGCCTTCGTGTCACGTTCGATGATGAGGGAACGGTGACGAAGGCAAGTGGTGAACCGATCCTCCTGGATTCGGCCATAGCCGCCGACGAGGCGACCGCGAAGATCATAGCGGAAGCCGAGGAACGGCTAGCTGACCTGGGTGCCAGGGCTATTGCCGAGGCAACGGGTCCAATCGACGGCGAGCAGGATTCCTGCCGGACTGGTGAATGCGCGTTGGGGAACCTGGTGACCGACGCGATGCTTCACTACGCAAGGGATCGAGGCGTTCAGATCTCGGTTCTCCCGGCGGCGGGAATTCTGACATCGATCAACGGCGGCGCCGTGACATTCCCGGATGTCCGGGCATCCTTGCGCGGCGAGGACAGACTGGCGTGGCTTCAGGTCTCCGGCGCCACGGTTCTGGAAGCCCTGGAGCATGGCGTCGCCAGCGGGGAAGAACTTTCGGAGCGTTTCCCCCAGGTCTCGGGACTGAAGTTCACATTCGACCCTGAAGCAGAGCCCGGTTCCCGAGTCTCCGATGTCATGGTGTCGGAAGGCGACGTCCTTGTTCCGTTGAAGCGGGGGAAGATCTACGGCGTGGCGACAAGCGCGTGGGTGCGAAATGGCGGGTTCGGCTACGATATGTTCGAGGACCCGCTGTACCATTTCGACTATGGTCCTCTCCTCTCCGATGTCACCGCCGATTTTCTCCGGGACAACAGCCCCTATTCACCGAATCCTGGGGGGCGAATTCTTCCGAAGGCCAACTGAACGGCAGGCGTCCGAACGGCTCCATGGGCCTGCGGTCGCCGCTGAGGCGAATGTGATCCGGGCGGGGCTTACAACGGTGGGAGGAAGGGCTAGATAGGGGGCATGAAAATGCTGCGCCTCGCCCTCTTGCCGCTCCTGTGGCTTGCCCTCGCCCTCCCGGCCTCGGCCGAGAAGCTTCCGCTCTCGGTTCTGTCGAACTACCTCAACGGTATCAGGACGGCGGAGACCACCTTCACCCAGATCAACTCGGACGGCTCACGCTCGTCCGGCAAGCTCTACATCAAGCGCCCGGGGCGGGTGCGGTTCGAATACGATCCGCCCGACAGGACACTCGTGCTCGCCGGCGGCGGGCAGGTCGCGATCTTCGACCCGAAGTCGAACCAGCCGCCCGAACAGTATCCGCTCAAGAAGACGCCCCTGAACCTGATCCTCGCCAACAAAGTGGACCTCGGCCGGGCCAGGATGGTCGTCGGCCACGAGGATGCGGGCGACCGTACCATCGTCATCGCGCAGGATCCCGAAAACCCGGAATACGGCACGATCCAGCTCGTTTTCTCCAACGATCCGGTCGAGCTTCGGGAATGGGTCATCACGGACGAGGCGGGCGGCCAGACTCGCGTGGTCCTCGACGATCTGAAGATGGGCGGAGACTTCTCCACCTTCCTGTTCAACATCACCTACGAAACCCAGCAGCGGACCCGCTGACGGGGCATCAGCCCTTCCGGCAGGCGATCAGCTGCTGACGGTAGATCTCGGAGCGGGTGGCGACATCTGCGGCGACGCGAAGGAGCCACGACTTCTCGTTATGACTGCCGCGGGCGAAACCGGACCGGCCCTCGTGGTAGGCCAGGTACTGGTTCTGCGCGTCGTTTTTCGGGATGCCGAGCTTTTCGTAAGTGCCGTGCATGTACCAGCCCATGAAATCGGTGGCGTCCGCGATCTTGTCGCGTTTCGCGCTGCGGCGGCCCGCGTCCCGGCGATATTCGTCCCAGGTGTTGTCCAGCGCCTGCGAATAGCCGTAGGCGGAGGACTGCCGGCCCATCGGGATCACGCCCAGCGCATAGCGGAACGGCGTCCGCGCATTCCCGATGAACTTCGATTCCTGGTAGATCGTGGCCATCTGCACATGCACCGGCACACCCCAGCGCCGTTCCGTCCGCCGCATGGCCTTCAGGTACTCGGGTCGCTGGCTGACGATCGAACAGGCGTCATCCAGATTTCGCGGCGCGGAAAAGTTCCCGCCGCCGCAGGATGCGACCAGCAATAGTATCAGCGCCGCGCGAAGATAGCTGCTCATCTGCCTCTCGCCGTATTCTTGTTTTGCGGCAGTTTAGGGGATTTCACGAGAACGTGGAATCACAAAGCTGCAGGTTTCAGATCAGGAAGGCGAGCGTCAGCGGAATCGTGAACACCGACGTCAGCGTCGAGACAACGACGAGCCCCGCGACGGATTCCGCATCCTCCGCGTATTTCTCCGCAAGGAGGTAGGACGTGACCGCAACCGGTGTCGCGACCTGCAGCACGAGCACCGCGAAGGCGACGTCCTCCAGCCCGAAGGCCCGGCCCACACCCCAGGCGATCCCGGTGCAGATCGCGGCTTTCAGGAGCGACAGGATCAGCGGCCGCGCGAAACCCCGCGGGTGAAGCCGCGCCACCGCGACACCCAGCGTGATCAGCATCAGGGGAATCGCCATCTGCCCGGCAAGCTGCAGGGTGTTCGTTATCCAGTCCGGCGTCTTCCAGCCCTGCCAGAGGAAGAGTGCCCCGAGGAGCGTCGCGCCGACCATCGGCTCCTTCACGACGCGCATGGGCGAACCGCCGCCCGCGACCAGCCAGACCCCGAAGGTGAAGGAGATCACCGCCATGATCGCGAAGACCACGACCGCGAGCCCGAGCCCCGTCTCGCCGAAGGCGAACATGGCGAGCGGCAGGCCGAGGTTCCCCGTGTTCCCGAAGATCAGCGGCGCAAGGTAGGTCCGACGGTCCAGCCGCCCAACCGCGACGATGATCCACAAGGCGACCGTGACCAGCGCATAGGCCACGAGCGACGCGAGCGAGATGGCGGTGAGCGCCGAGGGATCGACGTCCGCGCGCATCAGCGCGACGAAGATCAGGCAGGGCACGGAAAGCGTCATCGCCAGCCGCGTGACGAATTCCACCCGGTATTCGAACCCCGCCTTGACCCAGACGAAGCCCACAGCCGCAAGGATGAAGACCGGCGCGACGATCTGAAGTACTGTCAGGATGATTGTCACGGACTGTTTCCGCCTGAATCAGCATGAACGGTGGACATTCACCGCCGGTCGGGATTACTAAGCAAAGTAAGGGGTTGCAATCCAATGCTGTCGACACGGGCTAAATACAATCTCGGCCAGGTCCTGCGCCATAGAAAGCACCCGTTCCGCGGGGTCGTCTTCGACGTGGACGCGATGTTTTCCAACACCGAGGAATGGTACCAGTCCATCCCCGAGGAAAGCCGTCCCGCGAAGGACCAGCCCTATTACCACCTCCTCGCCGAGAACGAGCATTCCTATTACGTCGCATACGTGTCGGAACAGAATCTCGTCCCCGATGCTTCCGGGGAGCCGGTGGACCATCCCGACCTCGCCGACCTTTTCGGCGATTTCGAGGACGGGCGTTACCCCCTCCAGTTCAACCTGAACTGAGTTCCGGTCAGTAACCCAGCGCGCAGCCGTCCTTCCTCGGGTCGGACGCACCGATCAGCACGCCCGCCTCGTGGTCGATCAGGATCGCCTGCCCGCCGCCCAGGGGCGCCGGGGAAATGGTGACGTCATGTCCCATCGCGGCAAGTCCGGCCTTGACGGACGCCGAGTGACCCCGTTCAAGCTTCAGCTTGCCCGCGTCGGGGAAGGCCCTGGGCGCATCCAGCGCCTCCTGCGGATCCGTCCCGTAGACGCCAAGGTTGTTGACCACCGCGACGTGGCCGGCGGGTTGATAAGCGCCGCCCATCACGCCGAAGGGCATGACGAGCCGCCCTTCGCGCCTCAGCATCCCCGGTATGATCGTATGCATGGGCCGCTTGCCGCCCGCCGCCTCGTTCGGATGCCCCCGCTCCAGCGTGAAGCCCGCGCCGCGGTTCTGGAACAGGATGCCGAATTTCGACGAGGCGATGCCCGCACCGAAGGCCCAATAGATCGAATAGATCAGCGACACCGCCATCCGGTCCCGGTCCACGACCGTGATGTAGACCGTGTCGCGGTGCACGGCCTCGGCCCGTTGGGGCGGCTGTTCCATGGCCCGCACCGGGTCGATGAGTCGCGCGAGCCGTTCGGCCGTCTCGGGGGCGAGCATGTGGTCAAGGCGCGTCACGAAGTCCGCATCCGCGAGGAACCGGTTGCGCGCGTCGTAGGCGAGCTTCGCCGCCTCCGCCTCGAGGTGCACCCTCTCCGCGCTGAAGGGGGCAAGCGCCGCCATGTCGAAATGCTTAAGGATGTTCAGCATCAGGATCGCGGTCGCGCCCTGTCCGTTGGGCGGATGTTCCACCAGTTCGTGACCGCGATACTCGCCCCGGACAGGCTCCGTATAATCCGACCGCGTCGCCGCGAAATCCTCGGTCGTGTGCCCTCCCCCGAGCGCCCGGAGCGAGGCGACCATGTCCTGAGCCACCTCGCCCTCGTAGAAGCCCGCGCGGCCCTCCCTGACGATCCGGCGCAGAACCTCCGCCTGGCCCGGCGCGCGGAAGACCTGCCCGACCGTCGGCGCCTTGCTGCCGGAAAGGTAGAACCGCCGTGCTTCCCCCGTAAGGCGCGCGGTGTTCTCCGCCCAGTCGAAGGCGACGCGGGGCGCGACCGGGACGCCCTCCTCCGCGTACCGGATCGCCGGCGCGAGCGACGCGGCAAGCCCCAGCCTCCCCCAGTCCGCCGAGAGCCGGCAGAAGGCGTCGACGGCGCCTGGGATGGTCACGGCATCGACGCCTTCCGTCGGCACCGCTGCAAGCCCCCGACCGCGTAACGCCTCCGCCGACAGCCCTGCGGGCGCCCGGCCCGAGCCGTTCAGCGCGACGATCCGTTCCTCGCCCGCAGGCTTCAGAAGCACGAAGCAGTCACCGCCGACCCCGGTCATCTGCGGTTCCGCTACACCGAGGAGAACCGCGCCGGCGATCGCGGCGTCAACCGCGTTGCCGCCCTGTTCGAGTACCGAGACCGCGACCTTGGCGGCGAGGGGATGCGACGTAGCGCAGATCCCATTCGTGGCATAGACCGGCGACCGGCCCGGAAGCTGGAAATCCCGCACGCGCAACTCCCCTGATGGCAGGGCGAGGCTAGGTCGGGATTCTCGGGAAGGAAATACCTCGGCGCCGCGTACTGGGTGGGGGCTGTAAACAACGGCGCCGAGGGAAGCCTAGAACAGCTACGGTCCCCATTGATCCGTATCAATCTGACCCCAGTGCGGAGGCAATAGGGCAGGATTCGGGCATGACCGCACCTTCGCGACGAAGCGGCAGGACGAAGCGGAGCCGGTTGGTCCGCCCGTCGCGCAGATAGTCGATGTCCTGCGTGAGGTCGTGGATCAGGAACCAGCCGAAGCCGCCCTCCGGCAGATCTTGCGTGCCTCCGGACATCTTCAGCGACGGGGCGAGGCCGGCCGGCAGAACGCCTCCGGGCATCGGCAGGCCCTGATCGGCGACGCGTACCTCGAGGCCCCGCCCCGTGACCGAGATGGACAGGTCGATCATTCCCCCCTTCCGGCCCGCATAGGCGTGTTCCACGATGTTGTTCAGCACCTCCGCCAGAACAAGTTCCATCGTCCCCGCCTCTTCCGAAGTCATCCGGCGCATGTAGCGCGCGACGGCAGCGCGCAGGGCGCTCCGAACCAGCATCGGATCGGCCGGGAAGGTCTGCCGGAATTCCCGTTCCGGCAGGCGGCAGTCGTCCGCCATCTGGTCATCCTGGCACCCGGGCCTCGTCATGCCGCAGGGCAGGGGACAGAAAGCCGGGTCACACTGCATCTTGCAGCTTCTGCTCTGGAAAAGCGGCGTGAATCGTGAAGACCGTGTCCATGCGCGTCAGGTGGAAGACCTTCTGCACGTTCGGCGTGAGCCCGGAGAGTTCCAGCTTCCTCGCGGGGGCAAGGAACTTCATGACCGAAACGATCGCGCCCAGCCCCGAACTGTCGACGAACTGCACCGCCGACAGGTCCAGAACGACCCGGGGCGCAGGCTGGGCGGCGATTTCCCGCATCCTGTCCTTGAACTGGATGGCGATCGCTGCATCGATCCGCTGCTCTCCCACCCTGACCACCAGCGCGCCGTCCAGCGCCTCCGCGAAAAGGTCCATCTCCGCCTCCGCCACACTCCCCAGTCGCGGCGAGGCTAGACGGCAAACCTTACCATTCGGTATGTCTTTCTCCGGACCCTGAGAGAGGAGCGGTTGATGCAGGACGTTGTGATCGCGGGCGCGGCCCGCACGGCGATGGGCGGCTTTCAGGGCGTCTTTGCCGGCGTGGACGCGCCGACACTCGGCGGCGAGGCCATCCGGGCGGCGCTTTCCGGGGCAGGGGCGCATCCAGGTCTCGTGGAGGAGCTTCTCATGGGCTGCGTCCTCCCCGCGGGCCAGGGCCAGGCGCCCGCGCGGCAGGCGGGTTTCAAGGCGGGCCTCGGCGAATCCGTGCCGGCGACCACGCTCAACAAGATGTGCGGATCGGGGATGAAGGCGGTGATGATGGCCGCCGACCAGATCGCGCTCGGGCAGGCGGGCCTCATGGTCGCGGGCGGCATGGAGAGCATGACGAACGCGCCCTACCTTCTCCCGGCCATGCGCGGCGGAGCGCGGCTCGGCCACGGCAAGGTCATCGACCACATGTTCCTGGACGGGCTCGAGGACGCCTACGACAAGGGCCGCCTCATGGGCACCTTCGCCGAGGACTGCGCCGAGGCGTTCCAGTTCACCCGCGAAGCGCAGGACGAATACGCGCTTGGCTCCCTTACCCGCGCCCAGAAGGCCCAGGCCACCGGCGCCTTCGAGGGCGAGATCACGCCCGTCACCGTCACGACACGCAAGGGCGAAACCGTGGTTGGCGAGGACGAGCAGCCCGGCACCGCACGCCCTGACAAGATCCCCACGCTGAAGCCCGCCTTCCGCAAGGACGGCACGGTGACGGCGGCAAACTCCTCCTCGATCTCCGACGGCGCCGCGGCGCTCGTCCTCGCCTCGGCCCGCGTGGCGGAGGCAGAAAACCTCGCGGTCCGCGCCCGCATCCTCGGCCACGCGAGCCACGCCCACGCGCCCGCGCTCTTCCCAACCGCCCCGGTGCCCGCCACGAGAAAGCTCCTCGACCGGCTCGGCTGGGGCATCGGGGACGTCGATCTGTGGGAGGTGAACGAGGCTTTCGCGGTCGTGCCAATGGCCTTCATGGCCGAACTCGGCGTCCCGCGGGAAAGGATGAACGTCAACGGCGGGGCCTGCGCGCTCGGCCACCCGATCGGCGCATCGGGTGCGCGGATCATGGTGACGCTGCTCAACGCATTGGAAAAACGCGGGCTGAAGCGCGGGGTTGCCGCGATCTGCATCGGTGGCGGCGAGGGCACCGCCATCGCCATCGAGCGGCCCTGAGCTAGCCGATCATCGCCTTGATCGCGGCGGCGTGCCCGGGTTTCGCGCCCAGCGCGTCCGCCGTGATCGCCTCCACTGCGGCGTCGAGCCCGCCCTCCGGCACGATCCGGTCGACGAGACCCCAGGCCAGCGCCTCCTCCGCTGGGACGCGCGCGCCACCCATCAGGATCATCTTCGCCCGCGCCGGGCCCACCAGCGCCGCGAGCCTTCCGGGGTCCGATGGCTGCGGCAGGAAGCCGAGCTTCATGACGGGGTAGAAGAACTTCGCGCCCGGAGCCGCGAGGCGGATGTCGCAGGCAAGAGCCATCCCGAAGGCCCCGCCGGCGAGCGTGCCGTTCAGGGCCGCGACCGTCAGGCAGGGGAGCGCGGCGATCGCGCCGGAAAGCTCTTCCCAGACGGGGTCGGTCGCAAGACCCGCCCGCGCCTCGTCGAGATCCGCGCCCGCCGAAAACACCTTTCCGGCACCGGTCAGGACGAAGGCCCCCGCGTGGTCCCGCGCGGCGTCCCGGGCGGCCTCGGCGATCCCGGCAAGCATCTCGCGCGTCAGCGCGTTCGCCTTGTCCTGCCGGTCGATCACGACCCGCATCAGCCCGTCGGTCCGTTCGACCTGGATCATCCCGCCCCCGCTCTGAAATGCCTTGTCAAAGCCATCGTCTTGCCCGCCATTTACCTAATGCAACTGGTGGAAATCCACCAGTGAGAGGGCCTTGACCCGCCCCCCTGCGGCGCGGGATGCTCTCTTGATCCGATTAAGCCTCAAGAAAGGTTCGTTATGGCACAGTGGAAAACCCTTGGCGGCGGCGCGCTTCTCGCCGTCCTGCTTGGCAGCACCTCGGTTCACGCCGATGTCTCCGCCGAGGAGGTCTGGCAGTCCTGGGTCGACTACTACGCATCCATGGGCCAGGTGCTTTCGGCCGAGTCGCAGGAGCAATCCGGCGACACGCTGGTCGTCACTGGCGCAAAGGTCTCCACCGAGATGCCCGAGGGCAGCTTCGAGACCACGATCAGCGAGGTCCGTCTCCGGGATCTCGGCGACGGCCGCGTGGAAATCACCATACCCGAGGAGATCCCGCTGAACGTCGTCACCAAGCCCGAAACCGGCGAGACGGTCGAGATGACGATGATCCTGCGGCAGACGGGCATGTCGACCATCGTCTCCGGCTCCGCGGACGACATGACCTACGACATGACCGCGCCGGAACTCGCCATCGCCATGGAAGGCGCGACCGTTGACGACGAGACGTTTCCCTTCGACCTGAACGTCGTGATGACGGGCAACGTCGCGCAGTACCGCATGACCGGAACCGACGCGCGCGAAATCACGTCGACCTTCTCGACCGACAGCCTGGCTTTCGACATGGCGGCGAACGATCCGGAGGGCGGCGGCACGTTCACCGCCAGCGGCGAGATGTCGGCGCTGACCGGGTCCTCGACGGCGACCATGCCCGGGAACGTGGACATGCAGGACCTCGTCGCCGCGCTCAAGGCGGGTTTCGCGGTCGACGGCAATTTCACCTATGCCGGCGGCAGCTACTCCTTTGACGTGCAGGACGAAGCCGAGTCCATGCAGCTCAGCGCGACGGGCGCGGGCGGCAGTCTCGACTTCGCGATGTCGGAGGACGGCCTGTCCTATGGCGGCACGGGCGGCGCGTCCGAGATGACGATCGCCGGCGCGCAGGTTCCCTTCCCGATCAACATCACGCTGGCCGAAAGCGCCTTCCGCCTCGCGATGCCGATCGTGAAGTCGGACGACTCGAAGCCGTTCGGCCTCGTGCTGAAACTCGTGGACCTGTCGCTGCCCGAGGAACTCTGGGGCATGTTCGACCCGACCGGTCAGCTGCCGCATGATCCGGCCACGCTGATCGTCGACGTCTCGGGCGAAGCGAAGCTCACGGCCGAAATCTTCGATCCGGAGCAAGCCGCCGAGATGACGGAAGCACCGGGCGAACTGAACGCGCTCGACGTGAACGAGGTGCGCATCAAGGCCGTCGGCGCCGAACTCAGCGGGCAGGGCGGCTTCACTTTCGACAATTCCGACATGTCGATGGGCTATCCGAAGCCGCTCGGCGCGCTCGATCTCTCGCTGACGGGCGCCAACGCGCTGCTGGACAAGCTGGTTGCGATGGGCCTCCTGCCCGAGGACCAGGCGATGGGCGCGCGGATGATGATGGGCATGTTCGCCGTCCCGGCGGGCGAGGACGCGCTGACCTCGAAGATCGAATTCCGCGAGGACGGCGGGCTCTACGCCAACGGCCAGCGGCTCCAGTAAGCCCGGCCACAAGGAACCGCAAAGGGGCCGTCCGCCACGCGCGGGCGGCCCTTTTTCCCGATGTTCCCGGAAATCTGCGAGGCGGTCGAGGATTCTGGAACGTCGGTCATGCGGGACGGAGTTGCGGTTCAGCCAAAATTTCAGATGTCCGGTTCGCTCCCGACTACCGCCTTTGAGGCTAAGTCCTCAGGGTGCCAAGAGTACCCGCTGCCGACACCTAGCGGCAAGGTGCTGGCTTTGACGTTACGCCTCTCCCGTTCCTGCCATGTCCGATTTGGCTATGGAATCTCGCGGATTTCATATCATTGATGATCGAGCCGAGATTTCGGGCACCTATGGGATTGTCGGGGAGCACATGGAGTTTGACTATTCCGGCTGGCAGGTTGCGGCAATCCTCGCGACCTATCTGCTCGCCGCGACGGCGAAGGGAGTGACGGGGCTCGGGTTCTCGACGACATGCCTGCCGTTTCTCGCTGTGACCGTCGGCCTGAAAGAGGCGCTGCCGTTGCTGATAATCCCGTCGATCTCATCCAATCTTGCAGTGATGCACGGGGCGGGACGGTTCGGCGAGACCCTGCGCCGATTCTGGCCCATGCTGGTTGCGACGGTACCGGGGCTGATCGTGGGCCTTTGGGCGCTCGCGCTCATCGACGGGAGGCAGGCGGGCGGCGTCCTGGGGGTGGTGCTCGTGTCGTGGTGTACCTTTGCCTACGCCAGACCAGAGGTACGGCTGCCCGCGCGGTGGGAGCGCCCGTTGGGCCCGGTCAGCGGTTTCCTGACCGGCGCGGTGAACGGGCTGACGGGGTCGCAGGTTATGCCTTCCATGCCCTATCTCATGGCGCTGCATCTCGAACGAAACGTCTTCGTACAGGCAATCAACTGCTCGTTTACCTTATCCAGCGTCATCATGGCCGTCGGGCTCGAGCGCCTTGGCCTCTTCACTAGGGACGGAGTGATCCTGTCGACTATCGGCACTGCCTTCGCTTTCACCGGCCTGAAATTCGGCGAGCGGATTCGGCACTACCTATCTCCCGACGCTTTCCGCCTCTCCGTGCTTTTGATGCTGTCGGCGATGGGAGTGAGCCTTGTGGTTCGAGCATTCTGAGGCGTAAGGGTCAGGAATGCGCATGACGCACACTCGCTGAACGTCCGGAATGCCCCAACTGCTTCCGTTCGAACGCTCCGCAGCATCCGACAGTCTGGACGCGCAGCTGACATCTGGCGCTCCTGGTCGGGCTCTCGCGCAAGCCTGCGACGCCTTACGTTGGCTGGGCGATTATCGGGGCTTTGATCTTGGTGTGTATCGGTCACTCCGCCGAATTGGACCGGATTGCCGGCAAGGGTCTGCCGGAATAGCCCCGGTGAACAATCAACCGCCGCAAGTCGCTTGCCTGGGAATGAGCTGCATCGGTCGACCGCGACGGCCAAGACCGGGCTCGGCAGTCAGGCGGAGCTTTCGGGAAATGCGGCAGGATGACGCATACTCCCAATGTCAGACGCTCCTAATTCGTTGGCCTCAACCGAGCCCTAATGTGTGGGAGAAAGAATGTTCAAAGGACTTGGCCTTGCGATGATTTTGATCCTGGGTGGCATGCTGGGCGTGCCGGCTGCGGTCGTCGCCCTGATCTGACGGAACTGCGCGAGGACGACCCAGATGTACAACCGTCTGGCTCGCGCCCCTGCTTGAGGCGGCTCGATGGATCGAGCCGCCCCTTCTATTCTTAAAGCCGTTTCTGAGAGTGGGACGACGTGTCGGGAGTCCAGGAACTGCCCAAGGTCCGATCTGCGGGACAGAGCCGGCATTGGGCAGGTCGGTTTCTGAGAAGGCTATCGCCCCCAAAGACCAGGTGCGCCTGCGTTCTGGCCGATATCCTTATTTGACCGTGAGGACCGGGCATTTTGCCAGAAGCTCGACGCGGTGAGAAACGCCTCCGCGCAACGTTGCCTCGATGTTTCCCAGACCGCGAGAGCCGATGACGATGATGCTCACGTCATTCCTCTTGGCAACATCGACGATCGTTCGGGCGACCGGTCCGGACTCGACCGATTTCGCAATGAGTTTCGCGCCCTTGTTCCGTGCGATCTCCTCGGCCTCTGCCAACAACTCGCTCGACAACAACTTGATCGCTTCATACTCGGCCCCTGCGATCTGCTCCAGTTGAGCGTATTTGCGCAGTTCTTCAGATACCTTCGGGGTTTGGCGTGGCCTCAATACCGTGAGGATGAGGAGTGTCGCGTTGCAGGCAGCCGCGATTTCCGCCGCATATTCAACCGCCTTGAGCGAATGGCCGGATCCGTCGACCGCAACCAAAAGCTTCTCAATCATCCTCGTGTCTCCCTTCGCAGATCTGATAGTGGCAGTTCGCTGTCCTGTCGTTGTTGATTGGCCAAACGCGTTCCCAACCAACCAAGCCGGAAGACGCCGAGCCGCCGCGTCCATCGAACCTATAGCAGTTCGCGTGAATACGTAAACTTCGTTCAGGCATTCGCGCGTCATGCCAAAGACGGCAAGCTGGGGCCATAATGCGGCTGGACGTCACTTGGGAACGGTCCCGATCTCGCGACCTCAACGCGTGGGGAAAGAAATCGCCGGTTTTGCCTTGTTTGTCTCGTCCGCTTCGGGCCGAGGCTGCCATTCGCGGCATCAAGGACGCAGGAAAAGCTGCGGCAATGAAGTGACGCGCCATCTGCAACACATATGGCATGGGGTCTGGCCGGCCCGAGCCTTGCGCGCGTTCCACCCACACCGCCCGCCCCGACTTGCGCCGGGCGTCCTTCGGCACTAGGTCCGAAGGGCACGATCAGACCGGAACCCGATCCATGAGCGACACCCTCGAAACCCTCACCGCCGCCCTGCTCGACGCCGCCCGCAAGGCCGGTGCGTCGGCCGCCGACGCGATCGCGGTGGAGGGAACTTCCGTCTCGATCGACGTGCGGTCCGGCACGCTGGAACAGGCCGAAAGGTCCGAAGGAGTGGAGATCGGGCTCCGCGTCCTGATCGGCGGGCGGCAAGCCTGTGTATCGGCCTCCGACACCTCCTCGCGCACGATGGCAGAGATGGCCGAACGCGCCGTCGCCATGGCGCGCGAGGCGCCCGAGGACCCGAACGCGGGCCTCGCCGACCCCTCGCAGCTCGCGACCGGTTGGGACCTCACCGCGCTCGACCTTTGCGACCCGTCGCCGGAGCCCTCCGCCGCGGAACTTCAGGAAGACGCGCTTCGGGCCGAGGCCGCGGCTCTCGGCGTCGAGGGCGTCGCCAAGGCCGAACAGGCCAGCGCCGCCTATGGCCGCCGGCGCCTGCACCTTGCCGCGACGAACGGCTTCTCGGGCGGTTATGCCCGCACCTCCCGCTCCGTATCCGCTGTCGCGATCACCGGCGAGGGCACGAAGATGGAACGCGACTGGGCCGCCGAAAGCCGAACCTATGGCGCGGATCTGCCGTCGCCCGAGGAAGTCGGCAGGCTCGCGGGCGAACGCGCCGTCGCCCGCGCAGGCGCGCGGAAGCCGAAGACCGGCGCCTACCCCGTCCTCTACGACGAACGCATCTCGGGCGGCCTCGTCGGTCACCTCCTCGCCGCGATCAACGGCGCGTCGATCGTGCGCGGCTCCTCCTGGCTCCGCGACGCGCTCGGCAAGGAAGTCCTGCCCACGACCCTTTCGGTGACCGAGAACCCGCACCGCCCGCGCATCTCGGGCTCCCGCCCCTTCGACGCCGAGGGCCTCGCCACGCGCCGCCGCGACATCGTGAAGGACGGCGTCCTGACGGGTTGGGTCCTCGACCTCGCCACCGCCCGGAAGCTCGGGATGGAAAGCACGGCGAACGCCGCGCGCGGAACCTCCTCGCCGCCCTCGCCGGCCGTTTCCAACATCGCGCTCACGCAGGGCGACAAGTCCCGCGAGGACCTCATCCGCGATATGGGCACGGGGCTCCTCGTGACCTCGCTCATCGGCGCCTCGATCAACCCGACGACGGGCGACTATTCGCGCGGCGCCTCGGGGTTCTGGGTCGAGAACGGCGAAATCGCCTACCCGGTCAACGAATGCACCATCGCCGGGAACCTCCGCGACATGCTCCTGCGCCTCACGCCAGCGAACGACGCCCGCACCTACCTCTCGCACGTCGTCCCGAGCCTCCTTGTCGAGGGCCTCACGCTTGCCGGCGAATGACCTCTTCCTCCTGATCGAGGCCGCGCGCGAAGCGGGAACGATCGCGCTGCGCCACTGGCGGAACCGCCCAAAGGTCTGGGAGAAACCCGAGGGCGCGGGCCCGGTGACCGAAGCCGACCTCGCCGTGAACGCCATGCTCGAGCGCGAACTCGCGGCCGCGCGCCCCGGCTACGGCTGGCTCTCCGAGGAAACCGAGGACGACCCCGCCCGCCTCTCCGCCGAGCGCACCTTCATCGTCGACCCGATCGACGGCACACGCGCCTTCCTCGAAGGCGACAAGACCTTCGCCCACGCCCTCGCCGTGGCCGAAGCCGGCCGCGTCACAGCCGCCGTCGTCCACCTCCCCGCGCTGAACCTCACCTTCGCCGCGGCCGAGGACGGCCCCGCCACCTTGAACGGACAGCCTATTGCGGCCAGCGGCACCTCCCGTACCGGCGGCGCCACGGTGCTCACCGCAAGATGGGCGCTCTCCCCCGAGCATTGGCAGGGCCGCCCGCCGGCCGTGCGCCGCGAGTTCCGCGCCTCCATGGCCTACCGCCTCTGCCTCGTGGCCCAGGGCCGCTTCGACGCCGCGCTCTCGCTCCGCCCCACCTGGGAGTGGGACATCGCCGCCGGCGACCTCATCGCCCGCCGCGCCGGAGCCGCCGTCACCGACCGCCACGGCGGCGCCATCGCCTACAACCGCCCCGAACCCCGCGCCGAAGGCATCCTCGCCGCGCCCCCGGGGCTGCACGCGGACCTGATCGGCCGGCTCACCCCCGCGCTGCGTGTCCCTGACGCCCGGGCCTGATCTCGCGCCCCCTCGGCCGCCCCCGGCTTGACTTCGCCCCGCCGCTGCGAAACCCTCGCGAAGTCCGGTCACGCCCGGAGACCCAGATGCGCAGATACCTCGGCTGGACCGCCGCCGTCGCGCTTGCCACCACGATCGCGATCGGCGTCGTGACCGGGCTCGCGACCGACCTCGCGCGGACGGTCCTCGACTGGGCCACGGCCCGGCTCCGCCCCGAGGACGCGATGGCCTGCGTCACGCGTGAAACCCCCTTGCCGCCACAGCCCGATACCGCGCTGTTCCGCGTTGCGGTCACCTATCTTCCGAACGACAGGGACGAGGAATTCTCCCGCCTTGCCGTGGAGACCCTGCGCGGCCTCTACTCCGAGCTTCCGGGCGCCGCGATCGACGTCGTCACCGTGCCTTGCATCTTGCGCGAAGAGGCCGGATCCGAGGCCGAGATCGCCCGGCGCGCCGAAAGCGTCGCCGAGGCGCTCGCCCGCAGGGCCCATGCCGACGTGGTGATCTGGGGCGAGGTCGGCGGCGACCGCGACAGCCTCGATCTGCGCCTGAGCCACGAAACCGGCACCGACACGGGCGAGTTCCGTGTGGCCCGCTTTGCGCTGCCGGTTGCCCTGGGTGAGGCGTTGGGGCCCCCGCTCGCGGCCCGCACCGCCGCGCTGGTGCGGCTGAGCGAAGAGGAAGCCGGCCAATACACCGCGCCCATCTTCGAGCTTCTCCGCCCGCAGACCGCCCAGCTTGCCACCAACCCGCCCCCGGGCCTCACCGAGGCGCAGCGCGCGGTGTTGGTGGAAGCGCACGCCTATGTCCTGTTCTTCCTCGGACGCCAGCGAGCCGAGCCCGAAACGCTCCGCGCCGCGGCGGCGACGTTCATCATCGCCATCGCCGGCTACGACCGATCGGGAGAACGCCTTGCCTGGGCCTCTGCCCAGAACAGCCTCGGCGCAGCGCTCCTCACCCTCGGCGTGCGCGAGGCCAGCCCGGCCGATCTGCAATCCGCCATCGCGGCATTCGAAGCCGCACTCACCGAACGCCACTCCGACACGGAGCCCCTGGAATGGGCGCAGACCCAGCTGAACCTCGGCATCGCCCTGCGCTCCCTCGGCCAGCGCGAGTCCGGGACCGCACGCCTTCGGGCCGCCATCGCCGCCTTCGAGGCCGCGCTGACCGGGTTCACCCGCGATGCCACGCCGATAACCTGGGCCAATACACAAATGGCGCTCGGCAATGCGCTCGCCACCTTGGGCGAACGCGAAGGCAGCGCCGCGCGGCTTGAGGCCGCGATTGCCGCCTACGACTCTGCCCTTCTCGAACTCACGCGCGACCGCGTGCCGTTCAGCTGGGCCGCTCTCCAGATGAACCGTGGCACCGCGCTCTCTGTCCTCGCCCGGCTGGAACCGCGCACCGCCCGGCTGGAATCCGCCGTCGCCGCCCACCGAGCGGCACTGACCGTGTTTACCCGGGACAAGGCGCCGAACGACTGGGCCATGACACAAAGCAACCTCGGCAACGCGCTGGCCGAGATCGCCGCGCGCGAGCCTGGCGCTGCCCGCATCCCCGAGGCGCGCGCCGCCCAAGAGGCCGCACTCACCGTCTGGACCCGCGAGGCCGCGCCCCTGCAATGGGCGATGACCCAAGGCAACCTCGCCAATCTTGCCCTGATCGCCTTCGACAAGACCGCCGACCCCGCCCATCTCGACGAGGCCGAGGCGCAGGCTCGCGCCGCCCGCGAGGTGTTCGTGAAGGCACAGGCCGCCCACATGGTCACCATGGCCGACCGCCTTCTCGCCGACATCGCCACCCGCCGCGGCGGGTGAAGCGCGGTGGCAGGACAGGGCGCGTCCCCCGTGAAAACCCCGCGCAAAGGCTTGAGATCACGTAAAGGAAATTTGCGACACCATTTGGGATCAACCCCTTACCCGTTCTCTCTCGCGTGAAGATCCGCCCCCTTTCAGACGCTCCTTGAGCCCCCCTGTCCCCTCGGATACCTTCGCGCCGGCACAAGGACAGGAGCTCCGATCCATGACACAGCGTCTTCATCTCGTCTTCGGCGGCGAGCTCGTGGACCCCTCGAAGACGACCTTCAAGGACCCCGCCCAGATCCACGTCGTCGGCGTCTTCCCCGACTACAAATCCGCCTACGCCGCCTGGAAGGCCGAGGCGCAGCGCACGGTCGACGACGCTCATACCCGTTATTTCATCGCCCACCTGCACCGGCTCCGCGATGAGGAAGCCGAGGCGGGCCCCACCGAGGAACTGGGCGGCTGAGCCCAGGAACGATGCCCGGGTCCCTGAGCCTCTGGCTTTACCTCCTCTTCGCGCGCTGGCCCGGCCGGCGCGTCGGGCCGGACGCGCCTGCGTTGCCCCCGTGCCCGGCGGGGGAGGTCATCTGGTTCCACGCCTGCCCGGGGACGCCGGTTCTCAGCCTCGCGCACCTCGCGCGGCAGATGGCCCGGTCCCGGCCGAACCTCGTTTTCATCGTGACCTCTCCCGGCAATCCGCCTGATCTCTCGGGTTTCCCCGAAGGCAGTGTGTCGATGCCGTTTCCGGCCGATCGCGCCCCGGATGTCACCACCGTTCTCGACCATTTGCGCCCGGCGCTGCTTCTTCTCACCGGGCTGGATCTTCCGCCCGTTCTCCTCTCCACGGCCCGCACCAAGGGTATTCCGCTCGTCCTCGCCGACGTCCGGTTTTCCGCCACGGCGAGGACTCCCTGGCGATGGACGCGCAGCATGGCCGCCGCGCTTCTGTCGTGCTTCGACCTGATCCTCGCGCGCGACGAGGACAGTGCGGCGGCTCTCCGTGCTTCGGTTCGCCAGAAGCTTCCGATCAAGGTGACCGGACGCATCGAAGAGACGACCGAACCTCTCCGCCATTCGGAAGCGGAACGCGAGGATCTCGCCGAAATCCTTCAGGCACGGCCCGTCTGGCTCGCCGCGGCCTGTCCGCCCGGCGAGGAGGACGCGGTGCTCGCCGCGCATTCGCGCGCGCTCAGGCATGCCCACCGGATGCTCCTGATCCTCGCGCCCTCCCACCCGGCAAGGGCACAGCACCTGCGCGAGCGCCTCAAGGCCGAGGGTCTTACCGTCGCGGTGCGGTCGCGGGATGAGGACCCCGAGGACGACGTGCAGGTCCTGATCGCCGACAGCGAGGGCGAGATGGGGCTCTGGTACCGGCTTGCCCCCGTGACCTACATGGGCGGAACCCTCAGCGAGGGCGGAACCGGCCGCAATCCGATCGAACCGGCCGCGCTCGGCTCGGCGATCCTCCACGGCCCAAATCCCGGCCCCTATCCGGAGGCCTATGCCCGCCTCGGCGAAGCCGCCGCGGCACGGCGGGTAGGGGATGCGGCCGGCCTTGCAGAAGCCGTGACCGACCTCATCGCGCCGGACAAGGCCGCGCTTCTGGCGCATAACGCCTGGGCCGCATCTTCGGGCGGCGCCGAAGTGACCGAACGGGTGATGCAGATGCTCTTCGCGCTGATGGATAGCGCGAATGCGCCGGGAAAGGCCGTGCCGGCCGGGGCGCGGGCCTGATGCGGGCTCCGGCATTCTGGTTCACCGATCCCAGGTCCCCCGCATGGCAGGCGCGACTTCTTGCCCCCCTGGGCTGGATCGCGGCCTTCCTGACCGCGCGCCGCGTCGCGCGGGGGCCCGGTTTCCGGCCCGGTGTCCCGGTGATCTGCGTCGGAAACATCAACGCCGGCGGAACCGGAAAGACGCCCACGGTCATCGCGCTCGCCCAGCGCCTCGGCGCCCGCGGCATCGACGTCCACGTCGTCAGCCGCGGCCATGGCGGCAGCCTCGAGGGCCCTGTCCGGGTGGACGAACGCAGGCACAGCGCGGCCGAAGTCGGGGACGAACCGCTCCTCATCGCGGCCTTCGCGCCGGTTTGGGTCGCGAAGGACCGCGCGGAAGGCGCGCGGGCGGCGGTGGCCGCCGGCGCGAAGGCGATCCTCCTTGACGACGGGCTGCAGAACCCCGGTCTCGCCAAGGACCTCTCGCTCGTGGTCGTGGATGCCGCGCGGGGCTTCGGCAACGGTCGCTGCCTTCCCGCGGGGCCTTTGCGCGAACCCGTCGCGGCGGGCATGAAGCGCGCCGACCTCATGCTCTCGATCGGCCCGGACCAGGCCCAGGCCGCCTTTCGCGTCACCTGGGGAAGGGATGTTTCCATTCCGCACGTGACCGGGCATCTCGCGCCCCTGCAGACCGGCATGGACTGGGACGGCCTCCGCGTCCTCGCCTTCGCGGGGATCGGCCATCCGGAGAAATTCTTCGCCACGCTGAAGAACCTCGGGGCGGAGCTTGCCCGCGCCGAAGCGCTCGACGACCATCAACCCTTCACGCCCGCGCTGCTCACCCGCCTCGAGACGGAGGCGAACCTGCTGCACGCGCAGATGGTCACGACGGAAAAGGATGCGGTGCGGCTGCCCGCCGCGTTCCGGCCGAAGGTCCTCAGCCTGCCCGTGCGGCTCGAGCTCGATGACTGGACGCCGCTGGACGAGGCGCTCTCGCGTCTCGACCTCTGACTTTTTTCTGGCCACAAATATCTCTCGGGGTGCGCGGGGGGTATGCCCCCCGTGCCCCGCGTTCCGCCAGGCCTAGCCCAGCCGGCCGCGCACCTCCGCGTCATCCTCGCCAAGCTTCGGCGATGGCCGTTCCAGGGCCAGTTCCGCACCCGAGAAGACGAAGGGGGAGCGCACGGTCGGCACGCCGCCCAGATCCAGTTTCAGCCCTCGCGCAACTATCTGCGGATCGTCGAAGACCTCCGACAGCTCGTTGATCGGCCCGGCCGGAACGCCCTCTGCCTCGCAGGCGGAGAGAAGCTCGGCCTTGGCGAACCGCGTGGTCGCTTCGGTCAGGCGGCGCGTCAGGTCCTCGCGGTTCGCGATGCGGTCCGCGTTGGTCCGGAACTCCGGCGCCTCGGCGAGTTCCGGCAGGCCCAGAAGCCGGCAGAGCCGCTGGTACTGCGCGTCGTTGCCCGTCGCGATGATGATCCAGCCATCAGCGCAGTCGAAGACCTGGTAGGGCACGAGGTTCGGATGCGCGTTGCCGAGCCGCTTCGGCGCGTTCCCGGTGGCGAGGTAGTTCATCGCCTGGTTCGCCATGATCGCGGTCGAGACGTCGAGAAGCGCCATGTCGACGTGCTGACCCTCGCCCGTCCTCTCGCGCTGGTGGACGGCGGCAAGGATGCCCGCCGCCGCGTAGACGCCGGTGAACACGTCGGCTACCGCGACGCCGACCTTCTGCGGCTGGCCCTCCGGATCGCCGGTGACGCTCATGAGACCGGACATGCCCTGGATGATGTAGTCGTAGCCCGCTCGGTGGGCGTAGGGGCCCTCCTGCCCGAAGCCCGTGATCGAGCAGTAGATGAGGCGCGGGTTCACCGCCTTCAGGCTCTCGTAGTCGAGCCCGTATTTCTTCAGGCCGCCGACCTTGAAGTTCTCGATCAGGATGTCCGCCTCGGCCACGAGCTTGCGGACGAAGTCCAGATCCTCCGGCTTCCGGAAATCGGCGATGACCGATTTCTTGCCGCGATTGCAGGAGTGGAAATAGGCGGCCGAGCGATCGCCCTCGCGTTCTATGAACGGCGGTCCCCAGCGGCGGGTATCGTCACCCTCCGGGGCTTCGACCTTGATGACTTCCGCACCGAGATCGGCGAGCATCTGGCCGGCCCAGGGACCGGCCAGAATCCGCGCCAATTCGACGACCTTCAGGCCCTCAAGCGGCGACATTCCTCAGTTCGCCAGCTTCTCGTCGAGGATCTTCTTCATCTCCTCGTAGCTCATGTTCGAATAGGTCGTGCCCTCGATAACGAAGCTCGGCGTTCCGTTCACACCGTGCTCGGTCGCGTTCTTCTGGTAGGTCGCGACCATCGCCTCGGCCATCGTCTGGTCATTGAGGCAAACCTCGATCTGGTCCTTTGACAGCCCCGCCTTGAGACCGATCTTCCGCAGGTTCTCGGCGACCGTCGCCGGCTCGCCGTCGCCGATCCAGTCCTTCTGCGTGTCGTAGATCATGTCGGTGATGCCGAAGTAACGCATCTCGCCGCCGCAGCGGGCGATCATTCCGGCCCAGAGGCCGTAGCGATCGAAGTAGACCTCGCGGTAGACGAAGCGCACCTTGCCGGTGTCGATGTAGTCGGCCTTGAGTTGCTCGAACACGGTATCGTGGAAGTTCTTGCAGTGCGGGCAGGTGAAGGACGCGTATTCGATGATCGTCACCGGTGCATCGGCCTGGCCAATGACCATGTCCGGCACCATCGCCAACTGCTCATCCGTCACGGCCTCCTGGGCGACGGCGGCCATCGACAGCGCGGGGTACGGCTCCGCGCCGCGGGTCGTCCACCAGGCACCGCCTGCGACGGCGGCAATGGCGAGGGCGGCAAGGGCGAGTTTGTTGGACATCCGGGTCAACCTTTCTGTTCGTCGGCGCGAGACAACACGTTTTGCGCCAAGGCTTCAAGCGCGGCACGCAATCCATCGTCATGAACGTCCCGCGCCACGGTGTGCGCGGCACGGACGACCTCGGGGCGCGGCGGGGCGGACGCGGGTTTCGGCGCCGCCATGAACTCCGCCTGCCCCTCGGCGAAACCCGATGGAGCGGTCTGGGTGATCTTCACACGGGCGATCGCGTTGTAACCGTAGCAGGCATTCACCCGCTCGCGAATCTTCGGCAGGTGCATCTGGAGGATCGGCGCGGCGGCGCCCGTGGTCAGAAGGGTGAGCGTCGCGCCGAGCCCCTCGCGCCCGTAGCCGATCTTCACCGGCCTGGCGACGCGGGCGATTTCCTCGCCCACGACCTCGGTCCAGTGCGTCAGAAGCCGCGACACGGCGAAGCCACGCGCCTCCCCGGCCTTGCGGATCCTTTCCCGCAAGAGGCCCGAGGCGGGCTCGAAGCCGCGCTGGCGTCTGGTCTGGCGATCCTCGCTCATGCCTGTCATTTCCTGCATCCGGAGCTATTCTATGCGGGCGGGCGCTGGACGCCAGAGGAATGGCTTCAGGGGGCATAAAGATTGCGTGACGGTCTGGAGAGCGGTGGCGTGAGCGAGGCGCTTCTCGACTGGTACGACGCGCATGCGCGCGTTATGCCCTGGCGCGTCGGCCCGGCCGATCGCCGGCAGGGCGTCCGCCCCGACCCGTATCGGGTCTGGCTGTCGGAGGTCATGCTCCAGCAGACGACCGTCGCCGCCGTGCGGGACTATTTCAGGCGATTCACGGATCGCTGGCCCGACGTCGCCGCGCTGGCCGCTGCGGAGGACGCGGATGTCATGGCCGAATGGGCGGGGCTCGGCTACTACGCCAGGGCGCGGAACCTTCTGAGATGCGCACGGGCCGTGGTGGCAGATCATGGCGGGCGCTTCCCGGAAACGCGCGAGGGCCTTGCCGCGCTCCCCGGCGTCGGCCCCTACACCTCGGCCGCCATCGCCGCGATCGCCTTCGACGAAGCCGCCACGGTGGTCGACGGCAACGTTGAGCGCGTCGTCGCACGGCTCCATGCCGTCGAAACACCCCTCCCCGCCGCCAAGTCCGAACTCGTGGCGCTGGCCGAGGGCCTGACCCCGAGCGCCAGGCCCGGCGATTTCGCGCAGGCGATGATGGACCTCGGCGCCACGATCTGCACCCCGCGCAACCCCGCCTGCGGGATCTGCCCGCTGCGCGCGCCCTGCGCGGCGCGGGCCCAGGGGCGGCAGGCGGAACTCCCGCGGAAAAGCCCCAAGCCGGAAAAGCCCACCCGCCTCGGCATCGCCTACGTGGCGCGGCGGGCGGACGGGGCGTTTCTTCTCGAAAGGCGCGAGGAAAAGGGCCTTCTGGGCGGCATGCTCGGCTGGCCCGGATCGGACTGGTCCGAGACGCCACGGGATGCGCCGCCGCTCGACGCGGGCTGGAGCGACGCGGGCGCGGAGGTTCGGCACACCTTCACCCATTTCCATCTTCGCCTCGCGGTCCGAGTTGCCGAGGTGCCGGCCGACGCCCGCCCCTTGCGCGGCACCTTCCTGCCGCGCGGGGATTTCCGCCCCTCCGCGCTTCCGACAGTCATGCGGAAGGTCTTCGATATCGCGAAAGGCTCCTTCGGCGGTGATTGAGCCCCGGCACCCGCGCCGCTAAGGTCCGCAGACGAGACATGCCCCGGACCCAGATGACAGACGCGCCCAAGATTTCCAGCCTGTCCGCCGCGCTGCCGTTCTGGCTGTCGCTCGGCTTCCTGCCGCTTGTCGCCATCGGCGCGGGGTATGGCGGCTGGACGGTGTTTCTCCTGCCCGCCTACGGCTGGATCCTCACGTCTCTCCTCGACGCCTTCCTCGGCCTCAACGAGAGAAACCCGGACCCGCTGACGCACGAGTCGGAGCTTTTCTGGTATCGCCTCATCACCATTCTCTGGTTCCCGATCGAGGCCGCCCTGATCTTCGGCCTGATCTGGTGGGTGACGCACACCGGCCACCTCGAGACCTGGGAAAAGATCGTCCTGTTCTTCGGTGTCGGCGTGATTTCGGGCGCGGTGGGGATCGTCTATGCCCACGAACTGGTGCACCAGAAGAATCGCCTCGAACGCTGGCTCGGCGATCTACTCATGGCGCTCGTGCTCTACTCGCACTTCCGAACCGAACACCTTCTGGTTCACCACCGCTATGTCGGCACGCCCCGCGATGCCGTGACCGCGCGCTACAACGAGGGGTTCCACCGGTATTTCTTCCGGGTGCTGACCGACTGCCCGCGCTCCGCCTGGAAAGCCGAACGTCAGATGCTGGCGCGCGCCGGGCGTCCGGCATGGCACCGCACCAATCCCTTCTGGCGCTACGCGGCGCTTCAGGCGGCGGCGATCGGCCTCGCGTTCTGGATCGGCGGCTGGGCGGGGACCGGCTTCTTCGTCTTCCAGGCCTTCATCGCGGTCTGGCAACTGGAGCTTACGAACTACATCGAGCATTATGGCCTGACGCGGAAGCATCTGGGCGAGGGGAAATACGACCACGTCCAGCCGCGCCATTCCTGGAACGCCGCGCACACCGCTTCGAACTGGCTCCTCATCAACCTGCAGCGCCATTCGGACCACCACTACAAGCCGGACCGCCGCTTCCCGCTCTTGCAGACCTACGGCAAGGAGGACGCGCCGCAACTGCCGCTCGGCTATCCGGCGATGACGACGCTTGCGATGATTCCTCCGCTTTGGCGGCGGCGGATGAATCCCCGCGTCCGCGCCTGGCGGCGGCAGTTCTACCCCGAGATTGCCGACTGGGGACCGTATAACCGGGGCGAAACGCCGATGCCCCGCGGATCGTGAAACGAAAAATGCCCCGCCAGCGATGAACCGGCGGGGCCAGGTACGTGCCGTGGTCAGGCCACAGGCACCGGCGGTAACCTTTGAGTTCAGTGGGGGCGCGTTTCGTCCATCTCCGCGCGCACCTGCTGGCGCAGGAGGTCGATCGGCACGAGCTTGCCGTCGCGCTTGAAGTGCCAGTAGGTCCAGCCGTTGCAGGAGGGCGCGCCTTCCAGCGCCGCGCCGACCTGGTGGATCGAGCCCTTCACGTCCGACCCGATGAGCGTGCCGTCGGCACGAACCTTGGCCGTGGCGCCACGCGGCGACACCAGGACCTCGCCCGGCCGCAGCATGCCGCGCTCGACGATCTGGCCGAAGGGAACGCGCGGTTCGGCGCGCTTGCCCTGGCTTGTCTCCAGCGCCTCGCGGTCGAAGCGCCGCACGCGGGCGATCCGCGCCTCGGCGACCTCGCGATAGGCGGCCTCGCGCTCGATCCCGATCCAGTCGCGGCCGAGCATCTTCGCCACCGCGCCGGTCGTCCCGGTCCCGAAGAACGGATCCAGCACCACGTCGCCGGGGTTGGTCGTCGCGACCAGCACACGGTGAAGCAGGCTCTCGGGCTTCTGCGTCGGATGCGCCTTGTCGCCCTGGGCGTCCTTGAGCCGCTCATGCCCCGTGCAGATCGGCAGGACCCAGTCGGAACGCATCTGCACGCCTTCGTTCAGCGCCTTCAGCGCCTCGTAGTTGAAGGTGTATTTCCCCGCCTCGGATTTGGAGGCCCAGATCAGCGTCTCATGCGCGTTGGTGAGCCGCTTGCCACGGAAGTTCGGCATCGGGTTCGACTTGCGCCAGACGACGTCGTTCAGGATCCAGAACCCCGCGTTCTGCATCGCCGCGCCGACGCGGAAGATGTTGTGGTAGGAGCCGATCACCCAGATCGCGCCATCTGCCTTCAGAAGCCGGCGCGCCGCCGCGAGCCAGTCCTTCGTGAAACGGTCATAGGCCTCGAAGTTCGCGAACTGGTCCCAGGCGTCGTCGACGGCATCGACCTTGGAATTGTCCGGGCGGTGCAGATCGCCGCGCAGCTGAAGATTGTAGGGCGGATCCGCGAAGATCAGGTCCACGCTCGCCTCGGGAAGCGAGCGCATCGTCTCGATGCAGTCGCCAGCAAGGATAGTATTGATGGGCAGCGCCGCCTGCGCGCCCTTGGTCTTTGTTACCGTCATGTCTGCCTCTGTCCCCGGCGTTTTTCCGCCGTTTCGTTATCAACAAAGATGAGTCAGACCCGATTCGGCGTCAATTTCTTTTTTGAATCAACGGGTTATAGAATTCTCTTGATACAAGATATTGTGCACCGGCTTGAACGAACGCCTATGGTGTGGGGTAACACCAAGATCTCGGAGCGCCTCCAGATGGTCCTTTGTCGGGTAGCCGGCGTTCCGCTCCCAGCCGTAGCCCGGATGCTGTTGCGCCAAATCCACCATGACCCGATCGCGCGTCACCTTGGCCACGATCGAGGCCGCCGCGATCGACAGCGACCGCGCGTCGCCCTTCACGATCGCCTCCGCCGGGCAGGCGAGATCACGGGGGATCATGTTGCCGTCGATCAGCGCGAGGCCCGGCGCCGAGGGTAGTCCCGCGACCGCCCGGCACATCGCCAGGTGACTGGCGCGCAGGATGTTCAGGCTGTCGATCTCCTCGACGCTCGCGGAGGCCACCGACACCTCGGCCAATTCCATCAGCTCCGCGAAAAGCTTCTCGCGCCGCGCAGCGGAAAGCTTCTTGGAATCGTTGAGCCCTTCCGGGATGCGGCCGGGCATCAGTAGGACGGCCGCGGCCACGACCGGCCCGCACAGAGGCCCCCGTCCTGCCTCGTCCACGCCGGCGACACCTGGTATCCCCCGCGCCAGGGCGGCTTCCTCGAGCGAGTAGTCGGGGCGGTCCGTCATGGGCGCGGGAACCTCTTCCAGGGATCGGGCGGCGCTTTGGCCGCTTCTTTCCTGTTCGAAAATATCTCCGCCCGAGGCAAGGATCTTTTCCCCCGCGCAAGAAAAAAGGGCGGGAGAAACTCCCGCCCTCAGAACAGCCACGACACACAAGGGGAAGCGGCGCGGCTACTGCTCGGTCCCGCCTTAGCGCCGGCGGGCTGCCCCGACTTTGAACCCGTGGTCGCGCAGGCAGCTCAGTCCGTAGACAGAGCGCTCGTGGCGAGGCCCTCGGATTTCGATCTCACAGGATCTGGGAAGTTTCGCGCGGATTTGGCTCCGTTCGACACAACGCTCGCCCACGACGTGCTTGACGCCACGGCGGGTGCGGATCTCGAAGATGCAGTCGCGCGGGATCACGCGGCCCTTTCCGTCGTAACGTGCGTGGCCCGGGTCCCGGCCGTGGTCCCAGTCCGGATGATGGTGGCGATGGTCCCGGTCCGGATAATCGCGGCGGTAATCCCTGTCGGGATAGGCGCGGCGGTAATCCGTGTCCGTGTAGGTCCTGGCCGTCCTTTTCTTCTTGTGGTCGTTGTCGTCGAGCTTGTCGACGATCACGCCGACGGCGAGCGCGCCCAGCAGCAGCTTCAGCGCCTGGTCTTCCGTCATTGCGGCGGCGGGGGTGGCGATCATGCTCGATAGCGCGACGGCGGCGGCGGCGATGGCTGCGGTCAGCTTGCGGGTCATGTCTGTCATCCTTTCCACTTTGTCGCGGGGTGACCGGAGATAGCTCCGCCGGTCGCGATGGGGGAACGATCGGCGCAGGCGGCGCCGACAGGCAATATCGGCGCATCGAAAGCCGATAACGCCTGTCCGGTACGAGAATGTTATTGAATAGCGGCCCGACCGCGCGCAGCTTCGGCGGCATGAAACCGCTCGCTCTCATACCGGCCGCGCTTGTCGCCGCCCTCGCCTTCGCCGCCCCGGCGCAGGCAGCCTGCTTCGCCGATTACAAGGCCAAGCGGGACGATCCGCTGCGGCTCCACTACGGGGTGGCCGAGCTTCCGGATTCGGCCTGCGGGTCGAAGAAGGCGGCCGCCGCCGATCTCGCACCGCGACTGGCAAGGGATGGCTGGACGCTGCTCAACATTCTGTCCATCTTTGGTCCTGAAGGTCTCGACCAAAGGAAAGACAGTGCCGGGCAATACTTCCTCCGCTATTGAGGCGCTGCGTTCCGGCAGCCGCGTCGTCGTCTGGGGCGTCGTCGCCGTCGTCGTGATCCTCCTCGCGGCGGCGGTCCTGCTTTTCGTCAACCTGCCCGACGCCAACGCCTTCAACGAGAGGGTGGAGCGCATCTTCGTCGAGAACGACGCCCTGACCGGCGCCGCCGAGATCCGCCTTCTCGAAATCCTCGCGCAGTCGGGCACCGCCTTCGCGGAGGTCCTGACAAGCTACCGGATGGTGATCTTCGTCCTTCTGCTCTTCTCCACCGCCCTGCTTGTCGCGGCGTTGGTGTTCCTTCTGATGATCGTGGCGCTCAATCGCCGCATGCACGACATCCGCCGCCAGGGGATCGAGGTCACATCGCTCCTCATAAGCCGGGCGGAGAATGCGGTGGTGCTGAACGACATGACCTTCGCGCTGACCCCCGCCGCGATCGAGACGCTGGCGGTCCTCGCCGAGGCGCGCATGGACGACGATGTCCTGACCGGGGCCGAGATCGAATCGGTGATCTCCGGCCGGCCGTCCCAGGATTGCGAGGAAGCCGCCGGGGCCACGCGGATCAAACGGCTGCGCGACGCACTCGGCAACCAGATGGTCGCCGAGCTTCTCGTGAAGAACATCGCGCGGAAGGGCTATGTCCTGGCCGTGGACAAGGATGCGATCCGGATGATCTGATCCGTCCACTCTGGGGGACATCGGCGTTTTGAACGGAAGGTGGCGGCCCCGACAGGATTCGAACCTGTGACCTACCGCTTAGGAGGCGGTCGCTCTATCCCCTGAGCTACGAGGCCGCTGTTCGTCTTCTCGCCCAAGGGGCGCGGCGTTGCAAGCAGGGAGCGGCGTGGGCAAGAAAAAAGGGGAGGCGTTATTTGGCCCACCGCCCCCCCTCATGGTCCAGTTACGCCTTTGGAAAGAGAGCTTGCAGGACGCGCTGGATACTGCCGTTCAAGAAAATACCGTTAGCGATAACATATCGGACTCCTACAGCTTGGACAAGCGAAACCTTTGTCGTTAGAAATTGGATTCTAGAGCCTCCGCCGAAAGGACCTCCGTGAACAAGTCGAGCCCCCCAGAACCCCGCCGGACGCTCACACTTCGCGACGTGTCCGAGGCATCCGGCGTTTCCGAAATGACCGTGAGCCGAGTGCTCCGGAACCGGGGTGACGTGTCGGAATCGACGCGCGAGCGCGTTCTGGCTGCCGCGAAGAAGCTTGGATACGTGCCGAACAAGATCGCCGGCGCGCTTGCGAGCCAAAGGGTAAACCTCGTCGCAGTCATCATTCCCTCGCTGTCGAACCTCGTTTTCCCCGAGGTCCTCACGGGCATTTCGCAGGAACTGGAGGAAACTGGCCTTCAGCCCGTCGTGGGCGTCACCAATTACTCGCCCGAGCGTGAGGAGACGGTGCTCTACGAGATGCTGTCCTGGCGGCCCTCCGGCGTCATCATCGCCGGGCTCGAACATACCGCCGCCGCGCGCGCGATGCTCGAGAACGCGGGCATCCCGATCGTCGAGATCATGGACGTAGACGGCGATGCGGTGGACAGCGTCGTGGGCATTTCCCACCGCCGCGCCGGCCTCGAGATGGCGCGGGCGATCTTGAAGGCCGGGTACCGGCGCATCGCCTTCCTCGGCACGAAGATGCCGGACGACCACCGGGCCCGGAAACGCATGGAGGGGTTCGAGGCGGGGCTCGCCGAGGCCGGGCTCGCGCTCGAGGACCGGGAATTCTACTCCGGCGGCTCGGCGCTGCTGAAGGGCCGCGAGATGACAGAAGCGATCCTGGCGCGGAGCCCGGACCTCGATTTCCTCTACTACTCGAACGACATGATCGGGGCTGGCGGGCTTCTCTACTGCCTCGAGAAGGGCATCGACGTGCCCGGCCGGCTCGGCCTCGCCGGCTTCAACAATGTCGACCTGCTCGACGGCCTGCCGGTGCGGCTTGCCACGATGGATGCCTGCCGCCACGAGATCGGCGCCCGCGCGGCGGCGATCATCGCCGGGCGAAGCGAGACCGGCCTCATTGGCGGTGAACGGGTCGAACTGACGCCGACAATCCAGCCCGGGGACACGATCCGGAGAGGCTGATGGCGGACTACGAGGCCCTGATCGACGAAGAAACCTGGGCCTTCATCCGCCTCACCGAAAGCTATTATCCGCCCGAGACCGCGACCTACCCGGTATCCCGCCAGCGCGAGATCTATGACCGCTTGTGCCGGGCTTTCCACAGGGGATACCCGCCAGGACTGCGGGTGGAGGACCAGGCCTTTGCCGGCGTTCCCTGCCGGGTCTATGGCGAAGGCCCCGCGACGGTCGTCTATCTCCACGGCGGCGGATTCGTCGTGGGCGGGCTCGAAAGCCACGACGACGTCTGCGCCGATATCGCGGACCGGACCGGATACCGGGTCGTCTCGGTCGACTACCGGCTCGCGCCCGAACACCGCCACCCCGCCGCCTTCGACGATGCCCTGGCGGCAACGCGGAGCGTGGCCGCGGAGTTCGGCGGGCCCGTCGTGCTTGCTGGCGACAGCGCCGGCGGCACCCTCGCCGCAACAGTGTCGCACGCGGCCCGGAGCGAGGACCTGGGCATCGCGGGGCAGGTGCTGATCTATCCCGCGCTCGGCGGCGACATGGACAAGGGAAGCTACCTGACTCACGCGGACGCGCCGCTCCTGACGCGCGACGACATGCTGTATTACATGGCGATCCGCCACGAGGACGGAAAGGCGCCCCGGAGCGACCCGACGGCCGCGCCTCTGTCCGACACGGATTTCTCGGCCCTTCCGCCAACCTTCATCGTGACGGCGGAGTGCGACCCCCTCTGCGACGACGGGCGCGACTACCGCGACCGGATCGTCGCCGAAGGGGGCCGCGCGCATTGCGTGGATGAAAGGGGCCTCGTCCACGGCTACCTGCGCGCGCGCCGGACCGTCGGCCGCGCCCGCGAAAGCTTCGGCCGGATCTGCGACGCCATAGCCGCCCTGGGGCGCGGCGAGTGGCCTTATTGAGGGAGAGCAGAATGAACGCAGCCCACCGCAACATCGCCCACTGGGAGGAACGCGTCGACCTTGCGGCCGCGTTCCGCTGGACCGCGCGCCTGGACATGCACGAGGCGGTGGCGAACCATTTCAGCCTCGCGGTCAACGAGGACGGCACGAAGTTCCTGATGAACCCCTTTGCGCGGCATTTCGCGCGTATGAAGGCCTCGGAGCTTCTCCTTCTCGACGCCAACGACCCGAAGACACTCGACCGCCCCGGCGCGCCTGACCCGACCGCCTGGGGCCTTCACGGCGCGATCCACCGGAACTGCCCGCACGCGCGCTGCGTCATGCATGTGCATTCGATCCACGCCACGGTCCTGGCCAGCCTCGCCGACAGCCGCCTGCCGCCGATCGACCAGAACACGGCGATGTTCTTCAACCGCTGCGTCGTGGACGAAAGCTTTGGCGGCATGGCGTTCGACAGCGAGGGGGAGCGCTGTTCGCGGCTCATGTCTGACCCCAAGGTCAAGACCATGATCATGGGCAATCACGGCGTCCTCGTCGTCGGCGACACGGTCGCGGATACCTTCAACCGGCTCTATTACTTCGAACGCGCGGCGGAGACCTACATACGCGCGCTCCAGACCGGCCGGCCGCTCCGCGTCCTCTCCGACGAGGTGGCGGAGAAGACCGCGCGCGAATGGGAGGACTACCCCTCCACCGCGGAGCATTTCCTCGCGGAGATCCGTACCATGCTCGACGCGGACGGGGCGGACTACGCCAACTAGGTCAGTCCGACAGGAAGGGCGTGGCCTTCATCGTCTCCGGCACGGGAACTCCGAGGCGGGAAAGGACCGTCGGCGCGAGCGAAAGCTGGTCCAGGAGCGTGTCGCGCGACGGTCCCGTCCCCTCGCCGAAGTAGTATAGCGCGAAGTCCTGCTGGTCCTCGCCCGCGCCGCCGTGGTGGCCACGCGAGGACTGGCCGTGGTCCGCGGTCACGATCACCTCGTAGCCCGCCTCGCGCCACATCGGGATGAAGGGCGCGAGCATCGCGTCCATGAGCGCGCAGGCGTCATCCATCTCGACGCATTCATGGTGGTACCGGTGGCCCATCGAATCGAGCGTGCAGGTATGAAGCATCCCGTAGTCCAGCCCGAACCGGCGGCAGAGGCTCGTCAGCGTCGCGAAAAGATCGACGTCGGAGGGCGTCATCTGGTTGATCAGGTTGTCATAGCCCGTCATCGTGTGGAACCGGCCGTGGTTGATGCCGGGGTTGTCGGGCTCGTCGTATTCGATGTCCCGCACGAAATCGAACGGCGCGCGGCAGAAGAATTCCGACCAGAAGGAATGCGCGACCGCGCCCGTGAGGCCGCCAGCCTTGCGAACCTCCGAGAAGACGTCGGGCTGCTTCACGCGGAAGATCGATCCGTTGGAATAGACGCCGTGGACCTGCGGCGTGACGCCCGTGTGGATCGAGGCGTAGCAACAGGCCGAGGTCGACGGTAGGACGGACCGCATCCGCCAGACCCGCGCCTCACCAGAGGCGACCCAGCCTTCGAGATTGCCGAACAGCCGGCGCCAGTTGGCGTAGGGCACGCCGTCGAGAATGATGAGCAGAAGCTTGCGGTCCATGTCAGTTTCTCCGGCCCGGCCACGGACCCCGCGTCGCCTGCGGGACCCCTGGGCGGGGTGGTTTGGGAAAGGTTGAAGCCCGGATCAATGTCCCGCGCTCTTGGTCTTGCGATGCGCGATCACGTTCTCGGGCCAGCCGCGCTTCATCTCGGGCACCGAGGACAGGAGGAGGTCGTTGCAGTCGTCGAAGGGCGGCGAAAGCTGCCTGGCCTCGGGCCCGCAGCGCACGGCCTTGCCGGGATACATGACCGCGATGGAATCGGTGATGGCCTCCCCGGTGGCGTTCGCCCTAAAGGTGGTCGCGCGGAATCGATTCTTCGACACTCCTCGACAGTATCATTCGGTCTCCCTCCCACGCCTCGAGTTCCGCCCGGAGATGGAAATTCTCCTTGTCCGACCACATCGCGCAGCGCGCTTCCGTGCGCACGACCCAGTCGCCGCGTCCAAGTTCTTCCGTCCAGTGCGCCCAGCCCTTGGCGGAAAGCGGATCGTCGGGGTGAATGTCCCATCTTTCCCTCGCCACCGATCCGGTGACGAGGCCGTGTTCGAGGTTCTCGGACGCGCCGAAATCGTCCTCGATCACGAGGCTCACCGTGCCGGTCCTCTGGTCGATCTCGGTGCGCCGCACATGCGCCGCCTCGCGGATCGCGCGTGCCTTCAGCGGCGTCGCGCCCTCCGCCTCGGGGAAGGCCGTGACTTCGCCCCCTTCCAGAACGGGAAGGTCCAGCGCACCCCCGGTAAGCGTCAGCGTCGCGGTCTCGGGCGAGGGCCAGAGCATCGGCCAATAGGCCGACGACACCGCCACGCGCAGCCGGTGCCCCTCCGGCAGGCGGTAGGCGATGTGATCGAGGGGAACCGTCACCTCGACCTCCTCGCCGGGCTTCAGCGGCACCGGATCGGCGTGAGAGTGGCGATGGGCGAGGTTCAGCACCCCCCAGGTGATCCGGGTCGAGGCTCCGTCCGGGTGGAGGTGATTGAGCCGCACGGCCACCTGAGCCAGCGGATTGTCGGATTTCAGCTTCAGCCGCAGGACCGGCGCGCCAAGTAGATCCGTCGCCGGCATGGGTCCGGAATCGAAGCAGGCCGACAACGCGTCATCCGCCCGCTGGTCCCCCGGCATCTCCGGTCCCAGCCACATCGCGCAGAACTCGCCCCCCGCCGATCCGCAATGCTGCGGCGAGGCGAGCGTCACGTCGAAATGCCCGCCCTTGCCCAAGGCGCCGCCCGGGCCCAGCGGGAGGTGCTGCGTCGAAACCTCCTTCGCGGGCCAGCCGTCCAGCGCGACCCACCGTCCCGGCCGATGGTCGTACCACGACGCCGGCCGCACCCCGTCCATCAGGTAGACACGATAGCCCGGGTCTCCTTCCGCACCGTTCTCCTCTCCCTTCAGCCAGCGGCCCCACCAGCGCAGGGTCTCCTGCAGGAACCCGATCCTCGGCTTCGGCACCGCGAAATGCGGATACTTGTGCACCCAGGGTCCGACGATGCCCTTCGTCGGCGCGGCGAGATGCTGCACGAGCTGCGGCACCGCGTTCTTGTAGCTGTCGCCCCACCCCCCGACGGCCAGGACCGCCGCCTTGATCGCGGAGAAATCCTCGCAGACCGATCCGTGCCGCCAGTAGGCGTCGCGCCGCTGGTGCCTGAGCCACAGCGCGGGCAGGAACGGCTCCGCCTCCAGCCGTTCGAGCCAGACCTCGCGCCAGTCGGGGCGAAGCGCCGGGTCGGGCGGCCGCGAGGAATAGGCCCACATCGTCGCACCCCAGCCGAGATTCTCGTTCAGAAGGCACCCGCCCTTGTAATGGATGTCGTCCGCGAACCGGTCCACCGTGGAACAGAGCGTGACGATCGCCTTCAGCGCCGGGGGCTGGAGCGCGGCGACCTGGAGCGAGTTGAAGCCGCCCCAGCTGATCCCCATCATGCCCACCGAGCCCGAACACCAGGGCTGCGCCGCGATCCAGGCGATCACCTCGCAGGCGTCGGCCAGTTCCTGGGCGGTGTATTCGTCCTCCATCAGCCCGTCGCTGTCGCCGTTGCCGCGCATGTCGACCCGCAGGCAGGCATAGCCGTGCCCAGCCAGATAGGGATGGGTCAGCGCATCCCGGACAGTCGTCCCGTCGCGCTTGCGGTAGGGCAGGAACTCCAGCACCGCCGGCACGGGATGCGCTTCGGCTCCCTCCGGCAGCCAGACCCGCGCGGACAGCCGGCAGCCATCCTTCAGCACGATCCCCATGTCCGGGATCTCGCGCACCGCGTGCGGAAACCTGGTGACTGTCTTCATGGCTCGCCTCCCTCCGCTCCATCGGAGGGAGGGCTGCCCTCGAAGTCAATGGCGAAGACGGTGCAGGCTGGTCGTTCCCGGAACAGAATGCGATTGTCGCACGCGCGAAGCAGGACGCGGCCAGAACGGAGGCGAGGCATGACGAAACGACCGAATTTTCTGATCCTGATGGTGGACCAGCTGAACGGGACGCTGTTCCCCGACGGCCCCGCAGATTGGCTTCACGCCCCGAACCTGAAGGCACTGGCTGAACGCTCCCTCCGTTTCGCGAATGCCTACACGGGCTCCCCGCTCTGTGCGCCCGGCCGCGCCTCCTTCATGTCGGGGCAGCTTCCCTCGCGCACGCGGGTTTACGACAACGCGGCCGAGTTCGCCTCCGACATCCCGACCTTCGCCCACCATCTGCGCCGCGCGGGCTGGCAGACCTGCCTTTCGGGCAAGATGCATTTCGTCGGCCCCGACCAGATGCACGGCTTCGAGGAGCGGCTGACGACCGACATCTACCCTGCCGACTTCGGCTGGACCCCGGACTACCGCAAGCCGGGCGAGCGCATCGACTGGTGGTATCACAACCTCGGCTCCGTCACGGGGGCGGGCGTGGCCGAGATCACCAACCAGCTCGAATACGACGACGAGGTCGCGCATAACGCGGTCGCCAAGATCTATGACCTGTCGCGCGGCCAGGACGACCGCCCGTGGTGCCTCACCGTCAGCTTCACCCACCCGCACGACCCCTACGTGGCCCGGCGGAAATACTGGGACCTCTACGAGGATTGCGAACACCTCATGCCAGAGGGCGAGGCGATCCCCTACGACGAGCAGGACCCCCATTCGAAGCGCCTGATGGATAGTTGCGACTGGCGCGCCTTCGACATCACCGACGAACAGGTCGCCCGCGCGCGCCGTGGTTACTTCGCCAACATCTCCTACGTGGACGACAAGATCGGCGAGATCCTGGCGGCGCTTGAAGCGTCGCGGCAGGAGGCGGTGATCATCTTCCTCTCGGACCACGGTGACATGCTTGGCGAGCGCGGACTCTGGTTCAAGATGAACTTCTTCGAAGGCTCCGCCCGCGTTCCCCTGATGATCGCCGCGCCGGGCTTCAAGCCGCGGCTCGACCCGACGCCTGTCTCGACGATCGACGTAACGCCAACGCTCGCCGACCTCGCCGGGATATCCATGGCCGAGGTCCTGCCCTGGACGGACGGCGAAAGCCTCCTTCCGCTCGCCAATGGCGAGGCCCGGACCTCGCCCGTGACGATGGAATACGCCGCCGAAGGCTCCTGGGCGCCGCTCGTCTGCCTGCGCGACGGTCCGTGGAAATACATCCGCTGCGCGCTCGACCCCGAGATGCTGTTCAACCTCGACAGCGATCCGGCGGAACGGACGAACCTCGCCGCCGACCCGGCGCATGCCGACACGCTCGCTCGCCTCCGCGCCGCCTCCGAGGCGCGCTGGAATCTCGACCGCTTCGACGCGGCGGTCCGAGAAAGCCAGGCGCGGCGCTGGGTCGTCTACGAGGCGCTTCGCAACGGGGCCTATTTCCCCTGGGATTACCAGCCGCTGCAGAAAGCGTCGGAACGCTACATGCGCAACCACATGGACCTGAACATCCTGGAAGAGGCCAAGCGCTTCCCCCGCGGGGAATGACGGGCGCCGCTTCTTCCCCTGGCACAATCACCCGCGCCGGAGGCTTTCGACGACAAGGCCGGGAGCCTCCGGCGGTCATGTTCCAGGTCGGAAGAACCCGCTAACCGTCAAGCGCGGCACGAGCGGCCCGGGCGAAGACCTTCGCAAGGTGCGCATGCTGGCCAGCCTGGGGATCGGCAGCGGTGCCCGCCTTGGCCCGCGCGGCGATGCCTTCGAACACGACCGCGAAGCGGAACAGCGCGAAGGCAATGTGGAAGGGTCCGAGGCCGAGGCCATGCCGTGCCTCGGCGCCATAGGCATCCTCGAACGCCGCCTGTTCCGGCAGCCCCATCGCGGCGAGGTCGAGCCCCCGGAGTCCGCCGTACTCGTCCGGACCCGAGTGCCAGGCGATGCAGAAATGCGCGAGATCGGCGAGGGGATGGCCGAGCGTCGAAAGCTCCCAGTCAAGCACGGCGGCGACCTCCGGGCGGGCGGGGTGGAACATCACGTTCCCGACCCTGTAATCGCCATGCGAGATCGCGGTGGCATTGTCCTCGGGGATGGCGCCCGGCAACCAGTCGATGAGGTATTCGATGTCGGCGTTGTCGCCCTGCCGCGACAGGTTCCACTGTTTCGTCCAGCGCGCGATCTGACGGGCGAAGTAACCGCCCTGGCGGCCATAGTCGCCAAGACCCACCGCGTCCGGGTCCACGTTGTGGAGCGCGGCAAGCGTCCGTGCGAGCGAGGCATACATGACCCGCCGCTCCTCCGGTTCGACGCCGGGCAGGCGCGCCTCGTGGAACACGCGTCCCTCGACCCGGCGCATGAGGTAGAACGGCGTGCCGATCACCTCGCGGTCGTCGCAGTAGAGGACCACCTCGGGCACCGGCACGCCGGTGCCGCCCAGCGCCCGCATCACCCGGAATTCCCGGTCGATCGCGTGGGCGGAAGGCAGAAGTTCCCCCGGCGGCTGTTTCCTGAGCACCAGCCGCTCCGCGCCGAGCATCAGGAAGAAGGTGGGGTTCGACTGCCCGCCGGCGACCCTTTCCACCGCGAAGCCCTCACCCCGCCCCGGCATTTCCCGTCGGAGCCAGGATTCGAGCGCGCCCGTGTCGATCTCCCCGCTCACGTCGCCACGGGCCAGGACCAGAACCCGTCCCCTTCCTTTGCGAGATGGCGGTTCAGCACCATCTTGTGCACCTCGTCCGCCCCGTCCACCAGCCGCGCCTGCCGCGCGTAGCGGTAGATCCATTCCAGAACCGTGTCGCCCGAATAGCCCCGCGCGCCGTTGATCTGGATCGCCGTGTCTGCGGCGGCGTGCAGCGTGTTCGCCACCTGCACCTTGGCCATCGAGATCTCCTTGCGCGCATAGCCGCCGCGGTCCAGTTCCCAAGCTGCCTTCATCGTCAGGATGCGCCCGATCTCGATCTGCATGGCGAGGTTTCCGAGCATCAGCTGCACGGATTCGCGGTCGGCGAGCCGCACTCCGAAACCCTCGCGCCGATCCGCGTATTCCCGCGCCACCTCGACGCAGCGCCTGGAAAGCCCGAGCCAGCGCATGCAATGCGTCAGCCTTGCCGGCCCGAGCCGCATCTGCGTCAGTTTCAGCCCCGCACCCTCTTCCAGAAGGACGTTCTCCGCCGGGATCTCCAGCCCCTCGAACTCGACCTCGCAGTGGCCACCGTGTTCTTCCGGCCCCATGATCGGGATGCGCCGCAGGATGCGCCAGCCGGGGTCGTCGCGGTGGAACAGGAAGGCCGTAAGCCCCCGCCTCGCATCGTCCGAGGTCCGCGCGATCAGGATGAAGTGTTCGGCCACCCCCGCCCCGGTGATGAACCACTTCCGCCCCGTCACCACGTAGCGGTCGCCGCGCTTCTCGGCCCTGGTCAGGATCATCGACGGGTCCGACCCGCCCCCCGGCGCGGGCTCCGTCATGACGAAGGCCGACCGCACACGCCCCTCCGCGATCGGCGCGAGCCACCTTTCCCGCTGCGCGGGCGTCGCGGCCTTTTCCAGCACCATCATGTTGCCGTCGTCGGGCGCGGCGGAGTTGAACATGATCGGCCCGAAGATCGATCGGTTCATCGCCTCGTAGGATGGGGCCATCCCCGCCATTCCAAGGCCGGCTCCCCCGCTCTCCTCGCCAAGTTGCAGGTTCCATAGCCCTTCGCTCTTCGCCTTCGCCTGCACCTCGCGCGCGAGTTCCAGCCGCACGTTCTGGTGCGCGTCGTAGCTGCCGGGGTCCGCCTCCAGCGGCAGCACGTGATCAGCCACGAAGGCGGCAATGCGGTTGCGGAAGTCTTCGGCGCGGGGGGAAAGCGTGAAATCCATGTTGACCTCAGAGCGAGGAGACGAGGTGACCGCCGTCGACGGCGAGGCTCGCCCCGGTGATGTAGGAACCGGCCTCGGAGGCCAGGAGAAGAAGCGCCCCGTCAAGGTCCTTCGGCCGCCCGATCCGGCGTTGCGGAATGCGCCGGATCAGAGCCTCCCCTGCTTCGGAGGCCAGGAACTCGCGGTTGATGTCGGTTTCGATGTAGCCGGGGCAGAGCGCGTTCACGCGGATCCCGAACCGCGCCCACTCGAGCGCGAGCGCCTGCGTCAGTTGGACCACGCCGGCCTTCGAGGCCGCGTAGGCCGCGACACCCCCCGCGACACGAAGCCCGAGGATCGAGGCGATGTTGACGATCGCGCCGCCCCGCCCGTGGGCCTTCATCGCCCGCGCGGCCGCCTGCGCCGCGTGAAAGACGCCGGACAGGTTCGTATCGATCACCGCCTGCCAGTCGTCTTCCGCCACATCCATCGCCGGCCCCGCCCGGCTTATCCCGGCGTTGTTGACGAGGATATCGATGCCCTTCGGGATGGCCCGCGCGACGGAAGCGGGATCGGCCACGTCCATAACCACGGCCTCCGCCCTGCCGCCCGTCAGGCGGATCTCGGCGCAGGCCGCCTCCAGCCTGCCCTCCCGCCGCGCGGCAAGCGTGACCTGCACGCCACGCGCGGCCAGAAGTTCCGCGAAATGCAGACCCAAACCGCCCGAAGCCCCGGTCACCAGCGCGCGCTTGCCTTCAAGATCGGTGAAATCCATCCCGCGTCCTCCCGGACAGGAGTTTTCACGGCGGGCCGGAAGAAGGCAAGCCGCGCTAAGCCTCGAGAAGGGCTGAAATCCTTTGGGTCATTTCCGAAACCAGCGCCGCGTCTCCCTCCGCCTCGACGTTGAGCCGCACCAGCGCCTCGGTGTTCGACTGGCGCAACGAGAAGCGCCAGCCGGGGAAGGACAGGCTCAGCCCGTCGGTCTCGTCGATTTCGGCGGCCTCCGGTCCGAACGCGGCCATCACCCGCGCGATCGCAGCCTCAGGGTCTTCGGGCCGGAAATTCCGTTCTCCTGAAGACGGGAAGCGCGCGATCAGGTCGTCCACAAGAGAGGCGAGAGCAGCCCGCTTCCGCCCCATCAACTCGGCCACCAGAAGCCAGGGGATCATCCCGCTGTCGCAGGCAAAGAAATCACGGAAATAGTGATGGGCCGACATCTCGCCGCCGTAGATGGCGCCGGTCTCGCGCATCGCGCGTTTCAGATAGACGTGCCCGGTCTTGGCCATGACCGCGCGCCCTCCGGCTCGCGCGATCGTGTCGCGGATGCCGAGGACCACGCGCGGGTCGTGAACGATGGTCTCCCCCGGCGCGCGCGACAGGAAGGCCGCGGCCAGCAGGCTCACGACATGTTCGCCGGGGATGAAGCGGCCGGTCGCGTCGAACAGGAAGCAGCGGTCGAAATCCCCGTCCCAGGCCACGCCCATGTCGGCGCCCGCTTCGCGCAGCGGCTCCGCCGTCTGCGCGTGGTTTTCCGGCAGGATCGGGTTCGGCGCGCCCAAGGGGAATTTCCCGTCCGGTTCGTGGTGAACCCGGACAAAGCGCAGCGGCGCGCCACGCGACGCGAGGCCCTCGGCCAGCGCATCGAGCGTCGGCCCCGCCGCGCCGTTCCCGGCATTGGCGAGGATCGTCAGCGGCTGCATCGCCGCGACGTCGGTCATGCCGAGCACATGGTCCACATAGGCAGCCCGCGTGGCGCTTGCGTCCCTTACCGCGCCGCCCGGTTTCCGAAGGCCGAAGGCGTCCGCTTCCGCCAGCGCGCGGATCTGGCACAGGTCGGCAACCGGATCGAGGGGCGCCGCCCCCTCCCGCACCATCTTCATCCCGTTCCACTCCGCGGGATTATGCGAAGCCGTGATCATGATCCCGCCACCCGCGTTCAGATGCCCGGTCGCGAAATAGACCTCCTCGGTCCCGCAAAGCCCGAGGTCCAGGACGTCCGACCCCTCCGCCACCAGCCCTTCCGCCAGCGCGGCGGCAAGCGCCGGCGACGAGAGCCGCGGGTCGTGGCCGATCACCACGGGCGAGGCGCCGAGCGCCCGGGCGAAGGCGCGGCCGATCCGGAAGGCGACGCCCTCGTCAAGCTCGATACCCGCGCGGCCACGGATGTCGTAGGCCTTGAAGCAGTTCAGCCGGGTCATCCCGGACTCCGGGCCCCGGCATGGAACGGCCTGGAAACAGTGAACTCAGCGCCAACGGAAATCATCTTCACTCGTATTCTCGCCATTCCATGCGTCCTTGCCAGCGTGGGGAGCCGCCCGCTTATCCTTCTTTCCCCCGGTTGTGGAAGATCCGGCCGATCAAATTCAGAAGGACCTGCGCCGCCAGGATCGCCGTCGTCCCCGTATGATCGTAATCGGGCGCGACCTCGACAAGGTCGATCCCGACGACCCGCCCCCGCTTCGTCAGCCCGTCCAGAAGCTCCAGCACCTCGTAGTAGACGAACCCGCCGTGGCTCGGAGTTCCCGTCCCCGGCGCGATCGAGGGATCGAACCCGTCGATATCGATCGTGACGTAGTAGTCCTTCCCCGCCGGCACCCGTTCCAGCACCGCCTCGATCCCAAGCTTCCGGATCTGCCGGACGGAAAGGATGTCCGACCCCATCGCACGAGCCGCCTCGTAGCCCTCCTTCGCGGTGGAGGAGACGTTGCGGATCCCGAGCTGGCTGAGCCCGGTCACGTAGTCCTTTTCCGCCGCGCGCCGCATCGGGTTGCCGTGCCCGTACCGGACCCCGTGACGCTCGTCCACGAAGTCGAGATGCGCGTCGATCTGGACGACGTGGATCGGACCGTGATCCGCGAACGCGTTGATGCAGGGGATGTTGACCGAATGGTCGCCCCCCAGCACCACGGGCAGCGCCCCCGCCTTCAGGATCGACCTGACGCCCGCCTCGATGTTGGCGTGGCTGGTCGCGGTGTCGGTATGCACGATGTCGGCATCCCCGATATCGACGATCCGGACGCCTTCGAGATAGGTCACGTCGTCCTCATGGTCGTATGCGCCGGCGTGACCGAAGGAGAAGAGCGTCGAGGCTTCGCGGATCGCCCGCGGCCCGAACCGGGCGCCCGCGCGCCACTGGGTGCCGAAGTCGAAGGGCGCGCCCAGGATCGCGACGTCCGCGTCGATCGCATCCCAGTCCTGCTGGTAGGGGCTCTTGCCGAAGGTGGAGATGCCAACGAAGGGCAGGTTCAGGCGACCTTTTTCGTAGCCGTGGGTCATGTATTGAATCCTAGATTTCCGGGTAGGGCAGGGTTTCGACGCGCAGTCTTGCCCTGTGAGAAAGCGCGAAGGCCGCGATGTCTTCAAGGGGGGCGAACCAGGCCTCGCCCCGTTTCAGGACGGTTTCGAGCCATGCCTCCAGCGCCGACCACGGGGCGAGGCGCCCGGTCAGGCACGGGCGCAGCACCGGCATCCAGAATCCGCCCACGGCCCGTGCGGCTTCGTATTCCTCGGCCAGAACCCGCAGCCCGTCCGAAGGCGCGGCAACGGGCAGCCCTTGGACGGCTTCCCCGAAAGTCGCCAAAGGCAGCCGGTCGCAAGCCCAGCAGGGTGGGATCTCGAGTATCTGCCCCTTCGGCGTGCGCATCATGTAAGGCATCTCGTCCGCCATCAGGGAGCTGTCGTAGACGAATCCCTCCCTGACGAGGTGATCCAGCACCGCCTGCGTGGCGCCGTGCATGGGCGCCCGGTATCCGCGGGGACGTCGGCCGGTAAGGCGGACATGGATATCCATCGCCCGACCGAAAAGCTCCGCCTCGCGCTCTGCCGAGTGCTGCGCCGGATCCTCGTTGCACCAGGAATGGTGACCGATCTCGTGGCCGTCCTTCAGGATCGCCTCGACCGTCGCGGGATAGGTCCTCATCACCCAGCCGGGCATGAAGAACGTCTGTTTCAGGCCGAAGCGGCGGAGCGTCGCGAGGATCCTTGGCACGGCGACGGTCGGACCGTAGCGGCCCATGCTCACCGCCTGAAGTCGCGGGTGACCGTCGGGCATCCGCGCGCTGCGGGCCAAGCTGTCGGCATCGACGTCGAAAGTGATCGCCGCTGCAAGGCGGGCTCCATTCGGCCAGGGCAAGGGGTTGAGTAGCATGGACAACCTCGCTGCACGGCCACCCCGCCATCGGCGGCGCTCGCTGGCCGGTGGTGACGCTTGCGGCCGAGTGGGATCCGGGCCTGAAGAGCCTGCTCGACGGCCCAATTCTCTCCCGACCCGGGCACCGCCTGTCAATGGGGCTGCGAGGCAGACGGCCGGCCTGCGCGATCTGCGTTGCGCGGCGCCTTGCCAACCGGACCCGACCCGTGTCTTCTCGCGACTGGACCCGGAGAAGGGACCCCATGGCTGAACAACACCAAGACCGGCTCCAGAAGGCGCTTCTGGGAATCGCCGTGATCGGGCTCGCCTCTGGCGCGGCCCTCTGGTTCGCAGGCCGGCCGGACCTTGCACGGTTCGGCTGGATCCTCACCACGCTGCCTGTCCTCGCCGCGCTCGTCGTCGAGATCGTCACGAGCTTGCGCGCGGGTGAATTCGGCCTCGACATCGTCGCGGCGCTGTCGATGACGGCCGCGCTCGTCTTCGGCGAGGAACTCGCCGCGGCGGTGGTGGCGCTGATGTATTCCGGCGGAAACTATCTCGAGGCCTTCGCCGAAGGACGGGCGAGGCGGGAGATGCACGACCTCCTGTCACGCGTGCCGCGAACCGCGATGCGGCATCAGGACGGCGGGCTGGAGGAGGTGCCCCTTGACGCGGTGGAGCCCGGCGACCGGTTGCTGATCCGCCGGGGTGACGTGGTGCCCGTTGACGGCACCGTCGCCTCCGGGCGCGCGGTCCTCGACCTTTCCGCCCTGACGGGCGAAGCGATGCCCCAGCGTTTCGAACCAGAGGACGCGGTCCTCAGCGGGGCGACAAACACGGGCGAGGCCTTCGACCTCGCCGCCACGCGGCGGGCCGAGGAAAGCACCTATGCCGGGATTGTCCGGCTGGTCGAGGCGGCGCAGAAATCCAAGGCGCCGATGGCGCGGCTTGCCGACCAGTATTCGATGGGGTTCCTCGCCGTCACCGTGACGCTCGCCTGGGCGGCGTGGTGGGCGACCGACGATCCGATCAGGGCGGTCGCGGTCCTGGTGGTGGCGACGCCCTGTCCGCTGATCCTCGCGGTTCCGGTGGCCCTCGTCGCCGGGCTGTCGCGGGCGGCCCGTTTCGGCGTGCTGATCAAGGGCGCGAAGGCGCTCGAGATCCTGGCGCGGGTGCGAACGCTCATCCTCGACAAGACCGGGACGCTCACCGAAGGACGGCCGAAGCTCGTCTCCGTGGAGGTGGAGGCGGGGTTCTCCGAAGCCGAAATCCTCCATCTTGCGGCGTCGCTCGACCAGGCCTCCAAGCATCCGATCGCCCAGGCCCTCGTGATGGAGGCGCGTGCGCGCGGGCTGGCGCTCGTGCCGCCCGAGGCGGCCGAGGAAATGCCGGGTGAAGGCGTCTCCGGCAGGGTCGGCGGCCACTCCGTTCTGGTCGGCGGCGCGGACTTCGTGGCCCAGCGGATCGGACCGGACGGCGGCAACGGAACGAACCGCGAGGCGGGATCGGTCCTCGTTTCGATAGGGATCGACAGCAGGCACGCCGGGCGGCTGGTCTTTTCGGACGTGCTGCGGGAAGGAACGCACAACCTCCTTTCGCGCCTGCGCGGCATCGGGGTGGACAGGATCGTCCTTGCGACGGGCGATCGGCACGCGGTCGCGAACGCGGTCACGGAGGGCCTCGACCTGGACCTGGTCCGGGCGGAACTCACGCCGGATCAGAAGGTTCTCCTCGTGCTGACCGAACACAAGAACGGCCCGGTGATGATGGTCGGCGACGGCGTGAACGATGCGCCGGCCCTGGCCGCGGCGGACATCGGCGTGGCGATGGGCGCGCGCGGCGCGGCCGCCTCGGCGGAAGCCGCGGATGTGGTGCTCCTAGTCGACCGTCTGGACCGCGCGCTGCCGGGAATGGAGATCGCGCAAGGCGCTCGGAACATCGCGCTCCAGAGCGTCTTCGTCGGGATCGGCCTTTCCGTCGCTGGCATGATCGCCGCCGCGATGGGCCATATCACGCCGGTCCAAGGCGCGCTTCTGCAGGAGGTAATCGACGTGGCGGTAATCCTGAACGCCCTGCGGGCACTGCGGATCGTGCCCAGATCAGAACGCCAGACCGCCGCCGACTGATTGCCCGGACGACGCGGGAGGGCACCCGGTCAGTCACGGCTTCTTCGGGGCCTTCGGCACGAAGGCGCAGCGGTCTGGCTTGATGTCGATCAGCGGCGTCCCGTCGAGACAGTCGAGCCCTCGCACGATCAGCGTGGAACCTTCGACCCTCACCAGCCGGACCAGCGATGTGCCGATCGGGTTCGGCCGGACCGGTGAGCGCAGCGCGAAGGTGCCGAATATGCGGCCGTCGCGCCCCGGGTTTTGCAGAACGAGGTCCCTGCGGCCCCGGTCCAGCCAGTAGAGAAGCTCGATGCTCTCGTAGTCTTCCAGGCCGGCCAGCGCCGCACCCCAGGGTTCGGACAGCTCGACGCGGCACTCCGGCCCGTCCGGCGAACCCTGGCGCGGGCATTCTTCGCGCGTCTGCCAGGGCGTCCGGATCCTCCCGATGAATCGCAGGCGCGCGTCGTCGGGCTCCGGCAGTTCCACCGCGACCTCATTTTCACGGAGTTCCGAAGACCCGCCACCCATGTCGACGTCAATCGGTCGCGAGCGTCAGGTCGGACGCCTCGATGATCACTGATTTCGCTCCGCTCGTCACCTTTTCATCCTTTCCCTGATCGCGGGTTCACCGGCCCGCGCCCGATGATGCCGAATGGCGTTTCCTGACGATATGTGCGCGCAGGGATTCCGCCGCCAGCCCGGCGACGAGGCCGAAAAGGGCGCCAAGGAAGTAGGTCGCGATCATAGTGGCCCCGATGACCGGCCGGCAATCCGGGCGGGCATCGAACATTCTCCGGGTCAGCAGCAGGTCGGCGGCAGCGTGGGCAAGAAGCGCACCGACCACGGGCAGCGGGATGGCCGCGAGCACCTTGACGATGCCGGGACCCGCCGCGGCGGCCGCCACGCAGAAAAGCGCCATGACCAGAGGTGCCACCGAACCGCGCGCGCCGAACCTGTGATGCGCGGCGATGCCGCCCGCACCGTGGCACATCGGCATGGCGCCAAGCGGCACGAGCGCGAGATTGATGAAACCGCTCGTTGCGGCGAGCCTTCTTTCGCTGACGCGCCGCGCGTCCTGCGGGAAGAGCGACCTCGCCAAGGCGGCAGCGACGACCACCGCGTTCAGAAGCGTGAGGGGCAGCTGCGACATGATGCCAGACAGGACCGCCGGCACGAGCGCGGCGTCAGCAGACCCCGCGACCGCAAGGTCCGGCGGCTGCGATGCCGGAACCAGGAGGAGCGCGCCGAAGACAACCAGAAGCGCCCAGGGGCCGCGCCGCCAGACGAGCGACAGTCCGAGGATCGCGGCAGCGGGCAGCGCCAGGGTCCAGTCCGACCGCATCATGTTCAGCGCCACCACCCCGAGGACAAGACCGAGCCCCGCCTGAAGCCCCGTCACCACGGATTGCGGAATCGAGCGCGCTGCCCGGTCGAGCCGGGGCGTTGCCGCGAGTATCAGAAGGGTCGCGCCGATGATGGCTCCGGCCCAGGCCGCGCCCTCCGCGCTCAGCGCTCCGGCGACGATCATCGCGCCAAGCGCCTTCATCGGCTGAACGGCGATCGGAAGCCGGTAGACCAGCGCGACGAGGAGATACCCCGCGGCGAACCCCAGGAAGAGCGGCGTCGGCGCGAAGACGCCCGCGACGAGGACGGCGATCACGTAGGGCAGGAACGTTCCGAGATCCCCGAAGGCTCCGGATATCTCGCCGGTCAGCGACCGGGCGCGATCGGCGACGGAAGCGGCCCGGGTGGTTCCGTGGCTCATTATCTGTCGCCTCCCCGAACTCAAAAGGACTTCCGCGAACAGCCTACAACCGAAGGGAAGTCAGGAAAAGCCGGGCCCTTGGCTGGGTCCACGCTCATGGGGTTTCGGAGCTCGCAGCGGAAATGCATCAAACCTGGTCGGACATGGGATGGATTTTGATGCATTTTCATGTATTTTTTCCGAACAGTTGGGAGGAAATTCGGTGTCCGACAGCTTTTTGGGTGTCCTTGGAGAAGCGGTAGGCCTGATTCTGGCCGGGGACCGGGACCTCATGGAGATCATCCTGCTGTCGCTGCGCGTCACCCTGACGGCGGTATTCCTCGCCTGCCTGATCGGCCTTCCCCTGGGCGCTCTCGTCGGGACGTTCCGCTTTCCCGGCCGCATCGTCGTCACCGTCATCCTGAACGCGCTGATGGGCCTGCCGCCCGTCGTCGTCGGCCTGCTCGTCTATCTGATGCTCTCGGCGTCCGGTCCGCTCGGGATGCTACGTCTTCTTTACACGCCGACTGCCATGATCATCGCACAGACGATCCTCGTCACCCCGATCGTGGCGGCGCTGACGAGGCAGGTGATCGAGGACCTGCACCGCGAATACGCGGAACAGTTCGCGTCCCTCGGCGTCCGGCCCCTCGACCGGGTCGGGGCGCTTCTCTGGGATGCGCGCTACAGCCTACTGACCGTCGCTCTTGCCGGTTTCGGACGGGCCGTCGCGGAGGTCGGCGCAGTCATCATCGTCGGCGGCAACATCAACCACGTGACCCGCGTGATGACGACGACGATCGCGCTCGAGACATCGAAGGGCAATCTCCAGCTCGCGCTCGCGCTCGGGGTCGTGCTCCTGACGATAGCCGTTCTGGTGAATGCCTGCGTGATGGCGATCCGCGCTTCTTCCGTCCGGTCCGCCTATGCGTGACGTGGCTTACGATACGCATGCCGAGATCGCCGCGCCGAGTGCGGCCGGGGGGGAGCCGCTGATGGAGGCCCGGCGGCTCTGCTTCGACGCTGGAGGCAAGCGCCTGATAGACAACGTCGACGTCGTCATTCGCAAAGGCCGTCGAACCGTGGTCATGGGCGCGAACGGGACGGGGAAAAGCCTGCTGCTGCGCCTTCTCCACGGTCTCATCCCGCCAAGCGGGGGCGAGGTGCTGTGGCGCGGCGCCCCCCTGGACGGGGCGGCGCGGCGGGCCCAGGCGATGGTGTTCCAGCGCCCGGTGATGCTGAGACGCTCCGCTCTCGCAAATCTCCGTTTCGCGCTGGCCGTGCGTGGCCTTCAGGGCGCGGAGCGCGCCCGGCGCGAAGCCGAAGCAATGTCGCGCGCACGGCTCGAGGACCTGGCGCGCCGGCCCGCCCGCGTCCTGTCGGGCGGCGAACAGCAGCGGCTGGCGATGGCCCGCGCGCTCGCCTGCAAGCCGGACATCCTGTTCCTCGACGAGCCGACCGCAAGCCTCGACCCGGCATCGACGCATGCGATCGAAGCCCTCACCAACGAGGCCCATCGGGACGGGGTGACCGTCGTCATGATCACGCACGATCCCCGGCAGGCTCGGCGGCTCGGCGACGACCTGATCTTTCTGCATGACGGGCGGATCGCGGAAACCGGCGGTGTTCTGCCAGTGCTCGACAATCCGAAATCCGAGGCGGCGCGGGCATGGCTCGAAGGCCGTCTCTATCTTGGCGGATCCAAATCCTGAAAGTCTGAAAAACAAGGAGATAGATGTGATCAGACGTGGTTTTCTGAGCCTTGCCGCGACGGCGCTCGTCGCGCTTGGCCTGTCCGGCCCGGGTTACGCGCAGGACAGGTTCATCGTGGTCCAGTCCACGACCTCGACCCAGAACTCGGGCCTGTTCGACTACATCCTGCCGATCTTCCAGGACAAGACCGGGATCGAGGTGCGCGTGGTCGCGGTCGGCACCGGTCAGGCCATCCAGAACGCCGCCAATGGCGACGGTGACGTTCTCTTCGTTCACGCCAGGGCGGCCGAGGAAAAGTTCGTTGCGGACGGCGACGGCGTCGAGCGTTTCGACGTCATGTACAACGACTTCGTCATCGTGGGCCCGCCCTCCGATCCCGCAGGTGTCGCGGGGTCGTCCGACGCCGTGGCCGCGCTGACCAGGATCGCCGAGGCACAGGCCCCCTTCGCCTCGCGCGGCGATGACAGCGGCACGCACATCGCCGAACTCGCCCTCTGGAAGGAAGCGGCCATCGACGTGGCGGCCGCTTCGGGCGACTGGTACCGCGAAACCGGCGCCGGCATGGGTGCGACGCTGACGACCGGCACCGGCATGGGCGCCTACATCATGACCGACCGCGCGACCTGGATCTCGTTCGGCGACAAGGGTGACTACCAGATCGTCGTGGAAGGCGACCCGAGGATGTTCAACCAGTACGGCATCACCCTCGTGAACCCGGAAAAGCATCCGAACGTGAAGGCCGATCTTGGCCAGGAATTCGTTGACTGGGTCATCTCCCCGGAAGGCCAGGAAGCGATCGCCAGCTTCCAGATCGACGGCCAGCAACTCTTCTTCCCGAACGCGGGGAACTGATGCCAAACGGGGCGCCGGCCCGATCGTGATCGGCGCCCTCGTCACTTCTCAGGGCGACAGCCACCGGACTTCGCCCATCCCCGACAGGTCGTACCCTCCCATCGCACGGGCTTTTTCGACAAAAGCCTGAGTGCGCGTGAAGGCAAGAAGCTTCTGAACCGGCTCGGTGAAATAGGCGCGCCGGTCGACGAGCAGGTCAAAACGTTCGGTCACGAGGGGCAGGAAGCCCAGGTGGAACTGGCGCGCCATGGTTTCGAGCCCCAGCGCCGCATCCGCCTCCCCCGAGGCAACCGCGGCAGCGGCATCGCTTTCCGTGCGGGCATATCCGGCGGCGGCCACGAAATCCTCCGGCGAGAGACCTTCGCGAGCGAGCAGACGTTCGAACAGCACCGCCGCCCCCGCCCCGGGCTGCCGCATCACCACGCGCTTGCCCTTGAGGTCGGACAAGCACGCCACCTCGGCCTGAATTGCGGGCGCGAGCACAAGACCGCGCGCCCGTTGTGCCCAGGTCAACAGCACGCTGCCGCGAAGACCACGTCCGGCGACGATTCCCACGTTCCAGTCGTAGCCGTCCGGGATATGCAGCCCGCAGAGCGCGGCGTCGCCACCGGCGTAGGTTTCCAGGCCATTCCCGCTGCCGTCCAGCAGCGTCGCCAGCCCGCAGCCCGATTCCCGCACCGCCCAGTCGAGCAGTGGATCGTGCGACCCCGTCAGAACGGCCGGGCGTTCGCCCGTGTCATTGCCCGCGGTGCCCTCGATCCACTGGACGATCTCGGCCCGCGGGAACAGCAGCTTGCCGATGATCCGGCGGTGCGGAATCTCGCCCGCGGCAATGAGGTCATAGACCTTGCGCTCCTTCACTCGCAGAAGATCCGCGACCTCCTTCGTCGTCAGGTAGGTCGGCTCCGTCGATGTCATGTCTTCAGGGTGCTCATGCGGCATGGTGCACAGAGTATATAGGCATTCGGCAGGCGGTCGGAAATGCATCCGGCGAAGGCCGGTTCAAAAGCGTCACGCGGAATGAGGCTGATACATCCTCTCGCGCCTTGCGGCAGCGAACGGACGCTTCTCGAAAGGGCGGTCAAGGACCTGAGGTCATGGACAAATTCCTGCGCGCCGATGCCCCTGTTGGCCGCGCCATATCACCCGGCATTTCCGGATCGGCACTCGGAACCGGCCAGCGTTGCACGATATCCCATCTGCGAAACGCAAAAGGCCCAGGCGTTTCCGCCTGGGCCTTTTTGGGTGGTGGTGAGCCCGACAGGATTCGAACCTGTGACCCACTGATTAAAAGTCAGTTGCTCTACCAACTGAGCTACGGGCCCACACGCGGGCTCCGTCTAGGGAAACTCCCTTGGCGGGTCAAGGGCTAAAACGCATGTCTTCTGAAGAGATCGCTCAGTCGGCCTTCCAGCAGTCCGGCGGCACGAGGAACAGTTGGATGGTTCGCCGCTGATACGCCCCGGGGCCGCCGGTCATCGCGGGGAGAGGGCGCGCCTCGCCGGCGCAGGGAAGCGCCCTGTCCCTCAGCCCCGCAACAAGGACCGGACCCGCATTTTCGCCGGAATAGGGATGTTTCTGCGCATAGTGATGCGGGGGCGGCCCATCCTCCGGCCAGGCGAATACGGGAAGCGCCGCGTCCCGGCCCGTGTAGAAGAGGTCGGCGAGGATGTCCCGGTCGTCCGAGACGATTGCTGCGGCCCCCGACTCGCGCGCCACGGCGAAGAGAGCATCGCTCAGCTCGGCCCGGCCCAGATACCGCTTGAGGAGGAGATCGTCCCCCGCGCGCAGCCGGTCCGCGAAGACGGCCGCGACCGGCAGGACGAGGCATATGACGCCGTTGACCACGTACGAGGCCGCGAGCCAGCGCGGGCGCCGCATGAGCCAGGGCACGACCGCCAGCGTGCCTGCAAGGTAGGCGGCGGCGGCCCAGTTGGCGTAGGCTTTCGAAAGAACGGCCTGCGCTGACACGAGGCCGATTATCGGCAGGGAGAGAACGAGGAGGATGGCGGGAACCCGCCGCGCGCCGCCGCGCGCCCGGACGACCGCCAGCAGGGCAAACGCGCCGAACAGGATCGGGCCGAAGACCGCGAACTGGGCACCGAGGAACTCCGCGAGACCCGCGAAGTTCAGCCCTGCGCCCTCGCGGACCCAGCCGATGTTGTCCGCGGTATGCGTGACGGTCGAGAAACCGTTCCACACGTTCCAGGCAACGTTGGGGGCGATGGTCAGGCCGAAGGCGAGAAGAATCAGCGCGGCATCGCCAGGGCGCGGCCGCACCGATGGCCAGATGACCGCCGCGACCGCCGTGAGCCCGAGGTAATAGACCGCCGCGTATTTCGCGAGGAATGCGAGCCCGAGTGCGATCCCGGCGCCGAGCGGCAGGGCAGATGAACGCGTACCGGCATCTTCCTCGACGAGACGCCAGTAGAGAAGAAGCGCCAGCGCGAGGAACGGGAACATGATCGTGTCGGTCGAGATCAGGAGGCTACCGACCGCCACCATCGGCAGCGTCACGAAGGCCGCGGCGACGGCGATAGCCTCCGCCCGTCCGTAGATCCGCGCCGCGATGGCGCCAAGGAACATCGCCGTCGCCGCATGGAATAGGGGCGCGGGAAGCCGGACCCAGAACGGCGTGTCGCTGCCCGCGATCTCTGTCGCGGCCCGGATCACCCAGGCGATCAGCGGTGGCTTCGAATAGTAGCCGAAGGCAAGCTCCTGCCCCCAGAACCAGTATTGCGCCTCGTCCACGAAGAGGTCGGTCCGGTTGAAGGCAAGGAGCAGGACGCGCAGCGCCGTGACCCCGGCGACGATCCCGAAGGCGGGAAGGATCCAGCCGCGCGGCTCAGCCACCGCGACGCTCTGCGAAGATCAGCCAGAGGTTCCGCATGTAGATGAAGACCCCCATCGACTGGCCAAGGATGAAGACCGGATCCTTCCGGTAGATCGCGTAGCTCAGCAGGATGAGCCCGCCGCCGATCGAGAAATACCAGAAGGCGATCGGCACGACCGATCTGCGCGCGCGCTCCGAGGCGAGCCACTGGACGAGGAACCGCGCGGTGAAGAGGAGTTGGCCGAAAAGCCCGAAGGCGACCCACCAGAACTCTGCCCAGCCCGAGACGCCGAGCCAGGAAAAGGCCGTCTCAATCATGTTCCGCCTCCGGGCGCGTCTTCTTGCGGCGACGGATCAGCCAGGCGACCCCGATGAGGTCGTAGATGCCGACGAGTGCGCGCTTCAGGTTGGAATAGTTCGACCGGCCCGCGACCCTTTCGCGGTGGCTCACGTCAACGAGCGCGACCTCCCAGCCGTCGCGCTTGAAGAGGGCGGGGAGGTAGCGGTGCATGTGGTCGAAGTAGGGAAGCGCGAGGAATGCCTCGCGCCGGAAGGCCTTCAGCCCGCAGCCCGTGTCACGCGTGCCGTCCTTCAGAAGCCGCGAGCGCAGCCCGTTGGCGAAGCGCGAGGCGAGACGGCGCGACAGCGTATCCTTCCGCCCGACACGCTGGCCGGCGACGAGGGCGACCCGGCCCGTCTTGTCCCCGAGGAGGGGGCGGACGAGTTTCGGAATCTCGGACGGCGGGTTCTGCCCGTCCCCGTCGAGCGTCGCGCAGATCCGGCCCCTTGCGGCAAGAACGCCGTTGTGAACCGCAGCGCTCTGCCCGCCCGAGACCGGATGGCGCAGCACGCGCAGGGGCTCGGCCGCGGTCCAGCCGCTGCGGGCGGCTTCGCCCGTGCCGTCGGTCGAGCCGTCATCGACGACGATGACCTCGAAGTCCGGGAGCGCGCCGGACAGGGCCGCGATCTCGGACAGAAGGCTCGGGGCATTGCCCGCTTCGTTCCGCATCGGGATCACGATCGAAAGGTCCGGCATTCGGGTATCCGTGAGACGCGCGGCGTGGCTGCGCGGGGCTTGAGTCGCGCGGACCATAGTGCCAACCCCCGCCAGATGGAAACCCCCGGCCCGCCCTGCGCGTTCAGGCCCGCTGGATTCGCGCCTTTCCGCCGTATATATGGCGCGCCATGAGCAACGCGCCTTCCTCCAATGGCCTCGCCTTCATGAAGATGCATGGGCTTGGCAACGACTTCGTGGTCATCGACCAGCGGAGCGCTTCGACGCGTGTGACGCCCGCGCTGGCGCGAGCCCTTGGTGACCGTCACCGGGGGGTCGGCTTCGACCAGCTCGCAACGATCGAGACGGATGCGGAAGCGGATGCGCGGCTGACGTTCTGGAACGCCGATGGCTCCCTCTCCGCGACCTGCGGGAACGCGACGCGCTGCATCGCGCGGCACCTGATGGACCAGACGGGCAAGGACCGGCTGACGCTCAGGACCGAAAGGGGCTTCCTGAAGGCCGAGGACGCCGGAAACGGGCTTACGCGGGTCAACATGGGTGCGCCGCTCCTCGACTGGCGCGAAGTGCCGTTGGCGCAATACGTCGATACGCTTCACCTTCCGATCGAGGGCGCGCCGGTCGCGACCGGCATGGGCAACCCGCACTGCACCTTCTTCGTCGAGGATGCCGAGGCGGTGGACCTGGCCGCGCGCGGACCGGAATTCGAACATCACCCGCTGTTCCCGGAACGGACGAACGTGGAATTCGTCCAGGTCCTCTCGCCCGATGCGATCCGCCTCAGGATCTGGGAACGCGGCACCGGCATCACGCTCGCCTCAGGCTCGTGCTCCTGCGCCGCCGCGGTCGCTTCCGCGCGCCGTGGCCTGACCGGCCGGCGCGTGGCGGTCCATGTGGACGGCGGCCAGCTGGAAATCGATTGGCGCGACGACGGGGTCTGGATGACCGGCCCCACGGCGCATGTATTCGACGGCGTCCTGACGCCCGCATTCCTCGCCGGCCTGGAATGACGGCCCCGGTATTCACCACGCTGGGCTGCCGGCTCAACGCCTACGAGACGGAAGCGATGAAGGAACTCGCCGCCGCGGCCGGCGTCGAGCGGGCGGTGGTGGTGAACACCTGCGCGGTCACGGCCGAGGCGGTCAGGAAGGCCAAGCAGGAGATTCGCAGGCTTCGCCGCGCAAATCCCGATGCGACGCTCATCGTGACGGGATGCGCCGCGCAGACCGAACCCGAAACCTTCGCGGCCATGCCCGAGGTCACCAAGGTGATCGGCAATACCGAAAAGATGCAGGCCGAGACCTGGGCCACGCTACGCGCCCCCGACCTGATCGGCGAGACGGAGAGGGTGCAGGTCGACGATATCCTGTCGGTGAAAGAGACGGCGGGCCACCTGATCGACGGCTTCGGACGCCACCGGGCCTATGTCCAGGTCCAGAACGGCTGCGACCACCGCTGCACCTTCTGCATCATTCCCTATGGCCGCGGCAATTCCCGCTCGGTCCCGGCGGGCATGGTGGTGGACCAGATCAAGAGGCTCGTGGACAAGGGATTTCTGGAGGTCGTGCTGACCGGGGTCGACCTGACCAGCTGGGGGGCGGACCTTCCCGGCGAACCGCGCCTTGGCGATCTCGTGATGCGGATCCTTCGCCTCGTGCCGGATCTCGCGCGGCTGCGGATATCCTCGATCGATTCGATCGAGGCGGACGAGGCGCTGATGGGCGCGATCGCGACCGAACCGCGTCTCATGCCGCATCTGCACCTGTCGCTGCAGGCGGGCGACGACATGATCCTGAAGCGGATGAAGCGCCGCCACCTGCGCGACGACGCCATCCGCTTCTGCGAGGAAGCTCGCCGCCTGCGCCCCGACATCATCTTCGGCGCCGACATCATCGCGGGTTTCCCGACCGAGACCGAGGCGATGTTCGAAAACTCGCTGAAGCTCGTGGAGGACTGCGGCCTGACGTTTCTTCACGTGTTCCCCTATTCGGCCCGCAAGGGCACGCCGGCGGCGCGGATGCCGCAGGTCAACGGCGCGGCGATCCGCGACCGGGCGTCCCGGCTTCGGGCGGCAGGGGAGGCACGGCTTGTCCGGCACCTGGCCGAGCAGGTGGGGCAAAGCCACCGGATCCTGACCGAAGGCCCGCGAATCGGCCGGACGGAGCAGTTCACCGAAGTGGCCTTCGCCACGGATCAGCCCGAGGGGCAGATCATCACGGCCCGGATCACCGGCCATGACGGGCAGCGTCTGACCGCGTGAACCCGGGGCCTCCGGGGGCCCGACGTCGGGTCACCACTGATCTGAATCATTGTTCCGCGACAATCCGCGTCCTACGGTAACCTACCGGAAACGTGACGCTGTTCGGAGGATCACATGAGGAATGGAAGTCTGCTTGCCGCGCTGACCGTTACTAGCTGCCTTGCGCTGTCGCCGGCGCTTGCGCAGGATGCCGACGTCGGAGCCGAGCTTTACACCGACTATTGCGCGGCATGCCACGGGGTAAGCGGCAAGGGCGATGGCGACATGGCGAACGTCATGACGATCCCCTCGCCGAACCTGACACTGCTATCCAAGAACAATGACGGCGAATTCCCGATGCTCAAGGTGATCCACATCATCGACGGGCGCACGGGGCTCCGGGCACACGGCGGACCGATGCCGGTCTTCGGCCGCCTGTTCACGTCCGACGGCATGGGGCCGGAAAACCCCTATGGCAGCGTCCTGGAAGTGCGCGGTCGCGTGCTCTCGGTGGCGCTGTACCTGGAATCGCTCCAGGAGTGACCTTGGACCTGCGGCGGCCGTTCCGCCGCAGCCAGGCCGGTTGCCCGGCCGTGTGATCAGGACTACGCATCGGGCAGGAGGACTTGCCCGATGCATCCCAATCCGGCTTTCAGGAAGACGCCCGCAGAAACCAGCCTTGATTTCGCTGCAGGGCGTGGCTTCGGCGTTCTTTCCATTAATGGAGAACACGGGCCGCTTGCGGCGCATGTTCCGTTCGTCCTGTCCCAAGACGGGAAACGGGCGGAGACGCATCTCGTCCGCTCAAATCCCCTCGCCCGGGCGTTGACCCAGCCGCAACCGGCCCTTCTGGCAGTGACCGGACCGGACGGCTACGTCTCGCCCGACTGGTACGGAGTCGAGGACCAGGTGCCGACGTGGAACTACGTGGCCGTGCATCTGCGCGGTCGCCTCGAGGTCCTGCCGGCCGAGGATCTGCGCAGGCATCTCGACGCGCTGTCGGCCGAGTTCGAGGAACGCCTGCTGCCGAAGGCGCCCTGGCGGACATCGAAGATGCCCGGCGACATCCTCGAGCGGATGATGCGGCAGATCGTTGCGTGCAGTCTGGCCATCGAGGATGTGCAGGGCACATGGAAGCTGAACCAGAACAAGCCCGAAGCCGCGCGGCTCGGCGCGGCAACCGAGATGGCGGCGTCGTCCCTCGGCGTCGAGACGGCGGCGCTCGCGCTGCTGATGAGGGCCGGCGAAACTTGAATGGACAGCTTCGTCGACCGCCCCTAGCATCGGAAGCCCAAGGATAAGGGAGGTTTCGTCATGCCCCTGCCACTGGCTCCCGCCGCTGCTTTCGCCCTGCGCGCAGGCACTGTCGCGCTCGCCGCCTATGCCGTTCGGCGAAGCATCCGCAAGGGCCGCACCGACCAGCGGGCCGAGGACGCCCTCGACGACACGGACGAGGGCATTGCCGTCCACAGCGCGAGGGACCGCGATCAGAAGAACGCTGCCGCCCGGTTCCGCCGCGTGTTCCGCTGGGGCGACCGCGGCCTCGAGATAGACGCCGCCGCGATCGGGCGCATTCGGCTTCGGAGGGTTTGATGCGGCTTTACCATTCCCCGACGTCGCCTTTCGTCCGCAAGGTCATGGTTCTCCTGAAGGAGACCCGGCAGGAGGGCGACGTGACCCTGGTCCCGGCCACCGGCACCCCCGTCGACGCGGGCAGCATGCCGCTGGCACAGAATCCGCTGGGCAAGATCCCCGTCCTCGAACGCGCCGACGGTCCGGCGATCTACGACAGCCGGGTGATCTGCCGCTATCTCGACGACCGGATCGGAGGGCGTCTCTATCCCGCCGCGCCGCGGCTGTGGGAGACGCTGACGCTTGAAGCCACCGCCGACGGAATCCTCGATGCGGCGGTTCTGATGCTCTACGAAACCCGGGTGCGCCCGGAGGAAAAGCGTTTCGCGGGCTGGACGGAAGGCCAGTGGGCGAAGATCGCGCGGTCGCTCGACGCGATCGGCGAACGCTGGATGAGCCATCTCGCCGGGCATATCGACATGGGTCAGATCGCGATGGGCTGCGCCCTGGGCTATCTCGACTTCCGCCACGGAGCGCGGGACTGGCGCAAGGGACGAGACGCACTTGCCGGCTGGTACGAGGATTTCGCCCAGCGGGACAGCATGAAGGCCACCGTTCCGGTCGGCTGAGCCGCCTCTGCCGGCTCAGCCGCCGAACCGGCGATCAGAATTTCATGCTCACGCCGATGTTCAGGGCGCTCGTGACTATGTCCGTCTTGAGCGTCCCGCCGGAATCGAGGTCGGCCTTGTTCGAACTGTAGGTGCCCTTGTACTCGCCGAAGACCGCCCAGCGCTCGTTCAGTTGGTAGCTCGCACCCGCGACCAGCTGCACGGCGGGGCCCGTCACCTGGTAGCCATAGGTGTGCGCCTCTCCCGCGGGCTGAACGTCTACATGCGGGATCGCGACGCCGAGGCCCGCGCCGACATAGGGCGTCCAGCGGGTGTCATTCTGCCAGCGCCGCCAGACGTTCGCCGTTACGATGTTGTGGCCATCGGTGAATTCGAGCCGGTCGTAACCGTGGCTCGCCGGATCATCGGCATAGACCTTGGCGTGGTTCACCTCGAGACCCCAGCCCCACGCCTCGTTGCGCCACCAGGTCGCCCGGATGCCGTAGTAGGGCGGCATCGCGAAGGACTTGCCTTTCCACTTCACGAATTCGTCGCCAAGGACGGAATTCTCGACAGTGCTGTGCGGCGCTGTCTGGACGCCGCCATAGAGGCCGATCTCGAACTCCGCCATGGCAGGCGCGGCGGAAAGCGCGGTCAACGCGAAGGTCGCCGCAACTGAAAAACTGTTGATGACTTTCATCGAAAAACTCCTGCAGCGGGCCATAGCCAGCCGGCTCCTTAGAAGTCGCTGAGTAATGCCACAATGCGACACTTCAGTCAGGGTTTTCCCGTAGCCTGAATGTCTGCTGGACGGAAGCGGCATTGGCCGCTAAAAGCCGCGCGGGAAGGCTGCGGGAAACCGTGGCCCGGTGAGGATGTTGGCCACTTGTAGACGGGCCAAGGAAGGAGAACTACTCGTGTCCCACGCAGATGATCATGCAGGCACCCGGAGGGATTTCCTCTACTACGCCACGGCCGGTGCCGGGGCGGTCGCGGCCGGTGCCGCCGGATGGACGCTCGTCAACCAGATGAATCCGTCTGCCGACGTGCAGGCGCTGTCGTCGATCTATGTCGATATCAGCGGTGTCGAACAGGGCACCCAGCTGACCGTCAAATGGCGCGGCAAGCCGGTGTTCATCCGGCGCCGCACGCAAGAGGAAATCGACGCTGCGCGCGGCGTTGCGCTCGATGAACTCATCGACCCGTCGGCTGAAAACGCCAACAAGCCGGGCGCCGACGCCTCGGACGAGAACCGCACGCTCGACGAAGCGGGCGAATGGCTGGTGATGATGGGTGTCTGCACCCACCTCGGCTGCGTTCCGCTCGGCAACGGCGCCGGCGAATTCGGCGGCTGGTTCTGCCCCTGCCACGGCTCGCACTACGACACGGCCGGCCGGATCCGCAAAGGCCCGGCGCCGCGGAACCTCGACGTTCCGATCGCGCAATTCACTGACGAAACCACGATTCTTCTTGGCTGAGGGGGCTTCCAATGGCTGGTATTCCGCACGACCATTACGAGCCCAAGTCGGGCTTCGAAAAGTGGCTACACAAGCGCCTGCCGATCGTGGCGCTTGCCTATGACACGCTGATGATCCCCACCCCGAAGAACCTCAACTGGTGGTGGATCTGGGGTATCGTTCTTGCCTACTGCCTCGTGCACATGATCGTCACGGGCATCGTCCTGGCGATGCACTACACGCCGCATGTCGACCTGGCCTTCGCCTCTGTCGAGCACATCATGCGCGACGTGAATGGCGGTCACATGATCCGCTATCTTCACGCGAACGGCGCCTCGCTGTTCTTCCTCGCCGTCTACATCCACATCTTCCGCGGCCTCTTCTACGGCAGCTACAAGGCACCGCGCGAGATCACCTGGATCGTCGGCATGCTGATCTACCTCGCGATGATGGGCACCGCGTTCATGGGCTACGTTCTGCCCTGGGGCCAGATGTCCTTCTGGGGCGCCACGGTTATCACCGGGCTCTTCGGCGCGATCCCGGGCATCGGCGAGTCGATCCAGACCTGGCTGCTCGGCGGCCCGGCCGTGGACAACGCCACGCTGAACCGCTTCTTCTCGCTGCATTACCTCTTGCCCTTCGTGATCGCCGCGCTCGTCGCCGTCCACATCTGGGCGTTCCACACCACCGGCAACAACAACCCGACCGGCGTGGAAGTGCGGCGCGGCTCGAAGGCCGAGGCCGAGAAGGACACGCTGCCCTTCTGGCCCTACTTCGTGATCAAGGACCTCTTCGCGCTGGCCATCGTCCTCGCGGTGTTCTTCGCGATCGTCGGCTTCATGCCGAACTACCTTGGCCACCCCGACAACTACATCGAGGCGAACCCGCTCGCGACGCCCGCGCACATCGTTCCGGAATGGTACTTCCTGCCGTTCTACGCGATCCTGCGTGCCTTCACCGGCGACGTCTGGCTGGTGCAACTGGTGCAGTTCATCACCTTCGGGATCGTGGACGCGAAGTTCTTCGGCGTGCTCGCGATGTTTGGTGCGATCCTCGTGATGGCGCTGGCGCCGTGGCTCGACACGTCCTCGGTCCGCTCGGGCCGCTTCCGTCCGATGTTCAAGTGGTGGTTCGCGCTTCTCGCGATCGACTTCGTCGTCCTCATGTGGGTTGGCGCCCAGCCGGCTGAGGGGATCTATACCTGGATTTCGCTCATCGCGTCGGCATACTGGTTCGCCTACTTCCTGATCCTCCTGCCGATCCTCGGCGTGATCGAGAAGCCGGCGCCACAGCCCGCGACCATCGAGGAAGACTTCAATGCCCATTACGGCGCCAAGGCGCATGCGGCCGAGTGACGGAAAGGACCGGACGATGATGAAAAAGATCGCAATCACCGCCCTCTCCGTCCTCGCACTGTCGGGAACGGTGGCTCTGGCCGCCGAGGGCGAACAGCACATCGAGGACGTGGCCTTCTCCTTCGAAGGCCCCTTCGGGACCTTCGACGAGTTCCAGCTGCAGCGCGGCCTTCAGGTCTACACCGAGGTCTGCGCCGCATGCCACGGGCTCAAGTACGTGCCGATCCGCACCCTCGCCGACGAGGGCGGCCCGGCGCTTCCGGAAGACCAGGTCCGCGCCTATGCCGAACAGTTCACGGTGACCGACGAGGAAACCGGCGAGGACCGTCCCGGCAAGCCGACCGACCACTTCCCGGTCTCGGCACTGGAAAATGCCCCTGACCTCAGTCTCGTGGCGAAGTCGCGGGCGGGCTTCCACGGGCCCTACGGCACCGGTCTGAACCAGTTCTTCCGCGGCATGGGCGGGCCGGAATACATCGTCTCGATCCTGACCGGCTACACCGGCGAGGAAAAGGAAGAGGCGGGCACGACCTACTGGGAAAACACCGCCTTCCCCGGCGGCTGGATCGCGATGCCCCCTCCGCTGTCGGACGACCTGGTGACCTACCAGGACGGGCATGAGGCCGACGTGCACCACATGTCCGTGGATGTCGCGGCGTTCCTCATGTGGGCGGCTGAACCCAAGATGATGGCACGCCAGCATGCCGGCTTCGTGGGTGTCTTCATGCTCACACTGCTCGCGGTGCTGCTGTACCTGACCAACAAGCGCCTCTGGGCGCCGCACAAGGGCAAGAAGCTGGTCTGAGCCCTCGGGCACAGGTAACGCCTGATCAGACAGAGGGCGCCCCTTTCCGGGGCGCCCTTTTCAGTTTCCGAGATAGGCGCGCAGGCTTTCGGGCGGGTGATCGAGCAGCCTGCCCGTAGGCTCCGGCGGATGGGCACGGCCTCCTTCGACGAGGATCGTCCGGGCAGCGATCCGCCGCGCGTCCCCCGGATCATGTGAGACCATGAGAACAGTAGCCCCGGTTTCCGCCGCGATCTCTGCAACGAGGTCCAGCATTTCGGCCTTGAGCGCCGGACCGAGGGCGGAGAAGGGCTCGTCCAGCAGGAACAGGGGCCGCGCCCGCAGGAGGACGCGCGCGAGCGCGGCGCGGCTCTGCTGGCCGCCGGAAAGCTGACCCGGACGGCGATGGCCGAGCCCTGCAAGGCCGGTCCTCTCGAGGGCCTGCTCGACCCGCGCGCGGTCACCGGCGGTGAGACGAAGGGCCGGGTTCAGCCCAAGCCCGATGTTTTCGGCGATCGTCAGATGCGGAAAGAGGTTCTGGTCTTGGAACAGGATCGAAATCGGGCGATCCCCTGGCGAAAGCGGCGACAGATCCCGCCCTTCCCAGGTGATGCGTCCCGACACGAGCGGAAGGAACCCCGCGATCGCGGCAAGGAGCGTCGATTTCCCCGCGCCTGACGGGCCGATCACCGCCACGGTTTCACCCGCCTCCACCGCGAGGTCGGCGGTCAACGTGAAATCGTCCCAGGTGACGGAAATGTTCTCAAGCGCGAGCATTCACACGTCCTCCGCGGTCGAAGACCCAGAACAGGGCAAGGCTGAGGCCCAGAAGCAGGACCGCGGCGCCGGCCGCGTCCGCCATCCGGTACGCCCCCATCAGGCGGTAGAGCTGGAGTGGCAGGGTCGCCGTCTCCTCGCCCGCGAAAAGGGCGATGACGCCCAGATCGCCCATCGAAAGGGCCGCCGTCAGCCCAAGCGCGAAACCAAGAGGACGGCGCAGGCGCGGCAGCGTGACAAGGCGGAGCCGGGCGAGACCCGTCATGCCGAGGCTTTCGGCGAGCCTTCCGAAATCCGTCTCGGCATCCCGGGCGGGCGGCAGAAGCGATCTGTATGCGAAAGGAAGCGCCATCGCGGCATTGACGAGCACCGTGACGGGAAGCGCCACGTCACCCGGCGCGAAGAAGGGCCTCAGAAGTATGAAGAGCCCGGTGCCCGTGACCAGCGACGAAGCCGTGAGCGGAAGCATCGCGGAAATTTCCCAGAGCCCGGCCTGCCGTCGCCCGGCGGCGGCGAGGGCCAACGGGAGGGCCAGAACCAATATCAGGACCGCCGAGCTAACGGCAACGGCCAGCGAACGCAGCGCCGATTCCCAGACCGGTGCGGGCAGGGTGGCAAGCCGGGGAAGCCCCGCCTCGAGGAGCGCGCCGAGAGGCAGAAGAAGGAAGATCGAAACCAGGATCAGGGCGGCCGCATCCTGCACCTTGAGCCAGACCGATCCGGCGTCCCAGCGCTCCACCTGGCGGTCGAGGCCCGCGCCGAACCCGGTCTCGCGCGCCGCGCGGCCGGCGAGCAGAACGGCGAGAAGGCAGAGAACGAACTGCACCGAGGCGAGCGCCGCCGCACGGCCCAGATCGAAATCGAACCGGAAGGCCTGGTAGATCGCGAGCTCGATCGTCGTCGCGCGCGGCCCGCCGCCAAGCGTCAGGGCGACGGCGAAGCTGGTGAGGCAGATGAGGAAGATCGCCGTGACGGTGCCCGGCAGGACCGACCGCAGCATGGGTCTTTCGAGGAATCGGGCGATCTCGGACGGCCCCATGGAAAGCGAGGCGGCAAGCCGGAACCTCTCGGCCGGGATCGACAGCCATCCCTGAAGGATGAGCCGCGTCGCAAGCGGAAGGTTGAAGAACACATGGGCGAGGACGACGCCCTGGAGTCCGTAGATCGTCACCGGCGGCAGGCCCAGGAACTCGAGCCCACGGTTGAAGAGCCCCGCGCGGCCGAAGACCGCGAGAAGGCCGAGGACCGCGACGATGACCGGAAGGATGAACGGGGCGCCGAGCAGCGTGATGAGGATGCCCCGTCCGGGAAACCTGCGGCGCGCCAGCGCGCGCGCCACAGGCACGGCGAGTGCGGCGCTGAGGATGGCCGACAACGTGGCCTGCAGGATCGTGAAGCGCAGCGCCGCCAGGTCGGCCGGGCCGAGCTCGGGCAGGCCACTGGCGCGCGCGAAGACGGCGGCGAGCGTCCCGAGCGTCAGCGCGAGGACGACCGCCGCCGACAGCGCGGCTATCGGCTGAGCGCGGCGAGCCATTCCTCGAGAGCCCCCTCCCGCGCCCGCTCCGCTTCGGAAGCGGGGTAGAGGAGCGCGCGCTCGGGCGCGATCAGCGTCTCGAACCCGCCCGGCAGCCCGCCTTCGGGCGTCACGGCCGGATACATCCAGTTCGTTTCGGGGATCACCTTCTGGAAGTCGTCGGAAACCATGAAGGCGAGGAACCGGTCAGCAAGTTCGCTTTCATCGGTCGAGGCGACCTTCGCCGCGACCTCGATCTGCATGTAGTGACCCTCGCTGAACGGCGCCGCCGCCTTCGTGTCGTCGCTTTCAGCGATCAGGTGATAGGCTGGCGAGGTCGTGTAGGACAGGACCATGTCCGCCTCGCCCTCGAGGAAGAGGCCGTAGGCCTCCGACCAGCCCGGCGTCACGGTCACGATGTTGTCGGCAAGGGCCGACCAGATCTCGGCCGCGCGATCGCCATAGGCCGCCTTCACCCACAGGAGGAGCCCGAGGCCCGGGGTCGAGGAACGCGGATCCTCGATCAGGATCTTGACGTCGGACGCGGCGAGCGCCTCGAAGTCCGCGGGCGGTTCCGCCAGTTTCGTCTTGTCGTAGACGAAGGCGAAATAGCCCCAGTCATAGGGCGCGAACATCGGGTCGTCCCACTCGACCGGCAGATCGTAGTCGACGCCGGCCAGCCCGTGATCGGAAAAGATCCCGGTCGCGGCCGCGGCGGCCGTGAGGTTCGTGTCGAGGCCAAGGACGATATCGGCCTCCGTCGACGCGCCTTCGAGTTGCATCCGCGACAGGAGAGCGGCTCCGTCGCCTGCGGCGACCAGTTTCAGGTCGCAGCCGCAGAATTCCTCGAAAGCCTTTTCGACCGCCGGGCCAGGGCCCCAGTCGGAAACGAAGCTGTCGTAGGTGTAGACGGTCAGCACGGGCTTGTCCTGCGCCATGGCCGGAACGGCCGCCAGGACACCCGCGATCACCAGGGGAAGTCTCATCTCTCATCCTCCAATGGTCCGGCGGGCGGAGATGGGAGTGGCAATGCGCCCGACCTTCCCTCCGCCGGTTTTAACCGGTTCAGGTTCAACGGGTTCGCTTGACGCGTCTCAGCCCCGGCGCAAAGGCCGTCCGGGGCACCCCGAGGTAGCGTGCAACATAGCGTTCCGCGCGCTCCCCGCAAGGCGAAATCCCTTGAGCCGCGCCCGCGCCGCCGCTATGCCGCAGGGCAAAGGAGCCTGCTCATGAGCCTGAACACCTACGGCCACCTCTTCCGCGTGACGACCTGGGGCGAGAGCCATGGTCCGGCGCTTGGCGCCGTTGTCGACGGCTGCCCGCCCGGCATCCCGCTGGAGGAGCCGATGCTCCAGCACTGGCTGGATCGCCGCAAGCCCGGGCAGAGCAAGTTCACGACCCAGCGGAGGGAGCCTGACGAAGTCCGCATCCTGTCAGGCGTCTTCGACGGCCGCACGACCGGGACGCCGATCCAGCTGATGATCGAGAACACCGACCAGCGTTCGAAGGACTACGGCGACATCGCGCAGAAATTCCGGCCCGGCCACGCCGACATCACCTATTGGCAGAAATACGGTATCCGCGATTATCGCGGTGGCGGACGGTCCTCGGCACGGGAAACCGCGGCGCGTGTGGCGGCGGGTGGCGTGGCCCGCGAGGCGCTGAAGGCGCTGGTCCCGGGCCTGTCGATCACCGGCTACATGGTCCAGATGGGGCCAAGGAAGATCGACCGGAGCCGCTTTGACTGGGACGAGATCGAGCGCAACCCCTTCTGGACGCCGGACCCCGACGCGGCGGCCGATTGGGCGGAGTATCTCGACGCGCTCCGCAAGGACGGGAACTCCGTCGGTGCGGTGATCGAAGTCGTCGCCCGCGGCGTTCCGTCCGGTCTTGGCGCGCCGATCTACGGCAAGCTCGACACGGACCTCGCCGCGGCGATGATGTCGATCAACGCCGTCAAGGGTGTGGAGATCGGTGAGGGCATGGCTTCCGCCGCGCTGACCGGTGTCGAGAATGCCGACGAAATCCGCATGGGTCCCGATGGCCCCGTCTTCTCGACCAACCACGCTGGCGGCATCCTCGGCGGCATCTCCACCGGGCAGGATGTCGTGGTCCGATTTGCGGTGAAACCCACGTCGTCTATCCTCACCTCGCGCAAGACGGTCAACATCGCCGGAGAGGACACCGAGGTGATCACCAAGGGCCGCCACGACCCCTGCGTCGGGATCCGCGCGGTGCCGGTCGGCGAGGCGATGATGGCCGCGGTCATCCTCGACCACATCCTTCTGGACCGCGGTCAGACCGGGGGCATCCGGGGCCAGATCGGCTGATGCTCCTTGCCGCGGCGCGGCCCATCGTTGCGCCAGGTCCGGTGCTTTTCTCGGGTCCAGTTCGTTCAATCCGGTTTTCCAGCGCTTTTTCCGGGGTGTCATAACCGCGTGAGCGGCCCCAGCATTGACATGATCCGGTCTTGAGATGGTCGCCGTCATCACTGTAGCCTTTGCCTGTTAACGGGACAGGGCCTCTGTATGTCGGAGTATTTCAGGCTCAGGCCTGAGGAGTTGAGTGGTGTTCTTGAAGGGGCCGGCAGGTCGCTGTTTCTCGTCGACTTCGACGAGACGCTTTGGCTGCGCAATTCCACCGAGGAATTCCTCAGCCAGGCGCGACCGGCCTTCGTCGCGGCGACGTTGCTCAGGATGCTGGATCTGGCTCGACCATGGCGCGTTCTCTTCGGGCGCCGCCGGGGCCAGCACTTCAAGGACTGGATGCGTGTTTCCGCGATCCTTGTCCTGATGCCGTGGAGCTACCTCGGCTGGCGGCGTATCGCGCGCCGCATAGGCGCCCAATTCGCGAATGCGCCGCTCGAGGATCTGATCCTCGCGCATCGGGCGGAGCGGGTCGTGATTGTTTCGAACGGGTTCCGCATCCTGATCGCGCCGCTGGCAAGCGGCCTCCGCGTCCGAGAGGCCGAACTCATCGCGGCGCCGATCACGCATGGTGGTTTCTGGAGGGCGAAGGGCAAGAAGCGCGCGGCGGAGGAACGGCTTTCGGGGCCGGCGCTCGATTCGGCCGTGTTCGTGACTGACCACGAGGACGACGCGGAACTTCTGGGCCGCGTCGGGACCGGGGTGCTGTGCGTATGGCCCGAGGCCAGATACGAGCGGGCGTTTGCCCGCGATTCGGGAGAAGGCGTTTGAACGCGATCGGTCGGCCAGCCGGGCCTCTGCCCGGTTTCGGCAATAGGCCGCGGGAGCGCGATTGAAGAAGTTGCTTGTTCTCGTTCCGCTGTGTGGCGGCAAGGCGGAAGAAGGAAAGGGTTGAGATGGCTGACTATGACATAGTCTTCGTTGGGAGCGGATTTGCGTGCAGCTTTTTCCTGCGCAAGCGTCTGCAGGTCGGCCCAAGTCGCGCCCGGTACCTGGTTCTGGAACGTGGTCCGGTATACCCCCACGAAAAGCAGGTCGCCGATCGTCGGAACAGCCCGATCGTCGCTGCAGACACATACCGGCTTGAGACGGAGCCGAGGGATGGCTTCACGAAGTCATGGCTCTTCACCATCGGTTTCGGCGGAGGGTCCAACTGCTGGTGGGCCGGCACGCCGCGCATGCTGCCCTCCGACTTCGAGATGCGGACCCGTTACGGCGTCGGCCAGGATTGGCCGCTGTCCTACGATGACCTGGTCCCCTACTACGCCGAGATCGAGCAATACATGCAGATCTCGGGGCCGACGGACAGCCCATTCCCGAAAATGACGCCCTATCCGCTTCCGCCGCATCGCATGACCGATCCGGACTATGCGTTGAAGGCCGCGTTTTCGGACCAGTACTTCAATCAGCCCACGGCCCGGGCGAGCCGTCCGCTCGATACCCGGAACCAGTGCTGCGCGAACGGCGTCTGCCACATCTGCCCGGTCGATGCGAAGTTCACCATCATGAACGGCATGCGGGAGGTCTATGCGGACCCGCGGGTCACTCTGAAGACTGAAGCGCAAGTTCTGTCGGTCGATGTCGAGGGGGGCGTCGCCAAGGGCGTGGTTTACTCCGAAGGCGGGAAAGAGCACCGGGTCACCGGGGACACGGTGGTCGTGGGCGCGAACGCGATCTTCAACCCGTACCTGCTTCTCCGTTCCGGGCTCGATTCCGGACCGGTCGGCCAGGGGCTGCACGAGCAGGGGTCCGTCCGTGCGTTGATCTATTACGACGGGATGGAGGGAAACAACGGGAGCACGTCGGTCACGGGCCATGGCTACATGCTATATGATGGCGAACATCGAAGAACGGCCGGGGCCGCCTTGCTCGAGGGCTGGAACGTCCCGCGGTTTCGACCGGACTTCGATCGCTGGACTCAGATCAGCGAGCTCTACATCGTCGTCGAGGACCTGCCCCAGGAAATCAATCGGGTCGTCGTCGATCCGGAGGACGAGACGCGGCCGCTGATCCGCTACAAGAGCCAGAGCGAGTATTTCTACCGCGGCATCGAGCGTGTGAAGGCCGAGTTGCCGAAAGTGCTGTCGTCCCTCCCGGTTGAGCGGATCGAGTATCTGCCCTTGAACCCGACCGAAGGCCATACGCAGGGGACAACGGCCTTCGGGACCGATCCCGCAACCAGCGTCCTGGACCGGGAGATGATCCACCACGACGTCCGCAATCTTTACGTGGTCGGCAATTCCGTGTTCCCTACGGGCTCGCCCGCAAATCCGACCCTTACCACCTGTGCGCTCGTAACCCGTTCTGCGGAGAGGATGTGATGGCAAACCGTTCCGAGGTCTTGAGTGATCCCCCCGAGAAGGCAACCCGTCGACGCCGTTTTCTGATTGGAGCCGGGGCCCTGGCCCTCCTCGCCGCCATTCCGGGTTTCCCTCTGCTTCGCTATTCCGATGCGGGTTTCATCGAGAGGTTCCTTCGGGATCGGTTTCCCGATCTGAAGATGGATCCCGAGGAACTGGCGCGGTTCTCGCGGGACTTCGCGGCTTTCTACCAGGAGATCAATCCCTTCTCCCGGCGGTTCTTCCTTTGGAATGCGCGCGCGTTATGGGTCTACCTGCCAGGTGGCGGCCGCGGGTTGATCAACAGCATCTGGGAAGGTTCCTACGATCGGTTCGAAACCGAACTTATCGCCGCAGTGCTTATGGGCACGGATTACCTTGAAGCCCGCAAGGATCCGGGAGCGGTCGCCCGGTATCTCTATATGCCCGATCCCTATGAATATGGCTGCGTGAACCCGCTCGCGCGGCTCGACTGAAGCCTGCCACCGATCGCAGGCCGCGAAACTTATCAGAAACTACTTGTCATTTTTGTGACAATGTCGCTGAATTACTCTGTGGCGATTTTGCCACGCGATTGTGTGTAGTTCAGATTACGGCGGGTATCATGAATGCTTTCTCCCTCTTCGGCAGTTTGATCGGAGCCTATCGGTCAGATGCGCGCGCTCGGCAGCTCTGCAACTGGGCCTTCATCCTGTCTGTTGTGTTCATCATCGCGACCGTGATCGTCGACTTCGTGGGTTACGTCCGGCAGATGCCGATGCCGGGCTATGAGTGGATTGCGGTCTACATGGACCAAAGCATTCCGGAGATCTTCGGCTACGGGCTCACATTGGCGACGGCGATCCTGCTGCTGGGCTGCTACGGCAGGTTCTCGGTGAGAATGTTCGTCTTCTGGGCAGTCTTCTTCTTGTTCGCCGTTCTCGATGACGCGTTCTTCTACCATGAATACGTCGGCGCTATCCTCGTCGAGAGGCTGAACCTCCCGGCCTTGCACGGGCTGCGCGCGCAGGACACCGGCGAACTGCTGGCCTGGGCCATCGTTGCTGTAGCTCTCATCGTTCCGTTTGCCTGGAGCCTGCTGGAACGGCATCCGGGGACCTGGGCCGTGTTCTTCACGTATTCCGTCGTTCTGGCCGGTTTCATCGTGTTTGGCATCGGCGTCGACATGCTGCACGAGTTCTTCGGCGGAAAGGTGAAGAGAGTCCTGAACTGGGTCGAGGATGGCGGGGAACTCTTGGTGCAGTCGGCGGCCTTCACCATCGCCTTGCTGCTCTATCGGTTCGAAGGATCACCCTTCCAGGGCAAGTCGGCGGGCCCGTCTGTGGCTCATTCCATGGATACGCGCACTGCACGCTGAACTGGCGGGAATTTCGCGAAGCTCCGCTCGGCTCTGATTCGCCCCGATCCTGTTCGGGGCGATTGGCGGGCGTGTCAGAAGTTTCCGGTTATCGGCAGTTCGGGCGTAGCAGGCTGGCCAGCAACAGGGTGACCAGGGTCACCGGTGACGCCAATACGAGCCCGAGAAGCAGGGATGTCAGGAGCCCGTAGCCGAGAAGCAGGCTCACGACGATGATCCCTGGAAATGCGGCGGCGCCCACAAGAACGAAACTACCAACCGAAGAGGCCTTTTCCTGAACCGTTTCGGTGGATTTTTCCGCGTCTGCTGTGGGCGATGTATTCGGGTTCACTTTGGCGTTCTTCTTGGCGGCCCAGACATCGTGTTGCCGTCGCGCTCTGGCTTTGATCGCCAGGTCGGCCTTTTCGGCTATGAAACTACGACCGGTTGCTCCCATGGTTGCGACACCTCTACCCAGCTTGGCCCCGGTGGGGTTCGGGCAAGTGGACGACTGATTTTTGATCACATCATGCGCCATTTTGACAAGTTTATTCGCGCAAAACGGCGGATCAGTAAACAAGAATCCGCCCCATCGCCCGGATTCACCGGGAAATGGTGGATTTCCGCCAACAAACGGGGCCTTCTAGGGCTGGAATCCGCGCAGGCCCGGCACTGCAAACCTGCGCAGTCTCTTTGGAGTAGCCTCGGTCGGGCTCAGCAGCCGGTGCCGCGGATGATCACCGATACGGTCTTGAGCATCAGCTGCAGGTCGGTCCTGGCCGTGAGGGACTTCTCGTAGTCTTCGTCAAAAATGGCGCGCGCCGCGAACGAGGTCTGGTTGCGCTCGGACACCTGCCACGGGCCGGTGATCCCCGGACGAAGCCGGTAGTAGGCCTTCCCGGGATAGAGACAGCGCTGCTCGGTCATCATCGGACGCGGGCCAACGATGCTCATGTCGCCCTTGAGCACGTTCCAGAGCTGGGGCAGTTCATCGATCGAGAACTTGCGGATTATGCCACCAATGGCCGTGATCCGCGGATCGTTCCTCAGTTTCTGCGTCTCGTTCCATTCTGCACGTGCAGCGGGGTTCGAACTCAGATACTGGCCGAGCTTCTCCTTGGCGTTCGGTACCATGCTCCGGAGCTTCCACATCCGGAAAACCCTGTTGTTCAGCCCCACGCGGCTTTGGGTATAGAAGGGGTTGTGCCCATCCAGGGCGATGATGACCGCAAACAGGAGAACCATCGGAACCACGGCCGGCAGGGCGAGAAGCACGAGGACGATGTCAACAGCTCGCTTGCCATAACGTGCATAGGGGCCTTGATGGCGGGCCGGAACTACGGCCGCACTGGACACAGGCTCAGAATTCAGTTCGTAGTTCCGGTAACTTACAGTCATGATAACCCCCCCACTGAGGAACAAAACGCGAATTTTGACGTCCAGAGGCCCGTGGCGCAGGTCGGGCCAATCGGCCGCCAAAGATTAAAAATCTCCCAATTTTTCTTAGTTCTACCATCTTCTCGCCTTATTTCTACATTGATCCACCTCAATGGGTCGAGCGAATCATTTCGATTGTGCGAAAAAAGGCACTATTGCTCCTCCTTGGGTTGAGTTCAGAATGAAAATACCCGTTCAGGTGTAAGCAAGACTCCGCGCACGCAACAATCTTCAAAACGGATCGGCGAATCGTTGCCGACAGGCGTTGCGCCTTGTTGCATGGGCGCGGGCTCTCAATGGGTCAAGGCGCGGCCTCCAGCCTTGTCGGAAGCCCAGCGCCAGCGTTCCGGTCCTGACCCGGCCCACCTGGACCCGTCGAGGGCCCGGTCGATGATCAGGCTGGAATACGGACCATTTCCCCCGTCATCGCGGAAAGGACGGCGGATGCTGCGCAGCAGCACCGGACCGCATCATGTCTCCGTGGTGGAAAGGTTAGTCGTTCGTCGGACCAAGGTATTGACGGCCCCATCCTCCGGGCTGCGGGCCGGACAACCAGGCACCTGTTCTGTCGCGCGAGCGGAGGTTTCTGGCTTCGAAGTCACGTGCTCTCCGAACGAAGTCCCGCGCGTGGCTCGGCGAACCTCCGTCGTCCCGCTCGTTCGCCGCCCGTCGTCGCGGTTTCAACCCTGCAGGAAGGACAAGGTCGCTGACGCCGCCGCTCCGCCCAGGTTGACGATCCTCTCGCGATTCGAACACTGGCGTACTTTCGTGCGCTTTCCCTGTTTCGACACGTATCCACCGAGCCCGGCGTTTCGCTCTGGGACTGCGCCAAGAGGTCCGAATCGACGACCGTGTGAGTTTCCCCCGAACTGGTCCGGGGAATCCGCCTTAGGAGAGAAATCCATGGTGATCACGCCGGAAAGATCATCGGAGAACGGCGCGCCGAAGGCACAGAGGCATTCGGGCGCCGCTTTTCCGGCGACTGAGCGTCCGGATCAATCCGCCGCGCTCTTCGCCGCGGCCGGGAAGTAGAGCGCGCGTTCCCCGAACCCGCTGATCCGCGCCGTATCGACCCTCGTGGCGATGACCGCCGATGGCGTTACGCCGACGTCCGAAAGAAGCTTCAGAGTGCTCGTCACCGCCTCGCGGGTCGTGGTGTCCCACCGGACGAACAGGAGGGACAAGTCCGCGACCCGGCAGAGCGATGCGGCGTCGATGCGATGCATCAGCGGCGCGGTATCCACCAGGATCAGGTCGAAGGTCTTGGACAGCTCGCTCAGCGCTCCCTCGAAGGCCTCCGCGGTGATCGGAGCGCCTTCGTTGTCGGCACAATTCGTGGCCGGCAGGACACTGAGCGTATCCCAGCCCGTCTTCACGATCGAACCCGCCCTTGCTGTCGGGTCGAGAAGCCCGGTGGCATCCGACTTCGCTCTGGACGAACCCGTGCTGTAGGGCGAGTTCCAGAAGTCGAGGTCGACGAGGAGGACGTTTTCGCCCGCTTCGGCATAGGCGGCCGCGAGCATCTGCATGGACAGCGTAAGGCCCTCTCCCGGATTGGCCGCGACGCCGGCGATGACCGTGGCGCGCTTGGCCGACTTGCGCTTCGTATCCGCACGATGCTGCGTGGAAGGCATCTGGGGATGCGCATCGACGCTCGCCGCCAGTTTCCTCGCGAACCTCATCATGCGCGGAGAGAAGGCATTCGGCCCGGTGGTCAGGGCGGATGTCGGAATCTCGACCTCCTCGGCCTGAGGTATCACGCCGATCAGCGGAAGCCCGGTCGCCTCCTCGTATTCCCTGACCGTCCGCAGGTGGTTCTGACGCAACTCGCGCAGGACCAGTACGAGCACCGCTGCGATCATCACAAGGACCGCACTCTGGATCGCCATGACTTTCCGTTTCGGTTCCGACGGGTCCAGAGCGGGGCGGGCAGCGGAGATCACGCGCGCGTCGGCATCGAGATACCGTTCCTGCTGTGTGCGGCGGCTCAGTTGCGAGACGAAATCCTGGTAGATCGCCTCGGCCACCGTGATGTCGTTCTCGATCCTGCTCGTCTCCGCGTCGTGGCGGGCCTGCTCCGTGAGGATTTCCCGCATGGATTCCAGTTCGTCTTCGAGAGCGATGATCTCCTGACGGATCTTGATCCGATCCGCCTGCATGGAATTGATCGTATCATCCAGGGCGGATTCGAGACGCGATGCGGCATCGGCGCTGCCCACTTCGTAGGCCTGAAGCGCGAGCGCAAGCGCCGACCCCGGCACGGCAATCTCTCTTGCCGCGAGATCGAACCTGTCGATCGAACGCAGAACCTGCGCGCGGCCCAGTTTCGTCTCCATCACCGGCAGGGCCTCGTTCCGGTCCCGCAGGCGACGTTCGACCGTCAGGCTTTTCGCCTTGATAGTATTGACTTCCTCGGGCGAAAATGGCGCGGCGAGAATGTGACGTTCCAGCTTCACCGAGAGGTCGCTGAGGCTTTCCTGCATCTCGCTGGTCCGCTCGGTGAGCCACCCCTGCGAAAGCTCGAGAGAGCGGAGCTTGGCCGCCGTCGTCGTCTTCAGGTATTCCTGCGCCAGCGCGTTCGCGAGATCCGCTGATTTCTTCGGATCGTTCGTGGTGAAACTGATCGCGTAGACGGCCGAAATCGTGCCGATCTGTTCGATGCTCCGCTTCTTGGCGACAGCCTCGATGGTCATTTCCCGGCGAACGAGAGCCTGCTGCTCTTCGCTGAGGTCCTCGTCCGTCGGCTCCGAATTCGCGCTGAAGAACTCCGGATCGTTCGACAGGTCGAACCGGTCCACGATGTGTTCGATCAGGTCCAGTGACCGGAGAACTTCGAGCTCGCTTTCGAGCGTCGTGGTCGAGGTCGGAAGTCCGGACACGACCGGCGCGAAATCGGTCGCGACAGGCGCGCGGGTGTCGATCATGACCTGGGCGATGGAGGTGTACTTCCTCTCCATCATGCTCGACAGGAGCAATCCGCCGATGCCACCCAACATGGCCGCCAGAATTATCCAGAAGATCCCGCGCTTGAGCGCCAGTGACAAATCCCTGACCAGGTGCAGCTCCGCTTCGCCCGCGTCCGCACCGAGATTCTGGGAGAGCAATTCCTTTTCGAGAAACCGCTCGTTCTCCTTGTTCATCACTATGTACCTAACTCTTCAAAAATACCTGTGCCGACTGTATCGCATGGGGTCTGCAGCGCAACAAGGCACACAGGGGCGATCGATCCTGCCCTCACGGTTTGGCGCCTCTTCCGGCTTCCGCGCGGCTTCCTGACCGGAAGCGCGTCTAAGCGGTTGGCGCTCGGGACCCTTCTCTGCTAGCGTTGCCCTCAGTTGCCAAGTTTTTCGTTACCGTGGGACTATGCTCGATCATAGCAAGAAAATCTTTGAGAATGTGCAAGTTGCGGGGATTCCGGTCGCTTCCGTTTCCGAGAACGATCTAGTCCTGATGATGATCGACGACTGTTTCCGCTTCCGCAGCGGAGAGCTGCCAAAGGCGCGAACTGTCGTCGATATCAACGGCCAGGCGATCTCGATGAAGGAAACCGATTCGGACTACGCGCGCGCACTTGCGGCCGCCGACGTGATTCATGCCGACGGTCAATTTATCGTGTGGCTGTCCAGAATCCTGCCCGGACGCCCAATTCCCGAGCGAACGGCGACCACGGACCTCATCCATGCCTGCGCGAAAGCCGCCGAGGAGAACGGCTTGCGATTCTATCTTCTCGGCGCCACCGAGGACGTGAGCCGCCGCTGCGCCGAGGAACTCGTCCGCCTCTATCCTGGCCTCGACATCTGTGGACGCAGGAACGGCTTCTTCTCGGAGTCCGAGGAAGACGCGGTCATCGCCGATATCAACGCAAGCGGCGCCGACATCGTCTGGGTCGGCCTCGGGAAGCCCAAGGAGCAGATCTTCACGATGCGGACCCGCGACAGGATGCGTTGCGGCTGGATCGTCACCTGCGGGGGCTGTTTCAACTTCATCACCGGAGACTACAAGCGGGCGCCGCGCTGGATGCAGAAGGCGGGCCTCGAATGGTTGCACCGCATGGCGACCGGTCCCACATACCTCCTCAAGCGTTACCTCCTGACGATTCCGCATTCGCTGGCGGTCGTGTTCCGGGAGGATGTGCTCGGCCATTTCCGAAAACGGAAGAAGCCGGACGGCGAAGGCGCCGACAGCTAGGTGCAGAGGGACGGCTGGCCATGACCGTGGAAACCGATCAGGCGATACCGCGCGCGACCATTTGCATCGCGACATTCAGGCGCCCGGCCGGGCTTCGCGCCCTGCTGCAAAGTCTCAATGCGCTGGAATTCAGGACGATGCGGCCCGAGGTGTCGCTGGTGATCGTGGACAACGATCCCGAAAACCCCGCCTCGCGCGAACTTGGCGACGTCGCGGCCCTCTCGCGGTGGCCAGCAACATACGTGATGGAGCCCACCCGGGGCATCGTGGCCGCCCGCAACCGCGCGCTTGCCGAAGCGCCGCCCGACACCGACTTCATCGTCTTCGTCGACGACGACGAGACCGTGGTGCCGGGATGGCTGGAGGCGCTGATCCGCACCAAGCTCAACACCGGGGCCACGGCCGTTCAGGGTCCGATGGTTCCTCGCTACGAGGTCGAGCCGCCCCCCTGGATGCGGGCGCTTCGTATCTTCGACATCGGCCCTTTCGAGCAAGGCGAGCGCCTCAACTTCGCCGCCACCGGAAATTCGCTCGTGGATGCGGCCTTCCTGCGGCACCACGACCTGCGCTTCGACCCCCGCTTCAACCAGACGGGCGGCGAGGACGAGGAATTCTATGGCCGCATCCGGAATGCGGGCGGCGTCATCCGCGCGGCGGCCGAGGCGGTCGCCTATGACGAGGTTCCCGCCGCACGCATGAACCTGCGCTGGGTCCTGCGCCGGTCCTTCCGGATGGGCAACACGCTGGGCCGCGTCGCCCTCCTGCGTCGCAGGGGCCGTTTCATGCGCTTCCTCAAGGGCTTCGGCGCCGGCGGACGCGGCGTTCTGCTGTTCGCGGCCTTCGGCCTCTTCTCAGAGCCAAAGCGCATCCGCGGAATGATGGAGATCTGGCGCGGCGCGGGGATGCTCGCGGCATTCGCCAATCGGCATTTCCAGGAATACAGCCCGGCCATCGTGGCCAAGGACAGAAACCCGGTGGCCTGAGATGAACGGCCCGGTCTCCAGCCCCCGCTTTGCGGTCATCATCCCGGCCAGGAATGCAGAAGCCTACCTGGGCGAGACGCTCGACAGCCTCGATGCGCAAACCGACCGCGATTTCGAGGTGGTCGTGGTCGACGACGGCTCGACCGACGCGACGGCCGCGATCGCACGCGAGCACGGGGACCGCGATCCGCGCTTCGGGACGATTGCCGGCCCCAGCCGCGGCGTCAGCGCCGCGCGCAACCTCGGGCTGTCGCACTCCACCGCCCCCGTTGTTCTGTTCCTCGACGCCGACGACCTGCTTCTGCCCGACAGCCTCGCGCGGTTCCGCGCGGCGCTCGATGCCTCCGATGCGCCGGCGGCGCTGGGCGTCGTCGCACGGATCGCGGAGGACGGATCGCCCCTTCCCGGCAACGACAACGTCGCGCTTGCGGGTACGGACGACCATCTTACGAAACTGCTGCAGAAGAACTTCGTCGTGAACGGCGGCGCGCTCGCGATCCGTCGGGAAACGATCGAAGCCAGCGGCGGCTACGACACCGATCTTGCCTATGGCGAGGATTGGGAATTCTGGTGCCGGCTGGCGGAACGGGGCGACTTCGCGCTGATTCCGGGTGCCCCGGTCCTGTCCTACCGTCAGAGGGCGAGCGGCGCGAACTACCGCGCGCGGGGGTCGGTGCTTGCCCGAAATGTGCCCTGCCTGATGAAGATCTCCGCCAACAGGTCGCTCAGGAGCCGCTACGGGCGCGAGCTGGACCGGATCCTTCGCAAGCGCCAGATCGACATCTTCTGGTCGGGCGTGCGCAGCGAATTCCAGTTCGGAAGCAGGCTGCGCGCACTCGTGATCGCATTCGGCGGCATTCTGCTGTATCCGGACAGTATCGCCCGGCCGAGCCTGGCCCTCCGCTTTATCAGGAGCCTTGGTAGCAAGTGATGACGGAACGGTACCTATCGCTTTCCACGATGCGCAGGGCGGTCACCCACGAGATCGCGGGACTGGCCTACGTCATGGCGGTGATCTTCCTGATCGGCAGCGACTTCTTCAACATCGTCGTCGGTCCCGGCCCGGTCACCGCCGGCGGGCGGATGGCGATGCTCGGCCTGCTGGTCGTCTGGATCGTGCGCAACCTGCCGTCCCTTGTCCGTGGCCTCGTTTCCGCGCCCGAACTCACGGCTTTCATCGGGCTGGCGATGATTTCCCTGTTGTGGAGCGCATATCCCGAGGTGACCCTGGACAAGCTCTATTCCCTTGTCATCACGACGTTCGCAGCGATGACCCTCGGCGGCAAGGTCTCACTCCGGACGTTGTTCATCGCGCTCGGCATTCTGGCGCTTTACGTCGTCGTGGCGAGTTTCGGTGCGATTGCCGCGATCCCCGAAGCGCGTGGCATTCCGCCCTGGGACAACGCCTGGCGCGGCGTCTTCAATCACAAGAACGGGCTCGGCGGGGCCAGCATGTTCATGCTCATCTACTCGAGCGCAGCATTCATGGTGACCACGGGGCGAGCCAGGACGATGTTCCTGCTTGTCGCGATCGGCTCGGCGACGCTGCTCCTGGCCTCCCAGTCTCGCACCTCCCAGATCCTCGCCCTCCTCTCCGTGGGTGCGCTTTTCATCGGGCTGGCGCATCGCCGCTGGGCCACGGTCTGGGCCATGAGCCATCTTGTGATCGTTTCGATGGTGGTCGGCGGAGCCTATGTCCTGTTCGCCAGCAGGGCGGTCGATCCGGTCTTCGACCTGATCGGACGGGAGCCGACCCTGTCCGGGCGCCTGCCGCTGTGGGCGATCACCTGGCCGCACGTCGTCGACCGTCTCTGGCTCGGCCACGGTTACAGCGCCTTCTGGGTGCCGACGTCGCAAAGCGTCATCGATCTTTCCCGCAGCCCGACCATCGGCTACATCCCCTGGTATTCCCACAACGGACTGATCGAGACGCTCCTGAACACGGGCGTCATCGGCCTTGCCCTCTTCGTCGGTCACCTGCTGCGGACCTTCTCCGCGATATTCAACGGCTTCCGCATCCGGGAGACGCGGCACCTGATCATCGTCGCCCACGTGATCATCGTCGGTTTCCTCCTTCTGAATGTCACCGAAAGCAGCGTCCTTTCGCGTGAAAGCCTGACGTGGATGGTCTTCGTGGCGCTGTCGACCAAGCTTGCCGTGATAGGCAACGCGGCCAAGCGCAGCTTGCGACGGCCGGTCAGCCTCACCATGCGGAGGCCCGAGTCGGTCGAGCCTGCCATTGCCCAGGCCGGCTCCTGATGGCGTGGTTCTTCCTTCCGCGCATCCTGGCCGCGGCGATGACACTGGTCGTGCTCATCGTCCTGACGCGCATTCTCGGCCCGACGGATTACGGCCGATACAACATCATCATGGTCTACGGCACCGTGGGCTTTTCGGGGATCTTCGCCTGGCTCGCCGCCGCGATGACGCGTTTCCACTCGGCTCCCGAGTTCGATGGAAAGGCGGTGGCAATCGCGCTCGGAACCGGTCTCCGGTTGAGCCTCGCGCTCGTGCCAATCGCGATCCTCGGGTATCTCCTGCTTCCGGAATCGTTCCGCTTCGTCGTGGTGCTGGGAGCGATCTTCTGCCTGTCGCACGCGGTCCATGAAATCGGCCTCGTCGGGCTTCGCGTCTATGGTGCGGGCCCGACCTTCGCCATCATGGCGCTCCTGCGGCCGGCGCTCGGCGTCGCCCTCGTGATGGCGTTCGTCCACATGGGCGGAGGTTACGCAAGCGCGCTCATGGGCATGGCGGCGGGGTCGGCCGTCACTGGCATCTACGCGCTCTGGATCGTCTACCGGTTCTCGGGGATCGCTCCCCCGAACCGCGTCGCGCTCAGGAACTTCTTCACCTTCGGCGCGCCGCTCGCGGTCGTCTCCTCGGGCACGATGCTTTACGCGCTTCTGTCCCAGTCCTCGCTGGCTGGTCTGTCGGGCCTCGACACCGTCGGCATCTTCGCCGCAGCGCTGACGCTCTCCATGAGGGCGATCGGCATGCCGATGAGCATGCTGTCCGTCGCCTCCGCCGCGACGATATTCCAGTCCTTCGAGGAACACGGCCTCGAGGAATCCAACCGCGAACTCGCGCGCCACTTTTCGCTTCTAATGCTCGTGTCCGTTCCGGTGGCCGCAACGATGATCTTCGCCAACGACACGGTCACGAAGGTGGTTTTCGAGGGCGTATTCCAGTGGGAAGTGTCGAAACACCTGCCACTTCTCGCCCTGGCCGCCTTTCTCAGCGGCGTGCAGGGGTGCTACTACGACTACGCCTTCACGCTGGCCCGCAAGACCGACCTCCAGCTCTATATCATGGGCGGCCTCATCGCGGTCCATGCGGCCGCCTCGTTCGGCCTCGTCTGGATTCTCGGCCCGATCGGGGCGTCCTGGGCGGCGCTCTTGACCGCGGTTCTGGGCCTTGTGACCTATGCCTACCTTGGGAACCTCATCCGACCCATTTCGCTGCCCGCCGACGAGGTCCGGACCATGGGGCTGGCAACGCTCGTGTATGCTCCGTTCGCGATCCTCGCCGACAACATGGACTCCATCGCCACCGCCCTTCTGCTGCTGACGGTCGGGGGGATCACGGCCCTGGTCGTGCTTTACATCGCCGGCCACCAGGGCCTTCGGATCGTCGTCGGCCGCCTGCCCGGCGCGCAGCGGCGTTGGGAGGAGTGACAGCGTTTGACTCTGGAGCACGGATTCTTAACCTGTCGCCAAGAGGTGGCCGACAAGCCCATCGGCAGCCGACGTCCGGAAACGGACTGGAAGGGGAACTGGAGTATCAAGTGACAGCCGGTAGCGGACATCCGACCCGGAGAGCTTTCATCGCACGGCTTATGGCGACCGCCGCCTGGCCCATTGCAGCGAGCGGAGCCTTCCCGGAACGTGCATTTGCGGCCCCCATATGCGAGGGGGCGTCCGCGCCGAGCCTCACCCTTACGGTTGGACGTTCCGGCGACAGATGTCTCCAACTGCTTCTGGAAGAGCATTTCCTGGACATTCCAGCCCCTGTCGAAGTGCCGAAGGATGCCGCGCTCGATTGGTCACCCAATCCCGACGACCGTTTCGGCGGCAAGGGCCGCTTCGGCGGTGTTGCCGGCAACTTCTCCGGCCGGAACAACACGACGACGCCGCAGCTTTTCTTCCCGTGGCCGATGCTGACAGGCCAGGTTCCCCATGTCGTTGACCCAAGGGAGGCCAGCTGGACGGGGGCCTTGCCGGCGGACATCCCGGATACCTGGGAGGTCCTCGTCGACGGCTCGGCGGTCGCGGTGGAAGCCGTATTCCGCAAGACCGTACCCATCCGAACGGCGCGCACCGAGCCCGAGAACCTCGTCCACGACAGCAGGCACCTTCTGTCCCTCATTCTGGCCAGGCCGGTTCCGCCGGGTGCCCGGATAGAGATCCGCGCGCCCGGCCTGGAGGTTCCGGTCGCGACGGAGTCGCGCCCGCTTCCGTCCGAAGCGGTGCACGTCTGCCATGCCGGCTATTCGCTCCTTGGGCCGAAAAAGGCCTATGTGGGTCTCTGGCTTGGCGTGGACCGGAATGGAAATCACGGAAGCACCGATCGCTTCCTGTCGGACAACACCACCTGGCGTCTCGTGGACGATGATACCGGCGAGACGGTCATGCTGGGTCTGCTTCGCCTCTCGAAGCCCGTGGACGAACCGCACCTCGAAGACCTCAATTTCAACGGCTGCGATATCTACGAGGCGGATTTCTCCCTTCTCGATCATGCCGGCACCTTCCGGGTCGTGGTCGACGGCTTCGGCAGCTCGGTGCCATTTCAGGTCGACGAGAATCCCTATGCCGAAGTGTTCCGGCTCGCCGCCCGCTGGTATTTCCATCAGCGGTCCGGCTGCGCGATCGACGCGGAGCATGGCGAAGGCAGGGTGCGTCCGCGCAATGGTCACCCCGAGGACGGGCTGGCGATCTGGCAGACCGGCGTCCAGCTGGGGCGCACTTCCGAAGGCTTCATGTGGGAGCCCTACTCGCCCGTCTATCTCGCGCGGCAGCCCAGGGACGCGGCCAGCCCCGACGCCTGGGGCGGATGGCATGACGCCGGCGACTGGGACCGCCGCGTTCAGCACATGGACGCCGTCTACCAGATGGCGACCATGGTGGAGATGTTCGATTCCGCCCGGAACCTCCACATGAACATCCCCGAAAGCGGGAAGACCTTCGCCGATCCCGCCGTGCAGGCACGCAAGAACGCGGACGACCTTGGCGATGGCGAGACCGTTCTTCCGGACCTGATCCACGAGGCGCTCTGGGGGGTTTCCCTGTGGCGGCGGACGCAGATGCCGGATGGCGGGATCATCGGCGGGGTCGAATACTCCCTCGACGGGATCGCCGGTTCCGTGTCCTGGAACCCGCTGCAGCGCACCTATGCCTACGCCCCGGAGGAATGGGCGGCCTACAGGTTCGTGGAAGGCGCCGCGAAGCTTGGGCACGTCATCGCGACGGTCTGCGGTGACGAAGTGCTTGGCGCGGCATTGCTCGCCGAGGCGGAGGAAGCCTGGACCTGGGCCGAAGCCCAATACGCCTCAGGCAGCGCCAACGATAGCGAGACATCCGCGAAAAACGTGGGCCGCTCCCGCCTTCGTGCCGCTGCCGCACTCTATCGCGCGACCGGAAACCCCGATGCGCGGCAGGCATTCGACATGCATAACCCGTTCCTGCCCAGGTCCCCGGAGGGCAATTTCGACACCGGTCCGGGCCACTACTCCTACGCCTGCTACGACTACGTACTCGCCCGCAAGGAAGGTCGCTCCGTCGACGACGAGATCGCGGACAAGATTGCCGGCTGGGTTGCGGGCAAGCTGTCCTGGGAACAGCGGATCGGCCAGGACTACGGCCTGCACAACACGAGCAAGTATGGATGGGGGGCGGGCTGGTTCCGGTTCGGTCCCGGTTCGAACTGGCGCGCGGGGGAAGTGGGGCTCGACTATCTCGCGACCGGCGGAAACGCGGCGCGGATCAGGGACATCGTCATCGAGGGCATGTGGTTCGGACTAGGCTGCAATCCTTCCAACACGTCCTTCGTGCAGGGGCTCGGCAAGCGCGACTTCGGAGACCCGCTGGTCGTGGACCTCGAAGGCTTCTGCATGGTGCCCGGGCAGGTCTCTCTCGGGGTCGCCGCCGGCGAGATGCGCGACTTCGAGAAACAGAAACTCGCGCGCGCGATCCATCCCGCCAGCCAGGACCAGTGGCCGCGCTACGCCCAGATCTTCGAAAGCAGCAGCGCCGTCCTCTGCGCGGAGTTCGACATGAGGGGCAACGTCCTGGAATGGCTGTTCGCCTGTGGCTTCGCCTGCGAAGTCATCGAGAAGGCCAAGGCTCACAAGACCGGGGTCAATTGAGCCCGGCCGAATGTCCCCTGGGCTGTTCCAGCTTGACGATGAGCGTGTCGCCGGGTTGAAGCTCGCTGTCGAGGTCAAGCTCCACCCGGGAGTCCTCGCCCTTGCTGCGACGCAAGGCCAGCACCGACACGTGCAGATCGGACGCCATGCCAAGCTCGCCCAGACCGCCTGCGGTTCCCGAGAGGTTCTGCGCGTATAGGTCCATCTGGAGCCGGGTATCGAGGACTTCGCTATAGGTTGTCTCGCGGTCGGTGAGAAGCGCGGCAAGGCGGTCCTCCTCGTATTCGTTCAGCTCGCGCTGCAGTCGCGTGACATCAAGCTCCGCGTCGGCCAGCAGTTGCTCGATCTCCAGGAGTCGCGTCCCGGAAAGCACCGTGGTGCGGCGGATGTCGGCAAGGCGCGTGGCCGGCGCAAGACCCTTTTCAAGAAGGTCACGCGTCCGCTCTTCCTCCTCCTCGTCCGAGGCAAGGAGTTCCAGCTGCTTTTCACGCTGCTGCTGAAGAATCGCAAGCCGAGCCTGGGCTTTCTCCAGCCCCTCCGCCAGGAAGGCCCGGTCCCCTTCTTCGTTCTGCCGCTTCACTTCCATGATGCGGGTCTGTTCGCGAATGAGGTCGCCCAGGACGTCGGCGGAAATCGCGACCTGTTCCTGCGAGGGCGGCGGTGCTTCTGGATTGTCGTCAAGCTCCGCGCCAATGCGCCAGAGGCGGACGAGCGATACCGCATGATCCAGGGCCACGCGCGCATATTCGTTCTGCCAGCGGACGATCTGCACCGGGTCCGTCATCTGGACGTCCGACAGAAGGCTGCTGCGGGCACCGCCGGCAAGCGCCATAGCCCGGCGCGCCGTCAGGCCCGGCCGGAAAACGACCTCGCCCGGATCGGCGACATCGCCCGAGACGACGACGGGCCGGTATTCGAGAATTTCGAGAAAGACGTCGTCGTCGGTAAGCTGGATCAGGCCCAGTTCGCCGTCCTGGTTGTATCTCTTGATGATCCGGCCGCGCGCCATTTCGCGCACGTCCTGGAGGACCTCGTCGAGCGTCCGGTCCGCGGCATGCACGCGGCCAAGCCAGACGAGGTCGAGCGTGCCGTCGAGGCCCACCACCGTTTCCACGTCGGAAGCCGCCAGTCCCATGATCGAGAGCTTGATCTCGTCTCCGGGGCCGATCAGGAACTCGGCCGCCGCTTCGCGGATCGTTCCCACCGTGGATACGGCCGCCACGACCAGACCCGCCACCAGTGCCCGGAACCTGGCCCGGAGCGGGTTCATTCCGTTTGTACTCACTCTCTCTGGATCACCGGAGAATACCATTTCAACATCCAATCAACTTGCAGGGCCGATGCCCGAAGGGTGTCTCTATATCCTTGCCTCACTGACTTTTCCAGCCATCCGAGGCAACGTGGGCTACATTGTCAAGCACATCCCGCATCTGCCGGAGGCCACGCAGGGCAAGCCAGGCGAATATCACGGCACCGTGAATGACGAAGGCGCGGTCCGCCTCCGACGGCAGCAATACCAACCACAGTGACGCGAAAACCAGCAGCCGCACGATCCGCGCCGGAAAGGTCTGGGATTCCTTCCGGGTGTAGCGATAGACGATGTAGGGCAGCCAGCGGCGCATGATCTGCGCGAAGACCAGCGCCGCGCCGGCGGGCGACAGCGGAAAGATCAGGGCCGGGCCGGCGTATTTGGCGATCTGCAGCGGCAGGTAGACGAAGACCCGCGTCATCTTGTCGATGTGGTTGTAGAGACGGAACACCAGGCGCATCGCCACGAGCAGCGCGACCCAGATCGCCAGAAGCCCGGCGAAGACGCCGGCGCCACCCGACCCGCCGCCGAAGACCTGAAGGTGCGATATGCCGCTGAGCCAGGCGAAAGCCACGCCGGCCGCGCCAAGCGCGATCGCCCAGGCCCAGGCGATCGAAGCCGAATACCCGTTCTCGAAATCCTTGAACCCGACCGGGACATTTGCGTCCACCTCGAACTTCGACGCCACCAGGTCATTCTCGTAGTAGCCAATCTCGTAGACCGACCAGAACGAGAAATGCAGGAACAGGATCGACAGCGCGACCTCCAGGGGCGCAGCGGTGAACGGCACGAATGCCAGGAGCTCTATCGGAAAGTCGTCACCGAGATTGTCCTGAAAGAACGGGAACCCCGTACGGGGATCACGTTTGCCGCGCGACGCATACTCGAGGGGGAGGTTACGAAACGAAAACCGGCTCATGATCACCCAAACACAATCTGGCGCGCGGCCCCAAGTCGCGGGCGCGAACCTTCTCACAACCTGCTCAGTATGACCCCAAGTAGGCTGAGCGGCAAACCCTTATCCCCCCGATTCCGGCCATGCTTCCCGGGATTCGGCGCTCAGCTTGGCGCCGCGGCCGCGAGCGCCGTGTCCATGAGGGCCTTGATCTCGTCACGGCCGGTTCCTGCGACGATGCGGCCGAGTTCCTCGTCGCCCTTCAGGACGACGAGCGTGGAACGGCGCGGGATGTTCATCTCCGCAGTGATGATGTCGTCCTTCCAGGTATCCCAATCCACCACGATGAACGTGATCAGACGCTCGTAGTCCGGGTTTTCCGCCTTCAGTGCGTCCATCACCCGTTCCTGCGCCTTGCAGGTCGAGCACCAGGTCGCCTTGAAATCGAGGAAGACCGTCTCGCCCGCCGCCAGCCGCTCTTCCAGCAGTCCCGGTTCGTAGGCGATGGGTTCGGCCCTCGCGGCAAGCGGCGCGGCGAGCGTGACGGCTGCGGTGAGAGCGAGAAAATCACGGCGGTTCATGTCTGTCTCCGGATGGTCAGATGGATACGGAAAAGTTCTGAAGCCAGATCGGCAGATGTTCGATCGCCCAGGCTTCGATCACGTGGTTGAGGCCGGTCAGGATCATCACAGCCACCCCGACGAAGGCCAGGCCCAGGATCGGGCGGGCCTTTTGCGCGATGGCCGTCATCAGCGCTCGCCGCTTCTGGAGAAGGCCGCGAGCGCCGTAGGCCACGGCAACAATGACCGTCGAAACGCCCAGCGCGAAGGCCAACATGATCGCGCCGGCCTCGACAAGGCTCCCGCCCTGCGCCGCAAGACCGATCGCGCCGCCGAGCGTGGGGCCGATGCATGGGCTCCACACACCGCCCAGAAGCGCGCCTCCCAGGAACTGGCCGGGAAGTCCCGTCATGTCCAGCCGCCCCGCTCCGGCATCCGCACGCATCGCGAAGCCTTCGGCGGCGAGCGCGAAGCGTGCGCCGAAACGCGGAACGAGGAGCACAAGGCCGAAGCCCAGCATCATCACGGCCGCCGCCCGGATCACGCCGTCTTCCGACAGGCCGAGGCTTCGGCCGGCCGAGGCGACCGTCAGCCCGAGGCCGACGAAGGCGAGGCTCATCCCCGCCGCCATCGTTACCGGCCCCCATCGGCCCGCCTGCAACGACGCGGCCAGCACGATCGGCAGGACCGGCAGGATGCAGGGGTTGATGAGCGTCAGGATGCCCGCGCCATATCCGAGGATGAATTCCATACGCGTCAAGCTGCCGCAGCTTCAGGCTGTTGTCACATGACAAGAGCCTGACGCGGCTTCACTTCGCCGCGACGGCTTGTTTCGACAGCTGCACGGCGAGGATGCCCGCCGCGATCACCGCAACCCCGATCAGGTCCCACGGCCCGAGCTTTTCGTTCAGCAAGGTCGCAGCGACCGCGACGCCGAAGAAAGGGTTGAGGAAGTGGAAGGTCGCGGCCTTCACCGCACCGATCCGGTTGACGAGCAGGAACCAGACGACCGTCGCAAGGAGCCCCGGCACCAGCGTGGTATAGGTGAAGGCAAGCGCAAGCCGGGGCGTGAAGTTGACGGTCCCGGTCTCGAACAAAAGCGCCACGACGGCGAGGACGGCCGCGCCCACGAACATCTGGAGCCCCACGATCATCATGACGTTCCCGCCGGAAGATGCCCCCCGCACGGTGAGGGTCGCGACCGCCAGCGCCAGCGCCGCGATGAAGCAATAGGCGAGACCCGGAAGGTCAACGCCACCGGAAAGCCGTGTCCCCATGATCAGGACTACGCCCGCGACCCCGGCGACGAGCCCCGCGAGCCCGAGGGGTCGCACCCTGTCGCCGAAGACCGCCCAGCCGATTCCGGCGACCATGAGCGGCATGGTCGAGGCGATGATCGCGGCCAGCGAGGCTTCGACCACGCGCATGGCCACGAAGTTGAGACCGAGGTAGAGCGCGTTCTGGCTGACCCCGAAGATGACCACCGAGCGCCACTGAGCCCGCGTCAGCCGCCAGGTCTGCCCAAGCGCAAGCGCGATCCCGACGCCCAGCGCGCCAGAGATGACGAACCTCAGGGCCAGCGCCGACAGCGGGGGCGCATCCGCCACGATCATCCGTGCCGAGGTGAAGGCAGAGGACCACATCAACGCGAAGGCGAGGCCCATCAAGATCGCACGAATGTCCATGAGATTTCCCGCCCGACGCCTCTCGCTCCGCTCGTAACAGCCGCCCGCGAACTTGACCAGAGCAGGCGGGCGCGCTCCCGAAACGAAAACGGGCCGCGCGAAGGCGGCCCGTTCCAGACTATCCGTCCGATCGTGCGATCAGGCGTTCACGCTGTCCTTCAGCGCCTTCGCGATCGTGACCTTGACCACCTTGTCGGCGGGCTTGGTCATGGTTTCGCCGGTGGCCGGGTTGCGGACCTGACGCTCGGGACGCGCGCGGCAGAGGACCTTGCCGATGCCCGGCAGCGTGACAGCACCGCCGGCCGCCACTTCCTTGGTCACCACCGAAGCAATCGCGTCGAGGGCCGCCGAGGCGGTCTTCTTGTCCGAGCCCATCTCTTCAGCCAGAGCGGCGACGAGCTGGGTCTTGGTCATCGGTTTCGACATATTGCGCTTCTCCTCACTGTGTCCCCAATTTTTAGGGGTTATGCTCGAAATTTAACGGCATGTGGTGGTCCTACACTACGTTTCGTGGGCTCTGGCAAGCCTTTTCGTCCAAGTCGGCCTTTTTTTCATGGCTCAGAGGAACGCCGTTTCCTCGAAACTCCGGAGCTTCCGGCTGTGGATTCGCTCCAATGGCATTTCCCGCAGGCGCTCCATCGCGCGGATGCCGATCTCCAGGTGACGGCCCACCTGGGTCTTGTAGAACTCCGTCGCCATGCCCGGGAGCTTCAGTTCGCCATGCAGCGGCTTGTCGGAAACGCAGAGAAGCGTCCCGTAGGGTACGCGGAAACGAAAGCCGTTCGCCGCGATCGTCGCGCTTTCCATGTCGAGAGCGATGGCCCGCGACTGGCTCAGCCGCTGGACGGGTCCCGACTGGTCGCGCAACTCCCAGTTCCGGTTGTCGATCGTGGCGACCGTCCCGGTCCGCATGATCCGCTTCAACTCGTAGCCCTGGAGTTTCGTAACTTCCGCGACCGCCTCCTGAAGCGCGATCTGGATCTCAGCGAGCGCCGGGATCGGCACCCAGACAGGCAGGTCGTCGTCCAGCACGTGGTCCTCGCGCAGGTAGGCATGCGCCAGGACGAAATCGCCCAGCGACTGGCTGTGCCTGAGGCCCGCGCAGTGGCCCACCATCATCCAGGCGTGAGGACGCAGCACGGCGATATGGTCCGTCGCCGTCTTCGCGTTGGACGGGCCGACGCCGATATTGACCAGCGTCACGCCCGCGCCCTTGTGGCGCTTCAGGTGGTAGGCCGGCATCTGCGGAAGCTTCGGCAGCACGGGCATCTCGCCACCGGGGTCCGTGATCTCAACGTTCCCCGGTCCCACGTAGGATTCGTAACCGCTCGACGGGTCCGCAAGCGCGCGGCGCGCGAAGGCGTCGAACTCGTCTACATAGAACTGGTAGTTCGTGAACAGGACGTAGTTCTGGAAATGCTCGGCCGCCGTCGCCGTGTAGTGCGACAGCCGAGCGAGTGAATAGTCGACCCTCTGAGCGGTAAAGGGGGCGAGAGGGCCCGACCCGTCGGCGTTGGTGAAACCGAATCCGTTCACGATGTCGTCGTTCGTGGTGGACAGGTCCGGCACGTCGAAGACGTCGCGGAGCGGAAAGTCCAGAACGCCCTCCTGCGGGACGGTGACGGCCGGATTGGACGCGACCGCGAAGTGAATGGGGATCGGCGTGGACGAAGGCCCGATCGTCACCGGCACTCCGTGATTGAGCACCAGGAGACGAATCTGCTGGCGCAGGTAGTTCCGGAACAGGTCCGGCCGCGTCACCGTCGTCGCGTAGGTTCCCGGGCTCGCGACATGGCCGAAGCTCAGGCGGCTGTCGGCCTTGGCGTGGCTCGTTGTCGTCAGACGGATTTCGGGGTAGTAGGCCCTGACCCTCGCCGGCGGGCGCCCTTTCGTCAGCGTTTCCACGAACTTCTCGTGCAGGAAGCGCGTCGCCTCCGCGTAAAGCTCCTCCAGCCGCGCGACTGCGGCGTTGAAGTCGTAGAACTGCTGCGGCTCGGCCGTCGGCGGAGTGAGCAGGGGCAGCGTCTGGTCGGTCGCGTTCATTCGGGTCTTCCGGTCCTTCTCGCGCGCCGGTTCCCGCGCTGGGCGCGGCCGGTCGGTATCTGACCAGGACGGAAAGGCGCGTTTTCCATGCCGGAGTCTGGCACCGCCCCTTGTGACGCGCAAGGCGCGATACGGCCGGTGCGGCATGTCGCAAACAGGCTAGGCAGGATCGTTTCAGGCCGCCTAGGCTCGCCTGCGGAGGTGCCCAGATGCAATACGGCCTGACCGATGAACAGGAGATGATCGCCGCGACCGTGCGAAGCTTCGTCGAGCGCGAGATCTATCCCCACGAGGACGAGGTGGAACGCTCCGGGACCGTGTCTCCGGAACTTGCCGAAAGGATCAAGCGCAAGACGATCGAACTCGGCTTCTACGCCTGCAACTTCCCGGAGGAAGTAGGAGGCGCCGGGCTGACGCATCTCGAATTCGCGCTGGTCGAACGGGAACTTGGTCGCGGCTCGATGGCTCTGACCCATTTCTTCGGGCGGCCGCAGAACATCCTGATGGCCTGCAAGGGAGAGCAGCGCGATCGCTACCTCCTTCCGGCCGTCCGCGGCGAAAGGATGGATGCCCTCGCAATGACCGAGCCCGGCGCCGGGTCAGACATCCGGGGCATGAAGACGACGGCGCGCCGCCAGGGTGGCGACTGGGTCGTGAACGGGCAGAAGCATTTCATCTCCGGCGCCGAGCACGCCGACTTCGTCATCGTCTTCGTGGCGACGGGCGAGGACCACACGCCGAAGGGCCCGAAGAAACGTATCACGACCTTCCTTGTCGACCGGGGCACGCCGGGCTTCACGATCCGCGAGGGGTATCGCTCGGTTTCGCACCGAGGCTACAAGAACATGATCCTCGACTTCGACGACTGCCGCCTTTCGGACGCGCAGGTGCTGGGCGAGGTCGATGGCGGTTTCGAGGTGATGAACACCTGGCTCTATGCCACCCGCCTCACCGTGGCGGCTTTCTGTGTCGGCCGCGCGCGGCGCGTCTTCGACCACGCGATCGCTTATGCCGCTGAACGCGAGCAGTTCGGCCAGAAGATCGGCAAGTTCCAGGGAATAGGCTTCCAGCTGGCCGACATGATCACCGAGATCGACGCGGCGGACCTTCTGACGCTCGCCGCCGCCGACCGGCTGGACAAGGGCCTACCCTCCAACCGCGAGATCGCCTCGGCCAAGCTCTACGCCTCGGAAATGCTCGCCCGCGTGACGGACGCGGCGATCCAGATCCACGGAGGGATGGGTCTGATGGACGACCTGCCGCTGGAACGCTTCTGGCGCGACGCGCGCGTCGAACGGATCTGGGACGGTACGTCGGAGATCCAGCGCCACATCATCAGCCGCGACCTCCTGCGGCCGCTCGGAGCCTAGGAACTTCATGCTCCCCCGTATCGAGGCCATGCCGTGACGCGCGACCTTTCCCGCCTGTTCCGCCCCCGCTCCATTGCCGTGGTCGGCGGCGGAGCATGGGGAAAGGCGATCGTAGACCAGTGCCGGAAGATGGGGTTCTCGGGCGAGGTCTGGCCTGTCCACCCGACTGCGGCGGAGGTCGGGGGAGTTCCGGCATTCCGCTCGGTCGCCGACCTGCCGGAGGGGCCGGACGCGAGTTTCATCGGCGTCAACCGGCACGCGACGCTCGACGTGCTGTCCCAGCTCAGGGACAGGGGGGCAGGCGGCGCGACCTGTTTCGCGTCCGGCTTCGCGGAAGCCGAAGCGGAGGACGCGGCTGGCCGCGACCTGCAACGCCAACTCCTCGACGCGGCTGGCCACATGCCGATCCTCGGGCCCAACTGCTACGGCTTCATCAACGCGCTCGACGGCGCGCTTCTGTGGCCGGACCAGCACGGGCTTGCGCGCACGGAACGAGGCGTGGCCATCGCCACCCAATCCTCCAACATCGCGATCAACCTCACGATGCAGCGCCGGGGGCTGCCGATCGCCTACGCCGTCACCGCCGGCAACCAGGCGCAGACCGGCCTGGCCCAGATCGGGGCGGGGCTGATCGAGGATCCCCGCGTCACCGCGCTCGGGCTTCACGTCGAAGGTTTCTCGGACCTGCACGCGTGGGAAGCGCTTTCGGCACGGGCGCGCGATCTGGGCAAGCCCGTCGTCATCCTGAAAGTCGGCCGCAGCGAGCAGGCGCGCGCCGCGACCGTTTCCCACACGGCGTCGCTTGCCGGGGGTGACGCGGGCGCACAGGCGCTGATCGACAGGCTGGGATTCGCCCGCGTCGGCAGCCTTCCGGAATTCCTGGAAACGCTGAAGCTGCTGAATTTCACCGGTCCGCTCGCCTCCAACCGCATCGCTTCGATTTCCTGTTCGGGCGGGGAGGCGTCTCTCGCCGCTGACACGGCGCACGGTCGCGGCGTCACCTTCCCTCCGCTGAACGAGGCGCAGCGAAACGGCCTCCGCGCCGCGCTCGGCCCCATGGTGGCGCTGGCGAACCCGCTGGACTACCACACCTACATCTGGCGCGACACGGAACGGATGACAGATGCCTGGGCCGCGATGATGGACCCGTCCCTGGCACTCACCATGCTGATCGTGGACTTCCCGCGCGCCGACCGCTGCGATCCGGCCGACTGGAACTGCACGATCGAGGCCGCGCTCGCCGCGAAGGCGCGGACGGGTGGCAATGTCGCGATGGTCGCGACGCTGCCGGAACTGATGCCCGAGGAGGTCGCCGCGCGGCTGGCCGCGGGGGGCGTCGTTCCGTTGAACGGGCTTTCCGACGCGATCGCCGCCGCCGAGGTTGCTTCCCGCCTCGGCCAGGCCTTCGCCGCATCCCTGCCCCTTCTGGTTCCCTCGCCAACGGCGTCCGCCCGCCTGGTGCCCGAGGCCGAGGCCAAGACGCGGCTCGCCGCGCAGCGGCTTCCCGTTCCCCGGTCCGAGCGGGCCGGTTCGCCCGAAGCCGCCGCGGAAGCCGCCATACGGATCGGTTTTCCGGTCGTTCTGAAAGGCGAGGGCTTCGCGCACAAGTCCGAGGCCGGGGCGGTGCGGCTCAACCTCTCGACGCCCGAGGCCGTTGCCGAAGCCGCGCGCGCCATGGCCGCGACGGGCTTTCTTGTCGAGGAGATGGTCACCGGGACCGTTGCCGAACTCCTGATCGGCGTCGTCAAGGACCCGGCCCACGGCTTCGTCCTGACGCTTGCCGCGGGCGGCACCCTGACCGAACTGCTGGCGGACAGCACATCGCTCCTTCTGCCCGTCGGCCCCTCGGAAATAGACGCCGCGCTTTCGCGTCTGCGCGTCGCGCGCCTTCTCGACGGCTGGCGCGGCGGCCAGATCGCTGACCGCGCGGCGATCCGCGACGCCGTTCTGGCTATCCAATCCTACGTGGTGGACAACGCCGACCGCGTGGAGGAAGTTGAGGTAAACCCGCTCCTCTGCCTGCCCGACAGGGCGGTCGCGGCGGACGCACTCATACGGGAGGCGGAATGATCGAAGCTCCGGTCCACACGCAGCACGAAGGCGGCATCTGGTGCATCACCCTCAACCGGCCCAAGGCCAATGCCATCGACCTCGCGACGTCGCGGTTCATGGGGGACATCTTCGCCAAGTTCCGCGATGACCCGAAGGCGCGCGTCGCGATCGTCACCGCAGCGGGCGAAAAGTTCTTCTGCCCCGGCTGGGACCTGAAGGCAGCGGCCGCCGGCGACGCCGTCGACGGTGACTACGGGCAGGGCGGGTTCGGTGGCCTTCAGGAATTGCGCGACATGAACAAGCCGGTGATCATGGCGGTGAACGGCATCGCCTGCGGCGGCGGACTGGAGCTTGCCATCTCCGGCGACATCATCCTCGCCGCGGACCACGCGACCTTCGCGCTTCCGGAGATCCGCTCCGGCACGGTGGCCGACGCCGCCTCTATCAAGCTGCCGAAGCGCATTCCCTACCACATCGCGATGGAGCTTTTGCTGACCGGCCGCTGGTTCGACGCCGAGGAGGCGCACCGCTGGGGCCTCGTGAACGAGGTCGTTCCGGCCGCGCGGCTCATGGACCGCGCCTGGGAACTGGCGCGGCTCATCGAAAGCGGCCCGCCCCTCGTCTACGCCGCGATCAAGGAAATCGTCCGCGACGCGGAGGATTCCAAGTTCCAGGACGCCCTCAACCGCGTCACCCAGCGCAAGCTCCGTACGGTCGACATCCTCTATGGCTCCGAGGACCAGATCGAGGGTGCCCGCGCCTTCGCCGAGAAGCGGGACCCGGTCTGGAAGGGGCGCTGAATGGACATCACCCAGTACTTCTGGCTGTTCATCATCCTCTCCGCCCTGCAGCCGCTGTTCGCGCGCAAGATCCTGGACATGCGGCGGCTTTCGATGATCGACCGAATCCAGAAGACACGCGGCAGCCGGGTCATCCTCCTCGTCCACCGGCAGGAGACGATGTCGATCCTCGGCATCCCGCTGATGCGCTACATCGACATCCACGACAGCGAGGAGGTCCTGCGCGCGATCCGGATGACCGACAAGGACATGCCTCTCGACATTGTCCTGCACACGCCGGGCGGCCTCGTCCTCGCCGCGCTGCAGATCGCGCGGGCGGTCGAGGCGCACAGGGGCAAGGTCACGGTCTTCGTCCCGCATCATGCCATGTCCGGCGGCACGCTGATCGCTCTCGCGGCGGACGAGATCGCGATGTGCGATCACTCGGTGCTCGGCCCGATCGACCCGCAGGTGGGGCAGTTCCCCGCCGCCTCGATCCTGAAGGCCGTGGCGGAGAAGCCGATCGCCGAGATCGACGACCAGACCCTTATCCTCGCGGATGTCGGGGAAAAGGCGCTGGCGCAGGTCCAGAAGGCCGCGACCGCCCTTCTGGCACGCCACATGGATGGCCCGAAGGCCACGGAAATGGCCGAAAAGCTCGCTTCGGGCATCTGGACGCACGACTACCCGATCCCCGCCGCGGAAGCGCAGGAACTGGGTCTGCCGGTCAAGACGGAGATGCCCGAGGACGTGCTGACGCTGATGACGCTCTATCCTCAGCCCGTGCGCCGGACCGGTGGCGTCGAGTATCTTCCGTTCCCGCGCCGCCTGCCGCCGAAGGACCGCTGAGCGCCCGGCTCGTGCTGGCGCGTCACGCCTTCCGGAACGTCGCGAGGAACGCCCGGTCTGCGCGGTGCGCGGGGTCGGCACGCGGCCCGTAGATCGGCACTTGGGGCAGCGAAAGCCCGGCGATGCGCCCCTCTAGCGCGCGGAACTTCGCGGCGAAACCGGCGGCCTCGTAATGCGCGGCGTTTATCGACAGCACGAAGATCGCCCCCTGCGCCGCCACCCGCAGGAGTTCGTCGATCGCCTCGGGTCCGACATGGCCGAGGGTGAAGGTTCCCGAACTGAGGATTCCCCGATAGGTCCCGTCCTCGGCGTCGAGCCGCCCCGTGACATCACCCGCGAAGAGCCGCCGGTAGACCCGCTTCTCCGACGCCTTCAGGAGCATCTCGGCCGAAATGTCCACGCCATCGATCACCCCGACACCGAGCGAGGCGAGCCTCAGCCCCGCCAGTCCCGTGCCCGCGCCCACGTCGAGAACCGGCCCTTCGCCGCCCTCAGCGGCGAAAGCCTCCGCGACCGCGGCGGGCAGCAGGTAATCCATCGCCCCCGCGAATTCGGTGTCATAGCTTGCCGCCCAGTCCGCATAGAGCTTGCGGCTGTCCTCGGGCGACTTCAGCGCATAGGCGTCATCAAGTCCGGGTGTCTTCCTGGTCATGTCCGCATCGGGTCACGAATTCGACGCGCAATCAACCCGCCTCACATCCGCTCGAGACGGATCAGTCGGTATTCGAACTTCCCGGCGAAACTCTGCGCCCGCCGCCCCGGCTTCTGGAACCGGTTGAGCGCCTTGCCTAGCAGAAGCTCCGCAAGGAAGCCCCGGACCGGGTTCGCTTTGCGATAATCCTTGCGGATCCTGGCCACGAAGGGGGCGACGTGGACGTTCTTGAGATGATCCAGCACCTGGAAAGTCGGAATGATCGCATCCGTCATGTCCGCGTCCTCGACCACGCGGAAGACGCCCTGCCGCGCGACCTCGGCAAGGAATTCGGCATGCGTGCCCCGCGTGCCTTCCTCGCCCTCGGCCAACGTGCCCTTCCCCGGAAGTCGGAAATAATCAAAGATCACCACGCCGTTCCTCGCGTAGCGCGCCGTTTGCCGCAGCGCCGGTTCAAGCTCGATGTAGTGGAAGCTCTCCGCGAAAAGGCACATGTCGAAGCGCTTGTCGCTCTCGAAATCCTCGAACCTGACCGTGTGGACCTTCACGGTCTCGGGCAGCTTTCGCCGCGCCATTTCGTTGAGTTGCTCCGACGGGCAGAGGCATTCCAGCTTGAATCCCGCTTCCGTCAGCGCCCGGGCGTTCGACCCCGTGCCGGATCCGACGTCAAGGATCGTCTCTGTTTCCGCCGGAATGGCTGCCAGAAGCCTGTCGAAATAGGCTCGCTGCGCCCGCCCCAGCGCCTCCGCCGAGGGAACCTCGGGTGCGCCGTCGGGCCAATAGCCATAGTGCAGAAACCCGTGACCGAAGATGACCTCCGACATGAGCGCTTCGAAATCCAGCCTGGCGTCCTTGAGTTTCATCCCACCTCACCGATATCCGCGCCCTCGCGCAGGGACCTGTCCCATCACCAGGCGCAACCATCCGTCCGGGCCGATCCATTCCCGCCGCCGAACCGCCTCGCCGCCGTTCAGCGTAGTGGTCGTCACCGGCCCGATCTGTTGGCCATGGAGTGTTCCCGATGCGGTCTTGTGCATCACCGGGCTCGCCCATCATCGGGTCACGCGGCGCGGCCGGTCAAGTAGACCATGCGGCGCCGGCCGGCGCGACCGTATTGGAGCCTGCGGACACAGCTCGCACTTGCACCCCGGATCACGCCGCCCGATAGTCCCGGCATGTCGAAGACCCTCCTTTCCCTCGGCCACGGCTATTCCGCCCGCGCTCTCTCCCGCCGCCTGATTGCCGACGGCTGGACGGTGATCGGCACCACACGTTCGCCCGAAAAGGCCGCGGCCATCGCTGCGGAGGGTGTCGAACCGCTGATCTGGCCCGGAATGCCGCTCGCCCCGGCACTTGACCGCGCCAGCCATGTCCTGTCCTCGATCGGACCGGGCGAGGACGGCGACCCTGTTGTCGCGGCGCTTTCCGACGACCTCGCCGCCGCCGCGCCGCATCTCGAATGGGTCGGCTATCTTTCGACGACAGCCGTCTATGGCGACCACGAGGGCGACTGGGTCGACGAGAACACACCCCTTGCGCCCGCAAGCCGCCGTGGCGCGCTGCGTGTCCAGGCCGAGGGCGAATGGCAGGCGCTCGCCGCGCGTTCGGGCCTCCCGCTTCACATCTTCCGCCTCGCGGGGATCTACGGTCCGGGCCGCGGCCCCTTCGCGAAGCTCCGCGACGGTAGTGCCCGGCGCATCGTGAAGCCCGGCCAGGTCTTTTCCCGCATCCATGTGGACGACATCGCTCAGGCGCTGACCGCGTCGATGAACCGCCCGGTCACCGGCGCGATCTACAACCTCTGCGACGATGAACCGGCTCCGCCCCAGGACGTGATCGGCTATGCGGCCTACCTGCTCGGGATACCAAGGCCGCCCGAGGTATCGTTCGATGAGGCCGACCTCTCGCCCATGGCGCGGAGCTTCTACGGCGAATCGAAGCGCGTTCGGAACGACCGGATCAAGCGTGACCTCGGTCTCCGGCTCATCCACCCCACCTACCGCGAGGGCCTCGCCGCGACCCTCGCCGCCGAGGCCGCTCACTGAATTGCGAACGGCACGAATTGGCTTTGCCGCGCCGCGGGTCCATATTCCTGTTGAGCCACCGAGGGAGGCCCGGATGACCGCAGAGACGAAGCCCGAGCGAAAGACCTACGCCAAGACGGAAGAGGCCCTTGCCCGCCTCACTCCGGAACAGTACCGCGTCACGCAGAGGGACGGAACCGAACGTCCCTACACCGGAGAGTTCTGGGACCATCACGAAACCGGCCTCTACGTCGACGTCGTTTCGGGCGAGCCGCTGTTCACCTCGTTCGACAAGTTCGACAGCCATTGCGGCTGGCCGAGCTTCACGAAGCCCGTCGTCGACGCGAACGTGACGGAGTGGCGCGATACGAGCCACGGCATGGTCCGGGTCGAGGTCCGTTCGAAGCACGGCGACAGCCACCTGGGCCACGTCTTCACGGACGGCCCCCGCGACCGGGGGGGCCTGCGCTACTGCATCAACTCGGCATCCTTGCGTTTCATCCCCATGGACCGGCTGGAGGCCGAAGGCTACGGGGAGTTCCGCGCACTTTTCGAGACGGAGGAAGGCAAATGACCGGCAAGACCGAAACCGCAATCCTCGCCGGCGGCTGTTTCTGGGGGATGCAGGATCTCATCCGGAAAATGCCCGGCGTCGTTACCACCCGCGTCGGCTACACGGGCGGAGATGTGAAGAACGCGACCTACCGCAACCACGGCACCCACGCCGAGGGCATAGAGGTGGTCTTCGACCCCGGGACGCTTTCCTACCGCGAGCTGCTGGAGTTCTTCTTCCAGATCCACGACCCGACCACGCTGAACCGGCAGGGGAACGACGTCGGTCTCTCCTACCGCTCGGGCATCTACTACCTGTCCGAGGCGCAGAAGACCGAGGCGGAACGCACCATCGCCGACGTGGACGCATCGGGAATCTGGCCCGGCAAGGTCGTCACCGAGGTGAAGCCCGCCGGAGACTTCTGGGAGGCCGAGCCGGAGCACCAGGACTACCTGGAACGCTTTCCGAACGGCTACACGTGCCACTTCCCGCGCCCGAACTGGCGGCTGCCGAAGAAGGCGGCGGAATAGTGCACGGGCTCAGCCGAGCCGCAGAGCCCCCGCGCCAAGCGCGATAAGGCCGACGGCGGCGATCCTTTCTCGCCCGATGCTCTCGCGCAGGATCACGGCCGAGATGATCGTGGCGAAAAGGATCGAGGTTTCGCGCAGCGCAGCGACCATCGCGACCGGCGCGAGCACCATCGCCCATAGCGCGACGCCATAGGCCAGCATCGTTCCGAGCCCGCCGATGATCCCATCGCGCCATCGGCGGACGGCCAAGGGGATGATTCCGCCTCCCCGCAACGCGACCGCAAGAGCGATGAAAGGCGGTGCGGTCAGAAGGAAGATCCAGAGCGTGTAGCCGACCGCCGCGCCCGAGGCCCTCACCCCGATCCCGTCGTTGATGGTGTAGCCCGCGATCACCGCCGCGTTCGCAACGGCAAAGCCAATGCCCTCTGCCCCTCCGCGCCCCAGAAGCGCCATGCTCAGGATGCCTGCTGAGATCAGGGCCACCCCTGCCCATCCGCCAGGGCTCAGCGTCTCGGCGAAGACCGCCGCCATCGCCGCGGCCACGATCAGCGGCGCGCCGCCTCGCATGACCGGGTAAGCGACGCTCATGTCCGCTCGCCCGTAGGCAGCGGCAACGAGGGCGTAGTAGATCGTCTGCAACGTGACCGAGAGGCCGATATGGCCCCAGCTTTCGCGCGCCGGCTGTTCCACGAAGGGAAGGGCCACCGCCGCGATCCCCGCTGCCGCGATGCAGATCGCCAGCGCGGAGACGAGCTTGTCCCGCGATCCCTTCACGATCGCGTTCCAGCCCGCGTGCAGTGCGGCGGCCATCAACACCAGGGCAAAGACCGAAACCGGCAATGTGCGGGCCTCAAGGGTAGGGTTTCCGCGCAGGTAAGTGCGGCGGTTTCGCGAAGTCAAGCGGCGCTCAGGCCCGCCGTTCACCCACCATCGCGACGCCGAGAACCTCGAGCACCTTCGCCTCGATCTGCGGCGCGTTCATGCCGGCGATCGCGTACATGTCCTCGGGGCTCGCCTGGTCGATGAAGGTGTCGGGCAGCACCATCGAGCGGAACTTGAGCCCGCGGTCGAATACGCCTTCCTCGGCCAGAAGCTGCGCGACCTGGCTGCCGAAGCCACCCACGGCACCTTCCTCGATCGTGATCAGCGCCTCGTGCTCGCGCACGAGCCGCAGGATCAGGTCGCGGTCGAGAGGCTTGGCGAAGCGCGCATCGGCGACCGTGGGCGCCAGCCCGCGGGCCGCGAGCGATTCGCGCGCCTTCAGGACCTCGGCCAGGCGCGTGCCGAAGGACAGGATCGCGACGCGCCCACCCTCGGCGATCAACCGGGCCTTGCCGATCTCGAGAACCTCGCCGCGCTCCGGCAGGTCTACTCCCGTCCCTTCGCCGCGCGGGTAGCGGAAGGCCGAAGGCCGGTCATCGATCGCAACCGCCGTCGCCACCATGTGGCGCAGCTCCGCCTCGTCGGCCGCGGCCATGACCACGACGTCGGGCAGGTTCGACATGAAGGCGATGTCGAAGGCGCCCGCATGGGTCGCTCCGTCGGCGCCCACGAGCCCGGCCCGGTCGATCGCGAACCGCACGGGCAGACGCTGGATCGCCACATCGTGGACGACCTGGTCGTAGCCGCGCTGCAGGAAGGTCGAATAGATGGCGCAGAAGGGTTTCAGCCCCGCCGCCGCCATGCCCGCGGAGAATGTCACCGCGTGCTGTTCGGCGATCCCGACGTCGAAGCACCGGTCCCGGAACCGCTTCGCGAAGAGGTCGAGCCCCGTTCCGTCCGGCATCGCCGCCGTGACGGCCACGATCTTGTCGTCCGTCTCCGCCTCGCGGATCAGGCTGTCGGCGAAGACGCGCGTATAACTCGGCGCGTTCGAAGGCGGTTTCTTCTGCGCGCCGGTCACCACGTCGAACTTGGCCGTGGCATGGCCCTTGTCGGCGGCCTGCTCGGCCGGGGCGTAGCCCTTGCCCTTCTTGGTCAGCACGTGAAGGAGCGTCGGCCCGTGGGACCGGGCCTTCACCGTTCTCAGCACCGCGAGAAGCTGTTCCATGTCATGCCCGTCGATGGGGCCGACATAGTTGAACCCGAGCTCCTCGAAGAGCGTGCCGCCGATGGTCATGCCCTTCAGCATTTCCTTGGCGCGCCGCGCGCCCTCTTGGAAGGGCTCGGGCAACAGTCGCACGGCACCGCGCGCCGCCGCCCTGAATTCCTGGAAAGGCTCCCCCGCGTAAAGCCGCGACAGGTAGGACGACAGCGCGCCCACCGGCGGCGCGATCGACATCTCGTTGTCGTTGAGGATCACGATGAGCCGCTTGCCGAGATGACCCGCGTTGTTCATCGCCTCGAAGGCCATGCCCGCGCTCATCGACCCGTCGCCGATCACCGCGATCGCATCACCCGGCGACCCGCCAAGGTCGCGCGCCACGGCAAAGCCAAGCGCCGCCGAGATGGACGTCGAGGAATGGGCCGCCCCGAAGGGGTCGTAGGGGCTTTCCGACCGCTTGGTGAAGCCCGACAGCCCGCCCTTCATCCTCAGCGTCCGGATCCGGTCGCGCCGGCCGGTGAGGATCTTGTGCGGATAGCACTGGTGGCCGACGTCCCAGATGATCTTGTCGCGCGGCGCGTCGAAGACCGCGTGCAGCGCCACCGTAAGCTCCACCACGCCAAGACCCGCGCCAAGGTGTCCGCCCGTCACCGACACCGCCGAGATCGTCTCGGCGCGCAGTTCGTCCGCGAGGAGCCGAAGCTCCCGGTCGCTCAGCGTCTTCATGTCGGCGGGAACCGTCACACGGTCGAGCGTCGGTGTCACTGGACGGTCGCTCATCACATCCCTCTGGGCCTAGGTCTCGCGCGAAATAACGAAGCGCGCCGCCTGCCGCAAGTTTTCCGCCGCGTCGCCGTAGGGCTGAAGCGCCCCGCAGGCCTCCTCGATCAGCTCGGCCGCGCGGGCTTTCGCGCTCGCCAGCCCCATAAGCGAAACGAAAGTCGCCTTGCCGGCAGCGGCATCCTTGCCGACGCGCTTGCCGGTCTTCGTCGCATCGCCTTCCACGTCCAAGATGTCGTCCGCAATCTGGAAGGCAAGGCCCAGGGCCTGCGCGTAACGCCGCATCGGCTCCCGGTCCGCGCCAGCGAGGATCGCGCCCGCCTCCGCCGCGAAGGCGAAAAGCGCCCCGGTCTTGCCGGCCTGAAGCGCGGTGATTTCCTCCAGCGTCAGGGGCCGGGCCGCGGTCTCCGCCGCAATGTCGAGAGCCTGGCCCAGAACCATCCCTTCCGCCCCGGCGGCCCGCGCAAGGGACGCGACGAGTTCCACCCGCCGGTCGGGCGCGCCCAGCGCCGGATCGCAGCAAAGCTCGAAGGCCAGCGTCTGAAGCGCATCGCCAGCCAGGACCGCGGTCGCCTCGTCCCATTGCACATGAACCGTCGGAAGCCCCCGCCGCATGTCGTCGTCATCCATGCAAGGCAGGTCGTCGTGAACCAGCGAATAGGCATGCAGCGCCTCGACCGCCGCCGCAGCTGGCATCGCCGCTTCCGCGGCGACGCCATGCAACGCCGCCCCTTCGAGCACAAGGAAGGCCCGCAGGCGCTTGCCGCCCTGAAGCGCGTATCGCATCGCGTCCACGACCGGTACGTCGGCGCGCGCCGCCAATGCCCCGTTCAGCGCCTCCTGAACCAGGCGCTGCGCTTCGACCAGACGTTCGGGAAACATCAGAGCCCTTCGACCGGTTCCGCCGAGACTTTGCCGCCCTCGGCGCGGGTGATCTTCTCCACCCGCTCCTCGGCGGCCTTCAGCTTCGCCTCGCAATGCGCCTTCAGCGCCGCGCCGCGTTCGTAAAGAGCGATCGATTCCTCCAGCGGCACCTCGCCGCGCTCGAGCTTGCCGACGACGGATTCGAGTTCCTTCATCGCCTCTTCGAAGGTCATCTTCCCGATATCGCTCTCGCTCATCCGCCGCGCTCCATGAGAACCCTGACATGGGCCGCAACCGATGCGGCCAGTGCGTCGAGATCATAGCCACCTTCGAGGCAGGAGACCACCCGCCCGGCGCAGGTCTCTTCGGCCAGATCGCAGATCGCACCCGTGACCCACGCGAAGTCAGATTCCGTCCACATGAGGCCGGCCAGCGGATCGTCCCGATGCGCGTCGAACCCGGCCGAAACCAGCACGAGTTCGGGCTGGAACTCCCGCGCCCGATCCAGGATGCCTTCCCAGGCCGCGCGCATTTCCGCCCCGCCCGTGCCGGGCGACAGGGGCACGTTCATCACCTGCCCATGCACACCGCGTTCGGAAGGATGCCCGCTTCCGGGATAGAGCGGCATCTGGTGTGAAGACGCGAAGAAGGCCCGCGCCTCGTCCCAGAGCAGATCCTGCGTGCCGTTCCCGTGATGCACGTCGAAATCCAGAACCGCGACCCGCTGAAGCCCGTGGTAGTCCAGCGCCCGTTTCGCCGCGATGGCGACGTTGCCGAACAGGCAGAATCCCATCGCCTTCTCGCGTTCGGCATGGTGGCCCGGCGGCCGCATCGCGACGAAAGCGTTTGCTGCGTGACCCTTCAGGACCGCATCCACCGCCGCGCCCGCGGCTCCCACCGCGCGGAACGCCGCCTCCAGCGAACCGGGCGACAGGTAAGTGTCCGGGTCCAGACTGACGAAACCACGTTCGGGCGCCAGCGCCTCGATCCGGTCCAGATGGACCTGCGGATGACAGCGCAGCACCTCGGACGCCTCCGCGCGCGGTGCCTCCCTGCGGAGGAGCGTCGAGAATTCCGGGGCATCGAGCGCACCCAGGATCGCCTCGAGCCGCGCCACCCGTTCCGGATGCCCGGGCGGGTTCACGTGGTTGAGCGCCGCCTCATGGGAAAAGAGAATCGTGGTCACTCCGGTCCTTTCCTCTGTGCCAAGATGCCTCGGGGCGCATTGTCCCCGGCCGCGGTCCTACTCCGGCGCGAGCATGTAGCCCGCGCCCCGCACGGTCTGAAGATAGCGCGGCTGGCGCGGGTCCGTCTCGATCTTGCGCCGCAGCCGCGTGATCTGGACGTCGACCGCCCGATCCTGCGCCGCGCCGCCTTCCCTGCCGGCGCCCCGGCCCAGTTCCTCGACCAGTTCCGCGCGGCTCACGGGTTCGCCCGCGCGCGCCGCGAATATCCGCATCAGCTGCGCCTCGGTCGCGGTCAGCCGCACAAGTTCGTCGCCACGCCAGAGTTCCCCCCGGTCCACGTCATAGCGCAGGGGCCCAAGCTGCAGCACCTTCGGTCCGGCCTCCGCCGCGCGCTGCGCCGGAACCCGGCGCAGGATCGCGTTGATCCGCAGCAGGAGTTCCTTCGGCTCGAACGGCTTCGCGAGGTAGTCGTCCGCCCCGGCTTCCAGCCCCTCGATCCGGTCCTGGGTTTCGCCCTTCGCGGTCAGAAGGAGGATCGGGGTCGACAGCGTCTTTCTGAGGCTGCGAGTCAGGCTGATCCCATCCTCGCCGGGCATCATCACGTCCATGACGATCAGGTCGAAATCGAGTCCGCCCAGAAGCCGCCGCGCATGCGCCGCGTCACGCGCCGCGGTCACCCAGAAACCGTTGCGAATCAGGAATTTCTGAAGAAGCCCGCGAATCCGTTCGTCGTCGTCGACGATGAGAAGATGCAGGTCTGTCCCGTTTCCGTTCCCGTTGCCATTGCCATTGCCGGTCATGCACCGTCCCTCAGCGCGAGGTATTGCCGCCGCATCTCGGGATCCATCATCGCCTCGAGCACCTGGCGGAAACCGGCGACCGCAGCCGGCCCCGCCGCGCGGTAGGCCGCCCGCATCCGGGCACGCTGCGCGTCCGATAGCTCTCGCTCCAATGCCGCTCCCTTCTCCGTCAGGTGGAGGTGGCGTTCCCGTTTGTCCTTCCGCCCCACCCGGCTTTCGACAAGGCCATCCTCGATCAGCGTCCGCAACACACGATTCAGAGACTGCTTCGTAACGCCGAGAACCGACAGGAGAGCGTTCACCGTGAGCCCCGGCTGGCGGTTGATGAAATGGATGGCCCGGTGGTGGGCGCGGCCGTATGCGTAGTTGTCCAGGATGCGGTCGGGATCGGCAGTGAAGCCGCGATAGGCGAAGAACATCGCCTCGATCCCCTTCCGCAGCTGCTCGTCCGTCAGGAACAGAAGGCTTTCGCCGCTTGCCCCTGACGCGCCCGATCCTTCGGCCATGTTGCCTCCTCCCGCGCGTCGACTGGATTTTATGTCAGCCTTGTTGACTTTCCAAGGATCAACTGTTAGCGATCCGCAGATTTCGCGCAAGATTATGTCCACTACGGACCTAATATGCGCAACATCCGAAAAAAGGGCGCGCCCCGAGGAGGAAAAGATGGCCGGTGCCTACAATGACCGCGATGGCAAGATCTGGATGGACGGGCAACTCGTGGACTGGCGTTCGGCCAATGTCCACATCCTGACCCATGCCCTGCACTACGCCTCCTCGGTATTCGAAGGCGAGCGCTGCTACGACGGCAAGATCTTCCTGGGCCACGAGCATTCGAAGCGGCTCCTGAAGTCCGGCGAACTCCTCGACATGCAGATCCCCTACACCGCCGAGGAAATCGACGCGGCCAAGGACGCGGTCCTGAAGGCGAACGGCTGGACCAACGCCTATGTCCGGGCCCTGGCCTGGCGTGGCGCCGGCGAGGACATGGGCGTCGCCTCCAAACGCAACCCTGTCCGGCTGGCGGTCGCCGCCTGGGAATGGGGCAACTACTACGGCGACGCCAAGATGAAGGGCGCCAAGCTCGACATCGCGAAGTGGAAGCGTCCCTCGCCGGAAACCGCGCCGAGCCAGGCGAAGGCCGCCGGGCTCTACATGATCTGCACCATGTCGAAGCACGCCGCCGAAGCGAAGGGCTGCTCGGACGCGATGATGTTCGACTATCGCGGCTACGTGGCCGAGGCGACCGGCGCCAACATCTTCTTCGTGAAGGACGGCGAAGTGCACACGCCGCTGCCGGACTGCTTCCTTAACGGCCTGACCCGTCAGACCGTGATCGGCATGCTGAAGGATCGCCAGGTCAAGGTCCACGAGCGCCACATCATGCCGGAGGAGCTCGAGACCTTCCAGCAATGCTGGCTCACCGGCACGGCGGCCGAGGTCACCCCGGTCGGCCAGATCGGCGACTACAACTTCGAAGTGGGCGCCCTGACGCGCGAAATCGCCACGGCCTACGAAAAGCTGGTCCGGGAATAAGCACCGGACCCGTTGACCCGGATCAATGAACAGTATCCTCTCGGGCGATAGTCTTCTCGCCTGGGAGGATTTCTCATGTCACAGGACCCGGACCCGCCGCAGATGCCTGCCGCACCATTCCACGGACCGGACAGAACGCTTGAAATGGCCGGGTGGGGGTTGGCTCTCCTCTGGGTCGGGCTGTCGATGCTCCTTGGCTTCGGCCCGGCGATCATGGTGATCGGACTCGGGTTCCTGACACTTGTGATGCAAGGGCTGCGCGTGACGTCGGGCCTCGGGCCGGAAATCTTCTGGCTCGCTCTGGGCGCGGTGTTCCTTGTTGCCGGCATCTGGAAGATCGCTTCCGGGACGTCCTTCCCGATCATCGAAACCGCGATGATCCTCTTCGGCCTAGCGATCCTTGCGGTGATCCTGCGTCGCGCGAGGTCCCGCAGCTGATCCGAACCTGATCAGTCCGGATAGTGGAAGGACACCGTGACGGCGATCTTCTCTGAAAATGCGTGCTTTATCGGGCAGCTGTCCGAGGCGCGCTCCAGTTTTGTGCGCTGACTGGCATCGAGCCCCTTGGGCATCGTCACATCCACCCTGACCGAACTAAGGACGATCTTGGGCGGCGGCGACGTCTCCGTCTCGACTTCGACGCGCGTCCCGGTCAGATCGATCCCTTCCCGCTGCGCCAGCGCACCCATGGCGATCAGCATGCACCCCCCGAGTGCCGCCTCCAGAAGTTCGCCCGGCGAAAGCTCTTCGCCCCTGCCGGTATAGGGACAATCCATCGCCACGGCTTTCCCCTTGGCGGCATCCAGTGCCACGCAATGCTGAGGGCCGTCATAGACTGTCGCCAGCTTGGCCATTCCTATCTCCGGAACCTTCATGGCGCGAAGCCCCGATGCGCTGGAAGCGCCTCGGGGTCCGCAGGGAAAACGCGATTGGACTGGTAGTGTCCCAGTAGGCCGGATCGTACCGGTGTGGCCTCAGGTCTCGCGACCCTTCTCGATCCGGACGAATTCCTCGGTGCGGCGAGACTTCGACCGGTCGACCGGGCGCTTTGAAACTTCCTTCGAGGCCGGATGACTCCCTTCCTCGCCGGACTTGCGCTCGATGTCGACGTAATGCTCGACGCGTCCACCTTCGGGCGGGTCGCGATGATCGACGGGATGTCGGCTCATTCTTTGATCCTCCGGTTCTTTTCTTGCGTCCCCAAACAGGGGGCCGTTTCCTAAACATGGGGTCACGAGCCCCGTTTTCCTAGGCTTTTCTTGAAATCACACCGACATGAAGCGGAAGACGGGGACCTCGGTTTCCCGTATTGCCTGACTTTTGTGCACACTGCCGAGAATGCCCAAACCGTCGGCGCAAGGGACGGTCCGCCTCAGCCCTTCAGCCTTTCCAGGGCCCACCGAGCAGCATCCGCGACGGTCGGATCCGGGTCCCCGGCGAGGCTTCGCGCAACGGGCGCAAGCGTCTCATCCCCCGAATTCCCGATCGCGTAGAGAACGTTCCGCACGAATCGGCCCCGCCCGATCCGCTTGACCGGACTGCCCGAGTAGCGCGCCCGGAAACCCGCATCGTCCAGCGCGGCGAGCTCGGCCAGGCGCGGCGGTTCCGCCTCCCGCGCCGCGTAACCCGTCTCGCGCGCGGTCACGGCGAACTTGTTCCAGGGACAGATGGCGAGGCAGTCGTCGCAGCCGTAGATCCGGTTGCCCATGAGCGGCCGCAGCTTCTCCGCCACGGGTCCCTTGTGCTCGATCGTGAGGTAGGAAATGCAGCGCCGCGCATCGATCTGGAAGGGCGCCGGGAAGGCGCGCGTCGGGCATATGTCCAGGCAGGCCGTGCAACTCCCGCAGCGCTCGCGCTCCGGCGCGTCCGCGGGCAGTTCGAGCGTGGTAAAGATCGCGCCGAGGAAGAACCAGCTCCCGAGGTCGCGCGACAGAAGGTTCGTATGCTTCCCCTGCCAGCCGATCCCCGCCGCCTGCCCAAGCGGCTTTTCCATCACCGGCGCCGTGTCCACGAAAACCTTGATCTCGCCCCCGGCCTCAGCGATCAGCCAGCGCCCCAGGCGCTTAAGCCGCTTCTTGACGAGGTCGTGATAGTCCTTTCCCTGCGCATAGACTGACACGGCCGCCCGGTCGCGTCGCTTCAGGACGTCCAGCGGGTCCTCCTCCGGCGTGTAGACTTCGGCAAGCATGATGATCGACCGCGCCTCGGGCCAGAGCGCCTCGGGATTGCCGCGCCAGGCCATCCGATCCGCCATCCAGGCCATTTGCCCATGCAGCCCTTCGCCGACGAAATCCGCGAGACGCCCGGCGGCCTCGGGGATCGACGAGGGCCGACAGATGCCTATGCTGGAAAATCCCTCTTCGATCGCCCGCGCCGTCAGCCTGTCCTTCAGTCCTTCCACACGGCACCCCCTCTTCTGGACGGAAATATCCTCCAGGGGGTCCGGGGGATGGAAAATCCCCCGGCGCCTCGGTCAGAAATCAAGGTCGGCATAATGCGGCGGCGGCGGGAAACCCGGGACCTGATCGGCAAGGAGGGACCGGAACGCGGGCCGCGACTTGATCTTCGCGTACCAGTCCTTGACCGCCTGGGAGCGGTTCCAGTCCACGTCGGAAATGTAGTCGAGCGCGGAAAGATGTGCAGCGGCGGCGAAGTCCGCGAGCGTCATCTCGTTCCCCGCAAGCCAGCGCCGCTGCTCCAGAAGCCAGCTCATGTAGTCTAGGTGATACTTTATCCGGGACGCGCCATACTTGACCGCCTTGGATTCCGGGTATCCCTGCCCCATGAGCTTCTTGTTGACCCGCTCGTAGAGAAGTTTCGAGGTCACTTCCCACTGGAACTTGTCGTCGAACCACGCGCAGAGGCGGCGCACTTCGTGCCGCGCCTCGGGCGAACGCGGCATGAGCGGCGGGTTCGGCACGGTTTCGTCCAGGTATTCGCAGATCGCCTGGCTTTCCGTCAGGACCCGGCCGTCGATCTTCAGCACCGGCACCTTGCCCGCGGGGTTTCTGCGCAGGAATTCGGGCGACTGCTCCCAATAGCGTTCCTCGACCAGTTCGACCTCGACCTTCTTCTCGGCAAGGGTCAGGCGGACCTTGCGGCAAAAGGGCGAGAGGGGAACGTGATAAAGTCGGGTCATCTTGGGAATACTCGGGGCTCGCTGCCTATCTCGCTGCCTATAGCGTGATACCGGGGCGGGGCTCCGCGTTCAATCCTCCCGAGGTCAATCCTCGAAGCAGGATGCGCGGCCGTCCGCCCGGATCGTTGCCGCCCCGTCGAGGATCGCGGCAGCGCGGCGGCGCAGGAAGGCGGTGGGATTCGCGGCGTTGCGGTCCTTGGGGTCCGGCAGGATCGCCGCGATCCGCGCGGCCTGCGTGGGCGAAAGCTCACCGGCGCCGACGCGGAAATAACCGCGCGCGGCGGCTTCGACGCCAAACCGCCCCTCGCCCATCTCGACCACGTTCAGATAGACCTCGAGGATCCGCCGCTTGGTCCAGAAGAGCTCTACGACCGGGGTCATCAGCGCCTCGAGCGCCTTTCGCGGCCAGCTTCGCCCCTGCCAGAGGAAGACGTTCTTCACCACCTGCTGCGTGATGGTGGAGGCACCCCGGTTCGCGCCGCCCTCAAGCGCCTGCCGGATAGCGGCCATGTCGAAACCCCAGTGCAGGCAGAAATTCGCATCCTCGGCCGCGACCGCGGCCCGCGCCATAACCGGGTCGATATTCTCGAGGTCCACCCACTCGTGCTCGATCCCCCCGAGCCGCCAACTCTCTGCCAGCATGTAGGGGGTCGTGGGCGGGTTGATGACGACGTAGAGCATGATCCAGAAGACGAGGACGCCGGCGAAGCCCGCCGCGCCGCGCAAGCCCCATCGCAGCGCGCGGCGCCAGATGCGTTGCGGCGCCGGGGCGGGCTTCCTGCTCGTTCTTTTCTTCGTGGTTTTCTTCGTGCTCTTCGCCATCCGGCCCATAAGTCACGCCGCAACCCCGCGGTCAAGACCGGGCCCATTGATCCCCGTCAAGGCGCAACTCGGCAAGACCTGCGAGCTTTTTCGAAGGACAGAAGGAGGAGGAATGATGCAGACGAACGCACTTCCCAGGTACGACATGTCCGTCAACACCACCGGCTGCTGCCCGAAGTTCAATCCCGAAGGCTGGGACGGGGCGGAGCTTCATTTCCGCGGCAAGAAGTTTGTCCGGGCCACGACGAAGGCGGTGATGCATGTGCCCGTGGACATGGGCAAGGTCTTCTCCCGCGTGCAGGCGCATATCGACGAGGCGGGCGCAATGGACCCCGAGCAGTTCATCGTCCTGTCGCGCGATCCCTCTGCCTTCCGCGGGGAACACCTTTTCGCCGTCACGAAGGACGTTCCCGGCGAGGAGATGACGAGGCTTTCGGGCGATTTCGTCACGCGGGTCTTCGAAGGTCCATACCGTGAGGCGCGCCACTGGTACAACGAGATGAAGGCCGAAGCCGCGAAGCGGGGCAAGGAGGACGGGGAGGTGTGGTTCTTCTACACGACCTGCCCGAAATGTGCGAAGGCCTACGGCAAGAACTACGTCGTCGGCGTGGCGGAGGTCTGATCGCGGAAACGCGAAGGGGCGCGCCCTCGCGAGGCGCGCCCCTCTTTCTTTTTTCTTTGCGGAACCGGCCTTACTCCGCCGGCATCGCCGCCGCATCCTCGCTGAGCGGATAGGGCAGGTGAACCAGCATTTCCTTCGGGCAGACCTGAAGGAAGTTCGCGCGCTCCGATTCCCAGTTCTGAAGGATCGCCTCGGCCCGGCGGCTGCGTGTTTCGGCGAAGTGGTGCTCGATCAGGCCGCGCAGCTGAGCCTCCCAGTGCGGGTGGCTGACCGCGCAGGTCACGAGCGTCTCGAGGTTCATCAGGTCCTCGGCCTTGCCTTCCGGGTCGTAGAGATAGGCCATGCCGCCCGTCATCCCCGCGCCGAAGTTCGCGCCGATGGAACCCAGGATCACCGCGACGCCGCCGGTCATGTATTCACAGCCGTTGGAGCCGCAGCCCTCGATCACCACCTTGGCGCCCGAGTTCCGCACCGCGAAACGCTCGCCCGCGCGGCCGGCGGCGAAGAGGTGGCCGTCGGTCGCACCGTAAAGCACGGTGTTGCCGATGATCGTGTTGTCCTCGGGCACCAGCGGCGAAGACATCGGCGGTCGGACGACGATGATGCCACCCGACAGGCCCTTGCCCACGTAGTCGTTGGCGTCGCCCGCAACCTCGATCTTCAGGCCCGGCGCCGCGAAGGCGCCCAGCGACTGGCCGCAGGAGCCGGTCAGCTTCACCGTCAGGTGGTCGGGCTGAAGCGGGTTCCGCATCCCGAAGTTCTTCACGATGTGCGACGACGCACGCGTCCCGATGGTGCGGTGCGTGTTCCTGACCGCGTAGGACAGCTGCATCTTCTCGCCATCCTCGAAGAACCGCGCGCCATCCTTGACGATCTCGGCGTCGAGCGTGTCGGGCACGGCGTTCCGGGGCTTCGACCGGTCGTAGACGATCTTGTCCGCGCCATCGACGGTGATGAGCAGCGGGTTGAGGTCGAGATCGTCCAGATGCGCAGCGCCGCGCGAAACCTGCGTCAGCAGGTCGGCACGCCCGATCACCTCGTCCAGCGACCGCGCGCCGATGGAGGCGAGGATGTCCCGCACTTCCTGCGCGTAGAAGGTGATGAGGTTCACGACCTTGTCGGCCGACCCCGTGAACTTCGCGCGCAGGCGTTCGTCCTGCGTGCAGACGCCCACCGGGCAGGTGTTCGACTGGCACTGGCGCACCATGATGCAGCCCATCGCGATCAGCGCCGCGGTGCCGATCCCGTATTCCTCGGCGCCCATCATCGCCGCGATGACGATGTCGCGGCCGGTGCGCAGGCCGCCATCCGTGCGCAGCGTCACCCGGTCGCGGAGCTTGTTCATCGCCAGGACCTGGTGCGCCTCGGTCAGGCCCATCTCCCAGGGCAGGCCCGCATACTTGATCGAGGTCGCGGGCGACGCGCCCGTGCCGCCGTTGTGGCCCGAGATCAGGATCACGTCAGCCTTGGCCTTCGCCACGCCCGCCGCAATCGTGCCCACGCCCGAAGCGGCGACGAGCTTCACCGTCACCTTGGCGCGCGGGTTGATCTGCTTCAGGTCATAGATCAGCTGCGCGAGGTCCTCGATCGAGTAGATGTCGTGGTGCGGTGGAGGCGAGATCAGCGTCACGCCCGGCGTCGAATGCCGCAGCCGCGCGATCAGCTTCGTGACCTTCAGGCCCGGAAGCTGGCCGCCCTCGCCGGGCTTCGCGCCCTGCGCGACCTTGATTTCAAGCTCCTCGCAGTGGTTCAGGTATTCGGCAGTGACGCCGAACCGGCCCGAGGCCACCTGCTTGATCTTCGCCGAAGGGTTGTCGCCATTGGGCTCCGGCACGAAATGCGCCGGGTCCTCGCCGCCCTCGCCGCTATCGGACTTCGCGCCGATCCGGTTCATTGCGACGTTCAGCGTCTTGTGCGCCTCGGGCGACAGCGCGCCCAGCGACATCCCCGGCGTCACGAAGCGCTTGCGGATCGAGGTGATCGATTCCACCTCCTCGATCGGCACCGGCTTGCCCAGGGGCTTGATGTCCAGGAGGTCGCGCAGGTGGATCGGCGGGTTCGACCGCATCGCGGCCGAATACTGCTTCCACATGTCATAGGACGCCCTGTCGCAGGCCGATTGCAGCATGTGCATCGTCTGCGCTTCCCAGGCGTGCTTCTCGCCCGAGCGGCGCGCCTTGTAGAAGCCGCCGATGGGAAGCACGTCCATGCCCGGTTTCCATCCCTTGGCGTGGATTTCTTCCATCTTCTGCTGGATGCCGGTGACACCGATGCCCGAGATCCGGCTGTGCATGCCGGGGAAGTATTCCGCCACCATCGCGCGCGACAGGCCGACCGCCTCGAAGTTGAGGCCGCCGCGGTAGGAGGAGATCACCGAGATCCCCATCTTCGACATGATCTTCAGAAGGCCGGCGTCGATCGCATCGCGATAGCGGCGCGTATTCTCTTCCAGCGAGCCCTCCAGGAGCCCCCGGCGTACGCGGTCGGCGATCGAATCCTGCGCGAGGTAGGCGTTCACCGTCGTCGCACCGCAGCCGATCAGGACCGCGAAGTAGTGCGGGTCGATGCATTCCGCCGCGCGCACGTTGACCGAGCAGAAGGTCCTGAGCCCCTTTCGGGTCAGCCAGCTGTGCACCGCGCTCGTGGCGAGGATCATCGGCATCGCGATCTTCTCGGGCCCCTGATGCTCGTCCGTCAGCACGATATGCCCTGCGCCCGAACGCACCGCGTCCTCGGCCTCGGCGCGGATCCGCTCCAGCCCCTTGCCCAGCGCGTCCGGTCCTGCCCCGGCAGGGAAAGTGCAGTCGATGAACGAAACGCTGTCGCCGAACTGGCGCACCATCTCGCTGAACTCGGCGTTCGCGATGAACGGGCTGTCGAGAACGAGGATCTCGGTCTGCGAGGAATCTTCGTCCAGCACGTTCTTGAGGTTCCCGAACCGGGTCTTGAGGCTCATCACCCGGCTTTCGCGAAGCGAGTCGATGGGCGGATTCGTGACCTGGCTGAAGTTCTGGCGGAAGAAGTGGCTGAGCGGCCGGTAAACCGACGAAAGGACCGCCGCCGGGGTGTCGTCACCCATCGAGGCGACGAGCTCCTTGCCGTCTTCGGCCATCGTCGCCAGAACCGTCTCGAGTTCCTCAAGCGTGTAGCCCGCCGCGATCTGGCGCTTGCGCAGCTCTTCGCCCTCGAACAGCGCCTTTTCCGGCACGTCACGCATGATCGCGTTCAGGTCGACGACCTTCTCGATCCAGTCGCCGAAGGGCTGCGAGGCCGCGAGCCGGTCCTTCATGTCCCGGTCGTGGTAGAGCTTGCCCTCCTTCATGTCGACCGCGATCATCTGACCTGGCCCGAGAGCGCCCTTTTCCCGGACACGCGTCTCGTCCACGGGAACCATCCCCGCCTCGGAGCCCGCGATCAGGAGCCCGTCGCCGGTGACGACGTAGCGGAGCGGGCGCAGGCCGTTCCGGTCGAGGCCGCCGCAAACCCAGCGGCCGTCGGTCATGGCGAGCGCGGCCGGGCCGTCCCACGGTTCCATCACGGCGTTGCAGTAGGCGTACATGTCCTGCCAGGCCTGCGGCATTTCCGCCGCCGACTTGGACCAGGCTTCGGGCACCAGCATCGTCTTCGCCATCGGCGCCGAACGGCCTGCGCGCACCATCACCTCGAACACCGCGTCAAGGGCGGCCGAGTCCGACGAGCCCGCCGCGACGATCGGCTTGATGTCGCCCGCGGCCTCGCCGAAGGTTGCCGAGGCCATGCGGATCTCGTGGCTCTTCAGCCAGTTCAGGTTGCCCTTCAGCGTGTTGATCTCGCCGTTGTGGGCGAGCATGCGGAACGGCTGGGCGAGCCACCATTGCGGGAAGGTGTTGGTCGAATAGCGCTGGTGGTAGATCGCGAAGGCGCTTTCGAAGCGCTGATCCTTGAGGTCCGGATAGAATTCCGCCACCTGCTCGGCCAGCATCATGCCCTTGTAGATCACGCTGCGGCAGGACAGCGAGCAAACGTAGAGACCGGAGATCTGCGCCTCGACCGCCGCCTTCTCGATTCGGCGGCGGATGATGTAGAGCTCGCGCTCGAAGGCTTCCTCGTCGATGTCCTTCTCGTTACGGATCAGGATCTGTTCGATTTCCGGGCGCGTGGCGTTGGCCTTTTCCCCCAGCACGTCGATGTTCACCGGAACGTGGCGCCAGCCGTAGATGTAGTGGCCCATCCGCAGGACTTCCGTCTCGACGATGGTCCGACAGCGTTCCTGCGCGCCGAAGTCCGTCCGCGGCAGGAAGATCTGACCCACGGCGATCAGGCGGTGGATGTCCGGTTCGTGCCCGGTGCGGCGGATCTGGTCGTAGAAGAAGGGAACCGGGATCTGGACATGGATGCCCGCGCCGTCACCGGTCTTGCCGTCGGCATCGACCGCGCCACGGTGCCAGACCGCCTTCAGCGCATCGATGCCGTTTTCGACGACCTTGCGGCTCGGCTTGCCGTCGATCGACACGACGAGGCCCACGCCGCAGGAGGCATGTTCGTCGTCGTCGCGGTAGAGCGAATTCTCCGCCATCCAAGCGCGCTTCGCTTGTTCGGCGGCAGCCCAGTTTTCATCGTACTTCGTCATCGCATTGCCCTCCTGGGTCCGCCGTCAGTCGCGGTATCCGGCGGGGACCACTGCCGTGGCCCCTCCGGTCATCATCATGTCGCAGCCGTATTGCGGCTTGGTCGAGAAGAACCCCTTGTCGCCGGGGAAGACGAATTCCACCGGGGTGTCCACCGAATCCACCTTGTCGCCAAAGGCGTTCTCGAAATGCTCGGTGTCGGCGAAGAACACCCGCCACTCCCGGCTGATGAGCTGGTTGCCCTCACGCGAGTGCAGGAATTCGCCCTCTGCATTTGACGCGGTCATCTGGAACGTGGTCCGTTCCAGCGTCACGCCGTCGATCTTCACAGTCCCGCCGGTCAGCTCGTCGAAGCCCTTGAAATGCCGTGTCTCGCCGTAATCCGTCGTGGTCGAGAAGTCGTAGTCATCGCGGCCTGTGTCGAGAAGCGCGCTGAACGAGGCGTGGTCCGGGGATTCCTCGTCGAGGAATTCCCAGCTGCCGTCGAAATGGTCGAAGCTCCGCACCCAGCGCGTTTCGGCGTCGATCATGCTCGTGTAGAACGGCCCTTCGCTGTCGAAGTATGTCGTCCACTGGTCGCCGGGGTTGTCCTGCTGGCAGCGGTAGTAGTTGGCGACCTGGCATGACTTCAGCTGGACCGTAAGGTAGCCTTCGCATCCGGTCGGCGGCGCGAACTGTTCCGCCGCCGAGGCCGGCAGAGCCGGCGCCAGGACGAGCGCCGCGACGCTCAGGCTCTTCAGCGGAATGCTCATGTCGTTCCCCTCACTCTTTCCGGGCCCTGCCCGAGCCGTTCACTCGGCCGCGACTGCGGCGGGCTGTGCGAGATAGCGCAGGATGCTGTCGGCGGCGTCCCGCCCGTCACGGATCGCCCAGACCACGAGGCTCGCGCCACGCACGATATCTCCGACGGCAAAGACGCCCGGCAGGCTCGTCGTGTGTTCGCGGAAATCGGCCTTGATCGTGCCCCAGCGAGTCACTTCGAGTTCCGGCACGCCCCAGAGCGTCGGCAGTTCTTCGGGTTCGAAGCCGAGGGCCAGCACGACGAGGTCGGCGGGCTCGCTGTAGTCGGCGCCTTCGATCACCTCGGGCATCTGCCGCCCGGAAGCATCCGGTGCGCCGAGGCGCATGCGTTCGACGATCACGCCATCGACGGGCTCACCCGTGAATCCCTTCGGTGCCGAGAGCCAGACGAAGTCGACGCCCTCTTCCTCGGCGTTCGCGACTTCGCGCTGCGAGCCCGGCATGTTCGCACGGTCGCGGCGGTAGAGGCATTTGACCGACTGGGCGCCCTGGCGGATCGCGGTGCGGACGCAGTCCATGGCGGTATCGCCACCACCGACCACGACCACGCGCTTGCCCGCGGCGTTCAGTTCGCCTGAATCGTATTCCGGCACGTCGTCGCCGAAGCCCTTGCGGTTGGACGCGGTGAGGTAATCGATCGCGCGCACAACGCCCTCGACGCCGACGCCCGGCGCCTTGAGGCCGCGGGTCTTGTAGACGCCCGTCGCGATGAGCACGGCGTCATGCTTGCCGCGGATCGCGTCGAAGGCCAGGTCCTCGCCCACGTTGCAGTTCAGCACGAACTGCACGCCCGCTTCCTCGAGCTGCTGGATCCGCTGCTGCACGACGTGCTTTTCCAGTTTGAAGCCGGGTATGCCGTAGGTCATCAGACCGCCGGCTCGGTCGTAACGGTCATAGACGGTGACCTGCACGCCCTGGCGGCGCAGAGCGTCGGCAGCGGCGAGGCCACCTGGTCCCGCGCCGATGATGCCCACGCTCTCGCTCCGGTCGGCCGCCGGTCTGATCGGCTTGACCCAGCCGTTTTCCCAGGCGGTGTCGGTCAGGAATTTCTCGACCGCACCGATCGTGACAGTGCCGTGGCCGGACTGCTCGATCACGCAGTTGCCTTCGCAAAGCCGGTCCTGCGGGCAGATGCGGCCGCAGATCTCGGGGAAGGTGTTTGTGGCCTGGCTGATCTCGTAGGCTTCCTGAAGCCGGCCCTCCGCCGTCAGGCGCAGCCAGTCCGGGATGTTGTTGTGCAAGGGGCAGTGCGCCTGGCAGTAGGGCACGCCGCACTGACTGCAGCGACCGGCCTGCTCTTCCGCTTTCTTCGTCGCGAATTCCCGGTAGATCTCGCCGAAATCCTGCGCCCGCTGATCGGCGGCGCGCTTCTCGGGCATCTCTTTCGAGACGGTCACGAATTTGAGCATGCGTTGCTTGGCCACGGCGGCGCCTCCCAGCGGTGAATTCGGGTGGCGCATCACTACTCCCCGGCCGGTGGAAATAAAAGTCAGAATGATTGACCTATTATCACATTTATTTTCCCGGCGGGTGCCTCGGAGTGGCTTTGCAGCGGATTTTTAGGTCAGATAGACTTACCTTTATCTCAGTATCCAAGCAGAAGCGCCGTCAGGGCCATGCTTCCCACGATGATTCGCCACCAGCCGAACAGGGCGTAGCCGTGGCGGCTGACGTAGCCGAGAAGCCAGTTCACGACGAGCACGGCGACCACGAAAGCCGCGATGAAGCCGACGATGATCTCTCCCGCCGCCGCCCAGTCGAGCACGTCGCGGCTCTTGTAGATGTCGAAGGCGAAGGCACCCGCCATCGTCGGCATCGAGAGGAAGAAGGAGAACTCGGCCGCCGCCCGCTTGTCCGCGCCCATCGCAAGCGCGCCGACGATCGTCGCGCCTGACCGCGATACGCCCGGGATCATGGCGAGGCATTGAACCACCCCGATCACGAATGCCATGCGCAGGGGGAAGTGGTCGGCCTCGTGGTAGCGCTGTTCGATCGGCAGTTCGTCCACGATCAGAAGAACGACGCCGCCGAGGATCAGCATCACGGCGATCAGCATCGGCGTCTCGAAGAGCACGGTCTTGATGATGTCATGTGCCAGCACGCCAACGACCATCGCCGGGAGGAAGGCGATCAGGACCGAGGCGGCGAAGCGCCGCGCCTGCGGGTCGGTCGGGATGTTGCGCAGCGTCCGCATCAGGCGGTCGGCATAGATGCCGAGGATCGCAAGGACCGCACCCAGCTGGATCACGACCTCGAAGGTCTTGCCCGCGCTGTGGAAACCCAGGAAATGCCCCGCAAGCAGGATGTGCCCGGTGGAAGAAACGGGGATGAACTCCGTCAGCCCCTCGAGGATCCCGAGGATGAAAGCCGTGAATACCGCACCGTCTTCCATCTCGGCCCCTTGTCGTGCCTCAACACCGATGTCCCGACGAGGCCGGGCTCAAACACGGCGAATCCTCAAATCTCACGTCCGCAGGTTCTTGGCCGAAGCCTTGATCGCCTCGTACTGGCCGCCCTTGCGGAAGCGCCAGAGGTAGTCGGGAAGCACCATCGCCATCGGCACCGGCGCGATTCCCAGCGCCTCGAAGCCCTTGGCGCCCTCGGCCACGACGTTGTCGCGCGCAAGGTTCTTCACCTGGTCGCGGGTCAGCATCCGGTTGGTGAAAATCCCCCCGGTGAGAGCCTGGAAGAGGTCGAACACGCCCGCCATGATCCGCGCGATCCCGAACGGCAGGTTCAGAACCATGCGGCGCCGGTTGATGACGCGCAGCATGTCCGCCATGAGCGCGCGGAAGGTCTTCACCTCTGGGCCGCCGAGCTCGTAGATGCCGGGTTCCGCCTGACCGAGCACGCCCGCGAGCGCGGCCCTTGCCACGTCGTCGACATAGACCGGCTGGAACCGGGTCTCCGCCCCGACGACCGGAAGAACCGGCCCGAGGCGCGACATGGACGCGAAGCGGTTGAAGAACTGGTCCTCCGGCCCGAAGACCACGGAGGGGCGCAGAATGACTGCGTTCGGATAGGCTTCGAGAACGCCCTTCTCGCCAGCGGCCTTCGTGCGCGCATACGCGCTCGGGCTTGTCGCATCGGCGCCGATCGCGGAAATATGCACGAGATGGCCAACGCCCTCTTCGGCCGCCAACCGGGCGACGCGTGTCGCGCCTTCGGCCTGCACGGAATCGAACGTGTTCTTGCCTTCGCACACCAGGACCCCGACGCAATTCACCACCGCGTCCGCACCTTTCATCGCCGCGCGCACCCAGGCATCGTCTCGGATGTTGCACAGGATGGGTTCCACCTGCCCCACGACGCCGTAGGTCTTCACGAACAGCGCCTCGTTCGGGCGCCGCACGGCGACACGGACGCGCCAGCCCTCCTTCGCCATCCGCCGCGCGACGTAGCGCCCGACGAACCCCGACCCGCCATAGATCGTGACCAGCTTGGACATTCGCTGTGCCTCCTTCGGTGACCCTGGCCTCAATAGCGAAGCGGCCTTGCGCGAACAAGCGGCAATCAGGGCCGGAAGGCCCCGAAGGCCGAACTGGTATCAGGCGAGGTCATGGCTGCGAAATTTTTCAGCCCCCGTTGACAGCACCCGGACAAGCCCGTATCTGACGCCGCACGACATCGGCCCAGATGGCGGAATTGGTAGACGCGCTGGTTTCAGGTACCAGTGCCGCAAGGCGTGGAGGTTCGAGTCCTCTTCTGGGCACCAAAATCCCCTTTAACAGGATTGTCCGTCGAGATCGAGTTGGCCAAATGTCGGCCAGCTCGACGGCGACTTCGCGCCAGGTAGCTTTCAACCGCGCAGGCTGAAACCGATTCGCCTCCCACAATCTGCGCGGCGGAAAAGGCCGTCCGGCTTCCGTTCACTGCAAGGTTCGGTCTGGGTGCGATTGAATTCACTCGGTCTCGCGCTCCTTTCGCGCGATCGTTTGGTGTGGCGGACCGAGCTTCAGAAAGACGCGCCGCAAAAGAAACACGAGGGCCGTGCCGGCCTTCGCCCGTTGGCGCGTCACCTGACGGCTCGAACGAGATCCCCTTTGCCCGGGGCGCCGGCTCACCGAAAGGCGCAATGCCGCGGGCCGGATTCATCGCTTGACGGAAAAACACCCCATCAGGCCGACTTCAACCTGCCGATGCCCCAAGCGGTGGCGGCGTAGCCAAGGCGGAAAAACACCTGCAAGACGCCCGGAACGTGTTCCGATAAACCGCACCACCTCTGTTTTCTTCACATTCGGGTTTCACGGCCTCTCAACGCTGCCGGCCGGTGAGCGCGAAAGGCTGTCGGAGGCCGGTCCGGGCGGCTCCTCAAGCGAAAGCCAGCACAGCGAAGATGATTGCGGTCGAGGTTCCCGCGAAGGCGATCCGGCTCAGAGTCCGCATCCGCTTCGGGTCCGGGGGGCGCCTTTCCGCCGCTGCGCGTGCGCGGATCATCGACATGAGCGACACGATCCCGAGAACTACAGCGGCGCCGAGGAGCTTCACGTAGAACTCCCAGCCGAGCGCCAGCGTTCCCGGCCCGACAGCGATCATCAGGACTCCCGTGATCCAAAGGAGCACGATTGCGCCGAGCCCCATCCGAGCGAGGACGCCCATCACCTCCGGCACAATGGGCGGAGGCGGCGCGCCGAGGCGCGCGACGCGCCGCATAAGCACGGCATTGCCGATAGACGCGGCACCACCGGCCAGAAGACAGAAAAGATGAACGATTTTCAAAGCCGCGAACATGCGCGATTCCTCCCTGTTTCCCGGCAGACTAGCATGACCCACAATGGATTGAGTTGCGGTTAATGCGTCCAGCCACTATTGCCTCGGCAACACGGCATCGTGCGGAAGGCTTCCTCATGACGGTACATCTTCACCAGAACGACCTTCCCGACGGGCTCGACCTCGGCTCCGTCGTGGCCATCGACACCGAGACCATGGGGCTGAACCCGGCTCGGGACAGGCTGTGCCTCGTCCAGCTCTCCGCGGGCGACGGTGACGCTCATCTCGTCCAGATCTCGCGGAGCCAGACCGCGGCGCCGAACCTCGCCCGGCTTCTCTCGAATCCCGAGGTCCTGAAGCTCTTCCACTTCGGCCGCTTCGACATCGCGGTGCTGAAGGCGACGTTCGGCGTGACCACCGCCCCCGTCTACTGCACCAAGATCGCGTCCAAGCTGATCCGCACCTTCACGGACAAGCACGGCCTCAAGTACCTGCTCATGGACCTCCTGAACGTCGACATCTCGAAGCAGCAGCAAACCTCCGACTGGGGCGCAGAGAAGCTGACCGAGGCGCAGAAGGACTACGCCGCCTCCGACGTTCTGTACCTGCATCGCCTCAAGTCCGAACTCGACGCTCGCCTCGCCCGAGAGGAGCGGACGGACCTCGCCCAGCGGATCTTCGAATTCCTCCCAACCCGCGCCGAGCTCGACCTTCTCGGCTGGGACGACGCTTCCGATATCTACCAGCACTGATGAGCGATACCGACAAATTCCTTTCGACAGCCCGCCGCGTGATCGGCATCGAGGCGCGCGGGCTCGCGGCGCTGTCCGAAAGCCTTGGCGACAGTTTCGCCGAGGCCGTCGCGCTGATCCTCGACGCGCGCGGGCGCGTGATCGTCTCCGGCATGGGCAAATCGGGCCACATCGCCCGCAAGATCGCGGCGACGCTCGCCTCGACCGGCACGCCCGCGCAATACGTCCACCCGGCGGAGGCCAGCCACGGCGACCTCGGGATGGTGACGGCCGAGGACGTGGCGCTCGTCCTGTCGAACTCGGGCGAGACGGCGGAACTTGCGGACATCATCGCCTATACGCGCCGCTTCTCGATCCCGCTGATCGGCGTGGCGAGCCGCCCGGCATCGACGCTTCTGCGGCAGTCGGACGTCGCGATCGTCCTTCCCCAGGCCGAGGAAGCCTGCGGAACCGGCGTCGTGCCCACGACCTCGACGACGATGACGCTCGCGCTTGGCGACGCGCTCGCCGTCGCGCTCATGGAACATCGCCAGTTCACGCCGGAACACTTCCGCACGTTCCATCCCGGCGGCCGCCTCGGCGCGCGCCTGTCCACGGTGCGCGACCTGATGCACGGCGGTCCCGCCATCCCGCTCGTCACCGTGACGACGCCCATGAGCGAAGCCCTGCTCACGATCAGCCAGAAGGGCTTCGGCGTGGTTGGCGTCACCGATGCGGATGGTAGACTTGTGGGCATCGTCACCGACGGCGACCTCCGCCGCCATATGGAGGGGCTTCTGTCGCTGACCGTCGAGGAAGTGATGACCCGCAATCCCCGCACCATCGCGCCTGGGGCGCTCGCCGAAACGGCGGTGGCTCTCATGAACGAGAAGAAGATCACCTGCCTCTTCGCGGTCGAGCCCGAGGGCGACGGGCGGGCCTTGGGCATCATTCACATCCACGATTGCCTGCGCGCCGGCGTGGTCTGAACCCGTGGCGGGCTTCACCGACATCCACACCAAGCTGGTTTTCTGGCTGAAGATCCTGCTGCCCCTCGGCGCATTGGCGATCCTTTCGACGCTCTTTCTGCTGTCGCGGTCGATCGACCCGGAAGACGCGATCCCCTACGCCGAAGTCGACGTCGAGGAACTGGCCAGGGAACAGCGCCTGTCGGCACCGGAATACGCCGGCGTCACGACCGACGGCGCCGCGGTGACGGTCACCGCCGCGGCCGCGCGCCCCGATGCGCAGGATTCCCGCCGCGTCAGCGCCACGGGCATCCACGCCGTGATGGACACGGCGAACAGCCTCAAGGCCGTGCTTTCCGCCGCCGAAGGCGTGATCGACACCGGTGCGTCGATGCTGACGCTGTCCGGCAGCGTCGATATCTCCACCTCCACCGGCTATCACGTCGCCGCCCCGCATGTGACCTCCGCGCTCGACCGGACCGAGGTCATCGCCGATGGTCCCCTCGCGGCCGAGGCGCCTTATGGAAAGCTGGAGGCAGGTTCGATGGAACTGCGCGCCGATCCCGAAGCCGAAGGCGGGAACGTTCTTATTTTCAAGGATGGCGTCAAGCTGGTATACGAGCCCGAAACCGAGGAAGCTCCATGATCCGTGCCATCGCCGCCCTCTGTGTTTTCGTCCTCACGGCGCTTCCCGCGCTCGCGCAGGGCACCGGCGTCTCCTTCGGCGGCATCCGGGCGGACACGACCCAGCCGGTCGAGGTCTCTGCCGACCAGCTCGCCGTGAACCAGAACGACGGCACGGCCACGTTCACCGGCAACGTCATCGTCGGCCAGGGCGAGATGCGGCTTTCGGCGGCCGAGGTCCGGGTGGAATACGCCACGGGCGATCAGCGCAAGATCGAGCGGCTGCACGCCACCGGCGGGGTGACGCTCGTTTCCGGCGCCGATGCGGCGGAGGCGGCGGAGGCCGTCTACACGATCGACACCGGTGTCGTCGTCATGACGGGCTCGGTGCTTCTCACGCAGGGGCAAAGCGCGATTTCGGGCGAAAAGCTCACCGTGGACCTCAAGTCGGGCACCGGCGTCATGGAAGGCCGGGTGCGGACGATCCTGCAAACAGGCGGGGGCGACTGATGGCCGCGAAACCCGAACTTACCGTCGCAGAGGGTGACGGCGGCCTCCAGGTCAAGGGCCTGCGCAAGTCCTACCGCCGCCGGCCGGTGATCCGTGACGTGTCGATGGAACTGCACCGCGGCGAGGTCGTCGCGCTCCTCGGCCCCAACGGCTCGGGCAAGACCACCTGCTTCTACTGCATCGCGGGCCTCATCACGCCGGAGGGCGGCGAGGTCCTGATCGACGGGCGCGATGTCACGACCCTTCCGATGTATCGCCGCGCACGGCTCGGCATCGGCTACCTTCCGCAGGAAGTCTCGATCTTCCGTGGCCTGTCGGTCGAGGACAACATCCTCGCCGTGCTCGAGATCCGGATTTCGGACCCCCACAAGCGGCGCGAACGCCTGGAAGAACTCCTCTCGGAGTTCTCGATCACGCACCTCCGCCGGGCTCCCGCGCTATCGCTTTCAGGCGGGGAACGGCGCCGGGCCGAAATCGCCCGCTGCCTGGCGGCCGACCCGAAATACCTCCTCCTGGACGAACCATTCGCTGGCGTCGATCCGATCGCCGTTGGCGAGATTCGCCACCTTGTCCAAGACCTGAAATCTCGCGGTATCGGGGTGCTCATCACCGACCACAACGTGCGGGAAACCTTGGAAATCGTCGACCGCGCCAATATTTTGCACGATGGCAAGGTGCTGATGAGCGGCACCGCGGAAGAGGTCGTGCGGGACGAAAACGTCCGCAGGGTTTATCTGGGCCAGAGCTTCCGCATCTCCTGACCCCACGCGCCCGAGGCGCAAAGGATGCCATTGACATCGCATTGGTATCTGTCACCAAATACGGAAAATGCACGCGCAAACAGTCATCGCCAGAGTGCCCAAGAAGGAAGGTTTCCAAAACGGATCCTTTTCACGCGCCTGCAAGGAAAACCGCCCCAAAAACAATACCCAGATCTCGACCGGCACGCCGTCTCGGCGTCCATTCGGGATCGACTGAACCGAAGGAGGAGACATGCGGTATCAGATCAGCGGCAAGCACATCGACGTTGGTGAGGCGCTCCAGACGCATGTGAAATCGGAACTGGGCGAAACCGTCGAGAAGTACGCCCAGCGCCCGACCGAGGCCGTGGTCGTCTTTTCCCGCAACGGCCACGAATACATCTGCGAGGCGACGATTCACCTGTCGACCGGGCTCACCGTATCCGCGAAGGGTCACGCGACCGAAGTCTACGCCGCCTTCGAAGGCTGCCGCGAAAAGATGGACAAACAGATGCGCCGCCACAAGCGCAGGCTGCGCGATCACCACAAGGAGCGCACCGGGCCGGTTGAATTTGCCGAAGCCCCCATGTATGTCCTCGCCGCAAGCGAAGAGACCGAGGATTCGGAGACCGACAGCCTTCAGCCGCTCATCATCGCCGAGATGGGAACCAAGATTCCCTCCCTTTCGGTTGGCGAAGCGGTGATGCAGATGGAGCTGTCCGGGTCGCCGCTTCTGGTTTTTCGTAACGAGAAACATGGCAGGGTGAACGTTGTTCACCGCCGTGACGATGGTAACGTCGGCTGGATCGACCCGTCGATCGGCTAACAAAGCGCCCGGCAGGGGCGCAGGGCAGTAAGGGCTGATGGATCTTTCGAGCTTGCTTAAGCCGGCCGCCGTCAAGGTGGTCGGCAGTGCCACCAGCAAGAAGCGCCTGTTCCAGGATCTGGGCGAGGTTGCGCGTGACGTCTACGGGATGAACGCGGCCGACACCATCGATGCGCTTCAGGAACGCGAAAGCCTGGGACCCACTGCGGTCGGACATGGCGTCGCGCTTCCGCATGCGCGGATCCACGGCCTCGACCAGATCGTCGGAATCTTCTTCCGTCTCGACAAGCCCCTCGATTTCGACGCGGCCGACCGCCAGCCGGTGGACCTCGTCTTCGCGCTCTTCGCGCCGAAGGATTCGGGGGTCGAACACCTGAAGGCGCTCGCGGCCGTGTCGCGCACAATGCGCAATGCCGACGTCTGCGCGAAGCTCAGGGCGAATTCCGATCCGGCGGCGCTTCATGCCGTCCTGACCGAATCGCGGACGCACCAAGCTGCCTGACGCCTAGTCTGGCGGCGACCACTTCCCGAAGCCGAACAGGACGAAATCCTGCGCATAGGCGTCCCGCGCCGCCGCTTCGAGTTCACCATCGTAGATTTCGGCAAGCGTCACCGGCGCCCACGGTTCGTCGCTGGGAGGGACGGGAGCCGGCGCCACCCCAACCGCTTCGGCAAGGAAACCCAACTCTTCTTCCAGCCTGTCTTCGCGGCAGATCATGTCGGGCGGCGAAAACTGCCCGAAACCGTCGATCACCGCGCGCTGGCTGGCCCAGACGGGATCGACGCGGATCGGCGTCTGGCCGTTCACGTTGACCTTGAGGAACTTCAGGAAGGCCAGGAGCGCCTCGCGGTAGGCGGCGGAGTCCATCGCGCCCACCTCCTCCACCGGGGGCATCACGACGTCGTATCCCCAGCGCAGAAGCTCCCGGATCTCCCCGTACTTGCCGTTGAGGATCGTTCCCGCGAAGGCGGCTTGCGCCCTCGCCAGCGGGTGACGAAGCACGGTGAAGCTGCGGTGCCCTGGCCGCGAACGCTTCCATTTCCTGAGGAGGTTGCGGTTGAACTCCTCCGTAAGGCCGCCGCTTCCGATCCCGGAAAGCCAGGCCCGCACCCGGTCCTCAATGCCCGAGCGGATGGGCATGTAGAGAAGGTCCGCCCCCGCGGCCGCGACATAGCCCGGAACCGCGGGTCCGCGTCTCGGTTCGAAACCCGGTGTCCGCGACAGGTTCGCCCAGTCGATCCGGGCAAGCGCCGCCTCCATCTCCGGGAAGTTGCGGACCTTCGCCTCCATCTCCTCCGGGTTCTGCTTCACGAGGTCGCCCGACACGGCGTCGATTTCGCCCGCGTGTCCCAGATAGGCCGCGAGGCCGTTCAGGACGTCGAGATCCAGAAGGTCGTCGTAGTCGATGTAGAATGCCGTCTGGCCCGACTTCTGAAGCTCACGCATCAGCCGCAACTGGAATGCCTGCAACTCCGCCAGGAACATCTCGAATTCCGCCGGCTTGAACGGCGGCTTGAAATCGCGCCGGTCCCGGATGTCCGTCAGCCGCCATCGGTTCGTGTTGTAGGCGATCTTCAGGCTGATGTAGCTCTCGACCGGGTTGCGCGTGAGGATGATCTTGGCGCAGCGGCGGTCGGCCAACACCTCGTCGAAGATGCGCGGCTCGTGGTCGTGGAAGAAGCGGAAGCCATTGAGGCCCGGCGCCTCGCGGATGCGGGCGAGGAGGCTGCTGGGATTCTCCAGCCGTTCCTTCAACGTCACGCCCAGAACCTGTTTCGTCTTCGGATGGCCAAGATGCACCGGGTTGAACACTTCGCCATGGCAGGTGACGCCCTCGATCCGGTTGATCGTGGCTTCGAGCAGGTTCGAACCCGTCCGCATCTCCGCGAAGATGACGAAGCTGTCGAAGGGGAGGCTCATTCAGGGCCGGCCTCCTGGACGAGCCTCAGCGGCCCGCCCCTGTGCGTTGCCGGCCCGATCTGATCGTCGGCCGGGTAATCGCCCATCACGAGGGGCTGCATTCCCTGGTTCCTCAGGTTCTGCAGGAACTGGCCGAAGCCGGCGAGGTCGCTCATCCGAGGCGCTTCCGCCAGGTGTCGTCCGCTTCGCGGGTTGATCTCGTCCAGCACCGCCTGCAGGCGCTCCATCGGGTTCTCGACGAACTCGGCGAGATCCCAGATCCGCACTTTCGCCTTCACATACATGGAGCGCAGGATATCCAGCTGCGCCAGCTCGATCCGCTGAAGCCGCGCCGCCTCGTTGCGTATGGCCGAGAAGTTGCGGTTCGACCGGAACAGGGGCAGGGCCCAGGCACCCGTGATGACCGAAATCTGCGCGTTCTGATCCGTCGCGGTGAACCAGTTCAGCTCCTGCGTGTCGCGCGGCGAAAGCATGAAGCACTGACGTTCGCCCCGCGCACTCCAGATCAGGTTCGAGAGGAACGCGCGCGGGTTGTGGTCGCGCAGGGCCGCGCTGTCCGGCAGGCAGCCCAGCCCGATCGCCTCGTTCCCGGCGAACTCTGCCCGTTCCGGGGCGAAGAGATGGCCGTGGACCTGCGTTCCGGTGGTCTTTGCCAGCCAGCTGTCGAAATCCTCGAACAGTTCGGAAAAGCCCTGGAAGATCGAATAGGGGCCAGCCGTCTTGCCGTTCTCCCTGTCCTGAATCGGAAACCGGCTCTGCATGTAGAGCCCCGGCCGCCCGCGGGTCCGCCGTTCCACGGCCTTGGAGAAGAGGCGGTCGATCATGCCGGGGTTCGGCTCGCCCTGCGCGGGGCCTGCTTGGGCATTCGCCAGGAAGGCAGAATAAAGCTTGTCGGCCTTCGGCCAGATCTTGCGCGCGACAAAGCAGTCGGACCCGCGCAGAAGTTCCAGGTGGTCATCGTAGAAGATGTGCGGCTTGCCCTGGAAATCGAACTTCGACAGGGTCAGCGACCGGCTTTCGATCCGCACGGAATAGTGCCGCGCGAGCGTCTGGAAGTAGCTTTCGTCCGGGATCCAGACATAACGGAAATAGCGGTCGTAGGCCTTCCGCTTCGGATCCTCGAGGATCGCCGACAGGGTCTGCCGGGTCAGGCACCACCATTGGCTGCCGAGATGCGGCACGATCCCTTCAGGGATCCGGCGATTGAAGCCGACCTGCCGCTGAAGCGCGGTATAGGCCTCGAAGAGGCGCCGCTGCCGCTTCCAGGAGAACGGGAAACGCAGCGTGAAACGCTCGTCATTGAGCCCACCGAAGGTCCAGTCGACATCCGTCGTGGTCACGCTTTCGATGAAATCCGTCTGCGGCCGCGCGTCGAGGTAGGACCTCAGCTCCTCGACCGGCCTCAGCGGCAGGCAGGAGCCCGAAGAGAGGTAGACGTGGCGCACTTCCGGGTGCCGGTCCAGCAATTGCTCCGCCGCCGCCTGGGTGGCGGCCACGAGCGGCCAGCTGCCCCATTCGCAGGTGAAGCGGCGGGAGAAGCTTACATGTCCGAATTCCGCGACCGCGCCGCGCAGCGCCTCGTAGTCCGCGAGCGGCGTCTTGCGGTCGACATGTATCACAACGGGGCATCCCGCACTGGCCCAGAAGCGCGCCACCTCGGCTGCCCGGTCCAGGGCCGAGTGGCAAAGCATGATGAAACCAAGGCTCAAGCCCACACCCTCATGCCCAGTTCCCCTTGGACATCAGCCCGATCTGTTCAAGCTGGTGCCAGTTGACGTATTTCTCCGACCTTTCGCACCAGAGCTCCGCCTTGTCGCGAAGCGTTGCGGCGTAGGCCCTGTATTCGCGGCTGCCCGCGAAATGTTCCCCGCGCGCCAGCTCTTCCTCGACCTTCCCGGGCAGCGTGGAGAGGAACTTCGCATGCAGGAGGCAACCGGAGACCTTCTCGCCACCCCATTCGTCGTAAGTCTGGTTCAGGCCGCGCGGCAGCAGCATATGTGTCGAGCTGACGAAGACATAGCCCCGGCGCCACTTCACCAGCGGGGTCTTGTTGAGTGAGGGCGCCTCCTCCGGACGGTCGGCGAACATCGTCCGCGCGCGCGGGCCACCCTGGATCCAGAGGTTCCCGTAGGTGGGGTTCTTCGAGATCATGTAGTTTCCCGGATCGAACCAGTTCGCGATCTCGAACGGGTCCTGCCCCTCGCGGTAGGGGGTCTCCTCGATCCGACCCTTCGGGTACATGTCGAGGACCATCGCGGGGAATGACCGGATTCCGTAGGTATCCAGCCAGTCCGTCAACGCCGTGATCGGGCGCGTGTCGCAGTACGGGTAGATGAAGAATTCATCCGGATCGACCGTCAGCGTCCAGTGTCCGTGACCGTAGCGGCGCAGGAGCCAGTTCATCCAGTCGACGCCGAACCGGGCGGAACGGTAGCTTTCTTCCGTGGTCCAGAGCGACACGTCCGGCTGCGCGGCGAGGTATTCGCGGCTTCCGTCGTCCGATCCATTGTCCACGATCAGGAAATGGTGGATGCCGAGCTTGCGATAGTAGTCCAGGAAATAGGGCAGCCGGATCCGTTCATTACGGAGCGTCGTGAATGCGAGAACGTGACCGGCGCGGATCGCGTCCGCGCGGTCGGCAACAGGGCGCAGCTCCCGGCGTTTCCGGAAGGCGCGGAGGCGCCACCGCTGACGCCTCAACCGCATGCGATATGTCTTCCAGATGCTCAATCCGGCCCCTTCGGAAGGTCACGCCCGATCTGGTCCGGTTCACCAGGTATCAAGTCTTTCCTAAGACAAGATTGAAGTGATCCGCCCACGACGGGACGTCGCCCTGCCTGTCTCCCGCTGCCGTCACCCCAGCCTTTGCGGCCTTTTCCCGAATTGTTGTTTTCCAAGAATAAACGTCTGAGGGATCAAGGTAAACTGGGTAGTCCCTCGCGAATTCTCGATACACCGGAAGATCGGCGGCGACAACAGGCACGCCAAGCGCCATCGCCTCAGCAACCGGCAAACCGAACCCTTCCGCCCTGCTCGGCATGAGGAGCGCCCGCGCGCCCGACAGGAGCGCCGCGACAGCACCGTCCCCGAGGCCCGGCAGCTCCCGGACCGGACCGGCCGCGGCCGCGATCCGGTCAAGCCGGGCGAAGACGTCGGCGTTGTTCCAGCCCCGGCTGCCGAGCAGCAGGAGAAGCGGGGCATCTGGCCCAAGTTCCTCCCAGACATCGAGAAGAAGCGCGTGGTTCTTCCGTGGCTCGATCGTGCCCATCGCAACGAAATAAGGCTGCTTCGGGTCCAGACCTTCCGGCACGGCGTCCAGGTCGGACCGCGTCACCTCCACGCCGATCGGAGCGGCCAACACCCGCGGCGAACTCCCGGCGACCGCCTCGCACCAGCGGCGCACATCCTCGGCCGTGGCCCGCGATGGGGTGACGACGAGATCCGCGTGCCGCGCCACCGCCAGAAGCTTCGCCCGGAAGGCTGCCGGCTCCCCTTCGCGCGAGAACTCCGGGTGATCGAGCGGGATCGTGTCGTGGATCATCACCGTCAGATTCAGTCCAGGGACCGACCTGAGTTGGGACAGCGCCCGCTCCGTCAGCCCCGAAAGCCCGACGTTCAGATAGGTTCCGCCTTTCGGAAGCCCCCGCGTCACGAGCGCCGTGAGCCGCCAATGCGGTGCGCGACCCACCGCCATCGCCCTTAACCCCGCCTCCGCCCGCGCGACCGGTCCCAGACGCCGCCGGAGACGGTCAAGCAGGCCCGGCGACGGCAGTTTCGCCGGATCGGCGAGCCACGCCTCGAGTTCCCTTCCAGCCGACTTCGGCAGAAGGAGATAGCCGTAGGCCGTTCGTGCCAGGAGAACGAGCGGTTCCTCCCGCGCCGACAGCGCATGCAGATAGGCCAGCTCCACCCTGTCGACTCCAGTCAGCGGGCCGCGCCCGACCCGGCTGAGCAACCGCGTGACGTCGAGGATGCGCGCCGGGCGGTCAGCGCTCATAATGCCCGGACTGGTGCCAGCGCCAGGCATCCGCGATCATCTCCGGCAGGGTCGATCGCGTGGGCTTCCAGCCCAGCTCCTTCTCTGCCCGCGCAGAGCCGGAGACGAGCTTCACCGCGTCACCAGGCCGCCGCGGCCCCTCCACCACGGGCACCGCCCGATTCGTGACCGCACGCGCCTGGTCCACCACTTCGCGCACGGAGAACCCGGACCCCGTTCCCAGGCAGAAGACACGCGATCCCTTCCCGGCCTCCAGCCATTCCAGGCCGAGGACATGCGCCTCCACGAGGTCCATGACATGGACGTAGTCGCGGATCGGCGTCCCGTCGGGCGTGGGATAATCCGTTCCGTGCAGCGTCAAGGCCGGCCGCTTGCCATCGATCGCGTCGAGCATGAGCGGGATGAGGTGGGTCTCCGGCCGGTGAAACTCTCCCACCTCGCTCTCCGGATCCGCGCCGGCGACGTTGAAGTAGCGGAAGATCACCGAATTCAGCCCCGCTGACGCGCCAAAATCCGTCAGCATGTCCTCGATCGCGCGCTTCGACCCGCCGTAGGCGTTGATCGGGTGCTGCGGCGTCTCCTCGTCCAGCACCACGCCGTCCTGATCGCCGTAGGTCGCGCAGGTCGAGGAAAAGACGAAGTTCAGGCAACCCGACGCGACCGCCGCCTCGATCAGCGTCAGCGACGACAGGACGTTCGAACGCCAGTAGAGCCCGGGATTCGCCATCGCCTCTCCCACGAGCGAGCGCGCCGCGAAATGCATGACCGCCACGGGGGCGTATTTCTCGAAGACCTGGTCGAGCCGCCCACGGTCCGCGAGGTCGCCTTCCTCGAAGGGGCCGAACTTCACCGCGTCGCGCCAGCCGGTCACGAGGTTGTCGTAGGTGACGGGAAGATACCCCGCCGACCGCAATACCTTGCAGGCGTGCGAACCGATATAGCCCGCGCCTCCGGTAACCAGAACCGTCCGTTGCGTCATGTGGTACTATTCCGCCGCCCGCCGCAGCGCCGTCATTTCCGCGAGAAACTGCGAGAATTCGCCGTTCAGATCCTCGCGCGCAAGCCCGAAGGCCACGGTCGCCTGAAGGAATCCCGCCTTGGAGCCGCAGTCGAACCGCTGCCCCCGGAACCGGAAGCCATAGACCTTCTCGCCGCGCCTGATCTCCTCGGCAATGGCGTCGGTCAGCTGGATCTCGCCGCCGGCACCCTTCTTGAGGCGGCTCAGGTTCTGCATGATGTTCGGCGTCAGGATGTAGCGCCCGATCACCGCCAGGTTCGATGGCGCCTCCTCGGCCTTCGGTTTCTCGACCATGTTCTTGACCGTGACCATGCTGCCCATGTCCTCGCCGATGTCGAGAATGCCGTAGGCGCTTGTCCTCTCGGGCGGAACCTCCATCGCCGCGACGATGTTGCCGCCGGTCTCGGCATAGGCTTCGACCATCTGCTGCAGGCACGGCTTCTCGGCGGCGATCACGTCGTCGGTCAGGATCACCGCGAAGGGCTCATTGCCGACAAGGCGCTTCGCACACCAGACCGCATGGCCAAGACCCATGGCCTTGTGCTGGCGGATATAGGCGATCGCGCCCGAATCCATGTTGGTGGCCTTCAGCGTGTCGAGCAGCTCCTTCTTGCCCTGTTTTCTCAGGGTTGCTTCGAGCTCGGGTGCATGGTCGAAATAATCCTCCAGCGCGCTCTTCCCACGGGCCGTGACAAAGATGAATTCCTTGATGCCGGCAGCTCGCGCTTCGTCGATCGCGTACTGAATCAGCGGCCGATCGACGAGCGTCAGAATCTCCTTTGGAATCGATTTGGTCGCAGGAAGGAACCTCGTCCCAAGGCCGGCAACAGGAAAAATGGCCTTGGTAATCTTACGCTTCATCTCAGAACCCTCTTCCAATCGGCATCGGTCACCCAATAGCATGATGACTCTTTTCGCCGCACAATCACATCCTCAATATGGCGAGCATATGACATCCGGAGCGTGAATTCCGCACAAAATTGCAGCGAGCGCGTGCGATACTGCCCGATCCGAGGCTCGATCCGCATCAGCCGATCTGGTGGAACGGACGACAGACAGCGGTCCTGATCGCCTCGTGACGGACCCTCGCCGAGAATGTCCAGAGCCGGAAACGCGGCTCCCGGCGGTCCGCCGGGCCAAAGATCCCGCCTGCCTGTTCCCAGAAGCCTTCGGGCCGAAACCGCACCCGGTGCGGCCGTGCGTCCGGCGACAGAAGGATCAGCGTGACGATCTCGCCCCGCGCCGCCGCCGCGGCCGCCGCCGCCCGCAGCCTCCGCGCCTGCCAGATGCGCCCCGCCAGAACCCGTGCCTGTCCAGCCCTGGCGCGAAACGGTAGAAAAGGCTCTGTTCCGGCGGGAATCGGCTCCAGCCGGGTGAGAACTCGCCGCCCGCCTTCGGCGAGGCCAGCCTCCAGCGTCGCCATCAGCTTGCCGACCTCGTCGGGCTCGATCCCGCCCGAAACCATGTGCCTCAGGGCCCTCCCGCGCTGCTCGTCACGAAGCCGTCGCATCGTTGTCGTGGTGTCCAGTCCGGCCGCATGACGGCGCCAGAAGACGGCGCTGGAGGCTCCGATCTCGTGCAGGGTCAACGGCACCCTGTCGGACCGACGCCGTTCGCTCGCGGCGAAGCCGTGCACGACCTGTGCACCCGGCACGATGGCTGTCAGATGGCCCGCCGCCGCCAGCCTCATGTCGAGGTCGGTGTCGTCGAGGTAGAACCGATAAGCCGGGTCGAAACCGCCGATCTCCGCGAGAACGTCGCGGCGGAATGCGCAGTTCGTCCCTTCCGTCCGGACCGCGCGGCCCGGCTCGCCCGCATGCAGACTTGGCTTCGCCTCATCGACGGCGAGCGGCTCGTGTTCGCCCCAGCGATCGGCCAAACGGGCCTTCCATTGGTAGGAAATCCCGTTCCGCCCCCGCACGAAGCCGCCGGAGGCGGCGACTTCAGGATCAGCGAAGGGCGCCGTCAGGCGCGTGAGCCAGGTGGGCTCCGCCACCGCGTCGTCGTCGATGAAGGCCACGACCTCGCCAGCGGCCGCGGCGATGCCCAGGTTGCGCGCGACCGAGATGTTGGCCTCGTCGAAGCGAACCCGCTTCACCGGCGTCGCCTCCGTCACCGCGATGCCGGCGGGATCGGCGACGACGATGACCTCGAACCGGGGATGATCCTGCTGCCGGAGCGCCCTGAGGCACAGCGCCAGCGCGTCGGGTCGCCCGCGCGACGCGACGATGACGCTGACCGGCAGCGGTGCGGTCATTCCACGCCCATTTCCTTCATCATCGCCTCGAGCCTCGGCACGTCTTCGGGGTTGTTCAGTTCCCAGAACTGCCGTCCCTTCGCGTCCACCTGGACACAGAGAACCGGGCGCTCGTTCTCTAGGAAGCGCAGCTGCTCGAGCCCTTCCAGCCGCTCGAGCGGCCCGGCTTCCCAACGCGGATAGGCGGCGAGCGCCGACGGGCGGTAAGCGTAGACGCCGACATGGTGGAAGACCGGCGTTTCTTCGTCATCCGTGTAGCGGCGGCCGGTGTAGGGGATGACTTCCTTGGAGAAGTAGAGCGCCTTGTGGTCCCGCCCGAATACGGCCGTCGTGCCGCCCACGCGCCCCGCGCGCCGGTCGTCGAGGAATCCGTTCAGCGCCCGCCCGTCGCAGCGCAGGACCGGGGTCGCCACCTCGGCCACCGGATCGGCGCGCAGACCCGCGACGAGCTCTTCCACGAACCAGGGGGGCGTCAGCGGCGCGTCGCCCTGGAGGTTGACCACGATGTCGAAGCCGCCGCCCAGCTTGTCGAAGGCCTCGGCGCAACGTTCCGTGCCGTTCTGGCAGGTTTCGGAGGTCATCACGACCTCCGCGCCGAAGCCTTCTGCCGCCAGGCGGATCCGGTCATCATCGGTCGCCACCACGACGCGCGCGGCACCCTTCACTTCCATCGCCGCCCGCCAGGTCCGTTCGACGAGGCTCCGCGATGCGCCGCTTGCGCCCTTCAGTTCGACCAGGGGCTTCCCTGGATACCGGGTGGAGGCATAGCGCGCCGGGATGACGATGAGGACCATCATGCTTTCACCAGGAGAACGCCCGGTGCATAGGCGATGAAGAACGGGTTCAGGAAGCCCTTCTTGCCGTAGACCAGCGGGGCGTGGTCATCGAAGCGCACGACCTCTCCGCCCGCGCCGCGCAGGACCGCATCGCCTGCGGCCGTGTCCCATTCGCATGTAGGCCCGAGACGCGGGTAGAGATCCGCCTCGCCCGTCGCCACGAGGCAGAATTTAAGGGACGACCCGGCGCTCGTCATGTCCCGCACCGCGAATTTCGAGATGTAGTCGTCCGTGGCCTGGTCGCGGTGCGACTTTGACGCGACGACCATGAGGCCCCGGTTGTCCGGAACCGAGACCGAAATCGGCTTCTGCGTTCCCGGCGTTTCCTTGTCGAAGGGCCCTTCCTCCTCGACTGCCCGGCCATCTGCCAGCGTGTAGAAGAGCCGCTGCTTCGCCGGCGCGTAGACGACGCCGCGGATCGGCGCGCCATCCTCGACATAGGCGATGTTCACCGTGAAGTCGCCGCGCCGCTGCACGAATTCCTTCGTCCCGTCGAGGGGATCGACGATCAGGAAGGTGGACACGTCCTGCTTGTGGCTCGCGGCCTGTTCCTCGGTCACGATCGCCACGCCGGGGAAAGCCTCCGCCAGACCTTCGGAGATCAGGGCGTCGGCCGCCTCATCGGCCTCGGTCACGGGGCTCGCGTCGGACTTGGACCGGACGGCGAAATCGGGGTCGTTGTAGACTTCCATGATCTTGTCGCCCGCCTCCAGGGCAAGGCGGCGAAAGACGGTCATCATGTGTTCGAAATCCAAAAGCTCTCTCCCGTTCGCACCCTCGGGGCGCCTGCGTTGCGCCGTTTCCGAAGTCACCTTATGATCGCCAGCTAAAGGATCGGCAAGGTTTCCCTGCGAAAGTCGGGCCGCAGTCCAGGAACACGCGGAGCAGTCGCCAGATGTTCACGCCGGCAAGACCGAAGACACATATCGGCGGCGGTCTCAGCCTGCTGGAACGGATGTACTACGCCACCGTGCGCGCGATCCGCAGCGGTCATCAGAACGCGGTCGTCGCTCTGGCCCAGAACATCGTCCAGGCTCTCGTGATCCTTCTGATGTTCTACCTGATGTTCCAGATCCTCGGGCAGCGCCACTCGCCGCTGCGGGGCAATTTCATGCTCTACATCCTGTCGGGCATCTTCCTCTACATGACGCACGTCAAGACGGTGACCGCGATCAGCGGGGCGGAGGGGGCGACCTCAGCGATGATGCAGCATGCCCCGATGAACACCGCCATCGCCATCGTCAGCGCGGCGCTTTCCACGCTCTACATCCAGTTCCTGACGATCCTGGTGATCCTCTTCGTCTATCATGTCGCTTTCTCGCCGATAGAGATCGAGGACCCGGTCGGGGCGTTCGGGATGCTCCTTCTCGCCTGGGCCTATGGCGTCGGCGTTGGCATGGTCTTCATGTCGCTGAAGCCTTGGTTCCCGAAGTTCACGATGATCGCCCGCACGATCTACACCCGCGCCAACATGATCGCGAGCGGGAAGATGTTCGTCGCCAACGCCTTGTCCTACGGCATGCTGAAGATGTTCGACTGGAACCCGCTCTTCCATGCGATCGACCAGTCGCGCGGGTTCGTGTTCATGAACTATTTCCCGCGCTTTTCCTCGATCAGCTATGCCGTCTACGTGACGCTCGTGCTCTTGGCGTTCGGCTTGATGGCGGAGTTCTTCACACGCAAGCACGTGTCTCTGAGTTGGCACAGACGATGACGCGCGGCTTCCGGATCCGCGCCGTCGTCTCGGCAGCGGTGCTGGCCGCGACGGCGACGCCCGGCTGGTCACAGGAGTTGCCGGCTCTCTTCCGGGTCACGGACGTCGCCGGGAACGACGTTCTGAACGTCCGCGCCGAGCCGGATGCGGGGGCGGAACTCCTGAACGCGCTCGCCCCGGACGCGGTGCACGTCGAGGTGACGGAGCTTTCCGCCGATGGCCGGTGGGGCCGCGTGAACATGGGCGAACGGTCGGGGTGGGCTTCGATGCGCTATCTCGCGGCCGAGCCGGGCCCGGCCTGGCACGAACTGCAGACGCCGCTTTCGTGTTACGGGACGGAGCCGTTCTGGAGCTTCGACTTCCAGCCCGCCGGCGCGAAGATAGCCTTCCGGACGATGGAGGGTGCGAAACTGGACTTCACCGCCGACTGGGTCGCTCCCGCCTCCGGACGCAACGGCGTCATCGGCATGAGACTTTCCGGCCAGGAGACGACGGGCTTCTCCGTCTTCCGCGCGGTTTCGTGCAACGACGGGATGAGCGACCGGGTCATGGGGCTTGCGGTCGAGGTGTTCTTCTCCGGCCCGGATGGACGCCGGGGCTATTCCGGCTGCTGCACGCTCGCCCCCTGAGTCCCGTCAGTCCACGACCCTGAGCGTCAGGTTGATCCTCCCGCCCTCCGGCAGAAGGTCCGAGGACCCGAAGGCGATCCGGTCGACGCCGTGATAGGCGAGCCGCGCCTCGCCCCCCATCACCAGCACATCGCCGGACCGGAGCCACAGGCTCTCCGTCTTCCCGCCGCGTGTGACGTTGCCGATCCGGAACAGCGCGTCATCGCCAAGCGAGACCGATACGACGGGCCAGCGGAAATCGGCCTCGTCGCGGTCCTGGTGCATCCCCATCCGCGCGCCCTCGCCGTAGAAGTTGACCAGGCAGCAGTCCGGCTCTCTCTCCACCCCGCTCACTGCCCGCCAGATCGCCAGGACCCTCTCGGGGATCGGCGGCCAGGGGCCGCCGCCCGGATGCCGCTTCTCGTAGCGATACCCCTTCCGGTCCGAATACCACCCGTATTTCCCGGCCGAGGTCATCCGGACGCTCATCGGCTTGCCGTAAGGCGTCTGCGGCGAAAAGAGCGGCGCGGCGCGCACCATCCCGCGCATGTCCTCGACCAGCGCCTCCTGTTCGGCCCGCGTCAGGAAACCCTCGTAGAGCGCGAACCCCCGCACCATCCGCGTTGGCTGCGCAGGCCGAGCCATCCCCGGAGATTTCGGATCATTTTCCAAGAATTTCCCCCCGTCTTGCCATGCTCGGGCCGCTTGCAGGCTCCAAGACCCCTCCCTATATACGCCGAGAAGCCGGTCCGGGCCGCTCACCCCGGGCCAAATTTCTGGGATCGGGGATCGGAGGCCGCGAACGGGTCCGGGCCCCACAACATCGCCGAAGGAAGAGGTACTTCATATGGCCAAAGTCATCGGGATCGACCTTGGAACCACCAACAGCTGCGTCGCCATCATGGACGGCTCGCAGCCCCGCGTGATCGAGAACTCGGAAGGCGCGCGCACGACCCCGTCCGTCGTCGGTTTCACCGACAGCGAGCGTCTCGTCGGCCAGTCCGCGAAGCGCCAGGCAGTCACCAACCCCGCCAATACGGTTTTTGCCGTCAAGCGCCTGATCGGCCGCCGCATCGGCGATGCCGAGGTGGAAAAGGACAAGAAGCTCGTTCCCTATTCCATCGTGAACGGTGGTAACGGCGACGCCTGGGTCGAAGTGAAGGGTGACAAGTACTCGCCCTCGCAGATCTCGGCGATGATCCTGCAGAAGATGAAGGAAACCGCCGAAAGCTACCTCGGCGAGACGGTGACCCAGGCCGTCATCACGGTCCCGGCCTATTTCAACGACGCGCAGCGTCAGGCCACGAAGGACGCCGGCAAGATCGCCGGTCTCGAGGTGCTGCGCATCATCAACGAACCGACGGCTGCCGCGCTGGCCTATGGCCTCGACAAGAAGGATTCGAAGACGATCGCCGTCTACGACCTCGGCGGCGGCACGTTCGACATCACGATCCTCGAGATCGACGACGGCCTCTTCGAGGTGAAGTCGACCAACGGTGACACGTTCCTCGGCGGTGAAGACTTCGACATGCGCATCGTGAACTACCTCGCCGAGGAGTTCAAAAAGGAGCATGGCGTCGACCTGACCAAGGACAAGATGGCTCTGCAGCGGCTCAAGGAAGCCGCGGAGAAGGCCAAGATCGAGCTTTCCTCCTCGCAGCAGACCGAAATCAACCAGCCCTTCATCTCGATGGACGCGTCCTCCGGCACGCCGCTCCACATGGTGATGAAGCTGACCCGCGCCAAGCTCGAATCGCTTGTCGGCGACCTCATCAAGAAGTCGCTGAAGCCCTGCGAGGCCGCTCTGAAGGACGCAGGCATTTCGAAGGGCGACATCGACGAGGTCGTGCTCGTGGGTGGTATGACGCGGATGCCGAAGGTCGTGCAGGAAGTCACCGCCTTCTTCGGCAAGGAACCGCACAAGGGCGTGAACCCGGACGAGGTCGTGGCGCTCGGCGCGGCGATCCAGGCGGGCGTCCTGCAGGGCGACGTCAAGGACGTGGTCCTTCTCGACGTGACCCCGCTGTCGCTCGGCATCGAGACGCTGGGCGGCGTGTTCACCCGCCTCATCGACCGCAACACCACGATCCCGACGAAGAAATCGCAGATCTTCTCGACCGCCGAGGACAACCAGAGCGCCGTGACGATCCGCGTCTTCCAGGGTGAGCGCGAGATGGCTGCGGACAACAAGCTTCTGGGCCAGTTCAACCTCGAACAGATCCCGCCGGCACCGCGCGGCATGCCGCAGATCGAGGTCACCTTCGACATCGACGCGAACGGCATCGTCAGCGTGTCCGCGAAGGACAAGGGCACCGGCAAGGAGCAGAAGATCACGATCCAGGCTTCGGGCGGTCTGTCCGACGACGAGATCGACAAGATGGTCCGCGACGCCGAGACCCATGCCGACGAGGACAAGAAGCGGCGTGAACTCGTCGAGACCCGGAACCAGGCCGAAAGCCTCGTCCACTCGACGAAGAAGTCGCTCGAGGAGCATGGCGACAAGGTCGATCCGTCCACCGTCGAGGCGATCGAGCTGGCCGTCGGCGCGCTCGAAGAGGCTCTGAAGACCGAGGACGCCGGCAAGATCAAGGGCGGCATCCAGAACCTCACCGATGCGGCGATGAAGCTCGGCGAGGCGATCTACAAGGCCCAGCAGACCGAAGCCGAAGGTGGCTCTGCCGACGAGGACGGCCCGCGCGGTGTCGACGACGACATCGTGGACGCCGACTTCGAGGATCTTGGCGAAGACAAGAAGCGCGACTGAGCGCGTCCGGAACAAGGCGGCCGGCCTGAGCAATTCGGGCCGGCCCGCGCGTTCCCCCGGGTAGGTGCAGTATGGCAAAGCGCGACTACTACGAGGTTCTGGGCGTTGCGCGTGGCGCTTCGGCCGAGGAGATCAAGAAGGCCTATCGAACGAAGGCCAAGGAACTCCACCCCGACCGCAACAAGGACGACACGACCGCCGAAGGCAAGTTCAAGGAAGTGAACGAGGCCTACGACGTTCTCAAGGATGAGAACAAGAAGGCCGCCTATGACCGCTACGGCCACGCGGCTTTCGAGGGCGGCATGGGCGGCGGCGGGCCGCGTGGCGGCCAATACGGCGGCGGCGATTTCGCCTCGGCCTTCTCCGATGTCTTCGAGGACCTCTTCGGCGATTTCATGGGCGGACGCGGCGGCGGTCGCCAGCGGGCCCAGCGCGGCTCCGACCTGCGCTACAACCTGCGCGTCACGCTGGAAGAAGCCTATTCTGGCGTTCAGAAGACCATCAATGTCCCGACCTCGGTCGCCTGCGGCGCCTGCAGTGGCACCGGCGCGGAAGGCGGGGCGGAGCCTGTCACCTGTCCGACCTGTTCGGGCATGGGGAAGGTCCGCGCACAGCAGGGCTTCTTCACGGTCGAACGCACCTGCCCGACCTGCGGCGGCATGGGCCAGACGATCAAGAACCCCTGCCGCGTCTGCCACGGCGCGGGCCGGGTGGAAAAGGACCGCGCGCTGTCCGTCAACATCCCCGCAGGGGTGGAGACCGGCACCCGCATCCGTCTTGCGGGCGAGGGCGAAGCCGGCATGCGCGGCGGGCCGGCGGGCGATCTCTACATCTTCATCGAGGTCCGCGAGCACCCGATCTTCCAGCGCGAAGGGGTGAACCTCTTCTGCCGCGTTCCCGTCTCGATGACTTCGGCGGCGCTTGGCGGCGAAGTCGAGGTTCCGACCATCGACGGCGGCCGCAGCCGCGTGAAGATCCCGGCGGGCAGCCAGACCGGCAAGCAGATGCGGCTCCGCGGCAAGGGTATGCCGGCGCTTCGCGGCACTGGTAGCGGCGACATGCTCATCGAGCTGGCGGTCGAGACGCCCGTGAACCTCACCGCGCGGCAGAAGGAGCTTCTGCGCGAGTTCGAGAAGCTTTCGGAAGACAACAACCCGGAAGGGTCAAGCTTCTTCAAGTCGGTGAAGAATTTCTGGGACGGAATGAAGGGGTGAGTGCGGAACAGGCAAGGCCCTCCTGCGTCCTTGCCCGCACGGACGGGAGAGCAAGCCTGCCAGCCCCGGAACCGACCGCTTCGGCACGCCATCCTCGACCCGTGACCGTTAACCATTGATTCACCGCACCGCGCGACACTCCGCGCATGTGCTCCGATCGCGCCTTCCACGAAGCCCCGCTGCCCCTCTTCGACGCCGATGAGGCAACAGCCGCGCTGCTGCCCGAAGGCCGGCTGCCCTCCTACATCAAGGACCATCGGCAACGCCTGCGCGCCCGTTTCATGGAAGGCGGGGCGGCGGCCATGCCGGACTACGAGCTTCTGGAGCTTCTGCTCTTCCGCGCCATCCCCCGCCAGGACGTGAAACCGCTGGCAAGGCGGCTGCTCGACCGCTTCGGTGACTTCAACCGGGTCCTCTCCGCCCCGGCCCAACGCCTCAAGGAAACGGAGGGCGTCGGCGACGCGGTGGTGCAGGAGCTCAAGATCGTCGAGGCGGCCGCACAGAGGCTGGCGCGGGCAAGGGTGATGAACCGCCCGGTCCTGTCCTCCTGGGATACGCTGCTGGACTACTGCCACACGACGATGGCGCACCGCGAAACCGAACAGTTCCGCGTTCTCTACCTTGACCGCAAGAACGTCCTCATCGCCGATGAGGAACAGGCGCGCGGCACGGTGGACCACGTGCCCGTATACCCGCGCGAGGTGCTGAAGCGGGCGCTGGAACTCAACGCCTCCGCGCTCATCCTCGTGCACAATCACCCGTCGGGGGACCCGACGCCGTCCGACCAGGATCTCGCGATGACGACGCAGATCGAGACGGCGGCGCGGGCGCTTGGGATCGTGCTCCACGACCACCTGATCGTCGGCAAGAGCCGCGAACTCAGCTTCCGCGCGTCGGGTTACCTCTGAGCCGACGGGCGCCGGCTCAGACCAGCGCGCCGTGGCAGTGCTTGAACTTCTTGCCCGAGCCGCAGGGGCAGGGATCGTTCCGGCCCGGATTGCCCCAGGTCGCGGTATCCGTCGCGTCGAAGCCTTCTACCAACGGCGCGGGCGGGGCCTCTTCGGGCTGCGGCGCCTCGGCCGGCTTCTGAAGCGCGGCCTGCGACGCGGCGAGCTGTCGAACCATCGCGTCCTGCTCTTCCTGTGTCAGGGGCCGAATCATGGCGAGGCGCTGGGTCACGTCGATCCGGAGCCCGTCCAGAAGATGTGAAAACAGGGTGAAGGCCTCGGTCTTGTATTCCGACAGCGGGTCGCGCTGCGCGTAGCCCCGGAAGCCGACGACGGAGCGAAGATGCTCCAGCGTCACGAGGTGTTCGCGCCATTTCGTGTCGATCGTCTGCAGGAGGATCTGCTTCTCGATCGTGCGCATCGTCTCGAGCCCGAACTTCTCGGCCTTCTCGGCCATGAAGGCGTTCGAAGCCTCCTCGATCCGCTCGCGAACCGCCTCCTGGTCCACGCCCTCCTCGGCGGCCCATTCGGCGACCGGCAGTTCGAGGTTCAGCTTGTCCTTCACCGCGGCGCGAAGGCCATCCGTATCCCATTGTTCAGCGTAGGATTTCGGCGGCAGGAACTCGTCCACCAGGTCCTCGATGACCTTGTGGCGCATGTCGCTCGCGATCTCCTCGATGTCCTCGGATTCCATGATCTCCAGGCGCTGGTCGAAGATCGCCTTGCGCTGGTCGTTCATGACGTCGTCGAACTTCAGGAGCTGCTTGCGGATATCGAAGTTCCTCGCTTCGACCTTCGCCTGCGCGCGCTCCAGCGACTTGTTCACCCAGGGGTGGATGATCGCCTCGCCTTCCTTCATCCCGAGCGTCGACAAGACCTTGTCCAGACGCTCGGACCCGAAGATCCGCATCAGGTCGTCTTCGAGCGACAGGTAGAACAGCGAACGACCAGGGTCGCCCTGGCGGCCGGAACGGCCGCGCAGCTGGTTGTCGATCCGGCGGCTTTCGTGCCGTTCGGTGCCGAGCACGAAGAGCCCGCCCGCCTCCAGCACCTTCTGCTTTTCGGCCGCGTGTTCCGCCTCGATCCGGGCGCGCACCTCGTCGGGATGCGCCTCGGGGTTCGCGGCGATCTCCTCGAGCACCTTCATCTCGACGTTGCCGCCAAGCTGGATGTCGGTCCCCCGGCCGGCCATGTTGGTCGCGATCGTTACCGCGCCCACGCGGCCCGCCTCGGCCACGATCTTCGCTTCCATTTCATGCTGGCGGGCGTTCAGCACGTTGTGCGGAATCCCAGCCTTGGTGAGCATGGCGGCAATCATCTCGGATTTCTCGATCGAGGTCGTGCCGACGAGGGTCGGCTGACCCTTTTCATGCGCCGCGCGAATGGCCTCGACGATCGCTTCGTACTTCTCCCGAACGGTGCGGTACACCCGGTCGTTCTGGTCGTCCCGCTGCACCGGACGGTTGGTCGGAACCTCGACCACGCCAAGCCTGTAGATCTCCATGAATTCTTCGGCCTCGGTCGCCGCCGTGCCGGTCATGCCCGCAAGCTTGCCATAGAGACGGAAGTAGTTCTGGAACGTCACCGAGGCGAGGGTGACGTTCTCGGGCTGGACGGTCACACCTTCCTTGGCTTCGAGCGCCTGGTGCAGCCCGTTGTTGAGCCGCCGCCCCGGCATCATCCGGCCGGTGAATTCGTCGATCAAGATCACCTCACCGTTGCGCACGATGTAGTGGCTGTCCTTCTGGAACAGCGTGTGCGCCATGAGGGCCTGGTTGATGTGGTGGACGATCGTCGTGGATTCCGGATCGTAGAGCGTCTGATCCGCAGGCAGAACGCCGGCTTCCTGCAGGCGCTTTTCGAGGTATTCGTTGCCTTCTTCCGTGAAGGTCGCGTTCCGCGCCTTCTCGTCGACCTTGTAGTGCTCTTCCGTCAGTTCCGGGATGAACTTGTCGAGCGCCTTGTAAAGCTCCGACTGGTCCTGGCTCGGGCCGGAGATGATGAGCGGCGTCCGCGCCTCGTCGATGAGGATCGAGTCCACCTCGTCCACGATCGCGTAGAAATGGCCGCGCTGCGCCATCTCCTCGATCGAGCCCTTCATGTTGTCGCGAAGGTAGTCGAAGCCGAGCTCGTTGTTGGTGGCGTAGGTGATGTCCGACCGATAGGCCGCGCGCTTCTCCGCGTCGGGCTGGAACGGGTAGACGACTCCCACGGTCAGACCGAGCGCGTTATAGACCTTGCCCATCCATTCCGAGTCTCGCTTGGCGAGATATTCGTTCACCGTGACGATGTGGACGCCCTTGCCGGCCAGCGCGTTGAGGTAGGCCGGGAAGGTCGCGACGAGCGTCTTGCCCTCGCCGGTCTTCATCTCCGCGATATTGCCCTGGTGGAGGAAGATACCGCCCATCAGCTGCACGTCGAAGGCGCGGAGACCCAGCGCCCGCCAGGCCGCCTCGCGGCAGTTTGCAAAGGCTTCGGGCAGCAGGTTGTCGAGGCTTTCTCCCGACATGGCGCGCTTGGCCAGTTCTTCGGTCTTCTGCTTGATCCCCTCGTCGGAGAGCGCGCGGAACTCGGGCTCCAGCGCGTTTATCTTCTCCACCAGCGGTCGGGTCGCCTTAACTTTCCGGTCGTTCGGGGTTCCGAACACCTTCTTCGTGATCGTTCCAAGGCCCAGCATTCTTTCTCCGCCCGCCTTCTGTTCATAACATCGTGTGAAGCGCGGCCTTGCCCGCGCCGCGGAGCTTGCCTAAGAGAAGCAGCGAAATAAGCGGTTGGGCGGCCTTTCACAGGTCACAAGGCGATGTAAGGGTCGGCCGCCAAAGTGTCAACGCCGCGCCGGACGCGGCAGATCAGGAGTGGCAGGCATGTCTAAGCAGTTCAAACTCGCAATGGCGTTCTGCGCCGTCATCGCGGCGCCGGCCCTCGCTCAGGACACCACCGCCACGGACGTCACGGCCGACACCGTCGTGGCGACGGTCAACGGTGCGGAAATCACGCTTGGTCACCTGATCGCCGCGAGGAAAACGCTGCCCGCCCAGTATCTCCAGCTGCCCGATGACGTCCTGTTCAACGGCATCCTCGACCAGATGATCCAGCAGCAGGCTCTTGCCGAGATCGGAGAGGGCGAGATCGACAAGCGTGACGAACTCGTGATCGCGAACGAGCGCCGTGCCTACCTCGCGAGTTCCGTGCTGGACGACGCCGCGACCGCCGCCGTCACCGACGAAACGCTTCAGAAGGCCTATGACGCGCGTTACGCCCTTGCCGAGCCGACGACAGAGTACAACGCCGCACATATCCTCGTGACGACCGAGGAAGACGCAATGGCGATCAAGGAAGAACTGGACAATGGCGCGGACTTCACCGCCATCGCCAAGGAAAAAAGCACCGGTCCCTCGGGCCCGAACGGGGGTGAGCTTGGCTGGTTCGGCCCCGGCATGATGGTGAAGCCCTTCGAGGACGCGGTGATCGCTCTGGAGCCCGGGCAGATTTCGGGGCCGGTTCAGACCGAATTCGGCTGGCATGTCATCAAGCTGAACGAAACCCGCATTGCCGAGGCGCCGTCCCTCGACGACGTGCGTGCGGAACTGGAAAACGAGATCGCCGAAGCGGCGGTGCAGGCCCGTATCCGGGAGGTCACCGATGCCGCGACGGTCGAGCGTGCTACGGACGGGATCGACCCTTCCGTGCTGAAGAACGAAGCGCTGATCGAAGAATAAATCCGGCGACCGGGGAGGGACATGGCATGGCGACGAAATCCGACTGGAAGGCCAGGGCGAAGAAACTGAAGGCGAAGGTCCGCAAGCTCCGCGCCGAGCTTGCCGAGGCCATCGCCCCCGTCGACACGGCCGCCCCGGTGGAAGCCGCGGCGCCCAAGAAGAAGGCCAACCCGGTCTCTCCGCTGGCACCGAAAGGCGGCTTCCCGAAGCTCCCGGTGATCGAGGGGGCGGAATTCGCCGCCATCGCGGCGGGCGTGCGCTACGCTGGCCGCACCGACGTGATGCTTGCGCACCTTGCGCCGGGCACCTCCGTCGCAGGCGTCTTCACCCGTTCCTCGACGCGCGCGGCCTGCATCCTCGACTGCCAGACCAAGCTTGGCGGCAGGGTCGACCCGAAGTCCGGCGCCGCGATCATCGTGAACTCGGGCAACTCAAACGCCTTCACCGGCAAGTCGGGTCAACAAGCGGTGGACGCCATCACCAAGTCGGTGGGCGAGGCGCTCGGCGTTCCGGCGTCCCGCGTCTTCTCCTCCTCGACCGGCGTCATCGGCGAACCGCTGCCCTATGAGCGTATCACCGACCGGGTTTCCGACCTCGTCGGCGCGCTGGACAAGAACGGGATCGAACTCGCCGCGCGTGCGATCATGACCACGGACACCTTCCCCAAGGGCGCTTCCGCAGAGATCGAGGCGGAGGGCGGCACGATCCGCATCGCCGGGATCGCCAAGGGCTCGGGCATGATCGCGCCGGACATGGCCACCATGCTCGTCTACATCTTCACCGACGCGAAGATCGCGCCCGCAACGCTGCAGAAGATGCTCTCGCGCCAGGTGGACGACACGTTCAACGCGATCACGGTCGACAGCGACACCTCGACTTCGGACGCACTGATCCTTGCCGCGACGGGCAAGAGCCCGGCGGCCGAGATCAAGACCCTCCGCTCCGCCGGCGCCAAGGCCTTCGAGGAGGCACTTCGCGGGGTGATGATGGACCTCGCCCACCAGGTGATCCGTGACGGCGAGGGCGCGACCAAGTTCGTCGAGATCCAGGTGAAGGGCGCGGAGAACCAGAGCGACGCGCACAAGGTGGCCATGGCCATCGCCAATTCCCCCCTGGTCAAGACCGCCTTCGCCGGCGAGGACCCGAATTGGGGTCGCATCGTCGCCGCGATCGGCAAGTCCGGCGCCAAGGCGGACCGCGACAAGATCAAGATCCATTTCGGGGACATCCTCGTCGCCGAAAAGGGCTGGCGCTCGCCGAGTTACAAGGAAGAGGACGGCGCCGCCCACATGAAGGGCGAGGAATTGCTGATCCGCGTCGATCTGGGCCTCGGGCGCGCGTCGCGCACGGTCTGGACCTGCGACCTGACGCATCGCTACATCGACATCAACGCGGACTACCGCTCTTGAAGGTCGTCCTCGTCTCGGCCGTCGCGCTCATCGACCCCGACGGCCGGGTCCTTCTCGCGCAGCGTCCCGAGGGCAAGTCGATGGCGGGCCTGTGGGAGTTCCCCGGCGGCAAGGTCGAGCCCGGCGAGACGCCAGAGCACGCGCTGATCCGCGAACTTCACGAGGAACTGGGCATCGACACGTGGGAGTCCTGCCTCGCGCCCCTGACCTTCGCGAGCCACAGCTACGAGGACTTCCACCTCCTGATGCCGCTCTTCGCCTGCCGGAAATGGCAGGGGACACTGCATCCGCGCGAGGGCCAGCGAATCGCCTGGGTCCGCCCGAAGCAACTCAAGGACTATCCCATGCCCCCAGCAGATGTGCCGCTGGTCCCGATCCTGCGCGACTGGTTGTAGCTACCCAAAAGGATAGGCGGATTACAGCCAATGCGTTTTGTTCGTTTTCCGCAACAATGGTAGGATTTTGCCCAGTTTGATCAGGAGATCATCGCGAATGCTGAAGACGATCACACTGGGTAGCTGCGTTTCCGTTCAGGGCAGTTTCGTTCGACAGCTGTCCGATGGACGCGTCGTGGTACGTGTCGGTAACCGCGAATTCGTCGGTCATCCGGTCGAAAAGAAGGCCGCCTGACGGTTCAGGCGGCCCTGCTGTACGTTGGGATTTTCGGGGGGAGGCTCGCGCCTCCCCTTTGTCATATCAGGCGAGCTTCCGCTCCACCTCTTCGCGTTCGAAGATCTCGATGATGTCGCCGGGGCGGATGTCCTCGTAGTTCTCGAATGCCATGCCGCATTCCTGACCCGACTGGACTTCCTTCACCTCGTCCTTGAAGCGCTTCAAGGTCTTCAGCGTCCCTTCGTGGATCACCACGTCGTCGCGCAGCAGGCGCACGCCCGCCGAACGGCGCGCCACGCCTTCGGTGACGAGGCAGCCAGCGACCTTGCCGACGCCGGAGACCTTGAAGACCTCCTTGATCGAGGCGTAGCCGATGAAGGTTTCGCGGACTTCCGCCGACAGGAGGCCCGATGCGGCCGCCTTCACGTCATCGACGAGATCGTAGATGACCGAATAATAGCGGATCTCCACGCCCTTCTGGTTCGCGGCGTTCCGCGCCGGGGCGTTGGCCCGGACGTTGAAGCCGATGACCAGCGCGGAGGAAGCCTCGGCAAGACCCACATCCGTCTCGGTGATGGCGCCGACGCCGTAGTGAAGCACGCGCACGCGCACTTCCTCGTTGCCGATCTTCTCCATCGCCTGGATGATCGCCTCGGCGGAACCCTGCACGTCGGCCTTCACGACGACCGGCAGCTCCGCCACCGCTTCGTCCGCCTTGGCCTTCGCCATGAGCTGTTCCAGCGTCGCAGCCGCACCCGCAGCCGCGCGCTTGTCCTTCGCGGCCTGGATACGGTAGTCGGCGATCTCGCGCGCCTGCGCCTCGGTCTCGACCACGTTCAGGACGTCGCCAGCCTCAGGCGTGCCGTTGAGGCCGAGAACCTCGACCGGAACCGACGGCCCGGCCGACTCGACGCGCTCGCCCTTGTCGTTCAGAAGCGCGCGCACCTTGCCCCACTGTTCGCCGACGACGAAGATGTCGCCCTGCTTCAGCGTGCCGTTCTGCACGAGGACCGTCGCGACCGGGCCCCGGCCCACGTCGAGCTTCGCTTCGATCACCGCGCCCATCGCGGCGCGCTTCGGGTTCGCCTTGAGTTCCAGGATCTCGGCCTGAAGCGCGATCGCTTCGAGCAGGTTGTCGAGCCCCTTGCCGGTCTTGGCCGAAACCTCGACGTCCTGCACGTCGCCCGACATCGCTTCCACCACGACTTCGTGCTGGAGGAGGTCGGTGCGGACCTTCTGCGGGTTCGCGTCGGGCTTGTCGCACTTGTTGATGGCGACGATCATCGGAACCTTGGCGGCCTTGGCGTGGTTGATCGCTTCGATCGTCTGCGGCATCACCGCGTCGTCGGCCGCGACCACGAGGACCACGATGTCCGTCACATGCGCGCCGCGGGCGCGCATCGAGGTGAAGGCCGCGTGGCCGGGCGTGTCGAGGAAGCTGAGCACAGCACCCGATTCCGTCGTCACCTGGTAGGCGCCGATGTGCTGGGTGATGCCGCCCGCTTCGCCGGAAACCACGTTGGTCTTGCGGATCGCGTCGAGAAGCGAGGTCTTGCCGTGGTCGACGTGGCCCATGATCGTGATGATCGGCGGGCGCGGCTGCAGATCCTCGGCCTTGTCCTCGACAGTGTCGATGACCTGCTCGACGTCCGCATCCGACACGCGCACGGCCTTGTGGCCGAATTCGTCGATGATGAGCTCGGCCGTATCCGCGTCGATGGGCTGGTTCATGTTGACCATCATGCCCATCTTCATCAGCGCCTTGACGACGTCGGCGGCGCGCTCGGCCATGCGGTTCGCAAGCTCCTGCACGACGATCGTCTCGGGAAGCTGGACTTCACGCACCTGCTTCTCGGCGCGGCCGCCCATGCCCATGGCTTTCTGTCGCGCGCGCTCCTGCTTGCGCTTCATCGCCGCGAGGCTGCGCTGGCGGCCGCCTTCACCCGAAAGCGCCTCGGACAGCGTCAGCTTGCCCGACCGGCGGCCCTCGTCGCGGCCACGTCCGGCCCGGTCGCGATCAGGCGCGCCGCGATCGTCGCGCTCGCGGTCGGTCTTGCGCGGACCACCCACGGGCACGCCCTTAGTCGCGGCGCGCGCCGCGGCAGCTTCGGCCGCCGCGCGATCCGCAGGAGCCGCGGGCTTCGCGGCCGCGGGCTTGATTTCTTCCTTCTTCGCGGCGCGGGCCTCGGCCTCGCGGGCGCGGCGCTCGTCTTCCTCGGCCTTCAGCCGCAGGGCTTCTTCGCGCTCGCGCTCCTCGCGCTCCTTGGCCTCGAGCTCGGCCTTGCGCCGCTCGCGCTCTTCCTCGCGTGCCTTTTCCTCGGCCGCGCGCGCCGCAGCTTCCTCGACCTCACGTGCCTTGGCAGCCTGCAACGCCCTCAGCCGGCGCTCCATCTCCGCATCGGAAATACCCGCCGGCCGCTTCGACGCATCGCCCGAAGCCGACGAGGCCGAACCCGGCTTCGTCGTCACCGCAGCCGCGCCCGGCTTCGGCACCACCACGCGCTTGCGCTTGGTCTCGACGACGACGTTCTTCGTCCGGCCGTGGCTGAAGCTCTGCTTCACCTGACCGGGGCGTCCGCCACCGAGCCCGAGGGGTTTCTTGCCGTCTGTATCGCTCATGCCGTCTTCGTATCCTTCCCGGCGGTCCCGCCGCCGTCGCGCCCGCGGAATCCCGCGAGCTTTGCCGCTTCCTCTACAACACGCGTCGAAAGTCCGCCAGCCGCAAGCGCGCCATGTATCACATGATCACGCCCGAAAGCCAAACCCAATTCCGACGCGGTCAGGACCGCGAAATAGCGCCCACCCTGGGGGGTCCAGAGCTTCCCCTTGCCGCGTTCCGACCCATCGGTCGCCTGCAAGAGGACCTTGGCTTTCCCCTGCGCCAACCAGTCCTTCACCTTCTCGAAGCCGGCCACCGCCAGCCCCGCCTTCCTGGCGAGCGAAACGAGCTCGACAAGCCGTTTCGCCAACCCCTCTTCGACCATGTCCGCGAGACCCTCGGGCACTTGAACCTGTGCCCGTGCGGCCCGCGAAAAGGCCCCTTTCTTCATCGCCTGCTCCAGGACCGCCCGGTCGGCGGTAACCCAGAGCCCGCGCCCCGGCAGCTTGTCCGCGAGGTCGGGCACCAACTGGCCTTCGGGGCCGACCACGAAACGGATCAGCCCGCCCTTCGGCTGCACATCGCCGGTGACGATGCAGCGCCGTTCAGGCTCTTCCCGGTCCTTCTGGCGGCCGCCGCGGGTCATCGTTGGGCTCCCGAGACCTGAAATCAGGCCTCGGCCTCCTCTTCGTCGGCGCCTTCTTCTTCGGCTTCCGCCTCAAGCTCTGCCGGATCGACCCAGCCAAGCTGGATACGCGCCGTCATCACCAGGTGCTGAGCTTCCTCGAGGCTCACGTCGAAGGGCTCCAGGAGCCCCTCGTCCTTGACGCGCTCGCCGTTCACCGTGGTCCAGCCGCCGGCCAGCTCCCAGTCCGCGCAGGTCGCGAAGTCCTCGAGCGTCTTGACGCCGTCCTTGGCAAGCGCCTCTACCATTTGGGGTGTCAGGCCCTCGAATTCAATCAGGCTGTCCTCGACACCCAGCGCGCGGGCGTTTTCGAGAGCCTTCCGGTTCTGCTCCTCGATGACATCGCGGGCGCGGGCCTGCAGTTCTTCAGCCGTCGCCTCGTCGACTCCCTCGATCGAGAGAAGCTCGTCGAGTTCGACGTAGGCCACTTCCTCGAGGCTCGTGAAGCCTTCGGCGACGAGAAGCTGCGCGAAGAACTCGTCGAGGTCGAGGCTCTCCATGAAGAGCTTCGTGCGCTCGGCGAATTCCGCCTGGCGGCGTTCGCTTTCCTCGGCCTCGGTCATGATGTCGATGTCGAGACCCGTCAGCTGCGAGGCGAGGCGCACGTTCTGACCGCGGCGGCCGATGGCGAGCGACAGCTGCTCGTCCGGAACGACGACCTCGATCTTGCCCGCTTCCTCGTCGATCACGACCTTCGAAACCTCGGCCGGCTGGAGCGCGTTCACGAGGAACGTGGCCTGGTCCTGGTTCCACGGAATGATGTCGATCTTCTCGCCCTGCAGCTCGTTCACGACGGCCTGCACGCGCGAACCGCGCATGCCGACACAGGCGCCCACGGGGTCGATGGAGTTGTCGTAGGAGATCACCGCGATCTTCGCGCGCGAACCCGGGTCGCGGGCCACGGCCTTGATCTCGATGATGCCATCATAGATTTCCGGCACTTCCATCTTGAAGAGCTCGGCCATGAACTGCGGATCGGTACGCGACAGGAAGATCTGCGGGCCCCGCGCCTCGCGGCGCACATCCTTGATGTAGCAGCGGATGCGGTCGTTCGGGCGGTAGCTTTCGCGGCCGATCTTCTCGTTCCGGCGCAGGATCGCTTCGCCCCGGCCGATGTCGACGATGATGTTGCCGTATTCCTCGCGCTTGACCACGCCGTTGATGATCGTGCCCTTGCGGTCCTTGAATTCCTCGAACTGGCGGTCGCGCTCGGCCTCGCGCACCTTCTGCAGGATCACCTGCTTGGCGGACTGCGCCGCGATCCGGCCCATGTCGACGGGCGGAACCTCGTCGACGATCTCGTCGCCGACTTGCGGGTTGTCCATGTACTGACGGGCCTGTTCGACCGTCAGCTGCGCCTGGTAGTTCTCGACCGCGTCATCCTCGACCACGGTGCGCACGCGCGTGAAGGTCGCACGACCGGTCTTGCGGTCGATGCTTACGCGGATGTCCATTTCCGAGCCGTAGCGGGACTTCGCCGCGCGAGCGAGGCTTTCTTCCATCGCCTCGATGACCAGCGCTGGGTCGATCATCTTCTCGCGGGCGACCGCCTCGGCCGTCTGCAGAAGCTCCAGCTGGTTGGCAGAGGTAATTGCCATCTCACTCCTCCTCGGAAGGGTCTGTGTCTTCGGTTTCGATTTCGTCGAAATCGGTTTCGTCGATGGCGCCCGCGGACTTCCGCTGGCGCAGCATTTCAGTGATGAGCTCGTCGGTCAGGACGAGCTTGGCGTCGGAAAGCCAGTCGAACTGGAGCCCGATGGTCACCGGTTCGCCCTGGTCCTCGATCTCGATCAGGACCTCGTCGCCCTCGGTTCCGGCGAGCGTTCCCTTGAACCGCCGCCGCCCGTCGATGAGTTCGGTCGTCTCGAGCTTCGCCTCGTATCCCGACCAGACGTCGAAATCCTTCAGCCGAGTCAGTGGCCGGTCGATCCCTGGTGAGGAGACTTCGAGCGTGTAGGCGTCCTCGATCGGATCCTCGACGTCGAGGACCGCGGAGACCGCCGTGGAGATTTTTGCGCAGTCTTCCACGACGATGCCGCCTTCGGGACGGTCCGCCATGATCTGCAGCGTCTTGTGCTGGCCGCCCATCAGCCGGATGCGCACGAGTTCGAAGCCCATCCCCTCGATGGTCGGGGTGATGATTTCCGCGAGGCGCCGGTCTATGGCAGTTTTTGCGACGAGGTCGGTCATAGGGTCCAAAACAAAAAACGGGCCGAAGCGGCCCGCTGATCTTTCCGGTGGGCTGCGAGTTTGGACCCCGCAGCGCCGCTGTTGAAGCGCATATATGAAAAAGCGGCCGAGTCTGCAAGAGGTACGGTTTCTTCCTCGCTGACTTGGTCGTTCAGCTTCGTGATGACCGGCTCGCCACGTCTTGACTGGACCGGAGCGATCACCGTCTCCGGCCTGTTCAGTCGCGAAACCTCGCGCCCCTCAGCGCGTCCATCGTGCGGACGAGCTCCGCGCTGATCCCCGGCTCCGACAGGGCGTGCCCGGCGACGGGGATGAACCTGAGGTCGGAGCCCGACCAGCCCTGCGCCAGCTTCCAGGCCGAGATCGGCGGGCAGATCATGTCGTAGCGACCCTGGACGATCGTTCCCGGCACCCCTTCGAGCCTTGGCAGGTCTCGCAGGATCTGCCCGTCCTCCTCCAGGAATCCGGCGTTCTTGAAATAATGGTTCTCAAGCCGCGAGAAGGCCCGCGCGTAATCCGCAGGGCTTTCGCCCAGAAGGCCCTCCTGCTCGATCGAGGCGAGCGCGTTTTCCCAGGCCGCCCAGGACCGTGCGAACCGCGTTTCGGTCAGGATGTCGCCGGAAAAGAGCCGCTTGTGATAGGCGGCGATCAGGTCGCCCCGCTCGTCCTCCGGGATGATCCCGGTGAACCTGCGCCACAGGTCCGGCCAGAACTTCCCGGCGCCGCCGCCATAGAACCAGTCGAGCTCCGCCTTCGTCATCAGGAAGACGCCGCGCAGGATCAGGTGCAGCGCGCGATCGGGATGCGTCTGTGCATAGACGAGCGCAAGCGTCGCCCCCCAGCTTCCGCCGAAGACGAGCCAGCGGTCGATCCCCAGTGTTTCCCGGATCTTCTCGATATCCGCCACGAGGTGCCAGGTCGTATTCGCCTCGACGCTCGCATGCGGGCGCGACCGGCCGCAGCCGCGCTGATCGAACAGGATGACGCGGTAGACCGAGGGATCGAAATAGCGCCGCATCGCGGGCGAGCAGCCGCCCCCCGGACCGCCATGCAGGACCACCACGGGAAGGCCCGAGGGATGGCCGCATTGCTCTACGTAGATCCGGTGGCCATCGCCAACGTCGAGCATCCGCTGATCGAACGCGTCGATCTGCGGATAAAGAAACGCTGCTGCGCGCTTTTGACCTGCGGTCCTGTCCATGATCGGACTATATAGCGTGAAAAGCCGGGCTTCCACGGGGTCCGTATACTGAAGGAGAAAAGCATGCAGGCGGGAACAGGCACGGTCGATGCCAATGAAGTCGCCAAGTTCGAGGCGATGGCGGCGGAATGGTGGGACCCGACGGGCAAGTTCAAGCCCCTGCACATGATGAATCCCTGCCGGCTGGACTACATCACCCGGCAGATCGCGGAGGAATTCGGGCGTGACCTGAACGAACCCGAGCCCTTCGCCGGACTCAGGATTCTCGACATCGGCTGCGGCGGCGGACTCCTGTCGGAGCCCATGGCGCGTCTCGGTGCCGAGGTGGTTGGCGCCGATGCGGCGGAACGGAACATCCCGGTGGCTAGGATCCATGCCGAACAGCAGGGGCTCGATATCGATTACCGCCACACGACGGCGGAGGCGCTGGCCGAGGCGGGAGAGCGGTTCGACGCCGTCCTCAACATGGAGGTGGTCGAACACGTCTCGGACCCACTGGCTTACCTGACGGCCTGCCGGCAGCTCCTGAAACCCGGTGGGCTGATGATCGCCTCGACGATCAACCGAAATCCGAAGAGCTTCATGATGGCGATCATCGGCGCGGAATGGGTGATGCGGTGGCTCCCGAAGGGCACGCATGACTGGAACAAGTTCATCACGCCCGAGGAACTATACGGCCTGATCCGGGAGGCGGGCCTGGAACCCGTGGACAAGAAGGGCTTCGTCTTCAACCCGGTCACCTGGGCCTGGTCGATCTCGGACCGGGATCTGTCGGTCAACTACGTGACCGCGAGCGTGAAGCGGGAGGCCTGAGCGTTCCGCCCGTCAGACGTCCTCCTCCAGCCGGGCGCGGATCGCCCTCAGCACCGGAAGGACGGCGCGGACCTTGTCAGGCCCGACACCGGCCACGACTTCGCCGATCACCGGCGAGATCGCGGCAAGCGCGGCATCGCGCGCGGCCCGGCCCGCCGGGCTGATCGAGACGAACTTGCGCCGCGCATCGTCCCAGTCCGGGCGGATGTGGATATGACCCGCCCACTCCAGCTTCGACAGCGTGTTGGTCATCGCGCCACGGGTGACGTGGAAGATTTCGGCAAGCTGCGCGGGCGTGCGTTCCTCCTGCGCGCGGGCGAGGTGGTTCAGGACAGAGAAATGCGACAACTCCATGCCCTTGGGCAGCGCCTTGGACACGCGGCTGCGGGCGAGCTGATCGACCATCAGGACTTCGGAAAAGAGCGCCGCGGCCAGGGGATCGGTCTGGTCGGCCATCCTCAGGGCCCCTCGAATCCGCGGTCGTGCTGAAGAGACGGGACCCGGGCGCGGGCCTTTTCGACCTCGGCACGGTCGATGTCGACGAAGCTGACGCCGATTTCGGTTCCGGCGTCGACCAGTACTTCGCCCCAAGGGGCGACGGCGAGCGTATGGCCGTAGGTGCGGCGGGGCCGCCCGGCACGGGCAGCATGTTCGCCGGTCTGCGCCGGGGCGAGGACATAGGCCCCGTTCTCGATCGCGCGGGCGCGCAGAAGCGATTCCCAATGCGCGCGGCCGGTCGTTTCGTTGAAAGCGGATGGAATCGTCAGGATCTCCGCGCCCGCCTTCGCGAGCTTGCGGTAGAGATAGGGGAAACGGACGTCGTAGCAGACGGTCATACCGATCCTGGCGAATGGTGTCTCGGCGACAACCGCGCGGGAGCCGGGGCGGTAGCCCGCGCTTTCGCGGTACTGCTCGGTCTCCGACACGTTCACGTCGAACATGTGTATCTTGTCGTAGCTGGCGACGACGCGCCCGTCCGGCGAAACGAGGAAACTGCGGTTCGCGAAACGCCCGTCCGGGTCATCCGTCTTTAGCGCGAGCGACCCGATCAGGAGCCACACGCCCAAGTCTTCCGCGTCCTCCCGAAGCGCGGCGAGCGTCGCGTCATCCTCTTCCAGACGCAGGACCTCCTCCTGGTGGGTGCGGCTGGTCGAAAGGCAATTCGTGACCTCTGGCGTGAGCACGAAGCCCGCACCGCCAGAAACCGCCTCACGCACGAGCGCGCGCGTCACCTTCAGGTTCTCTTCCGGGTCGTCGGTGACCGAGAGCTGAAGGAGACCCGCGCGCATCCCGGTCAGGCCGCCAGGAGGGGATCGAGCTTGCCTTCACGCTCCAGGGCGTGCAGGTCGTCACAGCCGCCCACATGCTGGCCGTTGATGAAGATTTGCGGAACCGTGTAGCGGCCGTTGGCGCGCTCCATCATCTTCACCCGCGTATCGGCATCGCCAGACACGTCCGTTTCTTCGTAGGCGACACCCTTCCGGTCCAGAAGCCGCTTGGCAGCGACGCAGTAGGGGCACCAGGGCGTTGTGTAGATCTCGACGTTGGTCATTCACCGGGGTCCTTATTGTCGGAGCGACTATAGGGATTTAGGCATCCTTCGCAACGCGTGCCATGACCAGAACGGAAACCTCCGCTGCGCCTGTTGCAAGGCAGGCGTCAGCGGCAGCCGCGAGCGTAGCGCCAGAGGTCATCACGTCGTCAATCAGAAGAACGTGGCGACCCTGGACGCGCTGCGCGCGGCGGGGATGGACGCGGATCGCACCGGCGAGGTTCGCGAAGCGGCTGTCCCGGTCGCGCCCATCCTGCGTGGGCGTGCGGCGCGGGCGCGTCAGCAGGTCGGGGCAATGGTCCAGACCGCCGAGACGCGCCACGCCCTGCGCAAGAAGCGCGGACTGGTTGAACCGGCGCCTGACGAAGCGGACCCAATGCAGGGGAATCGGCGCCACGATCGTGTTCTCGGTCAGGATCGGCGCGGCGGCGCGGAACATCCAGCGCGCCGCAGGCCGGGCGAGGTCGAGCCTGTCCCCGTGCTTTAGCGCGAGGACGAGCCTGCGTCCGTTGTCCTTGTAGAGAAGCGCGGCGCGCCCCCGCGACCAGGGCCGCGCGAGCGTCAGGCAGTCATCACAGTATTCGGCCTTGCCCTCGTCCTGACCTGGAAGCGGCGTGCCGCAGGCGTCGCAGGTCAGCCCGTGGATGAATGGCGTGTCGCGCCAGCAATCGGCGCAGAGCCCGAATTCCTCCGACACGACCCCGCCGCAGGAAATGCACTGCGGCGGCAGAACGAGCCTGAGGGCGCTTTGCATTGCCGCACCGATCTGCCTAATGTCCACCGCCATGACGACGCCGCATCCCCCAGCCCTGACCGACCGTGCAGCCCTCGCCCGCCAGCGCGCGCGAGCCGCGCGCCGCGGCGTCGAACTGTTCCTGCACAGGGAAGCGGCCGCCGAGATCGAGGAGAGACTGAACGAGGTTAACAGAACGTTTACGGCGCCGGCCGTCGTGACGTGCTTTCCCGAGCCCTGGCGGGAGATCCTGCCACAGGCGAAGATCGTGCCCGACGCCGAAGTGCTCGACCTTGAGGCCGGTGCGCATGACCTCGTGATCCATGCCCTGTCGCTCCACTGGGCCAATGATCCGGTCGGGCAACTGGTGCAATGCCGGCGAGCGTTAAAGGCCGACGGGCTTCTCCTTGCTGTCCTGTTCGGCGGCCAGACTCTTCACGAGCTTCGCGCCAGCCTTGCCGAAGCGGAATCGGGGCTCACCGGCGGGCTGTCGCCGCGCATTCTGCCGATGGGGGAAATCCGGGACCTCGGCGCGCTTCTGCAGCGGGCGGGATTCGCCCTTCCCGTGGCCGACGCGGTGAAGATGACGGTGACCTACCAGACAGCCTTCCACCTGATGGCGGAGCTTCGTGCCATGGGCGAGGGGAACGCGCTGGCCGCCCGTGCGCGCCGCGCGGCGCCACGGGCGCTCTTTCCCGAAGCGGCCCGGATATACGCGGAAAACTACGCCGCCCCCGAGGGCAGGGTCCGCGCGACATTCGAGCTGATCTACCTTACCGGCTGGGCGCCGCACGAAAGCCAGCAGAAGCCCCTGCGCCCCGGATCGGCCGCGGCGCGGCTGGCCGAAGCCCTGGGAACGGAGGAAAAGCCGCTGAACGAGGGCCCGCGCGGCAATTGACGGCGGGACTTTTCCCGTTATCTCAGGGCCGAGACAGAAAAACGGAGCGGCAATGAAACATGAGATGATCCGCCCCGGCGAGGGCCGGCTGACCCATGCCCCGGCTGACCATCCGCCGGTCCCTGCGGCGAAGATAGGCGTCCTGATCGCGAACCTGGGCACTCCGGACGGATACGACTACTGGTCGATGCGGCGTTATCTGAACGAGTTCCTTTCGGACAAGCGGGTAATCGACTTCCCGTCGTGGAAGTGGCAGCCGCTCCTCCAGCTCATCATCCTGACGAAACGTCCCTTCACCTCGGGGGCGAACTACCGCTCCATCTGGAACGAGGAGAAGAACGAAAGCCCCCTGATGACCATTACCAGGGACCAGACCGATGCGATCCGCACCGCTGTTCAGGAGAAATACGGCGATGGCGTCGAGGTCGAGTTCTGCATGCGCTACGGCAATCCCTCGACGAAGTCGGTCCTGCGCAAGATGGTCGCGGCCGGATGCGAGCGGATCCTGTTCTTCCCGCTCTACCCCCAAAGCGCCGGAGCGACCTCGGCGACGGCCTGCGACGAGTTCTTTCGCGCCCTGATGAAGGAGAAATTCCAGCCGGCTGCGCGGACGGTTCCCGCCTATTTCGACCATCCGCTCTACGTCGACGCTCTCGCACAGTCGGTGGAGCGGGCCTATGCGGGGCTTGATCACAAGCCGGACGTTCTCGTGGCCTCGTATCACGGGATGCCGAAGCGTTACCTCATGGAAGGCGACCCCTACCACTGCCAGTGCCAGAAGACGTCGCGCCTCCTGCGGGAGCGGCTTGGCTGGGAAAAGGGATCGATCGACACGACATTCCAGTCGGTCTTCGGTCGGGAAGAGTGGCTTCGCCCCTACACGGTCGAACACGTCGCCGAACTGGCCAAGGCGGGCAAGAAGCGGATCGCGGTGATTTCGCCGGCCTTCGCGGCCGACTGCATCGAGACGCTGGAGGAAATCCAGGGCGAGATCCGCGAGGCGTTCCTGCACGCAGGCGGCGAGAGCTTCACCTATATCCCCTGCCTCAACGACGATCCGGCGCATGTCCGCGCGCTGATGGCGGTGATCGAGGACAACCTGGCCGGCTGGGCGCCCTGATCCGGAAATGAAAAAAGGCGGTGGAAAACCACCGCCTTTTTCCTGGAGCTTATCGCCCTGATTACTCGGGGCTGCCGCCGTTGTCGTGCGACACCGCCACCGCGACGAGCGCGAGCAGCAGGAGCGGAACGATGATCCCACCCGAGGTGCCGGCCGTGTCTTCGACGATGACTTCCGGCTCGACGACCGGTTCAGCCATGCCGCCAGCGAAGGCGGTGGTGGCGAACAGCGACGCGAACGCGGCGATTGCAAGCTTCTTCATTTCAGTCCCTCGATGTCTGAATACGGCTAGACAGCGTTAGTTGTTGTGCGAAACCGCAACGGCGACGAGCGCCAGAAGGAGAAGCGGAACGACGATCCCACCGGAGGTGCCGGCGGTTTCTTCAACGATGACTTCCGGCTCCACGACCGGCTCAGCCATGCCGCCAGCGAAGGCGGTGGTGGCGAAAGCCGAAAGGGCGGCGGCAAGCGCGAGTTTCTTCATGTCAACCTCCAGTTCGGCCCCTGTCCGTAAGGCACAATGAGTACGGCAGGGGCACTAAAGTCAGTACCTCGTACCGCCCTATAAGCAGCTTGCCGATACCTTTGCAACGCGAGATACGCTTTGGATTTCACGCCGTTCGCGGTGTCGTCAAATTAGCAACACCTGCGTGCCGACCTTGGTGAGTTCGAAGAGTTCGGCGACGTGTTCGTTGTAGAGACCGACGCAGCCATTGGACGAACGCCGCCCGATCTTGCGCGTGTCATGGGTGCCGTGAATCCGGTAGAATTGCCAGGACAGATACAGCGCGTGGGTCCCGAGCGGATTGTCAGGCCCCGGCGGCACGTAGTCCGGCCATTCGGGGTTGCGCTCCTTCATCGCGGGCGTCGGCCTCCAATCGGGGCCGATGACCTTCTTGACGATCTGGGTCCGCCCACGTCGGGTCAGGTCTTCGGTCAACGGCACGGACGTCGGGTAGAGCTTGTAGATCGATTGGTCCTCGGACCAGAAATGCAGTGCGCGAGACGTTGTGTCGACAAGGATCGCGCCGTTGCGGGTGTCACTGAAATAGGGCTGCCACTGAAGCGAGCGGAAGCTCGACATGTTGCGCCGGATGTTCGAGGACAGTTCCTGTTCCATCTCGACGGTGTTCTGGGTCTGCGCCAGGACCGCGGGGGCGGCGAGGCCGGCGGCCATGGCGGCGCCTGCGCCGAGAAGGGCGCGGCGGCTCAGGTTGACGGGGCGACCGTTGCTCATGGTCTTTTTCTCCTGGTTCGGCGGCGCCCGGAGGGGGGCCGGCGGAAATCGGCCGGAAAATAAGCTTTGGACCTTGTCCGCGCAACTCAAACCCGCGTTAACAGGCAAGTTCTCGCAGAGTTGCGTTTGAAAGGCCGCGGATTAGCCTGTAAAGAGCCCCGCGAACAACCCGTGGGGTGACAAAGAGATGCTTCGTTCGACCGGTCTGGCGTTTGCCGTGCTTGCTGTCCTTTCGGCCTGTGCACCCACCACGCCGCCCCAGCTTGGCCCCGATGGCAGGCCGCTGCCGAAAGTCTACGCCATCAAGCCGGGCCACGAGGCCGAGATCCAGTACCGGATGCTCGATTCCGTCAACTCGCTGCGCCGCGCGGCGGGGGCGGTGCCCCTGCAGCTGAACGCGCAGCTGAACGCCGCCGCCGCGACGCATTCGCGCGACATGTCGGTGCAGAACCGCCCCTGGCACTTCGGCTCGGACGGTTCCTCGCCGATCGACCGCGTGCGGCGCGCAGGCTATCCGGGGATGATGCTCGGCGAAAACATCTCGGAGACCTACGAGACCGAGCTCGAGACGCTTTCGGCCTGGATGGCGGTCAGCGACACGCGGGCAGTGATCCTCGACCCGAACGCGCGCAACCTCGGCTTCGCCTGGTACCAGGAACCCGGCGGCAAGATCTGGTGGACGCTGCTGACAGGGAACTGAGGCGCCGCGGCGCCTCAGGGCAGGATGATGATCGGCGTCCCTTCGCGGACCATCGAATAGATTTCCTCGATCTCGCGGTCCTTGACGGCGATGCAGCCCGCAGTCCAGTCGCGGCCCCTGCCGCGATTCGCCCCCGCGCGCCCGTGGATGAAGATGTCACCGCCCGGATTCAGCCCCTTCGTCGAGGCGAATACGCGGTCGTTCTCGTTCGGATAGGATATCCCGAGCGAGAGATGGTAGGCGCTGTTCGGGTTGCGCCGGTCGATGAAATAGATGCCCTCGGGCGTCTTCCCGTCGCCTTCGAACTGCTTCGGACCGAGCGGGTTTCCACCCAGCGCGATCTTGTACTTCTTCAGAACCTGTCCGTTGTGGGTGAGGAACATCACCCGCGCAGACTTGTAGACCAGGACCTGCGTCACCTCCGGCCCGTCGTAGGTCCGGAATTTCGACGGCGCGCAACCGGCGAGCGTCGCCGCAAGCGCCAGCATCATGAAAACTCTGAGGAACCGCATCGCTTCACTGCCTCGATTTTTTTTCGTGAAAATACACGCAGAGGCCCCCGTCTGGCTAGGGTCTTCCGCGAACGGAACGATCAGTCGCGTGAGAATCTGGCCGCAAGCTCGACATGCGGCGACCACCGGAACTGGTCCACGGGCAGCACCCAGCCAAGCCGGTAGCCCCCTTCCGAAAGAATGCGCGCGTCCCGTGCGAAGGTGACCGGATTGCAGGAGACGGCGGCGATCACCGGGACCTTGGAGGCGGCGAGTTCGCGTGCCTGCGCCTCGCAGCCGGCGCGGGGCGGGTCGATCACCACGGCATCGAAGCGGTTGAGCTCGTCGGGCATCAGGGGGCGGCGGAACAGGTCGCGCGTCTCGGTCGTGACGCGGCGAAGGCCCGGGGCATGGCGCCAGCCATGGTCGAGCGCCGCGATCATGGCGGCTTCGCCTTCCGCAGCGTGGACCTCGGCGCCTTCGGCGAGCGGCAGCGCGAAGGTGCCGCAGCCGCAGAAGAGGTCGGCGATGCGGGACGCGCCGCCCACGGCCGCCCGCACGGCGGACAGAAGCGCAGCCTCGCCTTCAGCGGTCGCCTGGAGGAAGGCGCCGGGGGGCGGGACGACCAGCGCCTCGCCGAAGCGCTGCGCCGGCGGGCGGCGGGTCGCGACGGGTTCGCCGTTCCAGCTGAGGCGGGCGAGGTCGGCGGCCCCGGCAAGCGTTGCGAGAGCCTGAAAAAGGCTCGAATCCAGCGGTTTTCCACCCTCGGCTGCAACATCAACGCCGCTCTTGGTGAGGGTGAGCGTGAACGCCACTTCGCCCTTGCGAGAGCCGCCGAGCACAACTGCCTCCTGCAGCGCTGGAAGGGTGGCCATCAGCGCCGGGTGAAGAAGCTGGCAGTCCGTGATCTCCACCACCGTGTCGGAGGCCCGGGCATGCAAGCCGACGAGCGCGCCCGACTTGAGCCTGCGTCCGGAGAGCGTCGCGCGGCGGCGCGAGCGGGCGGGAGAAGTGGCGGTGGGCCGCAGGGGCGCGTCCAGCCCCTGCGCGGAGAGCGCAAGGCGGATGACTTCGGCCTTCCAGTCCGCAACGAAGGCGTCGGAGGCGTGCATGAGCATGCAGCCGCCGCAGGCACGGTAATGCCGGCACGGCGCCTTCACCCGGTCCGGAGAGGGCGTCACGATCTTCGGCGCCGCCATCCGGCCGTTGGCGACTTCGCCCTCGACGACTTCGCCCGGCAACATCATCGGCACGAACACGGCGACGCCGTCGGCGTCATGCGCGATCCCGTCCCCCTGGTGGCCGAGGCGGTCGATTGTCAGGTGCATCACGGCTTCCGGCTGTTCGTGGCGGGGGAAAATGCCTGGCCCTCGGGCGCGAGGATCGTGCATTCGCGCAGACCGTGTGGCTTGTCGGCTGGTGGTTCGAGGACCATGCCGCCGGCCGCCTCGGCGCGGGCGGCGGCTTCGTCGGGGTCGACGCCGAAAAGATACACCTGCACGCCCGCCGCGCGGGGCGGCGTCTCGGGCAGTAGCGACAGCAGGGGGTGGCTGCCATAGGCGGCATCCGAGTGGATCTGCATCAGCGCATCGCCATGGGCAACGATCGCGAAGTCGCGGCCCACGCGGTGAGCCTTCATCCCGAAGACCTGTTCGAGGAAGGCGGCGAGACCGGGCACATCGCGCGAGAGGAGGTTCAGCCCGATGCCCTTCAGCGCGCGGCCGAGCTCCGGCGCGGGAACGGTTTCATAATCCAACGGCGGCCTCCTGTTCCTCGTCATCTTCATCGGTCCCTATGAAGCCGCCGGATTGCCGGTTCCAGTAGCGCGCGTAAAGCCCGTCGGCGGCGAGAAGTTCCGAATGCGTGCCTTCCTCGACGATCCGGCCCTCGTCGAGGACGACAATCCTGTCCATCTCCGCGATGGTGGACAGGCGGTGCGCGATTGCGAGAACGGTCTTCCCCTGCATGACGCGGTGAAGCGCGGTCTGGATCGCGGCCTCCACCTCGGAATCTAGGGCGGAGGTCGCCTCGTCGAGGACGAGGATCGGCGCGTCCTTCAGGAACGCGCGCGCGAGGGCGATTCGCTGGCGCTGACCGCCCGAAAGCTTCACCCCGCGCTCGCCCAGGAAGGCGTCGTAGCCCTTGCGGCCCTGGTGGTCCTGAAGGCCGCGGATGAACGTATCGGCCTCGGCCGCCTTCGCCGCGGCGACGATTTCCTCGGTCGTCGCGTCGGGTCGGCCGTAGAGGATATTGTCCCGCGCGGTCCGGTTGAACATCGCGGTTTCCTGCGTCACCATCGCGATCTGGCGGCGAAGGGATTCCTGCGTTACGCCCCGGATGTCCTGCCCGTCGATCAGGATCCGGCCTTTTTCCGTGTCATAGAGGCGCAGGAGCAGGGCGACGAGGGTGGATTTCCCCGCGCCCGAGGCTCCGACGATGCCGAGCTTCTCGCCCGGACGCACAGTCAGGCGGACATGCTCCACCCCGCCGGTATCGCGGCCATAGGCGAAGGAGACGTCGTCGAAGGTGATCTCTCCGCGGACGCGCGGCAGTTCCTCGGCGTCGGGCGCGTCGGTGAGCGTGTGCGGAGGCGTCAGCGTGTTCATGCCGTCCTCGACCTCGCCGATCGACCCCCAGATGCTCATGACCGCCATCGACACCCATCCCGTCATCTGCGCGATCCGGATGGAGATGGCGCCCGCCGCGGCGATGTCGCCGGCCGTGGCGGCGCCACGGCTCCACAGAAGGATCGTCCCCATGATGAGGAGGACGGGAAGGACGCCGGCCAGCGCCATCAGCGAGAAGCGGAAGGAGGCCGAGACGCGGCCGAAGTCGAGCGCGCGCTCGCGGAAGCCGGCCATTGCCGACAGGGCCGCGCGGTCCTCGTGTTCGGCATGGGCGAAAAGCTTCACCGTCTTGATGTTTGTGATCGTATCGACGACCTGGCCCGTCACCATCGCCCGCGCCGAGGCCCGCGCCTTGGACCGGCCCCGGACGCGCGGCAGAAACCAGCGGATCAGGAAGCCGTAGGCCACCATCCAGATGGCGAGCGCGACGCCGACCCAGATATCGATGACGAGCAGGAAGAAGATCGAGCTCACGATCGACGAGAGTGCGAAGGCCACGACGTTGATCGACTCGAAGGCCACGTCGGTCACCGAGCGCGCGGTCTGCATCTGCTTTTGCGCGATGCGTCCGGCGAAGTCGTTGTCGAAGAAGGTGACGGCCTGCCCCATCGTCCAGCGGTGGAGGCGCGACAGCACGAGGGGCAGAAGGTTCGGCTGTATCACGATCGCGGTCGCGGCCGAGGACAGTCCGAAGACCAGGGGGCGAAGGATCAGGTAGAACGCGGCGAAGCCCAGGAAGAGCGGCCAGTTGTCGGTAAAGACCGAGCCCGCCTCGGAGCCGAGCGATCTGTCGATGACCGTGCCGAGAAGGTAGGCGGAGATGACCTCCATCGTCCCGGCCGCGGCGGAAATGAGCGCCGAGACGAGGATCGCGGGCCAGGCGCCCGAGAGGCACCAGAAGAAGAACGCGCCGAGAGTGCGCGGCGGCGGGCCTTCGGCGGGCCGGAAGGCGTCGATGAACGTGGCGATCCTCACTGCGCCGCCTCCTCGATGTCGGTTCCGATGAAGCCACCCGACTGGCGGTTCCAGAAGCGGGCATAAAGGCCGCCATGCGCGAGCAGCTCGGCGTGGGTTCCGTCCTCGACGACGCGGCCGTCGTCCAGAACGATGATGCGGTCGAGATGCGCGATGGTCGAAAGGCGGTGGGCGATGGCGATCACGGTCTTGCCTTCCATCACGCCGTAAAGCGTGTCCTGGATCGCGGCCTCCACCTCGGAATCGAGGGCGGAGGTCGCCTCGTCCAGGACGAGGATCGGCGCGTCCTTCAGGATCACGCGAGCAAGCGCCACGCGCTGGCGCTGGCCGCCGGAGAGCTTCACGCCGCGTTCGCCGACATGGGCATCGTAGCCCTTGCGGCCCGACGGATCCTCGAGGGTCAGGATGAACTCATGCGCCTCGGCGCGCTTCGCGGCCTCGAACATCTCCTCCTCGGTCGCGTCCGGGCGGCCGTAGAGGATATTGTCGCGGACCGAACGATGCAGAAGGCTCGAATCCTGCTGGACCATGCCGATCGCGCGGCGCAGCGATTCCTGCGTGACATGGGTGATGTCCTGGCCGTCGATCAGGATCCGGCCCGCCTCGGGGTCGTAGAAGCGCAGGATCAGCTTCACGAGCGTCGACTTCCCGGCGCCCGACCTGCCGATGAGGCCGACCTTCTCGCCCGGCGCGACGGTCAGCGTCACACTGTCGAGGCCGCCGGCGCCACGGCCGTAGTGGTGCGAAAGGCCCTGAATCTCGATCCGGCCGCCCCGGAATTCCAGCGGCTGCGCATCCTTCCTGTCCACGAGCGTGACTGGCTGGGCGATGGTTTCCATCCCTTCGGCGACGACGCCGAGCGCCTGCACGAGCGAACTCGTCGCCCACATGATCCAGTAGGTCATGTTGTTGAGGCGCAGGACCAGGGCGGCGGCGGCGGCCACCGTGCCGACGGTCGCCTGGCCCTGATACCAGAGGAGAAGCGCGAGGCCAGTGACCGACACGATCAGGAAACCGTTGAGCGTGGTCAGCGCCACGTCCATCCGCGTGATGATCCGCATTTCCTTCTGGAACGTCGTGCGGGCGGTTTCGATCGCTTCGCCGGCATAGGCGATCTCGCGCCCGTGATGGGCGAACATCTTGACCGAGTGGATGTTGGAATAGCTGTCGACCACCCGGCCCGTGACGGCGGAACGCGCGTCGGACGAGGCCTTGGAGGCCGGGCCCGCGCGCCGGATCGTCCAACGCAGGAGCGCAAGGTAAAGGACGATCCAGACCAGCAGCGGCAGCACGAGCCGCGGATCGGCGTCCGACAGGAGCGCCACGGATCCGATCAGCGTCGCTGTGGCGAAGGCCACGGCGTCGAAGGTCTGGAACACCGCGTCGCCCGCGGCGGGCGGCGCCTGCATGATCCGGTTGGCGATCCGCCCGGCAAAGTCGTTCTCGAACCAGCCCACGGGCTGGCGCAGCACGTGGCGATGGGCGCGCCAGCGGATCATCGTGCCGAAGTTGGGCAGGATCGTGTTGTGCAGGAGCGCGACGTCGATGCCCGAGATGATCGGGCGCAGGATCAGGACGACGAGGCCCGCGATGATGAACTCCGTCCCATGCGCGCGCCAGACCTCGGGCGGTGCGCCGGAAGCCAGAAGATCCACGAGGCGGCCCACGTACCAGATCAGCGCGACCTCGAGCGCAGCGACGACCATCTTCAGAGCCGCGGTCACGATGAACACGCTGCGGAACGGGCGCGCGTATTCGCGCAGGAACGGCCAGAGCCGCGGCGGGGGCACGTCCTTTTCCTCGTACGCCATGTAGGGATCGACGAGGGATTCGAAGAACCGGAACATCGGGCAAGCCTTCGTGTTACCTGCCGGATATAGCGCCGTTCGGGCGCGAGGGAAACGTCAGTGGGCGAGGAGTTGCACGGTCGACAGGACGATCAGCGCCGCCATCGTGACGTTGAACACGCGCAGGCGGCGGTCGGTCGTGAGCCAACGGGTCAGGGACTGCCCGGCAAAGGCCCACGTGGCCGAGGAGAGAAGGCCGAAGCCGAGGAAGACCCCGCAGACGGTCACCGACGAGGCGACGGGTTTCGCCGCGATCACGAACTGCGAGACGGCGGCGATGGCCATCGACCAGCCTTTCGGATTCACCCACTGGAAGGCTGCCGCCTGGACATAGGTGAGGGGATGAACGCCGCTTCTCTTCGACCCTATTCCCCCCGAAAACGCGATCTTCCAGGCGAGCCACAGCAGGATCGCGGCGCCGCCCCAGCGGAGCGTTTCGCGCAGGACCGCGCTGGTCTGGAAGAGGCCCCCGAGCAGGAGCCCGACGATCAGCATCATCACCGGGAAGCCGGTCGCGACTCCCAGCATATGGGGCACCGTGCGGCGGAAACCGAAATTCGCGCCCGACGCGGCGAGCATCGCGTTGTTCGGGCCCGGCGTGAAGAGCGTGCCGATAGCAAGGCCGATGAGGGCAAGTGAGGCTTCGGGTGTCATGGGGTTTCGGAGAGGTCGGGACGACGACCTGTCGCGCGACGCCGTGCGCGGGTCAAGAGAGGAGTTGTTCCCGGGTAAGGGAGAACCCCGCCGCGATCCACTGCGCCTCGAGCTCACGAAGACGCGCGCCCAGCGCCTCGCCCTCCAGAGCCGGCATGAGATCGGAGGCCCGGATCGGGAATTTCGCCACCGCTCCCCTGGCAACCTCGTTCTCCCATCCCTCCGGCAGCGGCGCCCCCGCGAGCGCCGCGCGAAGGAGGACGATGTCATGCGCGGCCTCTGCCCCGTGGCGGTAGGCGAGTTCAGCCGCTCCGGCCGTGCTCGCGATCCCCTCGCGCAGGATCGAGAGCCGCCGGGATTCCGGCCGCGACAGGCGGAGGGCGTCCTCCGGGTCCTCGCCGCCCAGCGCCGCGAGGCGGCGCAGGAACGCGGGCGCATAGGCGCCTTCGATGTGGATCAGCGGCGCGAGCGCGCGGGCATCCGCGCCGGGGAGGACGCGCGAAAGGACACCGGTGGCCTGCATCGCCGCGACCGAGGGCGCGGGGTCGGGCGCGGCGAGGAGACGGCGCATCTCGTGGCCGAGCCGCTCCTTGGAAAGCGTCTCTATTCCGGCGGAATTCGCGGCGCAGGCGGCGAGCCCCTCGGGGTCGAGGCCCTCCCGTTCGTCGCCGTACCAGGCGTGGAAGCGGAAGAAGCGGAGGATGCGCAGGAAGTCCTCGCGGATCCGCTCGCCCGCGTCGCCGACGAAGCGGACGCGGCGGGACCGAAGGTCGGGAAGGCCGCCCAGGGGGTCGATCACGCGGCCATCGGCCTCCGCGTATAGCGCGTTCATCGTGAAGTCGCGCCGCGCGGCGTCATCCTCGACATGCGTGGAGTATGCGACGACGGCGCGGCGTCCGAAGGTTTCGACGTCGCGGCGGAAGGTCGTGACCTCGTGCGGCTCGCCCTTGGCGACGACGGTGATCGTGCCGTGGTCGATCCCGGTCGGCACGGGCTTCAGACCGGCATTCCGGGCGAGCTGCATCACCCGCTCGGGCACCGCGTCCGTGGCGATGTCGATGTCGGCGACCGGGTAACCAAGAAGCGAGTTCCGGACGCAGCCGCCGACGAGAAGTGCGCGATGCCCGCCTTCGGCAAGCATACCCAGCACCTCCTGAACGTGATCGTTCTCGATCCAGTCGCCCGTTACCCGCATCATTCCATCCGGTCCGCAAGTGCGCGCAGGATACGCGCGGTCGCGCCCCAGATGTAATAGGGTCCGTAGGGAACGGCATAGTAGCGGCGCCATTCTCCGCGCCAGCGGCGCTTTTCCACGCGGAAGCGGGCAGGGTCCGCGACATGGGAGAGGGGGACGGTGAAGACCTCGTCCACCTCGCCCAGCTCGGGAACGGGCGTGAACGGCGCGATGACACGGCCGAGGACAGGCGTGACGGTGAAGCCCGTCACCGTTTCATGCGGGTCCATGAGGCCGAGGATTTCGACGTTGATGGGGTCAAGCCCGATTTCCTCGTGGGACTCGCGCAGTGCTGCGGCTGTCGCGTCGGCGTCGGTCGGATCGACCTTGCCGCCGGGGAAGGCGATCTGGCCCGGATGGTGCTTCAGCCGCGAGGATCGCTTGGTCAGCATCACCTCGGGGCCGCGCGGGCCCAAAAGGAACGGAACAAGCACCCCGGCGGGGCGCAGGACGCGTCCCTCGGGGAGGGCCACTTGCGGGTTGAGGTCGAAGTCCGAGGTGTCGCGGCCCTTGCGCGACAGCGCCGCAAGGACTGGCGCGAGCGGATCAGTCGCCGTCACCCTCGGCCTCCCCGGGCGTTTCCGCCTCGAAACCGAGTGTCTTGGGATCGAATTCGTAATGCGCGCCGCAGAACTGGCAGTCGGCGGTGACGACGCCTTCGTCGGTCGTCATCGTGCCGATGTCCTTGGCCGAGTAGATCGAGAGGCTCTGGCGCACCTTGTCGGGCGAGCAGGTGCAGCCGAACTCCACCCGCTGCGGATCGAACACGCGGGGGCCTTCCTCGTGGAAAAGCCGCACGAGAAGGTCGGTCGCCTGCACGGCGGGGCCGATCAGCTCCATCTCCTCGACCGTGTCGAGAAGCAGGTTGGCCCGACCCCAGTTCTCTTCCTCCTCGCCCTCGAGGATATCCTCGGCGGCCAGCAATCCACCCTCGCCGGTGCCGCCTTCGCCCTTCGCGTGGGGCGACGCCTTGGGCATCGTCTGCAGCATCACGCCGCCGGCGCGCCAGCGTTCGCCCTCGCCCGAGAGCCGCGAACGTCCGAAGGACAGTTCGAACCGGGTCGGCAGCTGTTCCGACTGCGCGAAATAGGTCTCGGCGCAGGTCGCAAGGGAGCCGCCCGCAATCGGGGTGATGCCCTGGTAGGGAACCGTGCCGGGGCCCTGGTCGATCAGGATGGCGAAATAGCCCTGCCCGATCAGGTCGAAGGGCTCGGCCGCCGGATCGATGCGCGTCTCGTCGAAGCTTGCCCAGCCGCGGATGCGGGCGGGAGCGCCTTCCCTCTCGGGGGCGTAGTAGTCCGTCGCGATGATGCGCGCCGGCCCATCGCCGCGGATCTGGAGCGACAGTTTCCAGCGAAGCTTGACCGTCGGGCCGATGAGCGCCGTCAGCATGGCCGCTTCTGCCACCAGCGCTTCGATCTGCGGCGGGTAGTCGTGCTGGGCCAGGACCATTTCCAGGACGCCGTCCAGACGTGCTACCCGACCCCGGATATCGGAGCGGTCAAGCTGAAACGGAAGGACGGTATCGTCCCAGGCGATCTGCGACAGGGTTGTCATGGAATTTCCTAGTAGCGTGCCAATGCGGCATACCCGGTCTATATAGTCGCGGCAACCGGGGGACCAAGGGGCGGACATGATCAGGAGGTTCGGTGAAAGGCTGGTGGCCGGCCAACATTACTCCCCGAGGCCAGGGGTTTACGCGGTGCTCCTGGCCGGTGGCCGGGCGCTGGTGACGCACCAGTCCCACCCCCAACCCGAGTTCCAGTTGCCCGGCGGCGGGATCGACAGGGGCGAATCGCCCCTGCATGCGCTGCATCGCGAGGTCTACGAGGAAACCGGGTGGACCATCGCGGAGGCTCGGCGGCTCGGCGCCTTCCGCCGCTTCGTCTACATGCCGGAATACGACAAATGGGCCGAGAAGATCTGCACCGTCTACACGGCGCGCCCTGCGCGGCGGCTGGGACCGCCGACGGAACCGGCGCACCGCGCCGTCTGGCTCGCGGCGGAGGACGCGGCTGACCTCCTCGGGAACGAGGGCGACCGGCATTTCCTGATCAGGGCGCTTCGGAGCTAGTCGGCGTTTTTCTTGGCGCCGTGGAATTCGAAGAGGACGCCGGACAGGTCATCGCCGAAATCACCACCGGTGAACGCCGCGATATCCCGGACGAGTGCCTCCAGGAAGGCCGGGCCGCCGAGCCCCCGGCTTTTGGCCATCAGGCGCGCAAGCCCCTCGTCGCCAAGCTGGCGGCCCGAGGGGTCTTCCGCCTCCGTGATCCCGTCGGACATCAGGAAGAGCCGGTCTCCGGGGCTGAGCCGCGCCTCGAACGGCGTGTGGCGGGCACCCTCGATCAGGCCGATGGGCAGGCCGCCGGACCCGAAACTCTCCACTCGCCCGTCGGCACGCTGCACGATCGGATGCGGGTGGCCGGCCTGCACCATCTCGACTTGGCCGGAAATAAGGTCCACGTCTGCATAGGCCAGCGTGAAGTAGTTCTCGGTCTGCAACTCCTCCAGAACGAGGTCGTTGAGATACGCGGCCAGTTCGTCCGGCGGACGCGCGTCGTAAATCCCGAGGTCCGAGAGGATCAGCGCCAGATTCTGTTCCGGAGAGGTACCGGAAAGGAAACCCGCAAGTCGCGCCGTCATCAGCGCGGAGGTTATGCCATGGCCCGACACGTCGATCGCGTAGAGCCCGACGCGACGCGCGTTGATCGGGAAGAACCCGACGAGATCGCCGCCGACATGGCCCGAGGGATGCAGGAACAGCGAGACCTCCGCGTTGCCGAAACTGCGGTGGCGTTCCTTTACGAGGCTTTGCTGGAGCTTCTTCGCTTCCATGAGGTCGCGGTTTATCGAATCGTATAGCCCCTGCAGTTCACTTAGGGTTGAGGAGACGAGCCGGTTCTTCCTCTTGAGTTCGGCCTCCATCCCGAGGATGCGTTCGCCGGCCGCCAGACGCGCGCGTATCTCCAGCGCGGTCACCGGCTTCGTCAGGAAATCGTCCGCCCCAGCCTCGAGCCCGAGCGCGATTTCAGACACCTCGTTCTTCGAGGTCAGCAATATGAAATAGCCATAGCTTTCGCGTGGCATGGCACGGAAGGCGCGGCAGAAATCGAGGCCCGTCATGCCTTTCATCATCCAGTCCGACAAGACGAAGTCGGGCGGGTCGACGGCACAGAGCTCAAGCGCACGTTCACCGGATTCGGCCTCGGTCACCCGGTACCCCGCTCGCGTCAGCGAGGCCGACAGGATCTTCCGCTGCATTGCGCTGTCGTCCACGACGAGCACCCGGCGCGACGGATCGGTCTTCGGGGCGCAATCCCCGGCCTCCGCCTGCCCGAACCTGCCCATCCGCGCCTTCCTTCCAAACTGATTGCATCAATCACGTCGCCCCAGCCTAGGCTGGGCGGGTTAAGGCGCCGTGAAGCACGCCTGGGCCCTGCCGATCGGTTCGTCTTAACCGGCTCTAAAGGTTCGGAAGCTAGCCTGCGGGACCGTGGTGGCAGGTCCCGACGGAGTGGTGGATATGATTGACTGGAAACGGGTAGAGGAACTTCGCGACGAGATCGGGGAGGAGGGTTTCGCCGAGGTGGTCGAACTCTTCCTCGACGAGGTCGAGACGGTCGTGATGCGACTCCGGTCCGAGCCGTCGACCGAGCACTACGAGGAAGACCTGCATTTCCTGAAAGGCAGCGCCTGGAACCTGGGCTTCGCCGCTTTCGGCGCGCTTTGCCAGGGCGGCGAACGCACTGCGGCTGCCGGTCGTGCCCGCTCCGTGGACATCCGCGAGATCCTCGACTGCTACGGTCGGTCCAAGGCTCAGTTCATGGAACGCGCCGCCGATTACGGCTTTCGCAGAGCCGCGGCCTAGATCAGGAACTCCGCCAGCGTCTCGTCGGCGGTGATGTCGCGGTAGGCGAAACCGGAGGCATCGAGCTTCGCGATGAGATCGGCGAAGTTCGTCGCCTTCTTCGTCTCGATCCCGATCAGCACGGAGCCGAAGTTGCGCGCGGATTTCTTGAGGTATTCGAAACGCGCGATATCGTCGTCCGGGCCGAGCATGGTCAGGAACTCCTTCAATGCGCCCGGTCGCTGCGGCATCCGGAGAATGAAGTACTTCTTCAGCCCGGCGTAGCGTTGCGCGCGCTCCTTGACCTCGGGCAGGCGTTCGAAATCGAAATTGCCGCCCGACGTGACGCAGACCACGGTCTTGCCGGCGATCTGGTCGGCAAGCTCCGGCAACACATCGACGGAGAGCGCGCCGGCAGGCTCGAGGACGATCCCCTCGACGTTGAGCATTTCCAGCATCGTTATGCAGATGCGGTCTTCGGGCGCGCGAAGCACATGGGCCGGATCGATGCCCTTCAGCCGCGCGAAGGAGCGCGCGCCGATCCGGGCGACAGCGGCGCCATCCACGAAGCTGTTGACGGATTTGAGCGTCACGGGTTCTCCCGCGGCAACCGCGGCAGTAAGGCTCGCGCCGCCGAGCGGCTCGACGAAACGGAAACCGACCTCTGGTGCCGCCTCGGAGAGGAACGTCGTCACCCCGGCGGCAAGGCCGCCCCCGCCTACCGGCAGGATCACGAGGTCGGGCGCTCGGCCCAGTTGGTCGAGGATTTCGACGCCGACACTCGCCTGGCCGAGAATCACGTCTTCATCGTCGAAAGGCGAAAGAAAATGGGCGCCCGCATCGGCGCAGAAGGACTGCGCGGCTGCCAAAGTTTGGTCAAAGTAGTCACCCGTCAGGCGTATATCGACGGAGTCACCACCGAAAGCGCGGGTCTTGTCGATCTTTTGCTGGGGCGTGGTGACAGGCATGAAGATCGTGCCGCGAACACCGAAATGGCGGCAGGCATAGGCCATCCCCTGCGCGTGGTTCCCGGCGCTGGCACAAACGAAGTGCCCATGCGCGGGATCCTCGGCCAGGACCTTCCGCATGGCTGTGAACGCGCCGCGGAGCTTGTAGCTGCGGACCGGCGTAAGATCCTCGCGCTTAAGGAGAATCTCAGCCCCGTAGCGGGCCGAGAGATGGTCGTTGCGCTGCAGCGGCGTTTCCGGAAAAAGCGCCCGCAGCGCCTGCGTTGCCTGCCTTGCGGCTTCCATGAATCCCGTCATTCGCGTGCCTCCCGATGTGGCGGCCCTTCGGCCACGATCCCGCGCTCCTGTCAAGGAAATCGGCGAAATTCGGCCAAGGGGTTCGGCGCTCCCGGGTTTTGATTGCCGCCTTGCCATACTCCTGCCACAGAATCGCTCATAATTCGCTCCGAGGTTGCGCCTCTGGGCGGCCTGTGAAACTGGGACAGAGGAGAATCTGATGAAGATGAGGACGCTTATGGCAGCCGCGGCGACCGCCGCGCTGATCATCGGTCCGCTTTCGCCCATCACGCCCTTCGTCGGCGCCGGTAGCGCCTATGCCAAGGGTGGTGGTGACAAAGGCGGTGGCGGTGGCGGTGGCGGCGGCGGTGGCGGCAAGAGCGAAAGCAAAGGCGGCGGCGGCAAGAGCAGCAGCAAGGGCGGCGGCGCCAGCAAAGGTGCGACCAAGCGCTCGGTATCCAAGGCAGAGACCGCTCCGCCTCCGCGTAGCGAGCAGGGCCGACTTGCTTCGGAGCTGAAAGGGCTCATGGCGGCGCATGCCAACCCGCGTGCGCTGGAGCGGGCGAATCCGGGGAGCCAGGTCGGCCGGATCGCGCTCTACAGGGACGCCGCGTTGGCCACTATTGAAGCCAAAGCGGCGGTCGAGGCGCTGGAGCAAGAAGCAGCCAAGGCTGCGGACGACCTCGCCGCGCTCGAGGCGGCCTACACGGGCCGTTCTTCGGCCGATATCCTGGCTGATATCGCGCTCCTCGACGAGGAGTCGGATAGCTACGAGGCGGAAAAGGCCGCCCTCGACGCAGAACTCGCGGCTGCGGAATCCTTCGAAGCCGAGCAATTGCGGCTGCAGACGGTCATCGACGAAGCTCCGGCCAAGATCGAGGAAGCCGAGGCGACAGTCGAAGAGAAGGAAGGGCTCGAAGGAGACGCGCTCATGACCGCTTCGGGCGGTAGGACGCTTTCCGACGAAGCGCTCGCCTATTTCCGCGAGCTGCTCGGCCTCTGAGCCCAGGCAGGATCAAGCTGGCGAAGGGCGGCCCCCGGGGCCGCCCTTTCTCTTTGGCCGCGCACTTGCCGAGACACGGAAAAGTCAATACACCGCGCGCGAAACGCCCCAGACCGGATTGAGACTGCCCATGTCCGCGCCCAAGAAAGTCGTCCTCGCCTATTCCGGCGGCCTCGATACCTCGATCATCCTGAAATGGCTGCAGACCGAATACGGCTGCGAGGTGGTGACCTTCACCGCCGACCTCGGCCAGGGGGAAGAACTCGACCCCGCACGCAGGAAGGCGGAGCTTCTGGGGATCAAGCCCGAAAACATCTACATCGAGGATGTGCGCGAGGAATTCGTGCGCGACTTCGTGTTCCCGATGTTCCGGGCGAACGCCCTCTACGAAGGGCTCTACCTTCTCGGCACCTCGATCGCGCGGCCGCTGATTTCGAAGCGCCTCGTCGAGATCGCGGAGGAAACCGGCGCGGACGCTGTCGCGCATGGCGCCACCGGCAAGGGCAACGACCAGGTCCGGTTCGAGCTTTCGGCCTATGCGCTCAACCCGCATATCCGGGTGATCGCGCCCTGGCGGGAATGGAACCTGTCCTCGCGCACGAAGCTCCTGGAATTCGCCGAGCAGAACCAGATCCCGATCGCGAAGGACAAGCGCGGCGAGGCGCCGTTCTCGGTCGACGCGAACCTCCTGCACACCTCGTCCGAGGGCAAGGTGCTGGAGAACCCCGGCGAGGAAGCGCCCGATTACGTCTACCAGCGCACCGCCAACCCCGAAGACGCGCCGAACGAGCCCGAATTCGTCGAGATCACCTTCGAGAAGGGTGACGCCGTCGCGATCAACGGCGAAGCGATGTCGCCTGCGACGGTGCTGACGAAGCTCAACGAGCTTGGCGGCAAGCACGGCGTTGGCCGGCTCGACCTCGTGGAAAACCGCTTCGTCGGCATGAAGTCGCGCGGCGTCTACGAAACGCCCGGCGGCACGATCCTCCTGGAAGCGCACCGCGGCATCGAGCAGATCACGCTCGATTCCGGCGCGGGGCACCTCAAGGACTCGATCATGCCGCGCTATGCGGAGCTGATCTACAACGGTTTCTGGTTCTCGCCCGAGCGCGAGATGCTTCAGGCGCTGATCGACAAGAGCCAGGAGCATGTCTCCGGCACGGTGCGCGTGAAACTCTACAAGGGTTCGGCGCGGACGGTTGCCCGGTGGTCCGACCACTCGCTCTACTCGGAAAAGCACGTGACCTTCGAGGAGGACGCGGGCGCCTACGACCAGAAGGACGCGGCCGGCTTCATCCGCCTGAACGCGCTGAGGCTGAAGCTGATCGCCACGCGGAACGAGCGGGTCAAGGGCTGATCTGCGCACACGCGGCCCGACATAGCATCGGGCCGCGCAGGTGCTTCAGAGGCGGTGGGCCGCCAGCTTTTCGTAATAGGGCAGCGCCGCCTCGGCGAGGCGCGCGTAGTCCGGCGCGAGATCCGGCAGCGTGCCTTCGGGCGCGTCGAAACCGGTCGACCGGTGCACCGCCCCATACCAGTGCGACGCCCAGACGCCGTCCTCGGGCCGCCCGCCGGCGGTCCAGCTGAGCATCTTGTCGGTGTAGGAAAGACCGATCGCGTCGCAGAGCCTTTCCAGCATCGTCGCGGGATCCTGGCGGATGTCGTAACTGTCGATCACGACGGGAGCGCGGCCGATCCACTGCGCGATGCGGTTGAAAAGCTCGGCCTGCTGGACGAAGCCGATATCCTCGAGCGTCGGCCCCTCGCGCTTCTTCGCGTAGCTCGCCACGACACGCACAGGGTGGCGGATCAGGAAGACGTTTTCACACTCGTGCGCCCAGTCGAGGGGGAAGCCCGGCAGCATGTGATGCGGCATGTGTTTCATGTAGAAATGCGGCTTTTCCGCTGGAATAGAGCCTAAGCAGCGGGCCGCGACCTTCTCCGGGTCGGCTTCGTGCGCGGCGATGATCTCGGCGCGCATCGGGTGGTCCGCCCCGGTCGCGGCGAGGTAGGGCGCGTAGAAGGGCTCATCCCACACGGCGCAATCCCCTCGCGCCGCGAAGGAATACATCATCGCGGTCGAAAGGTTCCGCGGACCGGACCACATCGCTATGCGCATCGCGCCACCAGGTCCTTGTAAAGCGCGCGGAGCCGTTCGGTCACCGGCCCCATCTGGCCGGTGCCGATCAAGCGGCCATCGATTTCCCCAACCGGCGTCTGCGCGCCGAAGGTGCCTGTCAGGAAGGCCTCGTCGGCCGAGTAGGTGTCAACGAGCGAGAAGTTCCGTTCGTGAACCGGGATCCCGTTCGCGCGGCAAAGGTCGATCACCTTCTGGCGGGTGATCCCGTTCATGCAGTAGTCGCCCGTCGACGTCCAAACCTCGCCTTTCCTGACGATGAAGAAGTTGCAGGCGTTCGTGGTGTTCACGAAGCCGTGGACGTCGAGCATCAGCGCCTCGTCCGCTCCGGCCTTTTCGGCAGCGATGCAGGCGAGGATGCAGTTGAGCTTGGAATGCGAGTTGAGCTTCGGGTCCTGCGTCATCGGCAGGCCCCGCATATGCGGGACGGTGGCAAGCCGGATCGGGCGGGGGATCTTCGGACGCGAGTGTTCCATGATGATGACCATCGTCGGCCCCGAGCGGGAGAGCGAAGGGTGCTGGAACGGGCGCACCTTCACGCCGCGTGTGACCATCAGCCGGGCATGGGCGTCGGTCTGCATACTGTTGGCCTTCTGCGTCTCCAGCAAGGCGGATTTCACGCTTTCGGGCGTCATCGCGATGTCGAGGTCGATGGCCTTCGCGGCTTCGAAGAGACGTTCGATATGCTCGTCCAGGAAGGCCCATTTCCCGTCATAGAGGCGGATGCCCTCCCACACGCCGTCGCCGAGCATGAAGCCGCTATCGTAGACGCTGACCATCGCCTCGGATTTCGGCACGATGCGGCCGTTCACCCAGATCAGGATGGTTTCGTTCCGGGCGTCTTCCTCGGCCTGGTGCGTTGTCACGTGATCGGTCATCTGTCCCTCCGTCGCGGCGCCGAAGCTATGCGGCGGCGAAGGCGCCGCCAAGGGCGTTTTCACGGGAAGATGAGTTGCCTTGCGGGTCCGGGGACCCGACCCTTTGGCAAGGGGAGGACAAGATGCGCTTTCTGATCCTGATCTTCGCGCTTCTCGCGGGCCCGGTGTCGGCAAAGACCGAAACCGCGATCTTCGCGGGCGGCTGCTTCTGGTGCGTGGAGGCCGATTTCGAAAAGGTCCCGGGCGTCAAGTCCGTCGTGTCGGGCTACACCGGGGGAACGGTGGAAAACCCGACCTACAAGCAGGTATCGGCCGGCGGGACGGGTCATTACGAGGCCGCCGAAATCAGTTACGACCCCGCGAAGGTGAGCTACGAGCAGCTCCTGAAGCTCTTCTTCCGCTCCGTCGATCCAACCGACGCGGGCGGGCAGTTCTGCGACCGTGGAGACAGCTACCGGACCGCCATTTTCGTCTCTGATCAGGCGGAAAGGGCGCTTGCTGAGGCGGCCAAGGCCGAAGCCGAGGCGAAGCTCGGTCGGCCGGTCGTGACGCCGATCCTCGACGCCGGGACGTTCTGGAAGGCGGAGGAATACCACCAGGACTACTACAAGAGCGGTGATTTCATCTTCACCCGCTTCGGGCCCCGCAAGAAGTCCAGCGCCTACAAGCTTTACCGCGAAAGCTGCGGGCGCGACGAAAGGCTCCGAAAGCTCTGGGGCTCCGAGGCGGTGTTCTCTCGCGAATGACGCGCCCTAGCTTGTCTGGCCCAGTCCACAGGCGGCGATGACCGCCATGTTGAGGATGTCGTTCACGTTCGAACCGGTGGAGCAGATCTGGATCGGCTTGTCGACGCCGGTAAGGATCGGGCCGATCACCGTGGCACCCGCCATTTCCTGCAGGAGTTTCACCGAGATCGAGGCCGAGTGGCGCGCCGGCACGACGAGGATGTTCGCCGGCCCGGTCAGGCGGCAGAACGGGTATTGCGCCATCTGCTCGGGGTTCATGGCAACGTCCACGGCCATTTCGCCGTCGTATTCGAAATCGGCCCGGCGCCTGTCGAGCACGCGGGGCGCCTCGTGCATCTTGGCCGCGCGTTCGGACACCGGGTAACCGAAGGTCGAGAAGGACACGAAGGCGACGCGCGGTTCGATCCCCAGGCCCCGCGCCACGAGCGCGCCGCGTTCGGCGATATCGGCGAGATCCTCCGCCTCGGGCCACTCGTGGACGAGCGTATCGCCCAGAAGCACCACGCGGCCCCGGTGCAGGACCGCCGTGATCCCCACGGCTCCGTCCTCGGCGCGGGCGTCGAAGACGTGGTTGATGAGGCCAAGCACGTGGGCCGACTTCCGCGTCGCCCCGGTGACCATCGCGTCACCGTGGCCGTGGGCCAGCATCAGCGCCGAAAACACATGGCGGTCGCGGGCGGCAAGGCGGTGAACGTCGTGCCGGTCGAAGCCCTTGCGCTGGAGCCGGGTGTAGAGGAACTCCTTGTAGGTCGCGAGGTGGCGCGTGTTCGCGGCGTTGACGACCTCGAGTTCACGCACGGCATCGCCAAGGCCCTCGGCCGTCAGCTTCTCGCGCACGTCCGCCTCGCGCCCGACGACGAGCGCCTTGCCGAAGCCACCGCGCTGATAGGCGACTGCGGCGCGGAGAACGCGCACGTCGTCGCCTTCGGCAAAGATCATCCGGGCCTGCGCGGCGCGGGCGCGGGCGTGAATGCCCTGAAGGATCGACGCGGTCGGATCCATCCGCGCCTTGAGCGAAAGGACATAGCCCGGCATGTCCACGATCGGCCGCCGCGCGACCCCCGTGTCCATGCCCGCCTTGGCCACCGCCGGCGGGATGACGTGGATCAGTCGCGGATCGAATGGCGTCGGGATGATGTAATCGCGGCCGAAGGTGAGCTTTCGGCCGTAGGCGATCGCCACCTCGTCGGGGACGTCCTGGCGGGCGAGTTCGGCGAGCGCGCGGGCGCAGGCGATCTTCATATCGTCGTTGATGGCACGGGCGTGGATGTCGAGCGCGCCGCGGAAGAGATAGGGGAAGCCGAGGACGTTGTTGACCTGGTTCGGATAGTCCGACCGGCCCGTGGCGACGATCGCGTCGGGGCGGACGGCCTGCGCCTCTTCAGGCGTGATCTCCGGATCCGGGTTCGCCATCGCGAAGATCACCGGGTTGTCGGCCATCGATGCGACCATGTCCTGCGTCACCGCGCCCTTCGCGGAAACGCCGAGGAACACGTCCGCGCCCTTCATCGCTTCTTCGAGCGTGCGAAGGTCGGTCTTCACCGCGTGGGCCGATTTCCACTGGTTCATGCCCTCGGTGCGGCCCTGGTAGATGACGCCCTTGGTGTCGCACATGATGCAGTTGTCGTGCCTGGCGCCCATGGCCTTCAGAAGTTCGAGGCAGGCGATACCGGCCGCGCCCGCCCCGTTCAGGACGATCTTCACCTCGCCGATCTTCTTGCCCGAAAGCTCCAGCGCGTTGATGAGGCCCGCGGCGCAGATCACGGCCGTGCCGTGCTGGTCGTCATGGAACACCGGGATGTCCATGATTTCCTTCAGGCGCTGCTCGATGATGAAGCATTCCGGCGCCTTGATGTCCTCGAGGTTGATTCCTCCGAAGGACGGCCCCATGAGCGACACGGCCTTGATGATCTCGTCCGCGTCCTCGGTATCAAGCTCGATGTCGATCGCGTTCACGTCGGCGAAGCGCTTGAAGAGAACGGCCTTCCCCTCCATCACCGGCTTCGAGGCCAGCGCGCCGAGGTTGCCGAGGCCGAGGATCGCCGTGCCGTTCGAGATGACGGCGACCATGTTGCCCTTCACGGTATAGTCGTAGGCCGTTTCCGGGCGTTCCGCGATCGCCTCGACCGGAACTGCCACGCCCGGCGAATAGGCCAACGACAGGTCGCGCTGCGTCACCATCGGCTTCGACGCCGTGATGTCGTACTTTCCGGGTCGCGGATCGTGGTGATAGGCCAGCGCCTCTTCGCGGGTGATGCGGGTCTTCGGGGACATTGGCCGGGCTCCTCCTCTGTTAAACGGGTCATAGCCGGGCGCGCGTCGGGCGACAACGGTCAGGATTTGCCGCTTTCAACGGGCGAGGCTGTTTTGTAGGGTCGGGCTCCGAAAAGGAGGGGGCCTTTCGTGACGATTGCCGACGCTGCCGTGACGCCGATGATGGCGCAGTATCTGGAGATCAAGGGGCGCTATCAGGACGCGCTTCTTTTCTACCGGATGGGCGATTTCTACGAGATGTTCTTTGACGACGCGGTCGCGGCCGCCGCCGCTCTCGACATCGCGCTGACGAAGCGCGGCCAGCACCTGGGCGAGGACATCCCGATGTGCGGAGTCCCTGTCCATTCGGCGGAAGGCTACCTGCTGACGCTGATCCGCAAGGGGTTCCGCGTGGCGATCGCCGAGCAGATGGAGGACCCCGCCGAAGCGAAGAAGCGCGGGTCGAAGGCCGTCGTCGCGCGCGACGTGGTGCGGCTGGTCACCCCCGGAACGCTTACTGAAGACGCGCTGCTGGAGGCGCGCCGGCACAATTTCCTAGCGGCCTGGGCGGAGGTCCGGGACGAGGCGGCGCTGGCCTGGACGGACATTTCGACCGGCGAATTCCGGGTCATGTCCTGCCCGCTGTCGCGGCTTGGGCCGGAGCTGGCGCGGCTCGCCCCGCGCGAAGTGATCGCGAGCGAAGCGAAGACCGCGGAGTGCAGCGCAGTCGTGGGAGATGCGGGCGCGGCACTGACGCCCCTGTCGCGCGGGTCTTTCGACTCCATGGGGGCGGAACGGCGGCTGTGCGAGCTTTTCGGGGTCGAGACGCTCGACGCCTTCGGCGCTTTCGGTCGGGCGGAGCTTTCCGCCTTGGGCGGGATCGTCGAATACCTGGACCTGACGCAGAGGGGGCGGCTCCCATACCTGAGGCCCCCGGTGAAGGAAGCCGCGGGCGGTGCGATGCAGATCGACGCGGCCACACGGCGGAACCTCGAACTCACTCAGGCGCTGTCGGGTGGAAGGGAAGGGTCGCTTCTGGCCGCGATCGACCGGACAGTGACGGCGGCGGGCGCGCGGCTTCTCGAGCGGCGGATCTCGGCGCCGTCGCGGGAGTTGGCCGAGGTGCAATCGCGCCTCGATGCGGTGCGTTTTCTGCTGGAACAGGGTCGATTCACGGAAGAACTGCGTGACGCGCTGCGCCGTGCGCCGGACATGGACCGGTCGCTGTCACGCCTCGCGCTGGAGCGTGGCGGGCCGCGTGATCTCGGGGCGATCCGAGCCGGGCTGACTCAGGCCGAGGAGATCGCCGGCGCGCTGGCCTCGGTCGAAGCGCCGGAAAGGCTGTGCCGGTCGGCCGAGGATCTGAGGGGACATGACGAACTTCTGGCGTTGCTCGACGCCGCGCTCGTTGCCGACCCGCCGCTTCTTGCCCGCGACGCGGGTTTCGTGGCCTCTGGCCACGACGCGGACCTCGACGAGGCGCGCGAGCTTCGCGACGAAGGACGCGGCGTCATCGCCCGGATGCAGGCGGAATACGTCGCGCTTTCCGGCGTGCAGAGCCTGAAGATCAAGCACAACAACGTGCTGGGCTATTTCATCGAGACGACGGCGACCCATTCCGAGAAGATGCTGTCGGCACCGCTGAACGAAACCTTCATCCACCGGCAGACGACGGCCAACCAGGTGCGATTCACCACCGTCGCCCTGTCCGAGATGGAGACGCGGATCCTGAACGCCGGGAACCGGGCGCTGGAGATCGAGAAGCGGATCTTCGGCGAGCTTTCGGCGGCGGTTCTGGCGAAGGCGGCGAGGATCGCCGCGGCGGCTCGGGCGCTGGCGGAGATCGACCTCGCGGCGGCATTCGCGGAAATCGCGCGGGAAGGGGATTGGTGCGAGCCGCAAGTGGACGACAGCCGCGCCTTCGTCGTGGAGGCGGGGCGGCATCCCGTGGTCGAGCGCGCGCTGCGGCGGACCGGGGAGCCCTTCGTCGCCAACGATTGCGCGCTGACCGATGGCGAGACGCCGGCGATCTGGCTGCTGACCGGTCCTAACATGGCCGGCAAGTCGACCTTCCTGCGCCAGAACGCCCTGATCGCGCTTCTCGCGCAGGCGGGAAGCTATGTTCCGGCCCGGCGGGCGCATATCGGGCTCGTCAGCCAGCTTTTCAGCCGGGTGGGCGCGGCGGACGACCTGGCGCGCGGGCGGTCGACCTTCATGGTCGAGATGGTGGAGACCGCGGCGATCCTCAATCAGGCCGATGACCGTGCGTTGGTGATCCTCGACGAGATCGGGCGCGGGACGGCGACCTATGACGGGTTGTCGATCGCCTGGGCGGTGATGGAGCATCTGCACGGCGTGAACCGTTGCCGGGCCCTGTTCGCAACGCATTACCATGAGATGACGGCGCTGGCGCACAAGCTCGACGGTGTCGAGAACGCGACGGTGGCCGTGAAGGAGTGGGAGGGCGAGGTGATCTTCCTCCACGAGGTGCGGAAGGGTGCGGCGGACCGGTCCTACGGGGTGCAGGTGGCGCGTCTCGCGGGACTGCCCCATGCGGTCGTGGAGCGGGCGCGAGTGGTTCTGGATGCGCTCGAGAAGGGTGAGCGCGAGGGGTCCGCAAAACGCGAGGGTCTGGTGGACGACCTGCCGCTGTTCAACGCGACGGTCACGGTCGCGCCGCGCGCCGAACCCAAGGGGCCATCCCCTATCGAGGCGCAGCTGAAAGAGCTGCACCCCGACGAGATGACGCCGCTCGAGGCGCTGGCAGCACTGTACGAGCTCAGGCAAAGTCTGGCGGAATAGAGCCTGTCGTCAGGATTTCGGCGTGGAGGACACACCCACCTGCGCGGGCCGGAGCAACCGGTCGTGCAGGAGGAAGCCCTCGGTCATCACCTGGATGATGTCGCCCGCCTTGGTGCCGGGGACCGGGGCCTCGAACATCGCCTGGTGAATCTGGGGGTCGAACGCTTCGCCCACGGCGGGCGATACCGGCTGGATCCCGTGCTTGGTGAACACGTGGACCAGTTCGCGCAGTGTGAGTTCCACGCCCTCGATCAGCGCGGAGGCGATTTCACGCTGTTCCTCGTTCGCCGCATCGAGCGCGCGCCGAAGGTTGTCGTAGACGGGCAGGAGATCGCGGGCGAGCTTCGAGCCGCCATACTGTTCAGCCTCGCGCCGGTCGCGTTCACCGCGCTTGCGGGCGTTTTCCGCGTCGGCGAGGGCGCGCATGAAGCGGTCCTTGAACTCGTCCCGCTCGGCCCGAAGCTGGGCCAGCTCCTCGGCCATGACCTCGGACACTTCCTCGACTGCTTCCTCGCCGATCTGGGCCTGATCCTCGGCGATTTCGTCTTTCTTCATCTCGCTCATAAGTCTTATCCCTTGCGCTCGCCGCCGAGCATCCGGCCGACGAGTTGCGCCGTGTAATCGACGATCGGCACGATGCGGCCGTAATTGAGCCGCGTCGGCCCGATCACGCCCACGGCGCCGATGATCTTACGGTCGGCGTTCATATAGGGAGACACCACCAGAGAGGAACCCGAAAGTGAGAAAAGTTTGTTCTCTGAGCCGATAAAAATGCGCACGCCTTCGCCGGCCTCGGTGAGTTCGAGGAATTCGACGATGTCGCGCTTCCTTTCGAGATCGTCGAACAGCGTCCGGATTCTCTCGATGTCGCTGGCCTCCTCGCCGATCAGATTCGCCCGGCCGCGTACGATGAGCCTTTCGGCCCCGTCGCCCGTGCCGTCCCAGAGCGCGAGGCCGTTTTCCACGAGTTCACGGGCCAGCGCGTCGAGTTCCTGGCGATACACTTCGATCTGGCGCCGAAGCTGCGTCCGCAGTTCCGAAAGCGTGCGGCCCTCGGCAAGTGAATTCAGGAAGTTCGCCGCCTCCCGCATCGAGGACGGCGTCTGGCCCGGGGGCGGATTGAAGACGCGGTTTTCCACGTGGCCGTCCGCGAAGACGAGCACCACGAGAGCGCGGTCCGGGCCGAGGCTCACGAACTCGATGTGGCGGATCGGGGCCTCGTGCTTCGGAGCGAGGACGAGGCTCGCACCCCTGGTAATCCCCGAAAGCGCGGCGCCGACGCGGTCAAGGATCGTGCCGACATCGGGGTCGTTCTGGCCAAGCGTCGCGTCAATCTTTTCCCGGTCCTCCTCGGCCATGGTGGAGACCTCCATGAGGCCATCCACGAACATTCTCAGGCCCAGCTGAGTGGGCACACGGCCCGCGGAAACATGCGGACTGCCGAGGAGACCGAGGTACTCGAGGTCCTGCATGACGTTCCGGATTGTCGCGGCAGAGACCTTCTCGCTCATGGAGCGGGTCAGGGTGCGGGAACCAACGGGATCGCCGGTATCGAGGTAGCCCTCGACCACGCGGCGGAAGACTTCGCGGCTCCGCTCGTTCAGGTCGGCAAGAATGTTAGGGCTTTCGTTCATCGTCACCGTCGCTGGGGGTTGGGAACATTAGAGGCGGTAGATTTCCTCCGTCAATCGGGGTTGCATCACGCCCGGCGCGGGGCATATCTGGCCTTGAGATAATGAAAGGTTAGATCATGCGTCCCTCCGGCAGGAAGATAGGCGAAATGCGTGCCGTTTCAATCGAGACGGGAGTCACGAAGCACGCGGAAGGATCGTGCCTGATCAGGATGGGGGACACGCATGTCCTTTGCACCGCGACGATCGAGGACAAGGCGCCATCCTTCCTGAAGGGCTCCGGGCTCGGCTGGGTGACTGCGGAATACGGCATGCTGCCCCGCGCCACGCACACGCGTGGCCGGCGGGAGGCTGCGGCGGGCAAGCAGAGCGGCAGAACGCAGGAAATTCAAAGGCTTATTGGTCGCTCGCTCCGGGCAGGGATCGACCGCGTGGCCTTGGGTGAGCGCCAGATCGTTGTCGACTGCGACGTGATCCAGGCCGACGGCGGAACCCGCTGCGCCTCCATCACGGGGGGGTGGGTGGCCCTGAGGATGGCGGTGAACAAGCTTCTGAAGGTCGGCGCGGTCACGTCGGACCCGATCCTCGACCACGTGGCCGCGGTCAGCTGCGGCATTTACGCAGGCCAGCCGGTGCTTGACCTTGACTACGCCGAAGACAGCGAGGCGGGGACGGACGGCAATTTCATCATGACCGGCGCAGGGCGGTTGATCGAGGTGCAGATGTCCGCCGAGGGCGCCACATTCAGCAGGGCCGAGATGACCGAACTCCTGGATCTTGCCGAAGCGGGCGTCTCGGAACTGGTCGCGGCGCAGAAGGCGGCGCTGGGATGAGACGGTTTACCGGCGACCGGCTGCTGATCGCGACCCATAACGCGGGGAAGCTGCAGGAGATCGCGGCGCTGTTGAAGCCGTTCGGGATTTCCTGCGTCTCGGCCGGGGAGCTTGGCCTGCCGGAGCCCGAGGAGACCGAGACGACCTTCGTCGGGAACGCGCGGATCAAGGCGCATGCGGCGGCCAAGGCCTCGGGGCTGCCCGCGCTTGCGGATGATTCCGGGATCGAGGTCGACGGTCTCGGGGGTGCGCCCGGGGTCCATACGGCGGATTGGGCCGAGGGTCCGGGCGGGCGCGATTTCGTACGCGCCATGACGCGGACATGGGAAGAACTCGAGGCCGCGAAAGCGCCGTATCCCAGAACGGCGCGGTTCCGGTGCACACTGGTTCTGGCATGGCCGGACGGACATGACGAAGTCTTCGAGGGCAAGGCGGAAGGTCAGGTCGTCTGGCCGATGCGAGGGGCGCGCGGGCACGGCTATGACCCGATGTTCCAGCCCGAAGGCTACAGCATGACCTATGGCGAGATGGACCCGGACCTTAAGAACAGCATCAGCCACCGGGCGGACGCCTTCGGCAGGCTCGTGGCCTTGTTCGAGGAGTGAGGGAGATGAAGGTCAGGCGCATTTCGACGGGATCTCCGTTCGAAAAAACAATGGGTTACAGTCGCGCCATCGTGAAGGGCGACTGGTGCTTCGTTTCCGGCGTCACGGGCTACGACTACGCCACGATGCAGATGCCGGAGGAGGTGGCCGAACAGGCGCGGAACTGTTTCCGGACCATAGAAGGGGTCCTGAAGGAGGCCGGGTTCACGATGGAGGACATCGTTCGCGTCCAGTACACGGTTACGGATGCTTCCTTCGTGGAACGGATCACGCCGGTCCTCGGCGAAGCTCTCGGCGAGATCCGGCCCGCGGCGACCATGGTGGTCGCGGGGCTGATCAGGCCGGAGATGAATGTGGAGATCGAAGTCACCGCGATGCGGGGCTGAGGTATGGAAGACTGGCGCAACGGCGGATTCGGGCTTTACCTGCACTGGCCGTTCTGCGCGTCGAAATGCCCGTATTGCGACTTCAACTCGCATGTCGCGGCGGCGATCGATCAGGAACGCTGGGCTCGGGCCTATGTCGCGGAAATCCGTCGGGTGGCGGCGGAAACGGGGCCGCGGGTGCTCGATACCGTGTTCTTCGGCGGCGGAACGCCGTCCCTGATGGCGCCAGAGACCGTGGCAACCGTCCTGGAAGCGGTTCGGGCGGCCTGGCCGATGGCGAACGACGCAGAGATAACGCTCGAGGCGAACCCCGGAAGCGTCGAAGCCGGCCGGTTCCGTGGCTACAGGGAGGCAGGCGTCACGCGCGTCTCGATGGGCGTGCAGGCGCTCAACGACGCCGATCTGAGGCGCCTGGGGCGGATGCATACGGCCGCCGAAGCTCGCGCAGCGTTCGACGTAGCGCGCGGCGTCTTTGACCGTGTGAGTTTCGACCTGATCTATGCGCGGCAGGGCCAGACGGCGGAAGGGTGGCGGGCCGAATTGTCCGAGGCTCTTGCCATGGCCGTTGATCATTTCTCGCTCTACCAGTTGACCGTCGAGGAGGGCACGGTTTTCGGTTCCCGGGCGGCTCTGGGGCAGCTGAAAGGCCTGCCTGACGATGACCTGGCGGCCGATATGTATCTGATGACACAGGAGATTTGTGACAAGGCAGGGATGCCGGCCTATGAGGTTTCGAACCACGCGCGGGAAGGCGCGGAGAGCCGGCACAACCTGATCTATTGGCGCGCGGGGGATTACGCCGGCATCGGTCCAGGGGCACACGGGCGCCTGACGCTTGACGGGCATCGCCACGCGACGGAGACACCCAAGGGGCCCGCGGACTGGCTGCGCGCGGTCGAGGACCGCGGCTCCGGCGAGGTGCCTAGGGAACTTCTGCCGCTGGCGGATCAAGCCGCGGAATACCTGATGATGGGGCTGCGGCTGGCGGAGGGGATAGAGCTTTCCCGTTATCAGATTCTTGCTCGGGGACCGCTTGATGATAACAAAATCAACATGTTAATGGACGAGGGACTTGTCTGGCGCGCCGCCGGGCGGCTTGGGGCGACGGCAGAGGGTCGCGCCGTCCTCAACGGTGTGATCCGGGAACTTCTACCCTGAGATGAAGATCTTTTGGCTGATCCTTGGAGTGATTTCAGTGGTGCTTGGCATCATCGGAGTCTTCCTGCCGATCATGCCGACAGTGCCGTTCCTGCTGCTCGCGACATATTCCTTTGCCCGGTCCTCGGAACGACTGCACCACTGGATCCTGACACACCCGACCTACGGTCCACCGATCATCGCCTGGAACGAACGCGGGGCGATCAGCAAGCGGTCGAAACGCCTGGCGACGCTGTCAATCCTGGCCGGCTACGGCTTGTCGCTGCTCCTCGGCTTCCCGACGATTGTCCTGATCATACAGGCGATGGCTTTCGCCGCCGTGATCCTGTTCATCTTGACTCGGCCGAGCGTCTGATCTTCACCGCGCGCTGCCGAGAACCTGGCAAAGTTCGTCGAGTTGATCCAGCGTCTTGTAGGTGATCACGAGCTGTCCGCCATCATGACCCTTGTGGTCGATGACGACGCGCATACCAAGTGCTGCGGATAGATCCTGCTCCAGGGCGCGCGTATCCGCGTCCTTTTCGGGCCGGGAGGGCGCGGGCCGGCCAACGCCCGGCTGTTTTGCTGGCGCCTTCGCCAGACGCTCGGTCTCGCGGACCGAGAGTCCCTTCGAGATGACCTGGCGGGCCAACGCGGCCGGATCCTCCGTCGTGATGAGCGCGCGGGCGTGACCGGCGGAAAGCTTGCCATCGCGGACGTAGGTTTGAACCTCGGGCGGGAGGTTCAGAAGTCGAAGCAGGTTCGCGATGTGGCTGCGGCTTTTCGACAGCGCCTCGGCGATTTGGTCCTGCGTGTGGCCAAACCGTTCGACCAGCTGCCGGTATCCCATCGCCTCTTCGATCGCGTTGAGGTCCGCTCGCTGGACGTTTTCGATGATCGCGACCTCGAGCACTTCAGCGTCGGTGAAGTCGCGGATGAGAACCGGAACCTCGTGCAGTTGCGCGAGTTGAGCCGCGCGCCAGCGGCGCTCGCCGGCCACGATTTCATAGGTATTCGGCGCACCTGTACGCGGCCGCACGATCAGCGGCTGAATCACGCCCTTCGCGCGGATGGAGGCTGCAAGCTCCTCCAGCGCCTCCTTGGGGAAATCTCGGCGCGGCTGGTCCGGGTTGGGGTACAGCGCGGTGATCGGCACCCGCTGGTCAGGCCGACGCGGACGGTCCTCGGAGGCCTTGTCCGGGGCGGAAGCGCCGACGTCGGCCATCAGCGCGGATAGGCCCCGCCCGAGACCGCGACGCTCTGTCTTCTTCTCTGCCATCGGGAAACCTCTTGTTTTTCAGCTATTTAGCGTGACGCGACAGAAGTTCTTGGGCAAGCGCCCGGTAAGCGGCACTGCCCTTCGACTGCGGATCGTAGGTGAGCACGGGAAGCGCGAAGGATGGTGCCTCGCTGACGCGGACATTCCGCGGGATCACCGTTTCGAAGACCAGGTCGCCGAGGGTGGTGCGGGCATCGTTTTCGACGTGTTGCGAAAGGTTGTTTCGAATATCGGCCATGGTAAGGACGACGCCCTCGATCCGGAGATCGGTATTGGCGCTCTGCCGGACCTCTCGAATCGTCAGCATGAGCTGCGAAAGCCCTTCAAGCGCGAAGAATTCGGCCTGGAGTGGCACCAGCACCGAGTGCGCCGCCACCATCGCGTTCACGGTCAGAAGGCTGAGGGACGGCGGGCAGTCGATCAGGATGTAGTCGAAAGCGTAGCTGTCGATGGCGGGTTGTCGAAGTGCGTCATGCAGGAGAAAGCTGCGCTTTTCGTTGGCGACAAGCTCCATGTCCGCAGAGGAAAGATCCGTTGTCGCCGGGCAAATCCAGATGTTCTCGATATCCGTCGTCCGGATCACCTCGGCGAGTGGCGCCTCATCGAGGAGCAGGTCATAGGTCGTCATGTCGCGTTGCGAGGGCTCGACCCCGAGGCCGGTCGAGGCATTACCCTGCGGATCGAGGTCGATCACGAGCACGCGCAGGCCCTTTTCGGCGAAGGCCGCGGCGAGATTGATGGCGGTCGTCGTCTTGCCAACGCCGCCTTTCTGGTTTGCGATCGCGATGATACGCGTTCCGTTGGGTCTGGACGAGTCAGACACGCGAGAGCCCTTCGATTGCCAGGATGACCGCAAGCGGGTCGGTCTTGCTTGGGTGTTTTTGGAGGCGGAAGCGCCAGGTTGCAAGTGCCTCGTCGATCTCCGCCTGGTGATTGGCGCCTTTCGGGAAAAGAGCCAGCCCCTCGGGCGCGAGGTGCCTTTCAGCGAGGCCGAGAAGTGCGGTCAGCGAGGCGAGGGCGCGCGCGCTCAGGACGTCGGCGTTAAGCGAAGGCAGTGATTCGGCCCTCTCGCTGTGGATTTTCGCAGTCACACCAGTTTCGCGCAGGCAGGTTGCGAGAAAAGCGGACTTGCGGAGGTCGCTCTCCACCAGATGGACGGCTATTCCCGGCGCTTCGGCCGCAGCGAGGATCGCTATGACAAGGCCGGGAAAACCTCCACCCGTTCCGATGTCCACCCATACCCCTTCAAGGCGGTCATTCAGGTCGAATATCTGAATGGAATCAAGGATATGGCGACTCCAAACCTCGGCGAGGGTCGACGGACTCACGAGGTTGATCTTTGGATTCCACTTCGCGAGCAGCGCCGCGTGAGTCTCGAGGCGGGCGTATGTTTCACGTGAAACATCGCGCCCTCGCAACTCGGAGAGTTCGTCTCTGGTCATACCGCCTTGCGCTGCCTTTCCCGCTGGCGCAGCCGCGCGAGAATCAGCGTGAGGGCGGCTGGCGTCATCCCTTCGATTCGTGCCGCCTGAGCGAGTGATTCGGGACGGTGGCGCTCAAGCTTCTGGCACAGCTCCGACGACAGCCCGGACATCTCCGAATAGTTGAAGTCTGGCGGGATCTGCTGTCCTTCGTCGCGGCGCATCGCGGCGATGTCTTCCAGCTGGCGATCAATGTAGTTCGCGTAAAGCGCTTCCCGCACCAACTGCGCCTTCGTCTCTGCGTCGATGAGCTCCAGGTCCGGCTCTATACGCTCGAGGTCGGTGAACGTAACGTCCGGAAACGACAGGAGGGCAAAACCCGATCGCCGAACGCCGTCCTGATTGACGCGCAGGCCGTTGCGCGCCGCATCGCGCGGCGAAAGCCGCAGGGATTCGAGCGCGGCGCGGCCCGCCTCCAGGGCTTCCATCTTTTTCGAAAAGGCGGCCCGGCGGTCTTCACCAACGCAGCCGAGCGACAATCCGATCGGCGTAAGCCGTTGATCAGCGTTATCGGCGCGAAGCGAAAGCCGGAATTCCGCGCGAGATGTAAACATCCTGTAGGGTTCGGATACCCCCCTGGACACAAGATCATCGATCATCACGCCGATGTAGCTTTCCGATCGCCGGAAGGTGACCGGCTCCCTTCCTTGCGCCAGGCAAGCGGCGTTCAGCCCTGCGACAAGCCCTTGCGCGGCCGCTTCCTCGTAGCCCGTCGTGCCATTGATCTGTCCCGCCAGGAAGAGCCCTGGCGCATCCTTGAGCTCCAGCGTGGCTCTCAGGGACCGCGGATCGACATAATCGTATTCGATCGCGTAGCCCGGCTGAAGAATTTCGACCGCTTCAAGACCGTAAATCGAGCGGACGTAGGATTCCTGAACCTCCTCGGGGAGGGAGGTCGAAATGCCGTTCGGGTAGACCGTCGGATCATCAAGTCCTTCTGGCTCAAGGAAAACCTGATGCGCGTCCTTGTCAGCGAACCGCACCACCTTGTCCTCGATCGATGGGCAATAGCGCGGGCCCACGCCCTCGATATGGCCGCCATACATGGCCGAACGATCCAGATTAGTCCTGATGATTTCATGCGTGCGCGAGTTCGTGTGAGTGATCCCGCAGGCGATTTGCCGGACGAAGGGGTTCCTGTTTAGGAACGAGAACATTACGGGGTCCTCGTCGCCTTCCTGCCTGTCCAGCTTGTCCCATGCGATGGTTCGGCCGTCCAGGCGCGGCGGCGTTCCCGTTTTCAGTCGTCCCAAAGGCAGATCAAGCGCACGAAGGCGCTCCGCAAGGCGTACGGACGGGGAATCGCCCCAGCGGCCGCCGGGACGGGTCACATCTCCGATGTGAATCACTCCGCGCAAGAACGTGCCGGACGTCAGAATCACGGCGGCCGAAGCAATCCTGCTGCCATCCGCCAGCTCGACACCAACGATCCGAGCGCCCTCGGAAATCAGATCGGTGACTTCGCCCTCGATGACCGTAACACCCGGGCAGACGTCCATCTCTAACTGCATCGCCTCGCGGTAAAGCCGGCGGTCCGCCTGGGCCCGGGGCCCCTGAACAGCCGGGCCCTTGCGCCGGTTGAGCAGGCGAAACTGTATCCCGGCCCGGTCGGCCACGCGGCCCATAACCCCATCCAGCGCATCGATTTCTCGAACCAGGTGGCCTTTCCCGAGGCCGCCTATTGCGGGATTGCAGGACATCACCCCGATACCACCCCGACTCAGGGTAACGAGCGCAGTATCCGCACCCATTCGGGCCGAGGCATGCGCGGCCTCGGCACCCGCATGGCCGCCCCCGACGACAATCACATCGAAATGTTTCACGTGAAACATCCTCACTTTCCGATGCAGAAGCTGGCAAAGATCTCGTCGAGCAGATCCTCGACATCCACCAGTCCAACCAGAGATTCCAGCGCACGAACTGCACGCCGAAGATCATCCGCCGCAAGCTCCGGCACGCCGCCGCGACCTGATATCTGATTCCCGGCCGATTCCAAAGCCTCCGCAGCACGGAATATCGCCGCGCGATGCCGCTCCCGCGTGATCGTCGCCGCCCCCGCAGTCCGATCCGAAAGCGCCGCGCCGATCGCGGCGGTCAGTTCCCGCAGACCAGCACCGGTCTTCCCTGATACGCTGAGCCCCTGACGAGCCGGGCCTATGTCACCCTTGCCATGCACCAAAAGGTCGCCAGGACGCGGGCCGAGAAGGGGTACGTCCTCCTCGTCCAGCAGGAACACCCGCAAATCCGCCCGTTCAGCACGCTCCAGAGCACGTTGCACGCCGATCCCCTCTACCACATCCCCGGTTTCCCGAAGACCCGCCGTGTCGAGGATCGTGACCGCCAGACCATCCAAGTCCATCCGGACTTCGATGACGTCGCGCGTCGTTCCGGCATGTTCCGACGTGATCGCCGCCTCACGCCCGGCGAGTGCGTTGAGAAGCGTGGACTTTCCCGCATTCGGCCGACCGACAATCGCCACTTCGAAGCCATCGCGAATCCGTTCGGAAGCACCGAACCCGCGAAGTTCCATGGAAAGCGAATCCGAAACTCTGCCAATCAGGGCAAGCACTTCCGGAGCCACGTCCACCGGCACATCCTCGTCGGCGAAGTCGATCGTCGCCTCCAGAAGCGCCGCCGCCCGGATCAGGTCCTTCCGCCACTCCGCCGCCCGTGCGCCGATTTCGCCGGACAGTACCCGAAGCGCCTGTTTGCGTTGCGCCTCGGTCTCGGCCTCGATCAGATCCGCGAGCCCTTCGACCTGGGCAAGGTCCAGGCGGCCATTCTCCAAGGCGCGCCGCGTGAATTCGCCAGCTTCTGCAAGACGCAGCCCCTCGATCGCTCCAAGAGCGCGAAGCACGGCAGATACCGTCGCCGTCGCGCCATGAAGATGAAGCTCCACGACCTCTTCGCCGGTAAAGCTTGCACCGGCCGGAAAAGCCAGGACCAGCGCCTCGTCCAGAACCTCGCCATTCGATGCCAACTGCCGAAGCCCCGCCACCCGCGGCCGCGGCACCGATCCGGCAAGCGAACGCGCGGCGGCAAAGGCGTGCGGTCCGGAAATCCGGATTACCGCAATACCTGCCTTGCCCCTTGCAGAGGCTAGCGCGAAAATCGTGTCCATAGGTGTAACCTGTTGTTCTATAACAACAAATCAGGCGTTCATTGAGTCGAAGAACTCGGAGTTCGTCTTCGTCTGCTTGAGTTTCGATATCAGGAACTCGATGGCGTCCGTCGTCCCCATCGGGTTCAGGATCCGGCGCAGGACATAGGTCTTCTGCAGGTCGGCCTTGTCGACCAGAAGATCCTCCTTCCGCGTGCCGGACTTGAGGATATCCATCGCCGGGAATACGCGCTTGTCGGCGACCTTTCGGTCCAGCACGATCTCGCTGTTGCCCGTACCCTTGAACTCTTCGAAGATGACCTCGTCCATGCGGCTGCCGGTATCGATCAGCGCGGTGGCGATGATCGTCAGGCTGCCGCCTTCCTCGATGTTCCGCGCGGCGCCGAAGAAACGCTTCGGACGCTGCAAGGCATTCGCGTCGACGCCGCCGGTCAGCACCTTGCCCGAGCTCGGAACCACCGTGTTGTAGGCCCGGCCGAGACGCGTGATCGAGTCGAGGAGGATCACCACGTCGCGCTTGTGCTCGACGAGGCGCTTGGCCTTCTCGATCACCATCTCCGCCACCGCGACGTGCCGCGTCGCCGGTTCGTCGAAGGTCGAGGAGATCACCTCGCCCTTCACGCTGCGCTGCATGTCGGTGACTTCCTCGGGCCGCTCGTCGATCAAGAGAACGATCAGGTAGCATTCCGGATGGTTCGTTTCGATCGAATGCGCGATGTTCTGAAGCAGAACCGTCTTGCCGGTCCGCGGCGGAGCGACGATCAGCGCCCGCTGCCCTTTCCCGATCGGCGCGACGAGGTCGATGATCCGGGCCGAGCGATCCTTGATCGTCGGGTCCTCGATTTCCATCTTCAGCCGTTCGTCGGGGTATAGGGGCGTGAGGTTGTCGAACGCGACCTTGTGGCGCGCCTTGTCAGGATCCTGGAAGTTGATCGCCTCGACCTTGACCAGCGCGAAATACCGCTCCGTCTCGCCGGGGCCGCGGATCTCGCCCTGGATCGTGTCGCCGGTCCTGAGCGAAAACTGCCGGATCATGTCCGGGCTCACGTAGATATCGTCCGGACCCGGCAGGTAGTTCGCTTCCGGAGACCGCAGGAAGCCGAACCCGTCCTGGAGCACCTCCAACACGCCGTCGCCGCCGATCTCCCAGCCTTCTTCGGCATGCGCGTTCAGGATCGAGAACATCATCTCGCCCTTGCGCATCGTGGACGCGTTCTCGATCTCCAGCTCCTCCGCCATGGCGAGGAGGTCGGCCGGGCTCTTGGCCTTGAGATCGGACAGGTTAAGGCGCTCTTGTTTCATCGGCTCACATACGGAAATGGCGTCAGGCGCGGAAGGCCAGCGCGGAAAGTGAATGGGGAATGCCCATGGTCGGACGACCAAGCTAGCCGCTCCGATACACCGCGAAGGCCGCCCGAGTCAATCGTGGCTCAGAATTTCACGATCACCGAAAGGACGATCCCGACCATCAGAAGCGTCGGAACCTCGTTCATCATGCGGTAGGTCCGGCCAGTCAGCCGGTTCTCTCCGCGCAGGAATTCCTTCCGGCGCCGGCCGAGCCAGTGATGGAACCAGGTCATCGCCAGTACGCAGGCCGCCTTGACCCAGGGCCAGATCTCCGACCACGCGACGATCCCCGGCGTGAACACCAGCGCCAGACCGAAAATCCAGACCGCGATCATCGCCGGGTTCATGATAAGGCGAAGAAGCTTCACCTCCATGGTCTTGAACAGGGCGTCAGTCTCGCTGCCGGGGGTCACGCTTTCCGCGTGATAGACGAACAGGCGGGGCAGGTAGAAGAGCCCGGCCATCCACGCGATTACCGACATCACGTGCAGAGCCTTGGTCCACGGATAGATCGTAGCCAGGAAGTCCGACACCTCTGTCCCTCTCTCATGCTGATCCGCATCCAACTAAAAACAATAAGAAAGAAATGAAAGGATGATGTTGTAGTAAGGAACCTCGAAGCCGGGGATTACACACCTTTCCCAGCGATCATCCACAATTCCCACCCTGTGGATAACTCTGTGAGGAAAAAGCGAAGATCCCCAACGCGAAACTTTTTTCTTTTATTATCATTACATTACAAGCGTCATCGCACCGATTCCCTGTGCGCAACATTCTTCCGAAGCGGACCCTGACTGAGAAACTCCACAGTTTCGCGTTCTTCCTTTCCAGACGTGGATATCCGGCCTCTGGCGCTTGACAAGCCCCGCGGAATTTTGGGAACCCGATACGCCGGGCGAGAAATCCCGTTTTCGTTCCTGCGCATCTCCTGCCGCTTGCCCACAGGGCTTTCCACATGACCTCACGTTTGATCCTTGCTTCCGCCTCGGAGATCCGCGCGACGCTGCTGCGCAACGCGGGGCTCGACGTCGAAACCCGTCCGGCGCGCATCGACGAGGAGGCCATCCGCGCGGCGCTCGAAGCCGAGGGCGCGAGCCCGCGCGACCTGGCGGACGCCCTGGCCGAGATGAAGGCACGCAAGATCGCGGAAAAGCATCCGGGCGTGCTGGTTCTCGGCTGTGATCAGGTTCTGGATTTCGGCGGCCGCGTGTTTTCAAAACCGGAGACGCCCGACGACGCGAAGGCTCAGCTGCGCGAGCTTTCGGGAAAGACCCATCGGCTCTTGTCCGCAGCTGTCGTTTTCCGGGATGGCGCGCCGCTCTGGCGACATGTCGGGACCGCGCGGTTGACGATGCACGACCTGTCGGAGACTTATATAGAAGATTATGTTTCCCGGAACTGGGACAGCATCCGCCACAGCGTCGGTTGCTACAAGCTGGAGGAGGAGGGAGTGCGTCTTTTCGCGCGCATCGAGGGTGACCATTTCACGATCCTGGGCCTTCCGCTCATGGAATTTCTCGGCTGGCTGGCCATGAGGGGCGAGATCGCCAGATGACCGAACACCCTCGCATCCCGCTCGCCGGCGTGATCGGCTCCCCGATCGCGCATTCCCGGTCGCCGAAGCTCCACGGCCACTGGCTCAAGACATACGGCATCAAGGGATTCTACATACCGATGGACGTGGCTCAGGCCGATCTGCCCGATGTGCTTGGCGCGCTGCCCAAGGCCGGTTTCGTCGGCTGCAACGTCACGATCCCGCACAAGGAGACCGCGCTCGCGATCGCCGATGTCGTTACTGACCGTGCGGCACTGATCGGTGCGGCCAACACGCTGATCTTCCGGAAGGATGGGAAGATCCATGCGGACAACACGGACGGCTACGGATTTCTCGCAAATCTCCGCCAATACGCACCCTCCTGGGACGCGTCGGCCGGTCCCGCCGCTGTCTTCGGCGCGGGCGGGGCGGCTCGCGCGATCGTATCGGCGCTGATCGAGGCAGGCGCGCCCGAGATCCGCATCGCCAACCGCACGCGGGCAAGGGCCGAGACCCTGCGCTCGGAATTCGGCGCGAAGCTCACGGTGTATGACTGGGTCCACGCCGCCGACATGCTCGACGGCACGATGACCGTGGTGAATACATCGTCGCTCGGCATGGTCGGGAAGCCCGACCTCGTCCTTCCGGTCGAGGCGCTTACCCCGGCCGCGACGGTCACCGACATCGTCTATACGCCGCTGCGCACACGCTTCCTCGAGGACGCGGCGCGCGTCGGATGCACCACCGTCGACGGACTCGGGATGTTGCTGCACCAGGCGGCTCCGGGCTTCGAAAGGTGGTTCGGCGTGCGCCCGGAGGTGACGGAAGAACTGCGGCGGATCGTGCTGGAAGGATGACGCGGCCGTTCCTCCTTGGACTGACCGGTTCGATCGGGATGGGGAAGTCCACGACCGCGCGCATGTTCGCCGAGGAGGGCGTTCCCGTCTGGGATGCCGATGCCGCCGTGCACCGGCTCTATGCGCCTGGCGGTGCGGCCGTTCCCGAGATAGCGCGCCTGCGACCCGAGGCGATCCGCGACGGCGGCGTGGATCGTGCGACCCTGAAAGCCTGGATCGCCGAGGACCCCACCGCGCTTTCGCGGATCGAAGCCGTTGTCCATCCCCTGGTCGCCGCCGACCGCGCCGCATTCATTCGGGATGCAGGCGAAAATGGCGCCACCCTCGTCGTGCTTGACATCCCGCTCCTGTTCGAAACCGGCGCCGATGCGTGGCTCGACGCGACGCTCGTCGTGACCGCCCCGCCAGAAGTCCAGCAGGAGCGGGTCCTGTCGCGTCCCGGCATGACGGAAGCGCAGTTCCAGATGATCCTTTCCCGCCAGATGCCTGACGCGGAGAAGCGGGCCCGCGCAACGCATGTGATCGAGACGCGGACGCTTGAACAGGCGCGCGCGGCCGTGCGAAAGCTGATCCGGGAGATCATGAACAATGCGTGAAATCGTTCTCGATACGGAAACAACGGGGCTGGAACCTGCCGAAGGCCACCGGATCGTGGAAATCGGCGCGGTAGAGCTCTTCAACCACGTCCAGACCGGACGCAACTACCACCAATACATCAACCCTCAGCGCGCAATGCCGGCGGAAGCTTTCGAAGTCCACGGTCTCGGCGACGACTTCCTGCGCGACAAACCGGTCTTCGCGGAAATCGCGCAGGATTTCATGGAGTTCATCGGGCCGGATTCACGGCTCGTGATTCACAACGCTGCCTTCGACATGAAGTTCCTGAACGCGGAACTCAGCTGGCTGAATCTGCCGCTTCTGCCGAACGACCGGGCCATCGACACTGTGGCGATCGCGCGCCGGAAGTTCCCTGGTTCGCCGGCGTCGCTCGACGCGCTGTGCCGCCGCTTCGGCGTCGACAACTCCGCACGGGAAAAGCACGGCGCGCTTCTCGACAGTGAAATCCTGGCCGAGGTCTACCTGGAACTGGTCGGCGGACGGCAGCCGGATTTCGGGCTGTCCACGGGGCCGGTGACCAGCTCCGGCCCCTCCCAGGCCGATACCTGGCGCCCGCGTCCGCGTTCGGCGCAACTTCCTCCGCGGGTCACCGATCAGGAAGCCGCCGCGCACGCTGCGTTCGTGGAAAAGCTCGGCGAAAAGGCTCTCTGGAAGAAGTTCGGCTGAGCCATTCCGGCTTTACAGGTCGGTCTTGGCCATGCAGAACTTGGACAGCCATTTCCGGGAGGAGTCCGCCGCATGCCTAAATCGATTACGCCGCCGCGCAGCATACAGGGACCCGCGATCTTCCTTGCGCAGTTCGCGGGGGATGAGGCTCCGTTCAACACGCTCCCCGGCATAGCGAAATGGGCGGCGGACCTCGGCTACAAGGGCGTTCAGATCCCGACCTTCGACGGCAGGCTCTTCGATCTCGACAAGGCTGCGGAGAGCCAGACCTATTGCGACGAGGTGAAAGGCATCTGCGCGGATGCGGGCGTGAAGATCACCGAGCTTTCGACGCATCTTCAGGGACAGCTCGTGGCCGTGCATCCGGCCTACGACCTCGCCTTCGACGCATTCGCGCCGAAGCCGGTGCACGGAAACCCAAAGGCACGGACCGAATGGGCGACGGAGCAAGTGAAAAAGGCGGCCAGGGCCACGCGGAACCTCGGGCTCGACACCACGGTTTCCTTCACCGGCTCGCTCGCTTTTCCCTATCTCTACCCCTGGCCGCAACGCCCGGCCGGACTGATCGAAGAAGCGTTTGCGGAACTCGGTCGGCGCTGGCGGCCGATCCTCGACACCTACGAAGATCAGGGCGTGGACATCGGCTTCGAAATCCACCCCGGCGAGGACGTCTTCGATGGCGCGACCTACGAGATGTTCCTGGAATCCGTCGGCGGGCACAAGCGCGCGCGGATCAACTACGACCCGTCGCATTTCCTCCTGCAGCAGCTCGACTACCTATCCTTCATCGACATCTACCATGAGCATATCTGCGCCTTTCACGTGAAGGACGCGGAGTTCAATCCGGACGGCCGCCAGGGCGTCTATTCGGGCTACCAATCCTGGGTGAACCGCGCCGGCCGGTTCCGTAGTCTCGGTGACGGGCAGGTGGATTTCGCCGCGATCTTCTCGAAACTCACGCAATACGGTTATCGCGGCTGGGCGGTCCTTGAGTGGGAATGCTGCATCAAGAGCCCCGAACAGGGCGCGGCCGAGGGCGCGCCCTACATCGCCTCGCACCTGATCGAGGTAACAGGGAAGGCCTTCGACGATTTCGCGGGTGGCGAGATGGACATGGCGGCCATCCGCACGATGCTGGGGATTTCGAAATGACGAAGCTGAAGCTCGGAATGGTCGGCGGCGGCCAGGGCGCGTTCATCGGCGGCGTGCATCGGATCGCGTCGCGCATCGACGGGGATTGGGAACTCGTTGCAGGAGCCCTTTCCTCCAACCCGGACAGGGCGAAGGACTCGGCCGCGGAACTCGGGATCCCGGCGGATCGGTCCTATGGCAGCTTTGCAGAGATGGCAGCGCAGGAAGCCGCGCGCACCGACGGGATCGACGCCGTGGCCATCGTGACCCCGAACCACATGCACGCACCGGTCGCCGAGGCATTTCTGAAGGCGGGCATCAACGTGATCTGCGACAAGCCGCTGACCGCGACGCTGGGCGAGGCGGAGGCACTGGCGAAGATCGCGGAAGAAAGCGGGGCGCTCTTCGTCCTGACGCACAACTACACCGGCTATCCGCTGATCCGGCACGCACGGGCGATGGTGGCACGTGGGGATCTGGGCAAGATCCGCCTCGTTCATGCCGAATACGTGCAGGACTGGTTGTCCGAGCCGATCGAGCAGACCGGGCAGAAACAGGCCGACTGGCGCACGGACCCGGCGCGATCCGGCGAGGGCGGCGCGATCGGCGACATAGGCACGCATGCCTTCAACCTTCTGAGTTTCGTCACGGGACTGGAGGTCAACAGCCTCTCGGCGGAACTGACGAGTTTCGTCCCTGGCCGGCGCCTAGACGATGACGCGCAGGTGCGGCTTCGATTCGAGGGCGGCGCGAGGGGAATGCTCTGGGCGACGCAGGTCGCCCCCGGAAACGAAAACGGGCTCAGACTGCGGGTCTATGGCGAAAAGGCCGGCATCGAGTGGGCACAGGAGCATCCGAATGCGCTGCGCTACACGCGTCTCGGTGAACCCGCGCAGATCATCACCCGTGGCGGTGCCGGGACCGGGCCGGAAGCCGCGAGAGTGACGCGCGTCCCGCCAGGACACCCTGAGGGGTATCTGGAAGCCTTCGCGACGATCTACGCCGAGGCCGCGCGCCTTGTCCGGCACAAGAAGGACGGCACTCCGTTGCCCGAGGGGCTCCATGCGCCGACCATCGCGGACGGGCTCATCGGCATGAAGTTCATCGACGCCTGCGTCCGCTCCTCGCAAAAGGATGCGGCCTGGGTGACCCTCTGATGAGTGTCAGGCGGCGGGCCGGTAGCGCACGAAGGCGAACCTGTTGCCTTCCGGCGCCCAGCACGGGACGTTGACGCTGCCCTGACCGCCGAACAAGGCGATGAGGCTGCGCGCCGCGCCGCCCCCGGCCGGCATCAGGCGAAGCTCGACATCGAGGTCGCGCGGGTGGCCCTCGGTTCCGGGCGGATAGGACAGGTAGAGGACGTGGCGCCCATCGGGCGACGGGTGCGGGAACCAGTTCACGCGCTCGTCATCCGTCATCCGCTCGCGTCCGGTGCCGTCCGGGCGGATGCGCCAGAGTTGCATCGAACCCCCGACGTCCGAGTTGAACCAGATCCATTCGCCATCCGGCGTGTAGTCCGGCCCGTCATGGTGACCGCCGCCCCGCGTCAGCCGGCGCTCCTCGCCGCCCGAAGCGGGGATGGTGTAGATGTCGAAGACGCCATCGCGACGACCGACATAGGTGAGGGACTTTCCGTCCGGGGACCAGCCGTGCCACCAGGACGGCGTGTTTGCCGTGATCCGCAGGGGCGTTCCACCCGTTGCCGGCAGCGTGTAGATGCAGGACCCCTCGGTCCGGCTGGAATCCGATATGACGATCGTCCGGCCATCCAGTGAAATGCCGTGGTCGTTGTTCAGCCGTTCGGCAAAATCAGTGTCTATATTGGCCAGATCCGGGTTTTCCAGATCCACCCGGAACAGTCGGCCATGACCGTTGACGAGGAGGCTTCCCCCATCCGGGGCCCAGTTCGGCGCCTCGATCAGCCGCGGAGTCGTCAAGACGGATTCGACATGCCCGTCCGCAAGCCGATAGATGCAAAGCTCGGACCTGATCATGACGGGCGATACGCGAAGCGTGTGAAGTGGGCCTCGGCCGCGCTGCCCGAAGTATCGAAGGCGACCATCCCAACGAAGGCCCCGGTGAAGGAGGCGTGTTCGCCCCGCCCGCCCTCGTCCGAGATCACGGCGGCGTCGAGTTCCGGACCGATCGCCTGCCAGTCACCACCCTGGCGCCAGTAGAACTGCTGCGCGGCGTGATCGACATCGACGCGAAGCTCCACCGGACCGTCGCCAACCGAAACGGGTGCGATCGGGTGTGTCAGCGCGAAATTTGGCCAATCGCCCGGACAGGACAGGATCGTCAGCGCGCGGCCGATGCCGGGTTCGCTCGTCAGAATCAGCGCGTGAAGCTTGTGACGGTTGTAATAAGTCGTCAGCCCCGCAGCCTGCTGGTAATGCTTCGGCGCGAAGTCGAGCGCGGTTTCCGCCGTGTAGACGAAGTGCTCCTGACGCCGGGCGACGAGCGATTGCTCGAACCAGGAGCCGAGGCTCTCGCGGCCGATCAGCGTCAGGCCCCGGTCCGAAAGGCGGAAGATCCGTTCCGGGAAGGGCGAGCGAAGCCACTGGAACTCGGCCGGCAACGCGCCCGGGCCGAAGCTGTGCTCGACGGCCGCAGGTCCGGCGGGCTTCGCGTCGGCGGAAATTTCGGCGCGCGGCAGTTGCCCGCCTTCCTTGAGCCAGAGCCAGCCATCGCGCCAGACGACCTCCTCGATGCCGGTTTCGCGGCCCATGGGGGAGAAGCGGCCGTTTTCGGTGCTCAGGGGCCGGCCCATCAGGAAGGTGTGCCAGTGCCGGCCGTCATGCCCCTCGACATATTGCCCATGCCCGGTGCGCTGGATCGGGTGTTCGGGCGCATGCGCCGCCGTGATGAGGTGCTTTTCGGGATGAACCTCGTAGGGCCCTTCGATCCGACGGGATCGCGCCATGGTGACGGCGTGATTGTAGCCGGTGCCGCCCTCCGCGACGGTGAGGTAATACCACCCGTCCCGCTTGAAGAGGTGGGGACCCTCCGTCAGACCCCGCTCGGTGCCCCCGAAGATATTCGTCGCCGGGCCGAACAGGCCGCGCTCGGGTGACCATTCCTGCAGGATGATGCCGTCGAAGCTCGCGTGCTTCGGGTTCCCGCCCGTGCCCTTGCCGCGATGGTTCCAGCGCAGGTCGAGAAACCATTTCCGACCGTCATCGTCATGGAAGAGCGACGGGTCGAAGCCCATCGAGTTGACGTAGATCGGGTCCGACCATTCCCCGTCGACCGTCTCGCAGGTGACGATGTAGTTGTGCGTATCCTTGAACGCCCCGTCGAGCCGCTTCACGTCCGTGTAGACCAGCCAGAATTTCCCGTCGGCATGGGAAAGGCAGGGCGCCCAGATCCCGCCGGAATCCGGGTTGCCGCGCATGTCGAGCTGCGCCGCGCGGTTGAGAGGGCGCGACACCAGCCGCCAGTTCACGAGATCCCGCGAATGGTGGATCTGCACGCCCGGATACCATTCGAAGGTCGAGGTCGCGATGTAGTAATCCTCCCCGACCCGGCAGATGCTCGGATCGGGGTTGAAGCCCGGAAGGATCGGGTTTCGGATCATTCATCGGTCTCCGAGGAACGGGCCCAGAGGTTGATGTTCTCCTCGTCGGCATACTTGTCGATCTCCGCGAGTTCCTCGGCCGTGAAGTCGAGGTTGTCGATGGCGCTGGCGCAGTCCACGACCTGCTCGGGACGCGAAGCCCCGATGAGCGCGGTGGTGATGCCGCCCCCCCGCAGCACCCAGGCGATCGCCATCTGCGCGAGCGTCTGGCCACGGCGTTCCGCGATTTCATTGAGCTTCCGGATGTTCTCGATTGCGTGCGCGGAAAGCATGTCGGGATCAAGGCTCTTGCCCTGCGTCACGCGGCTGCCCTCGGGGATGCCCTTGAGGTATTTCGACGTCAGCATTCCCTGCGCGAGCGGTGTGAAGGCGATGGAGCCGATGCCCAGTTCTCGAAGCGTGTCCTTAAGCCCGTCGGTCTCCACCCAGCGGTTCAGCACGTTGTAGGAGGGCTGGTGGATCAGGCAGGGCGTGCCGAGGTCCTTCAGGATCGCCGCAGCCTCCCGAGTCCGGGCGGAATTGTAGCTGGAAATCCCCGCATAAAGCGCCTTCCCCGACCGAACGATCTGGTCGAGCGCGCCCATGGTTTCCTCCAGGGGCGTGTCCGGATCGAAGCGGTGGGAATAGAAGATGTCGACATAATCGAGACCCATCCGCTTCAGGGAGGCATCGCAGGAGGCGATGAGGTACTTCCGGCTTCCCCATTCGCCATAGGGTCCGGGCCACATCAGGTATCCGGCCTTTGAGGAGATGATGAGCTCGTCGCGATATCCGGCGAAGTCGGTCTTCAGGATCTCGCCGAACGCCTCCTCGGCGCTGCCCGGCGGCGGTCCGTAGTTGTTGGCCAGGTCGAAATGCGTGATCCCGTGGTCGAAGGCCGTCCGGCAGATCGCCCTTTTGGTCGAGTGCGCCGTGTCGTGGCCGAAGTTGTGCCACAGGCCCAACGAGATCGCCGGAAGCTGAAGGCCGGAGTTTCCGCAGCGGCGGTAGACCATGCGATCATAGCGGTCTTCGGCGGGGAAATAGGTCATCTTGGCCTCCGTTGGTTCGTGCCCCGGGACAGGCCCCGGGGCCGGTGGGTCATTTCTTCAACAGCTTCCTAGCCTCGCTCGCGGGCAAGGCGGCCGGGCGTTCGCATGTCGTCGTCATCGACACGAACTGGCCCGTATCGCCGGACCTGAGCACCGCGGTCATCACCTCGACCGCGTGCAGCGCAAGCTCAAGCGAGCAGCGATGCACTCGATCGTGCGCGATGGCTTGAGCCATTTCGGCGAGGCCCGCGGTACGGTAGTTGGCCCGCATCACCCCGTCGCCCGACTTCATGTTCGGCACCGCGAAGGGATGAGCGCGCTGCTTCAGTTCCCTGATCTTGCCATCACGCCCGGCAATGTCCACCCGCCCCGAAAACCAGTTCGGATCGGGCACGAAGAGCGAGCCTTCCGTGCCGTAAAGCTCCATGTTCCCGTGGCGGTGCGCCCAGACGTCCCAGCTGGTCGAAAGCGTTATCGTCGCGCCATTGAAAAATTCCAGGAGCGCGTGGATGTTCGTCGGCGTCTTCACGGGGATCGCATCGCCCCTGCGCGGCCCCGGGGTGGAGATCGTGCGCGTGGGCGTCGCGGCAGACGTCAGCGCGGCCACCCGTTTCACCGGGCCGATGAGCTGGATGAGGTTCGTGACGTAGTAAGGTCCAAGGTCGAGCATCGGACCGCCGCCGGGCAGGAAGAAGAAGTCCGGGTTGGGGTGCCAGTGCTCCATCCCGTGCGAAAGCACATGCGCGGTGCCGGCGGTGATCTCTCCCACGCGACCGGAATCGATCGCCGCCCGCGCGGCCTGGTGCGCGCCGCCGAAGAACGTGTCGGGCGCCGACCCGACTCGGAGACCGGATTTCGCGGCGAGGTCGCGAAGCTCCTTCCCCTCCTCGATGGTGAGCACGAAGGGTTTTTCCGAATAGGCGTGCTTCCCGGCCTTCAGGATCGCTTTCGTCACGGCGAAATGCGCATCCGGAATCGTCAGGTTGACGACGATGTCGATGTCATTCGCGGCGAGAAGGTCCTCCACCGAAAGCGCGCGGGGGCCGAATTCCTTCGACCTCGCCTGCGCCGCAGTCATGTTCATGTCCGCGACCGCGCGGACCTCGAGTCCCTTGAACAGGGGCGCGAGACGCAGGTAGGCGGTCGAGATGTTGCCGCAGCCGATGATGCCGACGCCGATCATTTGCCGTCTCTCCTCAAAGCTTCCGGGCCGCCGCGATGCTGCGGCTGGCGAAGCGGTGGTGGTCCTTCGGGTTGTCGTGCTCGACCACGAAATACTCGCAGCCCGCTTCCCGGAGCGCGGGCATGATGGCCTTCCAGTCCACGATCCCGTCGCCGATGTCGGCCCAGCCGTCCTCGTCCTTGTTCTCGCCCGCCGGAGCGATGTCCTTCACATGCGCGGCGCGGATGCGGGAGCCGTACTTGCGGATCGTGTCCAGCGGATCGGCCTTGGCGCGCACGGCCCAGGCCACGTCGAATTCCAGGACGAGGCGGTCGTCGGCTCCGAGGATCAGGTCGATCGGCAATTCGCCCGTGGCGGTCGGGACGAACTCGAAATCGTGGTTGTGGTAACCGAAGAAGAGACCCGCGTCCCAGTAGGGCTGCCCGACCTTCGCCAGGCTCGCGCCGTAGTCGCGCCAGCCCGCGGCGTCCTTCGGGCGCTGGTCGGGCATGATGTAGGGGACGATGACGCCCTTCATCCCGATCGCCTTCGCGATCCCGAGGACGCGGGCCGAGTTGTCCCGGCACATGTCGAAGGAGAAGTGGCCGGTGGGCATGGCGAGGCCGTTCGCCTTGAGCCCCCTCTCAAGTTCGGCCAGCGCCGCGTCGTCGCCGTAGATGCCGCCGAAGCCCTCGGCCTGCGCATAGCCGAGTTCCGCGAGCATCTTCAGGGTATCGGAGAGCGGCGGGAAGTTGCGGGAGGAATAGAGCTGATAGGAGAAGGCGGTCATTGGATCCTCGGGGCTCTGTGAGTTGCAGGATGACGGTCGCGGAAGGCGGAGCGGGGCCTTTCCCCCTTGTCCGCCGGGGTGAAGCCGATCCGGGCAGGGTGGCCGTGGAACAGCGTGACGGCGTTTGGCGAAGAGCGTTCAGGCACATCCGCCTCGACCGCGAGGAATGGCGCGAGCGCCGAGACTGACAGCGAGACGTCAAGGCCTTCCGCGTCGGAAAAGCCCCATATGCCGGCGAGGTCGGCCATCGGCTCAGAGCCTCTCCTCGCTCGCTTTGTCGAAGACGGAGAAGCGGGACGGGTCAAAGCCGACGAGCAGCGCGTCGCCACGGCCCACGGTGGCCTGACCGTCCATTCGCAGACGCACGTCCGTGCCGCCGATCTTCGTCCAGACGAGCGTGTCGGAGCCCATCGGCTCGACGAGGTCCACGTTCGCCTCGATGCTGAAGGGCATGGCCCGGGCCGCATCGCCGGCGGCGATGTGTTCGGGCCGGATGCCGAGCGCGGCCGGGCCATCGGTTCGGCCGCGCGTGAACTCGTAGCCTTGAAGCGGCAGCCGGGCGCCGTCGGCCACGAAGTCCATCCCGTCGATCTTTCCGTCGAAGAAATTCATCTCGGGGCTGCCGATGAAGCCGGCGACATACTTGTTGACCGGCCGGTTGTAGATCTCGGCGGGACTCGCAAGCTGCTGGATGGTCCCGCCCTTCATGATCGCGATCCGGTCGGCGAGCGTCATCGCCTCGATCTGGTCGTGGGTGACGTAGATCATCGTGTTCGAGAGCCGCTGGTGCAGGCGCTTGAGTTCCACGCGAAGGTCGGCGCGCAGTTTCGCGTCGAGGTTCGACAAGGGCTCGTCGAACAGGAACACGTCCACGTCCCGCACCAGCGCCCGGCCGATCGCCACGCGCTGACGCTGGCCGCCGGACAGCGCGGCGGGCTTGCGTTTCAGGAGCGGCTCGATCTGGAGGATCTCTGCGGCGCGCGCGACGCGCTTTGCGATCTCGTGGCGCGGGATGCGGGCGTTCTTCAGCCCGAAGCTCAGGTTCCCCTCGACCGTCATCTGCGGATAAAGCGCGTAGGACTGGAACACCATGCCGATGCCGCGCTGCGAGGGCTCCTCCCAGGTCACATTGCGGCCCTTGATGTGGATCTGGCCGCCCGAGATGTCCAGAAGCCCCGCGATGCAGTTCAGAAGGGTCGACTTCCCGCAGCCCGAAGCGCCGAGGAGAACAAGGAATTCGCCGTCCGCGATGTCCAGGTTCAGCTTGTCGAGGACGGTGAGGGCCCCGAACTTGAGTGTGAGGTCCTTGACGGAAACGGTCATGGTCAGCCTTTCACCGCGCCCGCGGCGATGCCGCGGACGAAAAGTTTGCCGGAGACGAAGTAGATGACGAGGGGCACGAGGCCGGTGATCAGCGTCGCGGCCATATTGACGTTGTATTCCTTCACGCCCTGCGTCGAGTTGACGATGTTGTTGAGCTGCACCGTCATCGGCCAGGTGTCGGGCTTGGTGTAGACCACGCCGAACAGGAAATCGTTCCAGATGCCGGTCACCTGCAGGATCATCGCAACCACGAAGATCGGCAGGCTCATCGGCAGCATGATGCGGAAATAGATGCCCCAGAAATGTGCGCCGTCGACGCGCGCCGCCTTGAACAGCTCCTCGGGAAGCGAGGCGAAGTAGTTGCGGAAAAGAAGGGTCAGGATCGGCATCCCGAAGATCGAATGCACGATGATGAGGCCCCAGAGCGAGCCGTAGAGCCCGATCTCCCGCAGAAGGATCACGAGCGGATAGAGCATCACCTGGTAGGGAATGAAGGCACCGAAGATCAGGATGGTGAAGAAGACCTCGGCCCCCTTGAACCGCCAGTTCGCGAGCGCGTAGCCGTTCACGCTGGCGATCGCGATCGAAACCGCGACCGAGGGCACGGTGATCTGCACCGAGTTCCAGAAACCCCGGCTGAGGCCATCGCAGTTCAGCCCGGTGCAGGCCTCCATCCACGCCTTTACCCAGGGCTCGAACGTGATTTCGACCGGGGGAGAGAAGATGTTGCCCAGCCGGATTTCCGGCATTCCCTTCAGAGAGGTCACGACCATCACGTAAAGCGGCAGCAGGTAGTAAAGCGCCACCATGATCAGCGTGCCGTACAGAAAGACGTTGCGGCGCGTGAAGCGGCGCTGTGGCCTCGGTCCCTGCGGCCCTTCCAGAGCGGTTACGGTGAGGTCAGCCACGTTTCTTGCTCCCGAATTCGAGGTAGGCCCAGGGGATGATCACGATGGCGACCGCCAGAAGCATCATGGTCGAGGCGGCGAAGGCCTGGCCGAGGTTCTGGGCGCGGAACATGTAGTCGTAGACGTATTTGGCCGGCATCTCCGTCGCGAGGCCCGGGCCGCCGCCGGTCTGCGCGACGACGAGGTCGTAGACCCGCACGATGCTGCTGGCGACCAGGACCAGGGTGGTGATGAAGACCGGGCGCATCATCGGGATGACGATGAAGACATAGGTCTTCCAGGCCGGGATGCCGTCGACGCGCGCGGCTTTCCAGATTTCCTGGTCGATGCCCCGCATCCCTGCAAGCATCAGGACCATGATCAGGCCCGTTGCCTGCCACAGACCCGCGATCAGCACGCCGAAGATCGCGATGTCGGGATTGTAGAGCGGATCGAAGGTGAAGCCTTCCCAGCCAAGCGACCGCACGATGCCCTGGATGCCGAAATCCGGGTTCAGGATCCACTGCCAGATGAGGCCGGTCACGATGAAGCTCAGCGCGAAGGGATAAAGGATGATGGTCCGGAACGTGTTCTCGAAGCGGATCTTCTGATCCATGAGCGCGGCGAGGATGAAGCCGATCACGAAGCAGAAGACCAGCATGCAGAGGCCATAGATGAACAGGTTCTCGATCGAGACCATCCAGCGGTTCGTCGACCAAAGGCGCTCATACTGATCGAGGCCCACGAAATCCGTCGTGGGCAGCAGCTTGGACTTCGTGAAGCTGTATGTGATCGTCCAGAACGTTCCGCCGACGAAGACGACGAGCGCAGTCAGGATCATCGGAACCGCCGCGATCTTCGCGGTCATGTTTCGGAAGAGCTGGTTCGGGCGTTCCGAGACCATGCGTGCCCCCTCTTTTCAGCGGAAGATGTCGGCGGGGTGAGGCCGCTGGCCCGCGCAAGGGCGGGCCAGCAACTGGTCAGATGTAACGGCGGATCATTCCGCTTCCGACATGATCTCGACGAAACGGGCCTGCGCGGCTTCCGGCGTGATCGACGGATCGGCGAAGAACTCCGCGAACATGTCGTTGATCTGCGAGGTCGTGTCCGGGGTGATCAGCTGGTTGGTGTCGGGCAGAAGCTTGCCTTCGGCCAAGAGCTTGAGGCCCTTCTGCATGCAGTCGTTGGCGGTCGACAGGTCGATGTCGCCGCGCACCGGCAGCGAGCCTTTCTTGAGGTTGAACGCCACCTGAACGGCGGGCTTCAGAAGCAACGCCGCCAGCTCGGCCTGCGCGGCGATCTGGGCTTCGTCCTTCAGAACGGGGAAGTAGAACGCGTCGCCGCCGGTTCCCAGGATCTCTGTCACGCCCAGCCCCGGAAGGCAGGTGTAGTCCTGGCCGGCCGTCTGGCCCGCCACCTGGAATTCACCCTGCGCCCAGTCGCCCATGATCTGGCCGCCGGCCTGGCCGGTGATCACCATGTTCGTCGCCTCGTTCCAGGCCTGAACGTTCGAGTTCTTCGACAGTTCGCGGGCGTCTGCCGCGGCCTTGAAGACGCGGGCGACGTCGGGGCCGGCAGCGGCCTCGGTATCCTTGTCGCCATAGACTTTCATGAAGACCTCGTTCGGGATCAGCGTCGCCATCAGCACGTTGAAGGCACCGGTCTGCTGCCAGCTCTGCTGACCCATGGCCAGAGGCACCTTGCCGGCCGCCTCGAGCGCCGGCGCCGCGGCGACGAATTCGTCCCAGTTCGTGGGAACCGGCACGCCGGCTTCCTCGAACGCCTTGTGCGAAAGCCAGATCCATTGCCATGAATGGATATTGACCGGGGTGCAGTAAATGCGGCCGTCGACGGTGCAGCCGTCCAGCAGCGACGACGGGTTGACCACGTCCTTCCAGCCCTCGGCTTCGGCGATGTCGGTCAGGTCGCGCAGGAGTCCGGCCGCGATCAGGTCCTCTGCCTGGCGGCCGTGGTTGAACTGGAAGGCGCCCATCGGGTCGCCGCCGGTGATCCGGCTGACCATCACGGCGCGCGCCTGTTCGCCGGGCCCGGCGAATGCGGCGTCCACCCAGTGGTTGCCGGTGGCGTCGAACGCCTTGGCGAATTCCGCCACGGCGGCCGCTTCACCGCCCGAGGTCCACCAGTGCATGACCTCCAGATCGGCAGCATTGGCAGCCGTGGCGCCGGTGAGCGCGGTGGCCGCCAAGAGTGATTTCAATACCTTCATCAGTAACTCCTCCCCGAGTTGCTAAATCGTTATAGAAAAAGCTATGACGATTTGGACTTTTCGATCAAGCTGGAATAGCATCGACAAGGGAAAAAGCTCCTAGGCAGGCTGAATCCGCAGGAACGCGTTGAAAGACAACGAAATTCGGCTTGCCCGAATTTGGCACGAGACGGAATGGCGGCGGATGGACGCGAAGGAGAAACAAGAGAGCGATCATGTCGCGCGAGCGGGCCGCAAGGGGGTCGAATCGGCCGAGCGCCCGACGCTGAAGACGATCGCGAGGCTCGCCGGGCTGGCCGTCCCGACGATTTCGCGCGCGCTGAATGATGCGCCGGACATCGGTGAGGACACGAAGAAGCGCGTGCGCGAGATCGCGACGCGCATCGGTTACCGCCCGAACCGCGCCGGCGTCCGCCTCAGGACCGGCAAGACCAACGTCATCTCGCTTGTCCTGTCGACCGAGCACGACATGATGAACCACACGGCCAAGCTCATATCCTCTCTCGCGGGGGAATTGAGAGGAACGCCCTACCACCTGATCATCACGCCGTATTTCCCTTCCGAGGACCCGATGGTTCCGGTGCGCTACATCGTGGAAACGGGCTCGGCCGACGGGGTCATCCTCAACCAGACCGAACCGGAAGACGCGCGCATCGCCTATCTCATGGAACGGGATTTCCCGTTCGCGACGCATGGGCGAACGAAGTGGCAGCATCCCTTCGCCGATTTCGACAACGAAACCTGGGCCAGGATCTGCGTCGAGATGCTTGCGCGGCGAGGCCGGCGGCGTATCGCGATCCTTCTGCCGCCGCAGGGCCAGTACTATTCCATCCACATGCGCCGCGGCGCCAAGGAAGCGGCAAGGCGGTTGGGTGTGGATCTCGTCGTCGTGGAGGGCGTCACCTCCCACAGCGCCAGCATCGACGTGGAAAAGGCAGCGCCGCGATATCTTGTCGGGCCGGAAGCCTGCGACGGCTTCATCATGCCGTCCGCGATGGCCGCGATGGCGGTGATCGCGGCCGGGGAAAACCTCGGCCTGGTGCTCGCCAAGGAGTTCGACCTGACCGCGAAGGAAGCGATCCCCTTCCTGAAGCGTTTCCGTCGGGAGATCCTCGTGGTGAAGGAGGACGTGAGCCAGGCCGGAGTCTTCCTGGCTCGCGCGCTGATTCACCGGATCGCGCATCCCGAGGACCCGCCGATGCAATACCTCGACGTCCCGGAGATCCCGGAGATCTAGCCGGGACATTGCATCTGCCGCCGCGCCGTATTCAGATGGCGGTGTCATGGCAAGCGAGGAACGGGACCTGTCAAGAAGCACCCTCAAACTGGTCGGCGCGCTGATCGCCGCGGTCTGGAACGCGGCCGACGACCGGCATCTGGGGCTGATCGCCGCCGGAGTGGCCTTTTACGGGCTGTTCGCGATCTTTCCGGGCATCGCGGCGACGATCGCGCTGTGGGGCTATTTCTCGGACCCGGCCGTTATCCTGAGCTATCTCGACACCCTGTCGGAATTCATCCCGGCTGACGCCTTCTCGCTGCTCGAGTCCCAGGTCAAGGCGCTCGTCGCGTCGAATGTCAGCACGCTGGGATGGACCTCGGCGCTGTCCCTTCTCGTTGCGCTCTACTCGGCGCGCGCGGGCGTCGCCGCGCTGATCCAGGGCCTGAACGCGATCTACATGCGGCCGCAACGGGACGGGCTCATGCGCTTCCTTCGCGCGGTGCTGCTGACGTTCGTGCTGATCGCCGTTGTGCTGGCCGCGCTGGCCACCGTGATCTTCGTTCCCGTCGCGCTCGCCTTCGTGCCCCTTGGTCCGGTCGGCGGCTGGCTCGTCACGGCACTGCCCTGGATCGTCCTCTTCATCGTGGTGCTGGGCATGATCGGGATGTTCTACCGCTACGGGCCGAACAGGCCGTCAGCCAGGGGCCACTGGGTATCGCCAGGCGCGGTTCTGGCGGCGCTGCTCTGGGCCGGCGCGTCGGTCGCCTTTTCGCTCTACCTCGCGAATTTCGGGACCTACAACAAGATCTACGGATCCATCGGCGCGGTCGTGGCGCTGCTCATGTGGTTCTACATCTCGGCCTACACGGTGCTTCTGGGCGCCGCAGTCAACGCGGAACTCTCGCGCATGCTCGGCGGCGATCAGTAGTCGCGCTCGTAGAAGATCCCGACCGAAGTGTCGCCCTCGGAATCCAGCGTGCCACGAGCGGTTACTCTCGGCGTGACGTCGAGGTTCAGGTTGATCTCGCTCTTCCCCTCCGAGCCGACCGTGACGTCGGTGTAGAGCTTCTCGGTCAGGTACTTGCCGACGCGGACGGCCGTCCCGCCTTGTTCATCGGTGACGACGTCGAGATCGTCGAGGCCAAAGCCCTGGCGCAACCGCCCCACGATACCCGCGCCGCCCTTGCCGGCGAGCGTCGCGACGGCGGAGGCGAGCTGGGCTGCTTGGAACGGTGACAGGGTCGTCAGGTCGCGGCCGAAAAGGAGCAGGGCGAGGATTTCCTCCTCCGGAAGTTCGGGGGCGGAGGAGATCGTGATCTCTGGCTCCGTCGCGGGACCCTCGATCCCGATCGTGGCGGTCACGCCGTTTACCTCCGTCGAGGCCGAGAAGCTGAGGAAAGGCACGAAATCGCCTTCGAGCTGGATCAGGCCCTTGTCGAGCGAAAAGCGCTTGCCAAGAAGGTCCAGGCGGCCACGGACCAGGCTGAAGTCGCCGGCCGGAACGATATTGGCGGTGGTCCCCTGAAGCTGAAGCGAGCCGCCAAGCTCGGCATCTAGGCCGCGGCCGCGGACGAAGATCCGGCGAGGCGCGTCCAGCGTGATGTCCAGACCGTAGGGATTGGACCGGCCGACGCTTTCGGCCTCGCGGCCGAGGAGCCCGGCGCGGGCACGGGTCGAACGAACCGCCGCGGGCTCTCCGTTATGGGTCACTTCGGGGATTGGCGCAGCGCCACCAAGGCCGGTCGAAGGCACCCGGATCTCGGTTTCACCAAGGTTCAGCCTTCCGGCAACGACCGCGCCTCCGGCCAGCGGGCCAGATACGCTCAGGTTGCCGTCAACGGAGGTTTCGAAAAGCTGCGGGTCGCGGAGCCTTGCCCCGCGGACGACGATCGCCAGGTCCGCCGGATAGGGCGGCGTGAGCGTTACCGGGCCGTTCAGCGACACCCGTCCGCCGCCCACGACCCGGGCGTCGGCCGTGAGGTTGGCGCGACCACCGCCGAGACGGGCGCCGGCCTCGACGGCTTCGAGCGCGTAGCCCAGCACCGGCGCCACGATCCGGCCTCCGGACAATGAGACGGTTCCCGACAGCGAGGAAACAGTCAGGGGGCCGGAAAGGCCAAGGTCGAAACTCAGAGGACCCTGGATCGAGCGCGGTGCGATGAAAGCGTTGGCCAGCGCGGATTCCGCGCCGCCGGTGATGTGGAGGTCGGCCGTTCCGAAATCCGACGACAGCCGGCCAGCGACCTTGGCCGCGATGCCGCCCGGGCCGCTGCCGGAAAGGTCGAGCCCGTAGCCCGTCCCGTCCTCGGTCAGACGGCCACTTGCGGTGACGGGCCCCGGGAAACCGGGCGCGATCAGTGCCGCGTCCGACAGCCGCGCCTCGAGGTCGATCCTGCGCGCGTCGCCTTCGGCCACCCCGGTGGCGCTCGCCGCCAGTTGCGGGTTCGACAGGCGGAACCTCTCGACCGTGACCCTGCCCCCGGTCTCGGATGCGGCCAGTTCGAGTTCCGACTTGCCGGCAAGAAGCCGGTCGATCTGTGCGCTGCCGATGCCGAGCCCTTCGCCGGATGCCGTTGCCGACAGCCTGCGCGTGCCGCCGGATTCAGACAACTCGGCCCGTGCGGCGAGTGCTCCGCGCCAGCCGTTCCCTAGGACGGAGAGATCCGAGAAGTCGAGCACGGCATCGAGGTCGCTTTCATTCGTGCGGAGCACACCGGACAATTCGGCAGTCAGCGTCCTGGCGGAAAGGGTCAGGCTGCGGATCTCGGTTCCGCTCATGTCCCGGCGGGCGGACAGCGCGATGCGCGAGCTTCCGGCGAGAAGTGCGTCGAGTTCGCGCTGGGCGACGGTCAGGTCCGAGCCTTCGACCGTTGCCGAGATGTCGGCGATGCCGGACAGAAGACCCGCGGACCCTTCGACCGAAACCCCGGCGGAGCCCGTCAGGGGACGCTTCGCCAGGCCCGAAAACCGGGACAGATCGGAGATCGTCGCCGTGGCTCTTCCGTCGATCAGGAGGCCGCTGTCGAGACCGTCGACCGTGAAGCCGCCATTCGCCGCGTAACCCTGGCCTATGGCCCGGAACGCGGAGATGGCGAGTGGCTTTCCTTCTTCCTGGTGAAAAATCACCCTTCCGGACAGGGTCGTGCCGATCGCCTCCGCCACGGCCGGATCGGAAGCCGAGACGCCACCGGCGAGGAAATTCACCGTTCCGCCGATAACCGCGCGGGGGGCCTGCGCGATGCGGCCCGAACCCCGCAGCCTGAGCGCGTCGATGCCCAGATCGGGGCGTCGGAATCCGCGCAGGTCGCCCGCGAGCGTCCAGCCGTCGCCCTTCGCGGCGTCGTAGGTGATGTTGAGCGTGGCGGACCGTACGGTCGTCCTGTCGCCGGCGAGCGGAAGAAGGACATCGCCATCGCCGAGGCCCAGCACCACATCGAGCGCGGCCCGTCGCGGCAGCCCGTCCCGCGTAAGGAGAAGTGAGCCGTCGGCCTTGATGGCTTCGGCTTCGATCGCGAACCGGTCGAGCGAAAGCTCCCCCGAAGGCGCTCGGGCACCTTCGGCGAGCAGCCGCACCGAGGGGCCGAAGAAAGCCTGGTAGTCAGGCAGGAACAGGGACGAAACATCGCCGCCGAGATCGGCGCGGAAACTCCGGCGGGGCGGAGTGCCCTCCGGCCCGGGCTCGGCCAGCAGCGTGACCGTGCCTTTGAGCCGGGGCTCGCGGTCCGTGGAAAGCGCGATGTCGGCCTTGAAGTCGTCGATCGGCCCCGTGCCATTGACGGCGAGCGTCAGGGCGGGCGCGCCGGGCAGCCCGATCTTCGTTGCGGCGATCCCGTTCGCGGCCTCGCTGACGAGAAGGTCGAGCGTGGCGACACGCGTGGCGTTGGCATAGCTGCCGGTGAGCGAAACCTCCCCCATCGGTCCGTCGACGCGCTTGACGGAGAGGGAGGCGGAGCCTTCGCCGCCTTCGAGCTTCATGCTGCCGGCCAGGCTGGCCTCGACCGTCTGGCCCAGAACGGGCTCTCCGAGCGTGATCCGGTCCGCGCGGATCGAGCCGATTTCGACGGATACTGGAAGCTCCGGCAGCGCGAATCCGGAGGCTTCGGCGGAAGGGCCGTCGCCGCCCGCGGGCGCGCGCGGCAGATCGATCGATGCGGCGGAGAGTTCGGCGATCTCGACCCGGCCGGAAAGGAGCGCGGAGCGGTTCCAGCTGATCGCGCCGTCCGTGATCGTGATCCAGACTCCGTCATCGTCCGCGATCGTGAGGCTGTCGAAGGTCGCGCGGGACGACAATGCGCCGGCGAAGCCCTCGATACGGATCTCGCGCCCGGCGCCGGAGAGGTTGTCCTCCAGATAGCCGGTCAGCCAGCCGCGGTCGTCATCCTGGGCTGGCGCCGCGACGGGCAGAAGGCAAAGGACAAGGGGAAGCAGACGGCGCATCAGAAAGCCTGTCCTATGCCGATATAAAGCTGCACGCCGTCGCCCGTGTCGCCCGAGACGGGCGTCGCCACGTCGACCCGGATCGGACCGATTCCGGTGTTGTAGCGCAGGCCGAGGCCCGCGCCGGCGTGCCAGTCGCCGCTCCCGAAAAGCTCACCTGCGCTGACGAATCCGGTGTCGTAGAAGGCCACGACGCCGATATTCTTGGTCACGTCGGCGCGCAGTTCTCCCGACAGTCCGAGGAAGCTGCGGCCGCCCGAACGCACGGTACCGCCGCCGAGGACGTTGACGCCCAACGACTGATAGGGTTGGCCCCGCACCGTTCCAGCGCCCCCGGAATAGAAGAGGTAGTCGCGCGGCGTGTCCTCGATCGAAGCGCCGAGGACCGTGCCGAATTGCAGCCTGCCTGCCGCAACGAAACGGTCGTCGGCCCCGAAGCCGAGATATCCCCTCGCGTCTGTCCAGAGCCGCGCGCCTGTCCCGGTTCCGGAGAAACCGAGGAATGGCGTGAGTTCAGCATTGACGTAAAGTCCCCGCGTCGGGTCGAGCGCGTTGTCCCGGCCTTCCCAGGTGAGGGACGTGGGAAGCGTCATCGCCCTGTAATCGATGCTGCCGGCGTCGTCCTCGACTCGGGCGAACAGAAAGCCGACCCCGAGTTCCGCAGTCAGGCGTTCATTGAATATCCGGGTTACCCCGAAGGAGAATGAAAGAGCCTCGGCCGAGAAATCCTCTTCCGTCAGCTTTACGACCTCGGCCTCCGTGAAGGCCGAAGTGTCCGGCCCGAAAGTTGCGGGGCGATCGATCCGAACGCCCAGCCGATAGTCCTCGCCCCCGGATTCGCCTCCGATTCCGCCGACTTCGCCTTCGACGCGGAGCCTCTCGCCCCCGCCAAGGAGATTGCGGTGGAGCCAGTAGCCCGAAACCGTGAGCCCCTCGAAGCTGCCGATCTCGGCGCCGAAGCCGAGGCGGCGGCGCTTTTCCTCCGCCACGACGAGCGCGACGTCCAGCGTGTCGCCGGGGCCGAGGGTTTCGGCTTCGGTCAGAGAGGCGGACCGGAAGACGCCCGTGCGGCGGAGGCGCTTCGTCACGAGGTCGAGATCGTCAGGGTCGAAGACCTCGCCGGTTGGGAAACCCGCGATGCGCTCGATGGCGCGCGTGCGCATGCGCTCCTGCCCGGTGATCGTCATCTCTCCGAAGCGAACGCGGGGGCCGGGGCTCAGGGCGATATCGGCCGACAGGGAGGTTGCGCGGTGGTCGGCTGTGATCTTCTGCCCCCCGACGGCGGCCTTGGCATGACCTGCCTGACGCCAGCCCTCGACCCCTGCCGCGGCCGCGTCGACGATGGCGCCGGAGCGGGCGACCTGGCCCGCGGCGTAGTCCTCGGGCAGTTCAGTTTCCGGGGCCAGGGGAGCAATCGCGGCGCGCGAGAAGACGAAGCGGGGACCCGGCTCTACCGTGACCGTGATCGCCTCGATGCGGGTCGGCGCGTCCAGCGGCGCGATATCCGCCGCCTCGCGGCTGTCGAGCCGGATGTTGATCACGGCGGAATAGTGGCCCTCGGAATAGAGCACACCGAGAAGTCGGCCGTAGTCGGCCCGCGCCGCGGCGAACAGGTCCTGCGCAGCTTCGGTCCGGTCGCGCCTCGCCTGGATGAGAAGCGAGGCATCCCTCAGCGCGTCGCGCAGGTCGTCGCTGGCGCCCGGGGTAAGGAAGTCCAGCCGTTCCAGCGCAACAGAAGGCATCGCCAGCGAAGCGGTCGCGAAACCTGCAAGCGCCAGCCGCCGAAGCGCTGCCAAGCCGGATCTTCTGTCCCTCACGCGAAAATGACCCCCCAGCCCATGTTCCTGCGCCCGATTCAACTAGTCGCAAGGAATCCGGCTCAATGCCAGCGCTTTGAAGACCGGGTTGGCGGCAAATGGCCTGTGAGGCACGAAAACGTGAGGTTACGCAACGTCAGGGCTGAATCAGCGCGGCGTTCCATTCCTCGAGGAAGCGGCGCCGTTGCAGCCGGTCCAGATAGACCAGAAGCCCCGGGTCGAGGCGGATCGGCCGGAGATGCGGGCGCGCCGCGAGCGCGGCCTCGTCTATCCGGGGCAGCCCGGCCTCTTCCCCGACGAGCTGCTGACCCTCCGCGCCGAGAAGGAAGTCCAGAAACGCGCCGCCGAGGTCGGGTCGGGCGGCCGATCGCGGGATGAGCGCCGTGCGCAGAAGCGTCAGCGTGTGGTCTTCGGGTTCGATAACGACGCCGTCCGAGCCCGGCGGAAAGCGCGGCGCCGCATAGCTGCCGAGGACGTTGTAGGCGAGGATCAGCCGGCCACGCTCGAGATCCGAAAGCATGTCGTTCGTGCTGGAATAGAGCCTTGGAGACAGCCCACCCATCACCTCGGCGAGCCGCCAGAAACTGTCGGAGAGGCGTGCGTCCTGCGTCGCGAAAAGATAGCCCGCGCCCGACGTCTCCGGATCGTAGGTCCCGATCCTGCCGTCGAAGACCGAAGGGTGATCGCGCAGGAGCTCGATCAGGTCACGGCGGGTTTGCGGAAGAGGCAGGTCGCCCAGACCCTTGCGGGAGACGATCATGACCACGGGTTCCTGCGCGAAGGCGAAGAGCCGGTCCTGCCAGCGCGCCCAGTCCGGAAGCGCGTCGAGCGGGGCCGATTGCCAGGGCGCCGCGAAACCGTCGTTCGCGAGCTTCATCTGCAAATCCATCGCCGAGGAAATGGCGAGGTCATAGGCCGCGCCCTCGTTCTGGATCGCGGCGTAAAGTTCGCGGCTTCCCGCGACGCTGTAGCGCAGCGCGATGCCGGGATTGTCGGCCTGGAAGGCTTCGATGACGGGCCGGAAAACCGCCGTGTCCGTCGTGGAAAGCACGGAAAGGCGCGCCACTTCGCCGCCCCGTGCCGGAAAGAGGGCGTCCTCTTCCAGCTCCAGCGCACGTGCCGCGCCGCAGAGGCAAAGGATCAGGCCGAGGGCAGCCAGAGCCGCGCGCATGTGCCGCCTCCTTCCCGGTCTTCGAGGCCGAAGCGCCCTTTGTGGGCGGTCGCGACCTCCTCCACGATTGTCAGGCCGAGGCCCGATCCGACAACGTCATCGACGTTCTTGCCCCGCGTGAAACGGCGGGAAAGGCTCGATTGCGTCTGTCCCTGCAGTCCCCGACCGCGATCCGCCACGGTGATCTCCACTCCGCCCTCACGCCGTCCGAGGCAAAGGATCACCTCGGATTCCGAAGGGGAATACTTGATGGCGTTGTCGATCAGGTTGCGCAGAGCGCTTTCGAGAAGGAGGCGGTCGCCGGGAACCGCAACGGGTTCGGCCGTGCCCTCCGTGACGAGGTTCAGGTCCTTCAGTTCCGCCGTCGGGGCGAATCTGTCCGCGAGCCCGTCGATGAGGCGCGCGAGGTCGACCTGATCGGCGGCAAGGCGGTCGGAGCGGTAGACGACCGTGGCGTGATCCAGAAGCTGGCTTGCGGAACGGCTACTTTCCTCCACCGCGCGGATGACCCTGCGAAGCGTCTCGCGGGTTTCATCGGTCTCGGCCTGGCGGAGGGCGATCTCGGCCCGGGTGCGCACGGTTGCCAGCGGCGTGCGGATGTGGTGCGCGGCCTCGGCGATGAAGGTCTCGGTGCGCGCGAGGGCGCCACGAAGCCGGTTTATCAGGCCGTTCAGCGCGTCGAGCAGGGGCACGAGCTCGCGCGGCGTGGGGTGGTTCACCGGTCGGAGGTCGCGGGGGCCGCGCCGCGCCACGGCCTCGGCCAGCCTGTCGATCGGGCGGAGAACGCTGCCAGCGGTCAGAAGCGAAAGAACCGCCGCCAGCGCGAAGAAGCCGAGGCCCAGAAGCCCGGCCCGGCGTGCCACGCTGAGCGCGATCGCCTCCTGCCCGGCGCGGGTCTGGGCGACAAGGACGAGGACGGGAACCGGGCTGCGTTCCACGAGAACCGTGCGGGAAACCGCGGCGACACGGACTTCGGTGTCGCGATATGGCGATGTGTAGAAGGCCGGCCCGACGCCCTCGGAGGTTTCGTTCGGCGCCGGAAGGTCGGGATAGCCCGTGACCGTTTCTCCTGCGACGTCGATCCGGTAGAAGACGCGGTCTTCGCTGATCGAGCCGAGGATCGAGAAGGCGGAATAGGGCATGTCCAGTTCGACCCCGTCCTCGCCGCCGCGCAGGCCCTCTGCGATCGCGAGCGTGGCGGCGCCCAGAACCCCGTCGAGGCTGGCCTCCGCAGCCTGTCCCGCGACGGTTCGGATCGTGAGGAAGAGAAGAAGCGCGAGGCCCGCCGCCAGCGCAAGGAGCCAGAGCACGAGCCGGCGGCGAAGGGAGACGGGCGCCCCCCTCATTCTTCGGTCAGGCGGTAGCCCATGCCCCTCACCGTCTCGATCCTGGCGCCCGATCCGTCGAGCTTCTTGCGCAGCCGCGCGACATAGACCTCGATCGCGTTGTCGGTCACGCTTTCGGCGTAGGAGAACAGCCGGTCGCACAGCTGCGCCTTGGAAAAGATACGGTTCGGCGCACCGAGGAGGATCTCGAGGAGCCTCAGCTCCCGGTTCCTCAGGTCGCGCCGTTCGTCTCCGACGGCCAGTTCCGCCGTCAGCGGATTGAATGTGAAGCCCGCGAAACGGCGCACCGTCTCGCTCGCCCCACCGCGGCGCCGGAGGACGGCGCGGCAGCGTGCTTCGAGTTCGGCGAAGTCGAAAGGCTTCGTCACGTAGTCGTCCGCGCCCAGGTCGAGCACGTCCACCCGGTCGGCGACATCCGCCCGTGCGGTCATCACGATGATCGGCGTGTCACAGCGCGCGCGGCGCTGATGGGCGAGGAAATCCCGTCCGTCGCCGTCCGGCAGCGAGATGTCGAGGAGGATGAGGTCGTAGGGCGCGGCCGACAGACAGTCATGCGCCTCGCCAAGCGTGGCGGCGCGGTCGACGGCATGCCCGTCCAGCATGAGCCGTTCGGCCACCGACTGGGCCAGGGCATCATTGTCCTCGACAAGCAGGAAGCGCATCCCAGAAACTTTCCCCATGACAGGTTCGTGTCAGGTTTCGGGCGAATCGTCCGGAACTGCAAGGGGAGGAGCGCGCCGGGAAACCGGCGCGTCCTGACCCGAAGGAAAGAAATGTCTGGGAGGAACAAAATGAAAGCTTCGATCCTCAAGGCGCTGGGCACCAGCGTCGTTCTGAGCCTTGGTGCGACTTCCGCGGCGTGGTCGACCGAATGCATCGCGCCGGCCAACCCCGGCGGCGGCTGGGACTTCACCTGCCGCCAGATCGGCAAGATCCTCTATGACCTGAAGCTGGTCGAAGAACCGGTGCAGGTGACGAACATGGCCGGCGCCGGCGGCGGCGTGGCCTTCGCCCATGTCGTCAACGAACGCAACACCGACAACGACCTGATCGTGGCGGCCTCGTCCGCGACCACCACGCGCCTTGCGCAGAACGCCTTCGGCGGCGCGACGGCGGACCAGGTCCGTTTCGTCGGCGCGATCGGCGCCGACCCGGGCGTGATCGTCGTGGCGGCGGACAGCCCGTTCCAGTCGCTCAATGACATGGTCGAGGCGATCAAGGCCGATCCGGGCTCCGTCGCGTTCGCGGGCGGTTCGGCCGCCGGCGGCTTCGACCACATGAAACCGCTTCAGATCCTGAAGGCGGCGGGCTTCGACGACATCAAGGCGATCAAGTACATCGGCGTCGATGGCGGCGCCGACGCGATCACCCAGACGGTCGGCGGCTTCACCCAGGCGATGACCGGCGACATGTCCGAGATCGTCGGCTTCATCCAGTCGGGTGAGGTGCGGGCGCTCGCCGTCCTGACGGAAGAGCGGGTTCCGGGCTTCGAGGATATCCCGACGGCGCGTGAACAGGGCTACGACGTCGTGGCCGTGAACTGGCGCGGGCTCTATGTGCCGAAGGGTATCAGCGACGACGACTTCAACATGTGGGCCGAGCGGCTTCAGGCGGTCGCTGACAGCGACGAGTGGAAGGAGGCGATGGTGGCCAACGGGCTTGCGCCCTTCACCAAGGTCGGCGGCGACTTCCAGTCCTGGATCGACCAGGTCGTGGCTGACACCGTGACGCTCTCCAAAGAGATCGGGGTCATCCAGTGATGACCTCCGACCGGATCTTCGGTCTGGTCGTGATCGCAGTGGCGCTGGCGTATATCGCCGGCGCCTTCCAGATTCAGACCAGTTTCCTGTCGGACCCGATAGGGTCCAAGACGTTCCCGCTGCTGATCGGCGGCGTGGCGGCCCTGTCCGCACTGGTGATCGTGATCCGGCCCGATCCCGATCCGGAATGGCCGGGCATGAGCACCTTTCTGCATCTCGGGATCGCTCTCGCCGTGCTGATCGCCTATGCCTACGCTCTGAAGCCGCTCGGTTTCCTTCTGCCGACGGCACTGGCTGCCGCGATCCTGAGCTACCAGATCACGCCGCGTCCTGTGGCGGCCGCCGTGACCGGGGTTGGCCTTTCGGTGGGGCTGTTCATCCTTTTCAGATACGGCTTGGAGCTTGGCCTTTTCGCGCTGCCCCGGTCGCTTCACGGCTGAGGGAGGCCGACGGAGATGGAAATCCTATCCAACCTCGCGCTCGGATTTTCCGTGGCGCTTACGCCCTTCACGCTGATGCTGGCGATCGTGGGCTGCTTTCTCGGGACGATCATCGGCGCGCTTCCGGGGCTTGGCCCGTCGAACGGCGTGGCGATCCTGATCCCGCTCGCCTTCTCGCTGGACCTCGACGCGACCCAGTCGCTGGTTCTGCTGACCTCCGTCTACTACGGAGCGATGTATGGCGGGCGGATCTCGTCGATCCTGCTCAACATCCCCGGAGACGAACCGGCGCTGATGACAACGCTTGACGGCTACCCGATGGCCAAGCAGGGGCGCGCAGGCGACGCGCTCGTCCTTTCCGGCGTGGCAAGCTTCACGGGCGGGTTCCTCGCGACCATCGGGCTCATGCTGCTGGCGCCGCTTCTGGCGCGCGTCGCCTACAAGTTCGGTCCCGCCGAGTATTTCGCGCTCTACATCCTCGCCTTCTGCACGCTCGGGGGCATCGCCTCCAACAACCAGGCGAAGGCGGCCCTGTCGGCCTGCATCGGCCTCGGCATCGCGATGGTCGGGATGGACCACACCACGGGAATGCCGCGCTTCACCTTCGGCAACCTGCACCTGATGGACGGGGTCGATTTCCTCGTCGCGATCGTCGGCCTCTTCGCCATCGCGGAGGTCTTCTTCTTCATCGAGAGCCACGGCAAGGAAAGCGCCATAGGCGTGAAGCTGGACAAGGTGACGATCCCCGTGCGCGAGATCGCGCGCTCGTTCTGGTCGATGCTCCGGTCCACGGTCATCGGGTTCTTCGCAGGCGTCCTTCCTGGCGCGGGGGCCTCGCTCGGCAGCTTCCTCGCCTACATGAGCGAGAAGGCCATCGCCGGGAAATCCAGCCGGTTCGGCCAGGGCGATCCGCGCGGGGTCGCGGCGCCCGAGGCGGGCAACAATGCCGCCGCCGGCGGGGCTCTGGTGCCCATGCTCACGCTCGGCGTGCCCGGATCGGGGACGACGGCGGTGCTGCTCGCGGTTCTGATGACGCTCAACATCACGCCGGGACCGACACTTTTCGCCGAAAAGCCCGATGTCGTCTGGGGCCTCATCGCCTCGCTTCTCATCGCAAACGTCGTGCTTCTCGTGATGAACGTGCCGATGGTGAAGATCTTCGTGCGCGTCCTGTCGGTGCCGCCCGGGATCCTCATGCCCGGGGTGACGATGGTGTCCTTCGTCGGGATCTACGCCCTGACGGGAAGCTATTTCGACCTTCTGCTGATGGTCGGCTTCGGGGCGATCGGCTATTTCCTGAGGAAACTCGACGTGCCCACCGTTCCGATCATTCTCGGGATCCTTCTCGGGAACCAGATGGAGAACAGCTTGCGCAAGGCGATGGTGCTGTCGGACGGTGACTGGACCTACCTGTTCTCCTCGCCGATATCGATCGGGCTCTGGATCGCTGCCGTAGCGGGCTTCGTGGCGCCGATGTTCCTGCGCAACGTCCTGAGGAAGCCTCAGCGGATCACGGACTGACCATGACACGGGTCCTGATCCCTTCCGGAGCGCTGGGCCTCGGCTACGACCGGGAGGCGCTGGCGCGCGGGATCGCGGCACGGCCCGACATCATCGCGATCGACGGAGGCTCCACGGACAGCGGACCCTCCTACCTCGGGCGCGGCGTGTCGAAATACTCGCGCGCCTCGACGAAGGCCGAATGGCGCGGACTGATGCAGGCGCGCGCCGACGCCGGGGTGCCGCTGGTGATCGGAACGGCCGGGACTTGCGGTGCCGATGCGGCCGTGGACTGGCTGTTCGAGATCACGCGCGAACTGGCAGAGGAGATGGGCCAGCGTCTGAGGGTCGCGCTGCTTTATTCCGGTCAGGCACCCGACGCGGTGGCGGAGGCCTTTGGGACGGGCAGGGTCGCGCCTCTGCCGGCGGCGCCCGAGATCGACGCGGAACTGGTGCGCGGCTGCACGAACATCGTCGCGCTGGCCGGGGCGGAGCAGATCGCGGCGGCTCTGGAGACCGGCGCCGACATCGTCATTGCAGGGAGGACGACCGACACGGCGATCATCGCCGCCCTGCCGCTGATGCGGGGCGACAACGCCGGCGCGGCCTGGCACGGGGCGAAGGTCGGGGAATGCGGCGCGCTCGCCACGACGCGGCCCGAAACGGGCGTCATCCAGATCGACTTCGACGACACGGGCTTCACCCTGACGCCTCTTGGCAAGGACACGAGGGCGACGCCCTACACGGTGTCCGCCCACATGCTCTACGAGAACTCGGACCCGTTCATCCTATACGAGCCGGGCGGGTATCTCGACGTCCGGCATTCGACCTACACCGCCGTCGACGCGGCACGGGTCAGGGTCGAAGGCTCGGTCTGGGTGCCGGGGCCCTATACGGCGAAGCTCGAAGGGGCGCGGATCGCGGGATACCAGACCGTGGGTCTGACGCTCCTGAGGGATCGGCGCTACGTCGCGAATGCCCGCGACTGGGCGGCGGACGTGACCTCGCGAGCGGCGGCACGGGCGGTCGAGCGGATGGGGATCGCGCGTGAGGAGTTCGATGTCGAACTGCGCCTGATCGGGATCGACGCGACGCTGGGCGCGCTCGAGACCCGCGCGGCCGATCCGGTGGAGGTGGGCGTTCTGGCGATCGTCACGGCGCCGACGCAGGCCCAGGCCGACGAGATCGGGAAGATCCTGAACCCTTATCTGCTGCATCACGCCCTGACGGAGGAGGAGCCGATGCCGACCTTCGCCTTCCCCTTCTCGCCCGCAGAGATGAGCCGCGGGCCGCTTTACGAATTCTGCCTGAACCATGTCCTGGTGCTGGAGGACCCGATGTCGGCCTTCCGGCTTGAACTCAGGGAGGTCGGGAATGGCTGAGCTGGGAAAGATCGTGGAAAAGGTGCGGTCGAAGAACGCCGGGCCGTTCTGGCTTACGATCGATATCTTCTGCGGCAGCAGCGAGGTGTTCGAACGCGTCTCGGCCGGGCTTCCGACCGAACGGGTCGCGGCGCTTTTCGGCGTTTCGCCGGACGCGCTTCGCCGGTTCGACATCCCCTCGCTGGACGTGGTGAAGTTCTCCCTTCCCCGGCCAGTGATCCAGGGGACCCGTGCGGACCGCGACATGCACGGCGCGGGCTGGGCCGTGCTTCTCGAGGAAATGGACATCGACTGACTGCGAACGAAAAAAGGCCGGCGGCGGGTGCCGTCGGCCTTTCGATCGGATGGTCTTCGCCTCCGCGCGGTCAGGAGGCCGGCGTCGCAGCCTTCTGCGCTTCGGCGCGGCGGGCGAGTTCCTGGCGATAGAGCGCGAGGAAGTCCACCGTGTCGATGTTGAGCGGCGGGAAGCCACCGTCGCGCGTGACGTCGGAAACGATGCGGCGGATGAACGGGAAAAGCATCCGCGGGCACTCGATCAGCAGATAGGGGTGAAGCTGCTCTTCCGGCACGCCCTCGACGCGGAAGATGCCGCCATATTCGAGTTCCAGAAGGAAGATGGCCGAGCCGTCCGCCTTGTTCTTCGACGTCACCTTGAACTTGGAGATGACCTCGTACTGGTTCTCGACGGTGCGCTTGCGGGCGTCGAGGCTGACCTGGACCTGTATCTCCGGCTGGACGTTGGAATCCGTCACACCCTTTTGCGCCAGTACGTTCTCGAAGGACATGTCGCGGATGAACTGCGCGAGCACCTGCATCTTGATCTGCGGGGGCTGCTGCGGTTCTTGCGCTTCTGCACCGTTGCCGGTCTCGGCCATGAAAAACTCCCAGTTTCGCTATCTCTTTGCGAGGTGCTTAGCACCTCGGCAGGGTGGCCTCAATGCCGCGTCCAGCCTGACGGGCTGTGGGTCGGCCGCTTTTCGGGGTCCACCTCCTGGAATTCACCGTCGATCACGTCTCCGGGACGGTAATCGGGCTCACGCGGCGGCCGCCGGCCCATCTCGAAGCGCTCCACGGTGACGCGCGACGCGAGCGCCTTGAGGAGCCAGCGCCGGAACGGCGGCGTGAGGAGAAGAAGCCCGAGCGTGTCGGTGAAGAACCCCGGCGTGAGGAGAAGGGCGCCCGCGAACAGGATCATCGCGCCGTGCGCAAGGGGTTCGCCGGGGTCGCGCAGTTCCTCGAAGGAGCGGCGCAGGTCCAGAAGCGTCGCCGCGCCCTGAGTGCGCATGAGCATGGTCCCGACCACCGCAGTCAACAGGACGATCGCCAGCGTGGGCCACACGCCGATCAGGCTCCCCACCTGGATGAAGAGCGCGATTTCGATCAGGGGCACGGCCAGAAAGGCCAGCAAAAGCCACATATTTCGGGTCCTCTGCGGTTTCGGGTGCTGGCCGGGCCGTTGTGGACTTGACCGCACCCGTCACTTACATAAGTGGGGAGTGCCGGAGATACCAACCCCGGCGAACCGATTTCTGCCCCTAGCCGAGGACCCCTCATGAGTAACGCTGTGATCCAACTGCTTGTTCTGGCCGGGATCGCGGTATTCCTGATCCTGAAGCTGCGGAGTGTTCTCGGCTCCCGCGAGGGCTTCGAGAAGCCGCCGGCGCCGATGCCCTCGCCCAGCGAGAAGGCCGCGCGCCGCGGGTTCGAGGTGATCGAAGGCGGCCCCGACCTCGACATCACCGACCACGCCGAAGAGGGAAGCCCACAGGCGAAGGCCCTTGCGGGCATGAAGCAGGTCGAGCCTCAGTTCAAGGTGGGCGAATTCCTTCAGGGCGCGCGCGGCGCCTACGAGATGATCCTGATGGCCTTCGAGAAGGGCGAACTCGAGACGGTGAAGCCGTTCCTGGCCAATGACGTCTACGAGAGTTTCGCCGCCGTCGTTGCCGAGCGGGAGGCCCAGGGCCTGACGGTCGAGGCCCAGTTCCTAGGCGTGCGCGAGGTGTCCCTCGCCGATGCGACCTTCAACCGGGACACGCGCGAGGCCGAGATTTCCGTGCGCTTCCAGGGCGACATGACCTCGGTCGTGCGCGACAGCGCCGGTCAGATCATCGAAGGCAGCGCGAAGGAAGTTAAGAAGATGCGCGACGTGTGGACGTTCGAGCGCGTCATGGGGTCGAACGATCCGAACTGGCAGCTCGTCGCCACGGGGGAATGATGTCCCCTGCGGCGCGTGTTTCGCCCGCCTCCCTGCCTGGCTGGGAGGCGGATGACCACGGCGCCGCGCTCTCGGCCTATAGCGAAACCGCCGATCTGCTGCCCGCGGGCTGGCCCCGCCCCGAAAGGGGTGACTGGGCAGACCCCCGCGGATTCTTCGAACGGCATTTCCATGCCGTGACGTTGGGAGAGCCGCCAGCCTTTTTCACCGGCTATTACGAGCCGGAATTTGAAGGTCGCGCCGAGGCGACGGAGGAATTCGCGTATCCGCTCCATTCCGTTCCCGATGGTCTCGTGCCGGGAGAGCCCTGGCATGACCGGGCCGAGATAGAGACGAGGTCGCTGCTGGCGGGGCGCGAGCTCATCTGGCTTTCGAGCCCGGTGGAGGCCTTCTTCGTCCAGGTTCAGGGTTCGGTCCGGGTGCGGCTTCCGGGGGGAAGGGTGCGGCGCTTCGGCCACGCGGCCAAGAATGGGCATCCGTATCGCTCCATCGGGGAGGAACTGATCCGGCGGGGCGAGATCGCGGAAGCGGAAATGAGCGCGCAGGTGATCCGGGGCTGGTGCGCCGCGCATCCGGGCGAGGTCGCCGGACTTCTGCGCCACAATCCATCCTTCGTCTTCTTCCGTCTTCTGGATCTGCCGGAGGACAAGGGACCCCTCGGCGCGATGGGGCGGTCCGTGACGGCGGGACGCACGCTTGCGGTCGATCCCGCGCATCATCCCCTTGGCGCGCCGGTCTGGGTGGCGGTCGACGGCCCGGAACAACTTCGAAGGCTGACCGTCGCTCAGGATACAGGAAGCGCGATCAAGGGGCCGCAGCGCGGCGACCTCTTCTGCGGGTCCGGACCGGAAGCTGGCCGGATCGCCGGCGCGATGCGGCGGGCCGGGCGGATGGTGACGTTCCTGCCGCTTTCGGAAGGCCGGGCATGACCCGGAAGCCACGCCACCTGTCGCCGGAGGAGCGGGAGCTCTGGTCGCGCGTCGCTTCCACGGCGAAAGCGATGCATCCGATGCCGCAGCGTCCCCTGGAACTGCCGGATGCCGTCAAGCCCAAGAAGACCCGGCCGGAGGTCAAGGAATTCCGGATCGGGCAATCGTCGCCGGAATTCCCCCTGCGCCACGATCTCGCGCCGACGCCCGGGGAACGTCTCGCTCAGGCGCCGCTGCGGATGGACAGCAAGATGCATCGCGAGATGACGCGGGGAAAGCTGAAGCCCGAGGCACGGATCGACCTGCACGGGATGACGGTGTCCGAGGCGCATTCGGAGCTCACGCATTTCATCCTTCGGGCGCACGCGGAGGGCAAGCGGCTGACGCTGGTCATCACCGGGAAGGGCAAGCGCGGTCGCGACGAGGGGCCGATCCCGCAGCGATACGGCGTCCTGCGCCACCAGGTGCCGCAATGGCTGGCGCTTCCGCCCCTGGGCGCGGTCGTCCTCCAGGTGACGGAGGCGCATCTGCGCCACGGCGGCTCAGGTGCCTACTACGTCTACCTGCGCCGTCGCGCCTAACTCGGCCCGGGCCCGGGCGATCGGGCGGACCATCAGTGCCGAGGCGGCGATGAACCAGACCGCGTATCCCAGGAGCTGCGTCGGCATCGCGATCCCCGCGTCGATCAGGAACCCCGAAATCCCCGGTCCCAGCGCCGATCCCAGAACGAGCGCCGAGGCGACGGCGGCCTTGATCGAACCGATGTTGCGCGTGCCGTAGAACTCAGCCCAGCAGGCGGAGGGCAGCGTGGCCTGCCCGCCGCCCGCGACACCTATCAGGACGATCCCCAAGCCCGCGACCGGGACCGAAGGCGCAAGCCCGAGGAACGTGAAGCCCGCCGCAACCGGCAGCAGGTAGAGCGGCATGAGCCGGGGCGAGCCGAAGCGGTCGAGCGCCCAGCCGAAAGCGGCGGTGGACAGGATGAACGCACCGGTTCCCAGCGGGAAAAGGGCAACCAGTGACAGGTGTTCCCAGCCCTTCACGGCGGCGAAGTGAACCTGCTGGAACCAGAACGCCGTGTTGAAGGCCGAAAAGCCTGCGAGCCCCGGAAGAAGCGTCCAGACGAGCGGATGGCGCAGCGCCTCGGCGCGCGTCCAGTGCCGGCCACCCATTCCGGGCGAGGAATTGATCTCAGCCATGGCCTGGGGGGTGCGCTCCTCCTTCAGAAGCCAGACGAGGACAGGAATGGTCGCCAGCACGAAGACCGCGGCGAAGAGCCAGAGCGAGTGCCAGTCGAACAGGCGCTTCAGCGCCACGAAGCTCAGCGGCATGGTCGCCTCGCCTGCCTGGAAACCAAGCGTCGCCACCGCAAGCGCCCGCCCGCGCGTCGCCACGAACCAGCGCGCCATCGCGACGAGGGAAACGTGGCTTGCCATGCCCTGTCCGGTGAAGCGCAGCGCGAAGATGACGAACGGAAGAAGAAGGGCGGAAGGATTGAGCGCCATCGCCGTGCAGGCCAGCGCGAGAAGCACCACGACCGCCGGTCCGAGCACCATGACGCGGAACCTGTCGGCGAGCCCGCCCGCCCAGAGCATGAGTGCCGCCGAAGCGCCGGTGCCGATCGAGTAGATCGCGCCCCACTGGCCGTGGCTCAATCCGAACTCGGCCCGGATCTCGCCCGCGAAGATCGAGATGAAGAAGGTCTGCCCGAAACTCGACAGGAAGGACAGGAGCGCGCCGGCGGCAAGCCAACGGGCATTTTCCCGAAGGAACAGAAGGAATGACATCGGCCGGGCTCCGGTTCGCTGTCGCCTTCTTGCACCCGGCTCGGCGTTTTGCCCAGCCTTATTGCGCCGCGCCTCCGATCGCGGCGACGGGGCTCAGGACGATTTCGGTGGCGTTCTGCACCGTCAGCACGACCCCGGGCAGAAGGCCCGTCCGGCCTGTGGGATCCGCCGCGAAGGACGCATCCAGATCGGTCATCCGGCCGAGAATCCGAAGGAGAAGCGGGCTGTCGCCGACCGCGAAATGCCCGAGGCCCTCAGAGAAAGCGCTCACGTCCAGAAGCGTCACGTCGAGATCGGCGATCTCCTCGATGTCCTCGAGGTTCCCGAGGCGGTCCCGCTGCCCGGTCAGGCGGGCGGACAGCTGGAGAGCGCGGTCCTTGCTCGACGTGAAGATGATGAAGGGCTGCGGCAGTTTGCCCATCCGGGCGGCCTGGGCCTTGAACACGTCGACGTCGATGTCGGGAGAGATGAGGATCACGCCGGCAACCTTCGGCAGCACCCGGCGGTCATCGGCAATCGCAATTTGCCGCAGCGTCTCCATCGTCAGGGCCGATCCCATCGAATGCGCGACGAGGATGATGCTGTCAGCCCCTGCCGCGGAAACCTCATTCAGAAGATCCTGCAGGCCGTCGCGCGCGAAGAGCGCGGAGTCCCGGTCATAGGCGTAGCCAAGCGGATTGGCGCGCGAGGGCCACGAATAATGGACGCTGACGCCCGAAAGTTCGAGGTCATGGCCAAGCTGCGCGACGCGGTAGAGCCCTTCCGCGAAGGTGTTGTTGAAGCCGTGGACGAAGACGATCGCTTCGCGTTCGCCGCTCGGCTCCGTCCGGAGCGCTCGTGCAAGCTCGGCTCGGAAGTCACCCTCGGTCTCGAAAAGGTCCTCGCGCGTGGTCAGGAACTCTGTTGCCGGATCGGGCGCCTGATGCGGTTTTGGCCAGACGATCTTTCCTGGCTTGCGCTCGGGAGGCACGGAGACGTCGAACCGAGCGAAGCGCGTTTCCGGGCTCCGCGGGAAGCCGAAGAGATCGCCATTCTCGGCGTCGGAAGCCCGGGTGGTGCCGACGAAGACGGTCCGCGTGGTGCCGACCGAGGCCGCAGAGGGGACAACGGTGATCGCGCCTCGGGGCGCGCAAGCCGCGAGCGCAGCCACAATGACGAGAAATAGGACCCGGACCAACTGCACCACGCTCCGCGTTTGTCTGACGCCCGGATAGACGAAACGCGGAGGCGCTGCCAGCCTTCGATCAGAGAACGTAACGGCTGAGATCCGCCGAGCGCGCAAGATCGCCGACGTTCTTCTCGACGAAGGCCGCGTCCACCGTCACCGCCTCGCCGGAACGGTCGGGCGCGGTGAAGGAAAGCTCCTCGAAGACCCGCTCCATGACGGTATAGAGCCGCCGCGCGCCGATATTCTCGATGCTGCGGTTGACGTCGGCCGCGATGCGGGCGAGCGCCGCGATCCCGTCCTCGGAGAAGGTGACGTTCACCTCTTCCGTGCTCATGAGGGCGGCGTATTGCCGGGTCAGCGCGTTGTCGGTCTCGGTGAGGATGCGGACGAAGTCCTCCTCGGTCAGCGCGCGCAGTTCCACCCGGATCGGCAGGCGGCCCTGAAGCTCCGGCAGGAGGTCCGACGGCTTGGCGATATGGAAGGCGCCCGAGGCGATGAAGAGGATGTGGTCGGTCTTCACCGCGCCGTATTTCGTGGAAACGGTCGTGCCCTCGATCAGCGGCAGGAGGTCGCGCTGGACGCCCTCGCGGCTGACATCGGCGCCGCGGGTTTCCGCGCGCGCACAGATCTTGTCGATCTCGTCGAGGAAGACGATGCCGTTCTCCTGCACGGCATCGAGCGCCGCGGCCTTCACCGCCTCGTCGTCGAGAAGCTTGTCGGCCTCCTCGCCGATCAGAACTTCGTAGCTTTCGGCCACGGTCATGCGCTTGCGGATGCGCCGGCCGCCGAAGGCCTTTCCGAAGATGTCCCCGAGGTTCAGCATCCCGATATTCGCGCCGGGCTGGCCGGGAAGGTCGAGGGTCGGCATCGTCGGGCCGGCTTCCGCCACCTCAAGCTCGATCATCTGGTTGTCGAGATCGCCGCGCTTCAGCCGTTCGCGGAACATCTCGCGCGTCTGGGGCCGCGCGTCCTCTCCGGCGATCGCCTCGATCACGCGTTCCTCGGCGGCCTTGTGGGCGCGGGCCTTGACCTCCTCGCGCATCCGTTCGCGGGTCTCGACCATCGCGATGTCGGCGAGGTCCCGGATGATCTGTTCGACGTCACGGCCGACATAGCCGACCTCGGTGAACTTCGTCGCCTCGATCTTGATGAACGGAGCCTTGGCGAGCTTCGCGAGCCGGCGGGAGATTTCCGTCTTGCCGACGCCGGTCGGCCCGATCATCAGGATGTTCTTCGGATAGACCTCGTCGCGCAGGTCCTCCGATAGGCGCTTGCGCCGCCAGCGGTTCCTGAGCGCCACCGCGACGGCGCGCTTGGCGTCCTTCTGTCCGATGATGAAACGGTCGAGTTCCGAGACGATTTCGCGCGGGGTGAGGTTGGTCATTTGGCCTCCGTATAGGGCGGCAGGCGGGACTTGCCGGGGAAGTCGGGAAGCGCCCGCATCAGGCCCGCGCGCAGGGGCACCCACCAGGTGCCGAGCGCGGTGATGAAGGCGCCGAGGATGAGAAGGATCGCGACCCACTGGCCGAAGCTCGCCGCGCCGTCGCCGCGCACCGCCCAGGCGATCAGGAGCGCCATGTAGACGATGCCCGCGGTCAGGAAGCTGCGGCGGTCGATCGCGAGGGCGAGGACGGCGATGGCCGTCAGTGCGGCGGCGGTGGCGAGCATGCCCGTCGAGCCGCCGATGTTGTAGAGCGTGAGCGCCACGGTGTTGACCAGCGCGGGCGCGGCGAGAAGGTGCAGCCAGAACCCGGTAGCGGCGTAGCGGCCGAGGCGGTGCGGGTCGCGGGTGTCGAACCACATGCCGCCAAGGAAGGCCAGAAGTCCGAAGACCAGCGTGGCGAGCGAGAACTGAGGGCTGTTCCTCAGGTCGAATATGCCGCCGTGGAACCCGCCGCCGAAGCCACGGATCGCCTCCAGCGAGGCTGTCATCGCGTAGATCGCGCCAAGTCCGAAGAGGCCGAGGACGAACATCGCGAACGGCAGACGGAAACGGCGGTACCAGGCCGCCATTGCCCCCCCGGCGAGGAGACAGGCACCGACAAGGGCGGAGCGGGCCGGGGAATCCGCGTCGCCGAGTATCGCGAATGCCGAACTGAAGATGCCCAGGCCGAAGGCCGAGGCGAGGACCATCGAGGGCAGGTTCATCCGCCGCCGCAGCGTGAAGTAACCGGCCCACCACCAGGCGACGCCGGCCATGACGAGGGGAATGAGCATCACCGCGCCGAGTCCGCCAACGACGCTGACCAGCCCCGCGACCCCGGAGAGCAGGATCAGGAGACCGACGGAAACGAAGATCTCGGAAAAGCCGCGGAAGAACTCGAAGGGTTCATCCTCCGGCCCCATCGCGCCCCGCGTTCCGGCACGCGATTGCGCCAGCGCGAGGAGGGAGGCCGCCTGCGCCTCGGTCAGGATGCCGCCCTGAACGGCCGCGCGGACGTCATCGGCGCCGAATGAGCCGTTCGCGTCAGCCACCGATCTTCTCCACGGTCAGGTTGCCGTTGGTGTAGACGCAGATATCGGCCGCGATCGCCATCGCCTTGCGGGCCACGTCCTCGGCCGGAAGGTCGGTTGCCATCAGCCCGCGCGCGGCGGCGAGCGCGAAGTTTCCGCCCGATCCGATTGCGGCGACGTCGTGTTCGGGCTCCAGCACGTCACCAGCGCCGGTCACGACGAGGATCATCGATCCGTCCGTCACGATCAGCATGGCCTCAAGCTTCTGGAGGTACTTGTCCGTGCGCCAGTCCTTGGCCAGCTCGACGCAGGCGCGCTGAAGCTGCCCCGGCGCGGCTTCGAGTTTCTTTTCCAGCCGTTCGAGAAGGGTGAAGGCATCCGCGGTGGAGCCAGCGAAGCCCACGACGACATCCTTCCCGCCCGGCGAGAGGCGCCGCACCTTGCGGGCCGTCCCCTTGATCACCGTCTGGCCGAGGCTCACCTGCCCGTCGCCGGCGACCACGACCTCGCCGCCCCTCCGCACCGCAAGGATCGTCGTGCCATGCCAGCCGGGGAACCTGTCTTCCGCCATCGCGTGCCCTCCATTTGTCAGGGACTATATGGCCGCGCACCCGGGCGGCTGCAACGGCGCACGAAAAAGGGGCGCCCCCTGGCGCCCCTTTCCCCGTGTTTCGCGTCGCTCAGATCGAGGAGTCGATCCAGCTTTGCAGGGCCGCTTTCGGCGCGGCGCCGATCTTGTTGGAGACGACCTGGCCGTCCTTGAAGAGGAACAGCGCCGGGATGCCGCGAACGCCCATCTGCGCGGGCGAGTTCGGGTTTTCATCGACGTTGACCTTCACGATCTTCACCTTGCCGGCGTATTCGTTCGACAGCTCTTCGAGAGCCGGACCGATCATCTTGCACGGGCCGCACCACTCAGCCCAGAAATCCACGACGACGGGAATGTCGGACTGACGCACTTCGGCGTCGAAAGTTGCATCGCTGACGGCAACGGTGGCCATGTTTCGTCTCCTTGGGAATTTGTCGGATGGGAAGGTATTGGTGGGGTGGGGTGGCGTCAAGGGATAGGGGTGGATGTCAGCGCTTCCCTCACGACCTCGGGATCGAGCGCCATCAGTTCTCCCGTCCTCGTCCACAATATTGCGGTTGCGATCTCTCTGCCGGGATAGATCCGGGACAGCGCCGCGGCATATGCACCCATCTGCCGCAAGATGCCCTCGGGCACCTCCCGCGCCGACGGCGGAACGACTGCGTTCGACTTGTAGTCGATCGCCAGGACCCGGTCGGCTTCGACCACCAGCCGGTCGATGGCGCCGTGGATGAGCCGGCCGCCGAGTTCGGGAAGACGCGCGGTGATTTCGGCCTCCACCAGCGCCGAAGGCCCGAGGTAGGCGCGCATCGCAGGGGCCGTCAGAACCCTGCGCGCCTCTTCGAAAAGCGGCTCTATTTCACTCGGAAGTGCCGAATCCTCGCCGGTTTCCAGCAAGGTTCGCGCGACGTCGGCCCATTCCGCCTCGGGCCAGAGAGGCAGATGTTCGAGAAGCAGGTGCAACTGCCGCCCGTGCCGTTTGGCGGCCTCCTCGTCGCGCTCCGCCGCCTCGCCGGGCAAGGCCTTGGCGCCGCCGAGGTCCGAGGGCGAGAGCGCCTTGTCGGGTTCCGGCAGCGCCGGGGCTCGGGACAGCGCCCAGCCGGGCAGTGCGGGTAGCCGGGTTTCCGCGCCCTTCTCGTCCCGTCTTGGTTCCGGCCAGTCGCCGTACTGCATCCGTTGCACGGGGCCAAAGCCCAGTTCGGCCTCGACCGCGGTCAGATTCGTTTCGGCCCCGGCCTTTTCCATCCCGTCCCGGATCAGCGAATACCAGCTGTCCTCGCCGTTGCCCACATCGCCGGCCGCGCAGACGATGAGCCAACTTTCCGCCCGCGTCATGGCGACGTAGAGGAGCCGCATCCGTTCCTCACGCCTCCGCTCCTCCATCTCCGCTCGTTCGGCGGCGATGATGGCGGGGCTTTCGGTCTTGCCGGTCTTCCAGACCGCGTGGCCCTGTCCGACCCTGAAGACCTCGTCGCGCATCGGCGGGTTGGATTTCGCCGTGTCGGGCAGGATGACGATCGGCGCCTCGAGCCCTTTTGCGCCGTGGACGGTCATCACCCGGATCGAACGCCCGCCGCCTTCGAGGCGGCGCTTGACCTCGACATCGTCGGTCTGAAGCCAGACGAGGAAGCCGGTGAGGCTCGGCACCTCGCTCTGCTCGAAGGCGAGGGCCTGGGAAAGAAGTTCGTCGATGCCGTCCTCCGCTTCCGGGCCGAGGCGGGCGAGAAGTCTGCGGCGGCCGTCATGGCGCGTCAGCACGCGCTCGATCAGTTCGTAGGGTCTGAGGTAGTCCGCCCGGCCGAGGAGGTCCGAGAGGATCTCGAGCGTTTCGGGGTGTTCCTCTTTCTTTTGCCGAAGCGCGGCCCAAAGGTATTCCTTGTGCGCGCGGGGCTGGGCGAGGGCGTAGAGATCGGCCTCGGACCACCCGAAAAGGGGCGAGCGGAGCGCGGCGGCGAGCGACAGGTCGTCCTCCGGGGTCGCGAGAAACGACAGGAGCGCGCCGAGGTCCTTGACCGCGAGTTCCGCGCCAAGCTTCAGGCGGTCCGCCCCGGCAACTTCGAGCCCTTCCGCCTTGCAGGCTCGGATGACCTCGGCGAACAGAGGCGACCGGCGCTGGACGAGGATCAGGACGTCGCCCTCATGGATGGCGCGCGGCCCTGTCGACGTCTTGATCCGCGTGCCGACGTCGATCATCCGCTTCACTTCGCGCGCGATGCGCCGGGCGAGGCGCAGGGTGTGATGTTCCTCTCCCAGGAGGTCGGTCGGGTCGTACCAGTTCTCCGGTTCCGGTTCCTCGACCTTCTCGACGGGCGGCCAGAGGTCCACGCGCCCCGGCTTGGCCTCGTGGAAGGCGATATGCGTGGTCTGCCCGCCGAGGCCGTGGTTCACGCGTGCGTCCATCGTGAGGTCCACGAGCCGCAGGATCGCCTCGGATGACCGAAACGAATGCTGAAGCTCGAGGCTCTGCATCGGGCGGCGGACGGCGGCGAACTTCGCCATGAAATGCTCGCGCATCCGCTCGAACTCTCGCAGGTCCGCTCCCTGGAAGGAGTAGATCGACTGCTTCTTGTCGCCGACGACGAAGATCGTGCGCGCCCGGTCCCGCGCGCCCTCGCCCGAGGTGAATTCCTCGGCGATGCGCTCGATCACCGTCCACTGTCCGGGGCTCGTGTCCTGCGCCTCGTCGACGAGGATGTGGTCGATGCCGCCGTCGAGCCGGTAGAGCACCCACTGCGCGACGCTCCGGTCGGACAGAAGCGCGGCGGCGCGGGTGATGAGGTCGTCGAAGTCGAGCCAGCCGCGCAGGGCCTTGCGCGCCGTGTAGCGCGGCAGGAAGGCGGCGGCGAAGCGGTGGAGCGCGAGGGTCTTTTCGGCGGCGGCCAGCGCGATCCGCCGTTCGCGCGCCGCTTCGACGCGCAGCATCAGCGCCTCGAGCGCCGGGATCAACGGAGCCGCCGGCCCGTTCGAAAGGCCCTTCGTCGGGAATGAGCCGATCTTGGCGCTGAAAGGCACTTTCGCACCTTCACCGGTGAGCAGGACGTTTTCCAAGATCGCCAGCGTCGCCGGCCCCGGTGCGGAGAAGTCCGCCGCCGCGAGTTTGTTCCCGGCTTTCACGTCGTTCGTGGAGCTTCCGAGTAGAAGCGGCAGGAGCTTTGCGATCAGCTCCGCCTCTCCGCCCAGGAAGACCTCACCGAGAAGCGCGCCGGCATCGAACCCCGTCGGAAGGCCGAACAGGCTCCAGGCCGCCTCGGCGTTCAGCGGGTGGGAGAACTCCTCGATGTTGCGGCAGAGGTCCCCGAGGAGGGGCGCGAAGTCCTCGCCCGACATGAGACTCGCCACCGCGTCCACCGCCGCGATGTCCGCGCCGTCCGCCAGTTCCTCGACGATCTCGGCGCGCATCAGGTTGGCGGCGCGGTCGTCCATCTCGGTGAAATCGGGCGATACGCCGGCCTCCAGCGGGAAACGGCGCAGGAGCGCGGCGCAGAAGGAGTGGATCGTCTGGATCTTCAGCCCGCCCGGCGCGTCGATTGCGCGCGCGAAGAGGCGGCGGGCCTTGGCGAGCATCTCGGTCCCGATCGTGCCATCCTCGCCAAGTTTCCTCAGTTCGTCCCGGAGCTTCTCCTCGGGCAGCATCGCCCATGCGCCGAGCCGGGCGAAGAGGCGGTTCTGCATCTCGGCCGCGGCGGCCTTGGTGTACGTCAGGCAGAGAATGTGCTGCGGTTCGGTCCCTTCGAGGAGAAGCCGCGCCACGCGGTCCGTCAGAACGCGCGTCTTGCCGGAACCGGCGTTCGCGGAAAGCCAGGTGGACGTGCCCGGGTCGGCGGCCTGGACCTGCCGTTCGGAAGCTTCGTCGCGCCGCATCAGCCCACGTCCTCGGGTTCGGGGGGTGTGTTCGTCTCCCATTCGCCGCAGCGGGCGAGGTGGTCGTAATCGCCTTCGTGGCGGGTGTTCGCCACAGCGCGGCGGGAGGTGTAGCCCTGTTCCTTCGACAGGTAGCGGGCGATCAGGCGGATCAGCCCCTCCCACGCCTGGTTCAGAGTGTCCTGGCCGACGTCCACGGGTTCTTCCTCACCCTCGCCGCCGAGCCGGATATAGGTCGCGCCTTCCACCTCGCTCGGGCCGAGAGCCTTGAAACCGCCGCGCTCGGCCATGGCCGCCTCGAGGAGAAGCTGCTTTTCGAAAAGTCTCTGCTGTTTTTCCGACGGCGGCTTGCCGGACTTGTAGTCGTAGATATGCACCCGCCCATCTTCGAGCACGTCGATCCGGTCGGGGCGCGCGGTCAGGGTGAAGCCGATTTCGGGAAGCACGACGGCGCCGGGGTCTTCCAGCAATTCCGGCCTGCCCCGCGCAAGACGCGCAGCTTCGGTGCGGACGAAGGCGGAAGCGATCTTTTCGATCCGCGTGCGCCAGAGCCTGCGGGCGGCGGGCCAGGGGATTTCCTCCGACAGGACATGGTCGGTTATCGCCATGAGCCGGGCGCGCGCGGCTTCCGGCGTTTCGGCATCGGGATGGCCGCGCACGAAATCTTCCACGATCCGGTGCAGTGCGGTGCCGCGTTCGCGGGCATCCGGCTCCGGCCGGATCGGGTCGAGCTGTCGCAGCCGCAGGATGCGTTTCGCATAGACGGCGTAAGGGTCGCGGATCAGGCGCGAAATCTCGGTCACCGGCAGCTCGCGGGGGCGCGCGGCCGCCGGCGGGCGTGGGGCCGGGCGTGGCGCGGCGGGAACCTCGGCGGTCGGGGTTTCCAGCGCGGCGGCGAGGGAAAGCCAGTGCTTGCCGCGATCCTTCATCGCCTCCAGAGCCTCCGGGCCGCCATTCGCGCCGAGCCCGTCGAGGAGGTTCGTGAGCCGGTTCAGCCAGCGCGAGGCGACCGTCTGCGCCTCGGCGTCGCGCACGGCGCGCGACAGGATGACGCGCGGGGCGCAGGCGGCCTGTTCGAAGTCATGCGCCGAAAGACCGATCCTGCGTTCCGGCAACAGAAGTCCCGCCTTCTGCCGCATCTGGCGCGAAAGCCAGGGGTCGGGGGGCGGGGCCTCCGGCCAGACGCCTTCGTTGAGCCCGCCGAGGATGACAAGCTCGGCACCCTGAACGCGCGCCTCGAGCGTGCCCCAGATCGCCACGGTCGGATGGGGGATCTCCGCCTGTCGCGCGCTCGCCGCGCCCAGGAGCGAGGCGAGGAGGTCGCCATAGCCCGCAGGCGTGTATGGTCCTCCATGTTCTGCCTCGCGGCGGAGCTCGCTCATGACACGGAACGCTTCGGCACCGGCGGCCTCGCGCCACAGGCCGCTTGCCTCGGCTGTGCCGCCGGGGCCGGCCGCAAGCGCCTCTGCGCGCATGAGGTGGGCTTCGACCCAGTCCGCAAGCGGCGCTTCCCCGGCGGCCTCGACGCCATGGAGCGTTCGCCCGAGCCATTCGGCCCATTCGGCGCGACCGTCCTCGGGCCGGCTGGCGGCCCAGGCAGAGAGGGCGGCGTGGTCGGGGAAGGCGGGTCCGTGGCGGCGCAGGTGCAGCTCAAGTTCCCGCGTGAAGCGCAGATGCGGACCCCGTTCGCCCGAGCCCGTAGCGGTCAGCGGGTGCTTGAGGAGCGTCAGCAGCGCCTCCATCGTCACGCGCCGGCCCGCCAAGGCCGCGACATGCCGCAGGAACCTTCCCGGTGGTGAAAGCGCGAGCGGCTGCCCGGCGCTGTCGTCGGGAAGAACCCCCCACCGGTCGAGCGCGGCCGCAACGCGCCGGGTCAACAGGCGGTCGGGAGAGATCAGCGCCGCGCGGGCCCCGGTCTCCGCCGCCTCGCGCAGGGCAAGGGCGATCGCCACGGCCTCGCTGCGCGGGTCCTGCGCCTCGATCAGGGTCAGACCCTCGGTCGCCTCGGCGATGCCGGTCAGGCGGGGCCCCTCGCTCATCCACTGGTCGGTGACCGGCGCGGGCCGGAACGCCAGCGAAAGGAGCCTGTTCCGCGGCGGCGAGGGCGGTTCGTGCCCGGTCCAGCGCGCCACGTCGCCATGCGAAAGCCCGAGGTCCCGCACGAGCCTCTGGAAGCGGTACTGCGGGTGGTCCTCGGCCGGGCTCGGGCCCGCGTCGAGGCTGTTCCAGATCGCGTCCGGCATGTCGAAGTCGTATCCCGGCAGGACGACCGCGCCCTGCGGCAGCGCCGCCACCGCGCGGAGGAAAAGAGCCGTCGCGCCGCGCGATCCGGTCGAACCGGCGACGATCACGGGATCCTCCGGCGGAGACGTCAGCCAGCGCGCCGCAAGGGCCTCGATCACGCGCCGCTGCCGTGCCTGGGCGTCCGGCGCGGCGTCGGCGTCGAAATAGCGCGCGACGATGCGGATGAACTTCAGGCTGCGTTCCCAGTGCGCGGCGTGATTTTCCGCGAGAGACGGCCGGTCCAGCGCCTCGGGCGGGACGCCTTCGCCGTGCATCTCGTCCATGAGGTCGGCGAGGCTGTCCGCGAGGTCGAAGACCGCCGTTCCGGGGGCGAAATCGCTTTCCCGCTCGACGAGCCCCCGGACGAGCTGCGCAAGCTCGAGCCGCCGGCGCAGCGAGGGAACCGGCGCGGGGAGGCCCGACAGCGGGTCGGAACCGATATCCGTGACGAGGCGCAGGCGCGGCAGAAGCCGCGCGCCGAAGTCGTCGAACACCTCGCGCACCCTGCGCTGCATCCGGCGCGTGTTGACGTAGAGCGTCGTGCGGGCGAGCGCCTCGGGCGGCATCGCGCCGGCCCGTTCGAGGAGACCCTCGACCAGAAGTCGCGGGAAGTCCGCCCCCGAGGGCAGCGCGAAAAGGCGCGGCTTGTCGGAACGCTCAAACATCCGCGGCCTCGCGGAGCATCGTTTCGGCGATCGCGATGCAATCCGGCCGGCCGACATCACACCACCCGCCCTCGTGGATGATCCCGAACAGACGGCCGCGGGACTGCGCGATGTCCCAGACGCGGTTGAGCGAGAAGACCCGGTCCGGCACATGCCGGAGAACGCCGGTCGAGAGGATCTGCGCCCCGGTGTAGACATGTCCCGGCGACCGCGTCAGCCTTCCCTCGGGATCGATGGCGAAGTCCCCCTTACCCGTGTGGCCAAGCGCCCTTTCACGGGGAACGAGAAGCAGCAGCGCGTCCATGCGGTCTGCGTCCCAGGCCCCGGCAAGGGCCGCGAGCGGGTTCGGGCCGGTCCAGACCGCGTCGGTGTTCAGTGCCATGACATGTTCAGCGCCGAGAAGCGGCATCGCCTCCCTGAGACCGCCCCCGGTGTCGAGTATGTCGGGCGTCTCGTGCGAGAGCGCGATGTCGGGCCTGTCGGAAAGGTGCGCGCGAATCTGGTCGGCGAGGTAGTGCAGGTTCACGACCTTCCGCGCGACGACACCGCTTTCGTCGGCCAGCGCCAGCGCGTGGTCGATGAGCGCCCGGCCCCCCACCTTGATGAGAGGCTTCGGCCGGTCGTCCGTCAGGGGCGCCATCCTCGTGCCGAAACCTGCGGCGAAGAGCATCAGGGGAAAGGCGGCAGGCATCTCTCGGCGATCTTTCGCAGTGTTTTCGGTTCGGGGTCTGGGAAGCTTTCGCCGACCAGGCGCGCCAGCGCCGCGAGTTCGGGATGGGCGAGATTGCGCCGGACATAGCCCCAGACCCGGGGGATCAGGCGCAGATACTGCGGCTTCCCCGCGCTCAGGGCAAGGCGGGCGAAGACGCCGAGGATGCGAAGGTTGCGCTGGGCGCCGAGCAGGGCATAGGCCGCGGAGAAACGCTCGTGCTCGTATCCATTCGCGTCGAGGAACCTCGCGACGATCATCGCCTCCACCGGCCGCGGCACGTCGCGCCGGGCGTCCTGGAGGAGCGAGACGAGGTCATAGGCCGGATGCCCGGCGAAGGCGTCCTGGAAATCGAGAAGCCCGACGCGCGCGGTCCCCTCTCTTTCCGGCAGCCAGATCAGGTTTTCCGCATGGAAATCCCTGAGGCACACGACGGAGGTGTCGGAAAGCAGCCGCTCGCCAGCATCGCGGACGAGGGCGGGAAGGTCTTCGGCCGCCGAAGGGTCCGCGCCCAGGGCCGGCAGGTACCACTCGGATGTGATCCGCACCATCTCGCCAAGGGTCCTTGGGTCGTATGGGACGAGCCAGCCGGGCGGCTGGTGCCGGTGCAGATCCGTCAGGAAATCCGCGGCGGCGGAGTAGAGCGGGACTTCGCGGGATGGGTCCTCTGCCATGAGCGAGGCGAAGAGGTCGTCGCCCAGGTCCTCGAGAAGCAGAAAGCCCCGGTCCGCGTCTTCGGCGAGGATATCCGGGGCGCTGAAGCCTGCGCCGCGGAGCCATCGCGCCATCCGGACGAAAGGCGCGATGTCTTCCCCCCTGTCGGCCGGCGCGTCCATCAGGACGGCCGCGAGGTCTCCCCGCTTCAGCCGGAAATAGCGCCGGGCGGAGGCGTCGCCGGCGAGTGGGGTCTTGGCGGCCGTTCCCCAGCCCGCGCTTTCGAGGAATGCCGATGCGAGACCCGTACGCTCAGTCATCGCCGCCAGTCCAGCCTGCGAGGTCTGCAAGGAGCGGCGCCCACCGTGGCGAGGTGGCCGCCATCTCGACCAGTCGCGCCTCCGTCCCGGGCTCGGCCCTGAACTTCAGGGTCAGTGCATTTTCGGGCGTCAGATCGTCGAGCCGGTTGGGCCATTCGACGAGGCAGATCGCGCTGGCAAAAGCCTCCTCAAGGCCCAGCTCCGTGATCTCGTCAGGTGATGTCAGGCGGTAAAGGTCTGCATGCCAGATTTCGACCCCGCCCACCTCATAGGTCTGAACGAGGGTAAAGGTCGGCGAGGGCACCTCTTCCACACGTCCGTCGCGTTCCTGGAGCGTCTGGATAAGGGTCCGTGCGAAGAAGGTCTTTCCCGCGCCGATGGGTCCGTCGAGGAGAAGCGTGTCGCCGGGCGTGAGCAAGGGCGCGATCTTCTGGGCAAGCGCGCGCGTCTCGTCCTCGGACCCGAGGCGGAGCGTGAGAGTGATCGGATCAAAGAGTTGCGCGTGCGACATGGGGGAGTTTTACCCTCCCCCGCAGGAGCCGCAAGGCCGCTTCGCTGGGGTGTCAGACGGCGGCCGCGCGGGCCTTCTGTCCGGCGGTCCCGGCGCGTGACGCCGGCGCATCCCGCCGGGCCGGCGCTTCCCCGATGGCCCGGAACCCCGCGAGCGTCGCGCCGCCTGCGAGGGGAACGAAGCGGCAGGCGACCGAACGGCCGTCGCGCAGCCCGGCGTTGGCCTCCCAGCTCGCGCGCGGACCGATTTCGGTCACGAAGTCGCGCGCCTCGGCCCAGACGGGGTCCGGGTTGCCCTGCGCCTCCCAGGTCTTCATCGCTTCACCGATCCCGACCTCTCCCAGTGTCGTGCCGGGGTCCGTTCCCCAGAGGTGGGCGTAGCCGCGGTTCGACAGGATGAGCACGCCGGCCGTGGAAAAGACCGCGATCGCCTCGTCCATCGCGTCGATGACCGCCTGGCTTAGCTCCAGTTCCGACCGGAAGCGGCGGGTCAGGGAAACCTCGGACGAGATGTCCTCGATCAGGAAGGCCACGGCGCCCTCGGGATGGGGCCGGCCGGTGACACGGTAGGTCTGGCCCGACGGCAACGCCCAGGTTTCCTCGAAGCGCCCGCTTGCCGCCGCCTTCTCGAGTTCGGCCATCTTCTGGCGCCAGCTGCTGTAATCCTTCGGCTCCGGCATCATCCGCGCGTCGCGCAGACGGTCGAGGAACGCAAAGAGCGTGGGCCGCGCCGAGAGGAAATCGGCGCCGAGCGTCGTCAGGTCGATCAGAGCCGGGTTGAACAGCTGCAGTTGCCGCTGCCGGTCGAAGATCGCGAGGCCGATCGGAAGCTCGGCGAAGGTCTTCGTCAGCGTCTGAACGAATTCACGCAGGGAGATTTCCGCGCTGACCGCCGTGTCGGCGGGCAGCGCGTAATGCAGCGAACCGTCGGCAGCGGGAAGCGAGTGACAGTCGAACCAGAGCGGGGCCTTGCCGTTCCGTTCGATCCGGGCGCGCCGGACGGTCGGGTCCGCCTTGGCGTCTGGCGCAGCCTCGAAGAGCGCGGGGAGCGGCCAGGTCAGCTCGTCCTCGGCCTCGAGCGCGCCGGACTGAAGGAGGTAGGCCCGGTTCGCCCAGACGATGTCACCCCGGGCGTCCTCGCGCCAGACGAGGATCGGCGCTGAATCGACAGCCTTGCGCAGACTGGTGACCTCATCCTCCAGCGCCCTTTGCGACATCCCGTCGACAAGCACGGCCTGACCCTCCGAGGTGAGGTCCGAAAGGGTGATCCTCGCAAGACCTTCGTGATACTCGGCCCTGAGGCGCAGGGGGGCGTCGCCAGACCCGGCCAGTTCGATCACGACCTCCTCGGCGAGCCGCCCCATGCGGGCCTCGAAGTTCTCGAACCGCGGCGCGAGGAAGGCGGACAGGCGCGACCACTCGTCGCCGCGAACAGGGGTCGCCTGAAGCAGAGCCCAGGCCGGAGCGGTCGCGTCGACGAGCGTCCGGTCATCGAAGAGGAAGACCGTCGGTTCCAGCGCAGGCGCGGTGTCCGCGATCCGCGGCCGTGGCTGCTGGCGGCTTCTCAGCACGCTTACGAGCAGAAGCGCGATCAGCGCGGCCGCCACCGAGGTCGCGACCAGGGCGAGAGCGAGAATCATGTTTGTCAGCATTCCGGTCCCAGCCTTCCCGAACATCTCCTGCCTGCCCGGTCAGGTTTGTCGGGAATGGTTAACCGGCCGTTAAGGCTGCTGCCGGAACGTCACCCTGTTATCAGTACGTTCTCGCCCAGGCCGCCCTCCGATGCGGGCTCGATCTCTCCCCGGGGCCACACCACCTCGACGATGGCGCCGCACCGAGGCGGGCGTTCCTCGGCGGTGAGGAACGGGTCGGCGGCATTCGCGAAGGTGAGCCGCGCGCCCGTGCGCTCGAGAAGTGTCTTGGCGATGAAAAGGCCAAGGCCCATTCCTTCGTAGCCCGAACGGGCCACGCGGTCGTCCTCGGCGGGACGGTGGCCTATGAACGGGTCCCCGATCCGGCCAAGAAGCTGCGTCGGATAGCCCGGGCCGTCGTCCACTATCCTCACCATCAGGCGCGTGTCCGTCCATTCGGCATCCACCCAGACATTCGCCTTGGCGAAGTCGACGGCGTTCTGGACGAGGTTGCGAAGGCCGTGAATGATCTCCGGCCGACGCAGGACCGCGGGCTGCCTGTTCTCGCCGCCCGGTCCGGGAACGACGTCGACGTGCAGTTCCTTGCCGCGGTCGGCATGGGGCTCAGCGGCCTCGCGGATGACCTCGGAAAGGGGCGCTGACCGCAGGTGCAGATCGTCCTTTCCGGCTCGGCCCATCGACCTGAGAATATCGCGGCACCGGTCGGCCTGCTGGCGGATCAGCTCCGCGTCGGCCTGCAGATCGGGACGGTCCGACAGTTCGTCCGCGAGCTCCGCGCTGGTGAGCTTTATCGTCGCGAGCGGCGTGCCGAGCTCATGCGCCGCCGCCGCGACGACTCCGCCCAGGTCGGTCAGTTTCTGTTCCCGCGCGAGGGCGAGCTGCGCGGCCAGAAGCGCCTGGCCCATCGAATGCGTCTCGCTCGCCACCCGGCGGGCGTAGAGGCCGAGGAACAGGACGCCGATGACGATGGCGAGCCAGAAGCCGAAGGAAAAGAGCCGCGGCACAAGCAGCTCCTCGCCCGAACTCATCCGCAGGGGCAGGTGATAGAAGTTGAGGAGAGTGACGAGCGTGATCGTAACGAGGCCGAGAAATATCGTGGAGCGGGTCCGCAGCGCGGTGGCCGCGATCGTGGCCGGCGCGAGGATCAGGAGCGCGAAGGGATTTGACAGGCCCCCGGTCAGAAACAGGAGTGCGGTCAATTGCGAGACGTCGAAAAGAAGAGTCAGCGTCGCCTCGGTCTCCGTCAGGCGCTTCGCGCCAGGAAAGACGAAGGCGGCAACGAGATTGATGGCGATGGCGGCGCCGACGACCAGAAGGCTGGGGCCCAGCGGCAGGTCGATGTCGTAGTAGCGATAGGCGACCGCGATCGCCGCCAGCTGACCGAATATCGCGGCCCAACGCAGAAGGATCAGCGTGCGAAGCCTGACCCAGTCGCTGTGCATCTCGCGGGAGGTGTGGTTCGTGCCCAAGGGCGGCATGGCACAGTCCTGACTTCACATTCGCGCGTTCCGCGATTGATAGTCCGGCCCCGATGGGCGATCAATGCGCCGATCTTGGAATTGGGGATGCCATGCCTGCAAGCACACGCACATATGCCGTCGCCGCCACTTCGGCGGTCGCCATCGGCCTCGTCGCCATGCTCGCCGTTACACGGAACGGCGACGACATATTCGCGGAGTGCCGTGCAAGCCAGGTCGCGGGCGGCGGCGGCGCGATCGGCGGACCGTTCACCCTGACCGACGAGAACGGCGCGAGGGTGACGGAACGCGACGTCATCACGAAGCCGACCTTCGTCTACTTCGGCTATACCTTCTGCCCCGACATCTGCCCGCTCGACACCGCGCGGAACGCCGAGGCCGTCGACGCGCTGGAGGAGATGGGCCACGAGGTCACGCCCGTCTTCATCTCGGTAGATCCGGGCCGGGACACGCCCGAGGTCCTGAAGGAATGGACGGATTACATACACCCCAGGATGATCGGTCTCACCGGCACGCCGGAGGAGATCAAGTCCGTGGCCCAAGTCTACAAGACATTCTACAACGTGCCCAAGAACCCGGAGGACGAGTATTACCTCGTCGACCACATGACCCACACCTACCTGATGCTTCCGGACTACGGCTTCGTCGAGTTCTTCGGCCGCGAAGTGCCTCCAGAGGACATGGCGAAACGGACCGCTTGCTTCATCGAGGCGGCAGAACAGGCCCACGGTGGTTGAAAAGCCGAATTGCAGCACCTAGAACCATTTTAACGAAACCCAGGAAACAAGATGACCGAGGAAGAACTCGAGGATATCGGACCTGACCGGTCGCTTCTCCTGGTGGATGACGATGAGCCATTCCTGAAGCGTCTGGCCCGGGCCATGGAAAAGCGGGGTTTCGTTCCCGAAACCGCCGAAAGCGTCGCGCAGGGAAAGGCCGCGGCAATGGCGCGGCCGCCGGCCTTTGCGGTCGTGGATCTGCGGCTCGAGGACGGGAACGGCCTTGATGTCGTGGAAACGCTCCGGGAGGTCCGCCCGGATTGCCGGGTCGTCGTGCTGACCGGGTACGGGGCGATCGCGACCGCGGTGGCCGCCGTGAAGATCGGCGCGACGGATTATCTGGCCAAGCCCGCGGACGCCAACGACATTACCAACGCGCTCCTCTCGAAGGGCGAGATGCTTCCTCCGCCGCCGGAAAACCCGATGTCCGCGGACCGAGTTCGCTGGGAACATATCCAGCGTGTTTATGAACTCTGCGATCGCAATGTTTCCGAAACCGCGCGGCGCCTGAATATGCACCGACGGACCCTTCAGCGGATATTGGCCAAGCGCAGCCCGAAATAGGCGGGACGAAAAAACCTATCCATTGAGTTAGGTTGCCGCGATTCGGCAAATCCGACATATTGCTCACTGTTAAAGACCCCTGGAGCAATCATGAAAATCGATCTCGACGGAATGTCGCTGAAAGAACTCAAGGAGCTTTCGGCAAAAGTACAAAAGGCAATCGTTTCTTTTGAAGAGCGGAAGAAGAAAGAAGCGCTTGCCCAGATCGAGGAAAAGGCTCGTCAACTCGGCTTCACGCTTTCCGAATTGACCGGCGATGTGAAGCCCCGGCGCAAACGCGCGGCCGTTGCGCCGAAGTACGCCAATCCGAAAGACCCGAGCAATACCTGGACCGGTCGTGGCCGCCGGCCGCGCTGGGTCGAAGAGGCGCTTCAATCCGGAAAAACGCTCGATGATCTGAAGATCTGATCGCCGGACTGGCGCGTCGGGTTAACAGGACCTGGGAAGATCGGCACCCATATTGGCGCTGAGCCGGTTCCCGTTCGCATGGCTTGGGTATCAGGGAATTTGCGACATCAATTCCCGATGCCTTTCCGTGAAATCCGCCCTGACTTCGGCAGGCGGGCGCAGGCGGATCTTCAGGCTGCGCGAGAGGTCCGCCGCAGGCCGCCCGAAGAAGCGGTCCGCCTCGGCTTCCGAAAAGCCAGCGATCTGGACCGCCTCGATCCACGCAGAGATCCTGTCGGCGCGCTTGATCTCTTTCTTGATCGAAGCGGGCAGCGTGGCCGGCAGACCGAAACGCACATGCACAGCCACCTGGAGCCTTTCGTCGAGCGCGCCGTATTCGGGCCCCACCGCCGCCTTCACGGGCGAAATCATGTCGCCGATCACGTATTCCGGCGCGTCGTGAAGCAGCGCCGCCAAGCGCCAGCGCGCCGACGTCCCCGGATTGAGGCGGGAAAAGATATCTTCGACCAGCAGCGAATGCTCGGCCACCGAATAGGGCCAGTCGCCGCGCGTCTGTCCGTTCCAGCGCGCGACGAAGGCAAGACCATGGGCGATATCCTCGATCTCCACGTCGACCGGTGTCGGGTCGAGAAGGTCGAGCCGACGGCCCGAAAGCATCCTTTGCCATGCACGCGGCTGTTTCATCGTGACCCCTTGCAGTGAGGCGGCGAGCCTAAGCATGCCGGGCCGTCATTGTCGAGCGGCCCCCCCAGTGCTATCTCACCCGCCAAACGGATTTCCAAGAGAGGTGCGGCGCCATGCCGAAGGATTATATCGTCAGGGATATTGCGCTGGCCGAGTTCGGTCGCAAGGAACTGGACATCGCCGAGACCGAAATGCCGGGTCTGATGGCGCTTCGCGAGGAATTCGGCGCGACGAAGCCGCTCACGGGCGCGCGGATCGCCGGGTCGCTCCACATGACGGTCCAGACGGCCGTGCTGATCGAAACGCTGAAGGCGCTGGGCGCGGACGTGCGCTGGGCCTCGTGCAACATCTTCTCGACGCAGGATCACGCGGCGGCGGCGATCGCCGCCGCCGGCGTTCCGGTCTTCGCCATCAAGGGCGAGACGCTGGAGGATTACTGGGCCTACACGGACCGGATCTTCCAGTTCGAGGAGGGCACGGCCAACATGATCCTCGACGACGGCGGGGATGCGACGCTCTACATCCTCATGGGTGCGCGCGTCGAAAACGGCGAGGAGGACCTGATCGCCGTGCCGCAGTCGGACGAGGAGGTCTGCCTTTTCAACCAGATCCGGAAGCGGCTGAAGGAAAGCCCCGGCTGGTTCACGAAGCAGCGTGACGCGATCCAGGGCGTCAGCGAAGAGACGACGACGGGCGTTCACCGTCTTTATGACCTGCACAAGCGCGGCCTTCTGCCCTTCCCGGCGATCAACGTGAACGACTCCGTCACGAAGTCGAAGTTCGACAACAAGTACGGCTGCAAGGAAAGCCTCGTCGATGGGATCCGGCGTGCGACGGATACGATGATGGCCGGCAAGGTCGCGGTCGTCTGCGGCTATGGCGACGTGGGTAAGGGCTCCGCCGCGTCGCTGCGGGGCGCCGGCGCGCGTGTGAAGGTAACAGAGGTCGATCCGATCTGCGCGCTTCAGGCGGCGATGGATGGTTACGAGGTCGTGACGCTGGAAGAAACCCTGCAATCCGCGGACATCTTCATCACGGCGACCGGCAACAAGGACGTCATCCGCATCGAGCACATGCGCGAGATGAAGGACATGGCGATCGTCGGCAACATCGGCCATTTCGATAACGAGATCCAGGTCGCCGCGCTGCGCAATCACAAATGGACCAACATCAAGGACCAGGTGGACATGATCGAGATGCCCTCGGGGCACCGGATCATCCTTCTGTCCGAAGGCCGGCTTCTGAACCTCGGTAACGCCACGGGCCACCCGAGTTTCGTCATGTCGGCGTCCTTCACGAACCAGGTCCTCGCGCAGATCGAACTCTGGACCAAGGGCAAGGACTACAAGCCCGGCGTCTATATCCTGCCCAAGCATCTCGACGAGAAGGTCGCGCGGCTGCACCTGAGCCGGATCGGCGTGAAGCTCACCGAGCTGCGCCCCGACCAGGCCGAGTACATCGGCGTCAAGGTGGATGGGCCGTTCAAGTCGGATCATTACCGGTACTGAGCGCCACCCTTACATCTTGGTCAAGATTGCGAGCCTCCGCGCGGACATGCGCGGAGGCTCCTTCGTCTCCGCCTCCACCGTCGCCATTTCCCCAACAAACGGGCGCATTTTGTTTTGCCTTATGGCTCAATTGGCCCCTAAGCTTGGCGTGCGGGTAAGGATATTACCCAGCGACCTCGATGGAACCTTCGGGACAGGTGGGAGCAAGAGATGAGTAAGAGAGACGAGCTGATCGCCAAATATGCCGACGATCTGAGGAACAAGTGCGGGATGACCCCGGACATGGATCTTCTGACCAAGGTGACGATCGGCTGCGGTCCGGCAATCTACAACCCCGATGCCGAGACCGTGGCGGCCAGCCAGGAATCCGAACTCGAGACGGTCAAGAACAATTTCCTGGTCAAGAAACTCGGCCTCAGGGACGGCCCCGAACTGATGGCGGCGGTCAATGCCGTGATCGAGACCTACGGCCGTTCCGAGCGCAACAAATATCGTGCTGTCGTTTACTACATGCTTGTGAAGCATTTCGGGAAGGAAGGCGTTTACGCCTGACGCGGCCCATCGCTGAGATCGGCGCCCCCGAACGAGAGGCGCCGATTTCGCTTCGGGGCCAGCCATCCTTAATACATTGAATTTGCGCAGATTTGTCCAAACAGAACGCTTGCCGGGAATCGGTGGTGAGCGTAGCGTTGGATCAACAAGGCCAGGACGGCCGGGACCTTTCAGATCACGTGTGGTGCTAGGGGAGCACGTGGGGTGGTGGAGGGTCCCGGAACGTGTTCCGGGGCCCTCCCTCAATTTCAGATCAACCCGATCACCGCGCCGATGATGGCGCAGCCGAGGACGGCATAGCCGCCGTCGATGAAGGTCAACGCCTTCGGGCGATCGGCATAGGCATAGTTGATCACGATCCAGGGCAAGGCGATGAAGGCACCGAGGCCAAGACCCGCGACGAGGCCCGGGATCACCCCGTCGACCCCGCTCATGGAAAAGATGTGCCGGATCATCCCTGCCACGACGAGCATCGCTATGGCGGCGATCACGAAGGGCGTGATGCTCCGGTTCATCGGCCGGCCATCCGCGTCCACGGCGATGCCGGCTGCGGCGACCCACTGCCGCGACAGTTTCATGTACCAGAATGCCCCGAAGGCATAGGCCGCAGCAGCGGCTACGATGACGCTCACGATTTCCATTTTTTCCCCGCGCTTGTTCCTGCACGGGGATGATGCGCGCCTTCTCACGAGCCGTCCAGAGACAGGCTCAGAGCCCGCCCAACCCGCAGATGACGCGCCATTCCTCCTCGGTCACCGGCTGGACCGAAAGTCGCGTGTTCTTCACCAGCGCCATGTCCGCGAGGCGCGGATCGGCCTTGGCCTCCTCGAGCGTCACGGGGCGCTTCAGGGGCTTCACCGCGCGGATGTCCACGCAGTCCCAGCGCGGATCGTCAGTCGTGCTGTCGGGATGGCTCTCGGCGCAGACCTCGACGATGCCGACGACCTCCTTGCCGATGTTGGAGTGATAGAAGAACCCGAGGTCTCCGACCTTCATCGCCCGCATGTTGTTGCGCGCCTGATAGTTGCGGACGCCGTTCCACTCCTCGCCCTCGGCGCCCTTTGCGACCTGGTCGTCCCAGCTCCAGACGTCCGGCTCGGATTTGAAGAGCCAGTAGGCCATCAGCCGATCACCTTCTTCCATTCGGTGATGTCCACATTCTCGAAGAGGCCCGCCTTGGCATAGGGATCGCCCGCCGCCCAGGCCCGGGCCGCTTCGATGCTGTCGGTTTCAAGGACGATCAGCGAGCCGCACATCTCGCCGCCCTCGATCAGCGGCCCGGCCATTTCCACGATCCCCGTTTCCTTGATGTAGGCGAGGTGCTCGGACCGGGTGTCGAGCCTGACTTGCAGATGACCGGGCTTGTCCCGGCAGACGACGGCAAAGCGCATGTATCACTCCTTCTTCAGCGGCCGCGCCATCAGCGTTTCGACTGCGGCGGGGACTGTGGTTCTGCCTTCGACGATCGCGGCGACCATCTCGGCAATCGGCATCTCGACCCCGTGGCGCGCGCCAAGCGCGGTGGCGGCGCGCGCGGTGGCGACACCCTCCACGGTCACGCCGGCGGCCGGTGTCTCGCCCGCGCCAAGCGCGTGGCCATAGCTGTAATTGCGGGACTTCGACGAGGTGCAGGTGAGGACGAGGTCCCCAAGCCCCGAAAGGCCCGTGAGCGTATCCTGTGCGGCGCCGAGGGCGAGGGCGAGGCGGCTCATCTCGGCGAAGCCCCGCGTCAGGAGGGCCGCGCGCGCGCTGTGCCCGAGGCCGGCGCCGATGACGACGCCGGACGCGATCGCGATCACGTTCTTCAACGCGCCGCCAAGTTCTGCGCCGATCATGTCCGAGGTGCGGTAAAGGCGGACGGTGGATGTCGAAAGCTGCTCCTGCAGCGCGGCACCGGTCCCGTCGTCCTCGCAGGCGAGCGTCAGGGCGGTCGGCAGGCCGCGCGCGATGTCCACGGCAAAGCTCGGTCCGGTCAGGATCGCGGCGATCGCGCGGGGGCAGGTCTCCGCGATGATCTCGGCCGAGCCGCGCCCCGTGGCGAGGTCGATGCCCTTGGCGCAGGCGACCAGCGACTTGCCGTCGAGCGTGTTCGCGTGCTCGGCCAGAAACCCGGCGAGCTGCTGCATCGGAACCGCGACCAGAACGGTTCGCGCCGCAGCGAAATCCGCAAGATCCGCCGAAATAGAGACGTTTTCGGGGATCACGGCGTCCGGAAGCCGGCGCTCGTTCCGCCGCGACTTCCGCATCGCCTCGACCTGTTCGGGATCGCGTGCCCAAAGACCAACGGGGATGCCGTCGCGCGCCAGCGTGATGGCGAGTGCGGTGCCGAAGGCTCCCGCGCCGAGGACCACGATGCTCATGCCTTCGCCCCCTTCTTCCCCGATCCGATGAGCGCCGGGCCACTTGTGTCGAGCGGCCAGCGCGGGCGAGCGGAAAGCTCCATGCCGTTGCGTGCGCCAAGCCTGTAGCGCTCGATCCCCGCCCAGGCGATCATAGCGGCGTTATCGGTGCAAAGCGCAAGCGGTGGCGCCAGGAATTCCGCCCCCGTCTCGGCGGCGACGTCTTTCAGAGCTGCGCGGATCGACCGGTTCGCGGCGACACCGCCCGCGACGGCGAAGGACGGCGCGTTGCAGGCCGCGAGCGCGCGGCGCGACTTCTCGGCCAGCACGTCGCGGACCGCCGCCTGGAAGCCCGCGCAGAGGTCCGCCCGGTCCTGCACCGTCAGACCACCCTTTTCCGCGATAAGTGCATCGCGCGCCCTGAGGAGCGCCGTCTTGAGACCGGAGAAGGAGAAGTCGCATCCCTCGCGATCGAGAAGCGGGCGCGGGAAGGCGAAGCGCCGCGGATCGCCCCGCAGCGCCTCGGACTCGACCGAAGGCCCACCGGGCTGCGGCAGGCCGAGGAGTTTCGCCACCTTGTCGAATGCCTCGCCCGGCGCGTCGTCGATCGTCCCGCCAAGACGCTTGAAGCTTTCAGGCCCGTTTACCAGGAGGAACTGGCAGTGCCCGCCCGAAACGAGAAGCATCAGGTAGGGAAACGCGAGCCCGTCGGTCAGCCGCGGCGTCAAGGCATGACCAGCGAGGTGGTTGACTGCGACAAGCGGCAGTCCCGCGCCCGCCGCGATCCCCTTGGCGCACATCACGCCCGAAAGAACCCCGCCGATGAGACCGGGTCCGGCGGTGACGGCAACCGCGTCCAGATCGGACAGCGCCACACCTGCGCCGCTCAGCGCCTCCTCGACGCAGAGATCGAGCTTCTCCGCATGCGCCCGCGCCGCAAGCTCCGGCACGACGCCGCCGTAGGCCGCGTGCAGCTCGGTCTGGCCCGCGACGACGGACGAAAGGATGTCCGCGCGCCCATCGGACAGCCGGACGACGGCCGCGGCGGTATCGTCGCAGCTGCTTTCAAGCCCAAGGATCGTGATCGTCTCTGCCATCGCCCCGGCCATTGCCTGCGCGTCCACCGGCAGGTAACACCGGGCAGGGTTTCAGACAATCCCGGCGGAGACAATCGTGGCAGGTGCACGACCGACGGTCCTTCTGACGCGGCCAGAACCCGCTTCGCGCCGTTTCGCCGAAGCGCTGAGATCGCGGCTGGGCGAACTCAGGGTCGTGATATCGCCGGTGACCCGGACCGCCTTTCGCGCGCCGGATCTCCCCGACCGTGATTTCGCCGGCCTCGTCTTCACGTCCGAGAACGCCGTCACCGGCTTCTGCCGGCTTTCCCCCCGCCGCGACATCCATGCCTGGTGCGTGGGTGAACGCACGGCCGGCGCTGCGCGAAAGGAGGGTTTCGCCGTGACGAGAGGTCCGGGCGACGGGGCGGCGCTCGCCGAGGCAATGATCGCGGCCGCCGTGCCCGGCCCGGTTCTCTGGCCGCATGGTGCCGACATGGCCTTCGACATCGCCGAGAGGCTGAATTCGGCCGGAGTAGAGACTGTTTCGGCGGTGGTCTACGAACAGGAAGCCCTGCCGCCGACGGCCGAGGCGCAGGCGCTGCTTTCGGGAAGTGTTCCGGTTCTCCTGCCGCTGTTCTCGGCCCGCAGCGCGCGGCTGGTGGTCGATTGGGCGCGCGGCAGCACCGCGCCGTTCAGCGTCGCGGCCATGAGCGAGGCCGTCGCCAGGGCCTCCGAACCGCTCGCGGCCGGGAACCTCGTCGTCGCTGAGCGGCCGGATGCCGAGGCGATGCTGGATGCGATTGGGGCGCTTATTGACGCAGCCGACGCGCCTTGAGGGGCGGACGGGTGCTGGCTAGAGTGATCTGGAATCCTGGCGCGGGTTAGTGCCCGAAACCCTAATGAGAATCGGAAGGAAATTGCCCGTGGCGAAAGCGCAAGAACCCGATCCCAAGGCCGATGCCGAGGTCGAAGCCGCAGAGGTGAAGTCGACTGAGGGCACGGAAGCCCAGGCAGAGGAGACGGTGCCGACGCCGGACGACGTGGTTGCGGTCGAGGAGCCCGCGCCGGAGCCCCCGCAAGTCGACGAAGTCCCGCAGGAAGCTCCGGCAGAGCCCGAGCCCGTGAAGACCGAACCGCCGGTCCGGCGGCGGGGCGGCTTCTGGCCGACCGCGCTCGGCGGGGTCGTGGCCGCAGGGATCGGCGCCGGAGCAGCGCTCTTCGTCTTCCCGGAAGGTTGGCGCGCGCCGGAGCCGGTAAAGGACGATGCCGCGATCACGGAGCGGATCTCGACTGTCGAAGCGGAGCTCGCGCAGCTGAAGTCGGAAAGAGCCACGATCGCTTTCGTGGAGTCCCGGTTCGGGGAGATCTCCGCCCGGATCGACGAGATCGCGGCGCAGTTCCAGAACGCGGGCCCGGGCGAGGTCCTGGCGCCTTCGGGAGATACGGCGGCATTGGCTGCGGAACTGGCGGATTTGAAGGCGAACGCGGCTTCCGTCGACTTCGTCACAACGGGCCTCGACGAGATGTCGCGGCGCATCGATGCCCTTCAGGACAGCCTGCGCGCCATCGGTGCCGCGCCTGGTGAGGCGGGTTCGGCCGAAGGTATCGCCGCGCTTGCGGCCGATGTGGCGGAACTCAGGTCACGCGCGGCATCCGCAGAATTCGTGACCAACAGCGTCGGCGAACTGTCGGCCCGGATCGATTCGCTCGAAAGCGAAATCGCGGCGATCAGGGCGGAACTTGCCGAGGGCGGGGCAGCGGCAGCCGATATCGCTGCGGCGGCGGCCGAGGCCGAAGCGAAGATCGCGGAGGCCGAAGCCGAGGCCACCCGTCTGAAGCAGGAAACGGAAGCGGCGATGCAACGCGTCGCCGCCCGCGCCGCGCTGAGCCATGTGCAGGCCGCTTTCGAAACCGGAACGCCGATGGCCGGAGCGCTGGACGAACTCGCCGCGGCCGGTGTCGAAATCCCGGAAGCGCTTCGGGCGACAGCGGACGGCATGCCGAGCCTGCAGGCACTTCAGGGCTCCTTTCCGGACGCCGCGCGTGCCGCGCTGACCGAATCCCTCAAGGTGACGACGGAGGACGCGGGCACGATGGATCGTATCGGGGCATTCCTGCGCAGCCAGACCGGTGCGCGATCGCTCGAACCGCGTGAGGGCGACGATCCGGACGCCGTGCTTTCGCGGGCCGAAGCGGCCCTGCGCGGGGGTGACCTCGCCGCGGCGATAGCCGAACTCGACGGGCTGCCCGAAGAGGGCAAGGCCGCGATGGAGCCCTGGACCGCCGGCGCAAGGGCGCGTCTTGCGGCTGCCGAGGCGATCGCCGCCCTTCCCGCAGCTCTGGATTGAGGGGGTCGCGATGGTCTGGTCCTTGGTGAAGATCGTTCTCTTCGTCGCCGCGATCGCCCTGCTGACCCTCGGCGCGGGTTACCTCTCGGAATCGGGTGAGGGTATCCGAATCGCCGTGGCGGGCTGGGAATACACGCTCGACCCGCTTCAGACGGTCATTGCCGCGCTCGTTCTCCTGATCCTGGTCTGGCTTTCCATCCGGCTCGCGGGGCTTGCCGTCGCGATCCTGAAATTCCTGACCGGGGACGAAACCGCGTTCAGCCGCTATTTCGACCGCAACCGCGAGCGGAAGGGCTATCAGGCGCTGGCCGACGGCATGATGGCGGTGGCCTCGGGCGAAGGGCGGCTTGCGATTTCCAAGGCCGCGAAGGCCGAGAGATATCTGAACCGGCCGGATCTGACGAACCTTCTGACCGCGCAGGCGGCAGAGATGATCGGCGACACGAAGAAGGCGACGGAGGTCTACAAGCGTCTGCTTTCCGACGACCGCACGCGATTCGTCGGCATTCGCGGCCTGATGAAGCAGAAGCTTTCCGAGGGCGACACGGAAACGGCGCTGAAGCTTGCGGAAAAGGCCTATGCGCTGAAGCCGAAGCACGAGGAGGTGCAGGACGTCCTCCTGAAGCTTCAGGCCGAGAAGGGCGACTGGAAGGGCGCGCGGGTGACGCTTGGCCAGAAGCTCCGCCAGGGGCTCCTGCCGCGGGACGTGCACCGGAGGCGCGACGCCGTCCTGGCGTTGCAGGAAGCGAAAGGCATCTTCGCCGAAGGCACGCCGATCGAGGCGCGCGAGGCGGCGATCGGGGCGAATCGGCTGTCGCCCGACCTGATCCCGGCGGCTGTCATGGCTGCGCGCAGCTACATCGCCGAGGGTCGGCCGAAATACGCGTCGCGCGTCATTCTCAAGGCCTGGGAGGCCCAGCCTCATCCGGACCTCGCCGCGGCCTTCGCCGAAATCGCGCCGGAGGAAAACCCGAGCGAGCGCCTGAAGCGTTTCGAATCTCTCCTGCGCCTGCGTCCCGACCACGCGGAGACGAAGCTCCTGCGAGCAGAACTCAACATCGCCGCCGAGGATTTCCCGGCCGCGCGCAGGGCGCTTGGCGACCTGCCAGAGACGGATCCGACCGCGCGTTCGCTGACGATCATGGCGGCTATCGAACGCGGCGAGGGAGCCGACGATGCGGCCGTTCGCGGCTGGCTGGCGCGCGCCCTGACCGCGAGCCGGGGCCCGCAGTGGTGCTGTGACAAGTGCCACAACATCCAGGCCGACTGGGCTCCGATCTGCGACAATTGCGGCGGCTTCGACACGCTGTCCTGGCGCGAACCGCCGCATGGCGGGGTGCCCTTGCCCCATGGCGCGGAGATGCTGCCGCTGATCGTCGGCAGCCCGGCACGCAGAGCAGAGGCGGAAGAAGAGGCCGCCGCCTATGCCGAGGGCGCGGAGGAAGCCGAATCGCCGCGACCGCCGGATGCCTCGGAGGAGGAAATCGAAGACGCGCCCGTCGAGGAGCCGGAAGCCGTCGCGCTCGCCCGAGGGCTCCGGCCGGAAAATTAGGGCTACACACCCGCTTCCGATGGTGCTATTGGGCGCGCCACCAGGCCGGTGTAGCTCAGCTGGTAGAGCACGTCATTCGTAATGATGGGGTCGGGGGTTCGAGTCCCTTCACCGGCACCACTTCCCCTCCAAAGAAGTGTAGAGAGAACGGGAAAACCCCGTGGCAACAGGATTTTCTGACGATCCTTCCTCCACCGGCGCCTGGAATCGCGCGATGCGATAGCCCGATTTCGGGGTGGCGGTCCGGGTGCTGCCAAGCGCTGCGAGGGGCGAAACTCCAGGGACGCCGGGCTTCGCCCGTCGATTCGAGATCCGAGGCCTCTGGCGAAGCCTCACGAGTCCTTTTGCCGGCTCACGCCGCACCCCTCGGGGCGAGACGTTCGCGCTTGCGGCGCATCCGCTTCTGCATCGCCTCGTCCCCGGCTTCGGTTCCGTCGTGCCAGGTGCCGAACAGCTTGTCCAACGGGACCAGCGCGTCGCCGTAGGTCACCTCGAAGTACTTGTGGTGAAGGTAGTGCGTGTAGGCATGCGTCTTCATGGCGCGCTCCTCGTCGGCCGAAACGATCCTGTCGAAGCCGATGTGGCCCACGATCGCCCCCGTTCCCGACCAGTTCAGCGAACAGAGCGCGATCATCGGGTGCGACGGCAGGACCAGATGCACGAGCGAGGCCGAGAAGAACATCGCCTGTTCGACCGGGTGCATCGACAGCGACGACCAGGGACTGGGATTGACCGAGTTGTGGTGGACCGAATGGACGTGCTTGTGGAGGAACGGCGTGTGGATCAGCCGGTGGCCGATCTACCAGTGCGCCTCGTGCCAGATCGGCACGCCGGTCACGTAGGTGCGGATGGCACCGTCGAGCGCTTGGCTTCGGGACCAGAAGACCTCGGCTTTCCTGTTCCCCGGGAACTGGCCGTTGTATTTGAACGCGGTGCCCTGCCGGCGCTTTCTGTAGAGCCGCCACTCCATCGCGCCTTAGAAGATCAGGACAGCGGCGGAGTTGCGAAGGTAGATCAGCGCGATCCATCCGGGGGCGAAGGTCTTCAGCGTTCCGACGCTCGGCGTGAGGAGGAACCAGTAGATGGCGGACAGAGCCATCCACGAGACGTTCCAGGGCAGGAAGTAGCCCTTGAGGAACCCGAGGATTTCATTCGCCTCCCAGGGAAACCGCCAGATCGGCGCGATCATGTTCGGCCGGTTCGGCTTCCAGTCGCCGCGCTTGTTCCGGGTCCCGTATTGCAGGTCCTCCATGAAGGCCTCCCGTCCACGGGCAAATCATACCTGAACCGATGCACCGGTCGACATCCATGTCGGAGGCCTTTGCACCAGTCGGCGCGTTGGGACGCGAGGCATGGGTTCATCCCGGCCACGCCAGCGCGGCCAGCCGCCTAATCGCCTGCCGCATCCTCCCGTGGAGCGTTCGACCGGAGGATCCGGGTGAATCGCGCCGGGCCCGATACCTCGGGCATGTCGGGGGGGACGTTCGCGAGGTTCGCGATCAGGATGGTGTCCGAAGCCAGCCGGGCGAGTTCCCTGCGCAATGCCTCGGCATCTCGCGGCCGGATGACTTCGCGCGGGACGACGGTCTCGGGGGCAGCGGCGGTTTCGTCGGCAAGAATGACCTTGAGCGGCCTGTGAAGGTCCGCCGCGAGGTCTTGCGCTATCGCTTCGAGTTCGGGGTCGGCATGCGATCCCGCGAGGTAGACCACGTCGCCGGACGTCCTGGCGAGCGGCGCGCCGCCAAGCACAAGGACGTCGCCCGCCAAAGCGGCCTCGGTCAGTAACGCGGCCATCCGACCGGTCCGGCGGGCGAAGGACCAGCGCGCCGGAAGGGAACTCGCGGCGGCGGCAAGTTCCCTTTCGAACCGTTCCGCATCGCGCAGGAAGGCCGCGGCCATGCTCTCCGCGCCGATCCCGGAGACTCTCTGGCCGGCCGGAGTGATTATCCGCGCCCCCGGTCGGCGGGCTATGGCGAGGACCGCCTCTTCCTCGATGAGAACGGCATTGAGTTCGCCCGAGAAGCGGGCCGCGACCCGAAGCCCGATCCTGAGCGCCGAGTGCGCCTCGGCGTAGCAGGTCGCCCCAAGAACGATGCGCGCGCGCGCCTCTGTCATTCGTCCTCTCCTTCCTTGCCGCGTTTCTGGCCGAAGCGCCGCCTGACCTCCGCGAACTCGGTCAGCCGGGCCTCGACTAGACCGTTCACGCTGTCTTCGGGGAAGGCCCCTTTGGAGTCGCGGTCGCCAGCGGGCCGGCCTGTCAGCAGCGAGATGCCCTCGTCGATCGTGCCGATCGGGATGATGCGGAACTTGCCCTCGCGCACGGCATTCACGACCCGGTCGCGCAGGACGAGGTGCTTGACGTTCGACACCGGGATCAGCACGCCCTGCCGCCCGGTGAGGCCCGCCCGGGCGCAGGTGTCGAAGAACCCCTCGATCTTTTCGTTCACTCCGCCGATGGCCTGCACGTCGCCGAACTGGTTGACCGAGCCCGTCACGGCGAAGGACTGGTCGATCGGCAGGTTCGCGAGCGCGGACAGGAGCGCGAATAGCTCCGCCGCCGACGCACTGTCGCCCTCGACCCCGCCATAGCTCTGCTCGAAGACGAGGCTTGCCCAGAGCGACATGGGAAGTTCGGTGGCGTAATGCCCGGCGAGGTAGCCCGACAGGATCATGACACCCTTCGAATGGATCGGCCCGCCAAGCTCGGTTTCGCGTTCGATGTCCACGACCTTGCCCGAGCCGACGCGGACCCGCGCCGTGACGCGGGACGGTCTGCCGAAGCGCGTGCCGCCGAGGTCGATCACGGACAGCGCGTTGATCTGGCCCACGCGGGCGCCGTCCATGTCGATCAGGAGCGTGCCGCGCGCGACGGCGTCCTCGGAAAGTTCCCTGATCCGCCCTGCCCGGCGATCGGCCGCGGCGATCGCGGTTTCGATGTCCTCCTCGCGGATCGCCTCCGCGCCGGCTTCCCGTGCCCAGTGATCGGCTTCGCAGAGGAGGTCCGAGAGCTTGCCGATGTTCAGCGTGAACCGTTCGGCATCGTCCGCGACGCGCGCGCTTTCCAGAAGAAGCCGGCCAACGCCGTCCGCGCGGATCGGGCTGAGGCCCTCGCGGCGTACGATGCTTGCCGACAGGCGGGCAAAGAGTTCCCGCGTCTCCGGCGAGCGCGGGACGATGTCGTCGAAATCGGCTTCCAGCTTGAAGAGCCGGGGGAATTCCGGATCGAGCGCGGTCAGGAGATAATAGAGGATCCGCTCTCCGACGAGCACCACGCGCACCGAGAGCGGGACCGGGTCGGGCTCCAGCGACACCGTGGAGATGAGGCTCAGCCTTTCCCCGGCGGAGAAGATCTTGATCTCTCCCGTCCGGATGCAGCGCTTGAGCGCGTCCCAGGCGAAAGGCTCGGTCAGCAGCTGGCGCGCGTCCAGCACGAGGTAGCCGCCGTTGGCCCGATGCAGCGCGCCGGGGCGGATCATGGTGAAGTTGGTGACGAGCGTGCCCTGATGCGAGATGTATTCGATCCGCCCGATGAGGTTCGAAAGCGTCGGCAGGGTCTCCACCACGACGGGAGCGCCGTCCTGCCCGTCGGCCTGCGATACGACGACGTTCACGAGGTAGCGCTGGAACTGCGGCTTCGTGTAATGCTTCGTGGTCGCCACCGGGAACCCCCCGGCGCGCGCGCCCTCTTCCTGGATCAGGAAGAGCTCCGCATTCTCGATCATGTCCTTCCGCATCGCCTTGAAGAAGGCGATCACTTCGTCCTGGCCTTCGAACTGCGCCATCGCGTCGCTGATCGCGGCGTCGACGCCGCCCTCGGCCATCGCGACGTTCAGTTCCTCGACCTTGCGACGCTGATCCTTGACGCGTTTCGGCACGTGCTTGAGGATGGCCTCGAGTTCGTCCTCGGTCTTGCCGACGGCCTCGTCGATCTTCTCGCGTTCCTCGGGCGGAAGCTCGCGGTAGGCCTCGGGGGTCAGAACCTCCCCGTCCCGCAGGGCCGCAACCGCGAAGCCCATCGGCGTCCGGAGGATCGCGACCGACCTAGCACGGGCCTTTTCGGCCAGCTCCGTCATCGCCGCTTCCTGCTCCTTGGAGAACTCCTCCTCAACGGAGCGCCTGCGGGTCTGGTAGTCCTCGGATTCGAAGAGCGCAGGAAGGTCGTTCGCCAGATCGTCGATCAATTTCTCGACGACCTTCCGAAGCTCTTCGGCCTTGCCCGAGGAGAGCCGAATAGCCTTGGGGCGGCGGGGATCGTCGAAGTTGTTCACATAGACCCAGTCGTTCGGGTTGTCGCGTTCCGCCGCGGCGCGGGCGAGTTCGGCGCGCGTGGCTTCGTGCCGGCCGCTGCCGGCATTCCCGAGAACGAAGAGGTTGAAGGTGGAATGGGGCACCTTGGCCGCCATCCGGATCGCGCCCAGGGCGCGGTCCTGACCGGGCCAAGCGTCAAGAGGCTCGAGCTCTTTCGTGGTGGCGAAACCAAGTGTGTCCGGGTCGAAATCGCCCCCGAGGGCTTCGGCGCCAAGTGGTTCCGCCGTCACGATTTTGGTCATCTCGTCTTTCCTGCCTGCTGTTTGGGTCAACGTTCGGAGGTTGACAGCGACAGGGTGCGCCCGAGAATGATATTCGTCAAATCGCGGCACTCTGCCGCGCCATTGTGCAACCTTGCCGGTTGACATGGCTCAAGGAATTCACCATGTGATCGCCAATACATTCAAGAAACGGAATATCAAGCGAACAGCTTGAAAGGAACGGGAACATGCGCGCCAGAATCATCCTTCTATCCGCGATACTCGCCGCGCAGACCGCGTCGGCCGACGTCGTGACGGTCTCGGAAGAGGCGATCGTCGAGTGGAAGGCGGTCTACGGACAGGTCGAGACACGAGACAGAGTGCCGGCGCGTGCGCGCATCGGCGGAACCATCGTTTCGCTCGAAGTGGCCGAGGGCGATCGCGTGGAGGCCGGCCAGCGGATCGCGCTGGTCGAGGACGACAAGCTGGCCTTCCAGCTCGACTCGATCGACGCGCGGCTCGAGGCCCTGCGGGCACGCCTGGAAACGGCCAGCGCCGACCTGGAACGCGGTCGGCAGCTTCTGGAACGGGGCGTCATCAGCACCCAGCGGCTCGACCAGTTGCAGACAGCCGTGGACGTGATCGAAGGCGATATCCGCAGCCTCGAATCCGAACGGCTCGTCATCGAACAGCAAGTCGCCGAGGGTGAAGTCCTGTCGCCCGATGCCGGCGTCGTTCTTTCCGTGCCGATCTCGCGCGGGTCCGTCATCGCGCCGGGTGAGCCGGTCGCGGTGATCGCGGGCGGCGGCGTGTTCCTGCGCCTTGCCGTGCCGGAGCGCCATGCCCGCGACCTGGCCGAGGGCGACGAAATCGAAATCGGCTCCGGCTCGGATGACGCCGCGGAACGGCGGACCGGGCGGCTCGTGAAGCTTTACCCGCAGATCGCGGGCGGCCGTGTCGAGGCGGATGTGGAGGTCGAGGGGCTCGACGGTCGCTACGTGGGTCTTCGCGTCCCGGTGCGCCTGCCGGTTGGGGAACGCATGGCGATCCTCGTGCCGGAGACGGCGCTGACCCGCCATGGCGGGCTGGACTTCGTCAATGTCGAAACGGCCGGAGGCGAGGCAATCGCGCGGGCCGTGGTGCCGGGGGAAACGATCAGCCGCGACGGCGAAACCTGGCGGGAAATCCTGACCGGCCTCGAAGCCGGCGACCGGGTGGTTACCGAAAATGAGTGAAGGTGGAAACGCGCCGGACGGCGCACTTGGACTCGCCGGCCGGCTGACGCGGGCCTTCATCGTCTCGCCGCTCACGCCGCTGCTGCTGATGGCCTCGCTCGCGATGGGCCTCATCGCGCTCGTGAGCCTTCCGCGCGAGGAGGAGCCCCAGATCTCGGTTCCGCTCGTCGACATTCACGTGCGCGCCGATGGCCTCAGGGCCGAGGACGCGGTGAAGCTTATCACCGAACCGCTTGAGACCATCGTCAAGGGGATCGACCAGGTCGAGCACGTCTATTCCGATACTCGTGACGACCGGGCCATGGTGACGGCCCGGTTCCAGGTCGGCGTGTCTTCCGACACGGCCATCCTCCGGGTGCGGGACAAGATCCTGTCGAACCTCGACCGCATCCCGGTGGGTATCCCCGAGCCGCTCGTCGTGGGCCGCGGCATCAATGACGTCGCGATCGTCTCGCTGACATTCGCGCCCGCGCCGGGCCACGAGACCATGACGGCGGCGGACCTGACCCGCATCGCCCGCGAGGTCGAGATCGAACTGACGCGGATCGAGGACGTCGGCCTGACCTATCTCGTCGGCGCGACCGAGGAAGCGCTTCGCGTCGCGCCTGACCCGGAGAAGCTCGCTCTCTACGGGGTGACGCTACAGCAGCTCGCCGACAAGGTTCAGGGTGCGAACAGCGCCGCTGCCGCGGGCCTCATCCGTGACGAAGGCGAACAGATCGGCCTCGTCATCGGCAAGACGCTGGCGACGACCGAAGAAATCGGCAACCTCGAACTGACGACGCGGGACGGGCGGACCGTCTACGTGCGTGACGTCGCCGAAGTGGAGTTCGTCTCCGACCTCGACGAGGCGCATGTCGCCACCCTTGCGCACGGCGAGGATGGCGCCGTCGTCCGGCGGCCCGCCGTGACGCTGGCGCTGGCCAAGCGCGCGGGTGCGAACGCCGTGACCGTGGCGGAGGAGATCCTGCATCGCACCCATGCGATGGAAGGCAAACTCATCCCCGAAAGCGTCACGATCGAGGTCACGCGCGACTACGGCGAGACCGCGAACGAGAAGGCGAACGAGCTCCTCTTCCACCTTGGGCTCGCGACCGTGTCCATCGTCGCGCTGGTATTCATCGCCATCGGCTGGCGCGAGGCTGTCGTCGTGGCGGTCGTGATCCCGGTCACGATCCTCCTCACGCTCTTCGCGGCCTGGATCATGGGCTACACGCTGAACCGGGTGTCACTCTTCGCGCTGATCTTCTCGATCGGTATCCTCGTGGACGACGCCATCGTCGTGATCGAGAACATCGCCCGACACTGGGGCATGAAGCGGCAGAGCAAGAGCCCGATCGGCGCGGCGATCGCCGCAGTGGCGGAGGTCGGCAACCCCACGATCGTCGCGACGCTGACGGTCGTCGTGGCGCTTCTGCCGATGCTCTTCGTGTCGGGGCTGATGGGGCCCTACATGAGCCCGATCCCGGCGAACGCTTCGGCGGCGATGATCTTCTCGTTCTTCGTGGCCGTGATGATCACGCCCTGGCTCATGGTGAAGATCGCGGGGCGCGTCGATCATTCGGCCCATGGCGAACACGACGGCCATCCGGGCGGCGGTCTCGGCCGGTTCTATGCCGCCATCGCCCGGCCGCTCTTGCGCGGCAAGGGGCGGAGCCTGATCTTCCTGATCCTCGTCGCGGTCCTGTCGTTCGGGTCGCTCGCGCTGCTCTACACGCGCGACGTGACGGTGAAGCTCCTTCCGTTCGACAACAAGTCGGAGCTTTCGGTCATCGTCGACATGCCCGAAGGGACCTCGGTCGAGGCGACGGACGGCGTCGCGCAGGAAGCCGCGCGCATCGCGCTCGGCCTCGAAGAGGTTATCTCGGCCCAGACCCATGCGGGAACGGCCTCGCCCTTCAACTTCAACGGGCTGGTGCGGCACTACTACCTCCGCCAGAACCCGGAGATGGGAGAAGTCGCGATCAACCTCGAAGGCAAGGCCGAGCGTGACCGGACGAGCCACGAGATCGCGCTCGAACTGCGCGAACGGCTTGCCGAGGAGCTCCAGCTGCCGGAAGGCGCCGTCCTGAAGGTGGTCGAGCCCCCGCCGGGTCCGCCGGTGATCTCGACCCTTCTGGCCGAGATCTACGGCCCCGACGCCGAAACCCGGCGCGAGGTCGCGCGGAAGGTGCGCCAGGCCTTCGAGGAAGTCGATTTCATCGTCGACGCCGACGACAGCTTCGGCGAGCAGCCCCGGCGGCTCAGGGTCGAACTGTCGCCGAGCGACATGGATTACTTCCAGGTGCAGGAACGAGACGCGCTCGACACGCTTCGCCTCCTGAACTCCACGACCACGGTCGGCTACTCGCACCGCGGCGAAGGCCGCAGGCCGATCCCGATCGTCGTGTCGCGTGCCCGCGAAGACCGCGTGATGGATGAAACCGCGCTGTCGACCCCGGTGCCCGCGAACGCGCTGCCCGGCGCGCGCGGCGTCGTGGAGCTTGGCGACATCGTGCGCGTGACGGAGGAGGAGGGCTCCTACCCCGTGTTCCGCCATAACGGCTACGACGCGATCATGGTCACGGGCGAGCTTGCCGGAGACTTCGAGGCGCCGCTTTATGGCATGCTCGCGGTCGCAGAGCGGATCGACGCGATGGACTGGGAGGGGCTGGAGAAACCCGAGATCCGGCTTCACGGCCAGCCCGAGGAAACCGACCATCCCGTCCTTCTCTGGGACGGCGAATGGGAGGTGACCTGGGTGACCTTCCGGGACATGGGCGCGGCCTTCGCGGTGGCCCTTCTCGGGATCTACATCCTCGTCGTCGCGCAGTTCGGCTCGTTCCGCCTGCCGCTGGTGATCCTGACCCCGGTTCCGCTGACCTTCCTCGGGATCATGGGCGGGCACTGGGTCTTCAACGCGCCGTTCTCGGCCACGTCGATGATCGGGTTCATCGCGCTGGCGGGTATCATCGTGCGGAACTCGATCCTTCTCGTCGACTTCATCCGCCACGCCGATCCCGACAAGCGGGTGACGGTGGACATCCTGATCGAAGCGGGCGCGACCCGGTTCAAGCCGATCCTCCTGACGGCGATCGCCGCGATGATCGGCGCGGTCGTGATCCTGTTCGACCCGATCTTCCAGGGCCTCGCGATCTCGCTTCTGTTCGGGCTACTGTCCTCCACCGCTCTCACGGTGCTGGTGATCCCGGCGATCTACAGGCTCTTCAAGACCTGAGGCAATTTCCATGAAACGGCTTCGTGGCCCGGCACCCCCTGCCGGGCCACGTTTCTTTCATTCGGTCACTACAGAAATTTAACCTAGGTCAAGGCGGCGCCGATTTTCAGCCTCCACCATGATCGAGCGAGCATTGGCGGCGGACCGTCAAGCGTGCCCTGCGCGGGGACATCCCGGCGAAGGGCATCCATGGCGTAGGAATCCGCCCGTTGTGAGAAGGCTCGCAGATGGAGGAGAGGAAAGCCAATGACCGCATACAGACACGTATTTGCCGCCCTGGCCGTTGCCGGCGGCATCACTGCCAGCGGCGCCCACGCGCAAGGCACCGTCGAGGTGCTGCATTGGTGGACGTCCGGTGGCGAAGCCAAGGCCGTCGGCGAACTGAAAAGCGCCTTTGAAGGGCGCGGCGGTACCTGGATCGATTCGCCGATCGCAGGCGGTGGCGGCGATGCCGCGATGACCGCGCTGCGTGCGCGCGTCGTCGCAGGCAACCCGCCGACAGCCGTCCAGCTGAAAGGCCCGGGCATCCAGGAGTGGGCGCGCGAGGGTGCGCTGAACGACGTCGACGCCGTGGCCCAGGAAGAGAACTGGGACGGCGTGCTGCCTCCGGTGCTTGCCGGGATCATGAAATACGAGGGCAAGTATGTCGCCGCTCCGGTGAACATCCACCGCGTCGACTGGCTCTGGGCGAGCCCATCGGCACTCGAAAAGGCCGGCATCACCGAAATGCCGACGACCTGGGATGAATTCAACGCGGCGGCCGACAAGCTTCAGGCGGCGGGCATCATCCCGCTCGCGCATGGCGGCCAGCCCTGGCAGGACGCGACCGTCTTCGAGGACGTCGTCCTCGGCGTGGGCGGCGCGGAGTTCTATCGCAAGGCTCTCGTCGAACTCGATCAGGAAGCCCTGAAGAGCGACACGATGGTCGCGGCCTTCGATCAGCTCCGGAAGCTTCGGGGCTATGTCGATCCGAACTTCTCGGGCCGTGACTGGAACCTTGCGACGGCCATGGTGATCCGTGGCGAGGCCGGCTTCCAGATCATGGGTGACTGGGCCAAGGGCGAATTCCTCGCCGCGGGGCTCGAACCGGGCAAGGACTTTCTCTGCGCCCCGACGCCGGGGAACGGCTACGTCCTGAACTCTGACAGCTTCACCTTCTTCAAGGTGCAGGGCGAGGAGAACATCCAGGGTCAGCAGGTTCTGGCGAGCCTCATCATGTCGCCGGACTTCCAGAAGATCTTCAACCTCGCCAAAGGCTCGATCCCGGCGCGGACGGATGTGCCTCTGGACGAATTCGACGAATGCGCCAAGCGGTCTCACGCCGACCTCGTCGCCGCGATCGAGAACGACACCCTCGTGCCCTCGATGGCGCACGAGATGGCCATCCCGCGGTCGATCCGGGGTGAGTTCCTCGACCTCGTGACGGCGTTCTTCAACTCCGACATGAGCTCGCAGGACGCGGTCGAGCAGCTTGCCGCTGCCATCGAACGCGTGCAGTGACAAGGAAAGGTCCGGGGCCGACGAGGCCCCGGACCGATCACCGACATGGCAGGTGAAGCAAGCACATCGGGTGGGATCGGCCAGCGGCTCGAGCGCTGGCTTCCTCAGATCGTCGTTTCTCCGCTTTTCGCGCTCAGTCTTTTCTTCGTCTACGGGTTCATCCTGTGGACGGTCTACATCTCTTTCACGAGGTCCGGCGTCCTGCCGAACTACACCTTCGAAGGCATCGTGCAGTACGAAAGGCTCTGGTCGACGCCGCGCTGGCACGTCGCGCTGTCGAACCTCGTCGTGTTCTCCGTCCTCTTCATCGGCCTCTGCCTCGTGATCGGCATGCTGCTGGCGATCCTCCTCGACCAGAGGATCCGCATCGAGGGCGTGATCCGGACGATCTACCTGTACCCGATGGCGCTTTCGTTCATCGTGACCGGGACCGTCTGGAAATGGATCCTGAACCCCGGCCTCGGGATCGAGCGCCTGATGCGCCAGGCGGGGTTCGAGAACTTCACCTTCGACTGGCTCGTGAACCCCAATTTCGCGATCTACACGATCGTCATCGCCGGGGTCTGGCAGTCCTCGGGCTACGCGATGGCGCTGTTCCTCGCGGGGCTCAGATCGGTTGACGACGAGGTCCTCAAAGCCGCCGCGATCGACGGGGCGGGTGCCTTCCGGACCTACTTCAGCATCGTCCTTCCGATGATGCGGCCGGTCTTCATGTCGACGGTCATCATTCTCGCCCACCTTGCGATCAAGAGCTTCGACCTCGTCGTGGCCCTCACGGGCGGCGGCCCCGGCTATGCCACCGACATGCCGGCAACGTTCATGTATTCCTTCGCCTTCCAGCGCAGCGAACTGGGCGTCGCGGCCGCGAGCGCGGTCATGATGCTCGTCACGATCATCGCGATCATCGTGCCCTACCTCTATTCCGAACTTCGGAGGGATCAGCGGTGAGCGCGCGCGACCAGAGCGGCATCGTCCGGCGGGGCGGAATCGGCCAGCGGCTCCAGCGCGCGACGCTGTTCGCGCTTCTGGGGCTCTTCTGCCTCTATTACCTCGCGCCCCTCGTCGTGATGATCTCGACCTCCCTGAAATCGCTCGACGAGATCCGCGGCGGATCCCTCGTGAGCCTCCCGCAGGAGATTACCTTCGCGGCCTGGGGCAAAGCCTGGAACGAGGCCTGCGTCGGCGTGCGCTGCAACGGGCTGGAGCCATATGTCTGGAACTCGGTCATGATGGTCGTGCCGGCCGTCTTCGTCTCGACCTTCCTCGGGGCGATAAACGGCTATGCGCTGACGAAGTGGCGCTTCCGCGGGGCGGACATCATCTTCGCGCTGATCCTCTTCGGCGCCTTCATCCCGTTCCAGGTGATCCTTCTGCCGATGGCCCGGACGCTCGGCCTCATGGGGCTGGCGGGGACGATCCCGGGCCTCATCCTCGTTCACACGGTCTACGGCCTCGCCTTCACGACGCTCTTCTTCCGCAACTTCTTCATCGGCGTCTCGGACGGCATCGTGCAGGCCGCCAAGGTGGACGGGGCGGGCTTCTTCGGCATCTTCTTCCGGATCATCCTGCCGATGTCGATCCCCGCGATCGTCGTCACCGTGATCTGGCAGTTCACCCAGATATGGAACGACTTCCTGTTCGGCATCGCCTTCACCGTGGGCGAGAGCAACCCGGTGACGGTGGCCCTGAACAACGTGGTGATGACCTCGACCGGAGTGAAGGAATACAATGTCGACATGGCCGCAGCGATCATCGCGGCGCTGCCGACGCTTCTGGTCTACGTGGTGGCCGGGGCCTATTTCGTGCGCGGCCTCGCCGCCGGAGCCGTGAAGGGATAGCGATGTCGGGAATCCGTCTTGATAAGGTCTGCAAGAACTTCGGCGCCACCGAGGTGATCAAGGGCATCGACCTCGAGATCGAGCCGGGGGAGTTCGTGGTTCTCGTCGGCCCGTCGGGCTGCGGCAAGTCCACGCTTCTGAACCTGATCGCCGGGCTCGAGACGCTTACCTCCGGCAACATCTTCATCGGCGACCGCAAGGTGAACGAGGTGCCGCCGCGCGACCGTGACATCGCGATGGTGTTCCAGTCCTACGCGCTCTACCCGACCAAGACCGTGCGCGAGAACATCACCTTCGGCATGGAAACGCGGCGCATCCCTCGGGACGTGCAGGATGCCGCGGTGAAGGAATTCGCCACGCTCCTGCAGATCGACAAGCTTCTGGCGCGCAAGCCGGGCCAGCTTTCGGGCGGGCAGCGGCAGCGCGTGGCGATGGGGCGCGCGCTGGTCAGGAAGCCGGACGTGTTCCTGTTCGACGAACCTCTGTCGAACCTCGACGCGAAGCTCCGGATTGAGATGCGGACGGAGATCAAGAAGCTGCACCAGCGGCTCGGGAAGACCTCGGTCTACGTGACGCATGACCAGATCGAGGCGATGACGCTGGCCACGCGGATCGCGGTGATGGACCTCGGCCATATCCGCCAGTTCGCGGACCCGGCGACGGTCTACGAGGACCCGGCCGATCTGTTCGTCGCGGGCTTCATGGGGTCGCCACCCATGAACATGATCCCGGGCAAGCTCGTGCGGGAGGACGGGATGCATGTCGATTGCGGCGGGAATGGCGGGACGCCGATGCGGTTTCCTCTGCCGGACGCGATCGCGAGGCGCGTGGCCGACCAAGAGGGCATGGATGTCGTCCTCGGCCTCCGTCCCGAGACGATCTTCGCTGCGGGGACGGAACTGCCCGGCCCGAACCGCTACATCTTCGAGCGCCCCGTCGTCGTCGAGGAGCCGACCGGCCCGGACACCATGATCGTCTTCGAGATCGCGGGGCTCGACCTCATCGCGCGGGTCAGGCCGCAGGACGGGAAGCCCCAGGGCACCCCGTTCCGCTTCGAGGTGGAGATGGACCGCGCGAAGCTTTTCGACGCGAAGACGGGATTGCGCCTCTGACGCGGGCGCGCTGGCCCGTTGCCGGGTTCATTCCGCCTCGTCGCCCGACGTGCCGTGGAACGCGTCATCCACCTCTCGCAGGAGCGTTTCGTCCTCGCCAGTGTAGCGGGACGAGAAATGGAACGGCTCGACCCGCTTGACGCCGGCCGCCCGCGCAAGTTCGCCCGCCTGCTTCGTCGTGAGATGCGCGCGATCGGACGCGAACTCGGTGTCTCTCCTGGCGAAGGTCGCCTCGATGAACAGCGTGTCGGCATTCTTGACGAGCTTGACGATCGACGCTGCGTTCGCGGGGTTGTACGCGGCGTCCGTCACATAGGCGACCTTCTGCCCGGGCGTGATCGAGACGATGTTCTCGCGCAGGAAGCCGAGCGGAAGCGTGTCTGTGTCGGAGTTCGTCCTCTCCACCTGGATCGGCGTGTCGTCGTCGAGGTCATCGTAGATCGCGGCCTTCATCGTGTTGAGCCAGGGGCCGATTGTCAGGCCAAGCTCCGCAAGGCGGTTCTTCCAGACGTTGACATGTTCGGTTTCCTGCAGCGCGAAACCGAGACACGGCGTCCGGTGTTCCAGTTCGGCGAAGCGAACGCGGAGAGAGGTCTCGTCGAGGAGCACCCCGTTCCTGACCTGAATGTCCTGCTCGTCCTGTCGGCAGAAGCTGTTCCGCAGGCCGAACCGGGCGCGCCGCCCCTCGCCGGAGCCCGCCACCTCCGTTACGGTGAACACGAGATCGACGCGGAAGCGCTCGGTCAGGTTCCAGGTGTAGCCGTTCAGCTTCGCCTCGACCCGGTCGATGAAGCCAGGCGGGCCGTAGAGCCGAATGCGTTTTTCCCGGCCGACATAGAGCCGAAGGAGCTGATCGAAGCCGATGAAATGATCGATGTGGGTGTGCGAGACGAAGACGTCGCTGAGCCGCAGCGCCTCTCGCGGCGGCAGGCCGGAGATGTCGCCGAGGTCGAACATGATCGCCCGGCGTTCCATCAGGAAATCGACATAAACCGCAGCGTCGCCGAAGCGGTCGTTGACAAGGGAGGGGAAGAATCTGGGCCGCATGACGAAAGACTAGACTCGGTGTGGCGGGGTTCCATGTTCTCGATCAAACTACCTTGGGAAGCTGACGGGCGACGGCGCGGGATGAAGCAAGAGGACTGCGTTTCCTTCCTGAAATGGTGTCTGCCACGGCTCGGGATGTCCTGGCCGGGGTTCCGGAAGGTGCGCAAGACCGTGTGCAAGCGCGTGGCGGGCCGGTTGCGCAGTCTCGGCCTTGCGGATGTGGATGCCTATCGCCGCTATCTCGAAGCCCACGAGGAGGAGTGGCCGAGGCTCGACGCGATGTGCCGGATCCCGATTTCCCGGTTCTGGCGCGACGGGGAGGTTTTCGGTCACATCGCCAGCGTCGTCCTGCCCGCCCTCGCCGAGGCCGCGATGGAAAGGGGCGACACGCATGTCCGCCTCTGGAGCGCGGGCAGCGCCTCGGGGGAGGAACCCTACAGCCTGCGCCTTGCCTGGAGCGATCGGGCGGAAGCGGCCTTTCCGTCGCTCAGCGTCAGGATCCTGGCGACGGATATCGACGAAATGATGCTGTCGCGCGCGGCTGCCGGGATCTACGGGCGCGGCTCCATCCGCGAAGTGCCCCCTGACCTCGTCGGGCGCGCCTTCCGCCGGTCTGACGACCTCTACGAGATCCGCGAGGAGTTTCGCCGCGACGTCACCTTTCTCCGCCAGGACATCCGGCGGGAGATGCCGGAGGAACTGTTCGACCTGATCCTCTGCCGGAACCTCGTCTTCACGTATTTCGACGAGGTCACGCAGGCCGATCTGCTCAGACGGATCTGCCGACGCCTACGGCCGGGCGGCGCCCTCGTGATTGGTCGGCGCGAAACCCTGCCGGATACCGGCCATTCCCTCGTGCGCTGGGGTGGACCTCGGGCCATTCACCGGCTGTCGTCGTCCTGATGCCGTCTGTGGGTCTGCTCTATCGAGCGGACGGTGCGGATCACCTCGTCGTCTGACAGCGGCGGCCGGCAGCGCGTGCGGTTCCAGGCCAGCATGAGTTCCATGATCACGTCCGTATCGACCCCGTGCCACAGGAGATGGCCCGTGAAGGAGGCGAGCGTCGCGTTGCGCCGCCCCGCCTCGACGCCCTCGCGGACAAGCTCGCGCCAGTGGCTCAACGGATGCCCGCTCCGCTCGTCGCCACCGAATCTCGGGACGAGCAGCCAGTCCGGCAGCGGCGCGAGGCCGGTCTCTTCCGGGGAATGGCCCTTTCGCCAGAGGTAGGGCCTGCCGCTGGGATGAATCGACGGCGGCGCGACGATCACGCCGCCGTCGGCCCGCAGGTCGAGGCCGGGCGCCATTCCAGTCCGGTTCCTGACTTCGCCGCCCGGATGCGCGAAGTAGATGTGCCGCCCGCCGCCCCCAGTTTCGGCCTCTATCGTCCGGGGCAAGGCGCCGTGCCTCGCTTCGAGTTCCGAAAGGGACTCGGCGCCTCCGTGGGCGGGATCGATGTCGAGCACGACGAGGCCGGATCGCGCGCCGGTGACGATCAGGACATTCGCGCCGGGCCATTTCCGGAACCAGTCCCGCAGCTCCGCCTCGGTCGGGCTCCGTTCCTGGTACGGGCGCCAGAGGATAAGCGGCCGCTTGCTGCGCGCCGCCGCCGGTATGGGCGTCCACCCGAGCGCGAGATATCCGAGCGCTGCGTCGAGGCTTTCGTTCTGAACCGGCCGAACCATTTGGCTACGGACCCCCAACTCTGCCGAATGGCAGTAGAGCACAGAATCCTCGCCGTGGGCGAACGGCGGATCAGGCCTTCTTGACCGAAATCCTCTTCTCGCTCGCCTTCTCCGTCCTTGCCTTCGGCAAGGTGATCTTCAGGACACCGTTCGACATCTTCGCGTCGATCTTGGCGTTATCCACCCCGTCGGGCAGCCGGAAGGAACGCTGGAAGCGGCCGTAGCGGCGTTCGGAGAGGTGGTAATCCTTCTCCTTCTCTTCCTTCTCCTCGGTCTTCTCGCCCTTGATGGACAAGACGCCATTCGAAAGCGTGATCTCGATGTCGTCCTCTTCCATGCCGGGGAGTTCGGCGGAGATCATGTAGCCCGTGTCCGTCTCCGTGAAGTCCACGGCCGGGGCTGCCTGCCAGTCGGCCCATTTCGGCATGCGCAGATCGAACCCGCCGCCGAGGCTCGGCAAGCGCCAGTCGCCGGGCGACACGAGATCGAGCAACCGGTCGAATTCGCGCCGCAGCATGTCCGCGCGGGATTGGGGTTCGGATTTCACGTCGAGAGGGACGGCCTTGGCCGCCGTCGGCGCCTTCTTCGGCGCGGACGCGGTCTTTTTCGGTTTGGTGGACGACTTCGTTGCTTTCTTGGCCATGAGAGGTCTCCTTGCATGTTGCTCGACCGCGAGACGGGCGCGGACAACCTGGCGCCCTGGCGCCAGCTTCCGCCGCACCGACATTGATAGGCCATGCGCGGCCATGTGCCTTGACTTCCGTCAATGCCAGGCCCGGGGCGTCCGCGGACGAAGAAGCCGGTTGCGGCGTTCCGCGGCGCCGCTACTGTGGCCGACGGGGAGGCGACGGAATGGCCGATTGGGATTACATCATCGTTGGGGCAGGAAGCGCCGGCTGCGTCCTGGCAAGCCGCCTGTCCGAGGATGCGGGCACGCGGGTCCTGCTGATCGAGGCCGGGGGCCGCGACAATTACCACTGGGTCCATATTCCGATCGGGTATCTCTACTGCATCGGAAATCCGCGCACCGACTGGGGCTACAAGACCGCGTCTGAGCCGGGCCTCGGCGGGCGGAGCCTCGTCTATCCGCGCGGCAAGGTGCTGGGTGGCTGCTCGTCGATCAACGGGATGCTCTACCTCAGGGGGCAGGCTGCGGACTACGACCTGTGGCGCCAGATGGGCAACGTCGGCTGGGGCTGGGACGACGTAAAACCCTACTTCCTGAAATCCGAGGACTACTTCGACGGCCCGTCCGAGCATCACGGCGCGGGCGGCGAGTGGCGAGTCGAGAAGCAGCGCCTTCACTGGGACATCCTCGACGATTTCGCCCGCGCCGCCGAGGCGGCGGGGATCCCGGCGACGGACGATTTCAACACCGGCGACAACGGGGGCGTCGGATATTTCAAGGTGAACCAGCGGTCGGGCTGGCGCGTGAACACGGCCAAGGCCTTCCTCGGGAAGGCGCGAAACCGGCCGAACCTGTCGATCATGACCCAGGCCCAGGTCGAGCGCGTGCTGTTCGAGGGGCGTCGCGCCGTGGGCGTGCGGCTGCGCCGCGACGGGGCGGTCGAGGAGCCACGCGCCGCCCGGGAGGTGATCCTGTCCGCCGGAGCGATCGGCACGCCGCAGATCCTGCAGCTTTCGGGTGTCGGGCCCGGTGCGCTTCTGCAGGAATTCGGGATCCCGGTCGTTCACGAGGCGGCGGTGGGCGAGAACCTTCAGGACCATCTCCAGATCCGCTGCGCCTACAAGGTGAAAGGCGCCAGGACCCTCAACACGATGGCGCAGAGCCTTTGGGGAAAGGCGAAGATCGGGCTGGAATACGCGCTGTTCCGCACCGGGCCAATGTCGATGGCGCCGTCGCAGCTTGGCGCCTTCGCCAGGTCATCGCCCGACGTGGCGACGCCTGACCTCGAATATCACGTGCAGCCCCTGAGCCTCGAAGCCTTCGGCCAGCCCCTGCACGACTTTCCCGCCATCACGGCGAGCGTCTGCCACCTCCGGCCGGAAAGCCGGGGTCATGTCAGGATCACCTCGCCCGATCCCACGGTCCACCCGGAGATCGCGCCGAACTACTTGTCCACGCCCGGCGACAAGGTGGTGGCGGCGCGTGCCATCCGGCTGACCCGCCGGATCATGTCGCAGGAACCGATGGCGAGGTATTCCCCCGAGGAGTTCAAGCCCGGCCCCGGCGGCGAAAGCGACGAGCAACTGGCGGAGGCCGCGGGCCGCATCGCTTCCACCATCTTCCACCCGGTGAGCACGGCGCGCATGGGCACCGATGACGGCGCCGTCGTGGACCCGGAACTGAAGGTCCGGGGCATCGACGGGCTGCGCGTGGTAGACGCCTCGGTCATGCCACGGATCACCAGCGGGAACACCAACTCTCCCACGATCATGATCGCCGAAAAGGCGGCGGACATGATCCGGGGCCGCGGCTGAACGCTGAAAATTCGACAGGTTAAACCGCCGTTAGGCCACGGCTGCTATTCCCGGTCCCGGGTGAAAGACAAGGGGTTGGTGGAATGGGCGGGCGCGACAACGCGGCACCGGTCATCATCAAGCGCAAGAAGGTCGTCGGCGGCGGCGGGCACCACGGCGGGGCGTGGAAGGTCGCCTACGCCGATTTCGTCACCGCGATGATGGCCTTCTTCATGCTGATGTGGCTTCTGAACGCGACGACGGAAAAGCAACGCAAGGGGATCGCGGACTATTTCAATCCGACGGTGCCGATAAACCGGATTTCCGGCGGCGGTGATGGCGCCTTCGGCGGCGAGAGCGTGTTCTCCGAAAGCTCGATCGCGCAGAACGGGACCGGCGCGTCGAGCGTCCTGCCCTCGGATCAGGAACAGGCGATGGGGCGAACCGGAACGGATCCGGAGAACACGGATTCCGACCAGGCGGAGTTCGACGCCGTGGTCAGGAAGATCGAAGAGATGCTGATGGGCATCGGCGGCGAATCGATGGTCACCGAGCAGCTGGCCAAGCACATCGTCACGCGCGTCACGGACGAGGGGCTGATCGTCGAATTGTCCGATCTCGAAGGGGACCCCCTCTTCGAGCCCCGCACCGACGAGCCGACCGGGATCGCCGTCGAGCTTTCGGAGATGGTCGCTCGGGTCTTCTCTCTTGCGAGCAATGGCGTTGCCGTGAATGGCCACCTCGCCGCCGCGCCGGAGGTGCTGCGGGAAAACCCGGTCTGGGATCTCTCCACGCGGCGTGCGCAGAGGATGCGGGGAATGCTGGAATCCGCAGGCCTCGAGGCGCGCCGGGTCGAGCGGGTGACGGGGTATGGCGACCGCAAGCCCGCGCTGCGCAATCCCATGGCGGCCGGGAACAACAGGATGGAGTTCGTCCTGCTGCGATCGAAAACCTGAGAAATCACGTGAATCTTATCCGTTAGGACGAAATTAAGCCGCCGTGCCGCACTGTGACCGGGATCGACGGACGCAGCAGCAGAAAGGCGCTTTCCAATGTCCATCTCGTCCTCGCTGAACGCCGGCGTGGCCGGTCTCAGTGCCAATGCCACGCGGCTCGCCACGATTTCCGACAACATCGCTAACTCCGGTACCTATGGGTACAAGCGCGCCTCGACGGATTTCGAAAGCATGGTGATATCGCAGGCGCGCGGCGCGGGCACCTACTCCTCGGGTGGCGTGCGCGCATCCACGTCACGCCTGATCGAAGAGCGCGGAGCCCTCGTCGGGACTTCGAACGCCCTCGATCTCGCCGTTTCCGGGCGGGGGATGCTGCCGGTCACGACATCGGTGTCGCTGGACGCGACGACGGGCGAACGGCCGATGATGATGACCACGACAGGTTCGTTCCGGACCGACGCCAACGGGGTGCTCCGCACCGATTCGGGCCTCGTTCTGCTCGGCTGGCCGGCGAACGCCGACGGCTCGATTCCGGTCCTGCCGCGCGACACGACCGCCGGTCTTCAGCCCGTGGTCATCAATGCGAACCAGACGGCGGGCGATCCGACGACGCAGATGAAGCTTGGCGTGAACCTTCCCGCCACGGACACCGCGGCGGGGGCCGACGGAACGACGCTGCCCCTGTCGGTCGAGTATTTCGGCAACCTCGGAACGTCCGAGACGCTGGACATATCCTTCGCGCCGACGGTTCCCGCTGCCGGATCGTCGAACGAATGGACGATGGTGATCCGTGATTCAGCGCAGGACGGGGCGGTCATCGGGGAATACATGCTGGTCTTCGACGACAGCCGGGGTTCGGGCGGCACGCTCGCCTCCGTGAACACGATATCCGGCGGGGCCTATGACGCTGTCGCTGGCACGCTGGACCTTACCGTGGCGGGTGGTCCCCTGACGGTGACGATAGGCAAGCTCGGAGATCCGAACGGCCTTACGCAACTCTCCGACAGTTTCGCGCCGACATCGATCACAAAGGACGGCTCCCCCGTCGGGAACCTGACCGCCGTCGAGGTGGACGAGAACGGCTACATCACCGCGACCTATGACACCGGCTTCACGCGGCGGATCTACCAGATCCCGCTCGTCGACGTGCCGAACCCGAACGGGCTCATCGCGCTCAACAACCAGACCTACCAGATCTCGCCGAATTCCGGGTCGTTCTTCCTCTGGGATGCCGGCGATGGCCCCACCGGCGCGGTCGTGGGCTATGCTCGCGAGGGCTCCACGACCGATGTCGCGGCGGAACTGACCGCCCTCATCCAGACCCAGCGGGCCTATTCCTCGAACGCCAAGGTCATCCAGACGGTGGACGAGATGCTGCAGGAAACCACGAACATCAAGCGGTGACCTGGGGGCGGGTGAACCGGCAACCCGGAGGCTAGGCGATGACGATCACCAGCACGTTGCACAACGCCCTTTCGGGCCTCGCGGCGGTCTCGCGGTCGGCGGACGTCGTGTCCTCGAACGTCGCGAACGCGCTTACCGAAGGCTACGCGCGGCGAGAACTGTCGCTGTCCGCGCAGAGCCTTGGTGGAAATGGCGCGGGCGTGAGCGTCGACGCGGTGACCCGTGCCGTGAACCAGACAGTGCTTGCCGACAGGCGGCTGGCCGATGCCGAACTCGCCAATGCCGATGTTCGTTCTGCTTTTCTTGCGCAGGTCGAAGGCAGGATCGGAACCCCGGACGATGCCGGCTCGCTTTCCGCCCGCCTCACGGAACTGGAATCGGCGCTGATCGAGGCGGCGAGCCGTCCGGACAGCGAGGCGCGACTTGGCTCCGTCCTGACGGCGGCGAAGAACGTGACGAAGGCGGTGGCGGCGATTTCGGGTGCTATCCAGCAGTCGCGGATGGAGGCGGACAGTGGGATCGCATCGGCCGTGAATTCGCTGAACGGGATGCTGGTCGAGATCCGCGATCTGAATGTCGAGATCACTTCGGCCCGTGCCTCGGGTCGGGATGCCACCGCGCTGATGGACCAGAGACAGACGCTGGTGGACAAGGTTTCGGAGATCGTGCCGGTTCGCGAGGTTCCTCGCCAAGGTGACCAGGTCGCGCTGTTCACCACGGGCGGCGCGGTTCTTCTGGAGGGCACGCCCGCTCGGATCGGTTTCACGGCGGTGGGCGTGATTGCCCCCGACATGACGATGACTGGGGGCGCCCTGTTCGGGCTCACTCTGAATGGGATGCCGATCTCCCCGTCGGATACCGGTGTCATGGGGGGCGGCCGGCTTGGCGCGTTGTTCGCGGTGCGGGATGACCTTGCCGTGACGGCCCAGACCCAAATCGACGCGCTTGCCCGTGACTTGATCGGGCGGTTCCAGTCTTCCGCCGTGGACCCGACGCTTGGCCCGGGCTCCCCGGGTCTGTTCACAGATTCGGGGAATTCGCTCAACGTTGCGGACGAGGTCGGACTGTCGGCCCGGCTTTCCGTCAATGCTCTTGCCGACCCGTCGCGCGGCGGGTCGCTCTGGCGGCTACGGGACGGTCTCGGCGCGGCAATGCCGGGCCCCGTCGGCGATGCCACGCTTCTGAATGCCCTGAGCGCTGCCCTTGCCGACCCTGTCACTCCCGCTTCGGGAAGCTTCGGCGGCGCGGCGCGTTCCGCTTCCGGACTGGCCGCTGACATTCTTTCCCAGATAGCGGGTGCGCGTCAGTCGGCGGAGGACGCGCAGGGCTATGCCTCGGCGCGGCAGGAAGCGCTGACTGTCCTGCAACTCCAGGACGGCGTCGACACGGATCGGGAGATGCAGATGCTCCTGGTGATCGAGCAGGCCTATGCCGCCAACGCCCGCGTCATCAAGACGGTCGACGAACTCATTCAGCAACTGATCGGGATGTAAGCCATGAACCTGATGTCCGTGGGCGACATGGCGCAGGCCTACCAGATGCGCAGACAGAACGTGCAGCTCAAGGAGCGGATGACGCAACTTTCCGAGGAACTGACGACGGGCGTGAAGGCAAACCTGTCCGAGGCGCTCTCTGGTGATTTCGTCGCGCTTGCCGGCATCGACCGCTCCCTGAAGACGCTTGAGTCCTACGGGACCGCGACGTCCGAAGCCGCGCTGTTCACCGCGACCATGCAGAATGCCCTGGGTGCCGCGGGGGACATGACCGGTGAAATGGGTGCGTCGCTGTTGTCGGCGGCAACGACCACGAGCCCCGCCCAGCTCAGAACCGCGACCGCTGACGCGCGGGAAAGGTTTCTTGGCGTCGTTTCGACTCTCAATGTTCAGGTCGGGGAGCGATATGTCTTCGCCGGCAAGACGTCGGATGTCCGTCCCTTCGCATCCGGCGAGGAGATGCTCGCCGCGCTGGCGACTGCATCGGCCGGAGCCGTTTCCGCGACCGATCTCGTCGCCGCGGTGGACGCCTGGTTCGACGTGCCCGCGGGTGCCGGCGGTTTCCTGGACACCGGGTATCTGGGCTCAGACGAGGCGCTCGCCCCGTTCCGTCTCGGCGCGGACGAAAGCGCGGAACTCGGCGTCACCGGCGCCGATCCTGCGATCCGGGACCTTCTGAAAGGCCTCGCACTCGCCGCGCTCGTATCGGAGGGTGCGTTTGCCGGCAGTAACGAGGAACGCGCCCGCGTGGCGCGTGTGGCGGGAGAGCGAGTTCTTGGCGCCGAAGGCTCTCTCGCCATCCTGCGGGCGCGCGTCGGAGCGGTCGAAGGCCATATCGATCAGGCCGCCGTGCGGAACGCGGCCGAGACGTCGGCCCTCGGGATCGCGCGAAACGAGATGGTTGGAGCGGAACCCTACGCCACGGCCAGCGCTCTCGAGGCCGTGACGACCCAGATGGAAACGCTCTACACGCTTACCGCGCGTCTCTCGCGCCTCAGCTTCGCGGAGTACCTGTGATGGCACGCCTCGCGCTGATCTTCGCCGCGTTCATGACCGCGGTCGCTCCATGTGCTCACGCGGAAGCGATCCGGATCAAGGATCTGGTGGAGTTCGACGGCGTGCGCGGCAACGATCTGGTGGGGTATGGCCTTGTCGTGGGGCTGAACGGGACGGGCGACGGGATAAGAAACGCGCCCTTCACCGAAGACATCATGTCGAACATCCTCGAGAGGCTTGGCGTCAACGTCACTGGCGAGCAGTTCCGGCCGAAGAACGTCGCCGCCGTGTTCGTCACCGCGACCTTGCCCCCGTTCTCGCGCGCGGGAAGCCAGATCGACGTGACGGTGTCGGCGATCGGCGACGCCAAGAGCCTTCTCGGCGGGACTCTCGTGATGACTCCCCTCAATGCCGCTGACGGGCAGATCTATGCTGTCGCGCAGGGAACGATCATAGCCGGGGGCGCCTCGTCCGTGGGTCAGGGGGCAAGCGTCGTGCAGGGCGTTCCGACCTCTGGTGTCATTCCCGCCGGCGCCCGCGTCGAGCGCGAGATCGAGTTCGACTTCGGCGGATTGAGCGCTGTCCGTCTGGCGCTCCGCAGCCCGGATTTCACGACCGCAGGGCGAATCGAGCAGGCGATCAACGCGGAGTTCGGCCGCCCCGTGGCCCGGATGCTCGACGCGGGGACCGTCAACCTCGACATCCCCGCGACCCGCATGGGATCGCCGGCGCATGTGCTGGGCCGGGTCGAGAACCTCTCCGTCGAGCCAGAGCGGCGCGCACGCGTCGTCGTCGATCAGCGCTCCGGGACGATCGTCATGGGCGAAGATGTGCGGATCTCGCGCGTGGCGGTGAGCCAGGGAAACCTCACGCTCCGGATCTCGGAGGCGCCATTGGCCGTTCAGCCGAACCCGTTCGCGCGTGGCGAAACCGTTGTCGTCCCAAGGACGGAGGCCAGTATCCAGGAAGAACCGGGGGTGGGGATGGCGGAGATCCCGGATGGCTCGACGCTTTCGGAGGTGGTCGCGGGTCTCAATGCGCTTGGCGTTTCCCCTCGCGACATGATCGACATTCTTAAGAGCATCAACTCCGCCGGCGCGCTTCACGCGGAGTTCGTGGTCTACTGATCCGCCAGAGGTCCATGTTCGGCCTCCGGGAACGGTATGTGTTCGTGTGCCTGTCACTCTGCAGATCGAAGTTGCGGCGAGTCCGCCTGCGATCCGAATGGGTAAGGACAGGGTCCGGTGGGCTGATCACCAGGGTCTCCGCTGCCAGGGAGACAGGAAAAACCGGGTTCAGAAGTAGCTGCGAACCATGGCCCCGGAGATGAGCGTCCAGCCATCCGCCATGACGAAGAAGGCGAGCTTGAAGGGCAACGATACGATTGCAGGCGGCACCATCATCATCCCCATGGACATCAGGACCGCCGAAACGACAAGGTCGATGATCAGGAACGGAAGGAAGATCAGGAAGCCGATCTGGAAAGCGCGTGAGATCTCGGACAGGAGGAACGAGGGTACGAGCAGCGAAAGAGGAGCTCCCGCCAGCTCCCCCGAGTCGACCCCCGGGCGAAGTTCGGCCAAGGCCGCGAAGGTTTCAGCGTCGATGCGGTTGGCCATGAACGTTCGAAAGGGCGCCATGCCGGCACCGAATGCTGCTTCCACCTCCGTGCTCCCATCGATCATGGGCTGAACACCAGCCGTCCATGCCTCGGTGAAGACCGGCTCCATGATGAACCAGGTGAGGAACAGCGACAGCGACACGATCAGCATGTTGGGCGGCGACTGCTGCAATCCGATCGCCTGGCGAAGAATCGACAGCACCGTCACGATGAACGGGAAGCAGGTGACCATGATCGCGAGACCGGGCGCGAGGCTCAGAACCGTGATCAACGCGATGAACGTTATCGTCCGGCCAGTGAGCGATCCTTCGTCACCGAGCGAAAACGTGATCTCCTGTGCCCAGGCGTTGGAGGAGGACAGGGCCAGCAGGATCATCGCGGCCGTGACCGCGCGCGGGAACGGAATCCGCATGGGGTCACAGTCCGTTGCGCAGATCGACGACTTCCGTAAGGCGAACGCCCAGACGACCGGAGCCATCGCCCTCGATCTCGGTCAGTTCGCCCCGGGCGATCAGCCGGTCGCCGACGTAGAGTTCGACCGGGTCGTCGACCTTTCGGTCGAGCGGCAGAATCGCGTCGCGTTCCAGCCTGAGCAACTCGCGCACCTGCGGTCTCGCCTTTCCGACCGAAACGGAGATCTCGATCGGAACCTGGGTGAACGGACTCACGCCCACGGGGCTGCCGGCCTCGTCAACCATCTGCCGTCTCCTTCTGGGTTTCGAAATAGGCCGAAATCGCCGCACCGATCGCCGAGATGACTCCGTCAAGGTCGATGCGTGTCTCCGTGTCGCCGAACTGCAGATGAACCTGGCCTTCGCCCAGGTTCGCTTCCTCCACGAAACGAAGGGGGATTTGCCCGTTCGGATCGAGAAAGGACGACACCGTCTCAAGGCTTGCCGGGTTGAGGACGACGCTTATCGGCGTGTCGGCAATTTCCGCCGCCAGGGGACCCAAAGCCTCCAGCACGATCGGCCCGATCGACTGTCGCGCAACCGCCGGCAGGACCTTTGCCACCATTTCCTGCAACAGCGGCTCCATCGCGCGCAGAACATGGATGCGAGCTTCATGATAGCTGAAGGACAGGTCGAGCATGTTACGCGCGAGGTCGGCGCGGAGCCTTGAGCCCTCATTCTCCTGCGCCGCGACAGCGTCGTCCCAGCCGGCTGTGTAACCTTTTTCGAAGGCCGCGAGCCGCAACTCTTCGCGATCGGTGACGGTCATCTGCAACCGGTCCCCGTCGTCGGACGTCTCGGGCGCGGAGAAATCCTCGAGTCGCAGTCGGGACCCGGTCATGCCCGCTCCTCCTGATCTTCCATCCAGCCCCGAAGTATCTGGACCGTTTCGGCCTGCCGCTCTTCGATCAGGCGGCGAAGGCGGGCGACGGGATCTTCGTTCTGTCCGGCGCCGAAGCCGCCGAAGTCGCCCGTGCCCATGGCGATCGGTACGCCTTGGCTCGATACGTCAGCGAAATCGGATACCACGGGCATGTTCCCCGGGATAAAGGCGCCGTCGTCGATCTCCCCGGTCAGCGCCCCGGCGGAGCCCGGGGCCAGCCCGCCAGGAGGCGGCAGCGTGGCAATGCGGGAGACGCGCCCGGACAGGAGAATCGGGCGAAGGACGAAAAGGCCGAGTATCAGCGCGACGATCGCGAGAACGGCGAATTGAACGAGGCTCATCGCGTCGACGTCGAGCGATTGGAGGAAGTCCGACGCGGCTTCCGATCCCTCTGGGGCGAAGGGTTCGAAGGGCATCGACTTCAGGGTGATGACATCGCCCCGCGCCTCGTCGAAGCCGACCGCCGAAGCCACGAGGTCCTTCAGCGCCGCGAGCTCTTCCTCGGAGCGGGGCTCCCAAGTCGGCATGCCGCTGGCATCCACCTTTTCAATCCCGTCGACCATCACGGCGACCGTCAGCCGTTTGACGGCGCCCGGCGACCTGAGAAGCTCGCGCGTGCTTTCGGAAACCTCGAAATTGGTGCGTTCCCGCGTCTCGGAAGCTTCGCTCTGCGAAGAGCCGCCAGACCCCGGCGCCGCGCCCTGTGGCAGGTTCGATGCCACGGTGACCGCACCGCCGCGCGAATCGTTCGCCGTGTTCGTCCGTTCTTCGGTGTCGGTCGATATGGCGACCCGGCTGTTCGGGTCGAAGGTGCGCTCCGTGATGGCCTCCCTTTCGGTCACGGTTTCGACGGAAACCTCGACCACCGCATTCCCGTATCCGACGCGTGCCTCGAGCAGCCTTTCCACGTTGCGCTTCAGTTCCGCCGCCCGGTCATCGCCGCTGGGCGCGGAGGACTCGTCCCCGCTCAGCACCAGCCCTGCCTCGCCGTCGATCACGGACACGTCTTCGGGCGACATTCCGGCGACTGCTGCCGCGACCAGGTATCTCAGCGCTTTCGCATGCGCGGGAGACAGGCCCTCGCCGTTGGTCGAGACGCTGACGGAGGCCGTGGTCCGGGCGTCGCGCCGGAAAGGCTGGCCAGACGGCGTCGCGATGTGCACGCGCGCGGAGCGGATATGAGGGCTCGACACGATCGTCCTGGCGAGTTCGCCCTCCTTCGCGCGCCAGTACGCGGCGTCGAACATCTGCGACGTCGTTCCGAACCCGGAGAGCGTGTCGAGAAGCTCGTATCCCGCCCCGCCATTTGCCGGCAGGCCTTCCGCCGCCAGCGTCATCCGCAGCTGATCGCGGTCGGCGGCCGGAACATGGATCGAATCGCCCCTGACCTCGTATGGCACGCCGCGCTGGTCGAGCGCCGTCACCACCTCCCCCGCCCGCGCGGAATCGAGCCCGGCGTAAAGGAGCGCCATCGAGGGTCTGGAGACCAGGTTCGACAGGAGGATGACCGCCGCGAACATCGCCACTGTCGCCACGGCCACGATCACCCGCTTCCTTGGATCGAGCACTTGCCAGAGAGAAGTCAGCTGCTGCAATGCGCACCTCCTTCGAGCGGATTTCTTCCGCACGTTCCCGATGCTTGGACGATCGCGCTTAACAATCGGTTAGCTCCCTCGGGGCTATACGGGACACCTGGCGAATGGAGGCGGAGGTTCCATGGCGGCTCCGGATGGCACGGCCGGCGAGGCCTCGAAAAAGCGGTCGAAGCTTCCCCTGATGCTTGGGCTGGCGCTCATGCTTGCGCTGGGCGCCGGCAGTTTCTTCGCTGTCTATTCCGGCATCCTGTTCGGGCATGCCGGCGATCGAGCGGATGATCATGCGCCTCAGGTCGAAGCCTTGCCCGACATCGCTTTTGTGGCCGTCGATCCCCTCGTGATCACTCTCGGGGCGGGCAATTCGACACGGCATCTGCGGTTCAGCGCACAGATTGAGGTTCCCAAGCAGTACCAGGGCGACGTGGCTCTGTTGCTGCCCCGAATCCTCGACGTGCTGAACGGCTATCTGCGCGCCGTCGACGCCAGGCTGTTCGACGACCCGTCGGCGCTGATGCGGCTTCGCGCGCAGATGCTGAGACGCGTCCAGATCGTCACGGGAGAGGGTCGTGTGCGCGATCTTCTCGTTACCGAATTCGTGCTGAACTGAGGGAGAATCCGATGCAGTTCATCGCTGACGTCCTTCTTGGAGCCGGGGCTCTCGGCGCGGCCGTCTATTGCTTCGTGCTCGCGCGGCGGCTGAAGCAATTCAATCAGCTCGAAAACGGGATGGGGGGCGCAATCGCCGTTCTGTCGGCGCAGGTCGACGACATGACGAAGGCGCTGGAGCAGGCGCGGGCCACGGCGTCGGCCTCGGCGAACTCGCTCGAATCGCTTACCGCGCGCGCCGAGGCCGCCGCCGAGCGGCTGGAGCTACTCATGGCCTCGCTGCACGACCTGCCCGATCCCGAACCTGGGGAAAACGGCCGGAGGATGCGGGTGCTGCGACGGCGTGCGCGCCATGAGGGCTCGGCGCCCCTGGAGGCGGCGGAATGAGTGGCGGGCGGAAGTCCGGCGTTCCGGCACCCGCCGGACGACGCGGCGCCCGCCGCGGGGGGCGGGGCGTCCTTCTGGTCATTGCGACCTTTCTAGCAGCTTCCGGCTTGATCCATCTCGGGGGAAGCGCGGGGTCGGCTCTCGCGAATGTCGACGGTGCGGCGGCGCCCGCCGCGGAGCCTGCCGCGTGCGAGCCAGAGGGAGGCGCGCTTGCGATGCTTGAGGCGCTCAAGGCGCGAGAGGCGCGGCTTGTCGAGCGGGAGGCGGCTCTCGCCGACCGGACGCAGGCGCTCTCGCTCGCCGAGACGAAGATCGAAGAACGGATTGCCGTGCTCATAGCCGCGGAGGAAGAACTCGCGGCGACGATGGCGATGGCGGAACAGGCGTCGGAGGCGGACGTGGCGAAGCTCACGGCTGTCTACGAAAGCATGAAACCGAAGGAGGCCGCGCCTCTGTTCGAGGAAATGGCGCCGGACTTCGCGGCCGGATTCCTCGCGCGGATGCGGCCCGACGCGGCCGCCGCGATCATGGCCGGGCTCGAACCCAGGACCGCCTACACGATCAGCGCGGTCCTCGCGGGGCGAAATGCCGCCGCGCCGAAGGATTGACCGCGAGGAAGGATTCTTAACCCCGACCTGCAAGGCTTGCGTTCGCATGTCTGGGCGCTGAATGGAGAGGTGAGATGATCGGCATCGTCGGGATCGTGATCATCTTCGTCATGGTCTTCGGGGGCTACACCCTGCACGGGGGCAAGCTCGGCATCGTCCTCGAGGCGGCGCCCTGGGAGCTCATCATGATCGGCGGTGCCGCTGCCGGGGCCTTCGTCCTGTCCAACGATGTGGCCGCCATCAAGCAGACGATGCGGGACATCGGGAAGGTCTTCAAGGGTCCGAAATGGAAGCCGCAGGACTACCGCGACCTGCTCTGCCTTCTGTTCGAACTGATCCGGCTGGCCCGCCAGAACCCGGTCGCCATCGAAGAGCACATAGAGGCGCCGGAAACTTCCTCCATCTTCGGGAAGTACCCGAAAATCGTCCATGACCACGAGGCCGTGGAACTGATCTGCGACACCATGCGTGCGGCTTCGATGAACTACGACGATCCGCACCAGGTCGAGGAGGTTCTTGAAAAGCAGCTCGAGGCGAACTTGCACCACGCGCTGCATTCGAGCCACGCGCTGCAGTCGATTGCCGATGGCATGCCCGCTCTCGGCATCGTCGCCGCAGTTCTCGGGGTGATCAAGACGATGGGCTCGATCGATCAGCCTCCCGAAATCCTCGGCGCGATGATCGGTTCGGCGCTGGTCGGAACGTTCATGGGCGTCTTCATGGCCTATGGCCTCGTTGGCCCCTTCGCCAGCAAGGTGAAGACCGTGGTCGAGGAAGACAGCCACTTCTACAAGCTGATCCGGGAAGTGCTCGTCGCGAACCTGCACAACCACGCGACGAACATCTGCATAGAGGTCGGCCGCCAGAACACGCCGCATCATATCAGGCCGAAGTTCTCGGACCTGGAAGAGGCGCTCAAGGGCATCAAGCAGGATGCTGCATGAGATTCCTGGCCGCCACCCTGGTTGTCTGGTTCTGCTTCGCGGGTGGTCTTCTGGCGGAGACGATCATCGTCCGGTCGGGCGAGCATCGCGATTTCACCCGGCTTGTCCTCGAACCGGATCCACCGACGGAATGGACGATGGGCCGGATCGATGGTGGCTACGAACTCAGGCTGGGCCGCGCCGGTGTCCTGATGGATACCGCCCGCGTGTTCGACAAGATTTCGCGCAAGCGGATCCTGGCCGTCAGCCCGGTGCAGGCGGGATCTGCGATCCGGATTTCGGTAGCCGACGGAAGCCACGCAACGGCATTCCAGACGGCGGCCGGTGCGATCGTCATCGACGTGGTTTCCGGGAAGCCCCGAGACGATTCCCCTTTCGAACGACCTGTCGCGAGCACCGAGGTTGGAAACGAGGTGCCTGCCGAAGACGTCGAGGAGGCAGCCCATGCTGACGTGGGACCCGCAGCGGAACCAGGGCCTTCGGCGATGCCGGCCACGGCGGGCGGCATCGCCTTTCTTACGGATATGAAGCCGCGAACGACTCAGGAACCCGATCCACGATTGGCACTCTATCGGGCCGGGCAGGAGGAGGCGGTCGTGGAAGCCGAAGATCCGGGACCTCTGGAGAATCCGGCCGAGATCACGGAGGCTGAACCTTCTGAACCACGCCGTCCCCGCGTTGCCGATGCCGAGGCGGACTTGCTGGCGCAGCTCGCCCGCGCGGCGACCCAGGGCCTGATCGATCCCGCAGCCGCCTCGAAAGGGGCTTCGGCATCTCCCGCGTCCGCCGACCGCCAGGCAGACGTCGGCATCGGGATGGGAATGGCCGAGACCGCGCGGAGCGGAGTAGACGCAGACCCGGAGGCCCGACCCGGCGAACCGCCCGATCGGCTTTCGGATTCCATCGATGCGTTTCGAAGCGGTGTGCGCGTCGAAACGAGCATTGACCGCGAAGCCCTTTCGCGCCTCGACACGCCGGCGGTCACGGCTGAGGGTCGCGCCTGCCTCGGCAACGACGCCCTGGCGATATCGGATTGGGCGGATGAGAGACCCTTCGCGCTACAGTTGGCCGAAGCCCGCGCCGCCCTCGTGGGGGAATTCGACATCCCGGTCCCCGAGGCCAGGGATCATCTCGCGAGGCTTTATCTGCATTTCGGCTTCGGGGCGGAAGCGATGGCGGTTCAGAGGGCCTTCGGCGACATACCGGGGGACGGTCCTCTCCTGAATGAAATCGCCAGTATTCTCGAGGAAGGCCATGGATCGCCGACCGGGCCGTTTTCGGGCATGGCGGACTGCGATACGGCGGCATCCCTTTGGGCCGTTCTGGCGGCGACCCGGCTCGATCCCGGTGACACCTTGAACCACGGCGCGATACTCAGGACCTTTTCCGGCCTTCCGTTGCACCTGCGCCGGCAGTTTGGCGTAGAACTGTCGAACCGCTTCCTCGGCATCGGTAGAGCGGATGTCGCCAGAGGGATCCGAGACGCGATCGCACGCGCGCCGGGCGAACACGGGGCCACAGTGTCGATGATGGATGCACGACTTGAACTTGCGCGCGGAGAGACGGATGCCGCAGAAGAACTGCTCGAAGACATCGTTTCCGAGGACGGACCGATGTCGCCCGAAGCGATCCTTCTTGCCATTGGCTCTCGCCTCGATCGTGGCGCGGCGGTGGAACCGCGGCTCGTGGAGGTTGCCTCGGTTCTGGCCTTCGAACACCGCGGGTCGGCGGTTGGTCCGGATCTCTCCCGCGCGCATGTCCTTGCACTCGCGGCGGACGAACGGTTCGCCGAGGCGTTCCAGGAATTGAAGCATTGGCGCAAGTTCGGCGCCACGCGTCTGCAGGAGGAGACGGCGAGCGCGCTGTTCTTGCGGCTCGCGCGGTTTGGGAGCGATGAGGAGTTGATCACTCGGTACTTCGAGAACCACGATCTTCTCGATCCGGTGGCTGCGCCCGTCGAACTGAGGTTGGCGCTATCAGAACGGCTGCTCGACCAGGGCTTCACGGAAGAAGCTCGGCGCGTCTTGGGGTCGGACGCCGAGGAGACGGAAACGGGACGCCTTTTCCTCGCGCGGGCAGCTCTGGTCGACTTCGAACCTGGGGCGGCGCTGCGGCACCTTGCGGGAATGACGGGAGTCGCCGCCATGCGCATGCGCGGCGACGGGCTGAGCCGGCTTGGCCGTCACAAAGAGGCGTCCGCAGCCTATCTTGCCGCCGGAGAGGAGGCCATGGCAGGGTCCGCAGCCTGGCGCGCCGGCGACTGGACGCAGGTCGCGACGCTTGGGTCGGACGCGGAGCGCGCGGTCGTTCAGGACCTGGGGCTTCTCCCGGTTGCGGGAGACAGTACGTCGGCGAGCGCCGCAAGGGCCGAAACGGCGGCATTGGGGACCCTCGCGCGGGATCGCGCCTTGCTCGACTCCAGCCGAGAGGCTCGCAAAGCCCTGGAGGCGCTTCTTGACGAAACGTCCGGCGTTCTCACGCATTCACCAGGGGCCGTGGAGTGAAACCTGGTCGGGGCTAACCGAATCTAAACCAGCTGGCCGCAATCTGGATCGGGTGAGCGGCAAGAATGCAGCGGTTTGGAAAGAATGCCAGAATCAGCGGAATTCACAGGCCAATTTCGTGCAGCGGTGCGCCGCGTCCTTTTGTGCGTCGTGGCCCTGATCCTGGTATCGTCCCCGTCCCTGTCCAGAGATGCCGGCGGGCCGGATCTGTCGCTGATTTGCGAGGATGCCGCGTGGAGAGCATCGACCGCCACGGGAGTGCCGGTCTCCGTCCTCAAGGCAATCTCGCTGAATGAGACGGGGCGGAAACTAGGCGGCAAGATCCGTCCCTGGCCCTGGACCGTCAACATGGAGGGGAAAGGCCTCTGGTTCGACACCGAAGGAGAGGCGCGCGCCTATGTCGACGAGCATTTCAAGCGCGGTGCCCGGAGCTTTGACGTCGGCTGCTTCCAGATCAATTACAGATGGCATGGGGAGGCGTTTTCCTCGATCGAGGAGATGTTCGACCCGATCGCGAATGCGCTCTACGCCGCCAGGTTCCTCAAGGACCTTCATTCCGAAACCGGTTCCTGGTCGAAGGCGGCCGGGGCGTATCACTCACGAACTCCCTCATATGCCGAAAAATACGCCGCGCGCTTCGATACCTTCCGCAGCAGGTTCCAGCACGAAGACGGAAGCGAAATTCCAGAAATCCCGGACATCGTGCTCGTTGCGAATGGCGGGGTGATCGAAGCCCCGCGGACGGGCGCGGGGCAGCCGCGCCTCGCCGAGATCCGCGTCAATTCCTACCCGCTCCTGCAAACCGGGAATTCAGGCAGCCTGGGATCCCTCGTGCCGATCGGGGTCGGTGGGGGAACCGCCCTCTTCGGCCCGCGGAGCGAGGTGAACTGATGCTGCCCCTCTCGCTTTCGGCGGTATTCCGGCCGACAGTTCTCCTGGCCCTCGCCCTGATGACGGTCATCGTGATGATGATCCTTCCCATGCCGGCATGGGTCCTCGACGTCGGCCTCGCGGGATCCTTCGCTCTCGCGATCCTCATATTCACCGTCACGCTGTTCATAGAGCGGCCGCTCGACTTCTCGGCGTTCCCGACGATCCTGCTGGCGTCTCTCATGCTGAGGCTTTCGCTGAATGTGTCCTCGACGAAGCTCATCATCGGGGAGGGGCATACCGGGACGAGGGCGGCCGGCGACGTGATCGAGGGCTTCGCCATGTTCATCATGGGGGGCTCCGTGCTCATCGGGCTCGTCGTGTTCGGCGTCCTGCTGATCGTGAACTTCATCGTGATCACCAAGGGCGCGGGCCGGATGGCTGAGGTGGGCGCGCGCTTCGCGCTGGACGCGATGCCGGGAAAGCAGCTCGCGATCGACAGCGACATGAACGCGGGCGCCATCGATCACGCGGAGGCCCGGGCGCGGCGGGAACGCGAACAGGCGGAGACGACCTTCTTCGGCTCGCTCGACGGTGCATCGAAGTTCGTCAAGGGAGACGCCGTCGCGGGCCTTCTGATCACGCTCCTCAATCTCGTCGTGGGACTCATCATCGGCGTGGCGATGCACGGGATGCCCGTCGGAACGGCGCTGGAGACCTACGCGATCCTGACCGTTGGCGACGGGCTGGTGAGCCAGATCCCCGCCGTGATCATCTCCATCGCGGCCGCGATCCTGCTGTCGCGCGGAGGCTCAAAGGGCGCGGCGGATATCGAGCTGTTCCGCCAGCTGGGCAAGTATCCCCCCGCGCTCGCGACGGTGGCCTTCCTGATGGCGCTGTTCGCGCTGGTGCCCGGACTGCCCTTCCTGCCTTTTCTGGCGGGTGCGGTCGTGCTCGGGGCGGCTGCGTTCAGCGTGCGGCGGACCGAGCTGCGCAAGGCCAAGGCCGAGGCGATGAAGATCCCGGCGAAGGAGGCGCAGCCCCGGCGAAAGCCTCTCGGCGATATCCTCGACGTCGACGAAATTCATGTCGAGTTCGCGCCGAATCTCGTGGCCATGATCCTGGACCCGGCCACCGGCCTCGACGCGAGGATCACCAACATGCGCAACCATGTGGCTGCAGCTTTTGGCCTGATCCTGCCGGAGATCCGACTGACCGATGACGGCTCGCTTTTGCCGGGCCAATACCGGATCCGGATCCAAGGCGTCGAACAGGCTCGCGACCGGCTGGAACCCGAACGCGTGCTCGCGCTCATGTCCGACGATGCCGACCTCCTTCCTCCGGGGGAAGACGTGCGGGAACCGGTCTACGGTGCTTCCGCGCGGTGGATCGCGGCATCGTCGCAGGAAGATGCCGCACTCGCAGGCGCGACCGTGGTGGGCCCGACCGAAGTCCTGGCGACGCATCTTCTCGAAGTCATCAAGCGGAACTTCGCGCGGCTTCTCTCGCTCAAGGCGCTGCGGCGACTGCTCGAGGAGGTCTCGAACCTTTCCGATCCGGCGAGGGCGGAGGCGAACCGGAAACTCCTGGACGAACTCATACCCGAGAGGGTGCCGGTGGACCTGCTCCTGTCAGTGCTCCGGCTCCTCCTCGAGGAAAGGGTCTCGGTCCGCAACCTGCCCCTCATTCTCGAGGCGATCGCCGAGGCGCGCGGGGCAGGAAATGCAGAGGCGATCTGCGAACATGTCCGTCAGCGCCTTGGCTTTCAGCTTGTCGCTGAGGTGCGCCGCGAGGATGGGACGGTTCCACTCATCCAGCTTGCGCCGGAATGGGAGGACACGTTCGGCACCTACCAGATCGACGGTGACCGCGGGGCGGGCGACGTCGCCCTGCCGCCGGACAAGTTCAACCGCCTCGTGAATGCCGTGGCCGAAAAGATCGCGCGGGCGGGCGAGTCTGGCATCTTCCCGGCGCTCATCACCTCGGCGCGCCGACGGAGGTTTCTGAAGACCGTGCTCGGAGCCAAGGGGATCACGGCTCCGGTCCTGTCATTCGAGGAACTTGGGACGGAGGCGCGTCCGGCACTGGTCGGGATGGTGCCGGCGTGAGCGAGATCCTGAAGGCCACGCTGGACTATACCGGGCAGGGTCTGCTGGCGGGTTTCATCGTCTTTCTCCGCCTGGGCGCCGCCTTGGCCGTTCTGCCGGCCTTCGGTGAGCATTCCGTGCCTCAGCGCGTCCGACTGGCCCTTGCCCTGGGGCTTACGATCATCACGGCGCCAGCGGTCGCATCGGAGGTTGCGCCCTTGATGGAAGGCGCACGCCTCATGACACCCTGGCTGGCAACGGAGCCGGTGATCGGCCTTGCGATCGGCCTTGTCCTCCGCCTCTTCGTGCTTGCCTTGCAGATGGCGGGCGCAATCATCGCCCAGTCCACCTCGCTCGCCCAGATCTTCGGTGGCGCCGGGGTGGAGCCGATGCCGGCCGTCGGTCATCTCCTGACCATGGGCGGTCTCGCCCTGGCCGTCACGGCTGGACTCCACGTGAAGCTCGTGTCGCTCTTTCTTCTCAGCTACGAGGTGCTTCCGCCGGGGAGGCTGCCGGCGGCCGAAGACATGCTGCAGTGGGGCCTCGGGCACATGGTCCGCGTCTTCGCCCTGGCGTTCACGCTGGCCGCCCCCTTCGTCATCGCCGCGCTGATCTACAACCTCGCTCTGGGCGCGATCAACCGTGCCATGCCCCAGCTCATGGTCGCTTTCGTGGGTGCGCCGGCCCTGACACTCGGTGGCCTCGCCCTGATGGCGATAGCCCTTCCGCTCGGCCTCGCGCTCTGGGTGGACCAGTTGAACGCCTTTCTGGTCGCTCCGTTCGAGGCGGTCAGATGAGCGGCGCCGAGGATGGTGCCGAAGAGAAGGAGCATGAGCCTTCGGCCAGAAAGCTCGAGGAGGCGCGGAAGCGCGGCGAAGTCGTCAAGTCCGCGGATCTGACCACGGCAGCGGTATACGCGGGGCTTTGGCTCGCAGGCCTGGGCCTTGGCGCCGGCGCATTCGCAGCCTTCGGGAACCGCGCGATGGTCCTTCTGGATCAGGCGGAGAACTTCGGCCCCCTCCTCCTGGAAGGTGGAACCGGTCCGATCGGGGGACTGATCGGAGCCGTTCTGGCCAGCGTCGCGCCCTGGTTCCTGATCCCGGCCGCCCTCGTCCTCGCCGTCCTCTTCGCCCAGCGGGCGCTCGTTTTCGTTCCGGAAAAACTCGCCCCGCGGTCCTCGCGCATCTCTCCCCTGGCCAACGCCCGGAACAGGTTCGGCCGCGAGGGCCTGTTCGAGTTCGCCAAGAGCGCAGCCAAGCTGGCGGTCATTTCGATCATCCTGGGCGTGTTCCTGTCCACGCGCATGGAGCGCATCCTGTCGTCCGTCTACATGGAGGTTTCGGTCGCCACCGGGCTCCTTCTGCGGCTCATCGGGGAGTTTCTTTTCCTGATGCTGGTCGTGTCGCTCTGCATCGGAGCGATCGACTACCTCTGGCAGCGCGGCCAGTTCCTGCGACGCAACCGCATGTCGCGCCAGGAACTTCTGGACGAGATGAAGCAGTCCGAGGGCGACCCGCATGTGAAGCAGCAGCGGCGGCAGCGCGCCTATGACATCGCGACGAACCGGATGCTGGCCGACGTTCCCAAGGCCGATGTCGTGATCGTGAACCCGACGCATTACGCCGTCGCTCTGAAATGGAACCGCGCCTCGGGCCGCGCACCTGTCTGCGTTGCCAAGGGCGTCGACGAGATCGCCGCGCGGATCCGAGAGGCGGCGGCAGCGGCCGGGGTTCCGATCCATTCGGACCCGCCAACTGCGCGAGCCCTTCACGCGGCGCTCGACGTCGGAAGCGAAATCCGGCCCGAGCATTACCGCGCCGTCGCGGCGGCCATCCGGTTCGCCGAACGGATGCGCCAGCTCGCTCGCCGGAGGCATTGGTAGATGCCCCGGGAGCGGCTTGAGGAACTTGCCGGGCTGTCAGCGCTTCGGCGTGAAAGGTCGCTCGCCGAATTGAGCCGGGCTTCGGCCGAATGCAGCCGCCTGCGCGTAGAGATCGACGATCTGCGCGACGCCGTGACTGCTGCGAGGCTGGATGCCGCGCGGTCAGGGGACATCCTGCAGGCCTTGGGGGCCTCAAGGTTCGCGAGTTGGGCGGAGCGGAAACTGGCCATGCTCAATATCGCGCTCGCCGCTCGGATGGCGGAATGGCAGGAATGCCGGGAAGAGGCCGCGCGAGCGCATGGTCAAAGCGATGTTCTCGGGCGCCTGTTGGCTGCACAGAGAAAGTCGCTCCGGCTTCTGTCCGAACGAAAGCGTGCGGCGGAGATGCCACCCGACACCTGACCGCTGGCTCCCGGACGAATGGGGGCGAAACCTTCGCTTCAGGCGTCCTGGCGGACTATGTCGATGATCAGGACATCCGAAATGGTCTCGCCCGACACCTTCCTTGCGGATTCGAGAAGGGAATGGCGCAGGATGGTCATGTTGTTGGCGTCGGTGAAGGCGCCGGAGAAGCCGCCCGCATTGGCGTGGTCGAACAGGATTTGCAGAAACCCGTCCCGCAGCTTCGGCTCCAGCGCGTAAATCTCCTGCGTCGCGCCGACTGTCACTTCGAGGCTCAGTGACAGGATGACCAGCGCCGTGACTTGGCCGTTTTCGACGACCGGGACCACGAACTGGTTGTTGAGCTTGACGTAGTCATGTGTCTGCGCGCCGTCCTCCCCAGGCTTCTCGGCGGAATGCGAGGTCTGGGCGGCCTCGCCATCGCCACATGGGCTCAGCACGACCTCTTCCGGCGCAGGCCGGAGCAGAAGGCCACCTCCGGTCCCGACCCCGAGGCCGAACAGCGCGAGAATTAAGGGCGCAATCTTTCGCATCGGAGCGTCTCAGTAAGGCAGAAGGATGTCGGCAACCTGCTGGCCATACCTCGGCTGCTGGACATCGGAGATCTGACCACGCCCGCCATAGGAAATCCTCGCCCCGGCGATCTTGTCATAGGTGATTTCGTTCTGACGGCTGATGTCCTCCGGGCGCACGAAGCCCGTGACGACCAGTTCACGGATCTCGTAGTTCACGCGGACCTCCTGGCTCCCCTCGATCCTCAGGACGCTGTTCGGAAGCGTCTCGATGATCGTGGCGGCGATGCGGAGCGTGAGCTTCTCCTTCCGGCTCACCGAACCGTTGCCCTGATAGTTCGAGGCGGAGTTCGCCGAGAAAGCCTCTCCCATCGATGCGCCATCCGGGAGGCCGCTGTTGACGCGCTGGGGGATGCCAAGGAGCGAGGGAATCCCCATCCGGTCGGACGCCGCCCGGGAACGCCCGGTTGTGTTGGAGATCTCGGCCTTGTCGTCGATCTCGATCACCACCGTCAGGATGTCCCCGCGTTCGCCCGCCCGCCGGTCGCCGAGGAGCGAACTGCGCGACCCGCTCCAGAGCGACGCGCCGTCCGAGGCGTAGCGCGGATCGGCCCTTGCGGGCATCGCCGCGCTGGTCATGGCGAAGTATTCGTTGCTGCCCTCGATCGGCGTGAAGCCGGGTGCCTTGCCGACGTCTTCCATCCGCCCGCAGGCGGCGAGGGCGATCATCACCAGAGCCGGTATCGGGTTGCCTCGCATCTTTCCTCCTGGATCAGCTTCCTGCGAGCACATGCACGCTTCCATCCGCGGCGATCAGGCCGTTCAGCGTCGTGCGAGAAGCGATGTTCATTACGCGGATCGTGTCGCCCACCCCGCCACGCCCAAGGGCACGGCCTTCGGTGGAAATGGTGAGCGCGCCCGCTCGGTAGAGAAGCGGGACCACCTGGTTGCGTTCGATCACGGCGGGGGGGCCGACATCGCCGGGCCGGATCGGGCGACCGGCGTAGATGGCGACTCGCGCCTCCATGCCCAGCACCTCGTCAAGCGAACCGAGCATGCCCGGCACGTTCATGTCGCTCAGCGCCACGTCCTCCGGCATGATCATTGCCTGCGCCCGGATCGTTCGTTCGGCGACGACGGTTTCGGACCGGCCCGCCCCGGCGAGCAGAAGGAACACCGCCGATAATGCCCAGAACTCCCGCCCCAGCATCAGCGCACCTGTGTCGTCGCGCCGAGCATCTGGTCGGCGGCGGTGATGACCTTGGCATTCATCTCGTAGCCGCGCTGCGCCTCGATCAGCTCCGTCACCTCTCGGACCGGGTCTACCGAACTGTCTTCGAGGTATCCCTGCCGCAACGTGCCGAGACCGTTCTCCCCCGGGCTCGAAACCAGCGAAGGACCCGAGGCCGCCGATTCGAGGAAGAGGTTCGATCCGATCGCCTCGAGGCCCTTCTCATTCGTGAAGCCGGCGAGCGTGAACTGGCCGAGGAGTTCCGGCTCCACCCGGTCGTTGAAGTAGGCATAGACCTCGCCTGCCGCATTGATCGAGAGCGAACGCGCGTCCGATGGGATCGTTATCCCCGGGGCGACGGGATAACCGTCCGACGTCACGATCTGCCCGTCCGCGGAGCGTTTCAGCGCTCCGTCCCGCGTGTAGGCGGAAATGCCGGAGGGCATTGTCACTTCCAGGTAGCCGTTCCCCTCGATCGCGAGGTCGAGGTCGCCCCCCGACTGCGACAGCGACCCCTGCGCGACCTGCACGGTGACCGAGGAGGGCCTGACGCCGAGGCCCACTTGGACCCCGGTTGGCACGATCGTCCCGTCGTTGGCGTTGATCGTCCCGGGCTTCGTGACCTGCTGATAATGAAGATCGGCGAATTCGGCCCTCCGCGCGTTGTAGCCGGTGGTCGACATGTTCGCGAGGTTGTTCGAGATCACCTCCACTCGCATCTGCTGGGCGCTCATACCGGTGGCGGCGATTTGCAGGGCACGCATTTGCAGGGCTCCTTACCGGCTGCCGAGCGTCTGGACGACGGAGCGGATGCGTTCGTCCTCGCTGTCGAGGAACTTCTGGCCAAGCTCGTAGGCGCGCTGCACCTCGATCATGCGCGCGATCTCCTCGACCGGGTTGACGTTCGAGTTTTCGAGAAAGCCCTGGAGGATCGTGCCGCCCTCCACTGGCTCCACGCCACCCTCCGCGGCAAAACGGGTGCCGCCGCGATGGGTCAGGCCGATTGGGTCTATCGGCGCATAGAGCCCGATCTGGGCGATCGGTAGGCCGTCCGCCGAAAGCGTCCCATCGCCGGACAAGGAGACCTTGCCGCCAAGCGGCGGCACGAAGATGGGCGCGCCACCCAGATCGAGGAGCCGGTAACCCTCCGGCGTCACAAGCTCACCCTCCGGCGAAGGGGTGAAGGCGCCGGCTCGCGTCAGCTGGTGCCCCTCGGGCGTGTCGACCAGGAAAAAACCCTCGCCCTCGATCGCGAAGTCGAAGGCGCCGTTCGTCTCGGTGAGCGGACCCTGCTGAAGGTTGATGACCCGCCCGCTTGCGGCCGCCATCGAAAGGGAGGGCTCCGCATCCTCCATCTCCGCGACATGTTCGGCGAAGATCACGCCTTCCTTGCGAAAGCCGGTGGTGGACAGGTTGGCGATGTTGTTCGCAACCGCCCGCATCTCGTACATGAGACCGGATTGCCGGTTGAGCGTCGTGTAGAATGCGTTGTCCATCGCTCAGCCTCCCGCGATCAGCGGCACGATCTGGCCGGTGAAGAACGCGACCAGCGTCTCGGACATGAAGGACATCGAGACCCAGAAGACCGCGAGCATCGCGCCGACTTTCGGCACGAAGGTGAGCGTCATCTCCTGCACCGAGGTGAGTGCCTGGAACAGGCCGACCGCGACGCCCGTGACGAGGGCCACCGCGAGCAGCGGTGCGGACATCGTCACCGATATCCAGAGTGCCTGCCGGAGCGTGTCGAAAAATACCTGCTGGTCCATCGTCACACCGGCATCCTGAGGATTTCCTGGTATGCCTCCACGACCTTGTCGCGCACCGTCACGGCCGTCTCGACGGCGAGTTCCGTGGCGGCCAGCGCCTGGACCAGGGCATGGGGATCGGCGCCGCCGGTCATCGCGGCCTTGGCGGATGCCTCTCCCGATCGCAACGTGTCGGCGAAGGAGCCCGCCAGTTTCGCGAAGCCGCTTGCGGCAGGCCCGTCCGGCTGGGGCCTGGGCGCCGTTGCCGGACGAGCCTGCGCATAGCCTTGCGTAGCGAATGAGGTTCTCACGTCCATTCTGGACCTCCTCCATCTATCGGCGCAGGAGGTCGAGCAGCGCGGACGACATTTGCCGTGCCTGGTCGAACATCCTGAGGTTCGCCTCGTAGCTGCGCTGCGCTTCGCGCGCGTCAGCGATTTCAACCACCAGATCGACATTCGAGCCGTCGTAGTAGCCGTTCTCGTCGGCCATCGGGTGGCCGGGATCGTAGACGCGCGTGAGTTCGCGTCGGTCGAGCTCGACCGGCCCGAGCCGCACTTGCCCGGTCGGGCGGCCGCTTTCGACGACCTCTTCGAAGGAGGACGTCTTGCGGTGGTAGCCGGGCGTGTCGGCGTTCGCGATGTTCTCGGACGTGAAGCGGAGCCGCATTGCCTGTGCCTGCATGCCGCTGGCCGAGCGCGAGAGCGAAGTGGCGAAGTCGTTCATGCCTCGGCCCTCAAGCTCTGCGTCCCAGGCCAGTGCGCAGGATGCCCATCGACGTCTGGTAGATGGCGAGCGCCAGATCGTGTTCCCGCTTCACGTCGGCCGCGGCCACCATCTCCAGTTCCAGCGACACGGTATTGCCGTTGGGCGATTCCGATCCGGGGCGGGCGCGCGCGAGGGGTTCCGGTTCGCGGTGCTCCACCAGCTCATCCAGATGGCCGTTCCGCGTGGCGCGCATCGGTGCGCCGTTTCCGGCCCTGTAGGTTTCGGCGAAGGAGGCGAGATCGCGGGCCCTGTAGCCCGGTGTGTCGGCGTTTGCGACGTTTTCCGCGATGGCGCCTTGCCGTGCGGCAGCGTGGGTCGCCATCGCCTGGGCCATTTGCAGAATCTCGAGCTTGTCGAACATCGGGGCTTCTCCTCCGAGCTTTCAATCAAGCCTTAACTCCGATTCCTTTAGAAACCGTTTGCGGAAGACGGAGGAGGCCAGAATGGCATTCGCGGCATTTGACGGATTGCTCGGAGAAATCGGTATGGTCGATGCCGTGCACCGCGTGGGCAGTGTCGTCTCGATCGAGCGGGGAACGCTGGAGGTCGCGGGGCTGGATCAGAAGGTCGCGCTTGGCGACCGCGTTCGCGTCCTGGCCTCGAACGGCCGCAGCCTGGATGGAGAGATCCTTTCCCTTTCGCCGGGAAGGGTGACGGTGTTGCCGGATTCGTCCCCCGAAGGGATCGCGCTTGGCGCACGCGTCGAAAACCTTGGCCAAATCGGACTCGCCCCGGATGACAGCTGGATCGGCCGTGTGATCGACCCCTTCGGCAAACCGCTCGACGGTCGTCCGATCCTCCGGGGCACGATTCCGCGCGGCCTGCGCGACGGCCCGCCGCAGGCGGCGGGGCGGAGGCGGCTCGGGGAGCGGCTGGATACCGGCGTGGCAGTATTCAACACGCTCCTTCCTCTCGTCCGCGGTCAGCGGGTCGGACTGTTTGCCGGCTCCGGCGTCGGGAAATCCTCGCTTATGGGGAAATTCGCGCGGGGCGTTGCCGCGGATGTCGTCGTCGTGGCGCTGATCGGTGAGCGCGGGCGCGAGCTTCGGGAATTCGTCGAGCACGCGATGGGACCCGAAGGCATGGCGCGCTCGGTGGTGGTTGCGGCGACGTCGGATCAATCGCCATTGGTGCGCCGCCGCTGTGCGTGGGCGGCGATGACGGTCGCCGAGCATTTCCGTGACCGGGGGCTCCATGTTCTTCTGCTGGCGGATTCGATCACGCGCTTCGCCGAGGCCCATCGCGAGGTCGCGCTGGCGGGGGGCGAGCCGCCGACGCTCCGGGGGTTTCCCCCTTCGACTTCGCATCAGATCATGGCGCTGGCCGAACGTGCCGGGCCCGGCGCCGAGGGCTCGGGCGACATCACCGCCGTCTTCAGCGTTCTGGTAGCCGGGTCGGATATGGAGGAGCCGGTCGCGGACATCCTGCGCGGCGTTCTCGACGGCCATGTCGTGCTTGACCGGAGTATAGCGGAACGTGGCCGCTACCCGGCAATCGACCTCTTGCGATCGGTGTCCCGTTCGTTGCCCACCGCTGCGACAGAGGCGGAGAATGCGCTGATAGGGGAGGCAAGGCGGCTCCTTGGGGCCTATGACCGAGCCGAAATGATGATCCGCGCGGGGCTCTACGTCTCCGGTTCGGACTCTCTCGTCGACCGTGCGATCCGTGTCTGGCCGGACCTTGACGCGTTTCTAGCCGAGGACGCACCGGAGGGTGTGGCGGCAAGTTTTTCGCGCCTTGCGGCGATTGTCGCAGCCGCCGCGGACCCCGCAGGTGCGCGCAGATGATTCCGGCGGGCGTCCACAAGGCCAGGATCCAGGGCCGGTGCGGTCATTCCTGCCCGGCACTGTCCCAACTCCCGAACGCTGTGCCAGGCCTCACTTCGCGAGAGACTGCAGGAGCCGCGCCGAGGACCCGGTTGCCGGCTGAAGGAGCGCCAGCGCCGTGGCGCCTGTTCCGGTCGATGTTGCACTCGAGGTTGACTCGGACCGCAGCAGGAAAAGCCGGACGAGATCCTCGACCTTTTGCGGATCCGCGAGCGCGGCCGGATCCGAGGTTCCAAGGAAGCGCTGCGCCCGGTCCTTGAACACGGTTAGCTGCTGGTCGATGTCGATCGCGGCAAAGCGCGAAGGCAGACCGAAGGCGGTCTCGAACACCTTGCGAAGGGGAGGCGACCCCATGATTGCAAACCATTTCGTGTCCGCAGAAGTGGATCTCCCCGCGAGCGTCGCCAATTCGCGTTGCGCGTTGAGGGCCAGGCGCATGTCGCCGTTCCGCTCGCCGACGGCCGCCTCGAAGCTGCGGGTCTCGTATGCGGCGAGGATCTTGTCGGCGAAGTCGGAAAGCTGCGTTCTTGGAGTGCTGAAATCTCCGAAACCGAAAGCCTTGGACAGTTCGAGATACCGCTTGTCGGCGAGGCGATGTGCCAGGGCTTTGGGATCCAGCGTGCCATCCGAAAGCACCTTGCGAATGAAGGCCTTGTTCTCGATGTCACCCTCCAGGCCGAAGGCGCGGAGTGCAACGGAGAGGAGCCGGCGGTCTGACACAAGCTCGTTGGCGGTCCTGACTGATCCGATTTTCGTGCGGAAATACGACTCTTCGCGCTGCACCGATGGCGAGCCCGTGAAGGCGGTCGCCTGCGCGGCCCGCGTGCGGCTCAGGAACTTCCACCCCGCGTAGCCGCCGACCGGCACGACCGGAGTGTAACTCATGTCGTCCGGACAGCCAGAAGCCGCTCCTCGCGCGGCAACAGGCTGCGCAGGGCTTTCAACGCCTGATAATGCTGGTCCTCCAGAACCGCAGCGGTCGCGAGGGTGAGCTGTGTGCGGCTGTCGTGATCCGTCAGAACCTGGCTCAGCTGTTCGATCCCCCGCAGGAGCTGCATCCGCGCCTGGCCCGGGTCGGCATCCCCGGACAGGACCAGCTGGGCGATGTAGCAGACCCGGCGGACCGGAGTGTTCACCTCTTCAGGGTGGATCGCATCGCGCAGTCGCAGGATGTGCGCATTGGGCGTCATGATCGCGAGCCGGGAACGCCGCTCTCCGTTCTCGATGACGGCACCGTTGATCAGCACCCTCTCGTGGGGGGCGAGTTTGAGTACCAGGCCGGTCATGGCGCTTCTCCTTCGTTGCGGAGTCCACGCATCACGGCGGTGTTGATGTCGACCAGCACGTCGGCGTTGGCCTCGCCGGCAAGGACTCGGCTCGTGTGTAGCTGCGTGAATTGGGAGAGGTAGAAGATCCGCGCGCGCAAGCTGGGAGGCAGGGCGTTGTCATGGTCGGCCACGTCCGCCGCCAGTGCCGTCCAAAGCCGGCGGTTCTCATGGAGGGCTCGTGCCAAGGTCGGGAAGCCCGACTTGTCGAGGGCGATTGCGGTCCTGAGGCGGTGCGTGATGCGGGCGAAGAGATCGTACTCGGTGCCGCGCAGCGTGCGGATCGGCTGGCCGGGTGAGGAATAGGCCGTCTTGGCCATGCTGTGAGCGTTCACTTGGATACCTTCCAGGGGTGATGCGGATCAGGCTGCGGATTTTCCGCGAATGCCCGGGGCGCCGGCCCGACGCCCCGGGGCCGTCACGTCAGCGGAAGAGCGACAGAATGTTCTGCGGCGCCTGGTTGGCGATCGAGAGGGACTGGACACCCAGCTGCTGCTGAACCTGAAGCGCCTGGAGACGCGCGGAGGCCTCCTCCATGTCTGCGTCCACCATCGCGCCGATGCCGGTCTTCAGGGCATCGGTCAGCTTTCCGACGAAGGTGTTCTGGATGCCGATCCGCTTTTCCACCGAACCGAAGGATGCCGCGGCGTCGATCGAGGTCTGGATCATGCCCTCGATGGCGCTGAGCGAGGCCGACGCGCCGGCCGCAGTCGAGACGTCTACGCCGGACAGGAGGCCAAGTCCGCCCGCCCCGGCATTCTCGAACTGCGCCACGATCGTCATGTCCTGGGATATCCCGGAGGTGCCGTCGCCGTTCGTGTCCGCGACCTTGAAGGTCAGTTTCGCATCGTTCGTGCCGTCGTTGGCGGCGTAGTCGATGCGAAGGTCGGTGATACCCAACGAATCCGCCGCGGATTTCAGACCAGCAGCGATGATGTTCGTCACCGCGGCGGCGCCTTGCGCCGCATCCTCGGCCGTAACGGTATAACTCACCTTCTGGTCGCCGAGGCGCACCGAGACGCTGTCGCCGGCGGCGTAGGTGATCGCGTCGTCGAGGACGAGACTGACACCCGTGGCGTCGGCCGTGGCGAGCGTCATCACGGCGCTGTCCGCCGCCGTCGACGCGCCGGTCGTGCCGGTGAAGGCCGCCTTCGTCGAATAGCCACCGATCGAGAGGTCCTGCGCGGCGACCGTGATCGACGAGGTCGTCACGTTGCCGGCGCTGTCACGGTCGAGCGAGGCGAGCACGTCCACCGTGGATTGCGATCCGTTCACGAGGTTGAGGCCGTTGAACTGCGCAGCCCCGACCACCGTCTTGATCTGGTCGCGAAGCGCGTCGATGTCGGTCTGGATCTTGGCGCGGTCGACGTTGTCCTCCTGCGCGGCGACGATCTTGCCCTTGATCTCGGTAAGGAGGTCCGTGATCGTTTCGGATGCCTGGCGTGCCACGGCGACAGTGGACTCGCCCAGGGACAGGCTGTCCGAGATACCCTTGAAGCCCTTCACATCCGCCTCCATCACCTTCGAGATCGCCCAGACCGCGGCGTTGTCCTTGGCCGAGGAAACCGACTTGCCGGTCGAGATCTCGTCCTGGGTTTTGGACAGGTTGGAGTTGATGCCCTTGAGCGTCTGCAGCGCGACCATGGCGCTGGTATTCGTCAGAATGCTCGACATGTGCTGTTCCTTCATCGGTCGGCGCTTTGCGCCGGGGTTTCACTCACCGCCCGCTCGGGCGGACTTCGTGGCGTTCTGACCGTCGCGGATGGCCTGGAGCCGGTCCGCCACACCCCGTTCAGGGATGCGGTTCCGACCTTGGCGGGCAATCTCTAAGAGTTCGCTAAGTCTGACAGGCCAAGTGTCTGACATTTAGACAAAATTCGCATCAAACTGGGGCTTCAGGCCCGGCGCTCGACCGTGCTGTTCCCGCAGCTGATCGTCTGCGCGCGGCCGCGTCCGTCGTAGCTGTTGATGCTCCGGCTGGCGGCGCGGATCATCTCGAGGCGCCGCTTAGCGGCCTGCACACCCTTTAGAGCGGCCGAAAGAAGCCGTTGGTTCGCGTCCGCGCTGGCCTTCAGTCGCAAAAGGGCCGTCGCGTCCGGGCTGTCCACGGACGCGACCAACCGGTCGAGAAGCTCGGCCTGTCGCGCCGCCAGTTTGCCGAGCCCGTCGAATTCCGCGTTCCGAATCGCGTGGCGTTCCGCGTCGAGCATCTCCTCCAGTGCGGAAATCACGCCCGATACCTCATTGCGCGGCATCGGCACGTTCCTTCAGGGCTTCGAACAGGCTTTCGGCGAGGCCGATGCCACCGTGCCTGACCATGTCCTCCGCCTGTCGCTCGCGCAGGAAGGACGTGAACTGTTCCTCTCCGCTGCCCCCTCCGAAACCTTCCCGCGCGGCGCCGAAGCCTGCGTTCTTCAACATCTCGGCCAGAAAGCTCGCCTCGAGGCTCTGCGCTGCCGCCCACAGGCGTTCCTCTTCTGGCTCCCGGATCGCGCGAGTCGCTGGCGCGCGAGGGGATTGCCCGGGCGTTGTCGTGACGACTTGAGCAAACTCGGCCATCGGCGATGCCTCCAATTGCGTGAATTCCCCCGACTATTGGTGGTTCGGAGTAAAGAACCGGTAACTTCGGCCTGTCATGGTTCACCCATTGGCGGCAGAAGTCGTGGCTGAAATGTTTCCCATCATCAGAACAGACGGCAACGCTTCGCCGGGATCGGGGCGTGATCTCCCGGACACCGTTGTGCCCCAGGCGCTTGGGGGCGGAGCCCTCTTTGCGATCGACGTGGCATTCGACCCTGACACGGCGGTAGAGGGCATAGGGCAGCCGAGGGAATTCGCTGTTGGCGCTCTTGCGCCGGACATGCCGAAGCATCCGCGCCTGTCTTCGGCCGCTGCGGGTGTCGCGGCGATTCTAATGCCCGTGGCGTTTGGCGGCGCGTCCTTCGCTGACGGTCATTCGACCGGCGGGCGGGTCGCTGAGGAGCCGTCCGATCTTTCGCGCCAGCTGCCGGACCGCTGCGCCGAAACCGATGATCGTTCCCCCGATGCCCCACCAGTGAGGCTCTCCCGACGACCCAGACAAGAGGAAGGCGGCGCGTGCCTGGCCGGCGATGCCATCCCGCTGGCGGTCGCGGACGCCGGCAGGGACCTCGCACCCGTTTCCGCAGCCCGGTGCGGGAATTCGGCGGAAACGGCTTCTGTCGACGGCATGAAGGCCAGGCAAGCGCCGGAGGCTGGGCTGGTGAAGCGCGCTGACGCTCCGGAGTGGTCTGGAGCAGCCCTGACGACACCGTGGGGGACCGACGCAAGCCGGTTCGGAGAACGTGATACAGCGCGGACCCCGGGACATTGTCGCGAGATGTCCGCCACCGGCGCTTCATCGCTGGGGATCCGCGAACCCATTCCGGCGCAATCCACGCCCGTTCAAGGCACATCGGCTGACGATAGGGGGCGAACTTCGGAACCTCGTTCGTCGGATTCTGCAAGCGTCGAATATCCGCCTTCTCCAGAATTCGCCCTGTCGAATGGCCGGAGAACCGTCAGCGACGGAGCGATTGCCATTTCGGGACACCCGGGAGTTCTTCCCGAGGTGGAAGACCGAACGGCCGGAGATACACTCAGCGGCCCGCTCCCTCCGGGGATCGGAGCGACCGTTTCCGAAGTGCCGAACCGGGGGAATCAGGGTTCGGGTCCCCTCGGAACCGTGCCCGAAGACCTGATGTCGAGCCCTTTGCGCTCCGCAGCGCGCGCCGTCGCGGATGGTTGGCGGTCCCGCGCGGCCGATCGGTCCGTGCCTGATCAAGAACATCCGAAGCGTCCCTTTGCCACCGCCACCGTTGCGGAAGGCCGCGGAGACACGCCTTTGCCTGCATCGAAGGATGCGCCGTCCTTCCCCTCGTCGGTTACAGACGGATCTCGTCAAGCCAACAAGCCAAGCCCGGGTCTCGACCTTTCACTCCGTTTCGTTCCCGCAGGCCAAGCCGAAGTGAGCGCGGGGGAATCTGCCCCGCAGGGCCGTACCCGTCTGGTCGACACTGCCGCGGTTCGGTCGGTCATCGAGGCTGCTCTCGGGCCGCAGTCAGCGGCAACGCAGGACTTGCCAGATGCGGCCATCGACGATCACGGAGAAACGGCCGTGGCCGAACCGGACCCGGGTGGCAGTCTGCCTGATTTCATGCCGCCGGCCGAGCGTGCCGTGCAAACCGCGAACATCGAGCGAGCATCCGGCGCGGCCCTCGGCCCCGGCGCGGCCGAAGCCGCGCGGGGAGTCGCTGCGCAACTTGCCGAGGCGATCGCGAAGACTTCGGATCGTTCCGTCGAGGTCGCTCTCGCGCCCGAGGAACTGGGCAGGGTCCGGCTGACGCTGCATGCGACGGAGTCCGGCCTCACGATGGGGATCGTCGCCGAGCGGCCGGAGACGCTGGACCTGATGCGGCGGCATATCGATCAGCTGTCCCGGGATTTCCGGGACCTCGGATTCGCCAACCTGACCTTCAACTTCGGCCAAGGGCAGGACGGCTCGAACCGCAGACCGCAATCCCCGACCGAACTGGCGGCGGTCGAAACCGACGCCGTGTTTCGCCCCGTGGCTCCCACGAAAAATGTCGCGGCCGGCGCCCTCGACGCGCCCGCCTCTGGCCTCGATCTGCGTATCTGAAAGGACGAATGACCATGGATGTCGCCGCCGTATCCGCGACCACCGCATCCGCTGCTTCCACCGGCGCCACCGGCAAGGGCGCGCTGATCGAATCGGATTTCCAGACCTTCCTCGTGATGCTGACCACGCAAATGCAGAACCAGGATCCCCTCAATCCGATCGAATCTTCGGACTACGCGGTGCAGTTGGCCACGTTTTCCGGCGTGGAGCAGCAGGTGAAATCCAACGACCTCCTTGAGAATCTCGTGTCCCAGATGGGGCTCATGGGGATGGCTCAGATGGCCGGTTGGGTCGGAATGGAGGCGCGCGCCGCCGCGCCCGCCTGGTTCGACGGCGGTCCCGTCACGCTTGCCCCGAACCCGGCGGCGGCGGCCGACGAAGCCGTGCTCGTCGTCCATGACGAAACGGGTGCGGAAGTGTCGCGCAGACCGGTCACCGTGTCATCGGACCCTGTCACGTGGAACGGCCTGACGGAAAGCGGAACCGTGCTTCCGAACGGCCTCTACGGCTTCCGCCTGGAAAGCTACCTCAACGGCGCGATCATCGCGAACGACAGGGTCGAGGTCTATTCCCCGATCGTCGAGGCGCGAGGGGAGAATGGCGGCACGGTCCTTGTCCTCGAGGGCGGCGCGCGCATCTCCGCGAACGATGTGACAGCCCTCAGAAAACCGCGGTCGGGCTGATCCCGCGTCAGAAAAGCCCCGCGAGGAGGAAGCCGAGGCTGGTCAGACCTGCCCCCGTCAGCAGGAGCGTCGCGGAATGCCAGCGAGAGGTCTGGGGCTGCGGCCTGGGCGCTTCCGCCTGGCGTGTCAGCGCCGCTTCGGTCAGCTGCGGCAGGCGGGGTCCGAACCGGGCCACGACGCGTGCGGTCCTGAGGAGGTCACGGATCGCCGCGCGTGGGCCGAGGTTTTCCCGGATGTAGCTTTCGACGATCGGCTGCGCGACTTCCCAGATGTTGATATGCGGGTTCAGCGACCGCGCGACGCCCTCGACCACCACCATCGTGCGCTGGAGAAGGATCAGCTCTGTTCGCGTCTGCATCCCGAAGCGTTCGGTCACCTCGAAAAGATAGGCCAGGAGCCGCGCCATCGAGATGCGGGAGGCGTCCATGCCGAAGATCGGCTCGCCCACGGCCCTGAGCGCCCGGGCGAAATCGTCGATGTCCCGGTCGCGGGGCACGTAGCCGGCTTCGAAATGGACCTCGGCCACCCGGCGGTAGTCGCGCCGGATGAAGCCCATCAGGATCTCTGCGTAGACGCGGCGGGTATAGTCGTCGATCCGCCCCATGATCCCGAAATCATAGGCGATGATGTCGCCGTTCGGCGCGACCTTCAGGTTCCCCTGGTGCAGGTCGGCGTGGAAATATCCGTCGCGCAGCGCGTGGCTGAGGAAGAGCTGAAGCACCCGCTCGCTGAGCGCGCGCATGTCGTGACCGGCGGCGGCGAGCGCATCCAGGTCGCCGAAAGATATGCCCTCGGCCCATCCGAGTGTCATGACGCGCCGGCCGGAAAGATACCAGACGGGTTCCGGCACGCAGAAGCCCGCGTCCTTTTCGGTGTTGGCGCGGAATTCGGACGCCGCCGCGCTTTCGAGGCGGAGATCGAGTTCCCCCATCACCACGCCCTCGAAATGAGCGATCACGTCCCTCGGGCGAAGCCGGCGGGATGAGGGCGACATCGCTTCGATGATGCCTGCGGCGAAGTAGAACGCGTCGATATCCTTGCGGAAGGCGCGTTCGATCCCCGGCCTCAGCACCTTGACGGCGACCTCCTGCCCGTTCTCCATGAGACGCGCGCGGTGGACCTGCGCGATCGAGGCGGCGGCAACGGGTTCGGAGAACTCGGAGAAAACCTGGTCGACGGGAAGCTCAAGCTCCTCCTCGAAGGTTCGCTTGGCGATGTCCTTGGGGAAGGGCGGCAGCTTGTCCTGAAGGTATTGAAGCTGCCTCGCCAGCTCCGCGCCAACGATGTCGGGTCGCGTGGAAAGGATCTGGCCGAACTTGATGTAGGCCGGCCCCAGCGCCGTCAGCGCCCGCGTGGCCGGTGGCAGCTTCGGGTCGCCCTTGAGCCCGAGCCACTTGAACGGCCAGCCCAGGACGCGCGCAGCGACGCGCAGACGCGGCGGCGCATTGAACGCCTCGAGAACCGCATGCATCGCGCCGGTGCGCTCGAGCGTCGCGCCGGTCCGAACCAGCCGCCAGATGTTGTGAGGCCCGCGCAAGATCAGACCTTCCAGCCGGAATGGAGCGCCGCGACGCCCATCGTGAGGTTGCGGTACTTGACCTGTTCGAAGCCGGCCTTCCGGATCATCGCGGCGAAGGTCTCCTGGTCCGGGAACTTCCGGATCGATTCGACGAGGTACTGATAGCTCTCGCGGTCGCGCGCCACGATCTGGCCCATCAGCGGGATGACGTTGAAGGAATAGCGGTCATAGGCCCATTGCATCGCTGGATTGGGCAGCTGGCTGAACTCCAGCACCATGATCCGTCCGCCGGGCTTCAGCACCCGGTAGGCCTCGGAGAGCGCGTCCTCGATGCGGGTCACGTTCCGGATGCCGAAGCTGATCGTGTAGACGTCGAAGGTCTCGTCCTCGAAGGGAAGCGCCATCGCGTCGCCCACGACCCAGTCGAGCCGGTCGCCCAGCCGTTCCGCCTCCGCGCGCTTCTGCCCCTCGACCAGCATGGATTCGGTCATGTCGCAGACGACGGCCTCCGCCCCCGGTGCGCGGCGGAGGAACCGGAACGCGATGTCACCGGTTCCGCCTGCGACGTCCAGAAGCCTCTGGCCGGAGCGGGGCGCCAGCCAGTCCATCATCGCGTCCTTCCAGAGCCGGTGGACACCCCCCGACATCAGGTCGTTCATCACGTCGTAGCGGTTCGCGACGCGCGTGAAGACTCCATGCACCATCCCGGCCTTCTCGGCCTCGTCCACGGTCTGGAACCCGAAGTGGGTCGTCTTTCGGTCGTCTTCGCGCATCGTGCCTTGCCGTTTTCCCGAACTCGCCCTTCTTATAGAAGCCTTGCGCGCAGTGACAATGCGACAAGAGGATAGAGATGCCAGAACTGCCCGAGGTCGAAACCGTCCGCCGTGGCCTCCTGCCGGTCATGGAGGGGCGCCGCATCCTCTCCGCCGAGGTCCGGCGGCCCGATCTCCGCTGGCGGTTCCCGGATCGGATGTCGGAGCGGTTGACGGGTGCGCGCGTGGACATGCTGCGCCGCCGGTCGAAATACATCCTCGCGGATCTTTCGACCGGCGAGACGCTTCTCATCCACCTCGGCATGTCGGGCCGGATGCTCATCTCGGGAAAGATGCTGGGCGAGTTTCACCACGACCATCCGGCGCCGCAGAAGCACGACCATGTCGTGCTCGAGATGGAAGGCGGCGCGCGCGTCACATTCAACGATGCCCGCCGCTTCGGTGCGATGGACCTGATGCCGACGGGCGCGGCCGACGATCACTGGCTCCTCGCCGGGCTCGGTCCGGAACCCTTCGGCAACGATTTCCACGAGGAATACCTTGTCGCGCGCCTCAAGGGCCGGGCGACGCCGATCAAGGCCGCGCTTCTGGACCAGCGCGTGGTCGCGGGGCTGGGCAACATCTATGTCTGCGAGGTCCTGCACCGTGCGGGCATCCACCCGCGCCGGAAGGCGGGCACGATTTCGGCGGCCCGCGTCGCGGGTCTTGTCCCGATCATCCGCGAGGTCCTGTCCGAAGCGATCGAGGCCGGCGGGTCGTCGCTGCGCGACTATCGCCGGGCGGATGGCGAACTCGGGTACTTCCAGCATACGTTCCGCGTCTATGACCGGGAGGGCGAACCCTGCCAGAGCGAAGGCTGCACGGGAACGATTGCGCGAATCGTTCAGTCCGGCCGGTCCTCGTTCTACTGCCCCGTGTGCCAAAGATGACTTGATCCCGCCTGCGGGACTGTTATGGACTCGTGCCCGCACCGAAGGAAAGGCAAGGCCAAATGGCTTACGAGACGCTGATCGTCGAGATCGAGGACTATGTCGCCCTCATCCGCCTGAACCGCCCAGACGCCCTCAACGCGCTGAACTCCCAGCTCCTTGGCGAATTGTCGGACGCGGTGAAAAGCGCCGACGCGAACGACAAGGTGCGCTGCATCGTCATCACCGGTTCCGACAAGGCCTTCGCGGCCGGGGCGGACATCAAGGAAATGTCCGAAAAGACCTTCGTCGAGGTCTTCTCGGACGACCTCTTCGCCTCCGAGGCCGCCGCGATCGAACGGTGCCGCAAGCCGATCATCGCCGCGGTGGCGGGCTACGCCCTCGGCGGCGGTTGCGAGCTCGCGATGCTCTGCGACTTCATCATCGCAGCCGACACCGCCAAGTTCGGCCAGCCCGAGATCAACCTCGGCGTGGTGGCCGGGATCGGCGGCACCCAGCGCCTGACCCGCTTCGTCGGCAAGTCGAAGGCGATGGACATGCACCTGACCGGCCGCTTCATGGACGCGGCCGAGGCGGAACGTTCGGGGCTCGTCTCGCGCGTGGTGCCGGCCGCGAAGCTGGTTCCCGAGGCGCTCGCGGCGGCGAAGAAGATCGCCGAGAAATCCGCCCTCGCCGCGATGGCGGTGAAGGAGGCGGTGAACCGCAGCTACGAGACGACGCTTCGCGAAGGCGTGCTTTTCGAACGCCGCCTTTTCCACGCACTTTTCGCCACCGAAGACCAGAAGGAGGGCATGAATGCCTTCCTCGAGAAGCGCGAAGCGCAGTTCCGCGACAGATAAGCGGAAAAACCGGGTCCAGCCCGGTTGACAGGACCCCGAGTCGCGCATAGAAGCGCGGCTTCAGATTTACCCGAAGCGAAATCGGAACCGACACATGGCCAATACGCCCCAGTCCAAGAAGCGCGCCCGTCAGAATGAGCGCCGCTACGCCGTGAACAAGGCGCGCCGGTCGCGCATCCGCACCTTCCTCCGCAAGGTGGAAGAAGCGATCGCCTCCGGGAACCAGGACGCTGCCGCCGCCGCTCTTCGCGAAGCGCAGCCTGAACTGGCTCGTGGCGTGACGAAAGGCGTGATGCACAAGAACACCGTGGCGCGCAAGCTGTCGCGCCTTTCGGCCCGCGTGAAAGCGCTCGCCGCCTGATACCCGAACGACTCGGGAACGTATTAAGGACGCGGACAGTCTCCGCGTCCTTTTTGCGTTTGGCCAAGAAAAATACCCCTTTGTGGCGCTGCTGCACGGCTTCGCGGATTCGTCCGGGCAAAGTGTGAGTCAAGAGCGAAGTTCTGTTGCGGCGGCTCGGACCTTGTTGCTAGCGTCCAAGGGCGATTCACATCGTCTTGGGGGGCATGACGTATCCCTGGGTGGTGAGGGTACAATTGTTACCGCTAAACCACGCTGCCGAATCCGCTCTGGCGGAGAGGGTTACGTTTGTCGGTCGTTGGGGGGAAGATCCGCCGAGCGTTCCGATCGGATGTGCTGACGTGAGTGGGGCCCGTCCTCTCTCTGCGGCACATGTTGGATGTCCAGGACCCACGCTTCCCGCGGGAAGCGGCCGGCACCGGGGAAACACCTTTTCCCGGATCGGTCGTGTTCGTCTGCGTGGCGCGTAGAACGGGGAGGCGCAGGCAGTCGTGAAGGCCGCGGCCAGGGATGGCGCGGTGCAGAGTGGACAGATTGGGCGAAAAAGAATGACCGAAGACTCTTGGGGGCAGGTGCGTGATGAACTCCTCAAATCAATCGGCAAGAACAACTTCCTTACCTGGATCGAGCCGCTGAAACTTGCCGAGCTGAAGGAAGGCATCGCCCGGATCGAAGCCCCGACGAGCTTCCTCGGCGAATGGGTTTCCCGGAATTTCGGCGACCAGATCCGCCAGCTCTTCAAGAAGGCAGGCCAGCCCGTCGACCGGCTGGAATTCTACACGCCCAAGTCGCGCCCGGTTCCGCTCAAGGACCTGACGGAGCGCCCGGCGAAGGCGCCGAAGGCCAAGGCGGAGCCCGCCCGCGAGAAGGAAGAGGGGTCTCTGCCCGGCGCGCCGCTCGATTCGCGCTTCACCTTCGACAGCTTCGTGGTCGGCAAACCGAACGAGCTTGCCCACGCCGCGGCCCGCCGCGTGGCCGAAGGCGGCCAGGTCACGTTCAATCCTCTGTTCCTCTACGGCGGCGTCGGCCTCGGCAAGACGCACCTCATGCACGCGATCGCGCATGAACTCCGCACCCGTCAGCCCAACCTGCGCGTCCTTTACCTCTCGGCCGAGCAGTTCATGTACCGCTTCGTCCAGGCGCTCCGCGACAAGGAGATCATGGGCTTCAAGGAAATCTTCCGCTCGGTCGATGTCCTGATGGTCGATGATGTTCAGTTCATCGCCGGGAAGGATTCCACGCAGGAGGAATTCTTCCATACGTTCAACGCCCTGGTCGATCAGCACAAGCAGATCGTCATCTCCGCCGACCGCGCGCCGGGCGAGATCAAGGACCTCGAGGAGCGGATCCGCAGCCGCCTCCAGTGCGGCCTCGTCGTCGATCTGCACCCGACGGACTACGAACTGCGTCTCGGGATCCTTCAGCAGAAGGCCGACTTCTACAAGAACCAGTACCAGGGCCTGCGGCTTGCCGACGGCGTGCTGGAATTCCTGGCGCACCGGATCACGACCAACGTCCGGGTCCTCGAGGGCGCGCTCACGCGGCTCTTCGCCTTCGCCTCGCTCGTCGGGCGCGAAATCACGCTCGACCTCGCGCAGGACTGCCTCGCGGACATCCTGCGCGCCTCGGACCGCAAGGTTTCGATCGAGGAGATCCAGCGGAAGGTCAGCGAGCATTACAGCATCCGCCTTTCCGACATGATCGGGCCAAAGCGGAACCGCACGATCGCCCGGCCGCGGCAGGTCGCGATGTATCTCTGCAAGCAGCTGACCAGCCGTTCCCTTCCGGAAATCGGCCGCCGCTTCGGCGGGCGCGATCACACGACGATCATGCACGGGATCCGAAAGATCGAGGAACTGATGCAGTCCGACGCCCAGCTGCGCGAGGATCTCGACCTCCTGCGCAGGCTCCTGGAGGGCTGACGCCACCCGACCCCACGGGGAGCGGTCTTGACGCTTCCCGCATTACGTCCGACAGTCCTGAAAAGTCTTGTGCCGGCGGGAATATCGGCTAGTTTTCCCGTCCCGGCAGCATGGGGGAAGCAATGAAGATCAGTATCGAGCGGGCCGCCCTTCTGAAGGCGGTGGGTCAGGCGCAGTCGGTCGTCGAGCGCCGCAACACGATCCCGATCCTCGCCAACGTTCTGATCGAGGCCGAGGGCGACAAGGTCACCTTCCGGGCGACCGATCTTGATATCGAGGTGCTCGACCGGACCGCCGCCGTCGTGGACCGTCCCGGCGCGACGACCGTTTCGGCCGTCACGCTGCACGAGATCGTCCGCAAGCTTCCCGACGGCGCGCTGGTCCAGCTGACCGACGATGCGGCCGCCGGTCGCCTGACCGTGCAGGCCGGGCGCTCGACCTTCTCGCTCGCGACGCTGCCGAAGGAAGATTTCCCGATCATGGCCTCGTCGGAATACGCGGCCAATTTCTCGGCCCCGGCGCCGGTTCTGCGGCGGCTCTTCGACAAGTCGAAGTTCGCGATTTCCACCGAGGAGACGCGCTATTACCTGAACGGCGTCTACATGCATGTCGCTGACGGCGAGGAGGGCAGGGTCCTTCGCTGTGTCGCGACCGATGGGCACCGGCTGGCGCGCATCGACGCGCCGCTCCCCGAGGGCGCGGAAAAGATGCCGGGCGTGATCGTTCCGCGCAAGACCGTGGGCGAACTTCGCAAGCTTCTGGACGATGACGAGATGCAGATCGCGGTCTCCGTGTCGGAAACCAAGGTCCGGTTCGCGACGCCCGACATCACGCTGACCTCCAAGGTCATCGACGGGACCTTCCCCGATTATTCTCGCGTCATCCCGACCGGCAACACCCGCAAGCTGGAAGTGGACGCGGCGGAATTCGCGCGCGCCGTGGATCGGGTGGCAACGGTGTCGTCCGAACGGTCGCGCGCGGTGAAACTCGCGCTCGACGAGGACCGGCTGGTTCTTTCCGTGAACGCTCCCGACGCCGGCGCGGCGGAGGAGGAGCTTGCCGTGGCCTATGGCGACGACCGGCTGGAGATCGGCTTCAACGCCAAGTATCTCCTTGAAATCGCGAGCCAGGTGGACCGCGAGAACGCCGTGTTCCTGTTCAACTCCTCGGGAGATCCGACGCTGATGCGCGAGGGCGGGGACACCTCGGCGGTCTACGTCGTCATGCCGATGCGGGTGTGAGCGCCGAGTCGACAAGCCCCTCCACCGGAGGGGGCTCTCCTCAACAGATGATCGGCAGGCGCATGCCCGGCCTGTTTCTGACCGACCTGACGCTATCGCATTTCCGTTCGCATGTCCGTGCGCGGATGGAACTCGACGGCCGGCCGATTGCCATCTTCGGTCCGAACGGGGCCGGCAAGACGAACATCCTGGAAGCGGTGTCGCTCCTCTCCCCCGGGCGGGGCCTGCGGCGGGCATCCCCGGACGAGATCGCGCGGCGGCCGGAGGCGCTGGGCTGGAAGATCTCGGCCGTCTTGCGCAGCCTGCACCAGATTCACGAGGTTGAGACCTTCGCGGAGCCAGGCGGCGCGCGGACCGTCATGATCGACGGCAAGGCCGCGACCCAGACGGCGTTGGGAAGAATCGCGCGGGTTCTCTGGCTCGTGCCGGCCATGGACCGGCTCTGGATCGAGGGCGCAGAAGGCCGGCGGCGGTTCCTTGACCGCATGACGCTCAGCTTCGAGCCGGGGCACGGCGAGGCAGTGCTCTCCTACGAGAAATCCATGCGTGAACGGAACCGTCTTCTGAAGGACGGCGTGCGCGACGCGGGCTGGTACGGGGCGCTGGAAGCGCAGATGGCGGAGGCGGGGGCAGCGATCCAGACGAAGCGGGCGGATGCCATCGTTCGGCTTCAGGCGGCGCAGGAGGGCGCGGAGACGGCTTTTCCGGCGGCGGCTCTCGCGCTGGCCGGACCGGACGGGGAGGAGGAACCCTGGGGCGAGGACGCGCTCAAGGCGGCTTTCGCCGAGGGGCGCCCCAAGGACATGGCGGCGGGGCGGACACTTGTCGGCCCCCACCGCGCGGACCTCGGCGCAGTCTACACGGCGAAGGGCGTGCCGGCCGCGCAGTGTTCGACCGGAGAGCAGAAGGCACTCCTGATCTCGCTGATCCTCGCGAACGGTCGGGCACTCGCCGATGATTTCGGCGCGGCGCCGATCCTTCTTCTGGACGAGGTGGCGGCCCATCTGGATGCGGGGCGCCGGGCGGCGCTCTACGACGAGATTTGCGCGCTTGGTGCGCAGGCCTGGATGACGGGCACGGGCGCGGAGCTTTTCGAGGGGCTGGAGGGGCGCGCGCAGTTCTTCGAGGTGAGCGAGACGGACGGGGTGTCCTCGGTCGCCGAGAAGGCGTGAGCGGCACCCGTCGCGCGGACCCTTCGGGACCTATTCCGCGGATACGGATGATGATGTAAGAGTTTGCGGTCCCACCCTCCCCGGAGCAAGAAATGACCGTCACCCTTCCTGAACTGGCGCTCTACGCGGGCGGCATGTTCCTGCTCTGGGCGGTCCCCGGCCCGGTCTGGGTCGCGCTGACGGCGCGGTCGCTCTCGGGCGGTTTTCCCTCGGCCTGGCCGCTCGCCGTGGGCGTGGCGCTGGGCGACCTGATCTGGCCTCTGGCGGCGATCTTCGGCCTTGCCTGGGTCCTGTCGATCTACGGCGATTTCCTGAGCGTCTTGCGCTGGGTGGCGGCTGCGACCTTCGCCGTCATGGGGACGCTCCTGATCCGGAAGGCGGGCGGGATAGCGGGCGCCGACAGCCGCCTGACGAGGCCCGGCAGGTGGGCGGGCTTCCTGACGGGCGTTGCCGCCGTTATCGGGAACCCGAAGGCGATCCTGTTCTACATGGGCGTGCTGCCGGGCTTCTTCGACCTGAGCCACGTTGGCGGCACTGACATTGCCGCGATCCTCGCGGTTTCGGCGTTGGTGCCGATGCTGGGAAACCTTGGCCTCGCGCTCTCGATCGACCGGGCGCGGCGGCTTCTGGCCTCGGCGGAACGCCTGCACCGGCTGAACGTCATTTCCGGCGTATTGCTGATCGGCGTCGGGATCGTGATCGCCCTGAGCTGAAGCGTGCAGGGGCGCGGGCGGACGGGGGCCCGTACGAGGGATGGAATAAGCCACCTCGAGACCCTAAATATTGTGTCCCGCGCGTGACATTCCCCCCCAAAACAACTATAAATCGCGGGTCAAAAGGCGAGACGAGCAGGCATGACCGAAGATACCCAGAAACCGGCTGAATACGGCGCGGAATCCATCAAGGTTCTCAAGGGCTTGGAGGCCGTCCGCAAGCGTCCGGGCATGTATATCGGCGATACCGATGACGGGTCGGGCCTGCACCACATGGTCTACGAGGTTGTCGACAACGGGATCGACGAGGCTCTGGCCGGTCACGCGGACTTCGTGAGGGTCCGGATCCACGCCGACGATTCCGTCTCGGTCCGCGACAACGGGCGTGGGATTCCGACCGACATGCACCCGACCGAAGGCGTTTCGGCCGCCGAGGTCATCATGACCCAATTGCACGCGGGCGGTAAGTTCGACCAGAACAGCTACAAGGTCTCGGGCGGCCTGCACGGCGTCGGTGTTTCGGTGGTGAACGCGCTGTCAGACTGGCTGGAGCTGCGCATCTGGCGGAACGGCAAGGAACATTACGCCCGCTTCGAGAAGGGCGAGACCGTCGAGCCTCTGCGCGTTGTGGGTGACGCCGGGCCGGGCGAAAAGGGGACGGAAGTGCGCTTCCTCGCCTCCTCCAAGACGAACGACCCGAGCGGGACCTTCTCCAACCTCGACTTCAGCTTCAAGACGCTGGAAACGCGGCTTCGCGAACTCGCTTTCCTGAACTCCGGGGTGAAGATCATCCTCGAGGACAACCGCGGCGCGGAACTTCAGCGAAGCGAGCTGTTCTACGAAGGCGGCGTGCGGGAGTTCGTGAAATACCTCGACCGGCACAAGACGCCGGCCATGCCCGACCCGATCTTCATCACCGGCGAGCGCGCCGGCATCGGCGTCGAGGTCGCGATGTGGTGGAACGACAGCTACCACGAGACGGTCCTGCCGTTCACCAACAACATCCCCCAGCGCGATGGCGGCACGCACCTCGCGGGCTTCCGCGCCGCGCTGACGCGGACGATCAACAGCTACGCGCAGTCCTCGGGGATCGCGAAGCGGGAGAAGGTCGATTTCACCGGCGACGACGCGCGCGAAGGTCTGACCTGCGTCCTGTCGGTCAAGGTGCCGGACCCGAAGTTCTCGTCCCAGACGAAGGACAAGCTCGTGTCGTCCGAGGTCCGGCCGGCGGTCGAGAACCTCGTGAACGAGAAACTGGGCGAGTGGTTCGAGGAGCACCCGACGGAAGCCAAGACCATCGTCGGCAAGATCATCGAGGCGGCGCTTGCGCGCGAGGCGGCGCGGAAAGCGCGCGAACTGACGCGCCGGAAGACGGCGATGGACGTCGCCTCACTGCCTGGCAAGCTCGCCGACTGCCAGGAAAAGGACCCCGCGCTGTCGGAACTGTTCCTCGTCGAGGGCGACTCGGCCGGAGGTTCGGCGAAGCAGGGGCGCGAGCGGAAGAACCAGGCGGTTCTGCCCCTTCGCGGCAAGATCCTGAACGTGGAAAGGGCGCGGTTCGACCGGATGCTGTCCTCCGACCAGATCGGGACGCTGATCACGGCGCTCGGCACGGGGATCGGGCGGGACGAGTTCAACCTCGCCAAGTTGCGCTACCACAAGATCATCATCATGACGGATGCTGACGTCGACGGCGCCCATATCCGGACGCTCCTTCTGACGTTCTTCTTCCGGCAGATGCCGGAGCTCATCGAGCACGGGCACCTCTACATCGCCGAGCCGCCGCTTTACAAAGTCGCGCGCGGGAAGTCGGAGGTGTATCTCAAGGACCAGGCCGCGCTGGAGGACTATCTCATCCAGCAGGGCGTCGACGGCGCGGTGCTGCGGCTCGCTTCGGGCGAGGAGATCACCGGTGCGGACCTCGCGCGCGTCGTGGACGAGGCGCGTGTCGTGCGGCGGATCCTTCAGGCATTCCCGACGCATTATCCGCAGCACATCCTGGAACAGGCGGCGATCGCGGGTGCCTTGGTCCCCGGCCGCATCGACGCCGATGCGCAAGGCGTCGCCAACCGCGTGGCGCGTCGGCTCGATGACGTTGCGGTGGAATACGAGCGCGGCTGGTCGGGCCGGCCGACGCAGGATCACGGGCTTCGCTTCTCGCGCTCGCTGCGCGGGGTGGAGGAAGTCCGCACTCTCGACGGTCCGGTTCTCCGGTCGGGTGAGTCGCGGCGTCTGGCGACGCATACCGAGGCGCTGCAGGAGGTCTATGGCGGGGCAGCCGTTCTCGTCCGGCGGGACCGGGAACAGCCGATTCACGGGCCGCTCGAACTCCTCCGGGCGATTCTGGAAGAGGGCGAGAAGGGCCTGACGCTTCAGCGCTACAAGGGGCTGGGCGAAATGAACCCGGAACAGCTTTGGGAAACCACGCTCGACCCCGGCGCGCGGACGCTGGTGCAGGTGAAGATCGACGACCTCGCCGAAGCGGACGACATCTTCACCAAGCTCATGGGCGACGTGGTGGAACCGCGGCGCGAATTCATCCAGCAGAACGCGCTTTCGGTGGAAAACCTCGATTTCTGATTCTCAGGGGTCCTTCGGAACGGCGCCCCGCCAACCCGCGCAGGCGTGCGCTCAGGATGGGCCGAGGTGGCGTTCGCCCCTGCTTGCGGCAAGCAGCATCTGCCGGTGGCGTTCCCGGAAACGGTCCCGGTCGGCGTCCGAGTTTTCCGCGACACAATGCGGGCACGAGGCGCCTTCCTCGTAGGCGGGGTGGGCCTTGTCCGCGGCCGTGATCGGCCGCCGGCAGGCGGCGCAGGTTTCGAGCCCGCCGGGCTTCAACCCGTGGCCGAGGCTCACGCGCTGGTCGAAGACAAAGCACTGACCGAGCCAGAGGCTTTCGTCCTCCGGCACTTCCTCGAGGTACTTCAGGATCCCGCCCCTGAGGTGGAATACGTCCTCGACGCCCTCGGACAACAGGAAATTTGTCGACTTCTCGCAACGGATACCGCCGGTGCAGAACATCGCGATCCGTTTGTTGTGGAAGCGGTGCGCGCTCTCGCGCCACCAGGCGGGGAAGTCGCGGAAGCTCCTGGTGCCGGGATCGACGGCGCCTTCGAACGTGCCGATGGCGACCTCGTAGTCGTTGCGGGTATCGATGACCGCCACGTCCGGCGCGGAGATGAGTTCGTTCCAGGCGGAAGGCTCGACATAATGCCCGACGGCGGCGGTGGGATCGGCCGAGGGTACGCCCATCGTCACGATCTCGCGCTTCAGACGCACCTTCATGCGGCCGAAGGGCATGGTTTCGGCCCCGCTCTCCTTCCAGTCGAGGTCCGCACAGCCGGGGAGAGAGCGGATATGCGCCAGCACGGCGTCGATTCCCGCGCGGCTGCCGGCAATGGTGCCGTTGATCCCCTCGGCGGCGAGAAGCAGCGTGCCCTTCACCCCCGCCTCTTCGCAGGCGGCAAGAAGCGGCGCTCGGAGTGCGGCGGCGTCGGGGAAGGGCGTGAACTTGTAGAGCGCGGCGACGGTCAGCATGGGCGGGAGATAGGGCAATCCGCCCACCGACCGCAAGGCCGCGGCCATTGACGTGCGCGCGAGCGGGACTTAGCACGGAAAGAAACTCGGGAGGTGACATGCGCGGAGCCCATGAAGCCCTGATCGTCATAGACGTTCAGAACGATTTCTGCCCCGGCGGCGCACTCGCGGTCGCCGATGGCGACTCGATCATCCCGCGGATCAATGAGCTGATGGCGGAATTCCAGGTGAAGGTCCTGACGCAGGACTGGCACCCGGCGGACCATTCTTCCTTCGCGGCGAACCACCCGGATGCGGAGGAGTTTTCCGTGACGGAAATGCCCTACGGGCCGCAGGTGCTGTGGCCGAAGCACTGCGTGCAGGGCACGGCGGGCGCGGCCTTTCACAAGGGCCTGCTGACCGACCCCGCCGACGTCATCATCCGCAAGGGATTCCGTGCCGCGATCGACAGCTACTCGGCCTTCTTCGAGAACGACCACGAAACGCCCACGGGACTTGACGGCTACCTGCGGACGCGCGGGGCGCGGGAGCTTACCCTCGTCGGTCTCGCCACGGATTTCTGCGTGGCCTATTCGGCGATCGACGCGGCCAAGCTGGGATATGGCGTGACGGTGCTGGAAGGCGCCTGCCGGGCTATCGACCTCAACGGTTCGCTTGAGGATGCGCTGCAGGGGATGGCCGACGCGGGCGTCCGGCTGGAGCCCTGACATGCTCGACATCGCCACGCGGGTCTATAACCACAAATGGAAGATCGACCCGATCGTCCGCTCGCTGATTGATACGGACTTCTACAAGCTGCTGATGTGCCACTCGGTGTTCCGCAACAAGCCGGACACGAACGTCACCTTCTCGCTCATCAACCGGACCACGGAGATCCGGCTGGCCGATCTGATCGACGAGGGCGAACTGAGGGAGCAGCTGGACAACATCCGTTCGCTGTCGCTGACGCGCGGGGAATCGACCTGGCTTCGGGGCAATACCTTCTACGGTAAACGCCAGATGTTCACGCCCGAGTTCATGGAATGGTTCGAGGCGCTGAAGCTGCCGCCCTATCACCTCGAAAAGCGCGACGGGCAGTATGAACTGACCTTCGAGGGCAAATGGCCCGAGGTGATGATGTGGGAAATCCCCGCGCTGGCGACGATCATGGAGCTTCGCAGCCGCGCGGTCCTCGAACGCATGGGAAAGTTCGAGCTTCAGGTCCTCTATGCCCGCGCGATGACGAAGCTGTGGGAAAAGATCGAGCGGCTGAGACAGCTCGACGGGCTCAAGGTCGCCGACTTCGGGACGCGGCGGCGGCATTCCTTCCTGTGGCAGGACTGGTGCGTTCAGGCGATGATGGAGGGGCTAGGCGAGGACAAGTTCGTCGGAACCTCGAACTGCCTGATCGCGATGCGCCGCGACATCGAGGCGATCGGAACCAACGCGCACGAATTGCCGATGGTCTATTGCGCGCTGGCCGACAACGAGGAGGATCTGAAGAAGGCGCCCTACGACGTGCTGGCGGACTGGCACCGGGACTATGACGGAAATCTCCGGATCATGCTGCCCGACACCTACACCTCGCAGGTCTTCTTCGACAATGCGCCCGACTGGCTGACCACCTGGACCGGGGTGCGGGTCGATTCGGGCGACCCGTTCGAGGGGGCCGAGATCGCCATCAAGTGGTGGGAGTCACGCGGCGAGGACCCGCGGGAGAAACTGGTGATCTTCTCCGACGGGCTGGACGTCGACCTGATCGAGCAACTCCATGCCTGTTTCAAGGGCCGGGTGAAGGTGGCCTATGGCTGGGGGACCCTTCTGACCAACGATTTCCGCGGACTCGTTCCCCACGACGCGCTGGCGCCCTTCAGCCTCGTCTGCAAGGCGGTGAGCGCGGAAGGCCGGCCGACGGTGAAACTCTCGGACAACCCGAACAAGGCCACGGGACCCGACGAGGAGATCGCGCGTTACAAGCGGATCTTCGGCGTCGGCGCGCAGAAGGCGATGGAGGTCATCGTCTGAGCCCGGCGGCGCGGGCGGTCAGCGGCCGCCCTGCGAGACTTCCCAATCGGCAGCCCCAGGGCGCCTCTCGAATCCCTCGACCTCGCCCAGGCCATTGATGGAACCGAGGGGCGGTTGGGTGCCCGCCGTCCCGACCGGTCCGTCCGGGTCACGACCGAGATGGGGAGAAGGCCGAGGGCCGCCAATGGGATCGCGCGGCTTCTCGTGTAATACTCCCGTGTCACGCGATCTTGGCAAGGAGCGCGGGTGAAGCTTTGCCGCAGGTCATGGACCGCGAAGGCCCCTGATCGGAGATATGCCTCAGGCGATCGCGTTCAGGATGACGTAGATCAGCGCGGAAAGCAGGGCCGACGCCGGGACGGTGATGACCCAGGCCGCGGCGATGGTGAGGAAATGATTGCGGCGGACGAGTTTCCGGCGCTTCCGTTCATCCGGCGCGACGACCTTGCCCTTCCGGATGCCAAGCGCCCGCGTCCGCCGTTCCGAGTGCCATTCCCGGAAGAAACCCACGCCGAATACCGCGCCCACCGCGATATGGGTCGATGAAACCGGAAGCCCGAGCCACGATGCAACGATGACGGTGATCGCGGCCGAAAGCGCGACGCAGTAGGCACGCATCGGGTTGAGCTTCGTGATTTCGCTTCCGACCATGCGGATGAGCTTCGGTCCGAAGAGGACCAGGCCAACGGAAATGCCGAGCGCACCGATCACCATGACCCAGGCCGGGATCGCGACCTTGGCTGCCACATCCCCCGCTTCGACCGTGTGGACGATCGCGGCGAGAGGGCCAACGGCGTTCGCCACGTCGTTTGCCCCATGCGCGAAGGACAGGAGGCCGGCAGAGATCACGAGGGGAATCCCGAAGAGTTTCTTCACCGATTTCTTGCGGTTTTCCATCCCCTCGGACTGGCGGCGGATCAGGGGCATTACGATGGCCCAGGTCACGACGCCAACGGCGAGGCCGATCAGCACGGCGGCGCCAAGATCGACGTTGACGATCTTCTTGAGGCCCTTGATCGCGACATAGGTCGCAAAGGTGCCCGACATGATCCCGATTAGCACCGGCACCCAGCGGCGTGCGGCGGCGATCTTGTCGTCGCGGTAGAGGATCCGGGACTTGATGAACGCGAGGAACACGGCGGCGATGACGCCGCCCATGACCGGAGAGATGACCCAGCTCGCCGCGATCTTGCCCATCGAGGCCCAGTTCACCGCCGTGAAGCCGGCCGCCACGATGCCGGAGCCGACGACGCCGCCGACGACCGAATGCGTGGTGGAAACCGGCGCCCCCAGAACGGTGGCGAGGTTGATCCAGAGCGCGGCGGACAGCAGCGCCGCCATCATCACCCAGACGAAGGTTGCCGCATCCGCCACCGCGTCCGGCGCGACGATGCCCGAAGAGATCGTGCCCACCACGTCTCCGCCCGCGATCAGCGCGCCGGCGGTTTCACAGATCGCGGCGATCACGAGCGCGCCGCCGAGCGTCAGGGCGTTGGCGCCGACAGCCGGACCCATGTTGTTCGCAACATCATTCGCGCCGATGTTCAGCGCCATGTAGGCCCCGACCGCAGCCGCGGCGATGACGATCACGGAGAAGGACGCGCCCAGCAACAGCGCCGACGCGACGGTTGCGAGAACGATGAAGGCCAAGGCGATGCCCGGCGCGACGAGGGGACGGCCGATCAGCTGGGTTGCCTGTTCAAGGCGCCAGATCCGCCCGAGGTCCTTGTCAAGCGTCTTCCACTGGTTCACCGATTTATCGGACATCGTCTGGACCCGTTGCTTTAGGTTCCCGCCCGGATAGCCTGTCCACGCCCGAAGAACAACGGTCTTACGGTTCCAGTTCCCAGTCCGGGTCCCAGTCCGGGCCGCGCTCGAGGACGATGCGCGCCATCCTCAGCGCGCGTTCCGCGTAGAAGCGCTGGCGCGGGTCGCCGGGTGGCATCCGCGTGACGATCCAGCCCGCCGAGGCAAAGGCTCGGAGGGCGGTGAAAAGCGGCAGCCGCCGCGCCGCGTGTTCCGGCAGCGGGCGTTCCGCCCGGTAGCCCGCGATCAGAGCGGCGGCCAATTGCGGAAGCGCGGTTTCTTCGAGGTTCTGCACGAGTGCCGTGCCGAGGTCGTACATCCGGAACCCATGCCCGGAATCGTCGAAGTCGATGAGCGAGAGGCCGGAGGGACCGGAAAGAACGTTCTCCCGCAGCACGTCGGCATGGATGAGGCCGAAATCCGCTCCTTCTATCCGAAAGGCTTCAAGCTCATTCCGTGCCTTGTCACGTGCCTCTGCGAGGATTCCGCGTTCGGTCATGGACAGGGCCGGATTTTCCCAGAACCGTCCCCAGAGAGGGGCCTCGCCAAGAAGTCCCTCCTCGTCCCACGCGGGGCGCGGGAAGCCGTCAGGCAACTCCAGCCTGTCGGTCGCCGAATGGAGCCGGGCGAGGAGCGCGCCAAGGGCACGCATCGTTCGCGCCTGGTCCGAAGCGGTGCCGCCCAAAGGCTCCCCTGCCGCACCCAACGCCGTGCCCTCGAGCCAGCTCACGGCACTCGCCACGCGCCCGCCCGCCTCCGCCGTGAACGAGCCCGAGCGGGTCGGCACGGGGCGCGGCACCCGCAGGCCGGCAACGGCAAGACGCCCGGTCCAGTCGAGCTCCGCCCCGATCGCGGCGCGGCTCTGGTAGCCGGGGCGGTGGAGCCGGAGCGCGGCGCGGGTGCCGTCGGTAAGCGTCACGTCGAAGACGAGGTTCTCGCGCAGCTTCACGAAGCACGGCTCGTCCCTCGCGCCGCCCCAATGCTCCAGCGCCTCGCGCGCGAGCGCCAGCGCGGCATCGGGGGAAACCGCCCCGGTCACGCCGGGACCCCTGCCAGAACCTCGGCAAGCGTTCCAACTGCGAGATCTGCGTTCTCGCGCGAGAACGGCATCGGCGGGCGCAGCTTCAGGATATGCTGCGCGCGCCCGATCCGGCCCATCAGGACGCCCCGCTCCCGCATGCCCTCGACGATCCGGCGTGCATCCTCCGTCGCGGGCCTGCCATCGCGCATGAGTTCGATCCCGAAGAAAAGGCCCCCGCCGCGCACATCCGCGATGAGCGGATGGGAAAGCTCGCGCATCAGGGAAACCGTGTATCCGCCGACGTCGCGGGCGTTCTCGACGAGGCCCTCCTCCTCGATCACGTCGAGAGTGGCGAGCGCCGCCGCGCAGGACACGGGGTTGCCGCCGAAAGTGTTGAAATAACCGAAGGCCTCGCGGAAGGCGGCCATCACATCTGGCCGCGCCACCACAGCGCCGACGGGGTGTCCGTTGCCCATCGGCTTGCCGAGCGTCACGACGTCCGGCGCGAAGCCCAGCCACTCGTGCCCCCACCAGTGGCTTCCGACCCTGCCGAAGCCCGGCTGCACCTCGTCGCAGAGGATCAGCCCCCCAGCCTCGCGGATCACCTCGACCGTGGGGTCGAGAAAGCCCGCCCCCGTCTCCGGCAGCCCTTCGTTTGCGAAGATCGGGCAGAGCATGAGCCCCGCGAAGCCATGCCCCGCAGCCTCGAGTTCCCCGATCGCGCGGGCGACGTTCGCGGCGAAGGCGTCCGGCTGCGCGGCGAGGCTTCCGCCAAGGGGCGCCATGGAATCGGGCGCCGGCACCAGCCGCACATTCGGCGGATAGCCCCCGATCGGCGGACGCCGCGCCGAAAGCTGCGACACGGCAAGGGTGTTGCCGTGATACGTATTGTCGGTCGCGATGATCCCGGTCTTGCCCGTTGCCGCCTGCGCCATCCTGAGCGCGATGTCGTTCGCCTCGGAGCCCGTGCAGACCATGATGACCTGCGACAGGTCGTGTCCGAACTTCGCCGTCAGCCGCTCGGCATAGTCGAGGATCGCCTCGTGCAGGTAGCGCGTGTGGGTGTTCAGGATCCCCGCCTGCCGGCAGATCGCTTCCGTCACCCTCGGGTGGCAGTGTCCGACATGGGGGACGTTGTTGTAGCAGTCGAGATAGCGCCGCCCATCGGCATCCCAGAGCCACACGCCCTCGCCGCGCACGACATGTACCGGGTCGTCGTAGAAAATCGGCACGTTCGGGCCCAGAAGCGCGCGCCGCCGCGCCAGAAGATCAGTCTTCTCCATCCACCTTACCCCTCAGCGCCTTGACCGCGCCGCGCTCCGCCTTCGCCTTCAACCGCCGCCGCTGGCTGCCGAGTGTCGGCCGCGTCGGCACCCGTTTCTTCGGTGCGACGAGCGCCTTGCGCACCAACTCCGCGAGTCTTTCCCGCGCGATCTCGCGGTTGCGCGCCTGGCTGCGCGTCTCGTCCACCTGGATCACGAGCGCCCCGTCCTGCGTCCAGCGCCGGCCGGCGAGCCGCCGGAGCCGCGCCTTCACGTCGGGCGGCAGGTTCGGCGATCGCTCCGCCTCGAACCGCAGCTCCACAGCCGTCGACACCTTGTTGACGTTCTGCCCGCCCGGCCCCGAGGCGCGGACGAACTGCTCCGTCAGCTCCCAGTCGGCGATGGAGATGGTCTCGGTGATCCTCAGCATGGTCGGAACCTAGCCGGATTTCCCCTCGGAACCGCAAGCCCCCTTGTTCTGGCATGAATGGCCCAAAGGCGGGCGGGGAGTGTGAATCCACGTGGCCTTTCACAAACGGAAAGGGCCGCTCCAGAGTTGGAACGGCCCTCCGAGATCTACGGAGATGGGCCAGTTAGGGCCTAACCCAGCCAGAGTTCTGAACCTTTGGGATTGCCCTCAGGCCACGGCACCTCTGACTGTCCCGACACCTCTCTCCAATATCACTCTAGACACTGGACCACCTCCTTTCGCTCTGGTTGCCGTTAATAGGAGGCTGACACAGATTTTGTGTTTGTCAAAAGATTTCACGCAACCTTTGTGGTCATTTTTCCGGCAATGACGCGGAAGGGTACCAGTGCAACGAGCGCGAGGGTCAGCTTGACGGCCCAGTCCGCGACCGCGAGCGACACCCAGAGAGGCGCCACCGGGCCTTGCCCAAGAAGCGGGATCTGCTCGGCGGCCCAGGCTGCGGCAGCGGTCTCGGCAGGACCGAAGAAGGTCAGGCTGGCCGAAAACGCGATGCTGAAGAAGATCGCCGTATCGACCGCCGAGCCGATCAGCGAAGAGACAAAGGGCGCCTCCCACCAGACGCGCTTGCGCAGACGGTCGAAGATCGTCACGTCGAGAAGCTGCGCGACGAGGAAGGCGAGGCCGGAGCCGACCGCGATGCGGAGCGTCACGAGCGGGCCGAATTCGCCCATGATCTGCGTGCCGATCAGCGAGCAGATCACGCCGACGACGAAGCCGGACAGGACGACCTTGCGGGCAGCCGCGGGGCCGTGGAAGCGGTTCGTGAGGTCGGTGACGAGGAAGGTGAAGGGATAGGTGAAGGCACCCCAGGTGAGGAACCAGCCCTCGATCACGTATTGGACGAGGATGTTCGCGGCCACGACGATGGCGGCCATGGCAAGGATGCCGGGGATCAGTTTGCGGGTCATGACTTGTCCGTTTTGGCAAGGTGGCGGAGACTTGGTCCCCGGTCTCCGGTAGGTCGGTGGGGACGCGGGGCCTTTATTCCTTGGCCTTGGCGGGGTCAAGTCACTCCTTGATCCGGTAATCGACGATCTCGGTGCGCTGGAAGGCGCGGAAATTGTCGTCCGAGATCAGGGTGAGGCGGGTCGCTCCCGCCTCGTCGCGCCAGACGGCGATGCCCTCGAGGTTGTCGTGGCGGCCCGCCCGGGTCGCGAACAGCACCTCGCCCGGGCCGAGCGTTTCGCCAAAGATTTCGAAGCGCCGCACCCGGCTCAGGAAGCCGAAGATCCCGGCGAAGTCGCGTTCGAGGAGGTAGAGCCTGCCGTCGGGTCCGAAATCCGCCCCGACGGGTAGCCAGTCTCCGTCTCGGGGGACCGCGAAGGGCTGGTCCCAGTGGCCGTCGCGGAAGCGGAAGACCGGGAAGTCGAGATCCTTCGCGCCGGAGCGCTCGGGCATCGTGTAGATCGTGCCATCCGCGTCGATCGCCAGTGGCTCGAGCCCGGAATTCAGCTGGAACCCGGAAAACGCGGCGGGCCGTGGCAGGAGTTCCGAGGGGGAACCGGCATGGGCGTAGCGCGCGACGCGGTGGTTGTTCTCGAAACTGACATACAGCGCCCCATCCGCGCCGACCGCGAGCCCTTCGGCATCGCTGTCTCGCTTCTTGAGGGGCCGGCCATTCATGTCGCGGAGCGCGACGGGCCCCGAGAGGGAGGAGACGCCGGTCACGGCCCCGCGGTCGCCGCGTTCGATCTGCCCGGTGTAGACCGATCCCCGGTCCGTGATCGCGACGAAGCCCTTGCCTTGGGCGTCAAGCTCGATCCCCGAGAACCCGCCGAAGGACAGCCCTGCAACGGACCAGGTGAAACTGCCCAGGTATTCCGTCCGCTCCGCCATCATTGCCGAGCCGTGCGGAACGTTCAGCGCGACGAGCGCGACAATCAGCGCGAGGAGAGAACGGCGGCGCATTGGCGGGGCAGGTCGGACATCACGTAGGTCTTGGCCGACTTGGGCGGCGGCCCGTCGGGTTTCTTCCTCTTGGGCGGGTTCCTGAGTTCTTCGAGATAGTCGGTCACCCACCACTGCAAGGTCTCGTCGCAACCGTCGCCACCGTTCGAAAGCTGGGCGACGGTGGGCTTCTGCGTCTGGCAGGACGGCGACCCCTGCGGGCACTTCAGACGCACGTGGAAATGCGTGTTGTGACCGTAGAGAGGCCGGATCTTCTGAAGCCAGGCCTTGTCGGCGCGCTTCGCGGTCCGGCACATCTCTACCTTGACGGCCGCCGCGACGAAGATGCGGTCGACGCGGGGGTCGGAGGCGGCCGCCTTCAGAAGCGCGTGATGGGAGCGCGTCCAGTTGCCGTTGATGGAGGTCTGGTCCTCGGTCCTGACGGAGATCGAGGAGATCTTCTCGCGTTCGGCCCGGGACAGGTTCACCCGGCTCGGGGGCAGCATCCAGATGTCGGCGTCCAGCCCGATCTGGTGGCTGGCATGACCGCCGGTCATCGGCCCGCCGCGCGGCTGCGCGATGTCGCCGACGTAGAGACCTGCCCAGCCAAGCTGCCGGGCGGTCAGCGAGAGATCCTTGAGGAAGCGGATCATCTCTGGGTGGCCCCAGTTGCGGTTCCGCGAAAGCCGCATCGCCTGCCAGGTCGGGCCGGACTCGGGAAGTTCCTCAAGCCCCGCCGCGCAGCCACGGGCATAGGTGCCGATCGCTTCCGGCGCCTGCGCCGAGGGCTTCGCCATCGCGCCGAAGAGTTCACGCGCCAGTGGCTCGGCAGCCGCAGGGGCCCCGAGTGCGAGGATCAGGATTGCTGCCATGCGCAACATCAGGCTGCTCGTTCACCCGCCGGTTTTACCCAGACTAGCAGGATCAGGCCGGCAAGGAACAGCCCGATGAGCGGCGTTATGCCGATCCTCTGGTTGTCGGTAAGTGCCGAGACGGAAGCGATCATCGCGGGGGCGATGAATGAGGTGGCCTTGCCCGAGAGCGCGAAGAGGCCGAAAGCCTCGGCCGCCTGTTCGGGCGTGGTGTGGCGGCACATCAGCGTCCGGCTCGCGGCCTGCACCGTGCCGCCGGCCGCGCCGATCAGGCCGCCGCAGATGTAGAAGACCACGTCGGGAAGTCTGGAGCCCTCCGCAAGGGGCACGCCGAAGAGCGTTTCGCGCGACATGCCCACGACGACGATGCAGACCGCGATCAGGACGACGATCGACCAGCTGATGACCGGTTTCGGACCGTAGCGGCGGTCTGCGAAGCCGCCGAGCCAGCTGGCGAGGGCGGCGGTGACCGCCCCGAGGATGCCGAAGACGCCGACCTGTGTCACCGACCAGCCGAGGACGCCCGCAGCATAGACCCCGCCGAAGCCGTAAAGGCCGTTCAGCGCATCGCGGTAGAACATCGAGGAGCCGAGATAGGTCGCGAGGCTCTTGCGCTTCACAAGTCCGCGGATCGACCGCCAGAGACCGCGGAGCGCTTCGCGCGTGGCGAGGATCATGCCCGGGTCGCGTTTCGGCTCCTTAACCCAGAGGAAAAAGGGGATCATGAACACCGCGTACCAGATCGCGGTGAAGGGGCCGACGAAGCGCGTCCCCTCCCTCTGATCCGGATCCAGGCCGAAGAGCGGGTCGAGGCCGACGAGCGTTTTGCCCGTGTCGCCATTCTCGGCGAAGAACAGGAGCATCAGGATCAGCGCGACGAGGCCGCCAACGTAGCCGAAGGCGAAGCCGGAGCCCGAGACCGACCCGATGCGGTTGTCGGCCGTCAGCGATGGCAGGAGCGCGTTCGAGAAGGTCGTGGCGAATTCCATTCCGAGGAAGCCGATGCCGAAGAACACGACCGCCTGGACGAGGGCGGGGCTGTCCGGCGTGATCGTCCAGAGCCCCGCCGCGCCAAGGACGTAGAAGCCGGAAAAGACCCAGATCCAGGCCATGCGCCGGCCCGAGCCGTCCGCGATCGCCCCGAGGATCGGGGACAGGATGGCGATCGATATCCCCGCGATCGTGAGCCCGAAGCCCCAGAGCGCCTGGGCCTGCGCCTCGGCGACCTCCTCGGCGAGGCCCTCGCCCATGTAATGGGCTGCGGCGACCTTGGCGAAGTAGGGGCCGAAGATGAAGGTGAGCAGGAGCGTGTTGTAGGGCTGGCTGGCCCAATCGAAGAAATACCAGCCCCAGATACGTTTCCGTGCCGAAACCATGCCGCGCGCCCCTCGTCCCCTTGGCAGGATCAAGCCCGAATTCCTCTGGGGGTGCAATGGGCGGCGGTTACCGTTCGGGCGGCCAGGGCCTTTGCGCCTCTGCCGCGATCCAGGCTTCGACCCATGCGGGCAGTGATGGGCTTGCCGCCGGATGACCCATCGCCGCGAGAACCTCCGAGGGGTTCACGATCCCCGCGGTGCCAGTTACGGCGAGCCGCAGAAGGACGTGGCTCGCGCATTCTCCGCGCTTCCAGGTCGACTGCTCGACATAGAGGAAGCGCCTGTCCCAGCCGAGCAGGCGGCTTCGCATCTCGAGCCGCTCGAAGGCATGGACCCGGCGGCGGTAGCGGATGCTGCCGCCAGCCACCGCGATCGCCCAGCCCTGCCGTTTCGCCGCGCCGATGAGCCCCGTGCGGATCGCGAGCGGCAGGCGTCCGAGGTCGAAAAGCGTGAGCGTCCGGCCGTTGTTCAGCTCCCGCCAGGGATCGAGATCCCAGGGCCAGCAGATATGATGCGAGACATGCGTGCCGCCGGGCGGCAAAGGCGCCGCGCGCCGCGCCGCGCGCGTAACCTTGAATAGCCGGACGAACGGATACATGCGCTTCTCTCCCCTGCGCGGACTGCCTGCCCCCTCGGGCAGGCGGCGTCAACCGATGGCGCGGGGTTTGACGCGACGTCAGTGCGCGTCCGTTATCGGGTTGCGGAGCGGGCCCCGGCACCTTACCTCTTCGACCTGACGTTTCATGGAGTCCCCGATGGTTTCGCTCTACCAGGCGCTGAATCTGATCCTCGACGTGGCGTGGTTCATCATGATCGCGCACATCATCATGTCCTGGCTGATCAGCTTCCAGGTTCTGAACCTGCGCCAGCAGATGGTTGCGCAGATCTGGCACGGGCTGAGCCGCCTTCTGGAGCCGGTCTACGGTCCGATCCGGCGGATCCTGCCGCACACGCCGGGGCTGGACCTCGCACCCCTGGTCGCGTTCATCGTGATCATCATCCTGCAGAACATCCTCAGGAACAACGCGGGCTTCTTCTACGGCTACTGACGGGCCTTGCTCGCCGGGGCCCGCTGTGGGATGGTCGCCGCCATCCGAGCAGAACAAGAAGACAGGCCCATGCCGAGCCCCGAGCCCGAGGCGCTCCTCTCCACCGTTTTCGGTTTTTCTGCCTTCCGGCCTGGCCAGGAAGAGATCGTTCGTGCAGTCCTGGAGGGACGCGATACCCTCGCCATCATGCCCACGGGCGGCGGCAAGTCACTCTGCTACCAGTTACCCGCTCTCTGCCGGGAGGGCGTGACAGTCGTCATCTCGCCGCTCATCGCGCTGATGCGCGACCAGGTTCGGGGGCTCCGCGCGGCGGGGGTGGAGGCAGGGGCGCTGACCTCCGGCAATACCGAGGAGGAGACGGAGGAAGTATTCGCCGCCCTCGACGCGGGCCGGCTGAAGCTTCTCTACATGGCGCCCGAACGGCTCGGATCCTCCGCGACGCTGCCGCTTCTGCGCCGGATCGGGACGCGGCTCATCGCGGTGGACGAGGCGCATTGCGTCAGTCAGTGGGGCCATGATTTCCGCCCCGATTACCTTCGGATCGGTGACCTGAGGAAAGCGCTGGGCGTGCCTCTGGCCGCATTCACCGCCACGGCCGACGCCGAGACACGGGAAGAGATCGTCGCGCGGCTCTTCGGCGGGCGGACGCCCGCGACTTTCCTGAAGGGTTTCGACCGGCCGAACATCCATCTCGCCTTCGCCGCCAAGGACCAGCCTCGGCGCCAGATCCTGAATTTCGCCGCCGCGCGGAAGGGGCTTTCGGGGATCGTCTACTGCGCGACGCGGGCGAAGACCGATGCGCTCGCTGCCGCCTTGCGCGAGGCTGGGCACACCGCGATCGCCTATCACGCCGGGATGGAGGCCGACGACCGCCGGCTCGCGGAAACGCGGTTCCAGCGCGAGGACGGGCTGATCGTCGTCGCGACGGTCGCGTTCGGGATGGGGATCGACAAGCCCGACATCCGCTGGGTGGCGCACGCAGACCTGCCGAAGTCGATCGAGGCCTATTACCAGGAGATCGGCAGGGCGGGGCGCGACGGCGCCCCGGCCGAGACGCTGACGCTTTACGGACCTGAGGACATAAGGCTACGGCGCGCGCAGATCGACGAGGGGCTCGCGCCGCCCGAACGCAAGGCGGCGGATCACGCCCGCCTCAACGCGCTCCTGGGGCTCGCCGAGGCGTTGTCCTGCCGTAGGCAGAAGCTTCTGGCCTATTTCGGGGAAACGGCGGAGCCCTGCGGCAACTGCGATCTCTGCGAAAACCCGGCCGAGGTCTTCGACGCGACGGAGGCGGTGCGGAAGGCCCTCTCCGCAATCCTCCGGACGGGCGAAAACTACGGTTCGGGCCACCTGATCGATATCCTGACCGGCACGCTCACGAACAAGGTCCGCGACCGGGGCCATGACCAGCTTCCCACCTTCGGGGTCGGGCGCGAACTGTCGCGCGGCGCCTGGCAGGGCGTGTTCCGCCAGATCACCGGGCAGGACCTGATCCGCCCCGACGCGGAACGCCATGGCGCACTGCGCCTGACGGAGACGGCCCTGCCGGTGCTGAAGGGCGAGACGCGAATCGAACTGCGCAAGGACGCGGTTCGGACCGCGCCGAAGACTGCGGTGAAGACGCTGGTGTCCGAGGAGGACGCGCCGCTTCTCTCCGCACTCAAGGCGAAACGCCGGGCGCTGGCCGAGGCGGCGCGGGTGCCCGCCTACGTCATCTTCCCCGACCGCACGCTGATCGAGATGGCCGAGGCGCGGCCCGGGACGCTCGACGAGATGGCGCGGGTCAGCGGGGTGGGCGCGAAGAAGCTCGAAAGTTACGGCGCGGCCTTTCTCCAGGTCATCACCGGCGCGCGGGTGGAGATGCATCCGGCGCGGAGGAAGCTGGCCGGAACGGAAGAAGGAAGCCTGTTCGACCGGCTGGAGGAAGTGCAGCGCGGGCTCGTGCGCGGGCCGGACGGGACGGGGAAGTACCTTTCCTGCACGCATACGACGCTGCGACGGATCGCCGAAACGCGGCCGAAGACCCTTTCGGACCTTGACCGGATCGGCGGGCTTGGAGAACAGAAGCTCGACCGGTTCGGAAAGGCATTCCTGGAAATCCTTTCGGACGCCTGAGGTCGCCACAACCGCCCGGCGCAGGCTGTCGCAGGTTTCAGGCAGGCGCCTCCTCCACCTCGGCGTCCGAATGGGGCGCGGGGGGACGAGCGTCGTGAGGACAGTGGGCCCGGATCTCTTCCGAGATCGCGGATTTCTTCAGGGGCTTGGTCAGGTAACGGTCGATGCCGGCGGCGAGGATCGCTGCGGCGTCGCCTTCCATCGCGTGGGCGGTCAGCGCGACGATGGGCGTACGGGGCAGCCGCCGCGCGGCCTCGATCTCGCGGATGGCGCGCGTCGCCTCGCGTCCGTCCATCTCGGGCATCGAGATGTCCATGAAGACGAGGTCGGGCTGGAACTGCCGCCACATATCCACAGCCTCGCGACCGTTGCTGGCGAAGCTGAGGTCGATGTCGAAATCCTTCACCATCTTGCGGAAGACGAGCTGGTTCGTGCGGTTGTCCTCGGCCGCGAGAACGCGCATCCGCCGCAGTTCGTCCGCGGCGGCTGGCGGCGGCGTCGAGGCCGGATGGAACATCTTCCGCTCGGGGTCCGTGATCCCGCCGGGGTTGGATATCGCCTGCAGGATCTCGAAGAGCTCGCTTCTGAGGATCGGCTTCTGGAGCATTCCCGTAAGCAGGCCCGCCGCGCTGCCGGCGCGCGCTTCCTCGGGGTTGGAACTGAGAAGGAGGACCGGCAGGTCCAGCCCCCTCTCGCGCAGCTTCGCGGCGAATTCGAGCCCGTTCATCTCGGGCATCTCATGATCGGTCAGAACCACGTCGAACGCGGTGCCGCCATCGACGGCGCGCAGCGCCTCCTCCGCCGAGCGGCAGAGCGTGACCTCGATCCCGTAGGTCTGGAGCTGCCGCTCGAGGATCACCCGGTTGATCAGGAGGTCGTCGACGACGAGCGCGCAGCTGAGACGGATCGGCCCCGACGGCCGGTCTTCGTCGCGCGGCTCCGCCACGGGGAGCGTCACGCGGAAGCCGAAGACCGAACCGGCGCCCGGCTCGCTGTCCACCCAGACCGCGCCTCCCATCAGCTGCACCAGCTGGCGCGTGATCGCGAGGCCGAGCCCCGTGCCCTCGAACTTGCGGTTGGACTGATCGTCGACCTGGTTGAACTCTCCGAAGATGTGCTCGACATGCTCGGGCGCGATGCCGATCCCCGTATCCTCGACCGTCAGGTGCAACTCCTGCGTGCCGTCCGGACGTTCGAGCCCGACGACGCGGACCATGACGTGGCCCTTCGGCGTGAACTTGACCGCGTTGCCGACGAGGTTCGTGAGGATCTGCCGAACGCGCCCGGGGTCCCCGACGAAGCGCGTGGGCAGGAACAGGTCGTAGTCCACGAGCAGCTTCAGTCCCTTGTCCTTGGCGGTGGGCTGGAGAAGCATCATCACTTCGTGGATGCAGCGTTCGAGATCGAAGGGCTCGGGGTAGAGTTTCAGCTTCTCCGCCTCGATCTTCGAATAGTCTAGGACGTCGTTGATGATGACCAGAAGCGCCTCGCCCGAGGATTTGATGGTTTCCACGAAGAGCCGCTGATCCTCGTCGAGCGCGGTGTCGCAGAGAAGCTCCGCCATGCCGACGACACCGTTCATCGGCGTGCGGATCTCGTGGCTCATGTTGGCGAGGAAGGCGGACTTGGCGCGGTTCGCGGCCTCTGCCTTCTCGCGCGCCTCGCGAAGCTCCTCCTCGCGGGAGATCATCTGGGTGATGTCCTGCGCGAGGCAGACGAGGTCGCCGTCCTCGGCGCGCCGGTCGATGAGTTTCAGGTGCCGGCCCCGGGTCAGTTTCACGACGCGGGGATGGATCACCCGGTGCATGATCCGCGCAGCCATTTCATGCAGCCAGTCGTGGATGTCGCGGCCCTCGAGATCGACGACGCCGGATTCGGCGGCAAGGCGCAGAAGGTCGAAATAGGTGATGCCGGGTGTCACGCCCTCCACCCCGTCGAAGACGGAAAGCCAGGCGCGGTTGGCGATGATGAGCCTGAGTTCCGGGTCGAAGACGGCGAACCCGTCGCGGATCGTCTCCAGCGCCTGCCAGAGCCGCCGCTGGGCGATCTGCGCGGCGGAATGGGCGCGTTCGAGATCGCCCAGCACGCGGCTGTTTTCGCCCTTCAGCGATTCGGCCTCGCTGATCGCGCGTTCGAGGCCCTGGCGCTGTTCGACGATCTGGTCCGACAGCGCCCTGGCATGCATGGCGAGCTTCTGGTTCGCCGCGAAAAGCTCGCGTTTCTTGTGTTCCAGAAGCCGCTCCGCCGCCAGGCGCGCGCGCCTCTCGCTCGCGAGCTTCTCAGCGATGTCCATGCCAGTCCTCCGCGCAGTCCCGGGGTGCCTTCAAGGCTCGCCCCGGACAGGAGACAGAGTGGGCAGGCAAGGTGAACTTAGGCTTAATGACGGCGGGTCGGGCGGCGGCGGGTTCCGCGCGCTCCTTGCCAATCGCGGGGCCGCCATGTCAGCATCCGGGGATTGCCGAGCGAAGGAGATTTCGATGCGTCTGTTGACCCGGACCCTGATTCTCGTTGGCAGCCTCGCCACGGTTCCCGCGTTCGCCCAGGACACCCCACTGGTTCCCGAGCGGCGCATGGTCCTGACCGAGAACCTCGATTTCTACGGCTCGGACCTGTCGTCGATCTTCGACACGACGCTCGAGGCCTGCGAGGCGGCCTGCCTGTCGGACGACAGGTGCCAGGCCTTCACCTTCAATGCCCGGTCCAACTCCTGTTTCCCGAAGAGCAGGGTAAGCGAACAGCAGCCCTACGACGGCGCCATTTCCGGCTGGGTCCGCAACGCGGCGCCCGGAGCCGAGGCGCGGGCGGAGCTCAGGGCGGAGGAACTCGATTTCCTCGAGCCGCAGGACTTCGCGCGGGCCTACGAGCAGGCGAAGGGCCTCGCCAACCTGCACATCACCGGCAGCTGGACCGCGGCGGACCTTCTGGCCGCGGTGGACCGGGAACGGGGCGCGGGGAACTTTCTTGCAGCGTCCAAGTTCCAGGGCGCGGCGCTGAACCTGACGGATGCGGCGGACCAGTGGGTGGAATACGCGCGGCTGTTACTGGCGATCCGCGGGGGCAGCGGCAACACGCTGCGCGGCTACCGCGAGCGCGCGCTGTCGGCGTCGGTGAACGGCTACCTGCGTGCCGACCGGGCGGCCCTCCGCGCCAATGCGCTGGGCGTCATGGCCGAGGCGCTGGAGGCGAATGGGCGCGGGCGCGACATGATCCCCGCGCTCAGGCTCGCCCAGGCCACCCAGCCGCGCGACGACGCGGCGGCGGCGCTGGAGGACGCGATCGGCAAGTATGGCTTCCGCATCGCCGAGCATCGGGTCGAAAGCGACAGCGCCAATCCCCGCATCTGCGCGGTCTTCAACGAGGAACTGGTGCGCGCGGGGCAGGACTACACGCCCTTCGTGCAGCTTCCCGAGCCGGGGCTTTCGGTCGAAGCCTCGGCCGATACGCTGTGCGTGGCGGGGGTGACGCATGGCAAGCGCTACACGCTCACTTTCCGGGAAGGGCTGCCCGCCGCGTCGGGCGAGGAACTCGCGAAGGATACGCAGCTCAACATCTACGTCCGTGACCGGGCGCCTTCGGTCCGGTTCCCGGGGCGCGCCTACGTCCTGCCCAGGACGGACGGCGCGGGGATCCCGGTCGAGACGGTGAACCTGACCGAGGTCGAGTTGATGCTGATGCGCATCTCGGACCGGAACCTCGTGCGGGCGCTGCAGAGCGACTATTTCGCGCGCTCGCTCGACTACTGGCAGGCGGAGTATTTCAACGCGGAAGTGGCGGAGGAAGTCTGGCGCGGCACAGGCGAGGTGACGATGGAGGTGAACCGCGACATGACCACGCGGTTGCCGCTCGACGAGGTCATCGGGGGCCTGCCCGCCGGGATCTACGCGCTCCAGGCGAGCGCGAAGGGACAGAACCTTTACGACAGGCCCGCCGCGACGCAGTGGTTCGTGATCTCGGACCTCGGGATGACGACGATGTCGGGGACGGACGGGTTGCATGTCTTCGTCCGCTCTTTGGCCGATGCCACGCCGAAGGCCGGCGTGAAAGCGACGCTCGTGTCGCGGTCGAACGCGGTCCTCGGCACGGTCGAGACGGATGCCGAAGGCTACGCGCATTTCCCGGCCGGGCTGACCTCGGGCCGGGGCGGGGCGTCGCCCGCGCTGGTGACGGTGGAGGACGGGGCCGAGGACATCGCCTTCGTCGCGCTGACAGAGCCGGAATTCGACCTCTCCGACCGGGGCGTCGCGGGACGCGAAGCGGCGCCGCCGATCGACGTGTTCCTGACGACGGACCGGGGTGCCTACCGGGCGGGCGAGGTGATCCACGCGACCGCGCTGGCGCGGGACGCGAAGGCCGAGGCGATCGAGGGGATGCCCCTTTCCCTGCGGCTCATGCGCCCCGACGGGGTGGAGTTCACCCGCGCGCTTTCGGATGGCACGGCGGCGGGCGGCCATGTGTTCGACCTGCCGCTCGCCGGCACCGCGCCGCGCGGGACCTGGCGGCTTGAAGCCTTCGTCGATCCGGACGCCCCGGCTCTCGCCTCCACGGACGTGCTGGTCGAGGACTTCCTGCCGGAGCGGATCGACTTCGACCTGTCCCTGCCCGATGGCGCGCTCAGGCTCGGGACGAGCCCGGAACTGACCGTGACCGCGCGTTACCTTTTCGGCGCGCCGGGCGCGGGGTTGCAGGTGGAGGGCGACCTGCGCCTGTCCGCCGCGACCGGGATCGAGGGGTTCGAGGGCTACAGCTTCGGCCGCCATGACGAACCGTTCGACACCTACGGCGACAGCTTCTTCGGCGAGCCCACCGATTCCGACGGCCGAACGAGCCTCTTCCTGCCGCTGCCCGGGGACCGGGGCGAGGCGCGCCCCCTGACCGCGCGGATCAACGTGCGGGTGGCGGAAGGCTCCGGCCGCCCGGTGGAGCGGCGGATCGAACGCACCATAATGCCGGCGACGCCGGTGATCGGGATCGATCCCCTGTTCGAGGACGTCGCGGCGGAGGGCGCGGAGGCGCGGTTCCGCGTCCTGGCGCTCGGCCCCGACATGGCGCCTGCGGGGATGGAGGTGCGCTGGACGCTGAATCGGCTGGAGCATCGCTACCAGTGGTATTCGCTCTACGGCTCCTGGAACTGGGAGGTGACGACCTCGCGCACGCGGGTGGCGGAAGGCGACGTGATGCTGACGCCCTCGGGCGCGGTGGAGATCGCTGCGCCGGTGGACTGGGGCAATTACGAGCTGGTCGTGGAATCGACGGGCGGGGCCTATGCCGCCTCATCGGTCGAGTTCTACGCGGGCTGGTATGCGCCGGCGGACGCGGCAGCGACGCCCGACACGCTGGAATTGTCGCTCGACAAGCCCGCCTATCTGCCCGGCGAGACGGCGACGCTCAGGCTCGTGCCGCGGGCGGCGGGCGTGGCGCTGGTGACGGTCGTGTCGAACCGGCTGATCGACATGAAGGCGATCGCGGTGACGGAGGGCGAGAACGTCGTGGCGCTGCCCGTGACCGACGACTGGGGCGCGGGTGCCTATGTCACTGCCTCGGTGATCCGGCCGCTGAACGTCGAGGCTGGCCGCGCCCCGGCGCGGGCGCTGGGCCTGTCCTATGCTGCGGTCGATCCCGGAAAGCGGCGGTTGTCGGCGGATTTCGAGGTGGCGGCCGAGGCAGACCCGCGGGGAACCCTGCCCGTCGCGCTGAAGGTCGAAGGCGTGGAGCCGGGTGAGACGGCATATGCCACGATTGCCGCGGTGGACGTGGGTATCCTGAACCTGACGGCCTTCACCTCGCCCGACCCGGAAGGGCATTACTTCGGCCAGCGGAAGCTCGGCATCGGTATCCGCGACATCTATGGCCGCCTCATCGACGGGCGGACGGGCGCGGAGGGCCGGGTTCGGTCCGGCGGCGACGCGGGTGCCGGGATGCGGATGCAGGCACCACCGCCGACGGAGGAGCTGGTCGCCTATTTCTCCGGCCCCATCGAGGTCGGGGCGGACGGCTATGCGCGGACGGAGTTCCGGCTGCCGTCGTTCAACGGCACGGTGCGGCTGATGGCGGTCGCCTGGTCGAAGACCGGGATCGGGCAGTCCGAGGCCGAGGTTCTGGTGCGCGACCCGGTCGTGGTCGCCGCTACCGTGCCGCGTTTCATGGCGCCGGGCGACGACAGCCGCATGCTGCTCGAGATCGTGCACGCCACCGGGCCGTCCGGGCGGATGGGGCTCGACGTGAGTTCCGCCGACTTCGCGCTGCCCGAGGCGATGCAGACCGGCGTGGACCTTGCGGAGAAGGGCAAGGCGGTGCTGACGTTGCCGATCCGGGCGCCGGAGGCGGAGGGGATCGGCCAGATCCGCGTCGCGCTGACGACGCCGGACGGGCGGCAGCTGGTGAAGGATCTGACCATACCGGTGCAGGTGAACGACCCGCCCGTGTCGCGGACGAGCCGGTTCACGCTGGCCTCGGGGCAGACCTTCACGCTGGACGACAACGTCTTTGACGGGATCATCCCGGGGACAGGCCGGGTGACGCTGGCCGTGGGGCCGATCGCGCGCTTCGACGCGCCGGGACTTCTGGCGTCGCTCGACGCCTATCCCTATGGCTGCACGGAACAGATCACCTCGAAGGCGCTGCCGCTTCTCTATTTCGAGGAGGTGGCGCGGGTGATGGGGCTTGACCGTGAGACGGACATTCGCACCCGGATCGATCAGTCGATCTCGCGGGTGCTGCTGAACCAGGCGTCGAACGGGGCCTTCGGGCTCTGGTATGCGGAAGCCGGGGACTTCTGGCTTGATGCCTACGTGACGGATTTCCTGAGCCGGGCGCGCGCGCAGGGCTTCGAGGTGCCGGACGTCGCCTTCCGCAACGCGCTCGACAACTTGCGCAACCAGGTCAACTACGCCCCCGACTTCGACAAGGGCGGCGGGGAGCTGGCCTACGCGCTGATGGTGCTGGCGCGCGAGGGCGCGGCGGCGGTGGGCGACCTCCGCTACTACGCGGACGTGAAGGGCGACGCCTTCGACACGCCGATCGCGGCGGCGCAGCTTGGGGCGGCGCTGGGGTCCTACGGCGACCAGACGCGGGCGGACGCGATGTTCGCGCGCGCCGCGCGGCTGATGTCCGCGCTGCCGACAGGCGACGACGCGCAGATCTGGCGGTCGGACTACGGCACGAACCTGCGCGACCGTGCCGCGGTGCTGGCTCTGGCGGCGGAGGCGGGGTCGGCCGTGGTCTCGCCGGAGGCCTTGGGCGAGTCGGTGGCGGCGAGCATGGCTGGGCGGCGGATGTCGACGCAGGAGGCGACATGGGCGCTTCTGGCGACGCATGCGCTGATCGACCGGCCGGGTGCCGAGGGATTCACGGTGAACGGCCAGCCCGTCGATGGGCCCCTGGTGCGCGTTCTCGACGACGAGACGGCGGGGGCGGCGCTGGCGGTCGCCAACGGCTCGGCGCGGGAGGCCACGCTGACGCTCACCACGCTCGGCGTACCGGAGGTGGCGGAGCCCGCGGGCGGCAAGGGCTACACGATCACGCGGAGCTATTACGACATGGAGGGCGTTCCGGTCGATCCGGCTCGCGTCGCGCAGGGTGCGCGGCTGGTGACGGTGCTGGAAATCACGCCCCATGCCGAGGGCGAGGCGCGGCTGATCGTGGACGACCCGCTGCCGGCCGGCTTCGAGATCGACAACCCGAACCTCATTCGGGGCGGCGACATCGCGGCGCTCGACTGGCTCGACACGGTCGAATTCACGCGCATGTCCGAGTTCCGGCAGGAAAGGTTCCTTGCCGCGGTGGACTGGCGGTCGGACGATCCGTTCCGGCTGGCCTACATCGTCCGTGCGGTGTCGCCCGGGACGTTCCGGCACCCGGCGGCGAGTGTCGAGGACATGTATCGCCCCGACTTCCGTGCCTGGACCGCGACGGGTCGGGTAGCGGTCGCCGAGTGACATGCGCCGCGCGGTCCCCTTCCTGCTCGTCGCGCTGCTCTTCGCGGTGGCGCTGGTGCGGGATGGGTTTGACCGCTGGGTGGCGGCAACGGTGGTGCCGCCTCTCATCTCCGAAACCTCGGTCGAGGTGACGGCGCGGGACGGGACGCTTCTGCGGGCCTTCACGGTGGCAGACGGGCGCTGGCGGATGGAGCCGGGGCCGGTCGATCCCTTGTTTGCGAACATGCTCATCGCCTACGAGGACAAGCGGTTCCGATCGCATTCCGGGGTGGACCTGCGCGCGATGGCGCGCGCCGTGGCGCAGGCGGCGTGGAACGGACGCGTCGTGTCCGGCGGCTCGACGCTGACGATGCAGGTCGCGCGGCTTCTGGAGGAGACGGGGACGGGGCGGCTTTCCGGCAAGCTCCGGCAGATACGCGTCGCGCTGGCGCTGGAGCATCGGCTGTCGAAGGAGGAAATCCTCGGGCTCTACCTGCGCCTGGCGCCCTATGGCGGGAACCTCGAAGGCGTGCGCGCGGCGTCGCTCGCCTATTTCGGGAAGGAGCCGCGAAGGCTCACGCCGGCGGAGGCGGCTCTTCTGGTCGCGCTGCCGCAGGCGCCGGAGGCGCGCAGGCCCGACCGGGCGCCCAAGGCGGCCGAAGTGGCGCGGGCCCGTGTGCTGGCACGGATGGAAGACGCCGGGGTGTTGGCGCCGGACCGGGTGCGGGCGGCGTTGACGGAGCCGGTGCCGAAAGCGCGGCGCGCTTTCCCCGCGCTCGCCCCGCATCTCGCGGAGGCCCTGCGCGCGGCGGAACCGCTCGTGCAGCAGCACGCCACGACGATCGACGCGGGACTTCAGGCGGCGCTTGAATCGCTCGCGGCCCGCGCGGTGGCGCGGCATGGCGAGAGGCTCTCGGTCGCGATCCTCGTCGCCGATCACCGGACGGGAGAGATCCTGGCCTCGGTGGGCGCGGCGGAATGGACGGACGAGGCGCGCGCGGGCTTCATCGACATGACCGCCGCGCGGCGGTCGCCCGGCTCGCTTCTGAAACCCTTCGTCTACGGGCTCGCCTTCGACGAGGGTCTCGCCCATCCCGAGACGCTGGTCGAGGACCGGCCGGTGGCCTTCGGCACCTATGCGCCGCAGAACTTCGACCGGGCGTTCCGGGGCACGCTGCCGGTGCGCGAAGCGTTGCAGTTGTCGCTGAACATCCCGGTGGTGAGCCTGACCGAGGCGCTGGGGCCCGCACGGGTGATGGCGGCGCTGCGGCGCGCGGGGGCGGCGCCGGAACTTGACGGTCCGCCGGGACTCGCGGTGGCGCTGGGGGGTGTGGGGCTGTCGCTGCGCGAACTCGTGCAGGCCTACGCGGCGCTCGCGCGGCTCGGCGCGCCGGTGCGGCTGTCGGAACGGCCGGGTGAGGCTGATGCGCTGCCGCAGCGCCTGTTCCGGTCCGAGGCTGCCTGGTCGGTGGCCGATATCCTCTCGGGCCTCGCGCCGCCGCCCGGGGCGCCACGGAACCGGCTCGCCTACAAGACCGGCACGAGCTATGGCCACCGCGACGCCTGGGCGATCGGTTTTGACGGGCGGCACGTCGCTGGCGTCTGGATGGGGCGGGCGGACGGGTCCTCCGTCCCGGGCGCCTTCGGGGGCGATCTGGCCGCGCCGGTCCTGTTCCAGGTCTTCGGGCGGCTGAAGCCCGCGCTCGACCCGCTGCCCCCGCCGCCGCCGGGGACGCTGATCCTGCCGAACGCCCGCCTGCCGCAGCCCTTGCAGCGTTTCCGCCCGCGCGACGCGGTGTTCTCCGACGCCGTCCCCGGCGCCCCCGAGGTTGCCTTTCCGCCCGACGGCGCCGAGGTGGAAACGCGCGACGGTGCGCTGGTGGTGAAGGTCCGGGGCGGGGCCGCGCCCTTCACCTGGCTCGCGAATGGCGCACCCGTGGCGGTCGCGTCCCGCGCGCGGGAGGAAGAACTGCCCGTCGCCGGGCCGGGTTACGTCACGCTGTCGGTGATCGACGCGGCGGGGCGGTCGGCCGCGGTCTCGGTCGTCCTGCGCTGAGCCGGGGTGCCGTCCGGCCGGGCATCGAGCCCGCCCGTCCGGCGCTGCCGCGCGTGCCCCCGGCCGGTCAGATGCGCTCGATGGCGAGCGCGATGCCCTGGCCGCCACCGATGCACATGGTGATGAGGGCACGGCTCCCCCCGATGCGCTCGAGTTCGTGGAGAGCCTTCACCGTCAGGATCGCGCCGGTCGCGCCGACAGGGTGGCCGAGCGCAATGGCGCCGCCGTTGGGGTTCACCTTCGCCGGGTCGAGGCCGAGGCCCTTGTTGACCGCGAGCGCCTGCGCCGCGAAGGCCTCGTTCGACTCGATCACGTCGAAGTCGGCGACCTTCAGCCCGGTGCGGGCCAGAAGCGCTTCGACGGCGGGCACCGGGCCGATGCCCATGACCTCGGGCCGCACGCCCGCGTGGGCGTAGCCGAGGACGCGGGCGCGGGGCTTCAGCCCCGCCTTCTCCGCCGCATCGGCACGGGCGAGGACCAGTGCCGCGGCGCCGTCGTTGATGCCGCTGGCGTTGCCGGCGGTCACGGTGCCGTCCTTCTGGAAGACGGCCTTGAGCCCCGCGAGAGCCTCGACCGAGGTCGCCTTCGGGTGCTCGTCCGTGTCGAAGGTCACGGGGCCCTTCCGCGAAGGAACTTCGACCGGGACGATCTGGTCCTTGAAAAGCCCCTCGGCGATCGCGCGGGCGGCGCGGGTCTGGCTTTCGAGCGCGAAGGCGTCCTGGGCCTCGCGTGTGATCCCGTGCTCCTTCGCCACGTTCTCCGCCGTTACGCCCATGTGCCCGGTGCCGAAGGGGCAGCTCAGCGCTCCGGTCATCATGTCCATCGCCTTGGTGTCGCCCATCTTCTGGCCCCAGCGCGCGGTGGCGAGCGCGTAGGGCGAGCGGCTCATGTTCTCGGCCCCGCCGGCGAGCGCGAAGTCCGCGTCGCGGAGGGCGAGAGCCTGCACGGCAGAAACGATCGCCTGCGCGCCCGAGCCGCAGAGACGGTTGACGTTCATCGCCGGCGTCGTGTCCGGCACGCCCGCCTGCATCGCGGCGACGCGGGAGAGGTACATGTCGCGGGGCTCGGTGTTGATGACATGGCCGAAGACGACATGGCCGATCCGGCCCCCCTCGACCCCGGCCCGCTCGAGCGCGGCCTTCGCGGCGATGGCGCCGAGGTCGATGGGCGCGATGCCCGAAAGGCTTCCGCCGAAAGTGCCGATGGCAGTGCGCGCGCCGGAAAGGATGACGATGTCGTCGGTCATGGAAAGCTCCCCTGGAAATCTCGGGACGAGCCTAGCGCCGGGTTTCGCCGCGCGCCAGCGTGCGTATCAGGCCGCGCTGACGGTGACGACCGTGATCTCGGGCGGCTGGAAGACGCGGAGCGGCAGGCCGGAATAGCCGATACCGCCGGAGACGACGAGGTGTCGCCCATCCTCGTGCAGGTGACCCCAGGCATAGCGCCCGCCGTAATGCGACGGCGTCAGGGGCCGCCAGCCGCCCAGGTTCATCTGCCCGCCGTGGGTATGGCCGCTGATCTGGAGGAAGGCGCGGTGATCGCCCTCGGAGAAGTAGTCGGGTTCGTGCGCAAGAAGAATCGCGGGCGCGTCCTCGGGGACCTCGGCGAAGGCAGCCTCGGGGTCGTGGAAACCCGGCTTGCGCAGCGAGCGCAGCGCCCATTGGCTGTCCATCCCGACGAGCCAGAAGTCGCTGCCGCCATGCGAGAGTGAGAGGGACCGGTTCGACAGGAGCGAGATGCCCGCATCGACCAATGCCGGGCCGATGAGGTTCTCGGTGAAATCGTTCGCGCGGGCATGGGCGCAGTCCCACCAGTCATGGTTGCCGAGGACGGCGTGGACCCCGAGCGGCGCTTCGAGCCGGGCAAGCGTGCGGGCGATCCCCGGGATCTCCTCGCGCAGGCCGGGCATCTGCCGCGACGGGATGAAATCCCCGGCGAGCAGGATCATGTCCGCGCCGAGCGCGTTCGTCTTTTCGATGATCCGGCCGAGCGACCCGAGTGTCACCCAGGGCTTGCAGACGTGGAAGTCGCTCAGCACCGCGACGGAGAGCTTGGGTCCCGTCCAGCGCGGGCTTTGCACGTGGTGATGCTGGAGATGGGCGCGCGAGCCCATCGTCACCGCCCTGGAAAATGACCGCCGCTGCTCAATCGTCATGCACGAATGCCTCTTTTTCTGGAAGCCTGTCCTCTTCCTCCTCGGTCGCGAGCCGCTCGAGCGCGCGGCGGAAGCTGTCGGCTTCGGGTCCAAGCCGGGCCAGGAGCTCGGCGTGATAGGAACGCGCGACGGGAACGATCCGCGCCACGAGATCGCGGCCCGCCTCGGTCAGCGTGAGCTGCACGAGGCGCCGGTCGTCGGAGTTCTCAGCCTTTGCCACGTATCCCGCCTGTTCGAGACGCGCCGCCGCACGGCTGACCTTCGATTTGTCCATGTCCACGCGGGCGTGAACCTCGCGCACGCTCACCGGACCGCCTGCGGCGGAAAGGTGCGCCAGTACGCGCCATTCGGGGATCGAGATACCGAATTCCGTCCGGTAGCGTTTCGCAAACCCACGGCTGACCCGGGCGGCAGCCACCGAAATCCGGTATGGTAGAAACTTCGCAAGGTCGAACCCGCCCACGTCACACTCCTCGTCCCACATTCCTCAGTGGAGATATGGTGTCACGCCCGCCACACAAGGGCCAGCTTGACATCGTTGCAAATGCAACGATACCGTTTCGCGTCGCGGCCGACAGGAGGAAACGCAATGACCCGCCACGAACTGCCGAAAGGAATGATCCGCGCCCCGTCCACCGTCGGGACGCATGAAGGCTACATGCCGGGCTTCGGGAACGACTTCGAAACCGAGGCGCTGCCGGACGCCCTGCCGCAGGGGCAGAACAGCCCGCAGAAATGCAACTACGGCCTTTATGGCGAACAACTTTCCGGCACCGCCTTCACCGCGCCCTCGCATCAGAACGAACGCACCTGGTGCTACCGAATCCGCCCCTCGGTGAAGCACACGCACCGCTTCACGAAGATCGACCTTCCCTACTGGAAGACCGCGCCGAACGTGGAGCGCGACGTGATCTCCCTCGGTCAATACAGGTGGGACCCTGTGCCGCACTCCGAAAAGCCCCTGACCTGGCTTTCGGGGATGCGCACGATGACCACGGCGGGGGATGTGAACACGCAGGTCGGGATGGCCAGCCACATCTACCTCGTCACCGATAACATGCGTGACGAATACTTCTTCTCGGCGGACTCCGAGCTTCTGGTCGTGCCGCAGGAAGGGCGGCTGAGGTTCTGCACGGAACTCGGGATCATCGACCTCGAACCGAAGGAGATCGCGATCCTGCCGCGCGGGCTCGTCTACCGTGTCGAGGTGCTGGAGGGCCCGTGCCGCGGCTTCGTCTGCGAGAACTACGGGCAGAAGTTCCAGCTTCCGGGCAGGGGCCCGATCGGCGCGAACTGCATGGCGAACCGGCGCGACTTCAAGACGCCGGTCGCCGCCTTCGAGGACCGCGAGGTGCCCTCGACCCTGACGGTCAAGTGGTGCGGGGAGTTCCATGAGACGAAGATCGGGCATTCGCCGCTCGACGTCGTCGCCTGGCACGGCAACTACGCGCCATGCAAATACGATATGCGCACCTATTGCCCCGTCGGGGCGATCCTTTTCGACCACCCGGACCCGTCGATCTTCACCGTCCTCACCGCGCCCTCGGGCGTGGAAGGCACGGCGAACATCGACTTCGTCCTCTTCCGCGAACGCTGGATGGTGGCCGAGCACACGTTCCGCCCGCCATGGTATCACCGGAACATCATGTCGGAGCTGATGGGCAACATCTACGGGATCTACGACGCGAAGCCGAAGGGCTTCATCCCCGGCGGGCTGTCGCTCCACAACATGATGCTGCCGCACGGGCCGGACCGGAACGCCTTCGAAGGCGCGTCGAACATGGAGCTTGAGCCGGAGAAGCTCGACAATACCATGTCCTTCATGTTCGAGACCCGCTTTCCGCAGCACCTCACCCGCTTCGCCGCCCAGGAGGCGCCCCTGCAGGACGACTACATCGACTGCTGGAAGGACCTCGAGAAGAAGTTCGACGGCACGCCGGGCACCAAGTGAGATGAAGACGGCACTTGCCCTTCTGTTTCTTCTCGGCATCGTGGGCTGGGCGGTATGGCGCAATCCGCCGAAGGCGTCGGAGGATGACGAAGTCCCCGACACGCCGCCGGACCCGAACCGCGGCAACGCGGGCATGTGGCCCAGTGGGGCGGGGCCGAACGTCGGCGATTGACCCGGCCGCCCGGACGCAAACCATTCGAAGGCGGCGTGAGCCCACGTACCGCCGGCAAGAGGACAGAGAATGCCCCTGATGAGAAGCTGGGTGGCCAGCGCCAATACCGCGACCACGGACTTTCCGCTGAACAACCTGCCCTGTGGCGTCTTCTCGACCGAAGGCGAGGAGCCGCGCTGCGGCGTGGCGATCGGGGACATGATCCTCGACCTGATGGCGGCCGAGGAGGCGGGGCTCGTGGCGCCTGCGGCCGACCCGGTGTTCGACGTGCCCTTCTGGAACGAGTTCATGGAACTCGGGCCGGCGGCCTGGGGTCCGTTCCGGGAACGCCTTGTCGAACTGCTGGACGAGGGTTCGCTGCACCGGCAGGCCGTGGAGCCGTTTCTCGTGCCAATGGCGCATGCGGAGCTGCACCTGCCGATCCTGATCTCGGAATACACCGACTTCTACGCGGGCAAGAACCACGCATTCAACGTGGGCTCGATGTTCCGCGGGCCGGAAAACGCGCTTCCGCCGAACTGGCTGTCGATCCCGATCGGCTACAACGGACGCGCGTCCTCCGTCGTCGTCTCGGGCTCGCCGGTGCGCCGGCCCTGGGGGCAGCTCAAGCCCGCCGACGCCGAGCTGCCGCATTTCGCGCCCTGCCGGCGGTTCGACTTCGAACTGGAAATGGGCGCGATCGTGGGCCGGGCCTCCGAGGGCATGGTCGGCGTGGCGGAGGCCGACGAGATGATCTTCGGCTATGTCCTTCTGAACGACTGGTCGGCGCGGGACATCCAGGGCTGGGAATACCAGCCGCTCGGACCCTTCCAGGCCAAGGCCACGGCGACGACGATCAGCCCCTGGATCGTCACCAGGGCGGCACTTGAGCCGTTCCGGGTGCCCACGCCCGAACGGGAGCGGCCGCTTCTGCCGTATCTCGAAGAGCCGGGGCCGATGCTCTACGAGATCGACCTGACCGCGTCTCTCAGGCCCGAGGGCGGGGAGGAGGCCGTCCTCACCCGCACCAACTACAGCGAGATGTATTATTCGGCGGCCCAGCAGTTGTGCCACCACACGACCTCCGGATGCCCGATGAACGTGGGGGACCTTCTGGGATCGGGCACGATCTCCGGCGCGGCGAAGGAGAGCCGGGGGAGCCTTCTGGAACTCTCCTGGGGCGGGAAGGAGCCTCTGTCGCTTCCGGACGGCGCGACGCGGAGCTTCCTCGAGGATGGTGACACCCTGACGCTGCGGGGCCACGCGCAGGGCGACGGGTTCCGCGTGGGCTTCGGCGAATGCGCGGGCAAGATCCTGCCCGCCCACAAGGACCCGGTGGGGGCCGGGCGATGAGGTCAGGGCCCGCTGTAGATGGCCGACTGCCAGTCGAGGATCGCCTGGCTCGGCCAGAGCAGCATGATGATGTTGAGCGCGAGCCCGTCGCGGATCAGGTAGGTCGTCAGGGCTTCGAACCCGACGATGATCGCCACGCTTGCCCAGACCGGGATGACGCGCGCGAGGTAGAAGCCCGCGACCATCGCGAGCGTGTCGCAAACCGAATTCAGGACCGAGTCGCCGTAGTAGTCGAGCGAGATGGTCACTTCGCGGTAGCGCTCGATCACCGCGTTGGAGTTCTCGATCATCTCCCAGGCGGCCTCGACGGCCGTGCCGAGCGCAAGGCGCCAGCCGAAGGCCAGGCGCGGCAGGATCAGCCAGATAGCTGCGTAGAAGATCAGGCCATGCAGGATGTGCGAGGGCGTGTACCAGTCCGAGATGTGCTGCGAGTTCTCCGGGCTCCAGTTGTCTCCGTGCCAGAGCTTCACGTAGCCGCACTTGCAGTAGGGCTCGCGCCCGGCCCAGAGGAGGTAGATGGCCTGGACGGACACGACTGCGGCGGTAAGCCAGTACGCAATGGCGCGTTTCGAAAACATGGCGTGGATGGAATCATGGGGCGCCATGTGCGTCCAGCGATTTGAGGGGGAAGAGGATGGCCAAGGCTTTCGCGTCGGCGGGCGACCTGACGGAAAAGAAGACGAGCTTCACCGAGATCGGCGACGGGCTTTACGCCTTCACCGCCGAGGGGGACCCCAACTCGGGCGTCATCATCGGCGATGACGGGGTGATGGTGGTGGAGGCGCAGGCGACGCCGAGGCTCGCCCGGAAGGTGATCGACTGCGTCCGCGAGGTCACCGACAAGCCGATCACGCATCTGGTGCTGACGCATTACCACGCCGTCCGCGTTCTCGGCGCCTCGGCCTACGGCGCGCCGCAGGTCATCATGTCCGACGCGGCGCGCGGCATGGTGGCCGAGCGCGGCAAGGAGGACTGGGACAGCGAATTCGCGCGTTTTCCCCGGCTCTTCCAGGGGCACGAGGAAATTCCCGGCCTGACCTGGCCCACGACGACCTTCTCCGACAGCATGACCGTCTACCTCGGCAAGCGGCGGGTGGAGATCATGCACCTAGGCAGGGCGCACACGGCCGGCGACGCGGTGGTCTGGGTGCCGGATGCGGAGGTGATGTTCACGGGCGACATCGTCGAATACCGCTCGGCCTGCTACTGCGGCGACGGCCATTTCGCGGATTGGGGCGAGACGCTTTCCAACATCGCGGCCTTCGATCCGGTGGCGATCGCGCCGGGGCGCGGAGACGCGCTGCAGGGGCGGGAAATGGTGGCGAAGGCCTTGGCCTCGACGGCGGACTTCCTCGAAAGCACCTACCGACCGGCAGCCCGCGTCGCGGCGCGGGGCGGGACGCTGAAGGAGGCCTGGAACGCCGTCCGCGCGGAATGCGATCCGAAATTCTCGGACTACGCGATCTACGAACATTGCCTGCCCTTCAACGTCTCGCGCGCCTATGACGAGGCGATGGGCATCGACACGCCCCGCGTCTGGACGGCCGAACGCGACCGGCAGATGTGGGATGCGCTGCAGGAGTGAGGGGAGGACACCATGCCTTATGAATACAAGCCCTTCCCCTACATCAAGCCGCCGGGGCTGACGGAAACGGAGCCGCGTCACAAGGTGATCATCGTCGGCGCGGGGCCGATCGGGCTCGCCGCCGCGCTGGAGCTTGCCAACTACGGCGTCGCCTCCGTCGTGCTGGACGACAACAACGTCGTCTCGGTCGGTTCGCGCGCGATCTGCTGGTCGAAGCGGGCGCTTGAGGTTCTCGACCGTATCGGGCTGGGCGAGAAGGCGGTGGAGATGGGCGTGACCTGGAAGGTCGGGCGCACCTTCCACCGCGACAGGGAGGTCTTCAGCTTCGACCTGTTGCCCGAGAAGGGTCACAAGATGCCGGCCTTCGTGAACCTCCAGCAATACCATATCGAGGAGATGCTCGCGGCGAAGGCGCTGGAACATCCGCTGGTGGACCTGCGGTTCCGCAACCAGGTCAAGGCGCTGGAGCAGGCGGATGACGCCGTGTTCATCACGGTTGAGACGCCGGATGGCGACTATACGCTGACGGCCGAATACCTGATCGCCTGCGACGGGGCGAAATCGGACACGCGCGCGATGCTGGGCCTCGACTTCGAGGGCGAGCTTTTCGAAGAGCGGTTTCTCATCGCCGATATCGAGATGGAGGCGGATTTCCCGGCCGAACGGCGGTTCTGGTTCGAACCCACCTTCCATCCCGGCCAGTCGGCGCTGCTGCACAAGCAGCCCGACAACATCTACCGCATCGATCTTCAGCTCGGCTGGGAGGCGGACCCGGAGGAGGAGAGGAAGCCCGAGAAGGTCATCCCCCGGATCGAGCGGGTCGTGGGGCACAAGGATTTCCGGCTGGACTGGGTGTCGATCTACACATTCCAGTGCCGGAGGCTCGAGCGTTTCCTGCATGGGCGGGTGATCTTCGCCGGCGACAGCGCGCATGTCGTGTCGCCCTTCGGCGCGCGGGGCGGCAACAGCGGGCTGCAGGACGTCGATGCGCTGGGCTGGCGGCTCGCGGCAGTGCTCGAAGGGCGCGGTGGTGATAACCTTCTCGCGGCCTACGACCGCGAAAGGACCTTCGCGGCGGACGAGAACATCCTGAACTCGTCGCGCACCACGCGTTTCATGACGCCTGCGGCGGGGATGGAGCGGCGGTTCCGCGACGCGGTCCTGTCGCTTGCCGGGAAGACGGAATTCGCGCGGGGGATGGTGAACGGCGGGCGGCTTTCGGTGCCCTGCGTCTACCCGAGCTCGGGCGCGGACGACGAGAGACTGCCGAAGGTCTCGCGCCCCGGCGCCGTGGCGCCCGATGCGCCCTTGGATGACGGTTGGCTCCTGAACGCGCTCGGCCGCGAGCCGGTGCTGCTGGCGCTGGGCCTCCATGCGCCGGAGGGCGTGGCGGCGAAGGTTGTCGCGCCCGAAATGACGGATACGCTACGCAGTAGATACCTGGGCCGGGCGGAGCGGGCGCTCTACCTGATCCGGCCCGACCAGGTCGTGGCCGCGCGCTGGGTCGACCCCGAAGCCGGGGAGGTGTCGGACGCCATCGCCGCCATGTGGGAGGGAAAGCCATGAGCCTGAACACCAAGCCCAACATCGCTGACGCCGACGGGTTCTATGCCGCGCTTCTGGCCGCGCATCGTGGCCTGACCGAGGCGCAGAGCCTCGCGCTCGATGCGGAACTGATCCTGATCCTCGCCAACCATATCGGCGATCGGGAGGTGCTCGACGAGGCGCTGATGCTGGCCCGTAAGGGGAAGGGCTAGGCCGCGGGCAGGATCGGAACGCGGCCGGCGTCGGTCAGCAGCCAGACCGCGCGCCCTTCGATCACTACGGCGGAGAGCGGGCCACCGTAGGCCGCGCCGGTGTCGATGTTCAGGCGGTTGCCGTAATGCGTGACGGCGGAAACCGGCGTGTGGCCGTGAACGACGAGCGGGCCGTGGTCGTGCGGGTCGTCGAGAAAATCACCGCGGATCCAGAGAAGGTCGTCCTCGCTCTGGTGGCAGAGGTCGACGCCTGGCCGGATACCGGCGTGGACGAAGAGAGCCTCACCAACGAGGTGCCAGGCGGGCAGGTTTGCCAGGAAGTCGGCGTGGCCCTTCGGCACCCGGGCGCGGGCTTCGGCGTGAACCTCCGCGATCGGGCGTTCGTCCGCGCTGGTCACGCCGTAGGACGCAAGCGTAATGCCCCCGCCGAGGCGCGGGTCGAGCCAGGCGAGCCCGGCGCGGAGGCCGGTATCGTGGCGCGGCTCCTCATCGAGGAAGAGGCTGAACATGCGGTCATGGTTGCCCTTGAGGACGACCCAGTTCAGCCCCGAGGCAATCCCCCCGATCAGATGTTCGATCACCCCGCAGGCATCCGGCCCGCGGTCGACGAGGTCGCCCACATGCACGACCGGCGCCGTGTCGTCGCCCACGGCGCGGCGGTCGGCCGCGACAAGGTCATGCGCCGCGCGGAGCTTGTCGAGATGGCCGTGAATGTCGCCGATGGCGTAGCTGCGCATGAATGGGCCCCCAGGGAGATTCGGGCGCACCCTATACTCCCCGGGGGGGCTTGCGACAGGGGGCGCGGATCGCGTTTGCGTCAGACGGCGATGGCCTGCGGATCGTCGAGGAAGGCGTAGGAATGGGTGTTGACGTCCCCGCTCCACCGCCAGAGCGCGAGGAGCCCTTCCGGCCCGGTGCGGAAGGCATGCGGCATGAGGCTCGGATGGTGGATCATGTCTCCCGGGCGGCGGATCCGCGTGTCGTCGCCCGCGGTCCAGAGCGCCTCGCCCGCGAGGATGACATAGGTTTCGTCCGCGTCGTGGTTGTGGAGCGCATAGTAGCTGTCCGGCCTCTGGTAGAAGAGACCGAGGCGCAGGTCGGGCGCGGGGATCGGGCCCTCCGGGCTCATCAGCGTCGTCACGGCGCAGATCGCGGCGGCGGCCTCGCTCATCCGGTCGGCGACCGGGTTCGTGCCCCAGGGGATGAACTCCTGGGCGGCGAGGATCGCGCCGGCAGCCGGGTGAGGGGACGTGACGAGTAGGGCGCGCATCATCGCGTCGAGTTCGCAGGGCGGCTGCGGCAGAAAGCTCTCTGGTGCGGGCGTAGTGGTCAGGGCCTGCGCCGTCCGGTCGGCCGCCTCGCGCCCTTCCGTGCGGTAGATATCGGCAAGCGCCGCGAGCAGCGCGTCGAAGGCGGGCGGATACATCGGCGGCGTCCTTTCAGCGAAGGTAGACGAACGCAGCATTTTCCCTGGCGGTCAGGCGGGCTGTGCCATCCGCGACCGGGAATGGTCGTTTTTCAGGCGGAGCCGCCAAGAAAACCCCCGCCGGATCGCCGGCGGGGGCTGCAGGAGCATTCGTGCAGTTTTGGCTGGGCTCAGGCCACGTCGAACTTCAGCGGCCGGACCTGGCTGAACAGGCCCGTCGCCTCCAGTTTCTTCACGATCTCGGGGCTGATCGCATTGTCGAGGTAGAGAAGCGCGATCGCGTCCTTGCCCACGCCCGAACGGCCCAGGGTGAAGTTCGCGATGTTCACGCCGTTCTCGCCCATCGTCATGCCGAGCGTGCCGATGATGCCGGGAACGTCCTCGTTCGTCGTGTAGAGCATGTGGCGGCCGATCTCGGCGTCGATGTTGATGCCCTTGATCTGGATGAACCGCGGCTTGCCGTCCGAGAAGACCGTGCCCGCGATGGAGCGTTCGCGCTCTCCGGTGACCACGGTGAGCTTGATGTAGCCGTCGAAGACGCCCGACTTGCCCTGCGACGTGGTCGCGACCTTGATGCCGCGCTCCTTCGCGGCGATCGGGGCCGAAACCATGTTCATGTCGGGGTTTGTGGCCCGCATCACGCCCGCGATGGCCGAGCAGTTGAGCGCCTCGAGGTTCATAAGTGCGGCGACGCCGTCATAGAGGATGTTTATCGCCTTGATCGGCTCGTCCGTCATCTGGCCTACGAAGGCGCCGAGATGGCCGGCGAGTTTCAGCCAGGGCCCCATGACGGCGGCTTCCTCGGCGGTGACCGACGGCATGTTCAGCGCGTTCTGCACGGCGCCGGTCAGGAGGTAGTCCGCCATCTGCTCGGCGACCTGGATGGCGACGTTTTCCTGCGCCTCGGTGGTCGAGGCGCCGAGGTGCGGGGTCGCAACCACGTTCGGCAGGTTGAACAGCGGGCTTTCCATCGCCGGCTCGACGGCGAAGACATCGAGCGCCGCGCCGGCCACCTGGCCGGACTTCAGCGCCTCGACCAGCGCCTCCTCGTCGATCAGGCCGCCACGCGCGCAGTTGATGATCCGGACGCCCTTCTTGGTCTTGGCCAGCGCCTCGCGCGAGAGGATGTTCTTGGTCTTGTCGGTCAGAGGTACGTGGAGCGTGATGAAATCCGACTTGGCAAGGAGCTCGTCCAGTTCGACCTTGTGCGCGCCGATCTGCTTGGCGCGCTCCTCCGACAGGAAGGGGTCGTAGGCCAGAACCTTCATCTTCAGCCCATGCGCGCGGTCGATCACGATCGAGCCGATATTGCCCGCGCCGATCACGCCGAGGGTCTTGTTGAAGACCTCGACGCCCATGAAGCGGTTCTTTTCCCACTTGCCGGCATGGGTCGAGGCCGAGGCCTCGGGCAGCTGGCGCGCGACGGCGAACATCATCGCGATCGCGTGCTCGGCCGTGGTGACTGAGTTGCCGAAGGGCGTGTTCATCACGATCACGCCCTTCTTCGAGGCGGCGGGGATGTCGACGTTGTCGACGCCGATGCCGGCGCGGCCGACGACCTTCAGGTTGGTCGCGGCCTCGAGGACCTTTTCGGTCACCTTGGTCGCCGAGCGGATCGCAAGGCCGTCATACTGGCCGATCACCTCGAGGAGCTTGTCCTTGTCCTTGCCGAGGTCGGGCATGTAATCGACCTCCACCCCGCGGTCGCGGAAGATCTGGACGGCGGTTTCGCTGAGCTTGTCGGAAACGAGAACTTTCGGAGCCATTTTCGGAATCCTTCAGGAAATACGGGAGCGTTCATCGCCGCCCGGGCACCCGCCGCGGAGGCGACGGAACAGCCGGGAGGGCGGCGACGGCTTCTGTTCAGGCCGCGGTCTTGATCGCGGCGATCTCGGCCCCGAAGGCCCAGTCGATCCAGGGCATCAGCGCCTCTACATCGGCCGTCTCGACCGTCGATCCGCACCAGATGCGTATGCCCGGAGGCGCGTCGCGGTAGGCACCGACGTCATAGGCGACGCCTTCCTTCTCCAGCCGCTTCGCGACCGCCTTGGCGAAGGCCGCGCCGTCTGTGATGCGGGGATCGGTGAACTTCAGGCACACCGAGGTGGTCGAGGCCGTCGCCGGATCCACGGCGAGGTTCTCGATCCAGTCGCGCCTGGCGACGAAGTCCGCGATCACGGCGGAGTTCGCCTCCGCCCGCGCGATGAGCGCCGGCAGGCCGCCGATCGATTTCGCCCATTTGAGCGCCGCGAGATAGTCCTCGACCGCGAGCATGGAGGGCGTGTTGATCGTTTCGCCCACGAAGATGCCTTCGATGAGCTTGCCGCCCTTGGTCATGCGGAAGATCTTCGGCATCGGCCAGGCGGGGGTGTAGGATTCGAGCCGTTCGACCGCGCGGGGCGACAGGATCAGCATCCCGTGCGCCGCTTCGCCGCCCAGCACCTTCTGCCAGGAGAAGGTGACGACATCGAGCTTGTCCCACGGCAGGTCCATCGCGAAGGCGGCCGAGGTCGCGTCGCAGATCGTGAGGCCTTCGCGGTCGGCCGGGATGGCGTCGCCGTTCGGAAGCCGCACGCCCGAGGTCGTGCCGTTCCAGGTGAAGACCACGTCCTTGTCGAAGTCGACTTCCGCGAAGTCGACGATCTCGCCGAAAGTCGCCTTGCGCACTGTCGCGTCGAGTTTCAGCTGCTTGACCGCATCCGTGACCCAGCCCTCGCCGAAGCTTTCCCAGGCGAGCATCTCGACGGGGCGCGCCCCGAGGAGCGACCACATCGCCATCTCGACCGCGCCGGTGTCGGAGGCGGGGACGATGCCGATGCGGTAGTCGGCGGGAACGCCGAGGATTTCGCGGGTGAGGTCGATCGCCTCCTTCAACTTCGCCTTGCCGATCGCGGCGCGATGCGAACGGCCCAGGGGCGCGTCAGCGAGAAGGTCCAGCGAGTATCCGGGGATCTTGGCGCAGGGGCCGGAGGAGAAGCGCGGATTTGCCGGCCGCGCGGCCGGGGTAGTCGGGTCTGTCATGGTATCCTTCCAGATATACGCCCCTCGTTGGGGAGGGGTGTCCCACCGCCGCACATACGCCTCGTCGGGCACTGGCACAAGGTGGAAAATCGCGCTATTGCGCCGCATCGCCCGTTTTTTGCGACATGCAGCCCAGACGATCGGAACCCCCCATGTACATCGCCACGCTTCTTGCCAGCCCCGCCCGCGCGGACCTCGGTCGCGCCATAGTGGAAAGCCTGCGCGATGCCTGGGGTGGTGGCGAGGCGCGATGGCTGAACCCCGGAATCGCGGCGGAATTCGCCATGCCCGTGATCCCTGCGAATCGGTGGGAGGCCTGGGAAGGGCTCCAGGGGCTCGGCGTCGACCTCGTCGTGCAGGAGGAGGACGGGCGCCGGAAGGCGATGCTGATCGCCGACATGGATTCGACCATGATCGGGCAGGAATGCATCGACGAGCTCGCCGACCTCGCCGGCGTCGGGCCGCGCGTGGCCGAGATCACCGCGAGGGCGATGAATGGCGAACTCGATTTCGAGGGTGCGCTGACCGAGCGTGTGGGGCTGCTGAAGGGCCTGCCGGAAAAGGTCATCGACCAGGTCCTCCGCGAGCGGATCACCTACACGCCCGGGGGGCGGGAACTTATCGCGACGATGAAGGCGAACGGCGGCCATACCGTGCTAGTCTCGGGCGGGTTCACCAACTTCGCCGAGGCGGTCGCGGCGCATCTGGGTTTCGACGAGACGCGGGCGAACACGCTTCTGATCGAGGACGGGAAGCTCACCGGCAAGGTCGCGCAGCCGATCCTGGGGCGGGAGGCGAAGATGGCGACGCTCAGGGAGGTGAGCGGGCGGCTCGGCATCAGGCATGACCGCGTGATGGCAGTGGGTGACGGGGCGAACGACCTGGGCATGCTGGGGCTCGCGGGAGCGGGCGTGGCGCTCCATGCGAAGCCCCGCGTCGCGGCGCAATGCGACATCCGCGTGAACCACGGCGATCTGAGCGCGCTTCTCTACATCCAGGGCTACACTGTGGACGAGTTCGCCTGAATTGCTCGAAGTATCGCTGGACCTCGCGGCCTTCCTTATCGCTGCGGCCTTCGCGGCGGGTTTCGTCGACTCGATCGCCGGCGGCGGCGGGCTCATCACGGTTCCCGCGCTTCTCCTCGCCGGGGCTTCGCCGGTCGAGGCGCTATCCACGAACAAGGTGCAAGGCACCTTCGGCGCGGCAACGGCGGCGATTGCCTACGCCCGGGCGGGGCACGTGAACCCGCGCCGTCAGATCGGCGCGGCCGCGCTTGCCTTCGCGGCAGGCGTGGCGGGGGCGCTTCTGGTGTCGGTCCTGCCGACCGGCGGCCTGCGCCTCGCGCTTCCGGTCATCCTGATCGGCATCGCGGCCTTCTTCGCGCTGAAACCGGGGCTCAACGACCTCGACCGGGCGGAGCGGATCCGGCCCGCCGCCTTCACCGCCTTCGTCGTGCCGCTGATTGGTTTCTATGACGGGCTCGTCGGGCCGGGCACCGGCGCTTTCTTCATGATCGCCTTCGTGACGCTCGCGGGCTACGGGGTCCTCAGGGCCACGGCGCACACGAAGCTTCTGAACTTCGCCTCGAATCTCGGCGGCCTCGCCGCCTTTGCGGCGCAGGGCGCGCCCTGGTGGGTGATCGGGCTCTGCATGGGCGCGGCGCAGATCGCCGGGGCCCGGATCGGGTCGCGACTGGCGATGCGGGCGGGCGCGCGCATCATCAAGCCGCTCCTCGTGGTGACGTCGACGGCCCTCGCACTGCGGCTCATCTGGCAGATGTTGTGACAGGGGCGGTGGCGCAGGGGAAGTCTTGCCCCCGGGCGGCCCGAAGGACACCGGGGCCGGAATAGGGAACGGTCAGCAGAACCCGGGGGCGCGGCGGAGCTCGCTGGTGACGATGCCGCGCCAGTTCGTGAGCGGGCCGGACAGGAGCTTGTCCGCGACCGGATGACCGGGGTCGAGAACGCCGAGGCGGATCAGGATCGCGGTGATCGCCGCTTCCGAGGCGCGTGTGGCGCCGTCGATGATCTTCAGCGCGACGCCCAGTTTCTGCTCCGGCAGGATCGCCACGAAGACGGCCTCGGCGCCGGTCTTGACCGCGACGCTGCCGCCCATCGCACGCATGAGCTCCGTGCAGGCGCGGCCTTCGCCGGCGACGAGTTCGGGGAAGGCGGTCATGGCCCGGGTAAGCCGGTGCGCCGCGCGGGCGCGGGTGTCCCCCGCGTCGGAGGCTTGAGCGAAGAAGGCCATCGCGCGGGCGAGGCCGTGGACGGACGTCGCGAAGTTCGGGGCCGAGCAGCCGTCGATCCCGAAGCCCGGCGAAGGTTCGCCTGTCACCTCCTCGAAGACGGCGCGCACGGTGAGCTGCACCGGATGGGTCGGGTCCACGTATTCCGGGCCGGCGCCGAGATGCTTCGACAGGGTAAGGAAGCCCGCGTGCTTGCCCGAGCAGTTGTTGTGGATCTGGCAGGGCTCGGTATCCGCGCAGACAAGTTCCTTCCTTGCATCCGGGTCGTAGGGAAGATGCGCGCCGCAGCGCAGGTCCCTTTCAGTCAGGCCGATGTCCGCAAGCCAGCGCGCCACCTTGTCGGTATGAATCTTCGCGCCTCCATGACTCGCGCAGGCCAGCGCGAGCTGCGCGTCGGTCAGACCCGCCGCCTCGGCCGCGCCGCTTTCGATCAGGGGCAGCGCCTGGATCATCTTGCAGGAGGATCGCGGAAAGATCACCGCCTCCGGGTCGCCCCAGGCGTCCACGATGCTGCCGTCGGGGCGGCAGATGACGGCGTGGCCGGCATGGGCGCTTTCCAGCCTTCCGCCGCGCCAGAGTTCGATCATCGGATGTGCGGACATCGGCGGGCCTCTGAAATTGTGCGAAAAGCCGCCAATGGGCTTTTTCGGCGGGGCACTTTTGCGTTACACATGGCGTATCGGGTTGAAACGGCGTATTCCATCGGAAAAGGTGCGACAAAGCACGGGGGACGCCGACGAGAGGCAGGAACGGGCTGGAGGCTTTGGCAAGAATGGCATTGAACAACTGGCGTGGCATTGCGGCCACTATGATCTTGTTGGCTGGAACGGCTCCCGGCTTTGCGCAGGAGACGACCAATCGCGTCGCGGCCAAGACCGACTGGAGCGTCTTCGTCGAGGCGGATCCCAAGGAGTGCTGGGGCGTCTCGGCCCCGAAGGAAACCGTGAACACAAAGGACGGTCAGGTCGTCGCCGTGCGCCGAGGCGACATCCTTCTGTTCGTCACCTACCGTCCGGATTCTGGCACTGTCGGCGAAGTTTCCTTCACCGGCGGCTATCCGTTCGCGGACGGATCGACCGTGTCCATGCAGGTGGACGGGCAGAGCTTCGACCTGTTCACGGACGGGGAATGGGCCTGGGGCGCTTCGCCCGACGAGGACAAGAAGATCATCGAGGCCATGAAGGTCGGGTCGTCGGCCATTCTGACCGCGCGCTCGTCTCGCGGCACGCAGACGAAGGACACGTTCTCGCTGCTCGGGTTCACCGCAGCGATGGAGGAGGCCGAGAAGCGCTGCACGGAGTGATGCTGGCGCCAAGGACACGAAGGCCCCGGACGCGCCGCGACCGGGGTTTTTTCATGCCCTGTTCCGTTTGCGGCACGAATCCCATATAAGGGCGAGCTTCCACGAGGACCGACCCATGACCGACGCCACAGCGCCCATCACCCAGGATGTGCTGACGCTTCCCCGGAAACTGCCGGAGGGAGACCGCATGAACCTCGTCGGTCTGACGCGCGATCAGCTGCGCGAGGCTCTGATCGCGGCGGGAACGGCCGAGAAGCAGGCGAAGATGCGCGTGGGCCAGATCTGGCAGTGGATCTACCACTGGGGCGTGCGCGATTTCTCGGCGATGACGAACCTCGCCAAGGACTACCGGGCGATGCTGGCCGAGAAGTTCACGATCGACGTGCCCGAGATCGTGTCGAAGCAGGTTTCGGCCGACGGGACGCGGAAATACCTCCTGCGCATCGCCGGCGGGCACGAGGTCGAGACGGTCTACATTCCCGAAGAGAATCGGGGGACGCTCTGCATTTCCTCGCAGGTGGGTTGCACGCTGACCTGTTCCTTCTGCCACACCGGCACGCAGAAGCTTGTCCGCAACCTCACGGCGGGCGAGATCGTGGGCCAGGTGATGGTGGCACGCGACGACCTCGGCGAATGGCCGGAGCCGGGCGCGCCGAAGGACGAGACGCGGCTCGTGTCGAACATCGTGCTGATGGGCATGGGTGAACCGCTCTACAACTTCGAGAACGTCCGCGACGCGATGAAGGTCGTCATGGACGGCGAGGGGCTGAGCCTGTCGCGCCGGCGGATCACGCTTTCGACCTCTGGCGTCGTGCCGGAGATCGCGCGCGCGGCGGAAGAGATCGGCTGCCTTCTGGCGGTGTCCTTCCACGCCACGACGGACGAGGTGCGCGACAAGCTGGTGCCGATCAACAAGCGCTGGAACATCGAGACGCTTCTGAACGCGCTCAGGGAATACCCGCGCCTGTCGAACTCGGAACGGATCACCTTCGAATACGTGATGCTGAAGGGCGTGAACGACACGGACGAGGATGCCAAGCGGCTGGTGAAGCTGATCCGTGGCATCCCAGCGAAGATCAACCTGATCCCCTTCAACGAGTGGCCCGGCGCGCCCTATCAGCGGTCGGACTGGGAGCGGATCGAGGCTTTCGCGGATATCGTCTACAAGGCGGGCTACGCCTCGCCGATCCGGACCCCGCGGGGCGAGGACATCATGGCGGCCTGCGGGCAGCTCAAGTCCGCGACGGAGCGGGCGCGCAAGAGCCGGGCGGAGATCGCGGCGGAAGCCGGGCTGGGCTGAGGCGCCTCAGATCACGGCGCGGACGGGCGGGATGCGGCGGAGCGCGGCCGTGAGGGCGAAGCTGATCACGATGGCCGCGGCGCTGACGATCGCGAATTTCGCGAGCGCCGTGAGTGCGAGGTCCACGATCGCGATCTGCAGCGCGACCACGATGAACACGTGGATCAGGTAGGCGCCGTAAACATTTCCTTCGAGCCGGGTCAGCCATGGCCCAGGACGGTCCAGGAAGCGCCGGAACAGGGCGAGGAGCCCGAGGATAATTCCCACGCAGACGAAGGCTTCGAAGAAGCCCCAGATCAGGTTCATGTCGAGAAACCCGGGCAGGGGCAGAACTCCGTAGTCGAAGAGGCCCGCGAGGAAGAGCGCCGCGAGCCCGATGAGGAAGACGGCAGAAGCGGTGCGCCCCGGCAGTTCGGTGAACCACCGCACGCGTGCCGCGACGATGCCGATGACGAAGAGGCTCGCATATTGCGGCAGGTGCGCGGGTTCGGCCGGGATCAGCCAGAAGAGCCGGACCCATGCGTCCTGCGGATAGATGGTCCGAACGAAGACGGAAACGAGCGCGAGCGCCAGCGCGTAACCGAGGATCACCCCCAGTCCCAGGGGCGGAGGCCCGTGATCCGGGCGAGGAGCAGGGGCGACAAGGCGCCAGGCCGCGTAGAGGACCGCGTAGAGGAGAAGGTGCGCGACGAACCAGAGCGGGCCGAATTCGAGGTCGAGGCGGCCGAAATAGTCCTGGATCAGGAACGCGGAGAAGCTCTTCGGCGGTTGCGAGAATGCGTAGACCGTGATCGGGAACAGGATCCCGGTGAAGACGAGAAGGGGGATGCCAAGGCGGACCAGGCGCGCCTTCAGGAAGGCGGCGGGGCCCTTCCGGTCGAAGCTCGCCTCCGTGAAATACCCCGAGATCAGGAAGAAGAAACCCATGAAGAACGCCGCGTTGATCCCGAAAAAGGCCCCGAGGATCCCGGTATTCGCCGGGTCGCTCACGGGCCACTCGCCGCCCGTGGGGCCGTAGGGCTGGCCCGCGTGATGTGCGATGACGAGCGAAGTCAGGAAGACCCGCAGCCATTGCACGAAGTGCAGGCGCTCCGAAGGAGTTGCAGACGTCGCGGCCATGTCACCACCCACTCAGCAGCGCACCCGCGGCGGTCAGGCAGTGCATTTCGCCGCGTCCCGCGCCGGAGCGGCAACGATCGGGCGAAAGCACGTTCCCGGCCATGACCTGCGTCAATTGCAGCCGGTGGGGCCTAGCATGCCTCTTTCCATTCGGCGATTATCTTGGCGGCTTCCTCTGCCGTCTCGACGTAGCTGAAGAGCTCCACGTCGCCAGCCGAGATCGTGCCCGCGTCGACGAGCGCCTGCCAGTTGATGACCTTTTCCCAGAAGTCCCGCCCGAACAGCAGGAAGGGAACCCGCTTCATCCGCCGCGTCTGGATGAGCGTCAGGCTTTCGAACATCTCGTCCATCGTGCCGAAGCCGCCGGGGAAGATGCAGATCGCCTTTGCGCGCATCAGGAAATGCATCTTGCGGATCGCGAAGTAGTGGAAGTTGAAGCAGAGGTCGGGCGTCACGTATTCGTTGGGCGCCTGTTCGTGCGGCAGCACGATGTTCAGACCGATCGAATGCCCGCCGGCCTCATGCGCGCCGAGGTTGCCGGCCTCCATGATCCCCGGGCCGCCGCCCGTCACGATGACATGTTCCCGCCCGTAGCTTTCGAGGCTCTTTTCGGTCATCAGCCGGGCAAAGCGACGCGCCTCCTCGTAGTAGCCCGCAAGGGGCGATGGTCCGGACCCGTCATCGGGCCGAACGCGCGCGCTGCCCATGAGGACGATCGTCGACTCGATCCCGCGCTCGTCCATGATCATCTGCGGCTTCAGAAGCTCGAGCTGCAGCCGGACGGGTCGAAGCTCCTCCCGCATGAGGAATTCCCGGTCCGCGTAGGCCAGACGGTAGGCCGGGGCGCGTGTCTGGGGCGTGTCGGGAATGCGCCCCGCCGCTTCGGCATCCTCGATGCTGTGGCGGAACGAATGCTGTCTGCTTGCCTCGTCGTTCATCTTCCGCTCCTCGCGCGCATTGCGCCACTGCTGGTCCCGGTCTATAGGCTCGTCCCCGACGAAGCCACCGGAAACACGAGGAAGAGCCATGTCGAACGCCGAGCTCGAAGCCGCCATCGAAGCCGCCTGGGAGGTGCGCGACACGATCACCCCCGCAACGAAGGGCGAGGCCCGCAACTCGATCGAGGCGACGCTCGCCGCGCTCGACACCGGCAGCCTGCGGGTGGCCGAACGGCAGCCGGATGGAAAATGGCACGTGAACCAGTGGGCGAAGAAGGCCGTTCTTCTCGGCTTCCGCCTGAAGGACATGTCGCAGCACCACGGCGGGCCGCAGGGCGGCTCCTGGTGGGACAAGGTCGATTCCAAGTTCGCCGGCTGGGGCGACACCGAATGGCGCAAGGCAGGCTTCCGCGCGGTGCCGAACTGCATCGTGCGCCGGTCGGCCTACATCGCGCCGGGCGTGGTCCTGATGCCGTCCTTCGTGAACCTCGGCGCCTACGTGGACGAAGGCACGATGGTCGACACCTGGGCCACGGTCGGCTCCTGCGCGCAGATCGGCAAGAACGTGCACCTGTCCGGCGGCGTCGGCATCGGCGGCGTGCTTGAGCCGATGCAGGCTGGCCCGACCATCATCGAGGACAACTGCTTCATCGGCGCGCGTTCCGAAGTCGTCGAGGGCTGCATCGTGCGCGAGGGCTCGGTCCTCGGGATGGGCGTGTTCATCGGCAAGTCCACGAAGATCGTGGATCGGGAAACCGGCGAGGTCATGTACGGCGAAGTGCCGGCGGGATCGGTCGTCGTCGCGGGGTCGATGCCGTCGAAGGGCGGGGTCAACCTCTACTGCGCGGTGATCGTGAAGAAGGTCGACGCCCAGACGCGTTCGAAGACCTCGATCAATGAGCTCTTGCGCGACTGACGGGGCCAGGAGGGCCAGACTTGCGCGCACCCCGCGGCAAGGCGGGACGGTCGCCAAGGTCAGATTGACAGAGGTCAATGCCTCTCGGCACTGCTCGGGCCAAGTTAGCTTGGCTGGCGGGTAGACAGCGCAGGCGCGCCTTCCCCAAGGGACCGCGCCTCGAAAGGCCGCTGAAAGGAGAGGTTACGGATGGCGACAGCCTCACGGATCTCGCGCAGTGCAGGCTTTCCCGAAGCCGCCGGGTGTTTCGTCCTCGGCTTCGGGCTCTTCATGTTCTGCCGACGCAGCGATTTCCTGCCCTACGTCCCGGTGACGATCATCGTCGCGCCGATCCTGATCCTGCGCTTCAGCCGGGTGCTGCCGTTCCTGCGCTCAAGTCTGCTGACCACGCTGGGCTTCGTTCTCGCCTTCAACATCGCCCTGTGGGGCGTCTTCGACATGGGCGATCCGGCGCTGAGTCTCGTGTTCAACGCCGTCCGCTCGACGATGATCGCGCTCCTATATGCGCTGCCCTATGTCGTCGATCGCGCCATCACGCCCCGGCTCGGAAAGAACCTATATACTTCGCTGGTTTTCCCGGCCGCGGTGACCGCGGTCATGTTCCTCGCCTCGCTCGAGCCGCCCTTGAACGGCACCCAGGCGAAGAACGTCTTCGCCACCGCGCCGCTGCCGCTGCTTCAACTCTATGCGCTGACCGGGCTTTGGGGCTTTGTATTCCTATGGTCCTGGCTGGCGGCCTGCGTGAATCACGCTTGGGAACGCGGCTTCGCGCGCCGCCCGACCCTTGCCGCCGCACTGGCCTTCGTGATCGTCGCCGGGGGGCTCTTCGCCTGGGGCGGTCTGCGGCTTCTGACGGCGCCCGAGGTCCCGACGGTCCGGCTCGCGGCCGTCGTGATGCCAGCCGAGGAGGGCGGCATCGTCACGATGACGCAAGTATTCGAGGACCGAATGACGTCGCCCTACGAGCCCACGATGGCCGTGATCGAGGCGATGGCCGCCGAGGCCGCGCAAGGCGGCGCGAAGATCGTGGCCTTCTCGGAATTCTCGATCATCGTGAGCGAGGCGGACAACGATCGCGCCCGCGCGGCCTTCTCCCGTATCGCTGCCGAAAACGGGGTCTGGCTGGCACTGCCCTATGCCTGGGTGCCGGAAACCGGCAAGGGCCAGAACCGGCACATGCTGTTCGACGACACCGGCGCCATCCGGGCGGACTACCAGAAGCGTTTCCTCCTGGGCCTGGGGGACATGGGCGAAACCGCCGTCTTCGAGAAGGGGGCCGAGGTGATCCAGACCGCCGACAGCCCCTTCGGCCGCATCGCTGTCTCGATCTGCCGCGACATGAGCTTCCCCCGCTTCGCACTTCAGGCGGGCCGGGCCGGGGCCGATCTCATGCTCACGGGTTCGCACGAGTTCCCCAAGGGCATCACCCTCAACGATCCCTACCGCTCGGTCGAGAGCGGCTTTACCCTGGTCCGGCCTACGTTTGACGGCATCACCTACGCGATGGATCCCTATGGCCGCGTGCTGGCGCAGATGGACAAGGGGACGGGCCAGCCAGGGATAATGTTCGCCGACGTGCCGATGAAGGGCGTACGCACCCTCTACGCCCGCTTCGGCGACTGGCTCGGCTGGCTCTCGGTTGCAGCGATCCTCGTCTTCGCGGTCATGGCGCTTTTCGCCAGGAGGCAGAGGTAAACCCGCGACCGCGGGAACGCGCCACGACTGACGGTCGCCGCGACGTCGTCAGGCGACGAATTCAAAGCTTGCCGGAGGATGAGCGAAACCGTGGTTCGTGTCCGCTTCGTCCGCGTCGTGGACGCCGTCGCGCACCGAGGTGCGGAAGCCCCGACCTCGCCTCAGGCCAGGACCTCATCCACGCAGCCCGCGATCGATTCTGCATCGAGGTAGAAGAACTCGTCGACGGAGTAGACGGTGCCGTCCGGGACCTCCCGCCAGTTGTCGTCGGTGATCGGTTCGGACGCGATCTCCACCGCGCGGTAGTCGGTCTTGGGCTCGTGGTGCACGTGGCTCTTGCCGCAGATGGGGCAGACGAAGACGCTTTCCCGCGTCAGGTGCCAGAGCGTGCGGCCGAGGCGCGAGCCGACGAAGAACTGCCCGTCCGTCAGGATCACGTTCAGCCCGATCTTCGCGTCCGGGTCGACCTCGGCCGACCATTCGACGATCCGGCTCAGTGCCTTGCCGACCAGCCTGCGCAGCGACGCGTTCGGGTTCCGGTAATGAAGGCTCAGGATGTAATAGAAGATGTGCTCGCTGTCGGTGGTGCCGCGGATGTCGTTCCGGAACATCCGCTCGATTTCGGGCATCATCCGGTCGCGGACCTTCAGGAAGTTCGGGATCGTGCCATTGTGGGCGAAGATCCAGGGGCCGTGGCTGAACGGGTGGGTGTTCTCGATCGATGGTTCGCCAACGGTGGCGCGGCGCACGTGGGCGATGACCGTATGGGCGTAGACCCGCGCTGCGGCCTTTGCGAAATGCTCGCCGTGAAAGGCGGCCCAGGTCTGCTTTTCGACCAGCGGAAGCCCGTCGCGATAGTCGGCCACGCCCCAGCCGTGGCCATGCATCAGCCCCTCCATGTCCTGGCGGCTCTGACGCATCAGCGCGTTCTGGGCGTTGACGAGGCTGCATTCGACCCGGGTGGGTTCGTTCGAGCGCATCGCGTAAAGGCGGCACATCGATTTGTTCCCTTATTGCGCGAATCCTTCCTACCGTCATCCGACAGTCGGGCGCATTGAGCCGGATCAAGACGCGGCGCCTGCGATTCTGGCAGATTGCCTTTCATCGCGCGGCGTTCCGCGCGCACGAACACCGAACACCAAGGACCGATCTGCCGGGCACTTCAGAAAGGAAGGTGGATTGCATCGGCTCGCCATAGTTCCCCGGCGCCAGCCCGAGCCAAGCGCCGCCGGCCTCGAGAGGATCGCGCGCCTTGCGTCCGGCATCCTTGCCGCAGAGCCGCGCATTGGCGAGGTGGAGCCCTTCGGCCCCAACGTCCGCCAGGGCCTCGGCGAGGGGATGGCGATCTTTCTCGGAGACGCCGCCGAGATACGCCTTCTCTCAGTCCCGGGCGAGGTGCATCACGACTACCGGCTGGTCTGGCTTGCCCGGTCGGGCGACACTGCGGTCATCGGCGGGCCGGCGAGCGCCGAGTTCGAGGACTACCAGCGGCAGACCCTCGGGGAGCCCGGGGTCCGCTACCTGCATGTGGAGACCGAGCGGAACGGGATCAGGCGGCCCGCGCCCATCGTCTGCCTGAAGGAAGAGAGCGTGTACCGGCGCCTTTGCGGGATCTGCTCGGGGCAGGACGACATCACTCTGATGCCCCACATTTCCACCGGCACGATCTGGGGCCTGGCGGCGCAGCTGGCACGCGACACGGGCGCGCGGGTGAACGTCGCGGGCTCGCCGCCGCTCCTGACGCGGAGGGTAAACGACAAGCTCTGGTTCGGCGACATCGTCAGCCGCCTGCTCGGCGCGGCGGCTATCCCGGAGAAACGTTCGGCCTTCTGCGGCTCGGCTCTGGTGCGCCACGTGATCGATCTTGGCGGAAAATGGGACCGGCTGGTCCTGAAGGTCCCCGACAGCGCCGGGTCGGCCGGGAACGTCCTCGTACAGATGGAGGAGTTGCGCGGATTGCGCCCCGGCGAGGTCCTTGCGGAACTTCGCGCCCGGGTCGATACGCTCGGCGCCGGCATCCCCTATCCCCTCGCAGTCGAGGTCTGGGACGCGAACGTGCTTTCAAGCCCATCTGCGCAGCTCTGGATCCCGCGCCCCGAGGATGGGCCGCCCCTGTTCGAAGGGATCTACGAACAGATCCTCGAAGGCGAGCAGAAGGCGTTCGCCGGGGCCGCCATGGCAATGCTTCCGCCGGATCTGGAGGAGGTGTTCTCCGTTCAGGCGATGGAGATCGCCGTCCTGTTCCAGAAGCTCGGCTATTTCGGCCGGTGCAGCTTCGACGCCATCCTGACGGGGCCGTCGATCGAGAAGGCGAGGATTCTCTGGGTCGAGTGCAACGGGCGTTGGGGTGGCGTTTCGATCCCGATGTCCCTGGTGAACCGACTTCCCGAGCGCGACCGCTTCGCCGCCCATGTCATCGTGCAGGAAAAGGGGCTGGAGGAACGGCCACTGCGCTTCGCCGTCGCCCGGCGCATCGTCGAGGAATATGAGCGGGAACGGAACGGCGACATTCAGCTGATCCTTCTCAGCCCCGGCGTTCTGGAAGCGGGGCGGGGCGTTCACCTGCTAGTGCGGGCGGCCACGCGCGAGGCGGCCCTCGAGACCTCGCGCGAGGTCATGGCCCGGCTGCGGGCGGCGGGCCAAATCGGTTGACAAGAGCCGCGTGGCGGCGCACCCCCGGCACGGGTCGGAGATCGGGAGATCACATGAGCGGCAAGGAGAAGCGCCCGCAGGAAGTCTACACCCTGCTGGTCGAGGTTGGCCGGAAGGCTGGCGACGGGCTGCCCAAGGGCGCGACCGGAGCGGCGATCCTCTGCTACGCCTCGGGCGTCGACGAGGCGGAGGCCGTGCGCGAGACGGTGGCGATCCTGAAGCAGGCCGACCTCGCGCCCCTGGATGTCACGGGTTACGGCACGTTGGCGGAACGTGAGGCGCAGGGCCACGAGATCGGGCCGGAGGAACGGGCGCTGATGGACCGCGCGCTCGAAGAAAACGCGGTCATCGTGGCGCAGATGGATCCCTTCTTCGACAAGTGAGAGCCCGGCTCGCGGCGATTGCGCTTGCCATGCCGCAGGGCTAGGTCTGGCCCGACAGGAGGAGTTCCCCATGACCGCTCGCCATGACCCCGTCGATCCCGTCGCGCTGACCGCGAACCTGATCCGCTGCCCCTCGGTCACGCCCGAGGAGGGCGGGGCGCTGGTGCTGCTGGAACGGCTCCTTTCGGACGCGGGGTTCGAATGCGCCAGGGTGGACCGTAACGGGACCCCGAACCTCTATGCCCGCTGGGGCCAGAAGGGCGCGAACCGCGCGTTCGGGTTCAACGGGCATACGGACGTCGTGCCGGTGGGCGACGCAGCCTCCTGGACGCGCGATCCCTTCGGCGGCGATATCGTGGATGGCTGGCTCTGGGGCCGGGGCGCGACCGATATGAAATCGGGCGTCGCGGCATTCGCGGCGGCGGCGGTGGACTTCGTCCGCGAAACGCCCCCCGACGGCGCGGTGATCCTGACGATCACCGGCGACGAGGAAGGGCCCGGCAAGGACGGGACGGTCGCGATCCTCGACTGGATGGCAGAGAACGGCGAGCGGATGGACGTCTGCCTTGTCGGCGAACCGACCTGCCCGGAGCGGCTCGGCGACATGATGAAGATCGGGCGCCGTGGCTCGATGACCGCGTTCTTCACCGTGAAGGGCGTGCAGGGCCATGCCGCTTATCCGCACCGGGCGAACAACCCGTTGCACGCGCTGGTGCGGCTTATGGACCGGCTCACCGCGCATCCGCTGGACGGCGGGACCGACCACTTCGACGCCTCGACGCTGCAGATCACGACGATCGACTGCGGCAACCCGGCCTCGAACGTCATTCCCGCGAAGGCGAGCGCGACGGTCAACATCCGGTTCAACGACGCGCACTCCTCCGCGAGCATCACGGAACGGCTCAAGGCCGAGGTCGCGAAGATCGAGGCGGAGACGGGCGTCGACGTCGTCTTGCGCGTCGAGGTTTCGGGCGAAAGCTTCCTGACGCCGCCCGGACCGCTTGTCGATCTCGTGAAGGCGGCGGTCGAGGCGGAAACGGGCGAGACGCCGGTCCTCTCCACCTCGGGCGGCACGTCGGACGCGCGCTTCGTGAAGGATCACTGCCCGGTCGTGGAATTCGGCCTGGTCGGCAAGACCATGCACCAGGTCGACGAACGGGTGGAGGTCGCCCAGATCGAGAAGCTGAAGGCGATCTATGGCCGGATCCTTGCGGATTACTTCCGGTAGGAAGCGACCGGCGACAAGGCCTCGCCTTGTCGTCATGGTCAAGGAACCGCGCGCCGGGCGGGTGAAGACGCGGCTCGGGCGCGGGATCGGGATGGTGGCCGCTGCCTGGTGGTTCCGGCGTCAATCCGCACGGATCCTGCGCGAGGTTCGTGACCCGCGATGGGACACCGTTCTGGCCGTCAGCCCCGATGCCGAGGGCATGAACAGCCGCGTATGGCCCCGCGACCTGCCGCGCGTCCCGCAAGGCAAGGGCGACCTCGGCGCGCGCATGGGTCGGATCTTCCGACGTTTTCCGCCGGGCCCCGTCGTGATCGTCGGGGCGGACATTCCCGGGCTGCGGCGGGCCCATGTGGCGGCGGCCTTCGCGGCGCTTGGACACTCCGCCGCCGTCGTCGGGCCAGCCGAGGATGGGGGCTACTGGCTCATCGGGTTGAAGCGCTTGGCGAGGCCCCCCGCCGGGCTCTTTCGGGGCGTCAGATGGTCCACGCGCCACGCGCTTGCGGACACGCTGGCGACCCTGCCCGGCCCCGTGGCCTTCGTCGATACGCTCGCCGACGTGGACGAGGCCGCGGACCTCGTCGGGGCGCGGCAGACCCGCCTTGCAGATGGCGGGTCGAATGCGCATGTGATAGCAGATGAAAATGACAAATACCCTTCCCACAAAAGACCAGATCCTTGAGTGGATTGCCGACAACCCCGGGTCCTCGGCCAAGCGCGACATCGCCAAGGCGTTCGGCATCAAGGGCGCGGTGCGGATCGAGTTGAAGCGCCTTCTCAAGGAGCTGGAGGCGGAAGGCCAGCTCGAGCGCCGCCGCAAGAGCTACCGCGACCCGGAGAAGCTGCCGCCCGTCACGATCCTGTCGATCCTGCCGCCTGACCGCAGCGGCGACCAGTTCGCCCGGCCGCTGGAATGGCAGGGCGAAAGCCCGGAGCCGCGCGTCCTCTTCATGCCGCGGAAGGCGGACGCCCCGGTGGCGGAAGGCGACCGGATCCTCGCCCGCGTGATCGAGGTCAGGGGCGAGGACTACCAGTACGAAGCCCGCCTGATCCGCAAGATCGGCCAGAACCCGCACAAGATCCTCGGCATCTTCCGCAAGGAGACCGAGGGCGGCCGTATCGTGCCGATCGAGAAGGGCGCGGAAAAGGAATGGCGCGTGGCGAAGGACGCCACGCAGGGCGCAAAGGACGGGGAGCTTGTCGAGGCCGAACAGGTCGGGCCGAAGGACCGTCTCGGCCTGCCGAAGGCTCGGATCATCGAACGGGTCGGCGACCCGTCGGCGCCGAAGGCCGTGTCGCTGATCGCGATTCACCAGCACGGCATCCCGGACGAATTCCCCGACGAGGCCATCGACGAGGCGGACAAGGCGAAGCCCGCGCCCCTGGGGGACCGCGAGGACCTGCGCCACCTGCCCTTCGTGACGATCGACCCCTCGGATGCGCGCGACCATGACGACGCCTGCTTCGCCCATGCCGATACCGATCCGAAGAACGAGGGCGGCCATATCGTCTGGGTCGCGATCGCGGACGTCGCGCATTTCGTCACGCCGCAATCCGCGCTCGACCGAGAGGCCCGTCGGCGTGGCAACTCCACCTACTTCCCCGACCGCGTCGTCCCGATGCTGCCCGACCGCTTGTCGGGCGATCTCTGTTCGCTGCACGAGGGTGTGCCGCGCCCGGTGATCGCGGCCTGGATGAAGCTTGACGCCAAGGGCCAGAAGATCGGCCACCGCTTCACCCGCGCCATGATCAAGTCCGTGGCCTCTCTGAACTACGGCGAGGTGCAGGAGGCGCGCGACGGGCACCCCAACGACCGCTGCGCCGACCTCATGGAGGAGGTGATCGACCCCCTCTACGAGGCCTATGAGGCGACGAAGAAGGCCCGCGCGATGCGCCAGCCCCTCGACCTCGACCTGCCGGAGCGGAAGATCGAGCTGTCTGAGGACGGCCATGTCACCTCGATCGCGATCCGCGAACGGCTCGACGCGCACCGCCTGATCGAGGAGTTCATGATCCTCGCCAACGTCGCGGCCGCCGAGGAGCTGACCCGGATGCGCCGCCCGCTTCTCTTCCGGGTGCACGAAGAGCCGTCGCCGCTGAAGCTGGATGCTCTGCGCGAGGTGGCGGAGGCTTCCGGATTCACGCTCGCCAAGGGACAGGTGCTGAAGACGTCGCACCTGAACCGGCTGCTGGCTCAGGCCGAGGGCACGGAATTCGACGAGCTTTTGAACATCACGACGCTCCGGTCGATGACGCAGGCCTATTACCACCCCGAGAATTTCGGGCATTTCGGGCTGGCGCTCAGGTCCTACGCGCACTTCACCTCGCCGATCCGGCGCTATTCCGACCTGGTCGTGCACCGGGCGCTGATTTCGGGGCATGGCTGGGGCAAGGACGGTCTTTCGGCGCAGGACATCGAGACACTCGAGGAAACGGCCGAGCATATCTCGGAAACCGAGCGTCGCAGCATGACGGCCGAGCGCGACACGACCGACCGCTATGTCGCGGCCTACCTGACCGACCGCGTTGGCAGTGAATTCACCGGCCGGATCAACGGGGTCGCCCGGTTCGGCGCCTTTGTGAAGCTCGACGAGACCGGGGCGGACGGGCTGATCCCGATCCGATCCATCGGGCGGGAGTTCTTCCACTTCGATCCGCACAGCCAGACGCTGATGGGCGCGGACACGGGCACTGTAATCGGGATCGGCCAGCGCGTGACCGTGCGGCTCGCCGAGGCGGTGCCGGTGACGGGGGGCGTCATGCTGGAACTCCTCTCGATCGAGGGGCGCGACATGCCGGGCGGCGCGTCGAAGAAGCGCGGCCGGCCCGTGCGGCGCAAGCCCGGAAAGGCCAAGGCCAAGGCCGAAAAGGGAAAACGCAAGGTCTCGCGCAGCCGCCGCTGATGCCTTTGCCCGAACCGGTTTTCGCGCTATCCTTTGCGCAACAACGGCGGGCAAACGCGAGCAGGTGTACCATGAAGCTTGGGATCAGGGCCTTGGCGCTGGCAGTGGCAGTGCTTCCGGGCGTTGCCGGGGCCGGCCCGGTCGAGAGGTCTCCGCGCCCGGAGGCGCGGCCGGGAGGAATCATGCAGGACATGACGAGCCAAGGCGGGCCGGAGCGGCTGACCCTCGCCACGGCGAACCAGGGCTTCGACCGGTGGATCGCGGGCTTTCGGGGCCGCGCGATGGCCCAGGGCATCAGCGCGCGGGTCTTCGACCGGGCGTTCCGGGGCGTGTCCTACAATACCAACGTGATCCAGAAGGATCGCAACCAGTCCGAGTTCACCAAGACGATCTGGGAATACCTCGACAGCGCCGCGTCGGATTCGCGGATCAGCAATGGCAAGGAGGCGCTCAGGAAGCACCGCAAGGTGCTCGAGCAGATCGAGGCGCATTACGGCGTCGACAAGGAGGTCGTCGTCGCGGTCTGGGGGCTCGAAAGTGCCTATGGCGAGTTCCGGGGCAACATCCCGGTAATCGAGGCCCTGGCGACGCTCGCCTATGACGGACGGCGTGGCTCCTTCTTCGAAAGCCAGCTCATCGCGGCGCTGAAGATCGTCCAGGCGGGCGACGTGGCGCCGGAGCGGATGACGGGAAGCTGGGCGGGTGCGATGGGGCACACGCAGTTCATCCCGACCTCCTATCTTTCCTTCGCGGTCGACTTCACCGGCGATGGCAGGCGCGACATATGGTCCGACAACCCCACCGACGCGCTGGCTTCGACCGCGGCCTACTTCGCCCGCTCGGGTTGGCAGAGGGGCCGGCCCTGGGGGGTCGAGGTCCGCCTGCCGTCGAATTTCGATTTCGGGCTGACCGGCGACCGGGTCAAGAAATCGCCCGCGGAGTGGGCGGCGCTCGGCGTGCGCGGGGTAGATGGACGGCCGGTCCCGAATCATGGCGCCGCCTCGATCCTCTTGCCCGGCGGCGCGCGCGGCGCGGCCTTCATGATCTTCAGGAACTTCCACGTGATCGAACGTTACAACGCCGCCGACGCCTACGTGATCGGGGTCGGGCACCTGTCCGACCGGATCCGGGGCGGCGCGCCGATCCAGGCGTCATGGCCGCGTGGCGACCGGGCGCTGCTGTTCGCGGAGCGGAGGGAGTTGCAGGAACGGCTCCAGGCCGCGGGCTTCGACCCGGGCGGGGTGGACGGCAAGATCGGGCCCAACACGATTTCGGCGGTCAAGGCCTTCCAGCGTTCGATCGGGATGCTGCCCGACGGCTATGCGAGCCTCGAGATACTGAACCGGCTCCGGTGAGCCTGCGCGGACTGTTCTACGGGTGCACCTCCGTGGGGCAGCGTGCTCGCAGGTAGATATCGAACCAGTCCCAATCGACTGTCAGGCCGTGTTCGCGCAGGTATCTGGCCTGGATGCCGTAGGCGCCGATCTCCAGCGCCTGGTAGCAGGGCCATTCCCTGCTTTCGAGCTGCACCCAGTGGAAAAGCTCGTGCACCAGCACGGCGCGGTCGCGGGGTGCTTCGGCGGACCATGGCAGGACGAGGTAGATGCTTCGCGCCGAAGGGTCGTAGGCGGCGCGCATGTCTTGCTCGACGACGAATTCGGCCTTGCCGTAATGGACGTGCTCCCCTTCGTGGCAGAAATTGACCTCCGGCGGTTCCGTGATCAGTGCGGAGACATCGTACTGGCTGTTCTCGCCGATCCAGAGCGTCAATTCGCGAACGAGGGCCGGATCGACCGTCCCGGCGGCGGGAAGCGGTGGTTCCTGTGGGTCCACGTGGCATTCGGGCGTCTGTGCTGCGGCCGGTGTCGCGATGGCTTGTGCGAGCATGAGCGCGAGCGGGACGGCCGCAGCCCGTCGGAACTTCACTCTCATGTCCGTGGGCATCTGTCTCCCGTCAGGCGGTCTCTCGCTTCGGGCGCAGGGTCGCATCCCGGACGGGCGGGGGCAAGCCCGGCGTGAGGATGTGCCGCAGAAGCGCCAGCGGATGGGTGCGCAGCGTCAGGCGCATCCCGACGTAATCCTCCACGACCTCCTCGCCCTCGCTCATCCGGGCGAGGTGGACGGCGGGCTCCACGATCCCCTCGCCGTCGATGTCACCCGCGAAGAGGGGCAGGGGTTCGTCGCCGGTGACGGCGCGCGCGGCCCAGAGCGCCTCGCGGCGGGTCAGGCCGAGCGAAGCGAAGGCGTCGGCCTCGGCCAGAAGCGCGAGCGTGCGCGGGGTGACGCCCGCCCGCCGCCAGACATCCTCGGCCGCCGTGTAGCCGTTGCCGCGCGCCGCCGCGATCCAGTCCGCTTCCTCCTCGCGCATGCCGCGCAGCTGCCGGAATCCGAGCCGCAGCGCGAGCCCGCCCTTGCCGTCGGGTTCCATCACGTTGTCCCAGTAGCTCGAATTGATGCAGACGGGCCGAACGGTCACGCCATGCTCGCGCGCGTCGCGGACGATCTGCGAAGGCGCGTAGAAGCCCATCGGCTGCGAGTTGAGCAGCGCGCAGGCGAAGATGCCGGGATGGTGCCGCTTCAGCCAGGCCGAGGCATAGACCAGAAGCGCGAAGGAGGCGGCGTGGCTTTCGGGAAAGCCGTAGCTGCCGAAGCCCTCGATCTGGGCGAAGCAGCGCGCGGCGAAGTCGGGGTCGTGACCGTTCGCGGCCATGCCCGACATGAAGCGGTCGTGGAATTCGCTGACCGACCCGTGCTTCTTGAAGGTGGCGAGCGACCGGCGCAGCCGGTCCGCCTCTTCGGGCGAAAAGCCCGCGCCGATGATCGCGATCTGCATCGCCTGTTCCTGGAACAAGGGGACACCCAGCGTCTTGCCCAGGACCTTGCCGAGTTCGTCGGAGGGAAAGGTCACCTTCTCCTCCCCCCGGCGGCGGCGGAGATAGGGATGGACCATGTCGCCCTGGATGGGGCCCGGACGGATGATCGCGACCTGGATCACGAGGTCGTAGAAGCTCCGGGGCCGCATCCGGGGCAGGAAGTTCATCTGCGCCCGGCTTTCGACCTGGAAGACGCCGAGGCTGTCGGCCTTGCAGAGCATGTCGTAGACCGCCGGATCCTCGGGCGGGAGCGTGGCGAGGGTGTAGCTCGTCCGGTGGTGCTGCTGGATCAGGTCGAAGGCCTTGCGGATGCAGGAAAGCATCCCCAGGGCCAGCACGTCGACCTTCAGTATCTTCAGCGCGTCGATGTCGTCCTTGTCCCAGGGGATGACGGTGCGGTCCTCCATCCGCGCGTTCTCGACCGGGACGAGTTCGTCGAGTCGTCCCTCGGTGATGATGAAACCGCCCACGTGCTGGGAGAGGTGGCGGGGAAAGCCCTGGATTTCCGCGATGATGTCGAGCGTCAGCCTGAGCCGCCGGTCGGCCGGGTCGAGGCCGATCTCGCGCAGCCGCTTCTCGTCGAGTTCGCCGCCCTTCCAGCCCCAGATCTGGCCGGACATGGCCGAGAGCGTATCCTCCGACAGGCCCATCGCCCGGCCCACCTCGCGCACCGCGCGCTTGCCGCGGTAGTGGATCACCGTGGCGCAGAGTCCGGCGCGGTGGCGGCCGTAGCGTTCGTAGATGTGCTGGATCACCTCCTCGCGCCGCTCGTGTTCGAAATCGACGTCGATGTCGGGGGGCTCGTCGCGGGCCTCCGAGACGAAGCGTTCGAAGACCATCGTGCCGATCTCGGGCGAGACGGAGGTGACGCCGAGGCAGTAGCAGACCACCGAGTTGGCCGCCGACCCCCGCCCCTGGCAGAGAATGCCGCGCGAGCGGGCGAAGGCGACGATGTCGTGGACGGTGAGGAAGTAGGGCTCGTACCTGAGCTTCGAGATGAGCGCGAGTTCGTGGTCGAGCATCGCCCGCACCCGCTCCGGCGCGCCGGAAGGGTAGCGCCAGCGCAGGCCCGCACGGGCGAGGCGTTCGAGGCGGCGGGCGGGGGTTTCGCCATCGGCGATCTCGGAGGGGTATTCGTAAGAGAGTTCGTCGAGCGAGAAGGAGAGGCTTTCGGCGATCTCTCCAGCCCGGTGCACGGCATCCTCGTGTCCCTGGAAGAGGCGCAGCATCTCGGATTCGGAACGCAGCCGCTCCTCGGCATTGGCGAGCGCGGCGCGGCCGAGATCGTCCACCCGCACGCCTTCGCGGATCGCGGTCAGGACGTCGGCGAGACGGCGGCGGGAGGCGTGGTGCATCAGCGGCCGGGCGGAGGCGACGGTGGGCAAGCCCAGCCGTTCCGCAAGCGCGGCGAGCCGGGCGAAGCGGGTGCCGTCCTGCCCGTCGTAGCGCGGCGCCATCAGGAGCGCAGCGGAACCGGGGCCGAGGCGGCGCGCGAGCCTTTGCGCCAGCGGCAGCCACGCGCCCGCGCCGCCCGTCACCGCCAGCGCCCCTGTCGGCGGATGCAGGAGGAGGCGTATCCCCTCCGCCCAGGCGAGGAGGTCGTCGGGTCCGAGGTCGCATTCCCCCTTCTCGGCCCGGAGCCGGCCGAGCGAGAGAAGCCGGCAGAGCCGTCCCCAGGCCGCCCGGTCGCGAGGAAGCGCCGTGAGGGTGAAGCCGTCGCGGAGCCGGATGAGTGCCGCGGGAAGAAGACGCGGCGGGGTATCCCCGTTCCGGGCGATCTCGCGCCCCGCGACATGGGCGCGGACGATGCCCGCGACGGAATTCTCGTCGGCGATGGCGAGCGCCGGGAGGCCAAGCTCGGCGGCGCGGGCCATCAACTCTTCGGGGTGCGAGGCCCCGGTGAGGAAGGTGAAGTTCGAGGTGGCGGAGAGTTCAGCGAACATGGCGCGATAATATTCACGTTTTGTTCTATTTTCGAGTCCTCTGCGTGACGCTTTTCTGGCTGCGCGCACGGGGCCGGGGCGGCTCAGGCCAGGTGGTCGCGGAAGGCGTCGACCACCTCGCCATAGACCTTGCGCTTGAAGGGGACGATGGCGGCGAGCATCTCGTCGGCCGTGACCCAGCGCCAGGTCGAGAACTCGGGGTGTTCAGTCTCGATGTCGATCTGGTCGTCGGTGCCCTTGAAGCGGAACAGGAACCAGCGCTGCTTCTGACCGCGGAACCTGCCGCCCCAGACCTTGCCGACGAGATCGTCTGGCAGGTCGTAGGTGACCCAGTCCGGCGACTTCGCGACGAATTCGACGAGGTCGGACGTCACGCCGGTCTCTTCCCAAAGCTCGCGGAGCGCCGCGGCGCGGGGCTTTTCGTCCTTGTCGATCCCGCCCTGCGGCATCTGCCATGCGGGCTGCTCGGTGTCCTTGCGCTGGCCGGCGAAGATCCGGCCCTCGCCGTTCATCAGAACGACGCCGACGCAGGGGCGATAGGGAAGGCGGGAAATCTCTTCCGGGGTCATGGACGGTCTCGCGGCGGGGTGAACGGGAGCCGGCGGACCGGCTCCCTCGCGGGGTCACTCGGCCGGCTGGATCGCCGACAGGCCCTTCAGGATGTCGATCGCGTAGGCGAGCTGGTAATCCTCCTCGCGCAGCTTCGCGGCTTCCTCGGCGCGGGCCTGTTCCTCTTCGGCCTGACGCTTCTCGTCCTCGGTCATGGAGTCGTTCGTCAGCGAGCCACGCAGGTCGGCTTCCGACCGCGACCGCGTCGCGGCGCTTTCCTCGGACTCGTCGGTCTCGTCCGCCGGGCGCACCGTGGGTTGCTGCACGACGATGTCGGGCGCGATGCCGAGCGCCTGGATCGAGCGGCCGGACGGCGTGTAGTAGCGCGCCGTGGTCAGGCGCATGGCGCCTTCGCCCTTCAGCGGCATCACGGTCTGGACCGAGCCCTTGCCAAAGCTCTTCGTGCCCACGACGATCGCGCGACGGTGGTCTTGCAGCGCGCCGGTGACGATTTCCGAAGCCGAGGCAGAGCCGCCGTTGATCAGCACGACGATCGGCTTGCCCTCGGCGAGGTCGCCCGGTTCGGCGTTGAAGCGTTCGCTGTCGCCCGGGTTGCGGCCGCGGGTGGAGACGATCTCGCCCTTGTCGAGGAAGGCGTCCGACACCGCGATGGCCTGGGTCAGGAGGCCGCCCGGGTTGTTGCGAAGGTCGAGGACGAAGCCATTGACCTTGTCCATGCCGCCGGCTTCCTCGACCACCTTCTTCAGCCCTTCCACGAGGTTCGGGTAGGTCTGGTCGTTGAAGGTAGTCACACGCAGGACGACCGTGTTGCCCTCCAGACGCGTGCGCACGGCGGTCAGCTTGATCGTGTCGCGGATGATCGAGACGTCGAATGGTTCATCGATGCCCTCGCGGACCACGGTGATGATGATCTCCGAGCCCACCGGCCCGCGCATCATCTCGACCGCCTGGTCGAGCGTCAGGCCAAGGACGCTTTCGCCATCCACGTGGGTGATGAAGTCGCCCGCCTGCATCCCGGCCTCGGCCGCGGGCGTGCCGTCGATCGGAGAGACGACCTTCACGAAGCCCTCTTCCTGCGTGACCTCGATCCCGAGACCGCCGAATTCGCCGCGCGTCTGAACGCGCATGTCGTCGAAGGCGTCGGGCGGCAGGTAGCTCGAATGCGGGTCGAGCGAGGTCAGCATTCCGTTGATCGCCGCCTCGATCAGCGCCTTCTCGTCCACCTCCTCGACATATTGCGCGCGGATGCGCTCGAAGATGTCACCGAAGAGGTCGAGCTGTTCGTAGACCGAAGTGGTCTTCGCAGCCTCCTGCGCGATCAGTGGCCCGGCGAACTGGGTCGTCACCAACGTCCCGGCCAGGGTGCCGCCCAGGAGGGCCATCATGTATTTCCGCATCGTCAGCTTTTCCCTATTCGGAGCCCGGAGGCGCGAACCATTCCAGGGGGTCCACAGGCTCCTTGCCCTCTCTCAACTCTATATAGAGCGTTTCCGCCCCCGCGTTACCACCGCCTTCTTTCGTGCCGGCAAGAAACTCCGCCGCGAATTCCGCGGCCGCGGCGTCCGCCCCGCCCATGAGGCCGAGAGGCGTTCCCGCAGCCACCACGTCTCCGGTTTCACCATAAACGGTTCCGAGACCGGCGAGCACCAGGAGATAACCTTCCGCGGGCTCAACGATCATCACGTTTTCGTAGTCGAGGAGCGGGCCCCGGTAACGGATCGTCGCGGGCCAGGGCGCAGTGACGAGCGCCTGCGGCAGCGTGGTGATCACGATTCCGGGCCGGGTGATGCCCGCGGCATCCGCTTCGCCCGCTCGGCGCAGGATCGTGCCGTGCACCGGCATCGGGAGGCTGCCCCTGGCGCCTTCGAAATCGTCCATCGGCGCGCCGATGTCGGTTTCCATCGTGGCGAGCCCGACGGCGAAGCCTTCCAGCGTGTCCGCGCTTTCGACGAGTTTCCGAATCTCTTCGGGGTCCTCGAGGTAGCGGCGGGGCAGGTCGGTGCGGTCCTGCATCGCCTGGCTCAGCGCGGTGCGCGCAGCCTGCGCGCTCGCGAGGCCGGCCAAAACCGTGGCGGCGGCATTCTCCTGAAGATCGCGCAACATGGCGATCTCCTCGAGATCGGCACGAAGCGCCTCTGCTTCGGCCTGCAGCGCGGGCGTCACGTCGGACAGGATCATCCCGGCGCGCACCGTTCCTTCGGGGCCCTCCGGATGCAACGTCAGCAGCGGCCCCGGCGCCTCGTTCGCGATCGCGGTCATCGCGCCCAGAAGCCGGCCAAGCCTGACCCGCTCGGCTTCGAACTCGGCGCGGATCTCTTCCTCCCGCAGGGCCGTTCGGCGGAGCGCGCCGCGCAGCGCGGCCAGGCCGTCTTCGTAGGCGCGGATCGTTGCCGTCAGCGCGGCCACGCGGTCCGATGCGCCCTGGGCTGCGTCGAGCCGGTCCGTCGCGGCGCGCAAGCTTTCGGAAGCGGCCATGGCAGAGGCTGCGAGCCCCTCTTCGGCCCTTGCGCCCGGCGCGAAGAGCGCCAGGGCGAGCAGTATCGCGCGCGCCTGCCTCACAGCCTCGTCACCGCACGATCAGCGTTTTTCCGGTCATCTCCGGCGGCACCTCGAGCCCCATGAGGTCGAGGACCGTCGGCGCGAGGTCGGAAAGCCGCCCCTCGCGCAGGCTGACACCCTTCGGGCCTCCGATCAGCGCGACCGGCACCGGGTTCGTCGTGTGCGCGGTATGCGGCCCGCCCGTGACAGGGTCCACCATCGTCTCGCAGTTGCCATGGTCGGCCGTCAGGATCATCGCGCCCCCGGCCTTTTCGAGCGCCTCGAGCACGCGGCCGAGCCCCCGGTCCACCGCCTCGCAGGCCGCGATCGCCGCGGAAAGGATGCCCGTGTGTCCAACCATGTCGGGGTTGGCGTAGTTCACCACGATCAGGTCATATCCACTGCCGATCGCCTCGACGAGCTTGTCCGTCACCTCCGGCGCCGACATCTCGGGCTGAAGGTCGTATGTGGCGACCTTCGGGGACTTCGGCATGTAGCGGTCCTCGCCCTTCTCGGGGTCTTCCTTGCCGCCGTTCAGGAAGAAGGTGACGTGTGGGTATTTCTCTGTCTCGGCCAGGCGGAACTGCCGCAATCCGTGCTTCGCCACCCATTCGCCGAGCGTGTTCCTGATCTCGCGCTTCGGGAAGACCGTGGTCATGTAGGCGTTGTGGGCGTCCGAATACTCGACCATCCCGAGAAGCGCCGCCCATTCCGGCCGGGCCGAGGCGTCGAAGCCGTCGAAGCCCGCTGCGCCGAGGGCCGCGAGGATTTCCCGCGCGCGGTCGGCGCGGAAGTTGAGGCAGAAGAACCCGTCGCCGTCCTTCGCGCCTTCATAGCCCGCGATCACGGTCGGGGCGATGAACTCGTCCGTCTCGCCGCGCCCGTAGGCTGCGGCCACGGCCGTCGCGCCGTCGGCGGCGGTCTCGCCCTCGCCCGACACCATCGCGCGGAAGGCGCGCTCGACGCGCTCCCAGCGGTTGTCGCGGTCCATCGCCCAGTAGCGGCCGATGACGGTCCCGATCTTCGCGCCCTCGGGCAGCCCCGCGGCCAGCTGCGGCACGAAGGCGTCGGCCGACTTCGGCGGCACGTCGCGCCCGTCGGTGATCGCGTGGATCACGACCGGGACGCCCGCGCCGGCGATCGCTTTCGCTGCGGCGAGGATGTGCAGGATATGCCCGTGGACGCCTCCGTCGGACACGACCCCCATCAGGTGCGCCGTCCCGCCCGAGGCTTTCAGCTTGTCGATGAAGGCGAGAAGGGCCTTGTTCCGGAAGAAGGACCCGTCCTCGATCGCGAGGTCGATCTGGCCGAGGTCCATCGCCACGACCCGCCCGGCGCCGATATTCGTGTGGCCGACTTCGGAGTTGCCCATCTGGCCCGCCGGCAGCCCCACGTCATGGCCATGCGTGATCAGCCGCGAATGCGGGCACGTCGCCATGACCCGGTCGTAGTTCGGTGTCTTGGAAAGCGCCACGGCGTTGGCTTTACGCTCCTCGCGGAGCCCCCAGCCGTCCAGGATGCAGAGAATGACGGGTTTCGGCACGGCCATGGCGGGATCCCTTCACGAATGCGCGCCTCTTCTACGCCTGCCCGTGACGGGTAGCAACCGCCTGCCCGGGCCGTCAGACCCGGTGATACGGCGTGCCGGCGAGGATCGAGGCGGCGCGGTAGAGTTGTTCGGCCAGCATCACCCGCACAAGCATGTGCGGCCAGACCATCTTGCCGAAGGAGAGCGAGAAATCCGCGCGGTCGCGCAGCGAGGGATGGATCCCGTCGGCGCCGCCGATGACAAAGGCCGCGTCGCCGCGCCCGGCGTCCCGCCAGCGCGCGAGTTCCGCGGCGAAATCCGGCGAGGACAGCGTCTTTCCCCGTTCGTCGAGAACGGCGAGAACCGCGCCGTCCGGCACCGCGCGGGACAGAAGCTCGGCCTCGGCAGCCATGCCACCGCCCTTCTTGTCCTCGACCTCATGCACGACCGCCGGGCCGAGCCCCAAGGCCCGCCCGGTTCGGTCAAACCGTGTCAGGTAGTCGTCGACCAGCGCACGTTCCGGCCCCGCCCTCAGGCGGCCCACGGCGCAGATATGCAGGCGCATCAGGCCTTGACCGGCTGCGCCCCCGTGCCCGCCGCGGAGCCCGACGGGTGCCACATCTTCTCGAGCTGGTAGAACTCGCGCACTTCCGGGCGGAACACGTGGACGATGACATCGCCCGCGTCGATCAGCACCCAGTCGCCCGCGTCCTTGCCCTCGGTCTTGCAGATGATGCCATACTCGTGCTTGAGCCGCTCCATCAGCTTTTCCGCGATGGCCGCGACCTGGCGCGACGAGCGGCCGGAGCAGATCACCATGTGATCGGCCATGGCGGACCGGCCGCGCAGGTCGATCGTCACCACCTCTTCCGCCTTGTCGTCATCGAGTGAGGAAAGGATGCGTTCCAGGAGCTCGTCACTGGAAACTTCCTTCAGCGCCGCCGTCATGGGCGCCGCCGATGCGGTCTGAACGCCAACCGCCGTTGCGTTGATAGACAGGACATTGTCCTCCTTGGTTGCGCGCCGTAACTGCCCCGGCGCGAGGCACAGTCAAAAAATAGCATCGCGATAGTGAAATCTCAATGGATGGAGGGCTTATTCGGCGGATCTTGTCTCGATCCGGCTGCCCTCGAGAACACGAATCTCGCGCTGAGGGAAGGGGATAGAGATGTCGTGTTCCTTGAACGCATCCCAGAGCGCCAGGTAGACGTTGCCGCGGATGTTCGTCAGACCCTCCACGGGATCGCGGATCCAGAAGCGCAGGATGTAGTCCACCGAACTGTCGCCGAAGCCGACGACATGGCAGACCGCGGGCTTGTTGCCGAGGACCCGAGGCACCGACATCGCGGCTTCGACGGCGATCTTGCGGACCTTGTGGGGGTCATTGTCGTAGGACGTGCCGAAGAACAGGTCGAGACGGACGAAGTCGTTGGAATGGGACCAGTTCACCACCTGCCCGGTGATCAGGTCCTCGTTCGGGATCAGGTATTCCTTGCCGTCCCGCGTGACGACCGAGACGTAGCGCGCGCCGAGCGAGTTGATCCAGCCGAAGGTGTCGCCGAGCGAGATCACGTCCCCGGGCTTCACCGACTTGTCGAGAAGGATGATCATGCCCGAAACGAGGTTCGACACGACCTTCTGCAGGCCGAAGCCGAGGCCGACGCCGATCGCGCCCGACAGGACCGCAAGGCCGGTGAGATCGAAGCCCACCGCCTTCAGGCCGATGAAGAAGGCCGAACCATAGAGCAGGATCTGCAGGAACTTGACCGTGAGGACCCGCATCGAGGGCGACATGTCCTCGTTTTCGCGAATCCTCCGTGCGGCGTTTTGGGACAGGAACCGCGCGGCCATGAACAGGAGGGCGGTGACGACGAGCGCCTTCAGGATCGCCAGCACCGAAAGCCGGAAGTCCCCGAACTCGATGGCGAGGTTTTCGAGGAACACGGCGATGTCATCGGCGAGACCGAGGAAGTGGAGCGTCACGTAGGTCAGGGCGCCCCAGCGCACGATTCGCCTGAGCGTCGTGTTGCGGACAATCCGTGCGGCCAGGCTGACGACGAGCCAGGCGGTCGCAAGCGTCGCCACGCCCTCCACCAGGAGCCAGCGCGAGGGAAAGGGCGACATCTGCCGGAGTACGCCGACCGCGACCCACGCCAGGGTGACGAACACGATGCCTCTCGTCCGCTGCTGGAACGTGAGGGTCAGTCGAAGGCGCCATTTGGCCCAGCCTTCACGCGCCTTCAGCCAGTCGTAGATCCTTTGGGCGAAAAGGAATCGCACGCCGTGCGCGACGATGGCGATGGCGACGATGATCGCGATCTGCTCCCGTCTGGGCGGCAGGACGAGAGATTTGAGGAAGCTCTCGATCTGCCCCCAGATGCCCTGTGCGGAATCGACCAGTGTCGGATCCATCGACTGCGCATGCCCTCCCTTTCCTCTGGTGCCACTTTGGCAGCTTGGCCACGCGGCGCAAGCCCGCTCTGGCCGGATGCGAGCCATTGCCTAGAGGCGCGAAAGCGCTTAGATAGCGCGCCATGACACGCTTTTTCGACATCGGAGACCGCGCCCGCCTTCCGTGGCGCTTTCACGGCGAAAGCCGCTCCGTTCTCGCGCGACTTTGACGCAGCCGTCGCACGCGCGCGGCCGCCTGTCACCCCTATCCTATCGCTATTCGAAAGATCAAAGCCATGGCTGGCAAGACACTCTATGACAAGATCTGGGATGCCCACGTCGCCCACGAGGCCGAAGACGGCACCTGCCTGCTCTACATCGACCGCCACCTCGTCCACGAGGTGACCTCGCCCCAGGCCTTTGAGGGCCTGCGCATGGCGGGCCGCAAGGTGCGCTGCCCGGAAAAGACCATCGCCGTGCCCGACCACAACGTTCCCACCACCTGGGACCGCGAGAAGGGCATCGAGAACGAGGAGAGCCGCATCCAGGTCGAGGCGCTCGACAATAACGCCAAGGACTTCGGTATCAACTACTACCCCGTCTCCGACATCCGCCAGGGCATCGTGCACATCATCGGCCCCGAGCAGGGCTGGACGCTGCCGGGCATGACGATCGTCTGCGGTGACAGCCACACCGCGACGCACGGCGCCTTCGGCGCGCTTGCGCACGGGATCGGGACGTCCGAGGTCGAGCATGTGCTCGCCACCCAGACGCTGATCCAGAAGAAGTCGAAGAACATGAAGGTCGAGATCACCGGCAAGCTCCGCCCCGGCGTCACGGCCAAGGACATCACGCTGTCGGTCATCGGCGCCACCGGCACCGCGGGCGGCACCGGCTACGTCATCGAATACTGCGGCGAGGCAATCCGCGACCTGTCGATGGAAGGCCGCATGACGGTCTGCAACATGGCGATCGAGGGCGGCGCGCGCGCGGGCCTGATCGCGCCGGACGAAAAGACCTTCGAATACGTCAAGGGCCGCGCCCACGCGCCGAAGGGCGCGCAGTGGGAAGCCGCGCTCAACTGGTGGAAGACGCTCTACTCGGACGATGGCGCGCACTGGGACAAGATCGTGACCATCCGCGGCGAGGACATCGCCCCGGTCGTCACCTGGGGCACCTCGCCCGAGGACGTTCTGCCGATCACCGGCGCCGTGCCCGCGCCCGAGGACTTCGCCGGCGGCAAGGTCGACGCCGCGAAGCGGTCGCTCGACTACATGGGCCTGAAGCCCGGCACGCCGCTCAACGAGGTCAAGATCGACGCGGTCTTCATCGGCTCCTGCACCAACGGCCGGATCGAGGACCTGCGCGCCGCGGCCGAGATCCTGAAGGGCAAGCACCTCGCGCCGGGCGTGCGCGGCATGGTGGTGCCCGGTTCGGGTCTCGTGCGGCTCCAGGCCGAGGAAGAGGGTCTCGCCGACATCTTCAAGGCGGCGGGTTTCGAATGGCGGCTCGCCGGCTGCTCGATGTGCCTGGCGATGAACCCCGACCAGCTCGCCCCGGGCGAGCGCTGTGCCTCGACCTCGAACCGGAACTTCGAGGGGCGGCAGGGCTTCAAGGGCCGCACGCATCTGATGAGCCCGGCGATGGCCGCGGCGGCGGGGGTGGCGGGCCACCTGACCGACGTGCGCGAGATGATGTGACGGCGACCAGATAAAGGACAAGAACGATGGAAAAGTTCACCAAGCTCACCGGCATCGCCGCGCCCATGCCGCTCGTCAACATCGACACGGACATGATCATCCCGAAACAGTTCCTTAAGACGATCAAGCGTTCGGGGCTGGGCAAGAACCTGTTCGACGAGATGCGCTATGACCGGGACGGCAACGAACTCCCCGATTTCGTGCTGAACCAGCCCGCCTACCGCGACGCCGAGATCCTCGTCGCCGGCGACAACTTCGGCTGCGGTTCGTCGCGCGAGCACGCTCCCTGGGCGCTTCTCGACTTCGGCATCCGCTGCGTGATCTCCACGAGCTTCGCCGACATCTTCTTCAACAACTGCTTCAAGAACGGCATCCTGCCGATCGTCCTGCCCGAGGAGGCCGTGGCGGTCCTGATGGAGGATGCGCGGAAGGGCTCGAATGCCCGGATGACCGTCGACCTCGAGGCGCAGACCGTCACATCGTCCGACGGCCAGAGCTTCTCCTTCGACGTCGACCCGTTCAAGAAGCACTGCCTGCTGAACGGACTCGACGATATCGGTCTCACGATGGAGAAATCCGCAGCTATCGACGCTTTCGAATCGAAGGCGCAGCAGGAGCGCCCTTGGGCCTGAGAACGCTTGCGCTACAAGATATTGGGCCGCCTTTCGGGGCGGCCTTTTTTTTGCCGCAAACTGAGGCCCGGATGCACCAGTTCTGCCGTCAAAATGCCGGAAATCCTTGCTTTTCTCCTAGGGCCGATTGAACCGCCTCTGAATGCACGTAAGGATTGCGCGGTATGAGGCAGCCCGTCTCGAAGGGCGGGGAAACGAGCTGGAAGAAGTGCCCGGCGATGACCGGCTCCGGCCAGTTTGAAGGGATGGGGATGTGTTTGCCCGGATAAGTGGCGCGCTGGGTCGTGCCGTTCTGGTCCTAGTTCTGATTGCGACGCCCTCGTTGATCGTTCCGGGGGTTCCGTCGGACACGACGCAGGTCGTCGCCCTGGTCGCGCTTTTCGCCGCGGCGCTCACCTACTTCGAATACGCTTCACCCTATCCCTGTCTCGTGGAATTCCGCGATGCGCCGCCCTTCAACCGGGTGCGCTTCATGTCGCTTTTCCTGACGGTCGTTCTGCTGTCCCTGGTCTGCAAGGGCCGGACCGAGCCTACGACGCTCACCTATTTCGTCGAGATCCTCGGGCAGAAGGTGGGCGCTGCCTTCGACTTCCCGTTCAGCCCCGTCCAGATAATGACGAAGATGCTGCCCGAAGGTGTCGACCCGGCGCGTCTTGCGTTCGTCCAGATGGCCGGCGGCGTGGCCTACCTCGTTTCGCTCCTGACGCTCGCGATCTTCGTGATCCTGATGCGGACGCTTGGCTGGCCCTCGCGCGAAGGCATGTTCAACGTCTGGGTGAACCTCCCGACCTTTGACCCGACCACGGGCGGCGACGTCGTGCGCCGGCTGAACCGCGACGCGGTCTTCAACATCGTGATGGGCTTCCTGCTGCCCTTCCTCATTCCGCTGGTCGTGATGACCGCGTCGCTGTCGCTTTCGCCGGTGACGCTGGAGGATGACCAGACCCTGATCTGGACAATGACGGCATGGGCATTCCTTCCGGCCAGCCTTTTCATGCGCGGCATCGCGATGGGCCGGGTCGCCGGCATGATCGCGGCGCGCCGCCGGATGAGCAACGCCCGCGACGAGGCCGGTTTGCAGCCGGCCTGAGCCTGGCCGTCATACTCGCCGCGCCGGCCGCCGCCGAGACGCTGCGAATCGCCACATACAACACTGGCCTGTCCCGCCGCGGCCCCGGCCTGCTTCTGCGCGACATCCTTGAAGGGCGCGACGCCCAGGCCGAGGCCGTTGCCGAGGTCATCGCCGCCGCGCACCCGGACGTCCTCCTGCTTACCGGCATCGACTACGATCTCGGCCTAGCGGCGCTTTCCGCGCTTGCTGACCGCGTCGCCGCGAACGGGGGCGACTACCCACATCGTTTCGCGTTCCGCCCGAACACCGGGATGACGACCGACCTTGATCTTGACGGGGACGGGCGTCTGCGAGGCCCGGGCGACTCGCAGGGTTTCGGCGCGTTCGCGGGCGAGGGCGGCATGGCCGTTCTATCCCGCCTGCCCATCGACGCGGCAGCGGCACGGGACTTTTCGGACTTTCTCTGGCGCGATCTTCCGGGGGCGCTCATCGACGGCGCAGGGCTTTCGCCCGAGGCCGAGGCGATCCAGCGCCTGTCCACCACCGGCCATTGGGATATCCCCGTGATCCTGCCCACGGGCGATCGGCTGTCGCTTCTTGCCTATTACGCCACGCCCCCGGTCTTCGACGGACCGGAAGACCGGAACGGCCGGCGGAACCACGATGAAACGGCCTTCTGGTCGCGTTTCCTCGATGGCGATCTGCCATTCGCGCCAACTTCGGGGGTCTTCGTCATCCTCGGAGACGCGAATCTGGACCCAATGGATGGCGAGGGGAGGCCAGAGGCAATCGCGGCGCTTCTTTCGGACCCCCGCCTCCGGCACCCTGCGCCCCTCAGCCGGGGCGGGGCGGCGGCGGCGCTTCAGGGCGGCCCGAATGCCCGACAGAAGGGGGATCCCGCCCTCGACACCGCGGACTGGGACGAGACGCGTGGCATCGGCAACATGCGTGTGGACTACGTTCTCCCGTCGGCTGACCTCGACATAACGGGTTCCGGCGTCTGGTGGCCAGCTCCGGGCGAGGACGGCGCCGAGGCCGCCGAAGCGGCCTCGCGCCACCGCCTTGTCTGGGTAGACGTGGAGCTTCCCTAGCCGCGCTTGGCCGCCTGAACAGGCGGATGCGCGGCGATAACCTCTTCAAGCGGGGTGTGCCGGAAGTCCGGCAGCAGCCGTGCGAACGTTTCTCCCGAAAGCTCGTGGGGCGTCTCGTAGAGGTAGCGCATTTCCATCAGTTCCCGCGCCAGTTCCCAGAATGGCGATGCGAGCCGCATGAGCCACCACGGAAACCGCGACAGGCGCATCGACCGCCCTGTCTCGGCCTCCACCAGCCGTTTCAGGTCGAGCGTGCTGAAGGCGAAGCCGGGAAAGGGGATGTCGGCGAAAGCGGGCAGGTCCGCCCTCCTCTCCGCAAGTGCGACCGCCGCCCGCGTCATGTCCGGGAGATAGGCGTAGGCACGACCCACGTCGGGCGGCCCGAAGGCGGTGATCTTGCCTTTCGGAACGCCCTTCAGGACGAGCATGTTGAGGAAGGACTTCTCCGAGGCCGGGTCAATGAAATCGCCGCCGCGCAGAAGGATCACCCGCACACCTTCCCCGGTCGCCGCGCGATAGGCCGCTTCCATCTCCGACCGGATCCTGCCCTTCCGCGCCACGGGGCGCTGCGGCGTCTCGGGCCCCCAGGGGCCGGGTTCCCGACCGTATACATAGACGTTGCCGGGAACCAGGACCGTGGCGCCGGAGGCTTTGGCCGCAGCGATCACATCGGCAGTGATGGCGGGGATCAGCCGCGCCCAGTCGTGGTAGTTCGGCGGATTGAGCGCGTTCACGATCAGATCCGCTCCCTTCGCCGCAGCCGCCATGTCGGTTCCGCGCCGCCAGCGCCGAACCTGCCAGCCAGCCGTCGCGAATTCCTGCGCCGCATTGCTTCCGAAATGTCCCGAGGCGCCCAGGACCAGAACCGTTCCCGTCATTCATGCCTCCATCAAGGTCTGTGCGAGAAAGATATCCATTCGCAGGTGACTGGAGAATTGCGAAAATCCAACGATATGGTATTCAAAAATGAATGAGCGCAGATCCCGACTGGTCCCTTCTCCGTTCCTTCCTTGCCGTGGCCGAGGCCGGGTCGCTTTCCGCCGCCGCGCGCGCCACCGGCATCAGCCAGCCAAGCCTCGGCCGCCATATCCGCGAGCTTGAGGCGCAGTTTGGCGTGCCGCTCGTTACCCGTGCGGCCAGGGGCGTCGAGCTGACGGAGGCGGGGGCCGAGCTTCTTCCCGCCGCGCGAGAGATGCGCGAGGCGGCGGCGCGCGCCGCGCTCGCCGCCGCCGGACGATCGGAAACGCTGTCAGGCACCGTCCGTATCACCGCGAGCCGCATAGTCGCGCACTACGTCCTCCCCGACATGATCGCGGCATTGCGTGCCGAGGAGCCCGAGATCGAAATCGAACTGGTTCCTTCCGACGCCACCGAGAACCTCCTTTTCCGGGAAGCGGACATCGCGCTGCGCATGTACCGGCCGACGCAGGAGGATCTGATCGCCGCCCACGTGGCGGACCTTCCGGTGGGCCTCTACGCCGCGAAGCGTTACCTCGACCGGAAGGGCAGGCCCGCGACGGTCGAAGACCTCCTCGCGCTCGATTTCGTGGGCTTCCTGACCTCGGACCTGATCCTGCGCACGATGCGGAGCCTCGGGGTCGAGCGGCGGCGCGAGGACTTCGGCGTCCGTTGCGACGACCAGATCGTCTACTGGAACCTCGTGCGCGCGGGGTGCGGGGTCGGGGGAATGCAGCGCCTGATCGCGGACCCGGACCCCAAGCTTGAGCGTCTGCCGCTGATCGACCTTCCGCCGCTGCCGGTCTGGCTTACGGCCCCGGAGGCACTCAGGCGGACGCCGCGAATCCGCCGGGTCTTCGATTTCCTGTCCCAGGCCTTCAAATCCCTGCCCGCGCCTTGACCCCGCGCGGGGCCTCGGCTAGGCGGGCTGGAACCCATTCCGAAGGAGATTTCCCTTGGCTATCCCCTCTCTTCTCATCCTTCCCGGCGACGGCATCGGCCCCGAAGTCATGGCCGAGGTGCGCAAGGTCATCGACTGGTTCGGCGCGAAGCGCGGGCTGAGGTTCAACGTCTCCGAGGACCTCGTGGGCGGCGCGGCCTATGACGCGCACGGCACGCCGCTGACCGACGAGACGATGGCGAAGGCCCAGTCGGTCGACGCCGTGCTGCTCGGCGCCGTGGGCGGCCCGAAATACGACAACCTCGACTTCTCGGTGAAGCCGGAACGCGGCCTCCTGCGGCTCCGCAAGGAGATGGACCTCTACGCGAACCTCCGCCCGGCGCAGTGCTTCGACGCGCTCGCGGACTTCTCCTCGCTGAAGAAGGAGGTCGTTGCGGGCCTCGACATCATGATCGTCCGCGAACTGACCTCGGGCGTCTATTTCGGCGAACCGCGCGGCATCTTCCCCGACAACGAGGGCGGCCGCATCGGCATCAACACCCAACGCTACACGACTGAAGAGATCCGCCGCGTCGCGCGGTCGGCCTTCGAGCTCGCCCGCCGCCGGAACAACAAGGTCTGCTCGATGGAGAAGGCCAACGTGATGGAATCGGGCATCCTCTGGCGCGAGGAAGTGCAGTGGGTGCACGACAACGAGTATCCGGATGTCGAGCTGTCGCACATGTATGCCGACGCGGGCGCGATGCAGCTGACGCGCTGGCCCAAGCAGTTCGACGTGATCGTCACCGACAACCTCTTCGGCGACCTCCTGTCCGACCTCGCGGCGATGCTGACGGGCTCGCTCGGGATGCTGCCCTCGGCATCGCTCGGCGCGCCGATGGAGAATGGCCGGCCGAAGGCTCTCTACGAGCCCGTGCACGGTTCGGCCCCCGACATCGCGGGGCAGGGCAAGGCAAACCCGATCGCCTGCATCCTGTCGTTCGCGATGGCGCTGCGCTATTCCTTCGATCAGGGCGACGAGGCCACGCGGCTTGAGCAGGCGGTCGAGAAGGTGCTCGCCGATGGCGTCCGCACCGCCGACCTCATGGGCCCCGAAGGCGGCAAGCCCGTGTCGACCAGCGAGATGGGCGACTTCATCGTCAAGGCGCTGGACGCGAGTCTCTGACACTTCGACCGGGGCGCGCCCCCGGTCGCGAAACCTGCGAAGGTCGGAGACGGGGCCCGGCCGGCCCGCTTCGGCCTTTCATTTGCGGGCCGAAAAAGGCATAGGTGGGGGAGCCTGAAAGGCCCGCTCATCAGACACATGGGTTGCTCCTGGCATGGCCGAAATCGTCAGATCCAACGTCAAGGGCGCGCTGCTGGCGCTGGTCTGCTTCGGCATCTACGCGACCCATGACGTCGTCGTGAAATGGCTGGGCGCGACATATTCCCCGGTCCAGGTCCTGTTTTTCAGCGTCACGCTGGGGTTCCCGATCGTCACCGTCATGCTCATGACCGACCGGGAGATGGACAACCTCCGTCCGAGGCACCCCTGGTGGACGGCGCTGCGCACGCTCTGCACTACCCTGACGGGCGTTTCGGCCTTCTACGCCTTTTCCGTTCTGCCCCTGACGCAGACCTACGCGATCCTCTTCGCCTCGCCCCTTCTCATCACGATCCTCGCGATTCCGATCCTGGGAGAGACGGTGCGGTTCCGGCGCTGGGCGGCGGTGATCGTCGGGTTGATCGGGGTCCTGATCGTGCTCAGGCCCGGCCAGGCGGAGCTTTCGCTTGGCCATCTGGCGGCGGTGGCCGCCGCCATCTGCGGCGCGACGGCGTCCGTCATCGTGCGCAAGATCGGCCAGAACGAGCGTTCCGCCGTCCTCCTTCTCTACCCGATGGTGGCGAACTTCGTGGTCATGGGAGCCGCGCTGCCATTCTACTACGAACCGATGCCGGGCCTGCACCTGGGGGGCTTCGCCCTGATCGCGGCGCTGGGCTTCATCGGATCGATGCTCATCATCGCCGCCTACCGCACGGGCGAGGCGGTGGTGGTCGCCCCGATGCAGTATTCCCAGATCCTCTGGGCCTCGGCCTACGGCTACTTCCTCTTCGACGAGAAGCCCGATGGCGCCACGGCCATCGGCGCGGCGGTCATCATCGCCTCGGGCATCTACATCGTGGTCCGCGAGGGCCGAGTGAAGGTTTCCGAATACCGGCCCGTGCTCAGAACCAGGGGGCGCGGCGAGGTGGGGACCGCCCCAAGGTCCTCGATTCTCGAAAGGTTGCGGTTCCAGGCAACGGGCGCCGGACGTTGATGACGGACCGCGCAAGTCCCTCTTGCCAATCCCCCCGCGAATCTGTAACCCCCGGCCCACGGTCGGAGCGTAGCGCAGCCTGGTAGCGCACCTGCTTCGGGAGCAGGGGGTCGGAGGTTCGAATCCTCTCGCTCCGACCAATTCCCCCCCACGGAACATTCGAAGCCCCGCTTGCGCCTCCCGCGCAACCCGTGCACCTTGCTGCGCGGGGCAGAGGGCAGGACATGAAGACAGGGATAGCGTTTCTCGTGGCGGGCTACGTGCTCAGCCAGTTCTACCGGGCGTTCCTCGCAGTTCTGACTCCCGTTCTCGGCGCCGAGATAGGCGCCGGACCCGAAGCCCTGGCCCGTGCCTCGGGCCTCTGGTTCCTCGCCTTCGCGCTGATGCAGATTCCGGTCGGCGCCGCGCTCGACCGCATCGGCCCGCGGCGGACGGCTTCGGTCCTGCTGGCGATCGGCGGCGCGGGCGGCGCCACGATCTTCGCGCTGGCCGAGGGCCCGCTCGCCGTGCAGGCGGCGATGGTGCTGATCGGGATCGGCTGTTCGCCGGTCCTCATGGCCTCCTACGTCATCTTCGCGCGCATGTTCCGCCCGGCGGTCTTCGGCACGCTCGCCGGAGCGATGATCGGGGCCGGCTCGCTCGGCAACATCCTCGGCGCGGCACCCCTGGCATGGACGGTCGAGGCCGTGGGCTGGAGGGAGACGCTGTTCGGCTTGGCGGGCGTGACGCTCGTCGTCGCGCTCGCGCTTTACCGCTTCGTCCAGGACCCGCCGCCCGTCGTCCTGACCGGGGAGGAAACCAAGGCCACGCTTCTCGACCTCCTGAAAGTTCCGGGGCTCTGGGCGATCCTGCCGCTCATGGCCGTCAGCTACGCGCCTGCCGCCGCCCTTCGCGGCCTCTGGTCCGGCCCCTATGCCGAGCGGGTCTTCGGCGCGGACGTGACGGTCATCGGCACGGTGACGCTGGCGATGGGCCTCGCCATGGTCGCGGGGAACTTCGCCTACGGCCCCCTCGACCGGGTCTTCGGCACGCGGAAGTGGGTCGTCTTCTGGGGCAACACCCTCGCCGCGACATGCCTGGCCGGCCTCTGGCTGTTCCCCGCCTCCGGCCTCGGGACGGCCACGGCGCTGCTTGCAGGGGTTGCGATCTTCGGGTCTTCCTTCCCGATGATAATGGCGCATGCCCGCGGTTTCTTCCCGGCGCAACTGGTCGGGCGCGGCGTGACCTTCCTGAACATGTTCGGGATCGGCGGGGCGGGGATCATGCAATTCGCCTCGGGCAGGGTCTACAACGCGGCGGCTGTCGGCGCGGCCACGCCGGAGGCGCCCTTCGCGCTCCTGTTCCTCTTCTTCCTCGTGCCGCTGATCCTCGGGCTCGCGCTCTACCTCTTCAGCCGGGACGCGCCGCACTAGCCTTGTCCCGCCCCTTGGGCTAACCATCGGGCCGAAGGAGACAGCATGGCACCCGATCTCTGCATGAGCGCGCTCGACCCGAAGCGGCGTCCGGTGAGGGGCGGCAGTTGAACCGGCTCGGATTCCTCGTGGCGCGGACGCTCCGGCGGGAGGCGCCGCTTGAAACACTGTCCGTGCCCGCCGCCGACCTGATGGCGGAGCTTTCCGGCAAGCGCGTGGCTCTAGTGGGCAATGCGCGGTCGCTGGCCGAGCGCGCCGAGGGCGCGGAGATCGACGCGGCCGACCTCGTGATCCGCATCAACCGCGCGCCGATGCCAAGCGCCGCCTCGCATGGAACGCGGACAGACTGGCTGGCGCTCGCGACGTCGATCGGGGAGGACGACCTTGGCCGCATCGACCCTGCGCGCATTCTCTGGATGTCGCACAAGCGAAAGAGGCTGAGCTGGTCCGTGGCGACCTCGCCCGGTTTCTACCTGCATCCCTTGTCCGAGTTTGCCGCATTGCGCGACCGGATGGGTGCGCCGCCGACCACGGGGGCGATGATGATCGACCTTTTGGCGCGAAGCGACCTCGCGGCGTTGCGCCTGCACGGCTTCGACTTCTTTGCCTCGCTCTCGCTCACCGGATCACGCCGCGCCGATCAGGTGCCGCATGATTTCGCCGCCGAGAAGGCGTTCGTCGAGCGGCTCATGAGCGAGGATTCCCGCGTCACTCAGGCCGGGGCGTGAGCGCCCGGAACCGGGAAGCGCCGCGACCATGTCGCATTCGGGGATGCGCGGGCCGGCATTCGCCGCGAGGCTTCGGGGAAACCGGAGAGGATCGCCATGAAAAATCGCAACACGCCGCTCGGCCCGAACACCACCGCCATCCATGCCGGCGAGGCGCCGGACCCCGCGACTGGCGCCTCGGCGCCGCCCCTGCACATGTCCTCGACCTTCGTCACCGACCAGGCGGCCGGCTTCTCTGCCCATGACCTCCGCGACAATGCCGGGTTTCTCTATGCCCGCTGGGGCAATCCCACCGTCGCGATGCTGGAGCGCAAGATCGCGGCACTCGAAGGCACCGAGGACTGCCTCTGCCTCGCCTCGGGCATGGCTGCGGCGACGGCGACCTTCCTGACGTTCCTTTCGGCTGGCGATCACGCGGTGGTCTCGGACGTCTCCTATGCCGGCGTCGCGGAGCTTGTGCGTGACACGCTGCCCCGGCTCGGGATCGCGGTGACGCTGGTCGACATGTCGGACCTCGCCGCCGTGGCGGCGGCAATCCGGCCGGAGACGAAGCTCGTCCACACCGAAACGCCGGTGAACCCGATCGGGCGGCTCACAGACCTCGCGGCGGTGGCTCGGCTCGCCCACGCGGTGGGGGCGCTGCTCTCCTGCGACGCGACCTTCGCCTCGCCGCTCGGGCAGGACTGCCGGGGGCTCGGCGTCGACCTGATCATGCATTCGGTGACGAAGTATATCGGCGGTCATGGCGACGCGGTCGGCGGCGCGGTGGCGGGCAGTGCCGAACTCATCGCGAAGCTCAGGACCGAGGCGGCGATCCATCATGGCGGGATCCTCTCGCCCTTCAACGCCTGGCTGATCGCGCGGGGCATGGCGACGCTGCCCTTGCGGATGCAGGCGCATGAGCGGAACGCGCGCCGGATCGCGGAATGGCTCGAAACCCGGCCCTCGGTGACGCGGGTGATCCATCCCGGCCTCGACTCGCATCCGCAGGCCGAGCTCGCGCGGCGGCAGATGACCAACACGTCGGGCATGATCTCGTTCCAGGTCGGCGATGCGGCACGGGGCCGGGCGCTGGCGCAGGACTTCATCGACCGGCTGGAGATCATCCATTACGCGGTTTCGCTCGGCCATCACCGCAGCCTCATCTTCTGGATGGAAACCGACAGCCTGATGGAAAGCTCCTTCCGGCTCGATGGCGCCGCGCGGGAGAGCTATCGCGCCTTCGCCGGCGACGGGGTGTTCCGGCTTTCGGTCGGGCTCGAGGATACCGAGGACCTGATCGCCGATCTCGCCCGGGTGCTGTGATCCCGCGGCCCTTTTTTCCACGCTGCGGCGCGGCGGGGCCTTTAACTGAGAGACGCGATCGGCTAAGGGGCCTCGTCCTTAACTTGAGGAGACCCCCAGATGGGCTACAAGGTCGTTGTCGCCGGCGCCACGGGGAATGTGGGCCGCGAAATGCTGAACATCCTCGCCGAGCGGGAGTTCCCCGTCGACGAGATCGCCGCGCTTGCCTCGCGCAGGTCGCTCGGCACCGAGGTTTCGTTCGGCGACAAGACCGTCAAGACCAAGGACCTGGACACTTTCGACTTCACCGGCTGGGATATCGCACTCTTCGCTGTCGGTTCGGAAGCCACGAAGACCTACGCGCCGAAGGCCGCCGCCGCCGGTTGCGTCGTGATCGACAACTCGTCGCTCTACCGCTACGACCCGCAGATCCCGCTGATCGTTCCGGAAGTGAACGCGGACGCGATCGAGGGCTACAAGAACAAGAACATCATCGCCAACCCCAACTGCTCCACCGCGCAGATGGTCGTCGCGCTGAAGCCTCTGCACGACCGCGCGCGGATCAAGCGCGTCGTCGTGTCGACCTACCAGTCGGTTTCCGGCGCGGGCAAGGAAGGCATCGACGAGCTCTGGGACCAGACCAAGGGCGTCTACGTTCCGGGCCAGGAAGTCGAGCCCAAGAAATTCACCAAGCAGATCGCCTTCAACGTGATTCCGCATATCGACGTCTTCATGGAAGACGGCTCGACCAAGGAAGAATGGAAGATGGTCGCCGAGACGAAGAAGATCCTCGACCCGTCGATCAAGCTCACGGCGACCTGCGTGCGGGTGCCGGTCTTCGTCGGCCACTCCGAGTCGATCAACATCGAGTTCGAGGACTTCCTCGACGAGGACGAGGCCCGCGACATCCTGCGCGAGGCACCCGGCATCATGGTCGTCGACAAGCGCGAGCCGGGCGGCTACATCACGCCTGTCGAATGCGTCGGCGACTACGCGACCTTCATCAGCCGGATCCGCCAGGACTCGACCGTCGAGAACGGCCTGAGCCTGTGGTGCGTTTCCGACAACCTCCGCAAGGGGGCGGCGCTCAACGCCGTGCAGATCGCCGAGGTCCTTGGGAACCGCTGCCTGAAGAAGGGCTGATCCTTCCGCTTGGCAGTGAAAAAACGGAGAACCGTCCCGTGTCACCGCGCGGGGCGTTTTTTCATTGGCCGGATATCTCCGCCGCGCCCTCATCGCTGCTGCGCGAGGACGCAGGCATATGAGGTGCCGTCCGGATCAGGCTCGCGGTAGGTCGCCTCGTCGCCCTTGATCCAGATGGACCGGCCGAAGTTGCCCTCGTAGCTCGACCCCGATGCGGCCGGCACTAGAGATCCTGTATCGATCTGGTCTCCACGCTCGAACCGGACGCTCGGCAGTTCGGTGTCGAAGAAGAAGGTTACGACCTCGTTGGCCGGGTTTCCGCCACAGGCCCAGAACGCGATCCCCGTGGGTTCCTCAAGGATCCATCGGGCGACCAGTTCTCCCTCGCGGCGAAGGTACGACCGCTCGACGCAGCCTCGAAGGTCATCTGCCTTCCAGCAGTCGTTCCTACCCTTGATCCATCCCCGCTGACCGGCACGAAGTTCGGTCTCGGCCTCGGTTGCGGCCACATCGAGCCCACGGACCGCCTCGAGCGCCGCCGCGTAGCGTTCGGCCAATCGCCTGTCGAGGCGGGCGAGGTCCGCATCCTCGCAGATCAGGTCCTCGGCGGAACTGTCGGCCTTGCTGCAGTCGAAGGACGGGCCGTCCTGGGCGAACGCCGGCGTCGCCGCCAGAACACCAAGCAAACGCAATGTGCGCAGCATGTGTCATGCCTCCAATGTCGAAATGAATATGGGGAAAGTCATTGAAAGCGACGAATGGCGCGGACGCAACGTTGACGGCAATTGTGGATGCGGAGCCCGTCATGGTGCCGCGCACCGGAGCGCGCTCAGGCGGTTCCGTTCTCACACGGCTTCTTGCGGACGTAGAGCTCCATCCGGTGGCGCACGATCTCGTAGCCGAGTTCCGCGGCCAGTTCGGCTTGCAGCTTCTCGATCCGGTCGGAGCAGAACTCGACCACCTCGCCGGTGTCCACGTCGATCATGTGGTCGTGGTGCGCCGCCTCCGCGTGTTCGAACCGCGCGGGCGCGCCCTCGAACTGGTGGCGGAGGATGACGCCTTGGCCTTCCAGTGCGGTCAGGGTGCGGTAGACGGTGGAAATCGAGATGCCGGGCACAACCGCCTCCACCCGGCGATGCAGTTCCACGGCATCCGGATGGTCGTCGGCCTCGGCCAGCACGCCCAGAAGCGCGGCACGCTGGCGCGTGATGCGGACGCCCGCATCGCGGAGCGCCTGCGTCAACCGGTCGGTGCGTTGCTGCGTCTTGTTCATGCGAGATACTTGCCCGAGGGCGTTCGGATCATCAACCCCTTGTTGCGAACCATTTGCAGCTGTGCTAGCAGATGCAAACCATTCCGAAATGCAGAAGCGGTTGCTCGGGCCAGTAGGAAACACAGATGTTGACCAGAAGATCGACCCTCGGTCTTGTCGCGGCGCTCGGCCTTGTGGGCCTGCCCGCGCTATCCGAGGAACGGCTGAAGGTGGTCACGACCTTCACCGTGATCGCGGACATGGCGCAGAACGTTGCAGGCGACGCGGCCGAGGTCGTTTCGATCACCAAGCCGGGCGCCGAGATCCACGGATATGAGCCCACCCCGCGCGACCTCCTCGCCGCGCAGGATGCCGACCTTGTCCTGTGGAACGGGCTCAACCTCGAACGCTGGTTCGAGCAGTTCTTCTGGAACCTGAGCGATGTTCCCGCAGCCATCGTGTCCGACGGGATAGAGCCCATGTCGATTTCCGGCGGCGCCTACGAGGGTAAGCCCAACCCGCACGCATGGATGGCGCTTTCGTCGGCCGAGATCTACGTCGACAACATTCGCGACGCGATGTCCCGCGTCGATCCGGAGAATGCGGCGGTCTATGCGGCCAACGCGGAGGCCTACAAGGCGGAGATAGCCGAGGTGATCGCCCCGTTGCGCGACGCCCTGCGAGCCCTGCCGGAAGAGCGCCGGTGGCTTGTGACTTCGGAAGGCGCGTTTTCCTACCTTGCCCGCGATTTCGGGCTGAACGAGCTTTACCTCTGGCCGATCAACGCCGACGCACAGGGTACGCCGCAGCAGGTGCGCGCGGTCATAGACGCCGTGCGCGAACACGGCATTCCGGTGGTCTTCTCGGAATCCACGGTCTCGGACCGTCCCGCGAAGCAGATCGCGCGGGAAACCGGGGCGGCTTATGGCGGCGTTCTCTACGTCGACAGCCTGAGCGAAGAGGGCGGGCCGGTGCCGACCTACCTGGACCTGATCCGGGTGACGAGCGAAACGATCCTCGCGGGGTTGTCGCAATGACGGTTGGCATCGAGGCCGAGGGCGTCACCGTCACATACCGCAACGGTCACACGGCGCTTCGCGATACGTCCTTCACCATTCCGACCTCCACGATCACCGCGCTCGTCGGCGTCAACGGCGCTGGCAAGTCGACCCTGTTCAAGGCGTTGATGGGCTTCGTGCCGCTTGCGGCCGGCCGTGTCGAAATCCTCGGCCAGCCGGTCAGGAACGCGCTGAAGGCCCAACACGTGGCCTATGTGCCCCAGGCGGAAGAGGTGGACTGGTCCTTTCCCGTGCTCGTCGAGGACGTCGTCATGATGGGCCGTTACGGCCACATGGGCTTCCTGCGCCGCCCCCGCGCGTCGGATCGCGCCGCTGTCGACGAGGCGCTGGAGCGCGTGAACATGACCGGGTTCCGCCATCGCCAGATCGGAGAACTGTCCGGCGGACAGAAGAAGCGCGTCTTCCTCGCTCGCGCATTGGCGCAGGACGCGCGCGTCATCCTCCTGGACGAACCCTTCACCGGCGTCGACGTGAAGACAGAAGAGCAGATTATCGCCCTCCTTCGCGACCTGCGTGCCGAGGGGCGGGTGATGCTGGTGGCCACGCACAACCTGGGCTCCGTCCCGGAGTTCTGCGACCGGGTGGTGCTGGTGAAGGGAACGGTGCTGGCGCATGGCCCCACGGCCGAGGTCTTCACGCCCGCGAACCTGCGGGTGACCTTCGGCGGCGTCCTTCGGCACTTCATGCTGGCCGGTGAACGTCTGCACGAGGACGAGGATACTCGCCGCGTCGATGTCTTCACCGACGACGAGCGCGCCCTCGTCTTCTACGACGGACAGCAGCAACCCTCGGAGAAACGAGAGTGAGCTGGCTGCTGGAACCCTTCGCCTACGGTTACATGACCAACGCGATCTGGGTTTCGGCGCTGGTCGGTTCCGTCACGGCGTTCCTGTCCGCCTATCTCATGCTCAAGGGCTGGTCGCTTATCGGCGACGCGCTGAGCCATTCGATCGTGCCCGGCGTCGCGGGGGCCTACATGCTGGGTCTGCCCTTCGCCTTCGGTGCCTTCCTGTCCGGCGGGCTCGCGGCGCTCGCCATGCTCTTCCTGCGAAGCCGCTCCGGCCTCAAGGAGGACGCGGTGATCGGGCTGATCTTCACCTCCTTCTTCGGGCTCGGTCTGTTCATGATCTCGCTCGACCCGATGTCGGTGTCGATCCAGACGATCATCATGGGCAACATCCTGGCGATCACTCCGGAGGACACGCTGCAACTGGCGCTGATCGGCGGAGTGTCCCTGGTCGTGCTTCTGGCGAAGTGGCGCGATCTTCTGGCGGTGTTCTTCGACGAGGCCCATGCCCGCAGCATCGGGCTCAACGCCGGCGCGCTGCGCGTGGTCTTCTTCACCCTCTTGTCGGCCTGCACGGTCGCGGCGATGCAGACGGTCGGCGCATTCCTGGTCATCGCGCTCGTGGTGACGCCGGGGGCGACGGCCTATCTGCTCACCGACCGGTTCCCGAGGGTCATCGGCCTCTCGGTCGCCATCGGCGCCGGGACGAGCGCCCTCGGCGCCTATTTCAGCTATTTCCTCGACGGGGCGACCGGCGGGGTGATCGTCTGCCTGCAGACCCTTCTGTTCCTGCTGGCCTTCGTCTTCGCGCCGACCCACGGGACACTCGCGGCCCGCCGCCGCGCGCGTGCGTCGGTGAAAGGACCTGCCTGATGGATGCGCTGCTCCTCCCGCTGCAATTCCCGTTCATGCGGAACGCGCTCCTGATCACCATGATGATCGCGCCTGCCGCCGCGATGCTGTCCTGCTTTCTCGTGCTGAAGGGCTGGTCGCTCATGGGCGACGCGGTAAGCCACGCGGTCCTGCCCGGCGTCGTGCTCGCCTACATCGTCGGCGCCCCCCTGATCCTCGGGGCTTTCCTGGCCGGGCTGGTCTGCGCCATCGCGACCGGGTTCATCAAGGATCACTCCCGGGTGAAACAGGACACGGCGATGGGGGTGGTTTTCTCGGGCATGTTCGGGCTCGGCATCCTGATCTACACGCAGATCGAGACGGAATTGCACCTCGACCATATCCTGTTCGGCAACATGCTCGGCGTGGGGCCGGAGGACCTCTGGACGGCCGGCATCATCGCGGGGGCGGTGGCGGTGCTTCTCGCGTTCAAGTGGCGCGACTTCCTCGCCCATGCCTTCGATCCGGTCCAGGCGCTGATGGTGGGGCTGCGGGTCAAGCTGCTCCACTATGGGCTTCTGGCGATCCTGTCCGCTACCATAGTCGCCATGCTTTCCTCGGTCGGCATCATCCTGTCGATCGCGCTTCTGATTGCGCCCGGGGCCATCGCGTTCCTGCTCACCCGGCGCTTCGCCGCGATGATGCTGGTGTCGATCGTCGCGGCCCTGTTCGCCGGGACCGCCGGGATCTTTCTGAGCTTCTGGATCGACAGCGCGCCCGCGCCCACCATCGTGCTCGTGCTGACGGCGATGTTCCTGACCGCCTTCGCGATCAGGACGCTGAGCCTGCGCCGGAGCACAGGGAGAGCCTGAGCCGTACTTCGTCCGCTGCGCACAGGCGGAAGCGTCGGCCTCCCGGGTCGTTGCGATCACCGCCCCTGGCGCGAATCACGTCGCGTTCTGCGTGCGACCAAATGTCATGCTTTATCCGAAAAATGCCGTTTTTCGACACGACGGAATCCCCGCCCAGGATCACTTGTGCGCCTGTCCCGGACCAAAGTGGCCCGGCCTGGAGAACTGTCATGCTGAAAGATCCCGAGCTCCTTTCCCTTCTCCTTACCCGCAAGCCGCAGCATTCGCTTGCCCAGCCCTTCTATACCGACCCCGGCATCTACGATTCCGAGCTGCGGAACATCTGGGCGCGCGAGTGGATCTTCGCGGCCTCCGCGGCCGAGATTCCGAAGACCGGGAATTACGTGACGGTCCAGATCGGTGCCTATTCGGTCATCGTCGTCCGCGGCGCCGACGGCGAAGTCCGCGCCTTCCACAACAGCTGCCGCCACCGCGGCTCGCGCATCTGTTCGTCCGCAAAAGGCTCGTCGCCGAAGCTCGTCTGCCCGTATCACCAGTGGACCTACGAACTCGACGGCCGGCTGCTCTGGGCGCGCGACATGGGGCCTGATTTCGACGCCGCGAAGCACGGGCTGAAGCCGGTGCATGCCCGCGTCGCGGCCGGGATGGTGTTCATCTGCCTCGCCGAGGCCGCGCCCGCGTTCGACGGTGTCAAGGCCGCCGCCGACCGTTACACCGCACCGCACCGGATGGACGAGATGAAGGTCGCCTTCCAGTCCACCATCACCGAGAACGGCAACTGGAAGCTCGTGCTGGAAAACAACCGCGAGTGCTACCACTGCTCGGGTTCGCACCCCGCGCTCTGCCGCACCTTCGACGACGATCCGGACCTCGTCGGTGGCGAAGACTCCATCGGCTCGCCCGCTGGCGCCGCGCATGTGGAGCGCTGCGAGGCGGCGGGTCTGCCCTCGAAGTATCTCCTCGACCCGAACGAGCAGTGGCGCCTCGTCCGCATCCCCTTCGTGGGCGATGCGGTCAGCTACACGATGGACGGCAAGCAGGCCGTGAAGAAGCTGATCCCCGGCATGCCCTTCGCCAACGCCGGCTCGCTCCTGTTCTTCCACTACCCGAACACTTGGAACCACTTCCTGTCGGACCACGTGCTGAACTTCCGCGTCCTGCCGGTCAGCCCGACCGAGACGCAGGTCACCACGACCTGGCTCGTCCACAAGGATGCGGTCGAAGGCGAGGACTACGACATCCAGCGCTTGACCGAAGTCTGGGAAGCGACCAACGACGAGGACCGCCGCGTTGTCGAAGAGAACCAGCTCGGCATCAACACGCCCGCCTACGAACCCGGCCCCTATTCGGCGCGGCAGGAAAGCGGCGTGATCCAGTTCATCGACTGGTACACCAAGGCCATGCAGAAGGCGCTGACCGGGCGCAACCTGATCGCGGCGGAGTGAAGCCATGATCCCGATGCCCCGCGAGGACACGCCCCTCTGGCAGGACAGCGAACCTCTTGAATGCGTCATGGTAGTGCCCGAGGCGCCGGGCGTGAAGACCTTCGTCTTCCGCCCGCCCTCGGGGGCGACCTTCCTGTTCCGCGCGGGGCAGTTCATCACGCTCGAACTGCCCATGCCGGGCGGGCCGGACCACCGCACCTACACGATCTCGTCGAGCCCGACCTCGAACGTCTACCTTTCGGTGACGGTCAAGGCCCAGCCTGACGGGCGTGGCGGTTCGCAGTGGATGATGGACAACCTCAAGCCCGGGATGCGGATCAAGGCTTTCGGCCCGGCGGGTGTCTTCCACCTGCCGCGACAGCCCGACAACAAGTACCTCTTCATCTCGGCGGGATCGGGTGTCACGCCGATGATGTCGATGGCGACCTTCCTCTTCGAGCGCGGCGAGGAGCCCGACATCAGCTTCGTCTCCTGCGCGAAGAAGCCGTCGGAGCTGATCTTCCGCAAAAGGCTCGAATACATGGCGAGCCGGGTGCAGGGGCTGAAGCTCCACTTCGTCGTGGATCAGGACGAGCCCTACGAGGTCTGGACCGGCTATCGCGGCCGCTTCAATCAGCTCATGCTCGGCCTGACGACGCCCGACTACCTGGAGCGCGACGTCTATTGCTGCGGCCCCGAGGGCTTCATGCAGTCGGTCCGCGACATGCTTCACGCGCTCGGCTACGACATGTCGCGCTATCACCAGGAAAGCTTCGGCGCGCCGGTCGAGCGGGTCGAGGATATCCCGGTTCCCGACGACGTCGTCCCGCAGGAAAAGGCACCTGCCGAACTCACGTTCAGCGGCTCCGGCGTCACCGCGTCCTGCACCGAAACCGACACGGTTCTCGCCGTGGCGAAGCGTTCGGGTCTCAACATCCCGTCTGGCTGCAACTTCGGCGTCTGCGGCACCTGCAAGGTGAAAAAGACCGCAGGCGAGGTGCACATGGTCCACAACGGCGGGATCAGCGACGAGGACATCGCCGAGGGCTACATACTCGCCTGCTGCTCGCACCCGCTGGGCAAGGTCGAAGTGGCGATCTGACTGTCCTGGAAATCAAGCCGGCCGCCCCTCGGGGCGGCCGTTCTTCGTTCCTAGAACCGCTCGGCGCGAAGAACCTCGCACTCCGTCACGCTGACGACGCCGATATGGCGCTCCACCACCGAGAAGGCGGCTTCCAGCAGTCCGTCCAGACGTTCCGGGCGGATGATGCAGACCACGGCCACCATGCCTCCCGCCGGGGAAACCTGGCCTTCCCGGCTCCACAGCCCGGATCGGCCGGAGCCGCCGAGGACCGGCAGCACGGTGAACCCCGACACGCCGGCCTTCACGAGCACTTCGGTCAGACGCCGTTCCATCGGCGCCTCGATGATGATTTCCACGCGTTTCGCGGGATGGGTCTGCATGGCTCAGCCTCCGGTCGCTGCCCCGGCGATTGCCGCGTAGAGCGGGATGCCGAGGACGAGGTTGAAGGGAAAGGTAATCCCGAGGGACAGGGTGAGGTAGATGGACGGGTTCGCTTCTGGCAGGGCGACGCGCATCGCGGCGGGAACCGCGATGTAGGAGGCCGACGCGGCCAGCGTCATCAGAAGCGCCGCGCCCCCCGGCGAAAGTCCTACGGCCAGAGCCGCAACAAGCCCGAGCGATGCGCCAACGAGCGGCATCACGAGGCCGAAGGCTACCGTGCCCACCCCGAGCACGCCCCTCGCCTGCCGAAGCCCGCGCCCCGCGACCAGCCCCATGTCCAGCAGGAAGAGGCAAAGCACACCCTTGAACGGGGCCACGATGAAGCTTTCGATCTCGGCCAGGCCGCGCTCGCCCGTCGCCGCGCCTATCAGGAAGGCCCCGATCAGCAGGACGATCGACCCGTTCAGAAGGACCTCGCGCCAGAGCCCGGCCTCGATCCGGCCGCCTCCGCCGCCGCCCCGTGCCGCGAGCCAGAGCGCCACGACGATCGCGGGCGCCTCCATCGCGGCGGCGACGGCCACCATGAAGCCCTCGGAGGCCACGCCGCCGCCCGCGAGGACGGCCGTGGCGGAGACGAAGGTGACGATGGAAATGGAGCCGTAGTGCCCCGCGACCGCGGCCGCATCGACGGCGCCAAGCGGCGTCATCACCCGCGCCAGCGCGTAGGCCACGATCGGGATCAGCGCCGACAGCGCAATCCCCGCGACGAGTGCCAGCCCAAGACGCAGGTCGACGCCATGGGCGGCGACGCTCGCGCCGCCCTTGAAGCCGATCGAAAAGAGCAGATAGAGCGAAAGCGCCTTCGCGACCGCCTCGGGAACCGAAAGCGTGGACCGCGCCAGTGCCGCGAACAGCCCGAGCGCGAAGGACAGGATCATCGGCGAAAGCAGGTTCTGCTCTGCCGTGGCTAGGATCGCCTGCAACGTGTTGGTCTCCCGGTTCGAAACTTGCGCGCATCTATGACGCTCGGCGCCGTCGGGCAAGATGTTCTTGGTGAAGGATCGGGTATGCGGGCATCCGTCGGACCTGCCCGCGGTTCTCGCGTCAGACCGACAGGAAGGTTCCCGCCGCCGGATCGTAATGCATGAGGCCGCCTTCGCCGATGTCGGTCCAGAGTCCGTGCAGCGTCAGGTCGTTGGCCTCCACCGCATCGCGCACGAAGGGGAAGGTCATCAGGTTCTCGAGGCTCACGAGCACTGCCTGCTGTTCCAGCGAATGCAGCTGCTCGACTTCGTCGGCGATCCCTTTCACGCGCTCGTAGCCGGGGCGCAGGATATCCATCCAGCGTCCGACGTAGCTCGACTTTTCCAGCAGTTCCGGCGCCTTGCCGCAGCACATGTCGCGGCAACCGCGGACGCCGCCGCAGCCCGAATGGCCGAGCACGATGATGTGCGCGACCTTGAGCGCGGTCACGCCGAATTCCACCGCCGCCGAAGTGCCGTGAAGATGGCCGTCCGGCTCGTGCTTCGGCACGAGGTTGGCGATATTGCGATGGATGAAGAACTCGCCCTGGTCGGCCCCGAAGATCGAGGTCACGTGGACCCGCGAATCGCAGCAGGAAATGACCATGGCCCGAGGATGCTGCCCCCCGGCGGCAAGGCGTTTGTACCAGGCGCGGTTCTCGGCATATACCGTCGCCTTCCAGCCATGGTAGCGCTGCACCAGGTAGCCCGGCAATGGCCGCGCATGTTCCATCTGACGCCCCCCTTGTCGGTGCTTGCCGTCAGATACCTTTGCGATCCCGAAAGTTCGAGAGGTTTTTCCTCGTGCATGAACCTTTTCTTGAGGGGGACGGCGCCAGATTGCGCCGAGGTGTGGGGACACCGGATTGGAGTGTGCGGGGTGGCAGGACCATCAGAACAACGCGCAGGCGCGGAGCTTTCCGTGCTGCGCCACGACGAGGGCGTTCGGCTCGATCCCGACCGCCTCATCGCGCTTTACGCAGGATTGGGCGAGGCCGGGGCGGAGCGCGTCATCTGCCGCGCGACGGAGGAACTCGCGGTACGCATAGCGGACATGCGGAACTTCGTGGCCTCGGGCGACTTTGCGGCGCTGCCGCGCGCGGGAGAACTTCTGGCGAAGATCGCGACGCAGGTCGGGATGGCCACGCTGTCCCGCGTCGCCGGAGATGTCTGCACTTGCGCGCGAAGCCGCGACATGGCGGGCCTTGCCGCGACGCTCGCGAGGCTCGAACGCATCGGGGACCGATCGGTGACCGCCGTCTGGGATCTGCAGGACATCACGATCTGATCCGAAGGCGACACGCCGCCCCTTGCGGGCCGCCACCAAGCGGCTAGGCTTGCGGCCTGTTCCCGAGGAGGTTCCGATGCCGCTTGCTTTCGCCGCCGCAGATGCAAAGTCGCTGCCGCTCTACCTCGTGGAGGAGGACAAGGCCGGGGCCTTCGTCGCCAAACGCCGCGCCGCGCAGAAGCCATGGCTTGAGGCGCAGCGGTTCACAGGCGCGCTCGGTCAGCTGTGCGTCCTGCCGGGCGCGGGCGGCCGTCCCGCAGGCGCGGCGTTCGGCCTAGGCACCGCCAAGGCCCGCGCGCGCGGCCGGTTCCACATTGCCCGCGCCGTCGCCGAACTGCCGGAAGGCGCCTGGCATCTGGACGGAAAGCTCACGCGCGCCGAGGCAGAGGAGGCGGCGCTGGGATGGCTTCTCGCCTCCTACCGTTTCACCCGCTACAAGACCGGCTCCGCTCCGAAGGCGCTACTGAAGGCGCCGAAGGGCGTCAACGCGGCCCGGATCGAAGTTGTCGCGAATGCCGAGGCGCTGACCCGCGACCTGATCAACACGCCGGCCTCGGACATGGGCCCCGAAGAGCTGGAGGACGCCTTTCTCGCCCTCGCCGCGCGGCATGGCGCCCGGACCGAGGTGATCCGGGGTGAGGACCTTCTCGCCCGGAACTTCCCGATGATCCATGCCGTCGGCCGCGCCTCGCCGCGCGCCCCGCGCCTTCTCGACCTGCGTTGGGGCGAGGAGGGCCCGACCCTCACGCTCGTCGGCAAGGGTGTCTGCTTCGACACGGGCGGGCTCGACATCAAGCCCTCGTCCTCGATGGGGCTGATGAAGAAGGACATGGGCGGCGCCGCGACCGTGATGGGGCTTGCCCAGATGATCATGGGTCTTGGCCTGAAGCTCCGGCTCCGCGTGCTGGTCCCGGCGGTGGAGAACGCCGTTTCCGGCAATTCCTTCCGTCCGCAGGACATCCTGAAAAGCCGCAAGGGCCTGACGGTCGAGATCAACAACACCGACGCCGAGGGCCGCCTTGTCCTCGCCGACGCTCTGGCGCTCGCGGACGAGGAGAAGCCCGATCTCATCGTCTCGATGGCGACGCTGACGGGGGCCGCGCGCGTGGCGCTGGGGCCCGACGTGCCGCCCTTCTTCACCGATGACGACGGGCTTGCCACCGCGCTCGCCGCATCCTCCGCGCGGGTCGCCGACCCGCTGTGGCGGATGCCGTTCTGGGCGCCCTATGAGCCGATGATCGAACCCGGCATCGCCGATCTCGACAACGCGCCTTCCGGCGGGATGGCCGGGGCGGTGACGGCGGCGCTGTTCCTGCGCCGCTTCGTGACCGAAAGCCCGCGCTACGCGCATTTTGACATCTACGGCTGGCAACCCACCGCCGCGCCGGCCCGGCCAAAAGGCGGCGTTGGGCAGGGCGCGCGGGCGATCCTGGACGCGCTGCCGAAGGTCCTCCGCCCATGACCGACCGCCGCATCACCCCCGCGAACGCCCGCGTCGCGCATGTCTCGCTCAAGGGCCGGGTCGAGGCCGACCGCTTCACGGAGGGCGAGCCGGCCCGGGTCACCAGGCCCGTCGCCAATCTTCTCGCCAGGCCGGACGGAGCCCGCGACCGCCAGATCCTTTACGGTGAAAGCGTCCTCGTCCTCGACCGCCACGAAGGCTACGCCTTCATCCGTGCCGACAAGGATCATTACTGCGGCTACGTGGCGGAAGAAGCGTTGGGCGAGGCGCGCGAGGCGACCCACTGGGTCTCGGCTCCCGCAACGCATCTCTATCCGGACCCGAGCATCAAGTCGCGCGAAGTGGCGGCGCTGTCTCATGGATCGCGCCTGACAATCACGGCCGAATTCCCGAGGTTCTGCGAGACCGCCGACGGACTGTTCGTCCCGCGTCCTCATGTCCGCGCCATCGGCGACTGGACCGACGACCCGGTTGGCGTCGCCGAAAGCCTCCTCGGCACGCCCTACCTCTGGGGTGGCAATTCGCGCAGCGGCCTCGACTGCTCCGGCCTCGTTCAGGCGGCGCTCGTGGCGGCTGGCATCGCATGTCCCGGCGACAGCGACCTCCAGCGCGAAGCTCTGGGTGCCGACCTGCCGCCGGGCGAGCCCTACAGGCGCGGCGATCTCTTCTTCTGGAAGGGCCATGTCGCGATCGCCGTCTCGTCCGACCGGCTCATCCACGCGAACGGTTTGCACATGGCCGTGGGATACGAGGACATCGACGCCTGCATCGCCCGGATCGACGATCAGGGGGAGGGGCCGCTCCTTGCGGTGAAGCGGCTCTAGTCGACCGGGCGGATCAGCTTCCGTTCGAGGACGCGCAGGACCGTGGGCAGGTCGTGGCCGCGTTTCAGTACCTGCCCGTCCATCCCGATCACGGCATACATCCCTTGCCGAGACCTGAGCTTCGGGCGCTTCTCGATCCGGTAGAGCGGGTGTTCCGCCGCGCGGCGGAAGACCGAAAAGACCGCGACCTCGCGCAGGAAGCTCATGGCGTAGTCACGCCATTCGCCTGCCGCGACCATGCGGCCGTAGAGTCCGAGGATGCAGCCGAGCTCCGAGCGGTCGAACGCGACCTGCTCCGGTGGCTGGGAGGGGAAGGGAAAAGGGGTCGGCGTCTGGACCGTCATGGTCAGATGTTACGCCTGTTAGCGCCCAAATCAAGCGTCCTGGCGAGGAGGAGCCGGCCGGGCGTCCGGGAAGGCTCGACTGGTCCGCGCAACACTCTTGACCGCCCGGTCGGCTATGTGCAGCATCCCCGCAGGGAGGACATCAATGACGCCGGACGAGCGCGCGCGGCGAAGCGCCGAAGCGATGTGGGGGAAGGACCGCGCCTCGAAATGGCTGGGGATGAGCCTCGATTCCATCGGTCCGGGCCGCGCGGTCACGTCCTTCACGGTCAAGGACCACCATCTCAACGGCCATGACATCTGCCACGGCGGATACATCTTCACGCTGGCGGATTCCGCCTTCGCCTTCGCCTGCAACAGCTACAACCGCCTGGTCGTCGCGCAGCACAACACGATCAGCTACCTCTCCCCCGGCCGCCCGGGCGAACGCCTGACGGCGACGGCGACCGAAGCCGCGCGGACGGGACGGTCCGGCATCTACGACGTCACCGTGACCGGCGCGGACGGCCGGGTCGTCGCGGTCTTCCGTGGTGCCTCGCGCGAGATCGAGGGCCGCCATTTCGAGGAGGAGGGATGACGCGGGCGCGCATCCGCGACGACCTCTGCATCTCCCTCGGCCGCTCTGGCCCGAGCGCGTAAACCCCTGACAGGGAGGACATCCATGAAAGACCTCACCCCGCGCCGCTCCGACCTCGACCCGATCGAGATCGCCAGCCGCGACGAGATCGAGGCGCTGCAACTCTCGCGCCTCAAGTGGTCGCTGCGTCACGCCTATTACAACGTCCCCTTTTATCGCCAAGGCTTCGACGCCGCCGGCGTCCATCCCGACGACCTGAAGGATCTGAAGGACCTCGCGCGCTTTCCCTTCACCACGAAGGCGGACCTGCGGGCCAACTACCCGTTCGGCATGTTCGCCGTTCCACGTGACAAGATCGTCCGTATCCATGCCTCCTCTGGCACCACGGGAAAGCCGACCGTCGTTGGCTATACGGAGCGAGATATCGACACGTGGGCCAGTTGCGTCGCCCGCTCCATGCGCGCCTCGGGCACGCGCCCCGGCGACGTCGTCCACGTGGCTTATGGATATGGCCTGTTCACCGGCGGCCTCGGCGCGCATTACGGAGCGGAGAAACTGGGCTGCACCGTCGTCCCCGTTTCGGGCGGCATGACACCCCGGCAGGTGACGCTGATCGAGGACTTCGGAGCCTCGACCATCATGGTCACGCCCTCCTACATGCTCTCGATCCTCGACGAGTACCGCGCGCAGGGGAAGGACCCGCGCGAAAGCCCGCTCCAGGTCGGCATCTTCGGCGCGGAGCCCTGGACCAACGCCATGCGGGCCGAGATCGAGGCGGCCTTCGACATGCACGCGGTCGATATTTACGGCCTGTCGGAGGTGATCGGCCCGGGCGTCGCCAACGAATGCGTGGAGACCAAGGATGGCCTGCACATCTGGGAAGATCACTTCTTCCCCGAGATCGTGAACCCCGAGACCGGCGAACCCGTCGCGGACGGCGAGCGGGGCGAACTGGTCTTTACCTCCCTCACGAAGGAGGCCTTCCCGATCATCCGTTACCGCACGCGCGACCTGACCCGCCTGCTGCCGGGCACCGCGCGGTCGATGCGGCGGATGGAGAAGATCACGGGGCGCTCCGACGACATGATCATCCTCCGGGGCGTGAACCTCTTCCCCACCCAGATCGAGGAGCATCTTCTGAAGGTCCGGGGCCTCGCGCCGCATTTCCAGATCGAGCTCGCCCGCGAGGGCCGGATGGACACGATGACCGTTCATGTCGAGGCCGCCGAAGGCTTTTCCGACCCCGGAACCCGCGCCCATGCCGGTGCCACGCTGCAGAAGGCGATCAAGGACGCCATCGGGGTCACCGTGGCCATCAATATCGCCGACCCGGGCGGCGTCGCCCGCAGCCAGGGCAAGGCCGTGCGGATCATAGACAACCGCCCGAAGGGCTGAGCGATGCCACGGGGCCTCGCCCGCGACCACGCGGACAAGCGCGCCCATATCCGCGAGCGCGCCGCCGCCTACTTCGCCGAGCGCGGCTTTGACCGAGCCTCGATGGCAGGGGCCGCGCGCGCCTGCGGCGTGTCGAAGGCGCTTCTGTATCACTACCACGCCTCGAAGGAGGCGCTGCTTCACGACATTCTCGAAACGCACCTCTCGGACCTCGTCGCGATTGTGGAGTCCGTCGGCGAGGCCGAACCGGAACCCCGGCTCCGCAGGCTGATCGCGGCGATCCTCGACGCCTACCGGGACGCCGACGCGGAACACAAGCTCCAGCTCGACGCGCTTGCGACGCTGCCGCCAGAGCTCCGCCAGCCACTCGTGACGCTTCAGCGCCGCCTCGTCGCGATCGTGGCGGACGCCCTTTCCGCACACCGTCCGGACCTTGGCGATGACCGCATCCGTGCCCTCGCCATGTCGGTCTTCGGCATGCTCAACTGGTTCTTCCTCTGGCATCGGCCTGACCGTGACATGGCACGCGAAAGCTATGCCGGCCTTGTCGCGGACCTCGTCCTCGGAGGGCTGCCCGCGGTCCGTTCCTGAGGCCGCGCCGCCCGGCCTCAGCCGAAGACCCCCTGGCAGAACCAGCCCCCGCTCATCGCCCCGCCGTGAGCGTAGTAAAGCCAGAGCCGTTCGCCCCCCTCGGTTTCCACCCGCCAGTAGTCGCGCGGCCCGGATCGCCAGTCGGGCTCGTCCAGCCACCATTCGGGCGCGATCCGCTCCGGCCCCGTCGCCCGCGCCGTCACGAAATCGCGCCGCCGCCAGCGGAAGCTCGCGGGGGGCGTGGCCACCTCCGGCGCGGCCACGGGTTCCGGGCGGAAGAGGAGCAGGGGTCGCGGCGCCGCGCGCGGGGGCCAGGCCCCGGCGGGCTCCGACCAGGCGGCGGCAAGGACCTGCGCGGATTTCTCGGGGATGTGGCTTTCCGCAGGCAGAAGTCTCGTGATCGCCTCCATGCCGATCCGCGCGCCGAGGCGTCCGATCAGGTCGTCGAGCGCGGTTTCCGCATCCTTCCGCCGCGCCCCTTCCTGCCGCGCGATCGCCGCCTCGGCCGCGTCGAGATGACCGCGATGCTGGCGCGCATGCACGGGTTCGGTCACATGCGCCTCGAGCCGCAGCGCGTCGATGCCGAAGCCCGGCTCGATCTCGGCGAGCTTCAGCATCAGGAGGCCCCGGATCCGGTCGGGCTCCGCCGAGGGCCGGGCGAGGCCAAGCTCTATCTCCTGCATCGTGTGGTCTGCGCGGAAGGCCTGAAGCCGCACCCGCCGCGCCCCGCGTCCCTTGGCGCTGAGCCGCTCCGACAGCGCGGGCAGAAGCCGGTCGATCCCGGCCATGATGTCGTCAGGCAGTCCGATCGGGTCCGGGAAGGAAAGCCGCACCGCGAAGTGATGCTCTGGCCGCGCGGGCGAGACGGGCTCGGGCTCCACCCCGAAGGCCTGGTCGAGCCGGCGCACCAGCCCCGCGCCGAAGCGCCGGGCAAGTGCCGCGCGCGGCATCCCCGCGATGTCCCCCACCTGCCGGAGCCCCAGCCGCGACAGCGCCGCAACCGTGTCCTTGTCGATCCTGAGCGCGGCGAGCGGCAGGGGTGCGAGCGCCTGCCGGATCTGCCCCGGCGCCGCGATCCGTCCGACCGGCGCGGGCGGGGCGGCCAGGGTCGGCGCCGCCCCGCCCCGCGTCCAGTGGCGCTTCACGGCCCGGCTCCGCGTGGCTCGCGCCTCCTGGTCGATCGCGTCGCCCGAGCGCGCCGCCTCGCCTCCCTTTCCGGCGAAGCGGGCAAGCGCCCACGCCCCGCCCACCGTGTCCGCGATCCCGGTCTGAACCGTCAGCCCCAGGCCCGTGCAATCCTCGGCCACCGCCGCCAGCACGCCCTCTTCGCCACCGTACAGATGCGCCGAGCCCGTCAGGTCGATCACCAGGGAGGCGGGCGGTTCCTCCGCCACCCAGGGCGAAAACTTCCCCGCCCAGCGCCGGAGCACCGACAGGAACGCCGCCTCCGCCTGCGGGTTCCTGAGCCGCGTGGTGAGATCCGGGCACATCGCCCGCGCGTCGCGGAGGGGCTGGCCCATGCGCAGACCCTCGGCCTCCGCCTCGGCGTTGAGGGAGGACAGGACCTGCGCGTTCCCGACCTCGGTGATGACGGCGAAAGGGGCGGGCGGAAGGCCGCGCATGCCGCGCAGAAGCCGTTCCGCGCCAAGGCGGGGGAACCACAGCGAAAGGATGCGTCGGGCGGGCATGGCAGCAGGGGCGGCAACTGTGTTCTTGCTTTGTTCACGCTACCCGCCCGCGCGTCCAGAGTCGAGTCCCGGCCGATGACGCATTCTTGACTGCACGCGCCTCGGGCGTGGCTATAGTCGTTCTTCGGAGAATCCGGACAGTGACCACGATTGGAGTTCAGAAGTGATCAAGCCGACGAGAACGATCGCCCTCATCCTCGCGCTTTCCGCAGGCGTCGCGATCGCCAAGGAAGAAGCCCAGAACCCGGCCGTGAAGGCCCGCCAGAACGCGATGGAGACGATCGCGGCAAACGTGAAGGTGCTGGGCGACATGGCCGGCGGAAAGGCCGAGTTCGACGAGGCGAAGGCCGCCGAGGCCGCCGCGGTCGTCGCCGCGACTGCGCTTACCGTGCCCGGCCTCTTCGAGGCGGAGGAGGACGACCCGGCCTCCGAGGCGCTGCCGGACATCTGGATGGATTTCGCCGACTTCACGACAAAGTCCGACGCCGTCGTCGCCGCGGCGCAGGCCATCGACACCTCGTCCGTCTCGGGCCTCCAGGCCGGCATGGGCGCGCTGGGTGGCGCCTGCAAGTCCTGCCACACAGCCTACCGGATGTGACGTCGGATCAGCCGCAATAGACCTGGATGATCCGGCCTGTCCTGCCGATCTCGATGTTCAGCCGCTCCTGGCGGTAGTCCATCGTGATCGCGGTGCCCGGCCGGATCAGCCGGACCGGGCCGGCGAAGACCATGCCCTCCAGCGCCCACTCAGGCCGGCCGACGAGATACTGCAGATCGCCGGCCTCGCAGACCCTTGGCGAGACCGGCACGGGCTCCTCGACGCAGGCCGAGAGCGCCGAGACGACTGCGCAAATCGAGAACAATCTCACCCACATTGCTTACCCCTCCTTGCATTGGCTGAGGCTTTCGCTAAGGCTCTTGCCCGCCAAGATACAGGGAGGACCCCAAGATGAGAACCCGCGCCGCCGTTGCAGTTGCCGCCGGAAAACCCTTGGAAATCATGGACGTGAACCTTGAAGGCCCGAAGGCGGGCGAGGTTCTCGTCGAAATCAAGGCCACCGGCATCTGCCACACCGACGAATTCACCCTGTCCGGCGCGGACCCGGAAGGCATCTTCCCGGCGATCCTCGGACACGAGGGCGCGGGCATCGTGGTGGACGTGGGGCCGGGCGTGACCTCGGTGAAGAAGGGCGACCACGTGATCCCGCTCTACACGCCGGAATGTCGCGCCTGCCCCTCCTGCCTTTCGCAGAAGACGAACCTCTGCACAGCGATCCGCTCGACCCAGGGCCAGGGCCTGATGCCCGACGGGACCTCGCGCTTCTCGACGCTCGATGGCGACCCGATCCTGCACTACATGGGCTGCTCGACCTTCTCGAACTACACGGTCCTGCCGGAGATCGCGGTCGCGAAGATCCGTGAGGACGCGCCCTTCGACAAGGTCTGCTACATCGGCTGCGGCGTGACGACGGGCATCGGCGCGGTCATCAACACCGCGAAGGTCGAGATCGGCGCCAAGGCCGTGGTCTTCGGCCTCGGCGGCATCGGCCTGAACGTGATCCAGGGCCTGCGCCTCGCGGGTGCCGACATGATCATCGGCGTCGACCTCAACCCGGCGAAGAAGGAGATGGCCGAGCGCTTCGGCATGACGCACTTCGTCAACCCGAAGGATGTCGACAACGTCGTTGCCGAGATCGTCAACATGACGAAGACGCCCTTCGACCAGATCGGCGGGGCCGACTATTCGTTCGACTGCACGGGCAACGTGAAGGTGATGCGCGACGCGCTGGAATGCACCCACCGCGGCTGGGGCCAGTCGATCATCATCGGCGTCGCGCCCGCCGGCGCCGAGATCCAGACGCGTCCGTTCCAGCTGGTCACGGGCCGGGTCTGGAAAGGCACGGCCTTCGGTGGCGCGCGCGGCCGGACCGACGTTCCGAAGATCGTCGACTGGTACATGGACGGGAAGATCGAGATCGACCCGATGATCACGCACACGCTGACGCTGGACGAGATCAACAAGGGCTTTGACCTGATGCACGCGGGCGAGTCGATCCGTTCGGTCGTGGTATACTGAATCAGTCGCGCGCCCCGGCCGTCAGGCGGACCGGGGCGCGCGCCGGAGAAGAAGGCGGGCGATGGCGGGCGGCAGGCTCAAGACGCTGCATGAACTCTACGAAGGCAATACTGCCCGGGCACACAGCTTCCGCTACGGGCTTCTCGTCTTTGACTTCGTCACCATCCTCTTCGTAATCGGCACTTCCTTCACCAGGCACGGCCCGGTGATCGAGGCCATCGACGCCATATTCGGCGTATTCATCCTCGTGGATTTCGGCGCCCGCGTCGCGATCGCGCAGCGGCGGCTGCGCTTCCTGATCCTGCCGGTCACGCTTGCCGACATGGTGGCGATCGTGTCGTTCCTTGCGCCGCTCGCCGGCGAGGGGCTTGGTTTCCTGCGCATCCTGAGGACGCTGAGGCTTCTGCACACCTACCAGCTTCTGAACCGGCTGCGCTCCGACTTCTCGTTCTTCCGCCGCAACGAAGACGTGGTGATCGCCTCGATCAACCTTATCGTCTTCCTGTTCGTCATGACGGGTCTCGTCTACGCGACGCAATACACCACGAACCCTCAGATCAAGAACTACGCCGACGCGCTCTATTTCACCGTGACCGCGCTCACGACGACCGGGTTCGGGGATATCACCCTGACCGGGACGACGGGGCGGATGATCTCGGTCCTCGTGATGATCTTCGGCGTGACGCTGTTCCTCAGGCTCGCGCAGGTTCTCTTCCGCCCGCCCAAGGTGCGCCAGCCCTGCGAACACTGCGGCCTCGTGCTGCACGACCCGGACGCGGTCCACTGCAAGCACTGTGGCGCGCTCATCCGGATCGAGACGGAAGGGGCTGGCTGATCCCGGCGCGGCAATCCGCCCAGCGGTCCGTGCTCGTCCCGAGAGCCGCCGGTTAAGCGGCCTGTCGCAGCAGGAAGCGCTCGCGGCCGCCTGCCTGCCCATCCGGTCCGCGTGTGGACCCGTCCGCCCGCGGCGACCCATCTCGCCTTCGCCGCTTTACTCCCGCGCCTTCCGCCCCCATCTATTGTTCAACCCAATTCAGGGCGCGCCCCAAGGCGGCGCCCCAAGAAGAAAGACAAGACAGACATGCCGAATGGCACGACCCCCCTTCTCGCCGTCCTCATAGACGCAGACAATACCTCCGCCCAATGGGCCGAAGCCGTGTTCGAGGAGATCGCCTCGCTCGGCGAGGCCTCGGTGCGCCGGATCTATGGCGACTTCACCAACCCGCACCTGAAAAGCTGGCAGACGAAGATGGCGCCCCTGGCGCTCGTTCCGCATCACCAGCCGGCGAACACGATCGGCAAGAACTCCTCCGACATCGCGCTGGTCATCGACGCCATGGACATCCTCCATGCCGGCCGTTTCGACGGCTTCGTGCTGGTGTCCTCTGACAGCGACTTCACCCGGCTCGCCTCGCGCATCCGCGAACAGGGTCTCGACGTCTATGGCATCGGCCAGAAGAAGACGCCCGAAGCCTTCCGCAAGGCCTGCAAGCGCTTCATCTACATCGAGAACCTGATGGCGGCGCCGGAGTCCGCCGAGGTGGCCGAAGCCGCCGGTGCGGAGCCCAAGGGCCGCGACCGGGCCGAGGCCACCGGGCGCAAGGAGCCTGCCAAGAACGCGATCCCGCTGATCGCGGCCGCCATGCGGGCGATCGGCGGCGACGAGGACTGGTACTCCCTGGGGCAGATCGGCCAGTACATCACCCAGGCCAACCCCGATTTCGACACCCGCACCTATGGCAGTTCGAAACTCAGCGACCTGATGCGGAAGACCGGCCGGTTCGAGGTGAAGCAGGGCCAGGGCAACCACCTCGTGGTGCGCGACCTGGCCTGACGGGCGACGCGCGGGTCCGCGCGCTCTTGCCGTGACCGATCCTGGGCAATAGCGTGGGGGCGTTCTCAGAGGACCCAGAGCATGATACCCGGAATTGCGTCTTCCCGTCGCCGTTTCTCCGACCTTTCAGAACAGGAAATCCTCGCGCTCGCGATCTCGTCCGAGGAGGACGACGCGCGCATCTACCGCAGCTACGCCGAACGGCTGCGTTCGGATTTCCCCGCCTCGGCCCAGATCTTCGAGGCGATGGCGAAGGAGGAGGACGAACACCGCCGCCGCCTGATCGAGGCGCATCGCGAACGCTTCGGCGAGGTGATCCCCCTCATCCGCCGCGAACACGTCGCCGGATACTACGCCCGCCGCCCGGTCTGGCTGGTGGAGAACCTCGGGCTCGACCGTATCCGGGGCGAGGCCGAGGCCATGGAGCGCGAAGCGGAGGCGTTCTACCGCAAGGCCGCGGCGCGGACGACAGATGCCGGGACGCGGAAACTTCTTGGCGATCTCGCCGCCGCCGAGGCGAAGCACGAGGCGAAGGCCGTGGGCCTGGCCGAGGAACACCTCGGCGCCGACGAAAAGAGCGACGAGGACCGCGCCGCGCATCGCCAGTTCGTGCTGACCTGGGTGCAGCCCGGACTTGCCGGGCTCATGGATGGCTCGGTGTCGACCCTCGCGCCGATCTTCGCGACGGCCTTCGCCACGCAGAACACCCATACGACGTTCCTCGTCGGCCTCGCCGCATCCGTCGGCGCCGGCATCTCGATGGGCTTCACCGAGGCGGCCTCCGATGACGGCCAGCTTTCGGGACGCGGTTCGCCGGTCAAGCGGGGCATTGCGGCGGGCGTCATGACTGCGGTCGGCGGTCTCGGCCACGCGCTCCCCTACCTTATCCCGCATTTCTGGACCGCCACGATCACCGCGATGATCGTCGTCTTCGTGGAACTCTGGGCGATCGCCTGGATCCAGAACCGCTACATGGAAACGCCGTTCCTGCGCGCGACCTTCCAGGTCGTCCTGGGCGGTGCGCTCGTCTTCGGTGCGGGCGCGCTGATCGGCGGGGGATAGAAACCCGGGTCCGCGCGGCGCAGAGGGCGGCTGGCCATCGGTCGGGCGTGGCTGATAGTCTTGCGCCCGGTCGGCGAATCCGGGGGGAACCATGTATTTCAGCGACAAGGTCGAATACGAAGCCCTGCCTCTTCCCGACCGGCGTGACCTGACCGACGAGGAGATGGCGGCGGCCTCGCGGGACTTCCTCGCCCTGATGCGCAAGCGCCATTCCGTGCGCGACTTCGACTCGCGCCCGGTGCCCGAATCCGTGATCGCGGACTGCATCCGCACGGCGGGTTCCGCGCCTTCCGGCGCGAACCACCAGCCGTGGTTCTTCGCCGCGATCTCCGACCCCGCGCTCAAGGCGCGCATCCGCGACGCCGCCGAGGCGGAAGAGGAGAAGTTCTACGCCGGCGGCGCGGGCGAGGAATGGCTGAAGGCGCTCGAACCCATCGGCACGGGCGTTTCCAAGCCCCACCTGACGATCGCCCCCTGGCTCATCGTGATCTTCGCCCAGCGCTACGGGATGACCAGGGATGGCAAGCGCTACAAGAACTACTACGTTCCCGAAAGCGTCGGCATCGCCACCGGCTTTCTCATCGCCGCGCTGCACAACGCGGGCCTTTCCTGTCTGACGCACACGCCCAACCCGATGGGCTTCCTGAACGAGGCCTGCGCGCGGCCGGACCACGAAAAACCGGTGATGATCCTTGCCGTCGGCCATCCGGCGGAAAATGCGACCGTTCCGGCGGTTGCAAAGATCAAGAAACCCTTGGAAGAGATCATGGCGGTCTTCCGCGCCGAAACCTGAGGAGCCTCATGCGAACGATTTCCGAAAACCGCTGCTTCGGCGGCATCCAGGGCGTCTATGCCCATGCTTCCGACGCCTGCCAGTGCGAGATGACCTTCGGCCTCTTCCTGCCCGCCGAGGCCCAGGACGGACCCGTGCCGCTTCTGTGGTATCTCTCCGGCCTCACCTGCACGCATGAAAACGCGATGGTGAAGGCGGGGGCGCAGCAATTCGCCGCCGAACACGGAATCGCTCTGGTCTTTCCCGACACGTCGCCCCGCGGCGAGGGCGTGGCGAACGACGAGGCCTATGACCTCGGCCAGGGCGCGGGCTTTTACGTCAACGCGACCGAGACCCCCTGGGCCCCGCATTTCCGGATGTGGGACTACATCGCGGACGAGCTGCCGCGCATCCTCACCGCGAATTTCGAGGTAGAGGAAGATCGCCAGGCCATCACCGGTCATTCCATGGGCGGACACGGCGCGCTCACGCTCGCCATGCGCCATCCGGGCCGCTTCCGCTCCGTCTCGGCCTTCGCGCCGATCGCCAACCCGTCGCAGTCGGATTGGGGCCGCAAACAGCTCTCCGCATACCTCGGGGCCGACGAATCGCTCTGGCTTCCGCACGATTCCACGCATCTGATGCTCGAAACCGGCTTCGACGGCGAAATCCTGATCGACCAGGGAACGAAGGACCAGTTCCTCGAACTGCTGAAACCCGAATCGCTTGCTTCCGCGATGGCCGCGCGCCGTCAGCCCGGCGCGATCCGGTTCCAGGAGGGCTACGACCATTCCTATTTCTTCGTCGCCTCCTTCATGGAAGAGCACGTGGCCTTCCACGCCGAGGCGCTCTGGTCCTGATGGCGCTCTACGTCGACGCCGATGCCTGCCCCGTCAAGGACGAGGCGACCCGAGTCGCCGAACGGCTCGGCGTCCGGACCTTCCTCGTGTGCAACGGGGGGCTCCGCCCCTCGTCGCATCCGCTGGTCGAAACCGTCTTCGTCCCCGAAGGACCGGACATCGCCGACAAATGGATCGCCGAGCGCGCGGGGCCGGGCGACGTGGTCGTGACGGGGGACATCCCGCTCGCCGCGAAATGCGTGGCTGCGGGTGCCCGCGTGCTGAAGCACAACGGCGAGGCGTTGACGCCCGCCAACATCGGCATGGCGCTCGCGACGCGCGACCTGATGGCCGACCTCCGGTCCGCCGATCCCTTCCGGCCGGGCGGCGGCAAGGGCTTCGGCAAGGCCGACCGTTCCCGCTTCCTCGACGCGCTCGACCGGATGCTCCGCGCCGCCGCGCGGGACGCGGCATCCTGACGGCGGCTTCGCTATTGCACTCCCCGGCCGCGCGGGGCTCTATGCGGTCTCGGCGGCAAGGCACGGAATCCGGAGGAGCGGCGTGAAGCCAGAGGCGGTGATCTTCGACATCGGGAACGTCCTGATCGAGTGGAACCCTGAGCGGTTCTACGACACCGTCATGGACCCGGCCGAACGCCGCCGGATGTTCTCCGAGATCGATCTTCACAAGATGAACGACGCGATCGACAAGGGCGCCCCGTTCCGCGAAACGGTCTATGAAACGGCCGAACTCTACCCCGAGTGGCGGGACATGATCCGGCTCTGGCATGACCGCTGGATCGACATGGCCTCCCCGGCCATTCCCGGATCGGTGGCTCTCCTGCGCGCGCTCAGGTCCCGCAGGGTCCCGGTGTTCGCGCTGACGAATTTCGGAATCGGCAGCTTCGCCTTCGCCGAGACCCAATACGACTTCCTGAAGGAATTCGACCGCCGCTACGTTTCGGGGCACATGGGCGTCATCAAGCCCGATCCCCGGATTTTCGACATGGTGCAGGAGGATTGCGGCCTTCCGCCCGGAAGCCTTCTGTTCACGGACGACCGCCACGACAACATCGCCGAGGCCGAAAGGCACGGCTGGCAGACACATCTGTTCGAGGGACCGGAGGGCTGGGCCGAAAGACTCGTCTCCGCTGGTCTTCTGAGCCGCGAGGAGGCAAGGCCATGACCGTCAACATCATCGGCAAGGAGGCCGAGGCAAAGCTCGACTGGATCGCGCTGACCGAGGCTCTGGAGGCGGGGCACCTTCTGCCGAAGGCCGAGGTGGGCGATACCTTCCTCTACCGGGGCAAGGACACGCTCCTGACCCGCTCCGCCTGGATCGATGGAATGGGGCTCGCGGTGAAGGCCGCGACGATCTTCCCGGGCAATGGCGCGTTCGGCGTGCCGAACCTGAACGGCGCGGTGAATCTGTATTCGGACCGCGATGGTACGCTCGAGGCGCTCATCGACTTCCACCTCGTCACGAAGTGGAAGACGGCGGGCGATTCCCTCCTCGCCGCGCGGCGGCTTGCCCGGCCGGATGCGCGCCGCATCCTGATCGTCGGAGCCGGCACCGTGGCGCATTCGATGGTCGAGGCCTATTCCGCCGCCTTCCCCGGCGCCGAATTCACCATCTGGAACCGGACCGAGGCGGCGGCCCGCGCCTTCGCCGAGGAAACCGGCGCCAGTGCCGCGACCGACCTCGAGACGGCCGTCCGGTCAGCCCAGATCATCGCCACCACCACCATGACGACCGAACCCTTGATCCGGGGCGAGTGGCTTTCGCCCGGCACGCACCTTGACCTCATCGGCGCCTACCGCCCCGACATGCGCGAGGTCGATTCCGAATGCTTCGCCCGCGCCCGGGTCTTCGTCGACGCCCGCGCGACGACGCTCGACCATATCGGCGAACTGATGGCCCCACTCGCCGACGGCACGATCACCCGAGAAGACGTCGTGGCCGACTTCTACGACATCGCCTCCGGCCGCTTCTCACGCGGTTCCGAGGAGGAGATCACGCTCTGCAAGAATGGCGGGGGCGCGCATCTCGACCTGATGACCGCGCGCTACATCTTGGCCGCGACGACCGCCTAGGCCGGCAGGAAGTCCGTCCGGCGCTCCCTGATGGGCAGGTGCACCAGCGCCGAGAAGGCGCCGACGGCCACGCCGATCCACCAGACGAGCGTGTAGTTGCCGTAGATGTCGTACATCCGACCGCCGAGCCACACGCCGAGGAACCCGCCGAGCTGGTGGGAGAAGAACACGATCCCGTAAAGCGTGCCCATGTAGCGCAGCCCGTAGATATGGGCGACGAGGCCGGAGGTCAGCGGCACCGTCGCCAGCCACAGCGCGCCCATCGCCAGCGAGAAGACGATGACCGAGGCGGGCGTGATCGGCAGGATGATGAACATGGCGGCGACCACCGTCCGCGCCGCGTAGATCCCTGCGAGCAGGTATTTCTTCGTGTAGCGCTTCCCAAGCCATCCCGCGGTCAGCGTGCCGCCGATGTTGGCGACCCCGATCAGCGAGATCGCCAGCGCCCCAAGCGTCGAGGTGGAGGAGATCCCGAGCCCGCTCAGCAGGCTCCCGGGCGCGATCGGGCCGCAAAGCTCCGTCACGAAGGCCGGGAAATGCGCCGTGATGAAGGCAAGCTGGTAGCCGCAGGAAAAGAAGCCGAGGAAGATCAGCGTGAACGATGGGTCCCTGGACGCGCGCGTCAGGACCTCGCCCAGGGATTCTTCCAGCTCTGCCCGGCTCGCCCTCTCCGGCGCCTTCAGCAACGGCAGCGCGAGAAGCGACGCGCCGATGATCCCTGCGAACACGAAGAAGACGCCCTGCCATTGCATGTGCGTCAGCAGCCATTCCGCGAAAGGCGCGCCCACGATCTGCCCGGCCGACCCGGCCGCCGTGGCGACGCCGAGCGCCATGGATCGGTTCTCGTCCGAGGCCGCGCGGCCGACGACGGCCAGAACGACGCCGAAGCCCATCCCCGCGATCCCGAAGCCCACCGCAACCTCGAGCGCCTGGTGAGCGATCGGCGTGGTGGACATCGCGCTGAGGATCAGGCCCGTGGCGTAGAAGACGGCTCCCGCGACGATCGCGCGCCGGTCCCCGAAGCGCTCCGCGACTGCGCCGAACAACGGCTGCCCGATGCCCCAGGCGAGGTTCTGGATCGCGATGGCCAGCGAGAATTCGGCGCGCGGCCAGCCGAATTCCTCCGCGATCGGGATCTGGAACACGCCGAAACTCGCCCGGATTGCGAAGCCCACGAGGATGATGATGCAGCCCCCGATCAGCACCGGGGTCACGAGAGGCGCGCGCGTGTCCATGTCCGCTCCGTTTTCGACCGGCGCATGGATCACCAGCGTTGCGGTAACGTCAATGGGAATCAGTCGCTTGGCCCCGACCTGCCGAACCCGCTTCCCCTTTTCGCCGCCCCGCGCTATCCCGCCGTCATGGCCCCGCCCGTGACGCTGACCGAGATCTACGACCGTATGGTCCACGAAGGCGTGCTGAAGCCCGACCCGGCACAGCGCGCGGCGCTGCCGTCACTTGAGCGGATACGCGAGGCGCTGGAGGCCCCGGCCCCGAAGCGCGGGCTTCTTGGCGGTCTCTTCGCGAAGCCGCCGGCGCCGATCACCGGGCTCTACCTCTGGGGCGGGGTCGGGCGCGGGAAGTCCATGCTGATGGACCTGTTCATGGAACAGACGCAGATCCGGGCGAAGCGGCGCGTCCATTTCCACGCCTTCATGCAGGACGTGCAGAACCGCTTGCACGAGGTCCGGAAGACCGGCGTGGACGACGCGATCCGTCCCGTTGCAGAGGCGGTGTCCGAAGACCTGCGCCTTCTCTGCTTCGACGAGATGCAGATCACCGACATCGCCGATGCGATGATCGTCGGCCGCCTGTTCCAGGGGCTCTTCGAACACGGCGTGACCATCGTCACGACGTCGAACCGCCCACCCGACGACCTCTACAAGGATGGCCTGAACCGTCCGCTCTTCCTGCCCTTCATCGCGCTCCTGAAGGAGCGGATGGAGGTCATGGAACTCGAAAGCGCCACCGACTACCGCCAGCACCGGCTCGCCGGTGCGCAGGTCTATTTCACCCCTGCCGGGGCGGAGGCGCGCGGGGCGATCGAACGGCTGTGGGACGAACTCACGGGTGGCGGCGGGGCGGGCCCGCTAACCCTGACCGTCAAGGGACGCGAAGTGACGTTGCCCGACGCGCGTTCGGGCGTTGCGCGGGCCTCGTTCTGGGATCTCTGCGGCCGCCCGCTCGGCCCGGCGGACTACCTAGCGGTGGCGGGGGCCGTCCGGGTGCTGATCCTCGAGGAAATCCCGCTTCTTTCGGCCGCCAACTACAACGAGGCCAAGCGCTTCGTCACCCTGATCGACACGCTCTACGAGGCGAAGGTGCGGCTGATCTGTTCGGCTGCCGACGTTCCTGAACGGCTCTACATCGAGGGCGAGGGCACGTTCGAGTTCGCGCGCACGGCCAGCCGCCTTCGGGAGATGCAGGGGGCCGACTGGGGGGCGGAGTGACCGCTCAGGCCAGAAGCTCCCGCACGCGGGGGATTACCGTTTCGCCATAGAGCCGGATCGACCGCATCAGCGGTTCGTGCCCAAGAGGGCCTAGGCTGTATTTCATCTGGAACCGAGCAAGGCCGAGCGTCCGGATCGTCCCGGCCATCTTTTGCGCCACCGTCTCCGGCGAGCCGACGTAGAGCGATCCGCCCTCGACTTCGCCCAGGAACGCCTCGCGCGTAACCGGGGGCCAGCCGCGTTCGCGCCCGATCCGGTCGTGCAGTGCCTTGTAGGCGGGCCAGGCCTCCTCCCGCGCCTGTTCGTCGGTCTCGGCGACGTGACCGGGGGAATGGACGCCAAGGCCCTTGGACGTCCCGCCGATCTGCTGGTAGGCGCGGTGGTAGAGATCGACGAAGGGGCGGAATCGGCGGGGATTGCCGCCGATGATCGCGAGCATCATCGGCAGGTCGTGCCGGACGGCGCGGACCACGGATTCCGGGCTGCCGCCGACGCCGATCCAGGCGCGCAAGCCAGAGGGCGGGAGCGGCGGATAGACGCGCTGCTTGCGCAGGGGGGCGCGGGTCGTGCCGGACCACGTCACCTCGCGCTCGCGCATCAGTCTGACGAAGAGGTCGAGCTTTTCCTCGAACAGCGTCTCGTAGTCTGACAACTCATAGCCGAAAAGCGGGAAGCTTTCAGTGAAGGAGCCGCGGCCGAGGATCACCTCCGCCCGGCCCGAGGAAAGCGCGTTCAAGGTGGAGAATCGTTGGAACACGCGCACCGGATCGTCGCTCGACAGGACAGTGACGGCGGTGCCGAGCCGGATGCGCGAGGTGCGGGACGCGATCGCGGCCAGCATGATCTCGGGCGCCGAGATGGCGAAGTCGTCGCGGTGGTGCTCGCCGAGGCCGATGAAGTCGATCCCCATCTCGTCGGCCAGAACCGCCTCTTCGATCACGTCGCGGATCACCTGGTCCTGAGGCAGGGGCGTTCCGTCCGGTCCTTTCGGAACGTCGCCGAAAGTGTCGAGGCCGAATTCGAGGCTGTCGCTCATGTCTGTCTCCGCGCGGTTCCACGGAGTCTTATCGCGGTGGCCGGCGCAAGGCGATGGGCCCGAACGCGCAGGCCATGTGCGTAATCTCAGCCGTTCTCGCGCAGGACGCCGCCCGCGAGGTAGAGCGAGCCGCAGATCAGGATGCGCCCGCCTGGGTCGCGCGCGGCGAGCATCCGCACCGCGTCGAGCACGCTGTCGGAGGTTCCGGCCTCGATCCCGGTCTTCGCGGCATGGGCCTGCGTGTCCTCGGCGGACAGCGTGTTCGGCTCTCCGGGAATCGAGACGGCGGTCAGGCTGTCGGCCACGGCGGCGAGGGGGCGCAGATAGCCCCCGATGTCCTTGGTGTTGAGCATGCCGACGACGAGATGCGTCGGTCGCTTCGGCATCCGCGCGAGCGTCGCCGCGACGGCCTCGCCCCCGGCCGGGTTGTGCCCGCCGTCCAGCCAGAGTTCCGCGGAGCCCGCAGCTTCGACGAGCGGCCCGTGGCTGAGGCGCTGCATGCGGGCGGGCCAGTACGCGCGCGTCACCGCCGCCTCGCAGGCTTCCTCCCCGGCGCCGAGGTGGCGGAGTGCGGCGAGTGCGGCGCCCGCGTTGTCTATCTGGTGCGGACCGGGCAGGTTCGGCAGCGGCAGGTCCAGAAGCCCGTTCTCGTCCTGGAAGATCAGGCGCCCGCGTTCCTCCCAGGCGTTCCAGTGCTGGCCGTGGACGAGAAGTGGCGCACCAAGGCGGGCGGCCTTCTCCTCGATGGCCCCGAGGCCGTCCGGTGCCTGGGGGCCGACGACGCAGGGCACGCCGCGCTTGATGATCCCGGCCTTCTCGCCCGCGATCTCGGGAAGCGTTTCGCCCAGGTATTGCTGGTGGTCCAGCGACACCGGCGTGATGATGGTCAGGCGCGGCTTCTCTACGACGTTCGTCGCGTCGAGCCGCCCGCCGAGGCCGACCTCCAGCAGGGTCCAGTCCGCCGGGGTCCGGGCGAAGGCCAGAAGCGCCGCGCAGGTCGTGATCTCGAAATAGGTGATCGGAATGCCGCCGTTCGCGGTCTCGCATTCGGCGAGGACCTCGGAGAGGTAGGGTTCCGAGATGAGCTCCCCGGCCAGACGGATGCGCTCGTGGAACCGCGCGAGATGGGGCGAGGTATAGGCGTGGACGCGCCCGCCCTCGGCCTCGAGACCGGCGCGGATCATGGCCTGGGTGGAGCCCTTGCCGTTCGTCCCGGCGATGTGGATCACGGGCGGCAGGTTGCGTTCGGGATGGCCCAGAGCCTCCAGAAGCCGCCAGACGCGGTCCAGCGTGAGGTCGATGATCTTGGGGTGAAGCGACATCATCCGGGTGAGGATGACGTCCGATCCTGGGGTGGTCACTTCTTGGCGGCCTCAGTCGCGGCCTGCTCGGCCGGTGCGGGTTCGGGCTTGGGGGCGGGCAGGTCGCCGGCCACGGCCGGGGTCTTGCCCATGAGCAACCGGGTGATCGTGATGAGTTCCTCCCGCAGCTTCTTGCGGTGGGTCACACGGTCCAGCATACCGTGATCCAGAAGGTATTCGGCGCGCTGGAAGCCCTCGGGCAGCTTCTCGCGAATCGTCTGCTCGATGACGCGGGGGCCGGCGAAGCAGATCAGGGCATTCGGTTCCGCGATCTGCACGTCGCCCAGCATCGCGTAGCTCGCCGTAACGCCACCGGTCGTCGGGTGGGTCAGGACGACGATGTAGGGAAGCCCCGCCTCCTTCAGCATCTCGACCGCGACCGTGGTGCGCGGCATCTGCATCAGCGACAGGATCCCTTCCTGCATCCGGGCGCCGCCCGCGGCGGAAAAGAGGACGAGCGGCCGCTTCAGCTTCACCGCGCGCTCGGCGGCGGCGATGATCGCGTTGCCGACGTACATGCCCATCGACCCGGCCATGAAAGCGAAGTCCTGCGCCGCGGCGACGATCGGGGTGCGCCCGATCTCACCTTCCGCGACAAGCATCGCCTCGCGCTCTCCGGTCGACTTCTGGGCCGCCTTCAGACGGTCCGGGTAACGCTTCTGATCACGGAAATGCAGCGGGTCCGTGACGGGTTCGGGGACCTTGACCTCGCTGAACACGCCCCCGTCGAACAGCGCGTTGAAACGCTCCCTCGGGGTGATCGCCATGTGATGGTCGCAGGAGTTGCAGACATTCAGATTGTCCGCCAGTTCCCGGTGGAAAAGCATCTGCCCGCATTCGGGGCACTTCGTCCAGAGGTTCTCGGGCACCTCGCGGCGCGAGAACAGCGAGTTGATCTTTGGCCGGACGTAGTTGGTGATCCAGTTCATCTGGGCGTGCCTTGGCGGATGCGTCAGGCGCCTGAGATAGCCCCGGTGGCCACGAATTGCAATCAGACGCGAAGCATCACGCGCGCGAGAAGCCAGGCGGCGACCGTCCAGACGGCGTCGACGGCGAGGATCGGCAGGAGATGCGCGGGATCCTGGAGGTTCACGACGAGGTTCCAGAGCGCCAGCCCGTCAAGGTCGCCAAAGACACCGATCAGGAAGATGGAGGAGAAGTTGTTGGCAAAGTGGAACCCGATCGCGGCGCCGAGGTTCCCGGTCCGGGCGGTAAGATCCGACGCCAGGACGCCGAAAAGCGCCGACCAGAAGACGATGAGCCACGCCATCGCGCCGAACGTGCCGGGCGCGAAATGCGCGAAGGCGAAGAGCGCCGATGGAACGCCCATCCATATCGCCGACGCGCGGAAGCGCGCCGCAAGTTGCTGTTGCAGGTAGCCGCGGAAGGCCATCTCTTCCGCCGCGACCTGGATCACGAGGCCCGGCAGGGCGAACGGCAGCCAGGAAAGCCAGACACCGAAGCTCAGGTGCCGACCCGCTTGCTCCGACATCGCGGACAGCGGCAGGAGAAGGATGGCGAAAAGGCTCAGCCCCCCCGCGACCCGCACGAAGTCCCTCAGGGCGGCGTCGCGCGGGCCCAGAAGGGTTTCGAGCCCGCGCCCGTGCAGAAGCCGAAGCGGAATGGCCACCGCGAGAACGAGAAGGAGAAAGCTGTAGAGCAGAAGCAGCACGCCACGCGGCGTCCGGCCGCCCGAGAGGTCGTTGGCAAGGCTGAGCGCCGCCCAGGTGCCGAACAGCGTCTCGGCGATCCAGAGCATCGCCACGATCAGCATGAAGTAGAGAGCGGTCATCAGAGCGGCGCCAACGGCCGTCCGCCAGAGTTCCGAGCGTGGCCGCGCGGGGGCAGCGAACCCCGCGAGCGGGGCGTAGTCGGCGCGTCGCGCGGGCTCCGGCATCGATTTCCTGTCCTCCAGCGATCGCGAGGCTAGCTGCAGCCCCCGGCGGCCGCAATCCTCCTTGCCCACCCGGGGCAGCTTCTCTATTCCGTTCCCCGAGTAAATCCGGGAGGACCCCATGAAAAACCGCACGTTCGACAAGTCGAAGCTCCCCAGCCGCCATGTCACCGAAGGTCCGGCCCGGGCGCCGCATCGCTCCTACTTCTACGCCATGGGTATCTCCGAAGAGGAAATCCACCAGCCCTGGGTCGGCGTCGCCACCTGCTGGAACGAGGCCGCGCCCTGCAATATCGCGCTGAACCGGCAGGCGCAGGCCGTGAAGATGGGCGTGAAGGCCGGCGGCGGCACTCCGCGCGAATTCACCACGATCACCGTGACCGACGGGATCGCGATGGGCCACGAAGGGATGCGCTCCTCGCTCGCCTCGCGCGACGCGATCGCGGACACGGTGGAACTCACCATGCGCGGCCACTGCTACGACGCGCTCGTCGGCCTTGCGGGCTGCGACAAGTCGCTGCCGGGGATGATGATGGCGATGGTTCGCCTCAACGTGCCGTCCGTCTTCATCTACGGCGGTTCAATCCTGCCGGGCAGACTCAATGGCAAGGACGTCGTCGTCCAGGACGTGTTCGAGGCCGTGGGCAAGCACCAGGCCGGCCAGATGACGGATGCCGAACTCGACATCCTCGAGCGCGTCGCCTGCCCCTCCGCGGGTGCGTGCGGCGGCCAGTACACGGCGAACACCATGGCCTGCGTTTCCGAGGCGATCGGCCTCGCGCTGCCGAATTCCTCCGGCGCGCCCGCGCCCTATGAGAGCCGCGACCAGTATGGCGAGGCTTCGGGCGTCGCCGTGATGAACCTGATCGAGAAGAACATCCGCGCGCGTGACATCGTCACCCGCAAGTCGCTGGAAAACGCAGCGCGCGTCGTGGCCTGCACCGGCGGCTCGACCAACGGCGGTCTGCACCTGCCCGCTATCGCGCATGAGGCGGGGATCGACTTCGACCTCTTCGACGTCTGCGACATCTTCCGCGACACGCCCTATTTCGTGAACCTCCGCCCCGGCGGGGACTACGTCGCGAAGGACCTCTACGAGGCGGGCGGCGTGCCGGTCGTGATGCGCGAACTGCGCAGGGCGGGGCTGATCCACGAGGACTGCATCACCGCGACGGGACGCACCATAGGCGAGGAGCTCGATCTCGTCGATCGCGCGGTCGACGGCAAGGTGATCTACCCGGTGGACGCGCCGATCACGCCGACGGGCGGTGTCGTGGGCCTCAAGGGCAACCTCGCGCCCGACGGCGCGATCGTGAAGGTCGCCGGCATGAAATCGGAAGAGCAGGTCTTCACCGGCCCGGCGCGCGTCTTCGAATGCGAGGAGGACGCCTTCGAGGCCGTCCAGAAGCGCCAGTACAAGGAAGGCGAGGTCATCGTCATCCGCAACGAGGGCCCCGCTGGCGGCCCCGGCATGCGCGAGATGCTGGCGACCACGGCGGCGCTTTCGGGCCAGGGCATGGGCAAGAAGGTCGCCCTGATAACCGACGGCCGCTTCTCGGGCGCGACGCGGGGCTTCTGCGTGGGTCACGTGGGCCCGGAGGCCGCACATGGCGGGCCGATCGCGCTCCTGAAGGACGGCGACATGATCACCATCGACGCCGTGACGGGCGAGATCTCGGTCGACCTGTCGGACGAGGAGCTCGCGAAGCGCAAGGCCGACTGGAAGGGCCCGCGCGAAACGGCCTACGCGACGGGCGCGCTGTGGAAATACGCCCAGCTCGTTGGTGGGGCGCGCTGGGGCGCGGTCACCCATCCCGGCGGCAAGGCGGAGCGGCATGTCTACATGGATCAGTAAGGCAGCCTTCGCGCTCCTTGCACCGGCTATCCTCTCCGCCTGCGTGGCGGGGGGGACCGGCTCCGCGCCCACGCAGGTGGCGGTTCTGGGGAGTTCGGTAACCGTGGCGGGACCGCGGGGCTATTGCGTGGACAGCACGGCGAGCAGGGACGGCGCGGAATCGGCCTTCGTCCTCCTTGGCAGCTGCGCCTCGCTCGCGGGCACGCCCTTCGCCCCCGCGCCAAAGGCGCCCGCGATCCTGACGGCATCGGTCCTCGCAGAAGGCGCGGAACTCGTCGCTGAAACGGCGCCGCTGGCGGCATTCTTCCGCTCGGCCTCGGGCCGCGCCGCGCTTAGCCGTTCGGGCAATGCCGAGACCGTCGAGGTGCTCGAGACCTTCGAGGCGGACGGTGTCATGTTCCTGAGGGTCCGCGACATCTCGGAGAGCGGCACGCAGGGGCAGCCGGTGGAGCCGGAATACTGGCGGGCGGTCCTTGCGCTGAACGGACGGCTCGTGACGCTCTCGGCCCTTGGCCACCAGGCGCGGCCCCTTTCCGCCGGGGACAAGCGCGCCGCGATCGACGCGTTCCTCGCGCGGATGCTTGCGGCGAACCCGACCCGCACGGCCGAAGCCCCCGAGGCCGCCGCGCCACCTCCGGCCAACTGAGCGCGCGGCATGGCTTGACCGTTCCGATTTGCGGAAACCGCCCGGTAACGGCTAACAGGTAATTCAGGCATTGCCCCTTCGGGCGGATATCCGGGAAAAGATGGCAGGGCGCAGGGACAGCTTTCTGGATCGGCTTCGGCACCACCGCTCGCTCCTCAGCTGGGCGCGCGCCGCCAAGGATGCCGCGACCGCCGACATCGCCACGCTTCGCGCGCAGCGCGACCGTGGCCGCCAGCTCCGCCGCGAGATCGACCGGCTCCTGTTCGAGGCGCAGGCCCGTCTCACGCGGCCGTTCATCGGCGAGGACGTGATCCAGAGCCCGCTCGGGGCAGACTGGGCGTGGCGTCCGGAACTCTGGCGCGGCCCGATTTCGCCGTCGGGCTTTGCATCGGCGGGCAACAGGATGCAGCTCGACGAGCGGACGACGCTCTTCCACGACTGCCGGGACAGCGAGATCACGCTGCGGCAGGTGCGCAACCGGCGCAGCGACGACCTGGCCCCTTTCGGCCTCCTGCTGGACGCCCTCGGCTTCGACGGGACGTTCCTGTCGCTCGCCATCGACCTGCCGGAGCTGGAGGAGGGGCTGAAACGGCGGCACATCCTGCGGTTCTCGACCGTCATCGAAATCGAGCGGCCGGTGAAGATCTTCGGCCGGCTCAACATCAAGCACGGCCCGAATACCGAGCAGATCCTGCGGGAGCTTTCCTCGGAAGGATCGGAGCGGATGGCGGAATTCGACCTGGGCGACAGCCCGCTGCAGGAAAACCGGGTGGAAGGGGCATGGCTCGACCTGATCTTCGAGGCGCCTCGGATGAACGCGATGCTCCTGCGCGACGTGACGCTGAGCCGTCGCCTCAGGGCGGAACTGTGAGGCTACCATGAGCAAGGCGATCCTGACGAAGACGCGCATCCATGCGGGCCGCTGGGAAGGGCTGCTGGAGGTTTCGGCGGACGAGCCTCCGGGGATCGCCGTCACCCATCTGGGCGAACCCGTTCCCGGACACGCGGTCGATCCGCTGCCCGGCGCGGAGGGGAAGTGGACGCTGTCGGTGCCGATCCCGGCAGAGCTTCTTTCGGACGGGGTGCAGACCTTCGTGATATCCGACGCGGAAACGGGGGAACGGCTGGCTTCCTTCGCCATCGTGGCGGGTGAGCCGCTCGAGGACGACCTGCGGGCGGAAATCGATCTTCTGCGGGCGGAGCTCGATCTCCTGAAGAAGGCGTTCCGCCGGCATTGCGCAGAAACCGGCGGCTGAGGCGCGCATCGGCCCCGGCACGTGCGGTCGGGAGCGGCCGACTGGAAAGCGGAAGTCGGTGACGCGGCGTCGGACGTGACTCGGGCGCGCGGCGCCGCCATTCTGCCGGGCAAAACGGAGATCCCGATGAGCCCCTATCCGCATCTTCTCGCGCCCCTCGACCTTGGCCATGTCGTCCTGCCGAACCGCGTGCTGATGGGGTCGATGCACACGAACCTCGAGGAAACGCGGGACTGGAACCGGGTGGCGGAGTTCTACGCGGCCCGCGCCCGCGGCGGGGTCGCGCTCATGGTGACGGGCGGCATGGCGCCAAACCGGGAAGGCGGCGTGTTCCCGGGCGCAGCGGGGCTCTTCGGAGCCGACGACGTCGCCAACCACCGGGTCGTGACGAAGCGCGTGCACGACGCCGGCGGGCGGATCGCGATGCAGGTCCTGCATGCCGGACGCTACGCCTACTGCAAGGACTGCGTCGCGCCTTCGCCGATCAAGTCGCCGATCTCGCCCTTTCCGCCCAATGAACTGGACGAGGCCGGGATCGAGAAGCAGATCGCCGACATCGCCACTTCAGCCGCCCGCGCGCGCGAGGCGGGATATGACGGCGTCGAGGTGATGGGGTCGGAAGGCTACCTCCTCAACGAATTTCTCGTGACGCACACCAACAAGCGCACCGACCGCTGGGGCGGGTCCTACGAGAACCGGATGCGCTTCCCGCTCGAGGTGGTGCGGCGGGTGCGGGAGGTCGTGGGCGAGGATTTCATCCTCATCTACCGCATCTCGCTTCTCGATCTGGTGCCCGAAGGTTCGACCTTCGACGAGGTCGTGACGCTCGCCCGGGCGGTGGAGGCGGCGGGCGCCTCGATCCTCAACACCGGGATCGGCTGGCACGAGGCGCGGGTGCCGACCATCGCCACCTCCGTCCCGCGCGCGGGATTCGCCTGGGTCACGCGGAAACTGATGGGCAAGGTCGGAATTCCTGTCATCGCCTCGAACCGGATCAATACGCCCGAGGTGGGCGAGAGCGTCCTGGCAGAGGGATGCGCGGACATGGTTTCGATGGCGCGGCCATTCCTCGCCGACCCGGAGTTCGTGACCAAGGCGGCCCAAGGCCGTGCCGAGGAGATCGCACCCTGCATCGCCTGCAACCAGGCGTGCCTCGACCACACGTTCTCGGGCAAGATCAGCACCTGCCTCATCAATCCCCGCGCCTGCCACGAGACCGAACTGACCTACGACCCCGCCCCCGTGCCCAGGCGGATCGCCGTCGTCGGCGCGGGGCCGGCCGGGCTGATGGCGGCGCTGGTCGCGGCCCGGAGGGGGCACGGCGTGACGCTCTTCGAGAAGGCGGCTCGGCTCGGCGGGCAACTCAACATGGCGCGGATGATCCCGGGGAAGGAAGAATTCGAAGGGCTGGTCGCGTGGTTCGAAACCATGGTCGCGAAGGCGGGGATCGACCTGCGGCTCTGCGCCGAGGCGAGCGTGTCGGATCTGAAGGGCTTCGACGAGGTGATCGTCGCGACCGGAGTGACGCCGCGCGACCCCGAGATCCCCGGCCAGGATCGGGCCAATGTCCTTTCGTATGTCGACGTCCTCGCGAAGGGCGCCGAGGTCGGCAAGCGCGTCGCCGTGGTCGGTGCCGGGGGGATCGGCTTCGATGTCGCGGAGTTCCTCGTGCAGGGCGGCGACAGCCCGACGCTCCACCCCGAAGAATGGCGCGCCGAATGGGGCGTGGCCGATCCGGAGACCCGGCGCGGCGGCGTCGCGGCGCCGCAGCCCGAGCCGCCGGCGCGGCAGGTGACGCTCCTTCAGCGCAAGCCGGAAAAGCCGGGGCGCAGGCTTGGCAAGACGACCGGGTGGATCCATCGGGCCGCGCTTCAGATGAAGGGTGTGAAGATGCTGGGCGGCGCAAACTACGAGCGGATCGACGAGAACGGGCTGCACGTGACTTTCGGCCCATCCAGGGAGAACCCGACCCTTGTCGAGGCCGATACGGTCGTTCTCTGCACCGGGCAGGAAAGCGTGCGCGGGCTTGCGGATGCGCTGGCCCGCGAGGGGATCGAAGCGCATGTGATCGGCGGCGCCGACGTGGCTGCGGAACTTGACGCGAAGCGGGCCATCGATCAGGGGGCGCGACTTGCCGCGCGGCTGTGATGGTTGGACGGCGAAGAACCCTCATCGCGTTGAACAATCGGTCCGAAAATTCCTGACAATTGTCCGTCCGCCACCTAATTCTTGCCCGATTCCGGGTTGATACCAAAGGACATAGGGGAATGTTCTGCACGGGTGAACAATGGACCGGCTCACCGAAATGGAGGCCTTTGCAACGGTTGTGGATCAGGGAGGATTCACTGACGCAGCCAAGAAAATGGGCATCTCCAAGTCGGCCGTGTCGAAGCACGTTTCGGCACTGGAGGCCCGGCTCGGAGCGCGGCTCCTGAACCGGACGACCCGCCGGGTTTCGCCCACGGAGATCGGCCTTGCCTACTACGACCGCGCGCGGCGTGTCCTGTCGGATGCGGGCGAGGCGGATGCGCTCGTCACCTCGATGCAGTCCGCGCCCTCGGGCCTTCTGAGAATTTCCGTTGCGACCGACTTCGGCGTGAACCTGCTTTCACCGATTCTCGGGAAGTTCCTGTGGGAATACCCCGACATCACCGTCAACATGGTGCTGAACGACAACTATGTCGAACTCATTTCGGAAGGCTTCGACATGGCGATCCGGGTGGGCGAACTCGAGGATTCCACGCTCCGGGCGCGAAAGCTCTCCGAGACCGCGAAGCGGATGATCGGCGCGCCGGCCTATTTCGCCAAGTATGGCCGCCCGGCGCGGATCGACGACCTGAACGAACACAAGCTTCTGCATTATTCGAATCAGTCTGCGGGCGGCGTGTGGAAGATCACCGCACCCTCCGGCGAACGGCGGCAGGTCCGGACCACGGGCTGGCTGACGGTGAACGATGGGCAGTCGCTTCTCAATGCGGCGATTTCGGGGCTCGGGATCGCCTACCTGCCGGAGTTCCTCTACGCCGACGCGATGCGGCAGGGGCTCGTCGAAGAGGCGATGCCGGAACTCCCGATCGAGACGCTGGGGATCTACGCGGTCTATCCGCCCGGGCGCTTCACACAGCCGAAGGTCCGCGCATTCATCGATTTCCTGGCCCGCACCTTCGCGGACAAGGGCCCGGACAACTGGTGACAAGCAGGGGGCCGGTGCTCGCGGCCGGCAGGCTTCAACTGAGCAGCGGCAATCGGAAAGGCGCGGCAGGCGTCACTCCGTCGAGGTGAGGATCACCTCGACCCGGCGGTTCAGGGTCCGGCCCTCGTCCGACAGGTTTGCGGCGCGCGGCGCGAGATAGCCGACGCCCTCGGCCTCAAGCTGCGTCGGAGACACGCCGAAGGTCGATACGAGGCGGTTCACCACGGAGGAGGCGCGGCGCTCCGAAAGCTGGATGTTGGCGCTGAGGCTGCCCACGGCATCGGTATGGCCAACAAGCGTGACCTTCCGAGCCGGATTGGCGGCAAGGTAGGCGGCGAGTTCCGCAAGCGATGCGAATGCGCCGTCGGCAAGCTCGGCAGAGCCGGTTTCGAATAGCAGGTCGTCGAGCGCGACGGAGCCCGTCTTTTCCAGGCGATCGCCAAGGCCGGCCGAGAAATCCTGCGCGGGCGCGGCGGTGACCGGTGTGATGTTCATCGCCTTGGTTGAAGGGGCGGCGACCGGCGTGAGGTCGGGAGGGCCGACGCGGGTCATCTGGACGAAGCCTGATTCCGAAGAGCGGCTGACCAGAAGCGCGATGTATTCGGGCGTTTCGCCCGTCGTGCTCTGGGCCGCGAGATAGCGGTAATCGCCGAGGTCCACATGCATGTCCGGTTCCGGCAGAACATGCGTTTCGTAGCGGAAATCGAAACCGCCGCAGGTCGCGGCCTCACATTCGAAAAGAACCTCGAAGCCGTCCGCCTGAAGCTCCTCGCGCATCGGCGAGAGAATCTGAAGAGTGGTCGCGCGCGTTCCCACGATCCGCCAGGCGGAATGGGATACGGTCCCTTCGACGGAAAGCTTCTCCACCCCGCCACCTGCGAAGGGACCCACGGGAAGACCGAAGCTGCCCAACGCCTCGTTCGCCTGCACGGTCAGTTCGGCATCGCCCGGCAGCGTCAGCGCCGCGTTGGCCGCGCCCGGCAGAAGGAGCGCGAGGAGGAGGACCGGGACCCTCACCGGTGCGCCTCGTGATACTCGGGGTTGGGTTCCATCCCGGTCGCCGAGGCCACGCGGTTCGTCATGTTGAAGAAACCTGCCACCGAGGCGATGTCCCAGATGTCGCGGTCGGTGAAGCCCGCATCGCGCAGGGCCTGGCGGTCCCGCTCTTCGACCTTGGACGAGGACAGCGTGAGCTTTTCCGCGAATTCCAGCATCGCGCGCTGGCGCGGGGTCAGGCGCGCGACGCGCCAGTTCATCACAAGCGCCTCGCCCAGAAGGGGGTCGCCCGACAACTCGCGCACCGCCGCGCCATGCGCGACCTGGCAGTACCAGCAGCGATTGAGGGAAGACACCGCAACGGCGATCATCTCGCGTTCGAGCTTGGAAAGCCCGCTCTCCGCCAGCATCAGGTCGTTATAGAGCGCGGTGAAGGCGTTGAGCTTGCCGATGTCGAAGGCATAAGCCTTGAGCACGTTCGGAACGAGCCCAAGCTTGTCCTGGCATATGTCAAAATACTTCCGGGTTGCATCCGGAAGTGGCTCGACCATCGGCAGATCGAGGGCCGTCGGGCTTTTGCCTGTTTCTTCTTTCAACTGCTCCTGCCTCGTCAGGCTTGTTTTGAGCGATAGTAATAGTGTCCCACAACTTCCATTTCCAGGGAAGCGTAGAGCGCGGCAGCGTCGGCATTTGCCTGCGTGACCAGCACGGAAAGCTGTTTTGCGCCAACATCTTGCGCCCAGCGCGCGGCTTCTCGCATCATGTGGGTGGCGATTCCTTGCCGACGTTGCGAGGGAATCACGTGCAGCGCGTGCAGCATCGCCGTTTCGCCCGCCGCCGCGATGAAAGCTGTGCCCGCGGCGCGGTCGTTGATGCGGCCGAGGACCGTCGTTTTCGGGAAGGGCGCGCGCTCCATCACGGCCAGCCGTTCGGGACCGACGCCGCCATCCGCCCAGAGTTCGCGCTGGATTTCCAGCATCGGCCAGAGCCGGAACGTCGTGACCGGCGGAGTGTGCCGGGCGAGCGTGGCGACCGGGGCGGCGTAGATCGTGACGGCGTCGGCGACGTGATAGCCGCGGGCATCCAGAGCGGCGTCCAGGCGGCCGTCCCCGTCACGGATCATGAAGAGGGGCTTCTGCCCCAGCTCGGCCTGCGCGGTCTCGGCCAGGGGGATGTCGTCTTCCGTCCACGCGCCCTCGGCCGTCGTGGCCGAGACGCGGCTTCCCCCGCCCAGCCCTTCGCGGATCTTCCACGGCCCCCGGCTCAGGCAGCGGGCGGCGGGCCAGGTCGCGTCGATGACGTCGTAAAGGTTCACGCAGTGGAGCCGGCAAACAGGGCGGCGAGCTTCGTCATTGCCGCGTCGATCCGGGAGGCGTCCGTGCCCCGGATCACGACGTTCGACCCGTAGGCACCGTTCCGGATGAACGGATAGGAGCCGAAGGAGAGGTCCGGGAACTCCTTCGCGAGCTTGCCGAGCGGTTCCGCGATGATTCCCTCGCCGAGGTCGATGCGCAGCGACTGCGACAGCACGGGCTTCCCGCCTGCGAGACGCGGCAGCAGGTCCGCGACCATCGCCTGAAAGATCGAGGGCACGCCCGCCATGACATGCACGTTTTCAAGCGAAAAGCCCGGCGCGCCCGAGATCGGGTTCGCGATCAGCGTCGCGCCCTCGGGGATGCGGGCCATGCGCTTCCGGGCGTCGGTGAACTCGAGCCCAGAAGCCGCGTAGTAGGCGCCGAGCAGGTCATACGCGTCCTTCCGGACGTCGAGCCCCATCCCGAAAGCCTTGGCAATGGCGTCGGCGGTGATGTCATCATGCGTCGGGCCGATCCCGCCCGAGGTGAATACATGCGTATAGGCGGAGCGCAGCGCGTTTACGGCCGCGACGATCGCGGGTTCGTCATCCGAGACGACGCGCACCTCCTTCAGATCGATGCCGACGCGGACAAGCTCGCCCGCGAGGTAGTGCATGTTCGCGTCGCGCGTCCGGCCCGAAAGGATCTCGTCGCCGATAATCAGGATCGCTGCGGTTGGGTTGGACATACTCGCCTCCGTCGTGGCTTCCTGATCTATAGGGCGGGCCGTGCAGGCGGGAAAGCCCCGTGCGGTCTGGCCAAGGGACGATTCGTTTCCTATTTAATCCGGGACAACGAACGAAAGGGAACAGAGTGGACGACCCGCGCGGCCGCATGACCAAGGACGGCATCAGGATCTACGAAGCCGAGGACTTCGCCGGCATGAGCGCGGCGGGAGAACTCGCTGCGCGCATCCTCGACGATGTCGCGCCTCTCGTGGAGCCTGGCGTGACGACCGAGGCGCTGGACGACTTCATCCGCAACGCGGTCGAGGCTTCGGGCGCCAAGTCAGCGACGATCGGTTACCGGGGCTACAAGCACGCCTCGTGCATCAGCGTGAACCATGTCGTCTGCCACGGGATTCCGGGGCCCAAGGTTCTCAAGGACGGCGATATCCTGAACATCGACGTCACGGTGATCCTCGACGGCTGGTACGGCGACACGAGCCGCATGTACGTGGCCGGCGGTCTCAGCCGCAAGGCCGAGCGTCTGATCCAGGTCACCCATGACGCGCTGATGAAGGGCATCGAGGCGGTCAAGCCGGGCAATACCTTCGGCGACATCGGCTACGCGATCCAGTCCTACGTCGAGGCGAACCGGATGAGCGTTGTGCGCGACTTCTGCGGGCACGGCCTGGGTCGGGTGTTCCATGCGCCGCCGAACGTCCTTCACTACGGCCGCCCGGGATCCGGCGCGCGCCTTGAGGAGGGCATGTTCTTCACGATCGAGCCGATGGTGAACCTCGGCCGGCCGGAGACCAAGGTCCTTGCCGACGACTGGACCGCCGTGACGCGGGACAAGTCCCTTTCCGCGCAGTTCGAGCATTCGGTCGGCGTGACCTCCGACGGGGTGGAGATCTTCACTCTTTCGCCGGCGGGCCATTTCCACCCGACCTACTGAGCCGCCACGGCTGGCCCCGCGTCACAGACCGACGAGGGCAGGCAGATCCGACATCCGGTGAAAGACCTCCGCCCCCACGGCGACGAGGCTCGCGCCGTCGTTGTGCTGGGCGAATCCGAGGCAGCGCATGTTCGCCGCGCGCGCGGCGACACAGCCAGTGGCGCTGTCGTCCACGACGACCGCGCGATCCGGGTCCGCGCCGAGCGCCTGCGCGGCGTGCAGCCAGAGGCCGGGGGCGGGCTTCGGCGTGCCGAGGTCCTGCCCGGAAAAGATGAGCCCGGAGAGCCTCGCGTAAAGATCGCGGTGCTGCCCGAGCGTGATCTGCATCTTCCGCCCGGTCCCGTTCGAACCGACCGCGTAGGGAATCCCCGCAGCATCCAGAGCGTCGAGCGCCTCCTCGATCCCGGGGATCAGCGGCGTGCCTTCCGCCAGCAGGGCATAGAGACGCTCGTAGAAGTCATCGACCCAGGTCGCTGGAAGATCGGCGCCCATCGCGCGTGCTTTCGCCGCGACGGCGCGCATGGTCCCGCCGATGAACAGTTTCTCCATCTCGGCCAGCGAAACGGTGAGCCCGTGGTTGGCGAGGTCCTCGGCAAGGAGCTCCAGCGTCATCGGCTCGCTGTCCACGAGGACGCCATCGCAGTCGAAGAGTACGGCCGAAGGTGTCATGCGGGGCTCTCGGCAAAATCAGGGTCGCGACACCATAGCGGCGCCGGACGGGATGCTCAAACCCGTCCGGACCGCCGGCGACAGTGTTTCTACGTCTGGATCAGCGCTCCGTGTCCTCGACGTGGACGACCGCCCGGCGGTAGAGGTGCCAGGAGGCGTGTCCGAGGATTGGCAGGACCACGACCAGCCCGATGAGAAACGGTATCGACCCGGCCACCATCAGCGCCGCCACGATCACGCCCCAGAGCGCCACCGCCCCGGTGTTCTTCCGCGTGACCTCAAGCGAGGTTGCAAGCGCGACCGCGACGCTCACCTGACGGTCGATCATCATCGGGAACGACACGATGAAAAGGGCCAGCACCGCCGCGGCGAAGAGAAAGCCGAACCCAAGGCCGGCAACGATCATGGTCCAGCCTTCCGACGTTCCGATCACGGCGCGGTAGAATTCGCCAAGGCCCATCGGCCCAGCCGGACCAAGCGTCCAGACGTAGATCGTCTGCGCCACGAGAAGCCAGGCGATGAAGATCGCCACGAGCACGATGCCGAGCCCCGCAACCGGCCCGATCACGCCCGGACGCAGGGCGGCGAAGATGCTGGAGATGCCGACGGGCTCGTCCGCCTCGCGGCGCCGGCTCATCTCGTAAAGTCCGATGCCGGCCAACGGGCCGAGCAGGACGAAGCCTGCGGCCAAGGGGAACACGAGGTGAACGACATCGGCGCTGAACGCCAGGATCGCCAGAAGCGCGCCGATTGCGGGGTAGACCACGACCAGCGTGATGACATCGGACCGCATCGCCTTGAAATCGTCGGCGCCGTCCCGGAGGGCAGCCCTCAGGTCCGCCGCGGTGATCCGCTGCACCCTGGGCCTGGTCCGGCCGCCACGCATCGCATTCACCGCCTCGCCGACCTCATGGCCGGCTTTCTGCACCGCACGCGCACCCCATGAGAGGGGATTGCCTATCGTCTGTGCCATTTTACTTCTCCGTCGCCAGTTGGCGGGCGGCCGGAGGGCGGGCGCTGCGTCGGGCCGGATGGTCCGGGCGCTCAGCGCCGTCCGGCCGTCCTCGATGGCGCGAGTCTAGCAACTTTCGGCTGTAACAGGGATCACGCTGTCGCGCGGTTTCTTGCTTGGACGTGAGCGCAGGATCACGATGGCGCGCGCAGCAGGGTCACGATGGTGTCGCCGTAGCGGCGCTGGTCGAGTTCCTCGAAGCCCTCGGGGACGACGGGGGCGGCGCTTTCCTCCCAGACGATCATCGCGCCGGGGGCGATCCAGCCGCCCTCCATGGCCGAAGCCAGCGCCCTCTCGCCCATGCCCTTGCCGTAGGGCGGGTCGAGGAAGACGAGCGTGAAGGGCGCCCCGCGGTTCGGTCCCAGCCGTGTCGCGTCGCGCCGGTAGAGGTCCGTCACGCCCATGCTGCGCGTAAGCTCGATGTTGCGCCGGATGAGCGCCCGGCCCGCCGCGCCGTCCTCGACGAAGGTGACGCGTGCCGCGCCGCGCGACAGCGCCTCGAGCCCGAGGGCCCCGGTCCCGGCGAAAAGGTCCAGCACACGGGCCCCTTCGACGGGGTCGCCGTAGCCCCCGTGCATCAGGAGATTGAAGATCGCCTCGCGCACCCGGTCCGAGGTGGGGCGCAGATGCGCCTCGGCGTCGCCCTTGCCGACGGCGGCAAGCGCGAGGCCACGGAACTTGCCGGCGATGATACGCACTACTTCAGAAGCGCCTTGAGGTTCGTTTCCGGGTCGGCGACCGCCGCCGGATCGGGGTTCTTGCCCATCTCGATCAGGCGCTTGCCGACCATGTAGGCGCGCGCGTCGTTCATCGCGTCCACCGCGAGAAGCTCGTCGCCCTTGTAGTACCAGAAGGACATTGCCCCATCGTCGCCCCGGCGCGTCACGATCCGGTCGTAGCCGGTGTTGAGGCCCGCGATCTGAAGATGCGTGTCGTATTGGTCCGACCAGAACCAGGGCTTGGCAGCGTAGGGCTTTTCCGCCCCGAGCATGTTCTCGGCGATGACTTCGGCCTGGTCGATCGCGTTGCCTACGCTTTCGAGCCGGATGCGCCCGCCTTTCCAGGGGAAGGAGGCGCAGTCCCCCGCCGCCCAGATGGACGCGTCGGAGGTGCGGCCGAACTCGTCGGTGCGGATGCCATTCTCGATCTCGAGGCCCGCGGCTTCGGCCAGCGCGGTGTCGGGAGTGATGCCGATCCCGAGGATGACGAAGTCGGCCTCGACCTCGCGGCCGTCGGCAAGCTTCGCGCCCGTGACGCGGGGCGAGCCGAGAAGACGTTCGAGCCCGACGCCCTCGATCAGTTCGACCCCGTGCGAATGGTGCAGCTTGCGGAAATAGTCGGAGGTTTCGGGCGATGCGACGCGCTGGAGGATGCGGGGCGCGGCCTCTACCAGCGTGACCTTCAGGCCAAGCTTCGCGGCCACCGCTGCGGCCTCGAGGCCTATATACCCGCCCCCGACGATGAGAAGGCGGCGGCCTTCGCGGAACTCGGGCTCCATCGCGTCCACGTCCGCGAGCGTGCGGACCGTGTAGACGCCCTGCAACTCGCCGCCAATGGCTGCCGGAAGGCGGCGGGGCACGGAGCCTGTCGTCAGGGCGAGATGGTCGTATGCGATCGTTTCCCCGTCGAAAGCCACTGTCTTTGCAGCCGGATCGATGCCGACGACGCGCTGGCCGAGGCGGAGCGTGACATTCTGTTCCTCCCAGAAGGAAGACGCGCGCAGGAAAAGCCGTTCCAGTTCCATCTTGCCGAGGAGGTAGTCCTTCGACAGCGGCGGCCGCTGGTAGGGCGGTTGCTGTTCGGCCCCGATCATCGTCACCGCACCCTCATAACCGAGCGTGCGAAGTTTCGCGGCGAGTGAAGCGCCGGCTTGACCCGCGCCGATGATAACGATGCCGGACATGCATTCCCCCTCTGGCCGATCGCGCGGCGGAGCCTATAACCACGACTTACGGAAACGCAACGTGCGAGGGGCAATGGAATGACGATTTCTGAGGGAAAAGGTCTGCCGCGGGCGACGCTCCTCGAGATGGGCGAAAACGGGCCGCGACCGGTCGATCTGGCCGAAAGGCTTAAGGGCCGGAAGGTCGTGCTTTTCGGGCTGCCCGGCGCATTCACGCGCACCTGTTCGTCCGCGCATGTCCCGAGCTTCATCCGCACGAAACCCGAATTCGACAAGAAGGGCGTGGATGAGATCATCTGCGTCTCGGTCAACGATCCCTTCGTGATGAAAGCCTGGGGCGAGATTTCGGGCGCGACCGAGGCGGGTATCACGATGCTCGCCGATCCCGAGGCCGAATTCGCGACGGCGATCGACATGGTGTTCTCGAACCCGGCCGACGGACTCATCAACCGCATGAAGCGCTTTGCGCTCTATGCCGAAGATGGCGTGGTGAAGGTCCTTCACGTGGAAGTGGGTCGGGGCGTCTGCGAACTGTCGGGTGGGGAATCCATGCTCGCGGCGATCTGACCGCCCGCCACGGGGCGCGCGCTGGTGCCCGCGCCCCTCATTTCTGCGCGTGTATCTCGCAAAGGCACTGCACGGGTTCCGAATGGTCGCCCTGCACCTCGGCCTCTCCGGCGAACGAATCCATTCTGCGCGCGAGCTTCAGGTCGAGGTCGGTCAGACCGCCCGCGTCATGCGTGACCAGCGTCACGTCCACGACATTGTAGATGTTCGTCCATTCCGGGTGATGATTCAGCTTTTCCGCCACCAAGGCCGCGCGGGACATGAAGCCCCAGGCTTCGGAGAAATTCCTGAACTTCCAGATCTTCCGGATCGCGTCGCGATCGGGCACCGCCCGCCAGCCCGTCTCCCCCAGCGGGGGGAGGTTGTCGTTCCGGGTCGCCTCGTCGAGAAGTTCCGCCATGACCTATCCTTTCCTCTCCTGCATCGCCGCGTTGTCGAGCGCCTCCGCGCGCTTGTGCGCCGGGCGTGTCGCGATGCGGTTCCAATACGCCTCGAAGACGCCGCGCGATTCGATCGTGCCGAAGCGCAGCCCATATCCGATCTGGGACCCGGTCGCCACGTCGGCGGCCGAGAAGCTGTCGCCCGCAAGATAGGGGTTCTCCGTCAGCGCGAATTCCAGTGCGTCGAGCGTGGTCTTGATCGACCCGAAGCCGACCTGCCCGCGCTTGCCCTCCGGGACGGAGAAGCCGAGCGAGGCGTTGATGATCGCGGCTTCCAGGGGACCCGCGCCGAAGAAGAGCCACCGGTAATAGGGACCCCGGTTGGCCGGGACGAGGCCCGCCTCCGGAAAGGCGTCCGCGAGATAGGCGCAGATCGCGGCGTATTCCGTCACGATCGTATCGCCGTGTTTCAGCGCGGGGACCTTGCCCATCGGGTTGATGGCAAGATACTCGGCCGATTTCATCTGTTCGCCGAAGTCGATGTAGACAACGTCGTATGCCTGGCCGACTTCCTCGAGCATCCAGCGGGCGATGCGCCCGCGTGACATGGCGTTCGAATAAAGCGTGAGGGGTGCGGTCATTTGCGCCTCATGGCTCGTGTTGGGGACCGTCTTCTCCGTTCATTCTGGCACACAGAACCTCGGCGCAGACAAGAAAACTTCGATGCATCCGGCGGGATGTCCCCGCCGGAGAAAGCGCGGATGTGTCAGTCCGGGCTTTCGATCCTCCGGAAAGGTCCGAAGGCGGAGAGGTAGGCGATCTCCTCGCCCACGGCGGATCGCTCCGCCTCGAGATAGCGCGCGACGGCGTCACGGAAGCCGGGGTCGCCCATCCAGTGGAGCGAATGCGTCTCGGTCGGAAGGTAGCCGCGGGCCAGCTTGTGCTCTCCCTGCGCGCCGGCCTCGACCCGCGCGAGGCCATTGGCGATTGCGTAGTCGATGGCCTGGTAGTAGCAGCATTCGAAATGCAGGAAGGGGTGATCCTCGATCGCGCCCCAGTAGCGGCCGAAAAGCGTGTGACGTCCGATGAGGTTCAGCGCGCCCGCGATCGGACGGCCCTCGCGTTCGGCGAGGATGAGAAGGCAGTCGTCGCGCAAGCTGTCGTGCGCGATGTCGAAGAACGCACGCGTCAGGTAGGGCCGGCCCCATTTGCGGCTGCCGGTGTCCTGGTAGAAGGTCCAGAAGGCGTCCCAGTGCGCGGGCTCGATCTGGTCGCCCGTCAGCATGCGGATCGTGCCGCCGAAACCCTGCGCCCGCTCGCGCTCTTTCCGGATCGCCTTGCGCTTGCGCGAGGAAAGATCCGCGAGGAAGGCGTCGAAGTCCTCGTAACCTCGGTTCTCCCAGTGGAATTGCTGGGTCTTGCGACGCAGAAGCCCCATTCTCTCGCCGGCATCCGCCTCCTCTGCAGTGCAGAAGGTGATGTGGAGAGAGGAATAGCGCGCGGATACCGTCACGCGGATCGCCGCCTCCAGAAGCGCGGCGCGGCCGGTATCCTCCCACCCCGGACGGGTGAGAAGGCGGCGGCCCGTCACGGGCGTGAACGGCACGGCCATCTGGAGCTTCGGGTAATAGCGCCCTCCTGCCCGTTCCCAGGCATCGGCCCAGGCATGGTCGAAGATGTATTCACCCTGGCTGTGGGACTTCGTGTACATCGGCGCGGTGGCGATGACCTCGCCGCCGAGGCGCGCGACGAGATGCGCGGGCCGCCAGCCGGTGCCCCGGCCGACCGACCCGGAGGTCTCGAGCGCCGAAAGGAAGCGGTGCGTCGTGAACGGGTCACTGGGGCGCCCGCCGTCCGCGGCCTCGGGGCAGGCGCAGGCGTCCCACTCCGCCGCCGGAATCTCCGAGATAGCGGATAGGATCATGACTTCGATGTTCGCGTCGGTCATTCGGGACTCCGGCCTAGGCCCCGAAGATGGCGTGAGCCGCGGGCGCGTCAAGCCGGGAAGGCGGCGGCGTAACCCTCGAACGTGATGTTGTCGGCCACCTCGCGCGCCTCTGCCTCCGCCTCTGGCGAGCGGACGGTCCAGCACAGGACGGCGGCTCCACCTGCCTTCAGTTCGGCCACGCGTGGGCGGGCAAGGTCGGACACCTCGTGCGAGATGAAGGACGCCCCCACGCGGTCGTAGTCGGGGATGTCCCGAAGCCGGCCGCGGACGGAGGCCGGCGTGAAATGCCAGCCCTCCGCGCGGTAGGCGGAGGTCGTGAGGCCGCGGGGGATTTCCGGCGCAGCCGCGCCGAAGGCCGCGACCGAGTGCGGGTTGAACGACATCACCGCGACGGGGCCGGCATATCCCGTCAGCACGCCGGCCACGGCTTTCTCGATCCGGCCCACGTCGGGACCCAGCGCGCCATCCTGATCCTTGATCTCGATGAGCAGCGGCACCCGGCCACCGACGAGGTTCAGGACCTCGGTAAGCATCGGAATGCCGTCCTCTTCATCGAGAAGGCGCGTCGCCCTGAGTTCCGCCGCAGTCAGCGACCGGATCGGGCCCGGATGGCCCGTGAGGCGTCTGAGGTCGTAGTCGTGGAAGACCATCGGCACCCAGTCCTTCGACGGCTGGATGTCGATCTCTATTCCATAGCCCGCCTCGACCGCCGCCCGAACCGCCGCGCGGCTGTTTTCCGGCCGCCCGGCCGCGCGATCATGATACGCGCGGTGGGCGAGCGGGATCGTCAGGAACTCGGGCGACAGCGCGGGCATTTCCGCGCTCAGCGGACCTGGAAGATCGCCTCGATCTCCACCGCGACGCCGAAGGGCAGCGACGAGGCCGAGACTGCGGAACGGGAATGGCGCCCGGCGTCGCCCAGGACCTCGACGAAGAAGTCCGAGCAGCCGTTGACGACCTTGGGCTGGTCGCCGAAGTCTGGCGTGGAGTTGACGAAGCCCGTGAGCTTCACCACGCGCACGATCCGGTCGAGGTCGCCGCCACAGGCCGCGCGGGCCTGCGCCAGAAGGCTCATCCCGCAGCGGCGGGCCGCCATCGCACCCTCGGTCACGTCCATGTCGAAGCCGAGCTTGCCCTTGATCATGCCCTCGGGAAACTGGCTGATCTGGCCCGACACGAACAGCAGGTCGCCCACCTGCACGTAGGGCACGTAATTTGCCGCCGGGGCGGGCGCTTCGGGCAGTGTCACGCCGAGTTCCGCGAGCCGCGCTTCGATCTTTCCGGTCATCGTTCAGTCCTCCGATTGAGTTGGAGCCGAAGCTAGCGGCGGAGCATCCATTGGGGAAGAGGGGAAACCGACGCGCCACCAGGCGCCCCCGACCTGCCGAGCGATGGCGTGCGGGGCCTCCTCCCCCGTCGCGTCAGCTTTCGCGGAACGCGCGGCGGAAATATTCCGCGAGCGGTTTCACGAGGTAACTGATCGGCGTGCGTTCCTCCGTTCGGACAAAGACCTCGACGGGCATTCCGGGGACGAGTCCGGGGCGCCCAAACTCACCGGGGAGAATTGCGACCTCGGCGCGATAGTAGCGTATGCCCCGCGCCTCGTCCGTCATCGTGTCCGCCGAAAGGCGAAGCACCGTTCCGGCGAATTCGGGTGTCGTGCGGGCGTCGAAGGCGGCGAAGCGCAGCGTCACCTGCTGGCCCGGGTGCACTTCGTCGACGTCGTTCGGGGAGATCCGCGCCGCGACGACGAAAGGACGATCCTGCGGGACGAGGAAGAGGATGGGTTCAGCCGGACGGACCACCGCGCGCGGTGTCGTTATCTGCATCGCGTGGACGATGCCCGCCACGGGCGCGCGGACCTCCAGCCGCCCGATCCGTTCGATCAGCGTTCGCCGCCTTTCGGCGAGCTCGATCTCCCGGTAGCCGATGTCCCTCAACTCGCTGATGGTCGCCTGACGCAGTTCCGATCCGCGCCGGAGGATCTCGATAGCGACTTCCGTGCCGCGGCCTTCCGCTTCGGCCCGTGTGGCGGAGATCTCGCCGGCCTGTCCCTGAAGCCGCGCCTCCTCGCGTTCCAGGGCGAGCACGCGCGCCGCCTCGGTGAGCCCCTTCGCCAGCAGGGCCCGCTGGTCGACGAGATCGCGACGGATGAGGTGCAACTGGCGTTCGACCGCGCGCGCCTGGGCATCGAGGCCGGCGATCTGCTTTCCGATCTGCTCCCTGCGGCGCGCAAGCTGCTCGATCTCGGCGGCGAAGGAGGCGTTGCGCGCTTCGAAAAGGCGGGACTGGCCCTCCATCAGCCCGGTGAGTTCGGGTCTTGTCGGCGCGAGTTCGGCGAGTTGATGTGGGAACTCGATCCTGTCGGCGCCGTCGCGTTCGGCCTCCAGCCGTCCCCGGCGGGCGAGGATTTCGAAATACTGCGTCTCCGCGATGGCCAGCTCCGATCGCAACAGGCTGCCGTCGAGGCGCAGAAGCACGGTGCCCGCCGCGACAGGGTTTCCGTCGGTGACGAGAATCTCTTCGACGACGCCGCCATCCGGGTGCTGCACGACCTGCCGATGCCGCTCTACCTCCACCTCCCCCGAGGCCACGATCGCGCCGGCGATGGAGGCGGAAACCGACCAGCCGCCGAACCCCGCGACCAGAAGAAGAAGCGCGAGATAGCCGAGAAGGAGCGGCCCGCGCGCCGATGAGGAATCGCGCGGGGTCATGCGACGCCCCCCGCCCCGGGGGCTCGGAAGATTTCCGTGAAGTTGCCGACCACGGTGCGAAGCACCTCGTCCCGTGGGCCGAACGCGCGCCGCGCCCCGCCATCGAGCACCATGAGAAGGTCGCATTCCGCAATCGCGGCCGGGCGGTGCGCCATGATGAGGACCGCCCCGCCGCGCGCCTTCACAGCCCGGATCGCGGCGTTGAGCGCCAGCGAGCCCTCGTTGTCGAGGTTCGAGTTCGGCTCGTCCAGGACGAGGATCGCCGGATCCCCGAAAAGCGCGCGGGCAAGTCCGATGCGCTGTATCTGACCGCCGGATAGTGTCCCGCCACCGGGCGTGACCCGCGTGTCGTATCCTTCCGGCAGCGTCAGGATCATCCGATGCGCACCTGCCATCCGCGCCGCTTCGACGATCTTCGACTGGTCCGGAGCTGGGGCGAGGCGCGCTATGTTCTCCGCGATCGTTCCGTCGAACAGTGTCACGCGCTGCGGCAGGTAGCCGATATCCCGGCCGATTGCCTCGGCCCCGTATTGGTCAGGTACGGCGCCGTCCAGCCGGATCGTTCCCGCCGCCGGGCGCCACGTTCCGGTCAGCGCCCGCGCCAGCGTCGACTTTCCCGCGCCCGAAGGGCCGATGACGCCGAGTGCCTGGCCGGGCTCGAGCCGGAAGGAGACCATGCGCAGTGCGGCGAGGCTCTGGCCGGGGGGCACGACCGTCAACTGGCTTGCCTCGACGAAACCGCGCGGGCGTGGCAGCGCGGTGCGCGGCGCTTCGGCCGGAACGGCGGAGAGGAAGGTGGCAAGCCGCCGCCAGCCTTCGGTCGCCCGCTGGACCCCGGCCCAGCCCGCCACCGCCTGTTCCACCGGCGCGAGGGCGCGGCCCATCAGGATCGACGATGCGACCATGGCCCCCGGCGTCAGCGCCCCGCGAAGCACGAGCAGGGCTCCGAGCGCGAGCATCGCCGACTGCAGGAACAGCCGCACCGTCCGTGACACCGTCGCGAAAAGGCCACCCCGGTCGGCCACGGCGACGGCTTCCGTCTGCGCGCGCGCTTGTGCCTCGCGCCAGCGCGCGCGGCCCGCCCCGCACATGCCGAGAGCCTGCACGGCCTCGGCCTCGTCCCTGAACTGGTCCGCAAGGCGTTCGGCCGCGGTTGCGGCGACGGCGGCTTCCGCGAGCCTTCGCCGCGTCAGGCGCTGGTTGAGGATGGTGAGGAGGATCAAGGCCGCCCCGCCGCCCAGCGCGAGCGCGCCAAGCGCGGGGTGGAACATGAAGACGCATGCGAGGAAGATCGGAACCCACGGCATGTCGAACAACGCGAGAATCACAGGCGCCGAAATCAGTCCCTGGACCGCGTCGAGATCCCGCAAGGCGTCAGCGGGGAGCGCCGCTCCTGGCTCCTGCGCGGCGTGGCGCAGTGACGCGGAAAAGACCCGTTCCTGTATCGCGGCACGAAACCGCAGGGCCGCTCGCGCCATCACGCGTCCGCGCGCGTGGTCGAGGACGCCCATGACGACGAAAAGGAACGTCACGAGCAGGAACAGAGCAGCGAGCGTCTCCTCGGACCGGCTGCTCAGCACGCGGTCGTACACCTGAAGCATGAACAATGGCCCGATCAGCGTGAGAATGTTGACGAAACATGAAAACAGTGCCGCCGAGCCCATGAGGCTCCATCCCTCCCTCAGAGCCGTCCCGAGTTCAGCCCGACCTGCCTCTGGATGGGGATGTCGTCGCATCGCTGGAATCCGCCCATGCGCTCCCGGGCGGCGGGAACGCCGCATCGGGTCCAAGAAATACCGGTCCCGCGCTTGTCTCCCCGCCGTCGGAAGCCTATTCATTTCGAATGCCGGATGGCGGAACACGCCGGATCCCTTCATCCTTGGCGGCGAACCACAAACAAGCGGTTGAGATTTCTGGTGGCAAAGTCATTTTCATTCCTCGCATTGAGCCCCTGGGCATCGGCTGCCGTGCTTGCCGCGCTTGCCGCGTGCTCGCCCGCTCCGCCGGGCGCCGACATCCACGACCCCTACGAGGCGCAGAACCGCCGCGTCCACGAAGCCAACCGGGAAATCGACCGCACGTTCCTCCGCGGCACTTCAGGCACCTATGGCGATGTGATCCCGGAGCCCGTGCGCCGTGGCCTTTCGAACTTCTCGTCGAACCTGGATCTGCCGGGCGACGTGGTGAACAACATCCTGCAGGGCCGGCTGGAGCCCGCGGTACAGAACACCTTCCGCTTCGTCATCAACACCACGGTTGGCATCGGTGGGATCTTCGACCCCGCGACCTCGATCGGCGTCGCGCATGATCCGACCGATTTCGGCGAGACGCTCCATGTCTGGGGCGCGCCCGAGGGCGCCTACCTCGAGGTTCCGTTCATCGGGCCTTCGACCGAGCGTGACCTTGCCGGAAAGGTCGTCGACATGGCGCTGAATCCGTTGAACCTCGTGCTGGAATCACCGGAACGGGAATACGCGCTGGGCGCGAAGGTCATGTCACGATTCGGTGACCGCTATCGCTATTCGGACTTCATCGACTCAATTCTCTATGAAAGCGCGGACAGCTACGCGCAGGCCCGCCTGCTCTACCTGCAGAACCGCCGGTACGAACTGGGCCAGGAAGTCGAGGAAGAAGCCTATGACCCGTACGAGGATATCTATGCAGAATGAACTGACGCGCCGCGGCGCCATGATGCTTGGTCTCGGCGCCGTCGCGCTGACCGCCATGCCGCGCGGCGCGCAGGCGCTCACGACGGACCAGGCTTCCGCCCTGATCGGCCGGGTGCTGGACGAAATCAATGTCGTCATCAATTCGGGCAAGTCGGAAGGCGCGATGTTTGCCGACTTCGAGCGCATCTTCTCGAAATACGCCGACGTGCCGATCATCGCCCGCAGCGCCCTCGGCGTCGCGGCGCGCAGCGCCTCCGCAGGGCAGTTGAACGCCTTCACCGCGGCTTTCCGCGGCTACATGGCGCGCAAGTACGGCCGGCGGTTCCGCGAGATCATCGGCGGGCGCATCGAGGTGACCGGGGCGAAGCCGGTCAAGAGTTTCTTCGAAGTGAGCTCGATCGCCTACCTTCGCGGTCGCGAGCCCTTCGACGTTCGGTGGCACGTCTCGGACAAATCCGGGAAGGACCTGTTCTTCAACCTCATCATCGAGGGTGTGAACATGCTGGCGACCGAGCGGACGGAGATCGGCGCGATGCTGGACAAGCGGCGCGGCGACATCGACGCGCTGATCGGGGATCTCAAGCGCGCGGGCTGACGCCCGCGCTTCCCCCTAGTTCCCTCTGAGGATCGTCGTCAGGACGTCGATCAGGATCTGGTCCGCCAGGTCGCGCTCGTTCTGCCGTCCACGCCGTCCGCTGCCGGGCTGCTGCGATTCGGCCTGCGGAGCCACGTAGTCGTCCGGAACCTCGTCACCCGGTCCGTAGATCGCCGGCGGCGCGGTGCCATCGACGGCTTCTGCGCCCGGGACGCCCGACGAATAGACATCCCCTCCCCAGGCCGGCGCGATGCTGCTGCCGGGAAGCTCGCCCGGGCGAATCATCGGCAGCGGTTTCGGTTGCAGGCCGTCGTTCACGCGGACCATCACCTCGTGCCAGATCTCGGCTGGCAGGCCGCCGCCGGTCACGCCCGAAAGCGGCGTGTTGTCGTCGTAGCCCATCCAGACGCCGGCCACGTAGTCGGCGGTGAAGCCGATGAACCAGGCGTCGCGAGAGGCCGAGGTCGTCCCGGTCTTGCCGGCGGCCTCCCGGTCGGCGAGCTTCGCGCGCCGGCCGGTGCCCTCCTCGATCACGCGGCTCATCATGTAGGTGAGCTGCCGCGCCGCGTTCTCGGAGATCACCCGCTCGCCGATACCGCCGCCCTGGCCGATGAGGGCGGCATCGTCGCCCTGGATGCGAAGCTCCACGAGACCGTAGGGGCGCACCGATGAGCCGCCGTTCAGGATGCCCGCATAAGCGCCGGTCATCTCCAGCAATGTCGATTCGGACACACCGAGCGCAAGCGCCGGACCGTCCGCGAGCGAGGATTCGAAGCCGAAATCGGCTGCGACCTGCTGCACCGCCTCGCGTCCGACGGTCTCGGAGATCCGCACCGTCGCCGTGTTGATCGAGTTCGCAAGCGCGGTCGTCAGGGTGATCGGCCCGCGATAGTCCTTGTCGTAGTTCTTGGGCGACCAGTTGCCCGAGCCCGGAACGTAGATCGTCAGCGGCTCGTCCAGCACGATGTCGTTCATCGTGTAACCCATGTCGAGCGCGGCGGCGTAGACGAAGGGCTTGAACGTCGAACCGGTCTGGCGCTTCGCCTGCGTCGCGCGGTTGAACGCGCCCGCGACCTTCGTCTTGCGCCCGCCGACCATCGCGCGGACGGCGCCGTCCGCGCTCATCACGACGATCGCCGCCTGCGCCTCGGATCCCGCCTTGACCTTGTTGTCGAAGATATAGGCGAGCGCCTCTTCCGCGGCCTGCTGGATATGCTGGTCGAGGGTCGTCCGGATGATGACGTCCTCGGTCGTTTCGGAAGTCAGGAAGGCCGGTCCTGAATCCATCACCCAGTCGGCGAAGTAGCCACCCGCCTTGGCCTCTGCCGCTGGCGAAAGCTCCGCCGGATACGCCATCGCCTCCGAATACTGCTTGTCCGTAAGGTAGCCCTGTTCGTGCATGAGGCCGAGAACGACGGCGGCGCGGTCCTGCGCGCGCTTGAGGTTGTTCGTGGGCGCGTATTGCGACGGCGCCTTGAGAAGCCCGGCGAGCATCGCCGCCTCGGCCGGGCTCACATCGTTCGCCGACTTGCCGAAATAGCGCTGCGCCGCCGCTTCGAAACCGCGGGCGCCCGCGCCGAGGTAGGCACGGTTCAGGTAGACCGTCAGGATGTCGTCCTTGGAATACTTCGCCTCCATCGCGAACGCGTAGGGGACCTCCTTGATCTTCCGCCAGATCCCGCCTTTGCGGCAGTCATCCTCGTAGGCGGCTTCGCTTTCCCATTGCTTCGGGTCGTAGGCGACGCCGAGACACAGGAGTTTCGCCACCTGCTGCGTGATCGTGGAGCCGCCGTTGCCTTCCAGGGGGCCGCGCCCTTCGCTCAGGTTGATGCGGATCGCGCCCGCGATGCCGCGGGGGGAGATGCCCAGATGGCTGTAGAACCGCTTGTCCTCGGTCGCGATGACGGCGTTCTTGAGGTGCGGAGAGACATGAGCCGCGGTGATCTGGCCGCCGAAAGTCTCGCCGCGCCAGGCGAAGACCTTGCCCGAGGAATCGAGCATGGTGACCGACCCGCGCGCGCGCCCGTCCAGAAGAGACGAAAGCTCGGGCAGCTTGGTGTATTCGAAGAAGGTCGCCGCGGCGACGACGGCGGTGACGATGGCGGTGACGCGCCAGCCGATCCCCCAGACCACGCGGAAGATCAGCGACACGAAGCCGGAAATCGCGCGCACGAAAATGTTGCCGCCCCGCTTTGGCCGGGCCGCGCGAGTCCTTCGGGCCGGTGCGGCCTTGGCCTTGGACTTCGCGGCCTTGGCCGGCGCGGGTTTCCGCGCCGCCTTCGGCTTCGTGGTGCCGCCCGATGGATAGCGCTTGTCCGCGACCAAGGGCGGCCGTTTGCCGCCTGTCCCACTCATTCGATGATACCTGATGCCCGCCTTATTTTCGCCGCACCATACAGCCCGCCGCCCGGGATGTGGAGCGGTTTGCCTTCACGATTCGGTTTATTGACTGCCTAAAAAACAGGCAGGAAAGGAAAAATGTGCAAAAAATGTGCAAGTAAGCCGCGAGGGCGCGGCGAATAGGCGCCGGTTTGCTTGTCCCTCGCCCGAGGATTGCCCCTCCTGTCCGCGTGGACCCACCCCAGGGTCATGCCAAAGGAAGGGGATATGACGTGAAACTCATCATTGCAGCGATCAAGCCGTTCAAGCTCGAGGAGGTGCGCGAAGCGCTCACCGCCATCGGCGTGCGCGGAATGATGGTGACCGAGGTGAAAGGCTTCGGATCGCAGTCCGGCCATACGGAGATCTACCGCGGGGCCGAGTACGCGGTGAACTTCGTGCCCAAGGTAAAGATCGAGACTGTCGTGTCCGACGCTCTCGCGGACCAGGTGGTGGAAACGATCGCGAAGACCGCGAAGACCGGAAAGATCGGCGACGGAAAGATCTTCGTCCTCGAAGTCGCGCAGGCGATGCGCGTCAGAACGGGCGACACCGATGACGAGGCGCTTTGAGGCGCGGGATCCAAGGGAAAGAGATATGGATATGTCGAATCGCATGAAATTCACGGGCGCCGGACTTCTCTCCGCGCTCGTAGCCATCGTGGCGCTACCCGCCCTTGGTCAGGAGGCCGTGCAGGCGGCCGCGGAGGTCGTGGACGACACGCCGCCGGTGACCGAGATCGGATACATCTTCACCACCTTCATGTTCCTCGTCACGGGGTTCCTCGTGATGTGGATGGCCGCGGGCTTCACCATGCTCGAAGCCGGCCTTGTGCGGCAGAAGAACGTGACGATGCAGCTGATGAAGAACGTCGCGCTCTTCTCCATCGCGGCGCTCATGTACTACGTCATCGGCTACAACCTGATGTATCCCGGCGACGGCTGGACGATGGATGGCGTGATCGGCGCCTTCTCGATGGCATCGCTGGAGCCGGTGGGACTGGCCGATACCGAAACCGACCTCACCTATGCCTCCGTCGGTTCGGACTTCTTCTTCCAGCTGATGTTCTGCGCGACGACCGCCTCGATCGTCTCGGGCACGCTGGCCGAGCGGATCAAGCTGTGGCCGTTCCTGATCTTCACGGTAGTCCTGACCGGTCTCATCTACCCGATCCAGGCTTCGTGGAAGTGGGGCGGCGGTTTCCTCGCGCCGGGTGAAGAGGGCGTGACCGACTTCCTCGACTTCGCCGGCTCGACGGTGGTGCACTCCGTCGGCGGCTGGGCAGCCCTGGCGGGCGCACTGATCCTTGGCCCGCGGTTGGGCAAGTACAAGGACGGTCGCGTGCATCCGTTCCCGGGTTCGAACCTGCCGCTCGCGACGCTCGGCACGTTCATCCTGTGGCTCGGCTGGTTCGGCTTCAACGGCGGCTCGCAGCTTTACATGGACACCGCCGGCAACGTCGCGGACATCAGCCGCATCTTCGCCAACACGAACACCGCCGCGGCAGGCGGCGCGATCACGGCGATGATCCTGACAACGCTCGTCTTCAAGAAGCCCGACCTGACGATGGTCCTCAACGGCGCGCTCGCGGGTCTCGTCTCGATCACGGCGGAGCCGCTGACGCCCTCGCTCGGCGCGGCGACGCTGATCGGAGCGGTGGGTGGTGTCATCGTGGTCTTCGCGGTGCCGTTCCTCGACAAGCTGAAGATCGACGACGTCGTGGGCGCAATTCCGGTTCACCTCTGCGCCGGCATCTGGGGCACGATCGCGGTGGTCTTCACCAACGAGGACGCCTCGCTCTTCGTCCAGATCAAGTCGATCGTGATCGTCGGCCTCTTCGTGTTCATCGTCTCGGCGGTCGTCTGGTTCATCCTCAAGGCCGTCATGGGCATCCGGGTGAGCGAAGAAGAGGAGATCAACGGGCTCGACATGGCGGAACTCGGCATGGAGGCCTATCCGGAGTTCTCCAAGGGCTGACGCCTCCCTCAGCCAGATGGTGGGAACCCGGGCCGAAGCGGCCCGGGTTTTCACCTTTCCGGGGTGCGGCCGCCTCGGGGGCATCGAGCCCCCTCGGCCGCGCTGCCGCAAAAAAAAAGGCCGCCGGCCCGTGAGGGCGGCGGCCTTGCACCATGTTGCGGAAGCTGAAAGGCGTCAGATCCCGACGTCGAGGATCGCTTCGGCGAGGATAGGAACGGTCCTGTCGTTCAGCCCTGCGATGTTCAGGCGCGAATCGCCCACCATGTAGATCGCGTGCTTCTCGCGCAGCGCGTCCACCTGTTCCGGCGTCGCGCCGAGGCGGGAGAACATGCCCCGGTGTTCGGCAATGAACGCGAAGCGATCCGACCCGGCGCGGCTGCGAAGCTCGCCAGCGAGCTTCTCGCGCAGCGCGAGCATGGAGCGCCGGACCTCTTCCAGTTCCGCCATCCAGTCCGCGCGAAGCCCTTCGTCGGTCAGGATCATCGTCACCAGGCGGGCGCCGTGATCGGGCGGGAAGGAATAGTTCTGCCGGTTGAGGTAGGCGAGCGTGCCCTGCGCGAGGTCACGGGACTTCGTGTCCGGGGTGAGGCCCAGGAGGATTCCGGTCCTTTCGCGATAAATCCCGAAGTTCTTCGAGCAGGAGGCCGCGATCAGCGTTTCCGGGAGCCGCCCCGCAATGAAGCGCGTCGCGGCGGCGTCTTCCTCGAGCCCGTCGCCAAAGCCCTGATAGGCGAGGTCGATCAGCGGCAAGGCCCCTGCCTTCTCCAGAAGCGCCGCGATGTCTTGCCAGTCCGACATGTTCGGGTTGGCGCCGGTCGGGTTGTGGCAGCAGCCGTGCAACAGCACCACATCGCCCTTCTGCACCTCGGCGAGGTCGGCAAGCATGCCTTCCCGGTCGAGGCCGCGGGTCTCGTTGTCGAAGTAGCGGTAGGAGCGCGTCTTGATCCCGAGGTGCTTCAGGATCGACAGGTGGTTGGGCCAGGTCGGATCGGAAACCCAGACGGTGGCGCCGGGCGCCTCCATCTTCACGAGTTCCAGCGCCTGCCGGATCGCGCCGGTGCCGCCGGGCGTGGCGGCGGCCGCGATGCGGTCCGTTGGGACATCGCCGCCGAGGATCAGCGACGACATCGCGGAATGAAAACCGGGGTCGCCCGCCAGGCTCGTGTAGGTCTTCGTCGTCTCGGTTTCCCAAAGGCGCTTCTCGGCGGCCTTGATGGCGCGCATCACGGGGGTGTTGCCGCTCGCATCCTTGTAGACGCCGACGCCGAGGTCGATCTTGTTGTCGCGCGGGTCCGCGCGATACATGCCCATGAGCTTGAGGATCTTGTCCTCGGCCTGCGGCTTCAGCGTTGTCAGCATCTCATTCCCCTTTCACGACCTTGAGGTCGTTATACATGCCCCACTCGGCCCAGGAGCCGTCGTAGAGCGCGTGATTCCTGTGGCCCATGCGTTCGAGCGCGAGGTTTATGATGGCCGCAGTGACCCCGGAGCCGCAGCTGGTGATGACGGGCTTGCCCCAGTCGACGCCCACGCCGTCGAAGATCCGGACGAGTTCCTCGGGCGACTTCATCGTGCCGTCGTCGTTCAGAAGGCTCCGGTAATGCACGTTCTTCGAGCCGGGGATGTGCCCGGACCTGAGCCCCGGACGCGGCTCGGCCTCGTCGCCCCGGAAACGGCCGGGGGACCGCGCGTCCAGGATCGCGTGGTCTCCAAGCTTGGAGGCCGAAGCGACCTGTGTGACGTCCTTCACGAGGTTCGCCTGCCGGCTGACGCTGATATGGCGGTCCCGCATCACGGGCGGCATGTCCTCAACCGGGCGGCCCTCGGCCTGCCACTTCGGGAAGCCGCCGTCCAGAACGGCCACATCGGTTTTGCCCATGAGGCGGAAGAGCCACCAGACCCGCGGCGCCGAGAACATCCCCGCGCCATCGTAAACGACGACCTGGTGGCCATCACCGATTCCCATCGCCCGCATCCGGCTGACGAACATTTCGGGCGTCGGTGCCATGTGAGGCAAACCGGACCGCGTGTCCGAAATCCTGTCGATGTCGAAGAAACGGGCACCCGGGATATGGGCGGCTTCATATTCCGCCTTGGGGTCCCGATTCATGTCCGGAAGATACCAGGAGGCATCGATCACCCTCAGGTCCGGATCCTTCAGATGCGCCTCGAGCCAGTCGGTTGAGACCAGCGTTTTCGGATCGTCCTCGGCCATGAGACCCTCCCTCGCTCGCGGCGAAAGCCATACGCGCAGGGCCGCGGTGAGGCAAGGGTCTCAGCCGTGCTTGAGGAGCCGCTGCTTCTGCCGGTTCCAATCGCGCTTGGCCGAGGTTTCGCGCTTGTCGGCAAGCTTCTTGCCCTTCGCGACGCCGATCTTCAGCTTCACGATGCCGCGATCGTTGAAATACATGACCAGAGGCACGAGCGTCATGCCCTCGCGGCCGATCGCCTGCCAGAGGCGCGATAGCTCCTTCTTCGACACGAGAAGCTTGCGCTTGCGGCGTTCCTCGTGACCGAAGACGCCGGCCTGCTTGTAGGGCGCGATATAGGCGTTGATGAGCCAAAGCTCACCGTCCTCGACGTTCGCGTAGCTTTCGGCGATGTTCGACTGCCCGGTCCGGAGCGACTTCACCTCGGACCCGGTCAGGACGATCCCGACCTCGATGTCGCTCTCGATCGCATAGTCGAACCGCGCACGCCGGTTCTCGGCGATGATCTTGTAGTTGGGATCGGATTTCTGGGCCATGACTGCTCCGAGATAGGGGAGGGGCAGCGCGCTGTCCAGCCACCGCGAAGGCCGGACTTCACATCGGGACCGGATGTCGTATGACAAGGGAAAACACCGGAGGCCGGGTCAATGTTCATACAAATCGCGCTTGGCACTGTCCTGATGCTCCTTTCCGTGCTCGTCTCGGGCGCGGCCTTCTGGGGCATCGAAGTAGTGCTCGCCCGTTCGCATCCCTGGCTCACCAAGGAGCCTCACCGGCCGAAGCTCATGCTCGTCCTGTCGCTCACCGTGGTCTGGGTGCTGGGCATGGTGACTGCGGGCGTCTGGATCTGGGCCATCGCGCTCTGGCTTCTCGACATCTTCATCACGATGGAAGCCTCGGTCTATTTCTCGCTCGTCGCCTTCACGACGCTCGGTTTCGGCGACATCCTGCTGCCGCAGCAATGGCGGCTTCTGGCGGGCATGGCGGCAGCCAACGGCCTTCTGAACATGGGGCTCCTGACCGCGATGCTGGTCGAGGTGCTCCGCCATGTCCGCGTGGGCCAGCTCGAAGCACGCAAGGGCAAGGTCTGAACCAGAGGGCAGCCGCGCGGGGAACCTAGCGCGCGCCCCAGGTGTCGGAGAGGCGGTAACCCTGCTGCCAGGGGTCGTCGGGGTCGACCATGTGCTGGTGGGTCCCGGTGATCCAGGCGCGGCCCGTGATCTCGGGCAGGATCGCCGGGCGGCCGCCCTCTTCGGTCTCACCCGCGATCCGGCCGATGAAGCGGGAACCGATGATCGAGGTCGCCTCCAGCGTCTGGCCGGTCTTCATGGCCCCCTTGGCGTGGAGGATCGCCATGCGGGCCGAGACGGCGGTGCCGGTGGGCGACCGGTCCACTTTGCCGGGCTGGATGGCGACGGCCGAACGCGCGGCGAAGCCGGTTTCGGTGGTCGAGAGCGCGCCCGCGAAGAGGCAGAACGAGATATGGGCCCATTCCGGGTTGGTCGGGTGGCGGAAACCCAACTGGGCGTTCGCCGCATCCGTGATCCGAACGCCAAGGCGGGCGATGTCATGCGCCTCGTTTTCCACGATGGCAATGCCAAGGGTTTCGGCGTCCACCACGACGAAGCTGTCGCCGCCGAAGCCGGTGTCGACGGTCAGCGTGCCGATTCCTTCGACCTCGAGCGGGACGCCGAGCCGGTCGGCGAAGGAAGGCAGGTTCCGGACGGTGATCCGTTCTGCCTTCCCGTTCCGGCACTCGGCGCGGACGGCTACAAGACCACCCGGCGCCTCGAGTGTCAGTTCCGTCACGGGTTCCGTCATCGGCAGGATGCCCGAATCGAGCAGCACCGTCGAAACGCAGATCGAGTTCGAGCCGGACATGGGCGGTGTGTCTTCGGGTTCCATGATGATGAAGGCGGCCTGGGCGCGGGGATCCTTGGGCGGAACCAGGAGGTTGACGTGCCGGAACACCCCGCCCCTCGGCTCGTTCAGGACGAAGTTGCGCAAGGTCCCGTCCCTCGCGATGAAGCGGCTCTGTTCCCAGAGCGTTTCGCCGGGGGGCGGCGCGACGCCGCCGACGATGACGTCGCCGACCTCGCCCTCGGCATGGGCGGAGATGACATGGATGGTCTTCGTGCTCCGCATGGTCTGGCCCCGCAGCTGATTGTTACGCCCCTTCCCGGGCGGTCCAATGCGTAACGCGGGAGCGGGCCGTTGGATAGACCCGGAAACGAGGTGTCAGCCCGCCGCCACCTGATCGCGGAGGACACGCCGCAGGATCTTGCCGGAGGCCGATTTCGGGATCGCGTCGACGAAGGCGAATTTGTGGACCTGCTTGTAATGCGCGACGCGGTCCGAGAGATGCGCGGCGATCTCTTCCTCGGTCGGGGACGCACCCGGCGCGGGAACCAGGAAGGCCATCGGCACCTCCCCCGCCTCCGGGTCGGGAATGCCGATCACGGCGGCGTCCGCCACGCCGGGATGCGTCAGGATCTCGGCCTCGAGCTCCGCCGGGGCGACCTGGAACCCCTTGTATTTGATAAGTTCCTTCACGCGGTCGCGGATGAAGAGGAACCCGTCCTCGTCGAACATCGCGACGTCGCCGGTCTTCAGCCAGCCGTCCGCGGTCAGGGTCTTCGCCGTGGCGTCGGGGTTGTTCAGGTAGCCCTTCATCACCTGCGGACCCTGAACCCAGAGCTCTCCCTCCTCCCCCGGGGCCGAGATCGGCGCCGGTTTCGGAATCGACGATCCGGCAGCGGGTGCCGGGGACCGTCTGGCCTACGGAGCCCGCGCGAGCGTCGGGCAGGGGCGTCACGTGGCTCGCGGGGCTCATCTCGGTCATGCCGTACGCCTGCGTCGCGTGGCAGCCGAGACGCTTGCCCACCGCTTCCGCGAGGTCGGCGCCCAAGGGGGCGGCGGCGGAATTGACCTGCTCGACCGAGGAAAGGTCGAACTGGTCGATCATCGGATGCTTGGCCAGCGCGATCGCCACCGGGGGAACGATCCAGAGCTTCTTCGCGCGGTGCTCCTGGACGTGCCGCAGGAACTGCTCCAGGTCGAAACGCGGCATCGTGACGAGCCTCGCCCCGGCGGCGAGGTAGAGGTTCAGAAGCACCTCGAGCCCGTAGATGTGGAAGAACGGCAGGAAGGCCGGGGTGACCTCGCCCGGCTCGATCCGGCCGACCGGCATGATCTGGTCGAGGTTCACGACGAGGTTTCGATGCGTCAGCATCACGCCCTTCGGCAGGCCCGTCGTGCCCGAGGAATAGGGCAGGGCCACGACGTCCTCAGCCACATCGACAGGCGCCTGAGCGGCAAGCGGCGCGCCCATGTATTCCGACAGCGGCACGGCCCCCTCGGCCTCGCCGATCACGACGATCTCCTTCACCTTCGTCCCCTCGACCCCCGCGGTCGCGGTTTCGACGAAGGCGGGAACCGTTACGAGGAGGTCCGCGCCCGCGTCGTTCAGCTGGTATTGCAGCTCATGCGCAGTATAGGTCGGGTTGACCGTGGTGACCGTGGCCCCCGCCCAGGCGGCTCCATGGAAAATCGTGAAGAATTCCGGGATGTTCGGCGCCATCAGCGCGATGACATGGCCCTTGCCGAAGCCGCGTTCCGCGAGGCCGCCGGCGAAGGACTTCACGCTGTCCGCAAGCTCCCCCGCGGTCCACTCGCGTGCCGTGACGCCGTCGATCAGCGTGACGGCGTCACGGTTCTGCATTCCTTCGAACACGCGTTCGGTGATCGACAGATCGCTTGTCCGGATATCGCCGAACGGGCTTTCGAAGACAGCCATGCGCCCCTCCCTGGAACATCGCCGCGCTTTTTCCGACGGAAAAAGCCTAGCACGGAAGGGGCCGTCTGTCTGCCGCGGCGGCCGGCGCCGGAGGGCCGGGACCGGCCGAGCCGTCCTAGTTGATGATCCCGGCGTGGCGCATCGCTGCGTCTATCTTCGCCTTGGTGCTGTCCAGAAGCGTAGTCAGCGGCGAACGCACCTCTTCCGAGCAGAGCCCGAGCTTTGCCAGGCCGTATTTCGCGCCGGCGAGGCCCGGCTCGATGAAGATCGCCTCATGGAGCGGCATCAGCCGGTCCTGGTAGTCGAGCGCGGCGGCATAGTCGCCGCGAAGGGTCGCTTCCTGGAACTCGGCGCAGAGCTTCGGCGCAACGTTCGCCGTGACCGAGATGCAGCCAACACCGCCATGCGCGTTGAAGCCGAGCGCGGTCGCGTCCTCGCCCGACAGCTGGATGAAGCCCTTGCCGCAGGACGCGCGCTGCTGGCTCACCCGCTCGATCTTGCCGGTGGCGTCCTTGACGCCGATGATCCGCGGCAGCTTCGCAAGCTCGCCCATCGTCTCGGGCAGCATGTCCACGACCGAGCGGCCGGGGATGTTGTAGATGATGATCGGCAGCGTGCAGCAATCGTGCAGTGCCGTGAAATGCGCGATGAGGCCGCGCTGGGTCGGCTTGTTGTAGTAGGGCGTCACGATCAGCGCCGCGTCGGCGCCGGCGGCTTCCGCGTGCTGGATCAGCTCGATGGCCTCGGCGGTGTTGTTCGAACCTGCGCCCGCGATCACCGGGATCCGGCCTGCCGCGGCCTCGACCACGGCTTCGATGACCTGCCCGTGCTCCTCGTGGCTGAGCGTCGGGCTTTCGCCCGTGGTGCCGACCGGGACGAGCCCGTGGCTGCCCTGATCCACGTGCCAGTCCACGAGTTTCTTGAGCGCATCAAAGTCCACTGCGCCGTTCTTGAACGGCGTGACCAGGGCAGGAATGGACCCTTTGAACATGACACGCTCCTTGAGGTTCGGGCAGACTCGCCCTGTTGAAATCGCGCGGAACCTAAACGCATCGTGGGGCGTTGCCAAGTTTGTGTGTTGCGGGTTGCGGCACTCTCGCTAGAGTCCCACGAAAATCGAAGAAGAAGAGCAGGAAAAGCGATGTTTCGGCGACTGGTGCTGGCCATTTCCGTGGCCTTCATGCCCTTCATGGCGCGGGCAGAGGATCCTGAGGCGCTGGCGCGCGCGATGAAAGCCGTCGCGTCGAAGGACTGGCCCGCCGCCGTGGCGCAGGGACGCGCCTCGGGTGCGATCGCGGCCGATATCGTCGAATGGCACCGGTTGCGGGCGGGTGAGGGCACTTTCGCCGAGTATGACGCCTTCCTGGCGCGGCGTCCCGACTGGCCGGGGCTTCCGCTCTTGAGGAAAAAGGGCGAGACCTCCCTGACCGGGCAGATTTCCTCGGACCGCGTGATCGCCTACTTCGCCCCCATGGCGCCCCAGACCGGCGAGGGCGCGCTGGCACTGGCTGCGGCCTACCGCGCGCAGGGCGAAACCGCGAAGGCGGAGGCGGCGCTGGTCAGGGCATGGCGCGAACTCAGCCTTACGCCGGAGGAAGAGGCGGCTTTCCTCGCCTCCTCGCCCGAGCTTCTCAAGGATCATCACGGCGGCAGGATCGCCGCGATGCTGGAAGCGGGCCTTCTTCTGGATGCCAAGCGCATGCTGCCGCTTGTCACGGAAGGCACGCGCGCGGTCGCGGCGGCGCGGATCGGGCTGCAGGAACAGGCCAACGGCGTCGACGCGCTGATCGCGGCGGTGCCGGAACGGATGATGGGGTCGGCGGGGCTCGCCTATGACCGTTTCCGCTGGCGTATCCGGAAGGACCGCTATGACGAGGCGTCCGATCTTCTGCTGGAGCGTTCCGAAAACCTGGAAAGCCTTGGCGATCCGATGACATGGGCCGACTGGCGCCGGGCGCTGGCCAGGCGCGAGATGCGGGTGGGCGACCCCCGCAAAGCCTACCGCATGGCCTCTCGCCACGGGCTGACGCAGGGGTTCGACTATGCCGACCTTGAGTGGCTCTCCGGCTTCATAGCGCTGAGGAAGCTCTCGGATGCGGAAACGGCTCTCACCCATTTCCGCCGTTTCAAGGCGGCGGTGTCGGGCCCCATCAGCCTCTCGCGCGCCGGCTACTGGGAGGGCCGGGCGCTCGAGGCGCTGAAGCGGCCGGAGGAGGCGCGCGCCGCCTATGCGGAGGCGGCGAGGTACCAGACCGCCTTCTATGGGCTTCTCGCCGCGGAAAGAGCGGGCATCCCGCTCGATCCCGCGCTCGCGGGCAACGAGAGCTACCCGGACTGGCGCACGGCCTCGTTCACCGGGTCGTCGGTTTTCCAGGCTGCGGTGCTCTTGAAGGCGGCGGGCGAGATCGATCTGTCGGAACGATTCTTCCTGCACCTATCGGAAAGCCTGTCGGGCCAGGAGATCGGCGCGCTCGCCGGGCTCGCTCTCGAATGGCACGAGGCGAACATGGCGCTTCTGCTGGCCAAGGCCGCGGCCGAGAAGGGCGCAATCTGGCCGCGCGCCTATTTCCCCGTGAACGGGCTTGAAAAGCTCGACCTGCCGGTCACGCGCGAGCTTGCGCTGTCCATCGCGCGGCGCGAGAGCGAGTTCGACCACAAGGTCGTGTCGGGGGCCGGGGCGAAGGGCCTGATGCAGCTCATGCCCGGGACGGCGAAGATGATGGCGCCGAAGATCGGCGAGGGCTTCTCGGAAGCGCGGCTGACGACCGATCCGGGCTACAACGTGCGGCTCGGCTCGGCCTATCTCGCGGAACTGGTCGCCGAATTCGGAACCTCGCCCTTGCTCGTGGCCTCAGGTTACAACGCCGGGCCGGGGCGCCCCCGGCGCTGGATCGAGGAGCTTGGCGATCCGCGCGATCCGAACGTCGACGCCGTGGACTGGATCGAGCAGATCCCCTTCCGCGAAACCCAGACCTACGTGATGCGGGTGGCCGAAAGCCTGCCGATCTACCGGGCGCGGCTGACGGGGAAGGTGGGGCCGGTGCGGCTCAGCGAAGAACTCAAGGGCCGCTGACGGCACCGGGTCAGGCTGCGGGCTTTTTGTCGGAGAGCGGGGTGTCGGCGGTTTCCGCGGCCTTGACCCTCGCGCGCCACAGCGTGAAGAGCCCCGCCGCCACGACGACCGCTGCACCGACGGCCACGTTGGCCTCCAGCTTCTCGCCGAAGACCACCATCGCGATCCCCGCAGCGAAGACCAGTTGGAGATAGGCGAAGGGCTGGATCGCGCTCGCCTCTGCGACCTCCAGGGCCTTGATCAGCAGGAAGTGGCCGGTCGCCGCCGTCATGCAGAGCACGCCCATCCAGCCCCAGTCCTTCGCCGTCATGGGTTCCCAAAACCAGACCCCGATCGCGGTCATGAGCACGGAGCCTGCGACGCCGGTCCAGAAGAAGCTCACCGCCGCCGGGTCCTTGCGCGCGACGTAGCGGGTCAGGAGCCCGTAGAGCGCGAACATGAAGGCCGATATGAGCGGGATCAGCGCGGCCGGGGAAAAGACGCGGTAGCCCGGCTCGAGGATGATGAGGACGCCGACGAAGCCCGCGCCAATCGCCGTCCAGCGTCGCCAGCCGACCTTCTCCCCGAGGATCGGACCCGAGAGCGCAGCGACGAGGAGGGGGTAGCAGGTGAAGACGGCATGGCTTTCGATGAGGCCAAGGATCACGAAGGCCTGCACCATCACCACGACCTCCGCGGCAAGGAGAAGTCCGCGGAAGATCTGGATCACCGGCTGCGTCGTCGCAGCCGCACGGGCGAGCCCGCCGGCCTTGCGCGAGGCCACGGTCATCACGAATGCCGCGAAGAACCAGTAGCGGATCATTACGACCATGTAGACGTTGTATTCCCCCGCGAGATGGCGAGAGATACCGTCCTGCATCGCGAAGACGAAACTCGTCGCGATCATCAGCATGATGCCGAGGCGGGTATTCTGGTTGTTCATGGTCGGGGTCCGAGCGTTCCTCGGGTCATGTGGCGCTTGCGCCCGTGGCCCGCTGCACGCTCTACCTGAAACCCGGCCGCCTGCAAGGCCCTCCGGACATGGCCCGCAGCCGTATAGGTGGCAAAGGTGCCTCCGGCTTCGGTGTGGCGCCCGACGTCGGCCATGAGCTCCTCGGACCAGAGTTCCGGGTTCTTTGCGGGCGAGAAACCGTCCAGGAACCAGGCATCCGCCTTGTCCTCCCAGCCGGGCAGGGACGCCCGCGCGTCGCCCACGATCACCCGGACGCTGAGGGGGCCGAGGTCGAATTCCCGCGCGCCGGTTTCCCAGGCCGCGAGGAACGGGTCCGCGGCGGCGCGGGTCTCGGGGAAGGCATCGAGTGCGCGCGCGATCTCGGCGGCGGACAGGGGAAAGGCCTCGAAGCTCGTGTAGAGGAGGCGGCCGGGGACGCCCGCGCGGGTCCACTCGATCAGGGTCGCGAGCATGTTGAGCCCGGTGCCGAACCCCAGCTCCGCGATGCGGAAGCCATCCCGGAAGCGGGCGGGCAGATCGTTGCCGGAAAGGAAGACGTGGCGCGTCTCGGCCAGCCCGTCAGACAGGCTGAAATAGGGGTCGTCGAAGCGGTTCGACACCGGCACGATCCCGTCGCGCCAGCTGAGCCCGCTCTGGTCGTCCTCACCGATCTGTCCTATCCCCGGCATGCGCGCGACCATGGCGAAGGGAGAAGGCGATGGCAACGGCTGATGTGACGGTGATGGGGGGCGGAATCTTCGGTCTCGCCTGCGCCTGGGCCTGCGCCCGGCGGGGCGCCAGCGTGCGGGTAGTCGAGCGGGACCGGATCGGGGCGGGGTCGTCGGGCGGGCTCGTGGGCGCGCTCGCGCCGCATGTGCCGGAGCAATGGAACCCGAAGAAGCAGTTCCAGCTGGAGAGCCTCCTGATGTCGGAAGCGTTCTGGGAGGATGTGCGGGAGGTGTCGGGCCAGGACCCCCTCTACGCGCGGTCAGGGCGGGTGCAGCCCCTCGCCGACTCCGACGCCGTCGCGCGGGCGCGGGTGCGGGAGGAAGAGGCCGCTGTCCTGTGGCAGGGCCGCGCGCTCTGGCGCGTGACCGGGGCGGCCGAGTTCGCCGGATGGGGGCCGGATACGCCAACCGGACTTGTCGTGCACGACACGCTGAGCGCGCGGCTTTGCCCCCGCGCGGGGCTCGCAACGCTCTCGGCGGCGATCCGTGCCAAGGCCGGAGAGATTATGACGGGCGAAGCGGAACCCTCGGGCGCGGTGATCTGGGCGACGGGAGCGGCGGGGCTTCAGGATCTCTCGGCTGCGTTTGGGCGGAACCTTGGAGGCGCGGAGAAGGGGCAGGCGGCGCTTCTTCGGCACGATGCGCGGGAGGCGCCGCAGATTTTTGCCGAGGGGCTGTTCATCGTGCCACACGGTGACGGGACGGTGGCGATAGGGTCGACTTCGGAACGAGAGTTCGCCGAAGCGGATACGACGGATGCCGCGCTGGAGGCGCTGATCGACCGGGCACGGACGGTCTGCCCCGCGCTTGCCGAGGCGCCCGTCGTCGAGCGCTGGGCGGGCCTGCGCCCCCGCGCAAAAAGCCGGGCGCCGATGCTCGGGGCATGGCCCGGGCGGCCGGGCCACTTCATCGCCAACGGCGGGTTCAAGATCGGTTTCGGGATCGCGCCGAAGGTCGCCGAGGTGATGGCGGACCTCGTTCTCGACGGGCGGGACGCGATCCCGGACGGTTTCCGGGTGGAGGACAGCCTCTGAGCTTCCCGACGGGCGGAAGTCAGAGCTTCAGGCCGATCTTCCGCCCCTCGTGGAAGGCATAGGGCGCCAGACGCGGTGCGGCGGCATCCCCGATGAGGTGGGTTTCGAGGCCCTGGAGTTCCTCCGACAAGGGATCGAAGGCGCGGTTCGTGGTGGAAATCACGAGCGCGGTGGCCGGGACCCGTTCCTCTTCGCCGGTCAGGAAGTTCCGCACGGTTGCCCCGTCGCCGTGCCATTCGGGGATCGCGCTTTCGGTCATCGCGCGCACGCCCATCCGGGCGAGGCGCCCGCGCAGGGGGATGTCGGCGGAGGTGCGCGACAATTCCTTGCCGATGTAGGGTTCCGGCGTGACAATCGTGACCTGCTTGCCCTGTTCTGCAAGGTGCCATGCCGTGCCGAGGCCGCGCCAGTTGCCGCCCTCGTCCAGCACGATGACGCTGTCGCCGATCTTCGCCTCGCGCCGCATGATCTCCTCGGGCGACCAGACGTTGCCACGCTCCATTCCCGGCAGGCGGGACAGGCCGGGAAGCCAGCGTTGGAACCCCTCGGGGTCCGGCAGCGATCCGGTGGCGATGACCACGGCGTCGGGCGCCGCTGCCCGGATCTCCTCGGCGTCGAGATAGGTGTTGAGCCGCAGGCGCACCTGAAGCTTCTCGAACTGGCGTTCATACCAGTTCATGAGGTCGATGATCTGCGCGCGCCGGGGTTGCAGCCCGGCCAGCCGGAACTGCCCGCCGATCTGGGGGGCCGCCTCCGCGATCTCCACCCGGTGGCCGCGTTCTGCGGCGACGCGGGCCGCTTCGAGCCCTGCGGGACCCGCGCCCACGACCAGGACGCTGCGCGGCTTTGCGGCCGGGGTGAACCGGTCGCCGCCCCATTCCCATTCCCGCCCGGCGGAGGGGTTGATGAGGCAGGAAATCCAGTAGTCCCGCGACCGCCGGCCCCAGCACATCTGGTTGCAGGAGATGCAGCCGCGCACGTCCTCGGCCCGTCCCTCGGCGGTCTTGCGCGCCAGATGCGGGTCGGCGATCTGCCCCCGGACGATGGAGACCAGGTCGGCCTGGCCCGAGGCAATCACGGCCTCGGCGTTTTCCGGCGTGCGGACATGCGCCTCCGAGGTGACGAGGGCGTGTTTCACGACGCCCTTCAGAACCTCCGTCACCGGCGCCGTGAGCTTTTCGGCGAAGAGGAAGGTCGGCATCAGCCGCTCGAAGTCCAGATAGCCGCCGTGCCCGCAGGTGACGTAGTCGATATGCCCCGTCGCATCGTGCAGCGCGACGATCTCCGAGAGAGAGTCGGTCTGGAGAAGGACGTCGTGCGAATCGCTGGTGGAGACCGCTAGGCCGATGACGAAATCCTCGCCGCAGGCGCGGCGGATACGCTCGATGATCGTGCGGGAAAAGCGCGTGCGGTTCTCCAGGCTGCCGCCCCATTCGTCGTCGCGGGTGTTCGACCAGGGCGTCCAGAACTGGTCGAGCAGCGAATGGTAGGCGGCCCAGACTTCCACGCCCTGGAAGCCCGCTTTCTGGGATCGGATTGCGGCGGCGACATGCGCCTCGATCATCTCCTCGATCTCGGCTTTCGTCATGCGGTGGGAGCCGTCGGAATCGTGGTAGGAGGGCGCGCCCGAGGGGCTCCAGTGCGGAGAGAAGCTGAGGTCGGAATCGCCGTGGGCGCCGATGTGGTAGAGCTGCTGTATGATGACGGCGCCGGCCTCCTTCACTGGCTCCACGATCTTGCGGAAGGCAGGGATCACCGAGTCGTCCGAATGGCGGAAGTTCCCGCGCGTCAGGACCCCCGTCCGGTGCACGGGCACGGGCTCGGCCACGATCATCGCCGCGCCGCCGAGCGCGCGTTCAAGCAGGTAGGCCCCGAAACGCTCGCCGGGCAGGCCCTCGACGCTCATGTTCGCGGTGTGCGCGCCGAAGACGATGCGGTTCCTGAGCGTGTGGCCGCGCAGGGCAACGGGGGACATGAGCCGGGGATGGCTGGTCATGTGATGGTCCTTCGATCGGTCTGTAGCTGAAATCGGATGCGGGGCGACGATGACCTGCGCCCCGCGTTGCGTGATATGTCAGTACCACATATCCGGGGCCTCGGCCTTCTTGCGGTCCATGTAGTCCCGAAGCGCCTCGTCGATCCCCTCGTCCAGTGGGGGCTTCTCGTAGTTCGCGAGCCGCTCCTTCCAGAGCTTGTTGGCGCGGGTGGCCGTATCGACGGAACCCGCCGCTTCCCATTTCTCGAAGGGTTCGTTGTCCGCCGTCTCGCTGTCCCAGAAGGCGGTTTCGTAGTTCGCCATCGTGTGCGAGCAGCCGAAGAAGTGGTTGCCGGGGCCCACTTCCGCGAAGGCGTCCACGGCAAGCTGGTTGTCGTCGATCTTGACCCCGTCGAGGTAGGTGTGGAGCGCGCCGCAGAGGTCGGCGTCGAGCATGAACTTCTCGTAGGACATCGACAGGAGCCCATCGAGGAAGCCCGCCGAGTGCAGGATGAAGTTCGCCCCGCAGTGGATCGCGGCGAGCATCGACATCGTGCCTTCGGTCATCGCCTGCGCGTCGGGAAGCTTCGAGGTCGTGAAGTTCCCCGAGCAGCGGAGCGGCAGGTTCAGGCGGCGGCAGAGCTGGCCGATCACCATGGAGCCGACCGCGGGTTCCGGCGTGCCGAACGTGGGCGAACCCGAACGGAGCGACATGGACGACAGGAAGTTGCCGAAGATGACCGGGGCGCCCTTCCGTTCAAGCTGTGTCAGCGCGCAGCCGGCCATGGTTTCCGCCAGTGACTGGGCGATCGCGCCGGCGGACGTCACCGGACCCATCGCGCCGCCGAGGATGAAGGGCACGATTACGGAGGCCTGGTTGCCGCGGGCGTAGGTGCGCAAGGACTTCGTCATCGTGCCGTCCCAGACGAGGGGCGAGTTCACGTTGACGTTGCCCATGATGACGCAGTTCTGGTCCACGAAGTCCGCGCCGAAGAGGATGCGCGACATCTCGATCGAATCCTCGCTGCGCTCCTCGGCGGTGACCGAACCCAGGAAGGGCCGGTCGGAAAGCGTGATGTGCGAATAGACCATGTCGAGGTGGCGCTTGTTCACCGCGATGTCGGTCGGTTCGCAGATCGTGCCGCCCGAATGGTGGAACCAGGGCGAGGACTGCGCGAGCTTGATGAAGTTCTGGAAGTCCTCGATCGTGCCGAAGCGGCGCCCCTTGTCGAGGTCCATCACGAAGGGCGAGCCGTAGGACGGCGCGAAGACGACGTTCCTTCCGCCGATACGCACCGAGTTCGCGGGGTTCCGTGCGTGCTGGGTGAATTCGGGCGGGGCCGTCTTCAGGATCTCGCGCAGCATCCCCGGTTCGAACTTCACGAGAACGCCGTCGACCTTCGCGCCCGCTCGCCGCCAGTGGTCCAGGGCGACCGGGTCGTCGCGGAACTCGATCCCCGTCTCGGCGAGGATGCGGTCGGCCGCGGCTTCGATCCGGACAAGGTTATCCTCGGAGAGGATGTCGTAGGTGGGGATGTTCCGGGTGATGTAGGGCCGATGAACGCCGCCGCCCTTGTGCGCCCGTTCCTTGCGCCTTGCCTCGCGCCCGCCGCGTGCAGCGCGCGAGGAAGCGCCCCCAGATTCCGTCGAGTCCATTCGTGTCCTCCCAAGCACAATGTGTGTCATGCTAGGAGGAAAGCCACCCGGGCGGGTGGCTTCATGGCGACGCGGAGACGTCGGGAATCGTCGCTTTCGGTGGGGGAGCGTCCGCAGGACGGGCGCGGGCGGGGTTCGATGCCCCGCCCGCGCCGGCCTCGTTCGGGATTATTCGGCCGCCCAGCCGGAAATCGCCTTGACGTCGAGGAATTCCTCGATCCCCCAATGGCCGCCCTCGCGGGCGCGGCCCGAGGCCTTGACGCCGCCGAAGGGGCTGCCCGCCGCGCGCGACTGGCCGTTCATCTCCACCATCCCGGACCGAAGCCGGCGCGCGAGCCGGTTCCGCCGTTCGCCGTCCTGCGACTGGACGTAGTTCGTCAGCCCGTAGATCGTGTCGTTCGCGATCGCCACGGCCTCTTCCTCCGTGTCGAAGGGAATGATCGAGAGGACGGGGCCGAAGACCTCCTCGCGCGCGATGGTCATCTCGTTCGTGACGTCTGCGAAGACCGTCGGACGGACGAAGTAGCCCCGGTTCAGCCCCTCTGGCCGGCCGAGACCGCCCGCGACAAGCCGCGCGCCTTCCGCGATGCCCTTTTCGATCAGACCCTGGATCTTGTTGTATTGCGCCTCCGACACGACTGGGCCGATGTGGTTGCCGGGTTCGTGCGCCGAGGCGACCTTGCGGTTCTCGGCGACTTCCCGCGCGATCTCGACCGCCTGGTCGTAGATCGGGCGCTCGACGAGCATCCGCGTCGGCGCGTTGCAGGACTGGCCGGAGTTGTTGAAGCAGTGCATCACTCCGCGCTTCACCGCCTTTTCGTCGGCATCGGCGAAGACGAGGTTCGCGCCCTTGCCGCCCAGTTCCAGGCAGACGCGCTTGAACGTGTCGGCGGCGTTCTTCGTGATCGCCGCGCCCGCACGCGTCGACCCCGTGAACGAGATCATGTCGACGTCCTTGTGGCCCGAAAGCTGGGAGCCCACGCCCGGCCCGTCGCCGTTCACGAGGTTGAACACTCCGGGCGGCACGCCCGCGTCATGGACGAACTCCGCGAAGAGGAGCGAGGACAGCGGCGCGAGTTCCGAGGGCTTCAGCACCATCGTGCAGCCCGCCAGAAGCGCCGGGATCACCTTCAGCGTCACCTGGTTCATCGGCCAGTTCCAGGGCGTGATGAGCCCCACGACGCCGACGGGCTCCAGCGCGATCCGGTCGTTCGGAGCGTGCTGGCCGAGGGGGCGGAGGAACTCGAAGCTGTCGAAGGCCGTGAGGAAGTTCTTCAGGTGCCATGGCAGGCAGGGCGCCTGGCTGTTCCGCGCGAAATCGATCGGCGCGCCCATCTCGAGGCTGATCGCGCGCGCGAGTTCTTCCTGGCGCGCCTCGTAGTTCGCGAGGATCTTCTCGACATACTCGCGCCGCTTCGCGGGGGCGGTGAAGGCCCAGCTTGGGAAGGCTTCCTTGGCCGCGGCGACCGCCGCGTTGGTATCGGCCTCCGAGCCGAGCGAGATTACCGCGCAGGGTTCTTCGGTCGAGGGGTCGATTACCGGCAAATCGTTCGGCGTCGCGGGCGAGACCCATCTGCCGCCGATGTAGAATTCGCGTTTTTCGATCATGGGCTACTCCATTCTTCGGCGCGAAATCTGTCAGCGGCGCGCGCCTTCCGCAAGGTGGCTTCGTGCTTCATTCCGGATGCCTTGGGGTCAGGCCGTCGGGCGGCGAGACAGGATGTCGCGGCACTTCGGGGATGAAAGCACCGGCCGCGCTGGCTATTTGAACCGTCGACCCACGAGATCAAGTGAAAGGACGAACGCATGGGCCTGCGCATCAATGACATCGCCCCCGATTTCACCGCCGATTCGACGGAAGGCAGGATCCACCTCCACGAATGGATCGGCGACAGCTATGTCGTCCTGTTCTCGCACCCGAAGGATTTCACGCCGGTCTGCACCACCGAGTTCGGCGCCGTCGCGCAGCTCGCCAAGGAGTTCGAGAAGCGCAACACGAAGGTGATGGGCATCTCGGTGGACAGCGTCGAGGAGCATCTCAAGTGGAAGAAGGACATCGAGGCCGTGGCCGGCGCGCCCGCGAACTTCCCGATCATCGACGACACCTCGCTCAACGTCTCCAAGCTCTATGACATGCTGCCGGCAGAGGCCTATCTGCCCGACGGGCGCACCCCGGCGGATTCCGCGACGGTGCGGACCGTCTACATCATCGGGCCGGACAAGAAGATCCGCCTGACGATGACCTACCCGATGTCGGTCGGCCGGAACTTTGCCGAGATCCTGCGGGCGCTCGATGCGGTCCAGGCCACCGACGGCGTGCCCTTCGCGACGCCTGCGAACTGGGTGCCGGGTCAGGACGTCATCGTGGCGCTCTCGATGTCCACCGACGACGCGAAGGCGAAGTTCGGGGACGTGGAGGTGAAGCTTCCCTACCTGCGCTTCGTCAAGCACGTGGCGTGAGATACGGGTCGTCATGAGTTGGGAGGCGGAAGTCCTTGGGACTTCACTGAGCCTCCGGCGTCACGAGTATCCCGCAAGGAGAGGCCCTGGCATCAAAGCCGGGGCCTCTTTTCATGGTCGGGCGACTGCGGGATTGCAGGGAGTGATGCTGGAACAATCGAAACCCGCAAGGCCGTCCCGCGAAGTCGGACTGAAACCGGGCGAGGCGAAATCCCGGACGACATGATCCAAGCATGGAGATCCGAGATGATCGCAGAAACCCGCCTCCCTGCCGCAACCGGCCGGGGCTTCGTCCAGGATATCGTCAAGGCGTTCAGCGCCGCCCGGGCGCGCCGCCGGGAGTACCGGCGGATCCACGACGAGTTGTCGCAGTATTCCGCCAGCGAACTCGTTGAGCTCGGATTGGACCCCTCCGACATCCGCCTTCTCGCCGAGCAGGCCGCAGATCGTCTCGAGGTCTGATCCCGCCATGAACGTCCGGTGCTTTTTGGGCGTCCTTGTGTTACAAGACTCGCCTGGGCCATCGGTGCCCAATACGCGCTGATTGGCCCGCTCAATGGGGGAACCAATCATGAAGCGCGCTTTAGTTACTACATCTGCAATTGTCATCAGCCTTGCCGGCACATCCCTGGCGTTCGCCGACGACTACGATCTGGACGCTCTCCGCGCGGCGGCGGAGAAATACAAGGATGTGAATGTCGCTCTTGCCGAGGGCTACATTCCCGACCCCTCCGGCCACTGCGTTTCGGCGGCCGAAGAGGGGCTGCCACCCGAGCTTGGCGGGATGGGCATCCACTATCTTAACCCGGCGGCTCTGAAGATCACGGCAGGCGAGCCGCGCGTGGATGGCATGAGCACGCACACCGATTTCATGGCGCCGGCGATCTTGCTCTATGAACCGCAGGAGGACGGCTCCCTGGAACTGGTCGGGATCGAGAACCTTGTTTTCGAGGCAGCCTGGCGCGCAGCGGGGCACGAGGGTCCGCCCATGCTCAACGGGCGAAATTGGGACCACATGGCCGACGACCCGAATACCGATGGCGACGAGGCGCACGGGTTCATGCCGCACTTCGATCAGCACGTCTGGCTGTTCAGGGACAATCCGGCGGGGGTCCTCGAACCGTTCAATCCGAACGTCACCTGCGAGCACCATAATCATTCATGATACGCCGCGCTCCTGTCGATCCGGGGCTCGCGAATGCGTTTCCGTGCGCGAGCCCCACCTCAGGGTGAAACAAAAGGGGAGGACACTAATGTCAGTCTTTGCAAAACTGGAGGCCGCGACTGCCAATCGTGATGCCGAAGCATACATCGACCTGATGGCCGACAACTGCGAGTTCGTGCGTCATCAGACCGGGACGACGATGAAGAAACCTCAGATAGCCGAGTTGATGCGCAAGATGATGGCTGCGGGCGGCGCGAAGATGGGGCAGAGGCGTTGCATTTACGAAAACGGCGATATCATGGTCGTCCACTCGATCAACGAATATCCCGATGGCACCAAGGAAGCCGTGTTGGGTGCATATACCCTCAAGGACGGCAAGATCGTCCGGCTGGAGACGGGTGCCACGCCGCTTTAGGGCGGGATCGGGCCAGCCCGCGAAACCCGCTCGGAACCGCCAAGAGAAAAGGCCCCGGCATCGCTGCCGGGGCCTTCGTTTTGCACCGTTGCGGAATTATTCCGCGTCGGCCTCTTCCTTCTTCTTCTCGGCGATCTCCTGGCCGGTTTCCTGATCGACCATCTTCATGCCGAGCCGGACCTTGCCGCGATCGTCGAAGCCGAGAAGCTTCACCCAGACCTCCTGGCCCTCCTGGAGGGCGTCGGACGGGTGGTTCAGGCGCTTCGGCGAGATCTGCGAAACGTGCACGAGGCCGTCGCGCTTGCCGAAGAAGTTCACGAAGGCGCCGAAGTCGACGAGCTTCACGACCTTGCCCTTATAGATCTTGCCTTCCTCGGGCTCGGCCACGATCGAGTAGATCATGTCGTAGGCCTTCTTGATCGACTCGGCGTTGGCCGAGGCGATCTTGATGACGCCGTCGTCGTTGATGTCGACCTTGGCGCCCGAGACCTCGACGATCTCGCGGATGACCTTGCCGCCCGAGCCGATCACTTCGCGGATCTTGTCGGTCGGGATCGTCATCGTCTCGATCCGCGGCGCGTGGGCCGAGAACTCGGCGCGGCCTTCGGAAAGGGCCTTCGCCATCTCGCCGAGGATGTGCATCCGGCCGTCCTTCGCCTGGGCGAGGGCCTGCTTCATGATCGCCGGGGTGATGCCCGCGACCTTGATGTCCATCTGGAGCGAGGTGATGCCCTGCTCGGTGCCGGCCACCTTGAAGTCCATGTCGCCGAGGTGATCCTCGTCGCCGAGGATGTCGGTGAGCACGGCCCATTTGCCTTCATCCTCGAGGATGAGGCCCATGGCGACGCCCGCGACCGGAGCCTTGAGCGGCACGCCCGCGTCCATCATCGACAGCGAACCACCGCAGACCGAAGCCATCGAGGAGGAACCGTTCGATTCGGTGATCTCCGACACGACGCGGATCGTGTAGGGGAACTCCGTCGGCGCCGGAAGAACCGCCTGAAGCGCGCGCCAGGCGAGCTTGCCGTGGCCGGTTTCGCGGCGGCCCGGAGGACCGAAGCGGCCAACCTCGCCGACCGAGTAGGGCGGGAAGTTGTAGTGCAGCAGGAAGTTCGAGCGGAAGTTCCCGTGCAGCGCGTCGATGATCTGCTCATCCTCGCCGGTGCCGAGCGTGGTCACGACCAGCGCCTGCGTCTCGCCGCGGGTGAAGAGCGACGAGCCATGGGTGCGCGGCAGCACGCCCACTTCCGAGACGATCGGGCGGACGGTCGTGGTGTCGCGGCCGTCGATGCGGGCGCCGCCACGGATGATGTCACCGCGCAGGATCGACGATTCGAGCTTCTTGAACGCGTTGCCGAGGTTCTCGTCGGCAAGCTCTGCCTCGGTCAGGCCGGCGCGGATGGTCTGGCGCGCGGCTTCGATCGCGCCATGGCGCAGCTGCTTGTCGCGGACCGAGAAGGCGGTGCGCATCTGCACTTCGCCGAGCGACTTCACCTTCGCATAAAGCTCGGAGTAGTCGGCCGGCTGGAAGTCGAAGGGCTCCTTGGCGGCGTCCTCGGCGAGCGAGATGATCAGGTCGATCACCGGCTGCATCGCCTCGTGGCCGAACTCTACGGCGCCGAGCATCTCGTCCTCGGAAAGCTCGTAAGCTTCCGATTCCACCATCATCACGGCGTCCTTGGTGCCCGCGACGACGAGGTCGAGGCGCTGCTCGGGATTGCTCCGGAGCTGGTCCATGTCCGCCACTTCCGGGTTCAGGATGTATTCGCCGTTGGCGAAGCCGACGCGCGCGGCGCCGATCGGGCCCATGAACGGAACGCCCGAGACGGTGAGCGCCGCCGAGGCCGCGATCATCGCCACGATGTCGGGGTCGTTGACCAGGTCATGCGAGAGAACGGTGCAGATCACCAGCACTTCGTGCTTGAAGCCCGGCACGAAAAGCGGCCGGATCGGGCGGTCGATGAGCCGCGAGGTCAGCACTTCCTTTTCGGTCGGGCGGCCTTCGCGCTTGAAGAAGCCGCCGGGGATCTTGCCGGCAGCGTAGTATTTTTCCTGGTAGTGGACGGTAAGCGGGAAGAAGTCCTGCCCCGGCTTGGCCTCCTTGGCGAAGGTCACGGCGGCCATGACGGAGGTTTCGCCGAGCGTGGCGATCACCGAACCGTCGGCCTGACGGGCGACCTTGCCGGTTTCCAGCGTGAGCGTTTCCTGGCCCCACTGGATCGATTTCTTCGTTACATTGAACATCTGGTTTCCTATCTCGCGCGGGGACCCTCCCCGCGCCCATAAGCCTTTCGGCGTTGCGTACGGGCCGTATGCCCGTGGCTCCTTTCCTTTCCCGGCTGCCCGCCCCATGGAGCCCGGTGGGGAGGCCGACATCGGGCCTGGATTGGCCCCGATATGAAAGACGAACGCGCCCCGTGGGGCGCGTCCGGTGTTCTTAGCGGCGCAGGCCGAGACGCTCGATGAGCGAGGCGTAGCGCGACTGGTCCCGGTCCTTCAGGTAGTCCAGGAGCTTGCGGCGCTGAGCGACGAGCTTCAGCAGGCCCCGGCGCGAGTGGTTGTCCTTCGCGTGGGTCTTGAAGTGTTCGGTCAGCGTGGCGATCCGCGAGGAAAGGATGGCGACCTGAACCTCGGGCGAACCGGTGTCGCCCTCCTTGGTCGCGAATTCCTTCATCAGGCGGGCTTTTTCTTCAACAGTGATCGACATCGGGGTCTCCTTTCAAAGAGGGTCATGGCACAGGCCGGGATGTCGTCCAGCAAGGCCCTTGGAGAAATCCGCCGAAATCGACGGATGCGCGCGTATAGGGGAAAACGGCCCGAAAGGAAAGCGCGAATTCGAAGGGCGGGCCGCCCGGGCCGCGGTTCGGAACCGTCCGGCGTCACGGCGGTCAGGACGCCGCGTCACCTTTGGCGACAAGCACGATATCCGACGCCACGAGACCTGCGGCGCCAGGGCCATGAACGACGGCGATGCGGATGCCGTCCGCGAGGATGTAGGCCGTGCCCGCATCGGCGACAGGGTGTTCGACCGTGACGGCGGGCGGGGTCGCGCTCGCGGGGTCGTAGAGAACGGCGATCCCGTCCTCGCTGCTGTCGAAATCCTCGATCGTGGCGAAGCCGTCTTCCATCGCGTCGCTGTCCAGAAGGAACTCGTCGGCCCCGTCACCGCCCGAGGCCCAGTCGCCTGCGCCGATGAAAAGCCTGTCGTCGCCCCGCCCGCCGTTCAGGAAATCCCGCCCGTCGCTGACGGCCTGGCCCGTCGCGGGTTCCCTGACGATGCCCGACAGCGTGTCGTTGCCGTCACCACCGTAAAGCGTGTCGGCCCCGAGACCGCCGTCGAGGGCATCGTCGCCGTAGCCGCCCTGGAGCATGTCGTCGCCGTCACCGCCCAGAAGCGTGTCGTTGCCTTCGCCCCCGATGAGCAGGTCAGAGCCCGCGCCACCGTCGAGAAGATCGTCGCCCTCCCAGCCTTCCAGCCGGTCGCCGCCCTCCCCGCCGAGAAGAGTGTCGTTCCCCGCCTGGCCGTGCAGCATGTCGTCGCCCCCACCGCCGTCCAGATGGTCGTCGCCCGCGCCGCCCCAGAGGTCGTCATTCCCCGCGCCGCCGATGATCCAGTCGTCGCCGCCGTATCCGCCGATCTGGTCGTCTCCGTCCCCGCCGAGGATGGCGTCCTGGTCGTCGCCGCCCGAGAGGATGTCGGTTCCGACGGTTCCCTGGATCACCTGTTGCGCCTCCTCGTCGCTGGTCTGAGGCTCCAGTTCATCCTCTTCGGAGCCAGAGAATTCGATCAGCGAGCCGATCATCAGCACGCCAAGCAGCCCGGCGAACAGAAGCATAGCGCCACCCCGCGTCTTGCCCGGATGCACCGGGACTTCACCCGGCATCCGGATTATCAGAATTTCGCAAGAATCGCAGAAGCTTAAGGGTTAAGTGGTTAACCGAACTTGCCTCGGGCGAAAGCTCAGGCGGTCCAGAGTTCAGGCTGCCGGTCGTAGCCGATGTAGAGCGGATGCTTGGGGTGGCCCGCCTGCGACAGGCCGAGGTGGTAGAGTTTGCGCCCCGTGCCGCGCAGGAGAGCCTCGACCGCCGGGCCGCGGTCGAGATGCGCGCCATGAGTGCCCCAGGCGCAGACGATGCGGTCGGCCCAGAACGCCCCGTCGCGGATCGCCGCGTCGTTCGCCGGGCCGACGGGATCGGGCTCGGCGCGCATCACCTTCGGGTCGGTGGCGCGGAAGGCGAAGATATTCGTCACCCGGAAGGCGCCGAAGCCGAGCGCGCGCGCCCGGCGCTCGCAGCGTTCGACGGTTGGGTCGTTCTGCACCTCGGTCGCGGTCGATGGATTCAGCATCACGAAGAGCGCCTTGGGCCCGGAAGGGTCCCAGGTGCGCGTCAGCGTATAGCGGTAGCGTTCGCAGGGCGAATAGACCGCCTCTGACGCCGCGTCGCCCTTCTGGTGGGTTCGGGTGATCATGACAGCCTTATCGTCCGCGCCCGCAGGCAATGGCAAGGCGCGCGGCGGCTATCGGTTGAACACGCGGGAGGGGTGGAGTTCGCCCGAGCGGTAGGAACCGACGGCGATCGCCTTGCCCTCGAACGAGGCCCACGCCTCGTCGCCGTATTCGACGTCATGGCCGATCACGAGACCCGGGTTGCCGTTCCGGAGCCGCGCCGCGCCCTCGGGGGTGGCCCTGACCTCGGGCAGGTCAGCGAGACCGGTTTCGAGCGGCAGGAGAAGCTCGTCGATCTCCGGCGTCTTGGCGAGTTCCTCGATCTGCTCGAGGCTGACGCCTTCGACGACTTCGAACGGGCCGGACCAGATCCGGCGGAGCGTGAGCACATGCGCCTCGCAGCCAAGCGCGCGACCCAGGTCACGGGCGATGGAGCGGACATAGCCGCCCTTGCCACAGACCATCTCCAGTTCGGCATGGTCGGCATCGGGCCGGGCGGTCAGCGCAAGGCTTTCGACCCATAGCGGGCGCGGGGCGAGGTCCAGTTCCTCGCCTTCCCGCGCGAGGTCGTAGGCGCGTTCGCCGGCGACCTTCACGGCCGAAAACTGTGGCGGAACCTGCATGATGTCGCCGGTGAAGGCGGGAAGCGCCGCGCGGATGTCATCGTCGGTCGGACGCAGGTCCGAGGTCGCGATGACCTCGCCCTCGGCGTCGTCGGTCGTGGTCGCCTGGCCGAGGCGGATGGTGAAGCTGTAGCACTTCAGCGCATCCGTGATGTAGGGAATGGTCTTCGTCGCCTCGCCGAGCGCCACGGCGAGGACGCCCGTCGCGGCGGGATCGAGCGTGCCGGCGTGGCCCGCCTTCTTCGCCCCGAAGGCCCAGCGGACCTTGTTCACCACCGAGGTGGAGGTGATGCCCGCAGGCTTATCGATGACGATCCACCCCGAGATGTCTCGGCCCTTGCCCTTAGCCATTGGCCCTTCCTTTCGACTGAGGCCCCGCCTGCTAGCGAAGCCGGGGCCGTGCGTCAACGCGATGCTGCGACCAGGCCCACTATCGGGCCCATCGGAAAGCCGGTGTCGTGGCGGTCGAGGCCGGGGGCGTACAGGCGGGAGATCTTGCCGTCGAAATACAGCGCGTTCGGTGCGTCGAACTCGTCGCGGAAGAGGCGGCCGAATTCGTGGAAGGTGACGGGGCGGTCGGCGATCGCGAAATAGGCCGTTTGCCCGTCGGGCGACACGCCGACGCCGTTTCGAATGTAGCGGGAATCGGAATCGGGCAGGAAGCGCGGGTGAAGCTCGCCACCGATCACCAGCATGGGGCCGGATTGGGTCGCGTGGCGGCACTGCGTTCCGCCGCTCGCGAAGGTGCGGCTCTCGATCACGGCAAAGCCCGTGCCGGAGATGCAGAAGACGCCGTTCGGGAGCATGCCGAAATTGCCGGGCCCGGCGGAGGTGACGAGGGGCGCGACCTCGCCGCCGTCCTCGACGTAAAGGCCGACGGGGCGGCGATCGGGGTGATACATGCCGGCGTTCATGGCGAAGACGAGCGCCTTTCCTTCACCCTCGACCGTTTCGCGAAGGCGATCGAAGCTGCCCATCGGGCGCCCGTCCGGCCCCGTCAGCCATAGTCGCAGGTCTTCGTCCGCACTGACCGTGCAGATCGTGTAGGGCGTTTCTTCGAAGGAGACATCCCGGCAGGGTTCGGCCGCGGCGGCCGGCGCCGCGAGCCAAAGGGCGAGGAATGCGGCCTCAATCGTCGCCGTCTTCATCTTCGTCGTGCCGCGCGATGTCGCGCTGGACGGTCTCGTCCGCGAACATGCGCCGCGTCGCATCCATGCGGTCGAAGGTCTCGTCGAGGACGAACCGCAACTCGGGCGCGTATTTCAGGGTGAGTTCCTTGGCGACGAGGTGGCGCAGCTCGCCCTTGTGGCGGCGAAGCGCGACGAGGGCCTCGTCCGCGCCCTGGCCGCCGAGCGGCATGACATAGGCGGTCGCCACCTTGAGGTCGGGCGACGTCGTCACCTCGCCCACGGTGATCGACATGCGGTTCAGTTCGGGATCGTGCACGTCGCCCCGCGACAGGATGTCCGAGAGCGTGCGGCGGATCAGCTCGCCGACGCGGAGCTGGCGCTGGGAGGGCCCGGAGCCCCTGGAGAAACGCGAAGATGACATGTGCGGGATGTAGGGCAAAGCCGGCGCGCCCGCAACGGGGCTTTGCCAAGCGGCCGATCGCGGGCTAAAGGGTGCCGAAACCCAGAGGGAGAGTGCCATGACCACCGAATTGCCGGGCATCGTCATCACCGGAGTCTCGGGCCGGATGGGCCGGATGCTGGTCGAGACCGTCGGGGCCTCGGACAAGGCGCGGCTCGTCGGCGCGGTGGAGCGGAAGGGGCACGACTGGGTCGGCAAGGACCTGGGCGAGGCGATGGGCGGCAGCCCGAAAGGGATCGTCGTCACGGACGATCCGCTGGAAGCCTTCGCCAAGGCGCAGGCGGTGATCGACTTCACGGCGCCCGCGGCGACGGTGGAATTCGCGGCGCTGGCCGCGCAGGCGCGGGCCGTGCACGTGATCGGAACGACGGGGCTCGAACCCGAGCACCTGGAAAGGATCGCGGCGGCCGCGCGGCACGCAGTCGTCGTCCGGGCCGGGAACATGAGCCTCGGGGTCAACCTCCTCGTCCAGATGACGCGGAAGGTGGCGGCGGCTCTGGACGCGGATTGGGACATCGAGATCGTGGAGGCACATCACCGGATGAAGGTCGACGCGCCTTCGGGCACGGCGCTGATGCTGGGCGAGGCCGCCGCCGAGGGCCGCGGTGTCCCGCTGGCCGAGGTGCGCGACGCGGCGCGCGAAGGCATCACCGGCGCGCGGGAGCGGGGGCATATCGGCTTTTCCGCGATTCGCGGCGGCGACATCGTGGGCGAACACGACGTGATCTTCGCCGGCGCGGGCGAACGCGTGATCCTGCGCCACGTGGCGACGGACCGCGCCATCTTCGCGCGGGGCGCGCTCAAGGCCGCGCTCTGGGGTCAGGACCAGAAGCCCGGCGAATACGACATGCTGGACGTCCTCGGGCTCTGAGTGATCCGGTCTCCCGGTCCCGGCGTATAACGCCAAGGACAACAGGGGGGCAGGCGATGCATCTTTCCCACGTCTCGGCCGCAGCCGTCGCGGCGAGCCTTCTGGCCGGACCCGGCTTGGCCGAGGAATTCCGCAAGGTCGAGGACAAGGACCACTTCGTCAGTCTCGTCTCCGGACGGGAGCTTACCCGTCTCGGCATCTCGCTGAACGTGACCCCCGCCGGGCGGATCGAGGGCCGCGCTTTCGGCCGGCAGGTGACGGGCGCCTGGCGCTGGGCCGACGGCTACTTCTGCCGCGACCTCTTCTTCGGAAGCGAGGACCTCGGCCCGAACTGCCAGGTGGTTGAGGTGAAGGGGGCCACGATCCGGTTCATCGCGGACCGGGGCGCGGGGGACCATGCCGATTTGAGGCTGCGCTGAGCGCCTCAGAAATCGATCGCGATACCCTTCTTCTCCCAATCGCCGAAGCGGACCGGCTCCGGCCCGTCGCGCCCGCCCAGTTCCGCCGGCAGGTCGAGGGGCTTCTGCTTCTTCCGTCGCTCCTCGGCCTCCGCTAGCGCGCGCTGCGCGGCGGGCGGCAGGTCTTTCCCCGGATCCTCGGACATGGGCAATCCCCTGTTTCCTTGTCTCGCACCAGCCCTTGATATAGGCCCGGAGCGCAGTCAGGCACAAGCGAGGCGGGAATGGCCGGAACGGGCATCACGGCGCGGGCGGCGGCATTGGAGCTGATCCTCGGGGTGATCGAGGAGCGGGCGTCGCTGGCCGACCAGGTCGCGGGCGGGGCGATCGATGCGCTGGACCCGGCAGACCGTGCGCGGGCGCAGCGGCTCGCGGTGACGGTCCTGCGGCAGGTGTCGAAGGCGGACGCGGTGCTGAAACCGCATCTGAGGAAACGGCCGCCTGCCCGGGTGCAGGCGATCCTGAGGCTCGCGGCGATCGAGATGCTGGGCGAAGGCGCGGCGGCGCATGGTGTCGTCAATGCCGCCGTGGCGATGACCCGGAAGGGCGGTCGGAAGGCGGAAAGCTTCGCGGGCCTCGTCAACGCGGTGCTGAGGCGGGTGGCGGAGGACGGCCCGGCGCGCTGGGCGTCGCTGCCCCCGCAGGAACTGCCCGGCTGGCTGCGCGGGCGGCTGATGTCCGCCTATGGCAAGGCAGCCGTTCAGGCGATGGAGGCCGTGCAGGCCGGTCAGGCCCCCCTGGACCTGACGCCGAGGGACGGTGACGCGGAGGCGCTCGCCGCGCGGGTCGGCGGCGAAGCGCTGCCCACGGGGAGCGTGCGGACCCTTTCGGCGGGACAGGTGAGCGCGTTGCCGGGATTCGCGGAAGGCGATTGGTGGGTGCAGGACGCGGCGGCGGCTCTGGCGGCAAGGGCTTTGGCCATCGGACCGGGAGCGCGCGTGCTCGATCTCTGCGCGGCGCCGGGGGGGAAGACCCTGCAGCTTGCGGCGGCCGGGGCGGAGGTCACGGCGGTCGACATCTCGGGCGCGCGGCTCGAGAGGTTGCGGCAGAACCTTGGGCGATGCAGGCTGACGGCCGAGGTGGTCGTGGCCGACGCGCTGGAGTACCAGCCGCCGGCGCCCTATGACGCGGTGCTTCTCGATGCGCCCTGCTCGGCGACGGGCACGATCCGGCGGCATCCCGACCTGCCCTTTGTCCGCGATCCTGCCGCGCTGAAAGAGCTTTTCGCGCTCCAGTCCCTTCTTCTGGACCGGGCGGTGGAGCTGACGCGGCCGGGCGGGCGGCTGGTGCTCTGCACCTGTTCGCTCCTGCCGGAGGAGGGCGAGCGGCTGGCCGAGGCGGCGCTGGAGCGGCACCCGGAACTGCGCGTGCTGCGGGACGCCGTCGCCCTGCCGGGGACGGAGCCCGGCTGGGTTGGTCCCGAGGGCGGTCTCAGGCTCCGGCCGGACTACTGGGCGGAGCGGGGCGGCATGGACGGCTTCTACATCATCGCCTTCGAAAGGTCGGCGGTAACGGGAGGCATTACCCGATGACAGTGCCAAGGGGGGCGGCTATGGTGCGCGCGTGCGGCAGGCCCGACCCGATCAGACCAAGAACATGACCAGAGGCAAGGCAGGGAATTCCGGAACCGGGGGTTGGGCGGCCAGCGGCCGCCGCGCGCTGAATCGTCTGGCCGCGATCATGGCGGCCAGGGCGAAGCCGGCCACCGGCCTCGTGAGCCGCCCGGAACCAAGGACGATCGGCAGCCACGCCCGCGGCCGGCAGCTCGTCGCCGGGAATTTCCTCTTCGCCGGCCACCTCGTCGACGCACCCAACCAGTCGATCTGGGACCTGGGCGTCACCGATGCCGCCTTCGCCGAGGAACGGCACGGCTTCGGCTGGCTCGACGACCTCGCCGCCGCGTCCGACCCGCGCGCTCGGGAACGGGCGCAGAAATGGACTTACGAGTGGATCCAGCGTTACGGCCGAGGCCGCGGCCCGGGCTGGACGCCCGATCTTACAGGGCGGCGGCTGATCCGCTGGATCAACCACGCGATCATGCTGCTGAACGGGCGCGACAAGGCGGAGACCGAAAGCTTCTACCGAAGCCTCGGCCAGCAGACGATCTTCCTGTCCCGCCGCTGGAAGGCCGCGCGGCCGGGCCTGCCGCGGTTCGAGGCGCTGACGGGGCTCGTCTATGCCGGGCTCACGCTGACCGGGATGGAACGTCACGTCGTCCCCGCCGCTACGGCTCTGGCCCGGGAATGCGCGAACGAGATCGACGGCGAGGGCGGCATCCCGACGCGCAATCCCGAGGAGCTTCTGGAAGTCTTCACGCTGCTCACATGGGCGGCGGCGGCACTGAACGATGCGGGCAAGTCGCCGCACAAGGCCCACACGGACGCGATCGAACGGATTGCGCCGACGCTCCGCGCGCTTCGCCATGCCGACGGGGGGCTCGCGCGGTTCCACGGCGGCGGCCGCGGGGTCGAGGGGCGGCTCGACCAGGCGCTTGCCAGCGCGGGGGTCCGGGCGGTCGCGACGCACAGGCTCGCCATGGGCTTCGCGCGGCTCGCTTCGGGCCGGACGACAGTGCTCGTGGATGCGGCGAGCCCGCCGAAGGGCGCGGCCTCGACCAACGCGCATGCCTCGACGCTCGCCTTCGAGCTCACGTCGGGCCGGCGGCCGGTGATCGTCAATTGCGGGTCGGGCGAGATGTTCGGGACCGAATGGCACCGCGCGGGCCGCGCCACGCCGTCGCATTCGACGCTCGGAATCGTCGGGGTCTCCTCCTCGCGCTTCGGCACGGAAGGCGGGGCGCGGGGCTTGGAGACCTCGGCGGCCTATCTCATCGAGGTTCCCGGCAACGTCCGCGTCCAGCAGGCCGCGACGCAGGAGGGCGCCCTCCTGATAGCGAGCCATGACGGCTATGCGGCGACCCACGGGATGACCCATGTGCGCCAGCTGGAACTGAGCTTCGACGGGCGGATGCTGCGCGGCGAGGATACGCTTGGCGCGATGTCGGCGACCGACCGCAAGCGGTTCGAGGCGGTCATGAACCGGACCGGGTTGGAAGGGATCGAATTCGACATCCGCTTCCACCTGCATCCCGACGTGGACGCCGCGATCGACCTCGGGGGCACGGCGGTGTCGCTGGCGCTCAAGAGCGGCGAGATCTGGGTTTTCCGGCACGATGGCACGGCGCGGCTGGAGCTTGAAGCTTCGGTCTACCTCGAAAAGGGCCGGCTGAAGCCTCGCGCGACGCGACAGATCGTCCTTTCCGCCGCCGTTTTCGACTATGCCTGCCAGATCGGCTGGACCTTGGCGAAGGCACAGGATACCCCCCGCGCCATCCGCGACCTCGAACGCGACGACTCTGCCGAGTGACCCTGACGAAGGAGCCCCCTGCCGTGACCAAACTCGTTCCAATCTCCCGCGCGCTGATTTCCGTGTCCGACAAGACGGGCCTCCTGGACTTCGCCCGGGGCCTAGCCGAACGGGGGGTGGAGCTGATCTCCACGGGCGGCACGGCGGCGATGCTGCGGAATGCGGGGCTCGAGGTGCGCGACGTGGCCGAAGTCACGGGCTTTCCCGAAATGATGGACGGGCGCGTGAAGACGCTGCACCCGATGGTGCACGGCGGGCTCCTTGCGCTGCGCAACGATGACGAGCACCTTGCCGCGATGGCCGCGCACGGGATCGAGCCGATCGACCTTCTGGTCGTGAACCTCTACCCCTTCGAGGCAACCGTCGCGAAGGGCGCGGACTACGACGACTGCATCGAGAACATCGACATCGGCGGCCCGGCCATGATCCGCGCCGCGGCGAAGAACCATGCCTTCGTGGCGGTCGTCGTGGACCCCGAGGACTACTCGAAGCTTCTTGGCGACATGGACCAGCATGGGGGTGCGACCTGCCCGAAGTTCCGCAAGAAGCTCGCCCAGCGCGCCTATGCGCGGACGGCGGCCTATGACGCGGCCGTTTCGAACTGGCTCGCCGGAGCGATCGGGGACGCAACACCGCGGCGCCGCGCCTTCGCGGGCACGCTCGCTCAGACCCTGCGCTACGGCGAGAACCCACACCAGTCGGCGGCCTTCTACACCGACGGCTCGGCCAGGCCGGGTGTCGCCACGGCGAAGCAGTGGCAGGGCAAGGAACTGTCCTACAACAACATCAACGACACCGACGCGGCCTTCGAACTGGTGGCGGAGTTCGACCCGGCGGAATCGGCGGCCTGCGCGATCATCAAGCACGCAAATCCCTGCGGCGTCGCCCGTGGCGAGACGCTGCTCGAGGCCTACAAGCACGCTTACGACTGCGACCGGACCTCGGCCTTCGGAGGGATCGTCGCGCTGAACCGGACGCTGGATGCCGCGACGGCGGAAGAGATCTGCCAGATCTTCACCGAGGTCGTCATCGCGCCCGACGCGGACGAGGGCGCGCGGGCCGTCTTCGCCGCCAAGAAGAACCTGCGGCTTCTGACGACGGGCGCCTTGCCCGACCCGCGGGCGGCGGGGCTGATGTTCCGGCAGGTGGCGGGCGGCTTTCTCGTTCAGGACCGCGACAACGGACGGATCGCGGCGGACGGCCTGCGGGTGATGACGAAACGCGCGCCCTCGGCCGAGGAGATGGCGGACCTCCTGTTCGCCTGGCGCGTGGCAAAGCACGTGAAGTCGAACGCCATCGTCTATGCCAGGGGCGGCGCAACGGTGGGGATCGGCGCGGGCCAGATGAGCCGGGTCGATTCGACGCGCATCGCCGCGCGCAAGGCCGAGGACATGGCCGCGGCGCTCGGACTTTCCGAGACACCGACCAAGGGCTCGGTCGTGGCTTCGGACGCGTTCTTCCCCTTCCCGGACGGGCTCCTCACGGCGGCCGAGGCCGGGGCGACGGCGGTGATCCAGCCGGGCGGCTCGATGCGTGACGAGGAGGTCATCGCGGCCGCAGACGAGGCAGGGCTCGCGATGGTCTTCACCGGCATGCGGCATTTCCGGCACTAGGTCACTGCCATGCGGTTCACGCATTACACCGCGCTCGTGGTGCTGATCCTCGACCAGATCAGCAAGTTCTGGGTCGTCCACCTGCTGGAGCTCGATCGCAAGCGGGTGATCGAGGTCTTGCCGCCCTGGCTGGATTTCCGCATCGCCTGGAACCGGGGCGTCAATTTCGGCCTCTTCTCCAACTCAGCGGAGTTCGGGCGCTGGATCCTGATCGCGCTCGCGCTGGGCATCTCGACCTGGGTCTGGCTCTGGGTGCGCCGCGCCGCGCACCGGCCGATCGTTCACGTTTCAGCCGGGCTTCTGATCGGCGGCGCGCTTGGCAACGTGGTGGACCGCCTGATCTATGGCGCGGTCGCGGATTTCCTGAACGTTGGCTTTCCGGGCTTCGACAACCCCTATTCCTTCAACGTCGCCGATATCGCGATCTTCGTCGGCGCCGCCGGGCTGGTGTTGTTCACCGGCCGGGAGAAGACCCCGTGACGCGCGCGTCGAGTTGGGTTAAGACGGGTCAAGATCCGGCAGGGACGGGCAGGGAGAAGCCGATGCGGGCAAGTCAGGGCATCCTAGGGATCGCGTTCGTCGCGCTCACGGCGCTTACCGCCTGCGCGCCGCGCGACAGGCAGCCCGAACTGATGAACATCCGTTCGCAGAACCGCACTCCCGACGAATTCGCCATCGTCCCGACCAAGCCGCTCACGCTGCCCGAGGACCTCGCGGCTCTTCCCGAACCGACGCCGGGCGGGACGAACATCACCGACCCGACCCCGGAAGCCGATGCGATCGCAGCTCTTGGCGGAAATCCCGAAACGGTGGCGCGGCGCGGCGCGGTGCCGGCCTCCGACGGCGGCCTGGTCGCCCATGCCGGACGGTTCGGGGTCAGCGCCGGTATCCGCGACCAGCTCGCCGCCGAGGACCTCGAGTGGCGGCGCAGGAATGACGGGCGGCTCCTGGAGCGGTGGTTCAACGTCAACGTCTACTTCAAGGCCTATCGCCGGATGTCGCTCGACAAGTACGCCGAGCTTGAACGCTGGCGTGCGGCGGGCGTCCGTACCGTGAGCGCGCCACCCGACACCGCGGAAGACTGAGGTAACGTCTCCGTCAACGGGGCTTGAGGGCCGCGCGCGGGGGCGTAACTTTGCCGTCAGGACAAATCCCTAGGGAGGCTTCATGCGCAGCGTTCTGCGAGGGCTCTGGCTTGTGCTCGCGCTTGCGGGCCCGGCCCATGCCGAAGAGGTCACGACCTTCACGCTCGACAATGGCCTGGAAGGCGTCGTGATCGAGGATCACCGCGCCCCGGTCGTCGTGCATATGGTCTGGTATCGTGCAGGCGCGGCGGACGAGAAGCCCGGCGTTTCCGGCGTCGCGCATTTCCTCGAACACCTGATGTTCAAGGGAACCGACGACATGGCGCCGGGGGAGCTTTCGAAGGTGGTCGAGGCCAACGGCGGCTCCGACAACGCCTTCACATCCTGGGATTACACCGGCTATTTCCAGCGCGTCGCGGCGGATCGGCTCGAACTCATGATGAAGATGGAGGCCGACCGGATGCGCGACCTGATCCTCTCCGAGGACGACTGGCGCACTGAACGCGACGTCATCATCGAGGAGCGCAACCAGCGTGTCGACACGGATCCGGCGGCGATCTTCGGCGAACAGCGCATGGCAGCGCAGTACCTGAACCATCCCTACGGCACACCGGTGATCGGTTGGCGCAACGAGATGGAGGCGCTGACGCGCGAGGATGCGCTGGAGTGGTACCGGACGTACTACGCGCCCAACAACGCTGTCCTCGTCGTCGCGGGCGACGTGGAGCCCGAAGAGGTCAAGCGCCTCGCGGAAACCTATTACGGCCCGCTCGAACCATCGCCCGGGATCGGCGAGCGTGAGCGCCCGCAGGAACCGCGGCAGCTTTCCGAACGCCGGCTGACCTTCGCGGATCCGCGCGTCGCCCAGCCCTATGTCATGCGGACATACCTCGCGCCGGAACGCGACCCGGGTGCGCAGGAGGACGCGGCGGCGCTGACCTTCCTCGCGGCGCTTCTCGGCGGCGATCCGGCGACGTCCTATCTCGGCCGGAAGCTCCAGTTCGAGACGCAGACGGCGGTCTACGCGGGCGCTTTCTACAGCGGCACCTCCTACGACGACACGAATTTCGGGCTCGTGATCGTTCCCACCGAGGGCGTGAGCCTCGAGGCGGCCGAAAAGGCGCTCGACGACGCCGTGGCATCCTTCCTTGAGGAAGGGGTCGATCCGGAGCAATTCGCGCGGATCAAGACCCAGATCCGGGCCGGCGAGATCTATGCCAAGGACAACACCCAGGGACTGGCGCGCCGCTATGGCGAGGCGCTCACCTCCGGTCTGACCGTGGCCGACGTGCAGGCCTGGCCTGACATCCTCCAGTCGGTCACGGAGGAGGATGTGATGGCGGCGGCGCGGAAAGTCCTCGACCGACGGCAATCCGTCACGGGCTGGCTGATGCGCGACGACAGCGCGGAGATGATTCAATGATCCGGGTTCTGGCGGCATTCGCCTTCCTCATCGCGGCGCTGCCCGCGCGTGCAGTCGACATCAAGGAGGTCACCTCTCCTGGCGGGATCGATGCCTGGCTGGTGGAGGAGCATTCGATCCCCTTCGCCGCGCTCGAGATCCGGTTCCAGGGCGGGACGAGTCTCGACGCGCCCGGCAAGCGCGGGGCGGTCAACCTCATGACGGCGCTGATCGAGGAGGGCGCAGGCGACATGGACGCGCAGGCATTCGCCAAGGCGCGCGACGCGTTGGCGGCAAGCTTCGAATTTGACGTCTGGGACGATTCGATGGTGGTTTCCGCGAAGTTCCTGACGGAGAACCGGGACGAGGCGGTGAGCCTCCTGAAGACCGCGCTGACCGAGCCGCGCTTTGACGCCGACGCGATCGAGCGGGTGCGCGCTCAGGTGCTGTCGATCATCCAGTCGGACGCCAAGGACCCCAACCACATCGCGGGCGAGACGTTCAGCCGCCTCGCCTATGGCGAACACCCCTACGGCACGGACCGGAACGGGACCATCGAGAGCGTGACGGCGCTGACCCGCGAAGACATCGTCGCGGCGCATCGCGACGTGCTTGCGCGGGACCGGCTGTTCGTTTCGGCGGTTGGCGACATCACGGCCGAGGAGCTTGGCGCGCTTCTGGACAGGCTCCTTGGCGAACTGCCCGAGACCGGGGCACCGATGCCGGAACGTGCGGATTTCGCCGTGTCGCCCGGTGTCACGGTCGTGGACTTCGACAATCCGCAATCGGTCGTCCTCTTCGGCCATGAGGGCATCAAGCGCGATGATCCGGATTTCTTCGCGGCCTACGTGATGAACCACATCCTCGGCGGCGGCGGCTTCGCCTCGCGCCTCATGGAGGAGGTGAGGGAGAAGCGCGGCCTGACCTACGGCATCTCGACCTTCCTCGTCCCGATGGACCTCGCCGAGGTCTACCAGGGCGCCTTCGCCTCGTCGAACGACCGCGTGGCCGAAGCGATCGAGGTGGTCCGCGCCGAATGGCAGCGGATGGCCACGGAGGGCGTGACCGAGGCGGAGCTTGAAGCGGCGAAGACCTACCTTACGGGTTCATACCCCCTGCGCTTCGATGGGAACGGGCCGATCGCGAACATCCTCGTCGGCATGCAGATGGAAGGGCTGCCAATCGACTACGTCAATACGCGCAATGCCCAGGTTGAGGCCGTGACGCTCGACGACGTCAAACGGGTGGCGGCGCGCGTGATGAAACCGGAGGCGCTGCAATTCGTTGTCGTGGGGCGCCCGGAGGGGCTGAAGCCGGCGAATTGAATCGCGGCGCGGGGGAGCCCCGCGCCATTCCTTTCATGTCGCCTCCCCACCCTTGCGGGGAAGCTCCGGTTGGGCGCGAATGGGCAGGATGAGCCGCGGATACGGCGTCCGAATCTGTGGCCATGGGGTCAGGCTCATGCTAGGTATTGTTGCATGAACGCCCAAAGCCGCAAGATACACGCAGATCGCCCCGTGATCCGTCAGCTCGACGAGGCGGCGGTGAACCGCATCGCCGCCGGCGAGGTGGTGGAGCGTCCGGCCTCTGCCGTGAAGGAACTGGTGGAGAACGCGCTCGACGCAGGCGCGCGACGGGTCGAGGTGGCCTATGCCGATGGCGGCAAGACGCTGATCCGGGTCACCGATGACGGTTGCGGGATGACGGCGGAGGATCTGCCGCTTGCGCTGTCACGGCACGCCACGTCCAAGATAGACGGTTCGGACCTTCTGAACATCACGACCTTCGGCTTCCGGGGCGAGGCTCTGCCCTCGCTCGGCGCCGTCGGGCGGCTCACGATCACGTCGCGTGTCGAGAGCGGGGAGGCTGCCCGGATCGCAGTCGCGGGCGGGCGGATGGAACCGGTACGGCCGGCGGCCCTGTCGGCCGGCACCGTGGTGGAGTTGCGCGACCTTTTCTACGCCACCCCGGCGCGGCTGAAGTTCCTGCGCACGGACCGGGCGGAAGCGCAGGCGATCGCGGACGTGGTGAAACGTCTTGCGATGGCGGAACCCTACGTCGGCTTCACGCTGCGCGACGTGTCGGGCGGCGGCGAGGGGCGGGTGCTGTTCCGCGCTGACGCTGAGCAGGGAGAGCTTTTCGACGCGCTCGCCGCGCGGCTGGCGCGGGTCATCGGCAAGGATTTCGCGGCCAATGCCCTCCTGATCGACGCCGAGCGCGAAGGGCTGCGGCTGACCGGATACGCGGCGCTGCCGACCTATTCGCGCGGAGCGGCGGTCGAGCAGTTCCTGTTCGTGAACGACCGCCCGGTGCGGGACAAGCTGCTGATCGGGGCGCTGAGGGCGGCCTACATGGATTTCCTGTCGCGGGACCGGCATCCGGCGGCTGTGCTGTTCATCTCCTGCGAACCGGAAAGGGTGGACGTGAACGTGCATCCAGCGAAGGCCGAGGTGCGGTTCCGCGAGCCCGGCGTGGCGCGCGGGCTCATCGTTTCGGGCCTGCGTCATGCATTGGCAGAGGCGGGGCATCGGGCGTCCTCGACTGTTGCAGGGGCGATGCTCGGGGCCGCGCGGGCGGAGCCTGTGGCGCCAAGGGTCTACCAGATGGATCGGCCTTCGGCGGGCGCTCTGCGCACGGGATATGCCATGCAGGCCCCGTCCGCGCCCGAATTCGCCGAGACTTCGGCGCTCTTCGCGCGGGTGGTCGACCCTTCCGCGGAACAGGCGCCGCAGCGGCCGGAGGAGCCCGCAACCGCGCACCCTCTGGGCGCGGCGCGAGCGCAGGTGCACGAGAACTACATCATCGCCCAGACTGCGGACGGGATCGTGATCGTCGATCAACACGCCGCCCATGAACGGCTGGTCTACGAACGGCTGAAGCGGCAGATGGCCGGGAACGGCGTGGCGGCGCAGGCGCTTCTGATCCCCGAGATCGTCGAGCTTTCGGAAGGCGACGCGGCGCGGTTGCTGGACGCGGCGGCGGACCTCGGGCGGCTCGGTCTGACGGTCGAACCCTTTGGCGGCGTGGCGGTCGCGGTGCGGGAGACACCCGCGATCCTCGGCCCTGTGGACGCGGGGGCGCTGATCCGCGACATCCTTGACGAACTGGCCGATCTGGGCGACAGCGCGGCGCTGCAATCCCGGATCGAGGCGGTGCTTAGCCGGATGGCCTGCCACGGATCGGTGCGCTCGGGCCGGCAGATGCGGGCCGAGGAAATGAACGCGCTTCTTCGCGAGATGGAAGCGACGCCCCATTCGGGCCAGTGCAACCACGGAAGGCCCACGTACGTGGAGCTGAAGCTTTCCGATATCGAGCGGCTTTTCGGACGGACATGATTACCATCGGCGGGCAGAACTACGAATGGACCGATCCCGCGGTCCTTGCGGCGCTTGGCGGTGCGGGGGTGGTTCTTCTGCTCGTCGTGCTTCTGGTGATCACCATGCGCGCCGCCGGGCGGTCGGCACGGATGGCGGAGCCGATGCTGAGAAACCTCGACGCGCTGGGCAACCGGGTTCAGGCGCTGTCGGAGGGGCAGCATCAGCTGGCCGGAGGTCTCCACCACGTCAGCGAGGCGCAGGCGGCGAGCCAGACCAAGGTTCTGCAACTCATGGAACAGCGACTTGCCGACGTCAGCCGGGGAATGACGGAGAGCCTGCACGGCGCCGCGACGCGCACGGCGCGGTCGCTAGGCGAGCTTCAGCAGCGGCTGGAGACGATCGACAAGGCGCAGGCCAAGATCGAGAAACTGTCGGGCGACGTCCTCTCGCTTCAGGACATCCTGTCGAACAAGCAGACGCGCGGGGCCTTCGGGGAAATCCAGCTGCACGACATCGTCAGGAAGGCGCTGCCTTCGGATTCCTTCACGATGCAGGCGACCTTGTCGAATGGCCGGCGGGCGGATTGCCTGATCCACCTGCCGAACCCACCGGGGCCGATCGTGATCGACTCGAAGTTTCCCCTGGAAGCCTACGAGGCGTTGAGACGGGCCGAGAACCAGTCGCAGCTGATCGAAGCGCAGCGGATGCTGCGGATCGCGGTCCGAAACCACATCAAGGCTATCGCGGAGCGCTATATCCTCGAAGGGGAAACGGCGGACGGCGCGCTGATGTTCCTGCCGTCAGAGGCGGTCTATGCGGAGCTTCACGCGAATTTCCCCGAGATCGTGCGGGACGGTTTCGCGGCCAAGGTCTGGATCGTCTCGCCCACGACCTGCATGGCGACGCTGAACACGATGCGGGCGGTCCTGAAGGACGCGCGGATGCGGGAGCAGGCCGGGGCCATTCGCCGCGAACTGTCGCTTCTTCATGCCGACGTGGACCGACTCGGATCGCGGGTGGAAAACCTCGACCGGCACTTCGGGCAGGCGGCGAAGGACATCGAGGAAATCAAGATCTCGGCCGACAAGGCCGGGCGGCGCGCCAAGCGGCTCGACAATTTCGATTTCGAGGAACTCGCTCCGGATCCGGAGGCGTCGCGGGTCGTGCCCCTGCCGAAGTCGCAGGCCTAGCCGCCGCTTCAGATACGCAGGAAGGGCTGGGCGAGACGCGGCATCAGGCCGCGGAACCGCAACGGCGCGTCGGTCGCGGCGAGGCAGATGCAGTCCTCGCCCGGTTCCGCGATGGGCGTATGTTCGGTCGCTTCGTCCGCGATCTCTATATCCCCGCGTGCGTAGCGGCCCTCTTCGTCGCGGAACGCGCCCTTGAGGACGAGCGTGAGTTCCGTACCGCGGTGGCCGTGGTCGGGAACCGCCGCGCCCGCCGGGATGTGGAGGAGACGCACCGTCGCGCCCTTCTCCGTCTGCAGGATCGCCTGCCTTACGCCCATGCCGACGGGGCGCCAGCGCACCGCGTCGAGATCGCCGCGGACGTAATCCTGCAAGGGGGCCGGGAATACACCTTTCGGGCGCGCCGCGGGTTCAGGCGCCTTTGCCGGGGCCGTGCCGGAAATGCGGGCGAGCACCGCGTGAAGGCTCGCCTCGCTCATCTCGGCCACGCCGGCGCATTCGAGGACCGAACCGCCGAGCGCCTCGAAGCCCGAAAGCCGGGCGCGGCAGTCGTCGCAAAGCGACACATGCGTTGCAATCACGAGGCTGAATGCCTCTGGCAGGGTGCCAGCGGCGTAGGCCATCAGCAGATCGTCGGTAAGGTGGTGGGTGATCGTCGTCATGGTCATCATTTCATTTCGTGGCGCAGGCGTTCGAGCGCCAGGCGGATTCGGGATTTTATCGTGCCGAGCGGGAGTCCCGTCTCGGCGGCAATCTCACTGTGGCTCCGGTCGCCGAAAAAGGCCCTCTCGATCAGTTCGCGCTGCTTGTCGGGAAGCTGCGCGAGGGCCTCTCCCAGCCTTTCGGTTTCCTGCTGGAGCGCGACGACCTCGGCTTGGTCGGGTTCGTGCTCCGGCCCCCAGGGCAGGTCCTCCGGCTCCGGCCGCCGCGCCTTGCGGATCGCGTCGATCCGGCGGTTCCGGGCAATCGTGAAGATCCACGTCGCGACGCTGGCTCGTTCGGGGTCGTAGAGGTGCGCCTTCTGCCAGAGCGTCGCCATCACGTCCTGCGCGCATTCCTCGGCCAGACCTGCATCGGTGCCCGACTTCATCAGGAACGCCTTCACCCTGGGCGCGAAATGGCGGAAGAGGTCCGCGAACGCGGCCCTGTCCGCGTGATCTCTCACGCGTTGCATGGCTTCCGCCCAATCGACTTCCCCGGTCTCGACGGCCACCGTCGTCCTCGTCCCCTCGTCCGCGCGGATCTTCGCACGTGAAAATCCAGAATACAGCCGCCGCCGCGCGGATGCATCCCGAAAGGAAAGGGTCTGGGTTCCGGTCATCATGGCTTGTCTACGCCCCATGTCCGGGGCCGGATCAGTTTCTGATCCAATTTCCGACGCGCCGCGTAACCCTTTCGAAAATCGCCCTGCTGGAGAACCTCATGCCCTTCGAAAACCTCATCGGTCAGCCGCGTCGCGTCGCCGTCATCGGCGGCGGCATATCCGGCATGGCCGCCGCGCATCTGCTGTCGCCCACGCATCGCGTGACGCTCTTCGAAGCGGCGCCGAGGCTCGGGGGGCATGCGCGGACGGTGATCGCAGGCAAGAGGGGCGACCAGCCCGTCGATACCGGCTTCATCGTGTTCAACAGGGTGAACTATCCGAATCTCTGCCGCCTCTTCGACGAACTTGGCGTTCCGGTGACGGAAAGCGACATGAGCTTCGGCGCGTCGATCGACGGCGGGCGCATCGAATACGGCCTGCGAAGCGCCGGTGCGGTCTTCACTCAGAAGCGCAACACGGTGCGTCCTGCGTTTCTGGGGATGATCCGGGACATCTTCCGGTTCAACGCTGGCGCGAAGGTGGCGGCCGCCGACCCGGACATGACGATACGGGAACTGCTCGAGCGGCTCGGCACTGGCGCTTGGTTCCGCGACTATTACATCACACCTCTGTCCGGCGCGATCTGGTCCACGCCCTGCCAGGGCATCCTCGACTTCCCAGCGCAGGCGCTGGTCCGGTTCTTCGAGAACCACGCGCTCCTGTCGGCGACCGGGCAGCACCAGTGGTATACGGTTAAGGGCGGTTCCATCGAATATGTGCGGCGGCTCGAGGCGCTCCTGCGCACTGTGGGCGTCGAGATCCGCACCGCTACTCCTGTGGCCGGTGTTCGGCGATCGGACCTCGGGGTGGAACTGCGGGCCGCGGGCGGGGAGTGGGAGTTGTTCGACGATGTCGTGATGGCCACGCATTCGGACGATTCGCTCGCGATGCTCTCGGACCCCACGGAAGGGGAGCGCGCGGCGCTGTCCGCGGTGCGCTACCAGCCGAACGAGGCGGTGCTGCATGCGGACGCGTCCGTGATGCCGCGGCGGAAGGGGGCATGGGCCAGCTGGGTCTACACGGAGGACAAGGGCCAGCGGAAGGACCGGATCGACCTGACCTACTGGATGAACTCGCTGCAGCCGATCCCGAAGGACGACCCGATGTTCGTCACTCTGAACCGGACACGCTCGATCCGGGAGGAACTGATCTACGACCAGGTGACCTTCCGCCACCCGGTCTACGACCTTGCCGCGCTTCGCGCCCAGGAGAGGATCCGGGCGATGAACGGACGGAACCGCACCTGGTTCTGCGGGGCGTGGATGCGGAACGGCTTCCACGAGGACGGGTTTGCCAGCGCGGTCGACGTTGTCCGCGCGATCGAGCGCCGGGAAGCCGCCGCAAGCCCGGCAATGGCGGCGGAATGAACAGGGTCGAGCATATCCGGGGCGTGACGTTCCACGGGCGCCGGGGCGCGGTGTCGAATGCCTTCCGCTACGGCGTGGACTACGTGCTGGTCGACGCGGAGGCAGAGGCGCGGGGGCCCGCGCTGTTCTCGCGGAACAGGGGGAACCTCCTGTCGCTGCTCGACCGCGACCATGGCGGTGCGCCGAAGCAGGGGCGCGGGACAGCCTGGGTGCGCGAGATTCTCATCGAGCGGGGGATCGGCATCCCGGGGCTGCGGATCGAGCTTCTGGCGCAGCCGCGCGTCCTCGGGCACGTGTTCAACCCGGTGAGCTTCTGGCTCTGCCGCGACGGGGATGGTGTGCTGCGCCTCGTCATCGCGGAAGTGACGAACACCTTCGGCGACCGGCATTCCTACCTCTGCCACCATGACGACCTGCGTCCGATCGCGCGGGAAGACACGCTCAGGGCAGAGAAGATCTTCCACGTCTCGCCATTCCAGCCGGTCGAGGGGGAATACCGCTTCCGCTTCGACATCGGGCAGGAGCGTGTGGGCATCTGGATCGACTACCGCGCGGGGGAGGGCGGTGTGCTCGCCACGCTGACGGGGCGGCGGGTGCCGCTCACGAACCTTGGCATCCTTGGGGCCTGCCTGCGCCGGCCCTTTGGCTCGCGGCGCGTCCTGACGCTCATCCACTGGCAGGCGCTGAAGCTCTGGTGGAAGGGCGCGCGCTACCGCATCCGTCCGGCGCCACCTGCCGATGAGGTGTCGCGATGAGCCGCGCCGCGCCTCTCCCCGCCTACGCGCTCTTCGGCGCGATGCTGGCGAGTGCCGGGCTTCCGATCTACATCCACGCCCCGAAGGTCTATGCCGAGGACTGGGGCGTGAGCCTCGCCGCGCTGGGCGCGGTGCTTTTCGGGCTGCGGCTTCTCGACCTGGTTCAGGATCCCGGGCTCGGCTGGGTCTTCGCGCGGCTTGGCCGCTGGCGCGGGCAAGCCGTCGCCGCCGGCGTCGTGATCCTTGGCGCCGCCATGGTGGGGCTCTTCGCCATGGCGCCCCCGGTCGCGCCGCTCCTGTGGTTCGCGGGGATGCTGGTGCTTCTTTTCTCCGCCTACAGCTTCCTCACCATCGCCTTCTACGCGCGCGGCGTCGCGCGGGCTGCGTCGATGGGGCCCGGCGGGCACATGCGGCTCGCCGGTTGGCGCGAGGGAGGCGCGCTTGCCGGGGTGAGCCTCGCGGCGCTGGCGCCGGCGGCCCTCGCACCGCTCATCTCCGCGCCCTATGCCGGTTTCGCCGTAGCCTTCGCGGCACTTTGCCTCGTGGCTGGTTTCGCCATGCGGACCGACTGGAAGGGGCAAACGGAGGAGACCGAAGGCCCCGGCTTCCGCGCGGTCCTGTCCGAACCCCTGGCGCGCCGCCTGCTGCTGCTCGCACTCGTGAACGCGGCGCCCCTCGCGGTCACGGCAACGCTTTTCCTCTTCTTCGTCGAAAGCCGGCTTGCAGCGCCGGGGTGGGAGGGGCCGCTCCTACTTCTCTTCTTCGTCTCGGCCGCCGTCGGGGCGCCCCTCTGGGCGCGCGCGGCTGCGGAGTTCGGTGCGAAGCGGACGCTCCTTTCCGCGATGGCCCTGGCGATCGTCGGCTTCGGCTGGGCTGCGCTTCTGGGCCCGGGGGACGTCGTGCCCTTCGCCGTGATCTGCGTCCTGTCGGGCGCGGCGGTGGGTGCGGACCTCGTGATCCTGCCAGCGCTCTTCGCGCGCGCGATGGCGCGCATCGGCGGGGGTGACGGCGGCGCAGGGCGCGGCTTCGGCCTGTGGTCCTTCGCGTCGAAGTTCACTCTGGCATTCGCGGCCGTCTTGCTTCTTCCCGCGCTCGAGGCTTCGGGCTTCACCGCCGGGGGAGCGAACCCCGAGGGGGCGCTTATGGTCCTCGCGGCGCTCTACGCGCTCTTGCCGTCGGCGCTCAAGCTTGTGGCCGTGGCGCTGCTCCTCGTCACCGAAATCCCGGAGGACTGAGTCATGAATACCTTCCTTCTGATCGCGCTGGGCGCGGTTCTGACCCTGTCGGCCCTTTCGGTCGCCCAGCGTTTCACCGGCTTTGGCGCGCAGAAGCCCGAGCACTACGCCGGCCAGCGCCCGGAATTCGATATCCGCCGCGAACTCAGCGGCCCGATCCTGTGCGAGGGCGTCATCTATGGTCCCCTTGGCCGCGTGACCTCGCGCTTCGTCGCAGACATGGACGCGGATTGGGAAGGCAATGCCTGCCGGATGACGGAGGCGTTCCGGTACGACAGCGGTGCGACGCAGGACCGGGTCTGGACCCTGACGCTCGGCAATGACGGCGTGATCCGCGCGGAGGCTCCGGACCTCGATGGCACGGGCCACGGACGGCAGGAGGGCAGCGCGGTCATGCTGCGCTATCGGATCCGGCTGCCGGAGGACGCAGGCGGCCATGTCCTGAGCGTCACCGACTGGATGTACCTTGCCCCGAACGGAACGATCATCAATCGCAGCCAGTTCCGGAAGTTCGGCATCAAGGTCGCGGAACTCGTCGCGACGATGCGCCGGGTGCAGGCGTGAGAGAGTGGAAGGGCAAACGCTACTGGCTTGTCGGCGCGAGCGAGGGCCTCGGCCGGGCGCTAGCGCACGAGATGAGCGCGGCGGGCGCCACGATGGTCCTTTCCGCGCGCACGCGCGAGCGGCTCGAGGCGGTGTCGGGCACGCTTCCCTGCCCGTCGGAGGTTCTGCCGATGGACGTGACGGACGCGGACTCCGTCCGGGCGGCGGCCGAGGAAGCGGGCGAGGTCGACGGGCTCGTCTGGCTCGCGGGCGTCTACTGGCCGATGGCCGCGCAGCAGTGGGACGCGGAAAAGGCCGCGCTCATGTGCGACGTGAACCTGACAGGTGCGGCGCGCGTTCTTGGTGAAGTCGTGCCGGGAATGGTCCGGCGCGGGCGCGGGCACGTCGTCCTCACCGGGTCGCTTTCGGGTTTCCGGGGGCTGCCGGGCGCCATCGGCTACGGCGCGTCGAAGGCCGGCGTCATGTCGCTGGCCGAGACCATGCGGGCGGACCTGAAGGGTTCGGGCGTCGAGGTCCAGCTGGTGAACCCCGGCTTCATCCGCACGCGGCTGACCGAGAAGAACGATTTCCCGATGCCGTTCATCCTTGAACCCGACGCTGCGGCGAAGCGCTATTTCGCCCATATGAACACGCGCCGCTTCGCCGCGAATTTCCCCCGCGCCTTCGGGGCGATGTTCCGCCTGAGCCAGTTCCTGCCCGACTGGCTCTATTACCGCATCGTCGCCTGACCTCTTGCGCCCGCCTTCGTATGGGTGAAGACTTGGACGCCCCAGAGGGAGAACGCACATGCTTCAGATCAGCCCCGAAAAGGTCGCCCATGTCATCGTCCGCGCGCGCGAGCTCGATGCGAAGGTGGCGTCCTGGGATAGCCCCGGTGACGTCCGCGAGGCCGATTCCATCCTCGAATCGCGCTCGGGCGACGCGACCGAGGCGGAGCTTCGGGAATTCATCCGGGACATGAACGAGGACGAGCAGGCGAGCCTCGTCGCGCTGATGTGGGTCGGTCGCGAGACCTATGCGGCTGACGAGCTGGAGGAGGCCATCGCGACGGCGCGGGCCGAGAAGACCAATCCGACCGAGGACTACCTTCTGGGCGTGCCGCTTCTTGCGGACTACCTCGAGGATGGCCTCGACGCGCTCGGCATTTCCGTCGAGGACGCCGAAGACGGAATCCTCTGACGCCTAGCTCCAGCTGACGTCGCCGAGGAAGATGTAGCCAGCGCCATAGATCGTCTTGATGAGGCGGGGATTCTTCGGGTCCTCGCCGAGCTTGGTACGCAGCCGCGATATCCGCACATCCATCGCGCGGTCGAAACTTTCCCCCGCCGCGCCCCCGAGGGCCTCCTGCATCTGCGCGCGGCTGATGAGTCGCTTCGGCGCGTCGAGGAAGAGGCGCAGCACCTCGCCCTCGGCGTGCGAGAAGGGAACCTCGGTCCCGTCCTCGGCCGTCAGGACGTAACGGTTGAAATGCGCGGTCCAGCCGTTGAAATGCGCCGTCTGGCCAGTCCGGTCGGCCTCCGTCCGGCCCTTTCTCAGCCGGGCGCGGATGCGGGCCACGACCTCGGCGGGGTCGAAGGGCTTGATGATGTAGTCGTCGGCTCCAAGCTCGAGCCCCGTCACGCGGTCCTGAACCTGCGCCCGGCCCGAGATGATGATGATCGCCGCGCCCGATTCCAGCGCGAGCCGGTGGACGAGCGCGAGCCCGTCGCGGTCGGGCAGACCGAGGTCGACGAGGCAGACATCGGGCGCCGCGCGTTTCAGCCCGGCCTCGAACTCCGTCGCGCGGGCGTAGGTCGTGGTGCGGAAGCCAGCCTCTTCCAGCGCGTCGGCCAGCATTCGGCGGATATCGGGTTCGTCGTCGAGGATCGCGACATGGGGGCGCGAGGGCGCGGTCATGCGGCCTCCCTGAGTGTGAGGAAGGCCGCCAGATCGGCGGCGGTGAAGGGCTTGGCGAGCACCGGAAACGCCGACGCTCGGGCCCGCAGCGGATCGGCGGGAGGCAGGGAGGTCATCAGGCAGACAGGCGCCGCCTGCTGTTCCTCGGCGAGCCTTTCGGCGAGGTCGACGCCCGTCATGCCGCCTTTCAGCACGATGTCGGAAAGAATGAGCCCGATCCCCGGCAATCGCGAAAGCTCGAGCGCCTCGTCTCCGCTCTCGGCCTCGATCACGCTGTGGCCCATCGCGCGGAGCATCTCGCGCACCTCGGTGCGAATCGCCTCGCTGTCCTCGACAAGAAGCACCATGCGCGGCTCGGCCCCGAGGTTCGCCGCGCGCAGGGGCAGGCGCAGCGTCACCTGCGCGCCGCCCGCCGCAGAATTGGCAAGCCAGACCGTTCCCCCGGCAAGCTTCGCCTGGTCGTAGACCATCGTCAGGCCGAGGCCGGATCCTTCGCCGCCCTTGGTCGTGAAGAACGGATCGAGCGCCCGTTCAAGCGCCTCTTCGGAAAATCCGGGCCCCGTGTCCTCGACGGTGATTTCGAGCCAGGTGTCGCGGAAGGGACGGGCCGTCAGGCTGATGCGCCCCTCCTTCTCGCCGATCGCGTCGCGGGCGTTGAGGATGAGGTTCAGAAGAGAATCCTGAAGCGCGCCCGCATCGAGGAGAAGGGGGCCTTCGATTCCGCTTGCGGAGACCTCTAGGCTCAGCCCCTCGGGCAGCGTCGGGCCCGCCATCGCGCGAATGTCGGAGAGAAGCGCACGCAGATCGGTCGCCGTCGGCCGAAGCTCGCGCGGGCCGGACATCGCGGCGATCCGGTCGAGGAGCGTGCCCCCGCGCCGCGCGGCCGCCAGCGTCGCGGTGGAAAGGTCGGCGGCGTCCGGGGGAAGGCCGGGCAGGCGCTGCATGCGGCCCTGGAGGCCGAGGATGATCGTCAGGAGATTGGCGAAATCATGCGCGAGGCCGGAGGTCAGCTGGGCCGCGAGTTCCCTCTTGGCGCTTTGCGCGAGCGCGGCGCGGGCCTGGGTTTCCTCGGTCACGTCCATCGACAGGACGTAGACGCCGTTCACCGGCCCGTCGCCGGTCCGGTCCGGTGTCAGCGCGATGCGGATACGGCGGCCGGACGGGGTGTGCGTGATTTCGAAGACGCTCGCTTCGCCCTGAAGCGCGCGCGAGAGCTGGGGTTCGATCCGCGCGAAGGTTTCCGCCCCCAGGGCCTCGGTGACCGGAACACCGACGATGTTCGACAGGGAGCCAGGCATGACGGCCGACAGGCGGCGGTTCGAGTAGGTGTAGCGGAACGACGGGTCCACGTGGGCTATGTGGGCGGGCATCATCTCGGTCACGAGGCGCGTGCGCGCCTCCATCTCCGTCAGTTCGCGCTTCGCCTCTTCTAACGCCGCGTTCGTCGCTGCGAGCTCGCGGTTGGCCTGCGCGAGCTGTTCGGCATGGGAAAGCACCTGGCCCGAGAGTTCCGCGGACCGTGCGCGGAGCAGCGATTCCTGCCGCTTGATCTCGGTGATGTCTGTGTAGACCGTGACCCACCCGCCCTGGGGCAGCGGCGACCCCTCCACCGAAATCGTCCGTCCGTTCGCGCGGGTGCGTTCCATGTAATGCGGCCGGAAGGCGCGGGCCTGGTCGACGCGGGCCTGCACGGCGACCTCGGCGTCGTCGACCGGGCCGTATTCGCCGCGATTCACGAGAAACCTGATTGTGTCCTCGAAGGAAGCGCCGGGCGTGACGAGGTGTTCCGGCAGGTCGAACATTTCCTGGAACCGGCGGTTGCAGACGGAAAGCTTCAGGTCGCGGTCGTAGATCGACAACGCCTGCGGAATGAGGTTCAGCCCCGCCCGTATGAGTTTCGCCGTGGTTTCCTCGGCCCGCATCTCCGATCCTCCCGTCCAATCGCTAGCACCGGGGCGGCGCAGCGGCAAATAGGTAGGAAGCGCTGTTACAATTCGTAAGGATTGCGAAAAAATCGGGCAATCATTGCCCGCGACCAATTGCGGCAGGAGGACGCTGGGAGAACCGGCGCCCGGGAGGAGAGATCTGTGACCGAGAACGCGGCGTCCGGCGCCCCGCAATCCATTCCTGCGTTGCTCGCCCGCAATGCAGAGCGGTATGGCGCGCTCCCGGCCTATCGGGAAAAAGAATTCGGCATCTGGCAGACCTGGACCTGGGCGGAGACCGCCCGGGAAGTGCGGGCGATGGCGCTCGGCTTCCTCGTTCTGGGAATGGAACGCGGCGACTATGTCGCGATCATCGGGCGCAACCGCCCGGCGCTCTACTGGGCGATGGCCGCGGCCGAGATGTGCGGCGCGGTGCCTGTGCCGCTCTACCAGGACGCGGTGGCCGAGGAGATGGCCTATGTCCTCGATCACTGCGGGGCACGGTTCGTGATCTGCGGCGACCAGGAGCAGGTCGACAAGGTCATCGAGGTGCAGGACCGGATCCACCACATCCACCACGTCGCCTACCTCGACAAGCGGGGGATGCGGAAATACGACCACAGCCGCATGAACGCGCTTGCCGACGTGATGGCCGAAGGCCGCGCGGCCGAGCAGCGGCTGGGGGCCGAGCTCGACAAGCGGATCGCGGAACTGGGTTACGACCACACCTGCGTGATGCTCTATACCTCCGGCACGACCGGGAAGCCCAAGGGCGTGGTGCTTTCGAACCGCAACATCATCGAGACCTCGAAAGCCTCGGCGGAGTTTGACCGCCTGACCCACAAGGACGAAGTGCTGGCCTACCTGCCGATGGCATGGGTGGGCGACTTCATCTTCTCGATCGGACAGGCCTACTGGACCGGGTTCACAGTCAACTGCCCGGAATCCGCGGCCACGATGATGACGGACCTGCGCGAGATCGGGCCGACCTACTTCTTTGCCCCGCCGCGCGTGTTCGAGGGGCAGCTGACCAACGTCATGATCCGGATGGAAGACGCGGGGCGGCTCAAGAAGTGGCTGTTCGACCGCTTCATGGCCGTGGCGCGCCGCATTGGCCCCGCAATCCTCGACGGCAAGCCCGTGGGCTCCGTCGAACGGCTGGTCTACGCGGTCGGCAACATGCTTGTATACGGTCCGCTGAAGAACTCGCTCGGTTATTCCCGCATTCGCGTGGGCTACACGGCGGGCGAAGCGATCGGGCCGGAGATCTTCGACTTCTACCGCTCGCTCGGGATCAACCTGAAGCAGCTTTACGGCCAGACCGAGGCCTCGGTCTTCATCACGCAGCAGCCGGATGGCGAGGTGCGGTCCGACACGGTCGGCGTGCCCTCGCCGGGCGTCGAGGTGAGGATCGGCGAGAACGGCGAGGTCTTCTACCGCTCGCCCGGGACCTTCGTCGAATACTACAAGAACCCCGACTCCACCGCCTCGACGAAGGACGCCGAAGGCTGGGTGGCAACGGGCGACGCCGGCTTCTTCGAGGAGGGCACCGGGCACCTGCGGATCATCGACCGCGCAAAGGACGTGGGCAAGATGGCCGACGGCAGCCTCTTTGCGCCGAAATACGTGGAGAACAAGCTCAAGTTCTACCCGAACATCCTGGAGGCCGTGGTCTTCGGCGCCGGCCGCGACATGTGCTGCGCCTTCATCAACATCGACCTGAACGCCGTCGGCAACTGGGCGGAACGGAACAACATCGCCTATGCGAGCTACCAGGAATTGGCCGGGCATCCGAAGGTGCTCGACATGATCCAGGAGCACGTCGAGGAAGCGAACCGCTCGGTCGCGGAGGACCCGATGCTGTCGGGCTGCCAGATCCACCGCTTCCTTGTCCTGCACAAGGAACTCGACGCGGATGATGGCGAACTCACCCGGACGCGGAAGGTACGCCGCAACATCATCGCGGAGAAATTCGCCGACCTGATCGACGCGCTCTATGGCGGCAAGGACAGCATCTACACCGAGACCGAGGTGACCTACGAGGACGGCCGCAAGGGCAAGATCAAGGCGACGCTGACGATCCGCGACGCGAAGGTCGTCGGGGCCGAGCAGAGGATGGCGGCGGAATGAAGGACACGACCGAAGGATACGTCACCGCCGACGGCCGCAAGATCGGCGGCGTGCTGATGGAGATGAAGAACATCACGCTGCGCTTCGGCGGCGTGGTTGCGATCAAGGACATCTCCTTCGACATCCGCGAAGGAGAAATCCGGGCGATCATCGGGCCGAACGGGGCGGGCAAGTCCTCGATGCTGAACGTGATCTCGGGCTTCTACCACCCGCAGGAGGGCGAGGTCTGGTTCCGCGGTTACAGGCGCGGGCCGATGAAACCCTACCAGGTCGCCCGGCTCGGCATCGCGCGGACGTTCCAGAACATCGCGCTGTTCGAGGGGATGAGCGTTCTGGACAACATCATGACCGGCCGCCTGACGCACATGAAGACCGGCCTCGTGAGCCAGGCGATGTGGTGGGGCAAGGCCGAGCGCGAAGAAACGGAGAACCGAGAGCGCGTCGAGAAGATCATCGACTTTCTCGAAATCCAGAATATCCGGAAAACGCCGGTGGGGCGGCTGCCCTACGGTCTGAAGAAGCGCGTGGAACTGGCCCGCGCGCTTGCCGCGGAGCCGAAGCTCCTGCTGCTCGACGAGCCCATGGCGGGCATGAACGTCGAGGAGAAGGAGGACATGAGCCGCTTCATCCTCGACGTGAACGACGAGTTCGGCACGACGATCGCGCTCATCGAACACGACATGGGCGTGGTCATGGACCTGTCGGACCGCGTCGTCGTCATGGACTACGGCAAGAAGATCGGCGACGGAACGCCTGACGAGGTCAGGAACAACCAGGACGTCATCGACGCCTATCTCGGCGTGTCGCACGACTAGGGGGAACCATGCCTGACCAGCTTCTTTTCGGGATCGAGGCGGCGCTCAACGGCCTGATGGCCGGGGTGATGTACTCGCTCGTCGCCCTCGGCTTCGTGCTGATCTTCAAGGCGTCGGGAATCTTCAACTACGCGCAGGGCGTCATGGCGCTTTTCGCGGCGCTGACGCTCGTGGGGTTCCTCGACGGCCAGGTGCCCTTCGCGCATCTCATAAACACCGTATTCGGCACCGATCTTCATGACTTCGGCTGGGAGATGCCGGCGGTCCTCGCGATCCTTCTTGCCGCGGCCGTGATGGTGGTCTTCGCGATCATCGTGGAACGCTTCGTGCTCAAGCACCTCGTGAACCAGGAGCCGATCATCCTGTTCATGGCGACGATTGGCCTTGCCTACTTCATGGAAGGCTTCGGCGACATCATGTGGGGCGCCGACATCAAGCAGCTTGACGTGGGCATTCCGCAGGGCCTGAACGGCACCATCGACGAGGTCACCTACAACGCCTTCGGCTACGGCTTCTTCATCGACAACCTCGACATCGTCGCCACGATCATCGCGGCAATGCTGGTGATCTCCCTGACGCTGTTCTCGCAGTACACGAAGTACGGCCGGGCGCTGCGCGCGGTGGCGGATGACCACCAGGCGGCGCTGAGCGTCGGTATCTCGCTTCGCTTCATCTGGGTGCTCGTCTGGTCGATCGCCGGCATCGTGGCGCTGGTGGCCGGCATCATGTGGGGCTCCAAGTCGGGGGTTCAGTTCTCGCTCTCGCTCATCGCGCTGAAGGCTCTTCCGGTGCTGATGCTCGGGGGCTTCACCTCGATCCCGGGTGCAATCATCGGCGGCCTGATCATCGGCGTGGGCGAGAAGCTGTTCGAGTTTCTCATCGGCCCGCTGATCGGTGGCGCGACCGAGAACTGGTTCGCCTACGTGCTGGCACTCGTCTTCCTTGTCTTCCGTCCGCAGGGCCTGTTCGGCGAGCGGATCATCGAGAGGGTGTGACGCGTGGCGAAGCTGGTTGCCATCCTCAACGTGATTGCCTGGTCCGGGTTCTGGGCCTTCGGCTACCTCGCGCTCACGACCGAGCCGAGGAACACGGGACAGATGGTGATCGCGGCGCTTCTGGCCGCCGCCGGCGGAGCGTTGGGCATGGTCGCCTATCTCTGGCTCGTGCGGCACGCAGAGAAGGCGGGCCACGCGCCGCCCTCGCCCCAGGTGCCGCGCGAACACCACCGCCAGCAGGAGGGCCAGGGATGAGCCACAAGGCGCGCGTCGGCGTTCTCTGCATCGACTGTCAGACCGAGGATCTGACCGAGGCGACAAAGTACTGGTCCGCAATGCTGGGCATGGAGGGCACGATCGACGAGCGCGGAAAATACGCGATCTTCGACGGCCACAAGGGCTACCCCAGGGTGATCCTGCAGGCCGTCGACCACGAGCCGCGCGTGCATCTGGATTTCGAGACGGACGACCTGGAAGCCGAATGCGAACGCCTCAAGGCGCTGGGCGCCAAGGAGGTTGCCCGCATCAGGACCTGGATCGTGATGGAGGCGCCGACCGGGCACAGGTTCTGCCTCGTGCGGCCGCAGGGCGCTGACTGGCCTGGAGAGGCGAAGGAGTTCAACGGATGATCTACCGCGAAGCAGGCGACTTCAAGACAAGCTACGCCATCGACAGCCAGACCTTTTCGATCAGGTTCGATCGCTGGGCGTATTACGTGCTCCTCGTCGTGGCGTTCGGGGTCATCCCGTTCCTGATCAACGACTACTGGGCGAACGCGGTCTTCGTGCCCTTCCTGATCTATTCGATTGCCGCCATCGGCCTGAACATCCTCGTGGGCTATTGCGGTCAGGTCTCTCTCGGGACCGGCGGCTTCATGGCGGTGGGGGCCTATGCCTGCTACAAGCTGATGACCGCCTTTCCGGAAGTCTCGATCCTGATCCACGTGCTGCTCGCCGGTGGCGTCACCGCCGGCGTGGGCGTGCTGTTCGGGCTTCCGAGCCTGCGCATCAAGGGCTTCTACCTCGCGGTCGCGACGCTCGCGGCGCAGTTCTTCCTCGTCTGGCTCTTCAACAAGGTTCCGTGGTTCTACAACTACTCGGCCACGGGCCAGATCAGCGCCCCGGAACGGACTGTCCTTGGCCACGCGGTGACCGGACCTGCGACGACCGCACCGGCGAAATACCTCTTCTGCCTCACCATCCTCTTCGGCCTCGCCTGGCTCGCCCGCAACCTGACGCGCGGGACCGTGGGGCGGAAGTGGATGGCGATCCGCGACATGGACATCGCCGCCGAGATCATCGGGGTGAACCCGCTGACGACGAAGCTTTCCGCCTTCGCCGTGTCGTCCTTCTTCGTGGGCGTCGCGGGCGCGCTGTTCTTCTCGGTCTATCTTGGCGCTGTCGAGGTGACGGAGGCTTTCGGCATCCAGAAGAGCTTCCTGATCCTGTTCATGGTGATCATCGGCGGGCTCGGCAGCATATTCGGCAGCTTCGCCGGAGCGGCGTTCCTCGTGCTTCTTCCGGTGCTTCTGAAGAACCTTCTGGTGGGTCAGCTCGGCTGGGCCACCGACCTCGCCGCGCATATCGAACTGATGATCGTCGGCGGGCTGATCGTTCTCTTCCTGATCGTGGAACCGCATGGACTCGCGCAGCTCTGGCGCGTCGCCAAGGAGAAACTACGGCTTTGGCCCTTCCCGCACTGAGCGGGCGCCCGCCAATGGAAAGACCGGAACAAACGATACTCGAAATCTCAAACCTTGGGAGGAAACCAGGAATGAAGAAGACTTTCGCAACCATCGTCGCGGCAGCGATCGCCGCGGCCAGCCCGGCGGCGGCGGACCTCGTGTTCCCCTCGCTGTCCTACCGCACGGGACCCTACGCGCCGAACGGCATTCCCTACGCCGACGGCTTCGCCGACTACATGACGCTGCTGAACGAGCGTGATGGCGGCGTGGGCGGCGAGATGATCCAGGTGCCCGAATGCGAGACGGCCTACAACACCGAGAAGGGTGTCGAGTGCTACGAGTCGACGAAGGGCATGGGCTCGCTCGCCTACAACCCGCTGTCGACCGGCATCACCTACCAGCTGATCCCCAAAGTCTCGCAGGACGGTATCCCGCTCTACACGCCGGGTTATGGCCGCACCTCGGCCGCGAACGGCAAGGTCTTCGAGTGGGTGTTCAACTACCCGGCCAACTACTGGGACGGCGCCTCGGTCGCGATCAAGTACCTGCTCGACCAGAACGGCGGCGACCTGTCGGGCAAGAAGATCGCGCTCGTCTACCACAACTCGGCCTACGGCAAGGAGCCGATCCGCACGCTTCAGGAACTGTCCAAGAAGCACGGATTCGAGCTCATCGAACTCCCGGTCGACCATCCCGGCCAGGAGCAGAAGAGCCAGTGGCTGCAGATCCGCCGCGACCGTCCGGACAACGTGCTGATGTGGGGCTGGGGCGTGATGAACGCCGTGGCGATCCAGGAAGCGGTGAACATCCGCTACCCGATGGAAAACTTCATCGGCATCTGGTGGTCGGGCTCTGAGAACGACGTGAAGCCCGCCGGCGACGGCGCGAACGGCTACAAGGCCATCGCGTTCCACGGTTCCGGCATGGACTACCCCGTCTACGAAGACCTCAAGAAATACGTCCTCGACGCGGGCAAGGCCGCCGGCGACGGTTCGAACGCCGGCACCGTGCTCTATTCCCGCGGGATGTATGCCGCGATGGTGCTGACCGAGGCGGCGCGGAAGGCGCAGGAGATCTCCGGCAATTCGGCGATCACCGCGGCCGAGATGCGCGAGGGTCTCGAAGCGCTCGAACTGACCGAAGAGCGTCTGACCGAACTTGGCCTGCCGGGCTTCGCACAGCCGATCAAGTCGACCTGCGAAGATCACGGCGGCCCGGGTTCGGCGATGATCCAGCAGTGGGACGCCGCCGCCGGCGCCTGGATGAACGTCTCGGATTACATCGAGGCCGACGCCGAGGTGCTCGATCCGCTGATCGCCGAGGATTCGGCGGCCTACGCGGCGGAAAACAACATCGCCGAGCGCTGCAACTGACGCTCCGACGCCCCGGCCCGGACGATCCGGGCCGGGGCAACCTGAAACGAACTGGTCCCGGGAGACCGAAATGCTCGACGCTGGACGGACGGAAGAGACCCTTCTCGAAGTGAACAACATCGAGGTGATCTACAACCACGTCATCCTCGTGCTGAAGGGCGTGAGCCTTTCCGTGCCGAAAGGCGGGATCACCGCGCTTCTCGGCGGCAACGGCGCGGGCAAGACGACGACGCTCAAGGCAGTCTCCAACCTCCTGAGATCGGAGCGGGGCGAGGTTACCAAGGGCTCGATCGTCTATCGCGGCGAACGGGTGCAGGACCTCAACCCTTCGGACCTCGTGAAGAAGGGCGTCATCCAGGTGATGGAGGGGCGCCACTGCTTCGAGCACCTTACCGTCGAGGAAAACCTGCTGACCGGCGCTTACACCCGCCACGACGGGGCGGCCGAGATCGCCCGCGACCTCGAGATGGTCTACACCTACTTCCCGCGCCTAAAGGAGCGCCGGAAGAGCCAGGCCGGCTACACCTCGGGCGGCGAACAGCAGATGTGTGCGATCGGCCGGGCGCTGATGTCGCGGCCGGAGACGATCCTGCTGGACGAACCCTCGATGGGCCTTGCGCCGCAGCTCGTCGAACAGATCTTCGAGATCGTCAAATCGGTGAACGAGAAGGAGGGCGTGACCTTCCTCCTGGCCGAGCAGAACACCAATGTCGCGCTGCGTTACGCGCACTACGGCTACATCCTCGAATCCGGGCGTGTCGTCATGGACGGCCCGGCGGCGGAACTGCGCGAGAACCCGGACGTGAAGGAATTCTACCTCGGCATGTCGGACGAGGGGCGCAAGAGCTTCCGCGACGTGCGCAGCTACCGCCGCCGCAAGCGCTGGCTGGCGTGAGGAGGAAATGACCGTGACGCATTTCGACGCCCTGGAAACCCGCAGCGCGGATGAACGCGCCGCCGACCTCGCGCGCGAGTTGCCCGCACAGATTGCCCGCGCGATCGAGCGTGCGCCAGCGGTCGCCGGGATACTGCGTGACGTGGACCCGCAGGCGATCACCAGCGCCGCCGTGCTCGCCAGCCTGCCGGTGATACGCAAGTCGGAACTTGGCCGCGCGCAGAAGGACTACCCGCCCTTCGGCGGCTTCACCACGAAGGGCGCCGCGGATTTCGAACACATCTTTCAAAGTCCTGGTCCGATCTACGAACCGGGGATGCGCTCGGGCGACTGGTGGCGGATCGGACGTTTCCTGCATGCCTGCGGCATCGGGCAGGGCGACATCGTGCAGAACTGCTTCGGCTATCACCTGACGCCCGCGGGGATGATCTTCGAGTCCGGCGCGCGGGCCGTGGGCGCCGCCGTCCTTCCCGCCGGGACGGGCCAGACAGAGCTTCAGGTCCAGGCGGCCGTGGACGTCGGGACGACGGCCTATTCCGGCACGCCGGATTACCTCAAGGTGATCCTCGACAAGGCCGAAGAGATGGGCGAACGGCTGAAGATCACCCGCGCCGCCGTCGGCGGCGGGGCGCTGTTCCCGTCGCTCCGGCAGGAATACGCGGACCGGGGCATCCTCTGCCTGCAGAACTACGCGACCGCCGACCTTGGCAACATCGCCTACGAAAGCGAAGCCCAGGAAGGCATGATCGTGGACGAGGGCGTGATCGTAGAGATCGTCCGCCCCGGCACGGGCGACCCTGTCCCGCCCGGCGAGGTGGGCGAGGTCCTGGTGACGACGCTCAACCCCGATTACCCGCTGATCCGCTTCGCGACTGGCGACCTCTCGGCGGTGATGCCGGGGGAAAGCCCCTGCGGGCGGACCAACATGCGGATCAAGGGCTGGATGGGCCGCGCCGACCAGACGACCAAGATCAAGGGCATGTTCGTGCGGCCCGAGCAGGTCGCGGCCTTCGTGGCGAAGCACGCCGACGTGGTCCGTGCGCGGGTCATCGCCGACCGCGAGGGCGAGATGGACGTGATGACCGTCCAGGTGGAAACGGAAGCCGACAACCCCTCGTTGTTCGAAGGCTCCATCACCGATACGCTGAAGCTCAAGGGGCGGGTCGAGCTTGTCCCGCCCGGATCACTGCCCAATGACGGCAAGGTGATCGAAGACCGGCGGAGTTACGAATAGGCTCCGCCCGAGACAGGGAGGAGCCGCCATGACATTCCGCGCAACGCTCGCAATCGCGCTCGTCGCCGCCGCGGGGCCGGCCATGGCCGACAACCGCGCACTCATCCTCGCGAATGCGGATTACCGCTTCGCAGCCGACATCGACGGGGCGGAGGACGCGCTCGCCGCCGACGAGCCCTTGAAGGACGCCGGTTTCTCCGTCGTCGTGGGTGCCGACATGTCAGCCGAGGGGATGCGCGAAGCGCTGGCCGAACTGATCGTCGACCGCGACGCGGCGGAGCGGATCGTGATCCTGCTTGCAGGCCATTTCGTGAAATCCGAGCGCGGCACCTGGTTCCTCGGGACCGATGCGCGCGCGCCCGACCTCGCTTCGGCCGACGGCATGGGCCTGCCGCTTTCGACCGTGCTGGAAATCGCCTCGGGCGCACCCGGTGGCGCGATTGTCCTTCTTGGCTCCGATCAGGCGCGAATCACCTTGGGAACGGGGCTCGCGCCCGGGATCGGGGGTCTTGATATCCCGCAGGGCGTTACGGTCCTGTCCGGTGACGCCGAAGAGATCGCGGCCTTCGCGGCGGAGGACCTGCCAAAGCCGGGGTTCAGCCTCTCCGCGCTGGCCACCGGCCGGCCGGACCTCGACGCGCGGGGTTACCTTGGCGCCCTTTCCTCGTTCCTGCCCATGCCAGCCACGGAGGCGGGCGAGGCCGATACGACGTCGGCGGAACGCGCCTTCTGGCAGGTGACGCGCGGGATGGGAACGGTCGCCTCCTACGAGGCCTACCTCGCACGCTATCCGAGCGGCCTGTTCGCCCCCACGGCACGGGCGGAGATCGCCCGGCTGAAGGCGGAGCCCGCGCGGCTCGCGGAAGAAGTGGAGAACGCGCTCCGCCTCACCCGCGATCAGCGCCGCGAGGTCCAGCGCAACCTGAGCCTCATGGGGTTCGATCCGCGAGGCATCGACGGCATCTTCGGACGCGGCTCGCGCACGGCGATCACGAACTGGCAGAAGGCCAATGGATTCGATGCGACGGGCTTCCTGACCCGCGACCAGATCCTCCAACTGTCCGCTCAGGCCGGGAAAAAGGCCGCCGAACTCGAGGCCGAGGCGGCGGCGCGGCGGGCTGAAGAGGAGAGGCAGGATCGCCTCTACTGGTCACAGACCGGGGCTGCGGGCGACGAGGCCGGCCTCAGGGCCTATCTGAAACGCTATCCGGACGGGCTCTTCGCCGATCTCGCGCAGGACCGCCTCGACGTGATCGAGGAGAATCGCCGGCAGACGGCGGCGGCGCAGGAACGCGCGGCCTGGGACCGGGCGGTGGCAATGAACACGGTCGCGGGCTACCGCGACTACCTCGCGGCCTTCCCGGACGGCGCCTTCGCCGATGAAGCGCGCGAGCAGATCGCGGCACTGATCGAGGAGCAGAGCGGTGCGAGCGAACGCGAAAAGGCGGCTGCGGCCGAAGCGGCGCTGAATCTTCCGGCGGTGGCGAAGAACATGGCGGAGCTCAGGCTCGACCAGCTGGGGCTGAAGCCCGGCAGGGTGGACGGCGTGTTCGACGACGACACCCGCCGCGCCATCCGCCGTTTCCAGCGGTCGCGCGGGCTTAATGCGACCGGGTATCTCGACCAGGAAACGGTCGTGCAGCTGCTGTCCGGTGGGATCATCCGCTTCGGCGACTGAGGTTGCGGAAAAGGAAAGGGCCGCGGCGGTTTCCCGGCGCGGCCCGTTCGGCAACCTTTCGGCAGCAGCTCAGCCCTGACGGGCCTTGTAGCGCTTCTGCGTCTTGTTGATCACGTAGATGCGGCCCTTGCGGCGCACGATCTGGCAATCCCGGTGCCGGCTCTTGAGCGAGCGGAGCGAGTTGCGGACCTTCATCGGTCTTCTCCCATTCGCGGCGCGCCGAGCGCCTTGAAAACAACGAAGCCCCTCGGGTTCTTACCGCGAGGGGCGGTGATGGTGGGCGGTACTGGGATCGAACCAGTGGCCACTACGATGTCAACGTAGTGCTCTACCGCTGAGCTAACCGCCCACGTCCCGATGATCCCGTCGCGTTCACTCGCATGAACGCGGTCGGAACCGCGTCGGTCCCGGGGTCTATAAAAGGAGTCGAAGCGCCTTTCAAGGGCTTTTGGCACGGCACGCATTCCGAGTATATTTTCAGTGGAATACGGAGCTTTCATGGCCGACGCGCCCTATCATCTGAGCTTGCCCGAAGAACGCCTGACCAGCGTGATCTTCGCCTCGCCCCATAGCGGGCGGGACTATCCGGCCGAATTTCTTGCACGCAGCGTTCTCGACCGGCGAACGATCCGATCTTCGGAAGATGCCTTCATCGACACGCTCCTGAAGCCTGCGACGGAGCTTGGCGCGCCATTGCTCGTGGCAAATGCGCCGCGCGCCTACATCGACCTCAATCGCGCGGCGGAGGAACTGGACCCCGCCGTCATCGAAGGCGTCCGCCCGAACGGGCACAATCCGCGTGTCAGTTCCGGCCTCGGGGTCATTCCCCGTGTCGTGGCTGGCGGCCGGGCAATCTATCGCGGAAAGATCTCGCTCGCGGAGGCCGACGCCCGGATCGAAGGCGTCTGGAAGCCCTATCATGCCTGCCTGTGCAACCTCGTCAGCGAATCCGTGGCAATGTTTGGAGAGGCGATCCTGATCGACGTTCACTCCATGCCCCACGAGTCGCTAGAGGCGATCGCGCCGATGGACGGGCGGCGGCCGGAGATCGTGCTCGGTGACAGGTTCGGCGCCTCGGCCGGTTCCGCGATCGTGGACCGAATCGAGGCCGCCTTCGCCGCCGCGGGGCTGCTCGTTGCGCGCAACGCCCCCTTTGCCGGGGCCTACGTGACCCAGACTTATGGCAGGCCGTCGCAGCGCCGCCACGCGGTTCAGATCGAGATCGACCGGTCGCTCTACATGAACGAGGCGCTGATCCGGCCGAACGGCCAGTTCCCGGCCTTCCGACGCCTGATGGCTCAGGTCATCGCCGAGATCGTCGAGATCGGCAGGGGCGAGTTGCGGCTCGCCGCGGAGTAGGGGCCTCCGCCGTTCCGGGTGCGAGGCGCCGCAGACCCGAATCACTCCGACACCGGATGCCGCTCGCGTGGCTATCTCAGTGATCGCCCCTTAACGATCGCGTCCGAGCCGAACCGCGCCCGTATCCGGTCCGCCGCGCGTTCAGCGCGGGCGCGCTTGGCCGCGCCGGGGTCGAGAAGGTCGCCGGTCAGGTCCGCTTCCGCCTCGGGCACGATGTCCGACAGGCCGACGCCGATCAGGCGGAAAGGCCCCGGTTCCGTCACGTGATCCAGAAGCTCGCGCGCCGCCCGGTAGAGCGTGCCCGCCATCTGCGTCGGCTCGCGCAGCGTTTCCCGGCGGGTGAGGATCGCGAAATTCGCCCGACGAAGTTTAAGCGTGACCGTGCGCCCCGCGAGGCCACGGGCCTTGGCGCGGTCGGTCACCTTCTCCGACAGGCGCCAGAGGTGACCGTCGAGAAGGTCGCGGTCGGATATGTCTTCGTCAAAGGTCGTCTCGTTCGATATCGACTTGATCGGCTCGTGCGCCGAGACGCGGCGGCGATCCTCGCCGCGGGCGAGGTGGTAGAGCCGGTCGCCCATCGCTCCGAAGCGATGGCCGAGGTCCTTGCGGTCCCAGCGCAGGAGGTCGTCGAAGGTCCGGATTCCGGCGCCCTCCAGCGCGGCCTGGGTGGCGGCACCGACGCCCCAGATCAGGCGGACGGGTTTGCCCTTGAGGAAGGTGGCTGTATCGGCCCGGCCGATGACGGAGAATCCGCGCGGCTTGTCCAGGTCCGACGCGATCTTCGCGAGAAACTTGTTGTGCGAAAGTCCGATCGAGGCGGTCAGGCCCAGTTCGGTCTCCATCCGCCGGGCAAGGCGCGCGAGAAGCACGGCCGGCCGCGCATGGTGGAGCCGCTCGGTTCCGGTGAGGTCGAGGAACGCCTCGTCGAGCGAGAGTGGCTCGACCGCAGGAGTGAGTTCGTCCATCAGCGCGCGGATATGGCGGGAGACCTCGGCGTAGTGCGAGCCGCGAGGCTTTATGACGACGGCCTCGGGACAGAGCTTCAGGGCCTGGAACATCGGCATGGCGGAGCGGACGCCCTTGATGCGGGCGAGGTAGCAGGCGGTGGAGACGACGCCGCGCCGAGCGCCGCCGACGATCACCGGACGATCGCGGAGGCTCGGGTCGTCGCGCTTCTCGACAGAGGCGTAGAAGGCGTCGCAATCCATGTGGGCAATGGAAAGCGTCAGAAGCTCGGGGTGCGAAACCGTGCGCGGAGACCGGCAGGCGGGGCAGCGGGACCCCGCGTCGAAGGTGGTCAGGCAGTCTCGGCAAAGCGTGGGCATGGCCGCAGTATAAGGCTTGGCGCAGTTGCGTGGAATCGGGGATTTCGCGCGTGAGAATTTCCACAACCACCTGTTTTTGTGGATGTTTCAGGGGCGTTGCGCTAGTTGCGGACTCCGCAAGCGCCCGGCCTGATCGGAACTGGCCCGTCAAGGCCGGCAGCAGACAGGTCATGCCTCGTGCAAAGACATCGCCGCGCGTTTCGGCCGCCGCCTTGGAAACCTGGTGTGTCTTGAACCGGGACGGCCGCGTGAACGGCGCCGCGTTTGGGGCCGTCCACGAGCAGCACGTCCAGGGCTTTTCACGAACAGGGCCGCGAGGCATAGTCCGGTGCGAACGAACTTTCGGGGAACGTGATGAACGCGAATGAATTGTTGACGGACCTGGTGGGTGGGAACGCGGTGCTGATCGCGGTCGCGCTGTTCATCATCATCTGCATCTTCCTGGGCGTCAGGATCGTGCCGCAGTCGGAAAAGCACGTGGTGGAGCGGTTCGGGCGGCTCAGGGCGGTGCTGGGGCCGGGGATCAACTTCATCGTGCCGTTCCTCGACAAGGTGGCGCACAAGATCTCGATCTTGGAACGCCAGCTGCCGAACGCGCTGCAGGACGCCATCACCTCGGACAACGTGCTGGTGAAGGTGGAGACGAGCGTGTTTTACCGGATCATCGAGCCGGAAAAGACCGTCTACCGGATCCGCGATGTCGATGGCGCGATCGCGACGACCGTGGCGGGGATCGTGCGGAGCGAGATCGGCAAGATGGAACTCGACCAGGTGCAGTCGAACCGCGCCGACCTCATCGCGAAGGTGCGCGAACAGGTGGCCGCGATGGTCGATGACTGGGGCATCGAGGTGACGCGGGCCGAGGTCCTGGACGTCAACCTGGACGAGGCGACGCGCGCGGCGATGCTCCAGCAGCTGAATGCCGAACGGGCGCGGCGCGCGCTCGTGACCGAAGCCGAGGGCAAGCGGCGCGCGGTGGAGCTTCAGGCCGACGGGGAACTCTATGCCGCCGAGCAGGAGGCGAAGGCGCGGCGGGTGCTTGCGGACGCGGAGGCGTATGCGACGACGACGATCGCGGCTGCCATCAAGGAAAACGGCATCGAGGCGGCTCAGTACCAGGTCGCCCTGAAACAGGTCGAGGCGCTGACGGCGGTCGGGCAGGGGGCGGGCAAGCAGACGGTCATCGTGCCGGCCGCCGCGATCGAAGCCTTCGGCGATGCGTTCAAGCTTCTGAAAGGGCGGTCGTGATGCTGTGGCAGCAATGGTGGGTCTGGCTGACGGCGGCGGCGGTCCTGGGGATCGCCGAGGTCTTCATGCCGGGCTTCGTCCTTCTGGGCTTCGGCGTTGGCGCGGTCGTCGTCGGGATCCTGCTGTGGCTGGGCTTGCTTGGTGGTTCGCTGCCGGTCCTGATCCTCGTCTTCGCTGTAGCTTCGCTGATCGCATGGGTCCTGCTCCGCCGCATCGCGGGCGTGCGGAAGGGCCAGGTCAAGGTCTGGGACACCGATATCAACGAACCCTGAGCGCCGGCGCTGCCGCGACTCGACGAGGGCCGCCCTTCCGCCGTGGGTCGTCCGGACTGTTGGCGCTTGCGAGAGAAGATCGCCCGGCCTTCTTAATGGCGAGGAATCCCTGAAAGCTCTTCGAGGATGGCTCGGGCTGCCGCAGCTGGGTCCGGGGCTTTCCAGACCGGGCGCCCGACGACGATGTGGTCCGCTCCGGCGCGGATCGCTTCCGCCGGTGTCGCGATGCGCTTCTGGTCGTTGGCGGCGCTGCCAGAGGGGCGGACGCCGGGCGTGACGATCAGCCGGCCCTCCGCTTCCGGAAGGGCGCGGATCAGGGCCGCCTCCTCAGGGCTCGCGATGACGCCGTCGGCGCCCGCGGCGAAGGCCCGGGCCGCGCGTTCCACGACGATGTCGCGCACTTCGCCGGGACGGATCAGTGCTGCGTCGAGATCGGCGCGGTCGAGAGAGGTGAGGATCGTAACGGCGAGGATCTTCGTCACCGATCCGGCGGCGCCCTCCTTCGCGGCGCGGACCACGTGCGGGTCCCCGTGAACCGTTAAAAGGTCCAGATCGAAACGGCAGAGGCCGCGGACGGCCGCCTCGACCGTCGCGCCGATGTCGAAAAGCTTCATGTCCAGAAACACGCGCTTGCCGTGCTCGTCCTTCAGTTCGCGTGCCAGCGCCAGGCCGCCGCCGGTCAGCATGCCGAGGCCGATCTTGTAGAACGAAACCGCGTCGCCGAGGCGCTGGCTGAGTTCGAGGCCGGAATGTGCATCGGGTACGTCGAGCGCGACAATGAGGCGGGCATCGGTCTGGGTCATGGGCCACTCCCGGGGCTGGCGCGCCCCTTGGCGCGGCTTCGGCCCCTCTGTCGCGCCTTGCGCCAGCGGGGTCAACCCGGCTGTTCAGGCTACCCGGCGGGCGGAGCGCGGCCTTGGGCGGATGTGGCCGCGACCGGCGGCATGGGCGAGTTTGGCCGAGGCCAGAATGCGTTCGCGCAGAGACGCCCCTTCCGGCGCGCGGTCGGGGACAACGGCGGTCAGGTCGGTCAGGTAGGGCTCGCCACCGTCGTCGCGCAGAACGAGCAGCGTCACCATCGCTTCGACCGCGCCATCGGTTCGAAGGTGGCGGGCGCGGGTGATGCGAGCGGATAGGATGCGCATGATCAAGCCTTCCGTGCTGCGATGAGAGCCCCGCCCCGGCCTGTTCGCCGGGACGGGGGCGGGCTGCCGCGATGGAACAAGCTACCCGCAACCTGGATCGGGATGCCGGCCGGCGCGCAGAAACCGCCTTCGCGGCAGTTGGCGGGGCTTTCGGTCAACGGCGGCTCCTTCCCGAGTTCCCCGCATGTGACGTCAGATATATTGAGGAAAAGTTTCCGTATTCCCGATCGATGCCTAAGCCGCAGATCAGGCGCACGAATTTCGGGAGATACCGCCTTGCAGGTCGCCGCCCCAATCCCCAAGTGAAAACGCAGGACCCGGGGACGGTGCCGTGCCGCAAAGGCGGGCGGACAGAATGCCGGGGGCTTTGCGAAAGGAGATAGCCGATGAACATGGAGAAGTTCACGGAACGGTCGCGCGGGTTCCTTCAGGCCGCTCAGACCATCGCGATGCGGGAGGAACATCAGCGCGTTCTGCCCGAGCATCTTCTGAAGGCTCTCATGGATGACGAACAGGGCTTGTCGGCCAATCTGATCTCCCGGGCGGGCGGCGCGCCGGATCGTGTGCGCGAAGCGCTTGAGGCCGCGGTCGCGAAGGTGCCGAAAGTGTCGGGTGGTGACGGGCAGGTCTATGTCGACCAGTCGCTGGTGCGTGTACTCGACGAGGCGGAGAAGATCGCCAAGAAGGCTGGCGACAGCTTCGTCCCGGTGGAGCGCATCCTGACCGCGCTGGCCGTGGTCAACACCCGCGCGAAGGACGCCCTCGAAGCGGGCGCGGTGACCGCGCAGAAGCTCAACGCCGCCGTCAACGATATCCGGAAGGGCCGCACGGCGGATTCGGCCTCGGCCGAGGAAGGCTACGACGCGCTGAAGAAATACGCACGCGACCTGACCGAGGCGGCCGAAGAGGGCAAGATCGACCCGATCATCGGCCGCGACGAGGAGATCCGGCGCACCATGCAGGTGCTGTCGCGGCGCACCAAGAACAACCCGGTGCTGATCGGCGAGCCCGGCGTCGGCAAGACCGCGATCGCGGAGGGCCTGGCGCTTCGCATCGTGAACGGCGACGTGCCCGAAAGCCTGAAGAACAAGAAGCTTCTGGCGCTCGACATGGGTGCCTTGATCGCCGGCGCGAAATACCGCGGCGAGTTCGAGGAGCGCCTGAAGGCGATCCTGTCCGAGATCACCGCCGCGGCGGGCGAGATAATCCTGTTCATCGACGAGATGCACACCCTCGTGGGCGCGGGGAAGGCGGAGGGCGCGATGGACGCCTCGAACCTTCTCAAGCCGGCGCTGGCACGGGGCGAACTGCACTGCGTGGGCGCGACGACGCTCGATGAATACCGCAAGCACGTGGAGAAGGACGCGGCCCTTGCCCGTCGCTTCCAGCCGGTCTTCGTCGAGGAGCCGACGGTGGAGGACACCGTTTCGATCCTGCGCGGCATCAAGGAGAAATACGAACTGCACCACGGCGTGCGGATTTCGGATTCGGCGCTGGTCGCGGCGGCGACACTGTCGCACCGCTACATCACCGACCGCTTCCTGCCGGACAAGGCGATCGACCTGATGGACGAAGCGGCGAGCCGCCTGCGCATGGAAGTCGACTCGAAGCCCGAGGAACTTGACGCCCTCGACCGCGAGATCCTGCAAAAGCAGATCGAAGCGGAGGCGCTGAAGAAGGAAGACGACGCGGCTTCCAAGGACCGGCTCGAGAAACTCGAGAAGGAACTCGCCGACCTGCAACAGCGCTCGGCCGAGATGACGGCCAAGTGGCAGTCCGAACGCGACAAGCTCGAATCGGCGCGCGGGCTGAAGGAACAGCTCGACCAGGCGCGGAGCGAACTGGAACACGCGAAGCGCGAAGGCAACCTCGCGCGGGCGGGCGAACTGTCCTACGGCGTGATCCCGCAGCTTGAAAAGCAGCTGGCTGAGGCCGAGGCGCAGGAAGACGCGCTGATGGTCGAGGAGGCCGTGCGCCCCGAGCAGATCGCCGAGGTCGTGGAACGCTGGACCGGCATTCCGACCTCGAAGATGCTGGAGGGCGAGCGCGAGAAGCTTCTCAAGATGGAAGAGGAGCTTGGCAAGCGTGTCGTCGGTCAGCGGCAGGCGGTCGTGGCCGTGTCGAACGCGGTGCGCCGGGCGCGGGCAGGGCTCAACGACGAGAATCGGCCCCTTGGCTCGTTCCTGTTCCTCGGCCCGACGGGCGTCGGCAAGACGGAGCTTACGAAGGCGCTGGCCGAATACCTCTTTGACGACGACAGCGCGATGGTTCGCATCGACATGTCGGAGTTCATGGAAAAGCACTCGGTCGCGCGGCTCATCGGGGCTCCTCCGGGCTACGTCGGGTATGAGGAAGGCGGCGTCCTGACCGAAGCGGTGCGGCGCCGGCCCTACCAGGTCGTGCTGTTCGACGAGGTCGAGAAGGCGCATCCGGAGGTTTTCAACGTGCTCCTGCAGGTCCTTGACGACGGCGTCCTGACTGACGGGCAGGGCCGCACGGTGGACTTCAAGCAGACCTTGATCGTGCTGACCTCGAACCTCGGTTCGCAGGCGCTGTCGATGCTGCCGGAGGGTTCCGACAGTGCCGACGCGCGGCGCGACGTGATGGACGCGGTCCGCGCCCATTTCCGGCCCGAGTTCCTGAACCGGCTCGACGACATGATCATCTTCGACCGGCTGACGCGAGAGGACATGGACGGGATCGTGGAGATCCAGCTCAAGCGGCTCGCGAAGCGGCTGGCGGGGCGGAAGATCACGCTCGACCTCGATCCCTCGGCGCGCAGCTGGCTCGCCGACGAGGGCTACGACCCGGTCTTCGGCGCGCGGCCGCTGAAGCGGGTGATCCAGCGCAGCCTGCAGGACCCGCTCGCGGAGATGCTGCTGGCGGGCGATGTGAGGGAGGGCGACACGATCTCCATCACCGCCGGCGCCGAGGGGCTGATCGTGGGCGAACGCGTCTCGCGGTCGAACCGGCCGAAGCCCGAGGACGCAGTGGTGCACTGAGCGCGCGCGGGCGAGAAGGGGAGAGGGCGGTCCTTCCGGGCCGCCCTTTTTCTTTGCGCGGCGCATGCGGAGCCCGCTAGACGGAGGCAGCAAAGGAGGCGCCAATGAAGATCGACTACGTGGAGCTGGCAAGCTCGGATATCGGAGCCACGCGCGACTTTCTCGCCTCGGCTTTCGGCTGGGGGTTCGTGGACTACGGCCCGGAATATCAGGCCTTCGCGGACGCCGGGATCGATGGCGGGATCGACGGGACGGGCGCACGCGCCCCGGGCGCCCCGCTCGTCATCCTCAAGACCGATGACCTCGAAGCGGCCGAGAAGAAGGTGCGGGAGGCTGGTGGAACGATCACGGCCCCGATCTTCACGTTTCCCGGGGGCCGCAGGTTTCATTTCCGAGAACCCGGCGGAAACGAGATGGCCGTCTGGTCTGAAAGCTGATGCCTGAAATCGCGTTCGACCTGGCGCGGGACGGCGGAAGGACCCCGCCCCGCGCCGAAGCTATCATTTCGGCAGGATCACCTTGTCGATGACGTGGATCACCCCGTTCGACGCCATGATGTCGGCGGTGGTGACGTTTGCATCGTTCACCTTCACGCCACGCCGGCCGTCGATATGGACGGTCTGGCCCTGCACGGTCGCGACGTTCATGCGCTTGCCGGCGAGCTGGTCTGAGGTCACCGCCCCCGGGACGACGTGATAGGTGAGGATGGCGGTCAGCTGGTCCTTGTTTTCCGGTTCAAGCAGCGTTTCGACCGTGCCCGCCGGAAGCGCCGCGAAGGCGGCGTTCGTCGGGGCGAAGACCGTGAAGGGGCCATCGCCCTTCAGCGTGTCGACGAGGTCGGCGGCCTGGAGCGCGGCGACGAGGGTCGAGAAGTCGTCGTTGGACGAAGCGATGTCGACGATGTCGGGCTCGGACGTCATCGGCGCGCAGGCGGCAAGGAGTGCGGTGAGGCTGGCGGCGCCAAGCGCGGTGAAGAGTTTGCGTCTCTGCATTGGAATGTCCTCTGGTTCCGTCATGAAAAAGGGGCGGGGGTTACGGACCCCGCCCCGTCTGTGTTCCGCCTTACATCGGCGGCATGATCACCTTGTCGATGACATGGATGACGCCGTTAGACGCCTCGATGTCGGCCGTCGTGACATTGGCGTCATTCACCATCACGCCGCCTTCGGTCATGATCGTGACCTCGGCGCCCTCGACGGTGGCGGCAGCCATGCCGTTGGTGAGGTCCGTGGACATCACCTTCCCCGGAACCACGTGGTAGGTGAGGATCGCGGTCAGCTGGTCCTTGTTCTCGGGCTTCAGAAGGTTTTCGACCGTGCCCTCGGGCAGGGCGGCGAAGGCGTCGTCAGTCGGCGCGAAGACCGTGAACGGACCTTCGCCCTTCAGGGTGTCGACGAGGCCCGCGGCCTCGACCGCCGCAACGAGCGTGGTGAAGCTGCCCGCCCCAACCGCGGTGTCGACGATGTCTTTCATGTGGCCGTCCGCGAAAGCCGGCGTCGAAAGCGCGGTCGCGGCGGTGAGCGCCAGAAAAGTTCTGCGGAACATAGCGTAATCTCCCTTTTTGATCGCTTGATCGTGCCAATCAACTGGCAACGGGAGAGCTACGGCGCGTCGGGCCAACCGGATGACCGGGGAATTCCGCCGGGCGGTCGCAAGCGGGCCTTGACGCGAAAGCCGCGCGGACTAAGCCCGCGCGGCTCTTGTTTTCCAGTCAGGATCTCGTGATCCGGCGTGAGCCGCAGTGAGCCCTATTCGAGCGACAGCGCATCCGAAACGATGGAGTCGAGAAGCGCCTCGACCTCTTTCATCGGGCCCTCGGGATAGGTCCGGTGTCCCACGGTGATCGTGCCCGGATTGTCCGGCGTTTCCATCACGAAGATGCTGTAGGGGCAGTACTGGATGTTCATGGGGTCGGCCTCCATCACGCTGCGCGAGACGGTGGCCGAGCAGAACAGGAAGACGTCGGCCTGGGTGAAGATCGACTTCGTCCCGCCCACGTCTCCCTTGGTGCGTTCCAGCATCTCGCCGACGTGGCTGGTGTAGTCGATCACAAGGCCCTGCCCGACGATCGCGCTCTCGACGGCGAACGTGACGTTGTCGAAGCTGTCTTCGACCGTGTAGGTCGCCAGGTCCTGGGCTGCGGCCGGGATGGCGAAAAAGCCCGCTGCGACAGCGGGGGCGAGTTTCCTGAACATGAGTCCTCCCTTTCCGGGCATCTCCGCCCGACAGCTGAATCTTGGGGCCATTCTGGCCCAAACGGAATGGGGAACCTTGACGTGGGTCAATCCCGGATAACGTTACAATCTGCCAACAGAGACGTGAGAGTGTTTCATTGGAGTGCGAGCAGCTTCCGGAAGTAGAGTTCTCAAAGGGGAACAGGAGCGGAGACGCGCGATGAAAGAACGATTCAAGAGCAACCTCACCTGGTCGGACGTGACGCCGAAGGCGACTTTTCTGAACCGCAGGGCGCTGATCGCCGGGGCGGCCGCGCTGGGCTTCGCGGGGCCTGCGGCTGCACGGCTCAGCTACAGGAAGTCGGCATATTCGACGGACGAGGATCCGAATACCTTCGAGGAAATCACGACCTACAACAATTACTACGAATTCGGCACCGGAAAGGACGACCCGGCGGCGCGGGCGGGTGCTCTGACCACGGACCCCTGGGCCGTGGAAATCGGCGGCCTGGTCGAAAGGCCGGGCAAATACGACCTCGGCGATATCCTGAAAGGCGTGACGCTCGAGGAGCGAATCTATCGGTTCCGCTGCGTCGAGGCATGGTCGATGGTCGTGCCCTGGATCGGCTTCCCGCTGGCGACGCTCCTTGGCCGCGTCGGCGTGCAGCCGGGTGCGAAATACGTGGCGTTCGAAACGCTGGTGCGCCCCGAGGAGATGCCGGGACAGAAGTACCCGATCCTCGACTGGCCCTATCGCGAGGGGCTGCGCCTTGACGAGGCGATGCATCCGCTGACGATCCTCGCGACGGGGCTCTATGGAGAGGAGATGCCCAATCAGAACGGCGCTCCGATCCGGCTCGTCGTTCCGTGGAAGTATGGCTTCAAGTCGATCAAGTCGATCGTGAAGATCTCGCTCACCGCGGATCAGCCGCCGACCAGTTGGAACATGCAGAACGCGCGCGAATACGGCTTCTATTCGAACGTGAACC
>NZ_JAVQHL010000002.1:625000-1387500 GCF_032670585.1 Ostreiculturibacter nitratireducens
TAATATTCCTGGGCCAGGAGGATGTGACGGATCCCGAGTGTAGTTCAACCTTATCGGATTGGTTGGGCTGCTTAGGGGTTCCTGGAAATAGCCCTCCATGAGACCGTACCCGAAACCGACACAGGTGGACTGGTAGAGAATACCAAGGCGCTTGAGAGAACCACATCAAAGGAACTCGGCAAAATACCTCCGTAAGTTCGCGAGAAGGAGGCCCCGTTGGCAGGCAACTGTTGGCGGGGGGCACAAACCAGGGGGTGGCGACTGTTTACTAAAAACACAGGGCTGTGCGAAGCCGTAAGGCGACGTATACAGTCTGACGCCTGCCCGGTGCTGGAAGGTTAAAAGGAGGGGTGCAAGCTCCGAATTGAAGCCCCAGTAAACGGCGGCCGTAACTATAACGGTCCTAAGGTAGCGAAATTCCTTGTCGGGTAAGTTCCGACCTGCACGAATGGCGTAACGACTTCCCCGCTGTCTCTGATGTGGACTCAGCGAAATTGAACTGTGTGTCAAGATGCACACTACCCGCGGTTAGACGGAAAGACCCCATGCACCTTTACTCCAGCTTTGCACTGGCATCAGGAATGTGATGTGCAGGATAGGTGGTAGGCTTTGAAGCGGGGACGCCAGTCCTCGTGGAGCCTCCCTTGAGATACCACCCTTCGCATTCTTGATGTCTAACCGCGGCCCGTTATCCGGGTCCGGGACCCTGCATGGTGGGGAGTTTGACTGGGGCGGTCGCCTCCCAAAGTGTAACGGAGGCGCGCGATGGTTGGCTCAGAGCGGTCGGAAATCGCTCGTTGAGTGCAATGGCAGAAGCCAGCCTGACTGCGAGACTGACAAGTCGAGCAGAGTCGAAAGACGGCCATAGTGATCCGGTGGTTCCACGTGGGTGGGCCATCGCTCAACGGATAAAAGGTACGCTGGGGATAACAGGCTGATGATGCCCAAGAGTCCATATCGACGGCATCGTTTGGCACCTCGATGTCGGCTCATCTCATCCTGGGGCTGGAGCAGGTCCCAAGGGTATGGCTGTTCGCCATTTAAAGAGGTACGTGAGCTGGGTTTAGAACGTCGTGAGACAGTTCGGTCCCTATCTGCCGTGGGTGTAGGAGACTTGCGAAGAGTTGCCCCTAGTACGAGAGGACCGGGGTGAACGCTCCACTGGTGGACCAGTTGTCGTGCCAACGGCAGTGCTGGGTAGCTATGAGCGGACAGGATAACCGCTGAAGGCATCTAAGCGGGAAGCCCCCTTCAAAACCAGGTCTCCCTTGAGGGCCGTGGAAGACCACCACGTCGATAGGCCGGAGATGTAAGCGCAGCAATGCGTTCAGTTGACCGGTACTAATTGCCCGATAGGCTTGATTTGATCCAGTAGAAGCCAGGCATGCGCCTGCGAACTTCTGCAAAGTCACTTGGACACCTGATTTGTGTTTCTTTCTCGGTTTGGTGGTCATAGCGCGAGCAAAACACCCGATCCCATCCCGAACTCGGCCGTTAAGTGCCGCCGCGCCGATGGTACTGCGTCTCAAGACGTGGGAGAGTAGGTCACCGCCAAACCTAGAAAGAAACACAAACCGTATCTCTCGCACGATGAAATCACCCTGACGCGGGGTGGAGCAGCCCGGTAGCTCGTCAGGCTCATAACCTGAAGGTCGTAGGTTCAAATCCTACCCCCGCAACCAAAATCCTGAAATAATGTCAGATGCTTAACCTCGCTCGCCGCGAGGCTTTTTGCGTTCCGACTACAGGCGGCTTTGTTGTGCAAATACCGTGATGGATTCACGCTGCGCATCCAAGCTGTTGCTCGCGCCTGTCACGCGGCCGTCGCCGCGCGTGATGCCGCTGCTGTGATCCCGCCCCGCCGGAACAGCGAGCCCAGGAAAGAATGTTCGGCCGGTGCCCGCGTCGGAGGCGAAACACACTGCGCCAGTCGCGTCTCGGCCGCGCGATCTGGTGACGCAAAGGCGGCCATCTCTGGTGCAACCGGGTGGAGGCCAGGATCCAGTGTTCAAGCTCCTCGGCAAAAGGGTCATGTCACAGGACCTCGATCGACAGGTTGCCGAGGTTCAGATCCGCGCCGCAATCCTGAACCGCTGCACCTCTCTCGGCACAGCGTTCACGCAGCGCGCTGAACGACTCCATCAAGAGAAAGCGGAACGCTGACCCAAAGAGGATTTGCGCAGCAAAGCCCCAAGTGTGTCCTGGGCTCGACGTGGGCCGAGACACTCTTCGTGAAACGGTGTGGGTGCAAGCACTTGAATGGCCCCCGGATCATTCTTCCCTCGCTTCCCGCAACAGCCAATCGGTAAACACGATCGCGTTCGACGACGCATGCGGGTGCACCTTGATGTAGAAATCGAGAGGCGAGACGATGCAGTCGGGGATCAGCCTGACCAGTTTCCCCGACGCCACCAGCGGACCGGTCAGGCCGTCCCATCCCAGGACGGCGCCGATATCGTCCTGAGCGGCCTGCAGGGCGATGACGTAGTTGTTGACCCGAAAGCCCTTGCGGAGCGGCCCATCGTATCCGAGCGCCCGGCACCAGTCGCGCCACTCGGTCCAGCCGGCCTCGCCGGCCTCCAGATGGATCAGCGGAAGGCTGGCAAAATCCGAGATCACTGAAACCGGGTGCTCCTGACGGAAGCGCGGACTGCCGAGTGCCATGATCCGGTCGCGGAACAGCACGCGGCAATCGCCCGTGGCCTTCGCGATGTCGCCGTAGTGGATGCTGAGATCGCAATACGCCGTGTGCACGTCGACGTCGCTGACATTCTGGGTGACCGAGATGTGGCTGAAGGATTTCCAGAACCGCGCGAGTTTTGGCGCCAGCCACAGCGAGCTGACTGCCGTCGAAGTGTGGATGGTCACATCCGCCTTGGTGGACCGGGACCGCAGTTGGGCGATGGCGTCGGAGATCTCTTCGAGCCCGCGCTGCATCGCGACGAGGAGGTAGGCCCCGGTCTCGGTCAGCTCCACGCCTCTGTGATGACGGCGGAACAAGGTCTGCTGCAACTCGGCTTCGAGCGCCTTCACCTGATGGCTTATCGCCGCGGGCGTGACGTTGAGTTCCTGCGCCGCACTCTTGAAGCTGACAAGACGTGCAGCCGCCTCGAAGGCGATAAGCGCGCTCATCGGGGGCAGGTCATACGGTCGTCTTGGCATATGCCTGCTCCTCCCTGCCGCCTTGTCCCGGCGAACCGCTCTGCAGAATCTCGACGGGTATGCATTAGTTCAACTAATTCAGGGCGAGTATTATTGCAATTGTCAGCTCGGACCGAAGCACCCCATTACATCAACAGAATTCACCAAGGGCCCGATGCAATGGCGCGTCCGAATCTCGTTCAGCCTGACGACAGGCTTCGCGTGGAGCAGCGGCGCTTCTCCGGGATCGCCGTTGCCGAGGCCGCTGGGTTGCCGGGGGCGCCCCCGCATACGGAAAAAGAACGTGCATGAGACCTTGGCGCTGCCAGGCACGGGTGCGCGGTCATTCTCTCGAAAGGATACGGAATGCTGGATCAGGAAGTGACCACTGGAGTTCGTGAACGCCGGTCGCGGCGCAGCTCGGGCAAGTCGGGGCGCACCGGAGAGGCCGGCGAGAACCTCCATCTCCGCGTGCCCTACATCACCCGCAAGGTTCCGACCTACGACCTTCTCGACGAAGAGAGCCTCATCCGGATCGAGGCCGGCGCGGACCGAATCCTCGCCGAGATCGGTATCGAGTTCCGCGAGGACCCGGACACCGTGGAACTCTTCCGCAAGGCCGGGGGCGAGGTCACAAACATCGAAAAAGATGTCTGGAACATCAGATTCGAACCGGGGATGATCCGGGAAATCCTGAAGACCGCGCCTGCGAGCTTCACCCAGCACGCCCGCAACCGCGCCAACAATGTCGAGATCGGCGGCAAGGCGATGGTCTTCGCGCCCTCCTACGGCTCGCCCTTCGTGATGGATCTCGACAAGGGCCGCCGTTACGGCACGATCGAGGACTTCCAGAACCTGGTGAAGCTGGCGCAATCCTCGCCCTGGCTGCACCATTCCGGCGGCACGATCTGCGAGCCCACGGACGTTCCGGTCAACAAGCGGCATCTGGACATGGTCTATGCCCATATCCGCTATTCGGACCGGGCCTTCCTGGGTTCGATCACCGCGCCCGAGCGCGCCGAGGACTCGATCGAGATGTGCCGGATCCTGTTCGGCGCGGAGTTCGTCGACCAGAACTGCGTGATCATGGGTAACTTCAACACGACCTCGCCCCTCGTCCTCGACGGGGCCACGACCAAGGGCATCACCGCCTATGCGCGTGCCGGCCAGGGGTCGATCCACCTGCCTTTCCTCCTCGGCGGCGCGGTTTCGCCGCTGACGGTGGCCGGAAGCGTCGCGCAATGCCTGGCCGAGTCCATGGTCTCCTGTGCGATCACCCAGCTCGTCCGTCCTGGCGCGCCCGCCATCCTCGCCGGGTTCCTGAGTTCTATGTCGCTGCGTTCGGGATCGCCGACCTTCGGCACGCCCGAACCGGCGCTGGGCTCGCTTGTTATGGGGCAGCTTGCCCGTCGTCTGAACATGCCCCTGCGCTGCGCCGGGAACTTCTCGACCTCGAAGCGTCCAGACGGGCAGGCGATGCAGCAGAGCATGATGTCGATGATGTCGGCCATCCAGGGCGGCGCGAACTACATCCTGCACTCGGCTGGCTTCCTCGACGGGCTGCTCAGCATGTCCTACGAGAAATTCGTCATGGACACCGACATGTGCGGCGCGCTGCATGCCTATCTCAACGGCGTCGAAGTGACCGAGGACACGCTCGGCATCGACGCGCTGGCGGAACAGGGACCGGGCAAACACCTGTTCTCCACCGCACATACGCTCCGCCACTACGAAACCGCGTATTGGGACAGCGCCCTGAACGACGACTCGCCTTATGAAACCTGGTCCGAACAGGGCGAGGCGGACTCCGCGACCCGGGCAAACAAGCGCTGGAAAGACATCTTGGCCAAATACGAGCCGCCGCACCTCGACGCGGACAAGGACGAGGCGCTCAAGGACTTCATCGCCCGCAAGAAGGCCTCGATGGCCGACTTGTGGTACTGAGGAAGAAACACCTCGGATGACGACTGGCCCGCTGCGGCAACCATGTCTGCAAGCGGGCCAATCCTGGCGCGTCAGCCTGAGTGGACCAGGCCACCGGGGCCGACGCGTGGACCGGTCGGCGTCGCATCGCCGAATTCCGAGGGCAAGGCCAGGCTGAGCGCATGCTCACGGCCCCCGCCCTTGTCGGGGCGGGGGGGCGCAGGTGCCAAACTAGGACAGCTTCGCCTCGGCGCTGAGGCCCCGGCCTATGGCAACGCACATCAGAAGAAGCACCACGGTGAACGGCAGACCCGTCGAGATGACCATCGACTGAAGCGACTGCAGGCCGCCGGCGCTCAACAGAAGAACGATGGCGACGGCACCTTCGAAGATGCACCAGAACGCCCGCTGGGGCACCGGCGCATCGATCTTGCCACCGGCGGTGATCGTGTCGATCACGAGCGAACCGGAGTCCGACGAGGTCACGAAGAAGACGATGACAAGGACGATGCCGACGAGCGACGTGATGCCGGCCAATGGCAGAACGTCCAGCATCTTGAAGAGCTTGAGCTCAAGCGCTGCGTCCTGTGCAACCGTGTAGCCTTCGGTGACGACCTGATGCAGGGCCGTGCCGCCGAAGACGGACATCCACAACACGCAGACCAGCGACGGTATGAGAAGAACGCAGACCACGAATTCGCGGACGGTGCGGCCACGGCTGACCCGTGCGATGAACATGCCGACAAACGGTGACCAGCTGATCCACCATGCCCAGTAGAATGACGTCCAGCCTTGGCTGAAGTTCACGTCCTCGCGGCCAAACGGGTTCGACAGTGCCGGCAGGTACTGGAAATACGAGCCGAGCGAGCTTGCGAAAAGCTTCAGGAGATAGACGGTCGGACCCGCGATCAGGACGAAGATCAGCAGCAGGAATGCCAGCGCCATGTTGATTTCCGAGAGCACCTTGACCCCGCCATCGAGGCCCCGCAGGACCGAGACGAGCGCGATGGCGGTGATCCCCGAAATCAGCAGCACTTCGGTCATCGGTCCGACCGGGATGCCGAACAGCTCGTTCAGGCCCGCGTTCGCCTGTGTCGCGCCGAAGCCCAACGATGTTGCCAGGCCGAAGAGCGTGGCGAATACCGCGAGGGTGTCGATGATGTGGCCGACCCAGCCCCAGACGGCATCGCCGAAAATCGGGTAGAAGGCGGAGCGGATCGTGAGCGGAAGTCCCTTGTTATAGGTGAAAAGCGCCAGCGCCAGCGCGACGATCGCGTAGATCGCCCAGGGATGCAGTCCCCAGTGGAAGATGGTTGCCGCCATCCCGAGCCTGACGGCACCGGCTTCGTCACCGGCGGCCGCACCAAGGGGCGCCCAGTCGATGCGCGCACCGCCGTCGGCCGCTACGCCGCCAATGGAGGACGAGAAGTGGCTCATTGGCTCGGCGACGCCATAGAACATCAGCCCGATGCCCATGCCTGCGGCAAAAAGCATGGCGAACCAACCGGTATAGCTGTAGTCCGGCACGGCTTCCGTGCCGCCCAGCCGGACTTTGCCCCAGGGCGTGACGATGAGGACGAGGCAGAAAAGAACGAAGATGTTGGCTGCTCCGAGGAAGAACCAGTCGAAGCCCTTGGTGACGGCTCTGAACAGCCAGCTGAAGGCGGCGTCCGCCTGCTCGGGCAACGCCAGGGCATAGAACACGAAGGCTACGATCGAGAGGCCTGAAACGAGGAAGACGGGGTTGTGAATGTCGAACCCCAATGGGCCAAGGCTTCCCTCGACATTGTCTTGTCCGATCTCGTAGTCGGTTTCGATGAGATCGACGGCACCTTCCGGACTCGGGATCCCTTCAGGTGTAGCCGTGTCGCCTGATTGATCGGCCATTTGATCCCCTTTCAATTCAATTTGTCTGAAGTTCAGTCGCGCACCAGCATGACGGACGCGTTGCTGTGGGCGGCGATGTGCGCACCGTGGCCGGACCAGACGTAGTCCGCCACGTTCGGCACGTGCGAGGCCATCACGACGAGGTCCGCGCCCAGTTCATCGATCGCTTCCTCGAGTTCGCGATCCATCTGAATGGTTGGATCGTGGCTGACGATGGTGTGCGTCGATGCGGTGGACTGCGACGATTTGGCTTGCTCGGCCGCGAAGGCCTGCAGTTTCCGCATGAATTCCTCGGGAGTGCGTGAGACCGCGCTTGGTGTCGACGTCGTCACGCCGACGTAACAAAGCTCGGCTTCATACTTCTGCGCCAGATCACGCGCCAGACGAAGCGCCTTTTCGAGTTTGCTCACGTGGGCAAGGTCCACGGGCACAACTATTCTCTTGAACATTGTCCCTCCTGTGTCGGGCGGACACCTTTCAGCGATTCCGCCTGTTTCCGGGTGCGCAGTCATCGGGCCGAACGAGAGCCCCAAGCCGACCGGCTTCCAGACGAGGCGCAAGCATGTGCCACGCTCTCGACCGACTGAAGTGTCGCATGTCGCGCCACTCAGCGCAAATTTGCGCGTTTCGGGCAATCGGTCAGGCGGTCGAGACATGTTCAGCGCGACGCGTCGAGCCAGCGGCAACAGGTCTCCTCGCTCTGCCAAGCTTCCCGAAGCGCATCGGCGCCCGCCATTCCTTGGGGCAAGAGAACCTGAGTTCGCCGCAACCTTGTGACGAGTTCCCTATGGTTGGCGCCGGATCGCGGCCATTTTTCCACGGTGTCCCGAGGAAGACGGCTGGTTGGGACCCTGTCAGGACTGCCGCGCCTGACGGGGAATGTAAGTGCCGGTTGCCAACGCGCTCCACGAGCCGGCCAGTTGCCCCAAACACCCCAACGCAGGCGCTCTGGCCATCGGGCCTGACGCTGGCCCATCCCGGGCAATTACGTGACGACGGGCATATTGCGCTGTGCTAGCGTGTGGAAAGCACTGGAGCCCCAGCAAAAGGATCCGCCCGCATGCGATTTTCTGCGCCCAATCCGGCCACTCTCCCAACGTTGTTCACAGAGCAACGTGGCGCAGGCTCGATACCGGAGAATCCCTGGGTGCTCATGCGGCAGGCAGAGGCTTTGCATTCCGCGCGATCTGGCGGGGCCGGGTGTGCCAAGGGTGAGGTGCCGGCAGCGCGCACCCGGCTGCAGGGCGCCGTGATTGCAGCGCCCCGGCGGCATGTGGTCATAACCGGTCGGTCGACGAGCTGAGTCATGTTCTCGCGAATTTCCACCAGCCTCACCCACCGGGCAGCCCGCGCGTTTGGCGGAAAATACCGCACCCTCGGATTCCGGCGCCCGGTCGTCAGCATATCGTTTGACGATTTCCCCGTGTCGGCATGGGAAGTGGGCGGGCGAATCCTCAGGCAACACGGGGTGCGCGGAAGCTACTATGTTGCGGGCAACCTGTGCGGGACCGAGTTTGACGGAAACGCGATCGTCGAAGCGTCCCGTCTGACAGAGGTTGCGGCGGCCGGGCACGAGATCGGCTGTCACACGTTCAACCATCGGCGCTTGCGCTGCCTGCCGGCTCCGGACATCGTTGCCGAATTCGATGCGAACCTGGCCTTTCTGAAATCGGTTCTTCCGAAGGAAGAAGTCACGACCTTTGCCTATCCCTATGGCGATGTTTCCGTCGCTGCCAAGCGGACGGCGGCCAGCCGATTTGCCGCCTGCCGCGGGGTGTTCGAAGGGGTCAACGTCGGAAAGGTCGATGTCGGTCTCTTGTCCTGCGTGTGCCTGGAGCCCCATGTGCTTAGCCAGCGAAGCGTCGCGGAGTGGATCCAGGACGCCGTGCGGCTCAATGGGTGGGTGATCTTCCTGACCCACGATGTGTCCGAAACCCACGGTCCATACGGCACGACGCCACGGCTTTTGGAGGAGGTTGTCACGACGGCGATCGCCTCGGGGTGCGATGTCCTGCCCGTTCGCGAGGCGCTGGACCTCGCCTCGTCCCCGGCGACGGCGTAGGGGCGGCGTGCTGCGTCCCGCCAATCCCGAAAGGGCCACTATCATTGATCATGGGCCGATCATGCACTAACAATCTAGGTGGACCACTCGTGTGGCGCAGTCCGCTCAGAGACCATGCGCCAACGTATCTCGGCCTGATCGTCGTCTTCGGTGACATCAGCCAATCGGAGGGAAGACAAGTCAGAATTTCCGAGTCAATGTAAGGGTAACGTTATGCAATTTTATGCATCCACCGGGTATCTAAATGTCGCGGCGCAAGCCTATTTCCCCGATCGAGAGACAGATATCGAGCTGGTCAAGATAGAAGACCACGTTTTTCGCCTGCTGGTCGTCGATGGCAAGACAGCCATGCCCGACCTTCATTTCATGGATTACCTTGAGCCGCTCGAGGATGTGGATCCATCCGCTCCGGTGCGCAAGGGTCGTTACGCCCGATCGGTTGTGCGGGAAGTCATAGACGCCTCGCAGTGGGACCGGGAAAAATACCAGGACCTGGATCCGGCTCCGTTCATCGATTGGACGCGTTTCGACTCCTTTTCCGAGTACGAGGAATTCCTCCAGACGCGCAGCAAGCGTCTCTACAAGGACCAGCAGAGACGCGGAAGGCGATTGGCCGAGCAGTTCGACGAGCTCGTATTCGAGATGAACGATACGGGCGACGACGTTCTTGAACTGGCATTCGAATGGAAGACCCAGCAGTTCCACGACACGGGCGTTCCCAACTATCTGGCCGATTCACGCAATCGAAAATACTTCGAGCTGTTGAGGGAGAGTGGCCTGTTGACCGCCTCGACCTTGCGTGGAGACGGCCGGCTCCTGTCGGTGTGGCTGGGCTTCGTCCACGATGGGGTGTGGTCCGGATGGATATTTTCCTATGACAAGGATCCCGCGTTCCAGAAATACTCGCTCGGTCACCAACTGCTGCACGCCATGTTGAAGGAGAGCAAGGAACGCGGGCACCGCGAGTTCGATTTCTCGATCGGCGATGAAGACTACAAGTGGTTCTATTGCACGAATGTGCGCGTGCTCGGGCCGATCGGCACGCCTCCGATTTCGATCCGGATAGGATCCGGCATCCGTCAGGTGAAGCGTCATGCGAAGGCCGCACTCGAAAGATATCCTACGCTGCTCCGGGGGGCGACTTCCCTTGCGGAAACGGTGAGACGGAAGAAGAACCTGATCGCCGAACGGCTGCAGAAGTTCAGGGAGGGCGGTGGCGTCCAGAAGCGGCTGAATAGCGCGCCGGGTCACGGCCGGCCGCAGCATTCCACGGGTCTTGCGGGGGGCGACCGCGATGAATAGGGGGGACGGATCCTACAGCACCTCGGCGCCGCCGGATGCAGCCGAAACTGGCATGCGGCGCCTGAAATCGGGGATGGTCAAACGGGCGTCGGCCCTTCTGACGCCAATTGCGCAACGGGTTGCGCGCGATCACATCGGCGGCGATACGGTGGACGATGCGATCTGCGTGGCGCGGCGACTGGCGGCGGACGACCTTCCCAACACCCTCGGTTTCTGGCCCCTCGGGGACGAGTCGGCGCGGGAGATGGCCGATCAGTACCTCGCCTCGATCGAGGCGCTCGCGGCCAGCGGTCTGGACGGGTATCTCTCGATCAAGCCGCCCGCGGTCCTTTTCGACGACGGGCTGGCGACAGAGATGGCCACCTGCGCGAAGGCGCGGAATGTCCGGCTCCATTGCGATTCCCACGGCATCGAGTCGGTCGAGCTTTCGCATCGGATGATCGACACCATGCTCGTCCATCTCCCTCCGGCCAACCTCGGCACGACGTTGCCGGGCCGTTGGCGCCGGAGCCTCGAGGACGCCGACTGGGCGATCGAGCGCGGGTTGAGTGTCCGCGTGGTCAAGGGCCAGTGGCCCGATCCCGAAGATCCCGACCGGGACATGCGCGCGGGCTACCTGGAGGTGATCGATCGACTGGCCGGGCGCGCACGCCACGTCGCGGTGGCCACCCATGACCTGTCGCTTCTCGCGGAGGCGACATCGCGGCTGCGCGCTGCCGGCGCCTCTTTCGAGGTCGAGGCGATCTATGGCGTGCCGATGGCGCCGGTCCTCGTCTGGGCGCGGGAGAATGGCGTGGCGCTGCGGTCCTACGTTCCCTACGGAAGGGGCTTCATTCCGAACGCGATCGGCCAGTTGCGGCGCAATCCACGGCTGGCTTGGCGCGTGCTGAAGGGGATGGCGACCCGCAGCACCGGACCTGGCTCGAGGTAGAATGGGGGGCGATCCGTAGCCTCCGCTTGTCAACACGCTGACCGGGCTGCCGCGGCTTCGTGCCCATGCGGCTTCGAGCGGCACGTGGCGACGATGCGCGGCGGCAGGTCCACGGGATCGATGAAACCCCGGGGAAACCGTGGACTCTGGCGCTGGCCCACGGATAGGGAAGGCTGAAGGGGGGCGGCCATGACGCCCAGGGCGGAGAAGGGCGGTGCAGGCTTCGAGGGCTTGAAGCTCCTTCTCTGCGAGAATCCGCTCCCGCCAATCGACGAGGCGATCGAGGCTGCGCGGGCCGAGTTGCCGCACAGCAACTTGTATACCGAACCCTATTCGGCCCCGCTGCGCGAGCTTCTCGCCCGGCAACTCGACGTTCCCGAGGCGCTGATCCACGTCAACGCAGGCTCCGAACTGATCCTCCGGCAGATCTTCGACAGGCTCGGCCAGCAGGTCCGTCTGCTCACTCCCAACCATGCGTTATTCCCCGAGATCGCGCAGAGCCATACCGAGACGCCCCTCTTGCCCGAGCATGGCTTCCGCTTCGGCATGGGCCAACTGGCGGTGTCCGATGGTACGACGCTCGTGGTGATCTTGAACCCCAACAATCCCAATGGCGGCACCTTCGACATGAGCCCGTTGCCGGCGCTCCTTGCCCGGCATCCCGGGACGACGACCTGAACGCAGGCAACGACGCCTACCCCCTGGCGCGGCCGAGCCAGGCCGCCGCGCTCGCCAAACTTCGGCACGACGGAAGATCGCAGAGCATTCCGCGCTGCTGAGGGAATGGGCGGCAGGGCTGGCATGAGATCTCAAGGCGCTGGGCATCCGCACCTTTCCGACCGAAACTTCTTTCTTCCTTGCCGACTTCGCGCCGCATGACGCGGGGATGATCGCCGCAAGGCTGCGCGAACGGGGCATCCTTCTACGCCCCCTCGGCGATGCCCGGCTCGGACCGGGCTTCATGCGGGTGACGACCTCGCGTCCGGGAGGCAACGCGCGGCTCATCGCGGCGCTGAAGGATATCCTCTGAGCGGACCTATGCTCTCCACCCCCAGCGATCCGCCAGTTCGAGGCATGCCTTGGCGCTTTCGACGGCGGCGTATGTTTCGGCAGACCGCAAGCTGGCCGCCGCCGTGGCGTGGCCCATGCGGAGGCACTCGGCTCGGTTCCATCCTTTGTGTCGCCCGTAGAAGAAGCCCGCCGCGAACGCGTCGCCCGCGCCGTTGGCCCCCTTCCGCTCGCCGTCGGGAACCGCCACCGAGGGCTGATGGATCACCTCGCCATCTCGCGCCACGAGAACGGCGCCGCGCGTGAAGTGAACGACGACCACGTCCATCGCGCCCTCGCCGATCACCTTCCGCGCTGCGGCCAGGCAGACCGCAGGGTCCGTCAGGTCGTCGCTGACCGTCTCCATGCGGGCCATGGCGCCGATCTCCTGGTCGTTCACCACGAGCGTGGTCAGATGGGGAAGACAGGGCAGAGCGAGCCGTCTGATCGCTTCCTCCTCGTTCGCGACGAACTCCATGTTCGTTTCCAGCCCCGCGGCCCGGGCCTTCCTGAGGACCGTCACCCAGCCATTTGCATCCTCGCCCCAAGGACCGTCCATCTGCTCGTGCACGCCCGGCAGGCCGAGATGGAGGTAGCGCGCCCGGGTCCGTGAAAAGTCGAAATGGTCGGGCGTCATCTGCCCCGCCACCCCGTAGAAGAGGATATGCGTCCGCCGGCCCGTCGCTGCCGAGACGTAAGCGTCCGTGACCTCCGTCCGGCCGGCCTCCGATCGGTGCAGCCCTGAGATGTCGATCCGGTGTTCCTTCGCCACGCCCAGAAGGAAATCGCCCTCGGCGTCGGCTCCGATCAGCCCCTGGGTCTCGACCGGGACGGACGGATCGAGCCGCCGCATGTCCACGCCGAAGTTGCATGCCGATCCGCCGCCGGCGAGCCGGACGTCGCGCACCGTGGCGGCCATGTCCTCGCGCGGCCATTGGTCGACGATGATGTTCCGGTCGACACACCATGTTCCGGCCGTGACGAACCCGTGTCTCTCCATCGCTTCCTCCCCGCCGATGGTCAGCCCACGTTGGCCTTGAGCACCTGTTCGGTCAATTCGAGGTCCTCTTCCAGGGGGCGAAGTGGCTTGATCCCCGCCTGCGCCAGATCGGCGTGGTAGGCCTTCACGCCCTCCATCGAGGTGATCCGTTCCTCGATCACACGGCGCATGGCGCGGACCATCAGGACGGAGTCCTCGGAGTAATAGATCTTGCGCCCGAAGAGCGCGACGCGGGCGCCATGCTTTTCCGCCTGCCGGATCAGTTCCAGGCAGTCGCGCGTTGTGCCGGCCCCGCCCCCAAGGATGCCGAAGACGATATTCTCGGGGTCATAGCCGGCGATTTCCTCGGTCGCGGCCGGGCCGTTGTAGGCGGCCTTGAGGAATACGGGCCGGTCGTGCCGCGACACCCCGGCAAGGCAACGCACGATCATGTCGTTGTTGTAGAATGCGAAATCACCGTTGGTCTCGACCGGGACCCGTGGATTGAAGACCTCGAGGAAGTGGCGGATGCCCGCGGCAGAGGATTCGTCGCGGAACCTGCAATAGGCTTCCAGGGTGGCGTGGTCGCGGTCGAGGTCGTTGTAGAACGTCACCGAATAGAGACCGAGGTCGGCGACCGGCTTCACCCGGTCGAGGCGCGCCGAGCGGAACGGCAGCATCATCGACTTGGGGTAGGACCCGCCCCGCGCGTGCCAGATGTCCGTGGTGTCGTTCACCCGAACCGCCGGCGTCACCTGCGAGCCGTCGAAAATCCCTTCACCGCTCAGCACCTCGGCCGAGGACAGCGACATCAGCATGATATCGACGAGGTCGGACTCCGTCACCTTCACCATGTCGTCGCGGTATGCGCGCAGCGGCTTCATTCGGCCATCAGGCCCCTTTCCGGGGGTCGCGCAGCCAAAGGCCATGTCGCCATCCTTGGCGTCCGCGATGATGAAATCCGCCGGTCTGTAATTCCCGCGGCGAATGCGGTCCAGCTTGTAATCAAGACGTTTCACGGTCGGTGCCTCTTGCTTACGATGTCCCAGGTCCACGCTAATCGCTCAACGCTCTCATAGAAACAGCGAAGACTCGATCGGTCTGCGCCGTTGTCCTGCAGGCTTAGCCTGCCGCCGCCACGCGGTCTGAGGCCGCGGCCCCATGCCAATGCGGGACTGGATCATCATCCCCAATGGTGTCATGGTTTCGGTGAAGAACCATGAAAGCGGTAGTCATCCACGCGGCCCACGATCTGCGGATCGACGACATCCCGGAAGCGGCGCAACCGGGACGGGGAGACGTGCGTGTCGCGATTTCGCACGGCGGCATCTGTGGTTCGGACCTCCACTATTTCCACCACGGCGGGTTCGGAGCGGTGCGCCTCAGGGAGCCGATGACGCTCGGGCACGAGGTCTCCGGCATCGTTGCCGAGCTTGGAGAGGGCGTCACCGGGCTTTCCGTCGGCGACAAGGTCGCGGTCAACCCGTCCCGGCCTTGCGGCGAGTGCGAATACTGTCGCCGTGACATGCGCAATCAGTGCCTCGACATGCGCTTCGCCGGTTCGGCGATGCGGTTCCCCCACGTGCAGGGGTTGTTCCGCGCCGAAGTTACCGTCCCCGAAACTCAGGCGGTTCGGCTGAGCCCAGGCGCCGACCTCGCCATGGCCGCCATGTCAGAGCCCCTCGCCGTCTGCCTGAATGCCGTCGGCAAGGCAGGTTCGCTCATTGGCAAGCGGGTCCTGGTGTTGGGCTGCGGGCCCATCGGCTGTCTCACGGTCCTTTCGGCCGCCCACGCCGGCGCGTCGGAGATCATTGCGACCGACATTTCCGAAAAGCCCCTGCGGATCGCCCATGCCGTGGGCGCGACGGAGACCATCGACCTGTCGGCGGAGGCCGGCAAGCTCGACCGATACCGCGCGGGTAAGGGCCGCATTGACGTTGTCTTCGAATGCTCGGGCGCGGCCCCGGCGCTTCAGGCCGCCTGCGAGCTGGTTCGGCCGCGAGGGCAACTGGTGACGGTGGGTCTCGGCGCCGACATCCCGCTGCCCTTGAGCCTCGTCGTGACCAAGGAAATCCGAGTGACCGGCACCTTCCGTTTCGATCGTGAATTCGCCATCGCGGCTGACCTGATCGACCGGGGGCTGGTCGACGTCAGCCCGCTTCTGACCGGCGTCGTCCCGGTGGAAGACGCAAGGGCCGCGTTCGACACCGCCTCCGACAAGGGCAGGGCGATGAAGGTGCAGCTTCTTTTCCGGCAGGCGTGAGCGGCAATTCCGGCGCGCCCTCGGCATAGGCGGGACCACCCGCCCCGGCCGGAACGCATCCACCATGGGGCGGCGGGGATTGACGTCCTCGCGAAGGAGCCGATGCCGATGGACGCCACCCTGCGTTTCGCCCCGAACAGGGTATTCTCCGCCCATACCGAAGGCGGCACGCGGGATGATCCTGCGCGGATACTCCGGCGCTCGTCAGGCGACATCGGGACGCATCCATGCGCTGGGCGTCTGTACCCTCGGGGCTGCGCGACGGGCAGGCCCTGATCGGTCGACCGGGAAGCCATTGTCAGCCCCTCCGAAGCAGCTGGCCCGATGGGGGTGGGTTGCGCTTGCGCGCTTTCACTATGTTACATAACAATTTCCCGTGGGGCCGCTCATGGCCCCATTGGAAAAGCACGCGGGGTGGCCGAAAGGCTTCTAGCACCATGGCGAGCAGCAAAGAGAGCCGCAAACGGGGAATGCCGGACGCCGTGACCGACACGGCGCTGCGCGGGTTCCTGGGCTATCATCTCCGCCTCGCTTCCCGCGCGGTGCTGGGGGACCTGGCGCGGGCGCTGCAGCCGTTCGGGCTCAGGATGGTGACATTCACCGCGCTGAGGCTGATCGCGGGGAACCCCGGGATGCGGCAATCGCAACTCGCGCGGGCCCTGTCGGTGGAACGGTCGAACCTCGTCCAGATCGTTGACGAACTGGAACGCCAGGGATTGATCCGGCGGGAGCAGATGCCGTCCGACCGGCGGTCCTATTCGCTCCGCGCGACGCCGGAGGGGGAGAGGCTCAACGGGGCCGCGCTCCGGGCGGTCGAGGCGCACGAGGCTCGGATATTCGGCGCCGTGCCCGATGAGGATCGAAAGCGCTTTGCCGAGATACTTGCGCTTGTCCGCCGGCGGGCCGACGAGGGGAAGGACGCCGACGGCGGTTCTTCCGGTTAGAGAACTTCCGCTGGCCATTCCGATACAGCGACAACAACCATCCGAGGGTGAGCATGGTCGACATCACGAAGGTTCGCGCGATTGACATCCACACCCATGCCGAGGAGCCCTGCGGCTGCCATGCGGATGATGGCTACGACGATCTTCAGGCAACGATGGCAAGGTATTTCGGCGCGCCGTGGAGCCATCCGCCCACCGTGCCGGAAACGGCGGCGCATTACCGGGAACAGAACATCGCGGCGGTGATCTTTCCCGTCGATGCCGAAAGGGAGACGGGCTACCGCCGCTACGCCAACGAGGAGGTCGCGGCACTCGCGGCCGAGAATTCGGATGTGCTGATCCCCTTCGCGTCGATCGACCCGCACAAGGGGAAGATGGGTGCACGAGAGGCGCGGCGGCTGATCGAGGAATTCGGGATCAAGGGCTTCAAGTTTCACCCGACGATGCAGGGCTTCTTCCCGAACGACCGGCTGGCCTATCCCCTTTACGAAGCGATCGCGGAGGCGGGCGCGATTGCGCTTTTCCACACTGGCCAGACCGGGGTGGGTTCGGGGATGCGGGGCGGCAACGGGATGCGGCTCAAGTTCTCGAATCCGATGTACATCGACGACGTCGCCGTGGATTTCCCCGACATGAAGATAATCCTCGCCCACCCCTCCTTCCCCTGGCAGGAGGAAGCGCTGGCCGTCGCGCAGCACAAGCCGAACGTCTACATCGACCTGTCGGGCTGGAGCCCGAAATACTTCCCCGAGATCCTCGTGAAATACTGCAACTCGATCCTGAAGAAGAAGGTCCTCTTCGGTTCCGACTGGCCGATGATCACCCCGGAACGCTGGCTCGCCGATTTCGAGAAGATCGCCATTCGGGACGAAGTGCGGCCGGGTATCCTGAAGGACAACGCCGCGCGGCTTCTGGGGCTGTCGTGACATGATCCCGTTCCGCGCGCCACTGGAAGACATCCACTTCACCCTGAACGATGTCGCGGAAGCCGGGCGGATACCCGGCTGGGACGCGGACCTCGCGCGCGAAATGGGGGCTCACTTCGCCTCCTTCGCCGAAGCCGAGATCGCGCCCCTGGACGCGGTTGGCGACAGGGAAGGGTGCCGTCTCGAAAACGGCCGGGTGCGGATGCCCACGGGCTTCGCGGAGGTCTACCGCCACTACGCGGAACAGGGTTGGCCCGGGCTGACGGCCCCGGCGGATTTCGGCGGGCAGGGGATGGGCGCGGCGATGCTGGCCGTGACGTCGGAGATATTCTCGGGCGCCTGCCACTCGCTCCAGATGGTGACGGGCCTCGTGCCGGGGGCGATCCGGACGCTCCTGAATTTCGGCACACCGGAGCAGCAGGCCAAGGTGATCCCGCAACTCGTTTCGGGGGAGTGGCTTTCGACCATGTGCCTGACCGAACCCGGCGCGGGGTCCGACCTGTCGCGCATCCGCTGCCGGGCGGAGCGGTCCGGAGAGGTCTGGCGCATCACGGGTGAGAAGATATTCATCTCCGGCGGCGACCAGGACATGAGCGAAGGCATCCTGCATCTCGTCCTCGCCCGCACCGGAGGCGAGGGAACGCGGGGGCTTTCGCTCTTCCTCTGCCCGTCGCATCGGACGGACGGAACCCGGAACGCGGTCACCGTGACCCGGATCGAGGAGAAGATGGGGCTTCATGCTTCCCCCACCTGCGGCCTGACCTTCGAGGGGGCCGATGCGGAGATCGTCGGGGAGCCGGGCGCGGGGCTCATGGCCATGTTCACGATGATGAACCATGCCCGCCTCGACGTGGCCTTGCAGGGCGTCGCCCATGCCGCCCGGGCCTGCAACGTCGGGCGGACCTATGCCGCCGAGCGCGTGCAGGGGCGGGGACCGGACGGTGCCGAGGTGACGATCGACCGGCATGGAGACGTGCGCCGGATGCTCGACGAGATCGACAGCCTAGCGCTGGGCGCGCGGGGCGTCGCGCATGTCGCGCTCGTGGAGGTCGAAGCGGGGGAGTCGGCGCTCGCGGACCTCCTGACGCCACTTGCCAAGCTGATCGGGGCCGAGGCGGGAATCCGCGCCGCGGAAATGGGGATGCAGGTGCTCGGTGGCTACGGTTATCTCAGCGAATACAGGCTGGAACAGACCTATCGCGATGCACGGATCACGGCGATCTACGAGGGGGCGAATGGAATCCACGCGGGAACGCTTGCCGGGCGGATGCTGCGCCATGATGGCGGGCGGTGCGGCGACGCCTTCGCCGGCTTCCTCGGCCGCGAAGCGGCGAAGGGCAATGCGGAGTCCGTCGCCCACTGTCGCGACCTCTGGCTCGCTGCTCGGGACCGCGTGCTGGCGGCGAAGGACCCGGGCCCTATCGCCCATGACTTCGCGAAGCTGACGGCGGAGGCGATGCTCGCTGCGGTCTGGGCGCGGATCGGGCGCGCGGCGGATCGTCACCCCGACCCCGAACGCATCGCCCGCCTTGCCCGGGAGGCCGCGCGGCGCGCACCCATCTTGGCGCGCGCCTCGGCAGAGCTGATCGGCTGATCAGACCGTGTGCAGGTAAAGGTCGAAATCCACGTCCGAGATCGTGCGGGCGACGCGGGCGTATTCGGCCTCCTTCACGGCGGTGAAGGTGCGGTGCATGTCCTCGCCGAGCGCTTCCTTCAGGAAGGCGGAGTCCCTCGCGGCCCGGATCGCGGCGTTCCAGTCGCGCGGTATGTCCGAGCCACCCTCGGCATAGGCGTTGCCCGTGGTTTCGGGGCCGGGGTCGATGCCCTTCTCAAGGCCGTGCGCGATGCCCGCGAGCACCGTCGCCGCGACGAGGTAGGGGTTCGCGTCCACGCCGGAGGGCCGGTGTTCGATGCGCCGCGCGCGCGGGTCGCCTTCCGGGATGCGGAGCGCGACGGAGCGGTTGTTGACGCCCCAGCTTGCGGAGACGGGCGCGTAGCTCTGGTTCGCGAAGCGGCGCCAGGAATTCGCATGAGGGGCGAAAACCAGCATCGATTCCGCCATCGTCTCCCTGAGACCGCCGAGGGCGTGAAGGAGCGTTTCGGGCCATTCGCCGGACTTCTGCTCGGTGAAGACGTTCCGGCCCTCGCCATCCATGAGCGAGACGTGGAAATGCATCCCGGAGCCCGCGTATTGCTCGATCGGCTTCGCCATGAAGCATGCGGTGACGCCGTGGGCGCGGGCCTGCGCCCGGACGATGCGCTTCAGCCGCATCAGGTCGTCGGCGGCCTGCATCACGTCCTCGCGGTAATGGAGCGTGAGTTCGTATTGCCCCGGCGCGTATTCGGAAATGACGGTTTCCGCCCGGATGCCTGCCTTGGCCGCTCCGGCGTAGATGTCGGAGAAGAGGGGCATCATGCCGTGGAGGTGATCCACGGAATAGACCTCGGTCTTGTGGCTCTTGCGCCCGTCGAGTACGTCGGCGGCGGGCCGCGCCTTGCCGTCAGGGCCGCGCTCGTTCGCCAGAAGGAAGAATTCCAGCTCGAAAGCTCCGGCGGGATGAAGCCCCTTCGCCGCGAGCGTGTCCACCTGCCGCTGAAGCGCATGGCGCGGGTCCGACGTCATCGGCCGCCCGTCGAGCGTGTAGAGCGACATGAACGCCTCGCCGCGCGGTGGCGTGGTGTTGTGCAGGGGCTTCAGCGTGCCGGGGATCGGCCAGGCGCGCAGGTCGCCGTCACCCTGGTCCCAGATGAGCCCGGTTTCGTGAACGTCCTCACCGCAGATGTCGAGCCCGAGGATCGAGATCGGCAGGTGACGGCCGGACGAAAAGAAGCCGAGCAGCTCGTGCCTGCGGATGATCTTGCCGCGCCCGATGCCGTTGGCGTCGTGCAGCACGATGTCGATGGCCTCGATCTCGGGGTGTTCGGCAAGGAAGGCTTCGGCCTCGGCGAGGGTGGAGCCCGAGGGGCTTTTCTGCTGGGTCATGTCAGTCTCAGGCAAAGAGCTCGGTCAGGATTTCGTCGAAGGCGGCGATGAGGCGGTCGATCTGCCGTTTCTTCGTCGCGGGGCTGACGAGCATCATGTTGTGGAAGGGGGCAATGAGGCAACCGCGGTTCAGGAGCGCGGTATGGATCGCGGCCTCCACCTCCGGTTGGTGAGCTTGGGCGGCTTCGGACCCGTTCTTCAGTGGACCGGGGGCGCAGATGAACTCCACTCGCGCACCGACGCGGACGACGTGCCACGGGGCCTTGTGCTTCGCGATCACGGCGGCGAGGCCCTTTTCCAGGCGTGCCGCACCCTTCTCCATGCGGGCGTAGGCTTCTCTGGTCATCACCTCGGAAAGCGTGGCCGTGAGGCAGGCGAACTGCATCGGGTTCGCGGAAAGCGTGGTGCCCATGCCGGAATGGCCGGGCGCGCGGGCCGCGTCGTAGCTGGCGAACGCCTCGGCCAGCTTGGGCGAAAGGCCCCAGACGGCCGTGGGCATGCCCCCCGCCACGCATTTCCCGACGACGAAGATGTCGGGTGAAAGCCCGTGGACGCGCGTGTAGCCGCCGAGCCCCGAGGAGATCGTGTGGGTCTCGTCGATGATCAGGAGCGCGCCGTATCGGGTGGCGAGTTCTCTGAGGCCGTCGTGGAAACCGGGTTCGGGAAGGACCATGCAGGAATTGGTCATCACCGGTTCGGTCAGGATCGCGGCGACCTCGCCCGATCTGAGCGCCTCCTCGACGGAGGCGAGGTCATTGAACTCGGCGGCGACCGCAGTCCTCGTGAGGTCCGCAACCTGGCCGACCAGGCCGGGGCGGGGAATGGTCTTGCCGTCCTTCAGCGCCACCATCGTGTCATCGACGGTGCCGTGGTAACAGCCGTTGAAGACCAGAACCTTCGGGCGCCCGGTCACCGCCCGCGCGACACGCAGAGCGAAGCGGTTCGCGTCGGTCGCGGTCGTCGCGATCTGCCAACGGAAATCGCCGAAGCGTTTGGTGAGGAGCGCGCCTGCCTCCAGCGCCGCCTCGGTGGGCAGCATGTAGGTCAGGCCGATGCGCGCCTGCTTCCGGATCGCCTTCGCCACGGGCTTCGGCGAATGGCCGAACATGGAACCCGTATCGCCGAGGCAGAAATCATCGATCCCGAAGCCGTCGATGTCGGTGAGCCGGGCGCCCTTCGCTTCCCTCACGAGCAAGGGGAAGGGCATCGGCCAGTCCTTCATCCAGTGCATGGGCACGGAATCGAGGAAGGCGCCCGCGCCCAGTTCCAGCGCAGCCCGGGTTTCGGGTCGCGCGCGGGCGAAGCGTTTCGCCTCGCGCGTGGCGAGGTCTTGGAGCCGGCTCTTCGGGACGCCGGCGATGCGGTCGGTCTGGCGGGGCATCGGGAGGCTCCAGTGGGTACCCGTTTCTCCGCGAAGTTTCGGCGGTTGGGAAGGGGTGAAATTGGCGCGGCAGAGCGGCCTCAGCCGAAGGCTGCGTCGTAGGCCTGCACGATGCGCTGCGCCCGGTCGGCGACCTCTTCGACGGACAAACCGGGCTTGTAGAGCGCGGTTCCGATCCCGAAGCCGTCGGCGCCTGCCTTCCTCCAGTCGGCGAAGTTCTCGGGACCCGCGCCGCCGACGGCATAGATCCGGGTTCCGGGGGGAAGGACGGCGCGCACCGCATTCAGCCCCTCGTAGCCCATGAGGAAAGAGGGAAATATCTTCAACCCGTCCGCGCCCGCCTTCAGCGCGGCGAAGCATTCCGTGGGCGTCAGGACGCCCGGAAAACTCTGCATGCCGAGTTCCTTCGTGGCAGCGATCACCTCCGGATCGCAATTCGGGGAAACCACGAGCTTCCCACCCGATTTCGCAACTTCCTGAACTTCCTGAACATTCAGGACTGTTCCCGCCCCGATCAGCGCGGCCTCACCGAATTCGGCCGCGATCCTTGCGATCGACGAAAACGGATCGGGCGAGTTCAGCGGAACCTCGATCCTCGTGATCCCGGCGTCGATCAGCGCCTTCGCGATGGACGGAGCCTCGGGCGGCGTCAGGCCGCGCAGGATGGCGATGAGGTTGCGGCTCATGTCTGACTCCTCTTGGCAGCGTGGGCAGTGACGAGTCCGGTCAGCGTCAACCTGCCGGCCGGGACGAGGCGCGGCGCGGCGCCCTGGGCTCTGAGCGCGGCGCCGTAAGCGGCCGAGACCGCCTCAGCCCCGATGATCGCGATCTCCTGCCCGAGCCAGTAGGGCTTTGCGCCGGACAGTTCCGCGCCGATGAGGAGGCCGGAGAGACGCGCACGGGCGGTTTCGGGGGAAAGGCCGTGAAGCAGCCCCTCGGCGCGAAGCGAAAAGAGCTTCGCGGCCATCCGTTCGGGGCGGGAGATGGTGTCGGAGAGCGCGTCGAGGAAAGCGCCTTCGTCCCAGCCGTCGCCGGCGATGCCGTGGCGCAGAACGGATTGCGTGGAAAGCAGCGCGAAAAGTTCTCCGGTCATGAAGGTCTGAAAGCTCACGACCTCGCCTGCCGAGACGCGGACCCACTTGGAATGCGTGCCGGGCAGGCAGATAACGCCGTCGAAGCCGGGTTCGTTCGCGAGCAGGCCGGCGATCTGGGTCTCTTCGCCGCGCATCACGTCGGCGGGGGAGGACTGGCTGAGACCGGGAAGGATGTGGACCCTGACGCGTGGATCATGCGTTGGGGCCTCGACGAATCCACCCGGCGTCGTCGGTGCGCAGGGAACGGAGCGATACGGGGCCTCGACCCAGCCCTGCCGCGCGCCGACCATCCCGCAAGCGAAGACCTGCGTCACCCGATCCGGCGCGAGCCAGTCTCCGGCAAGGCGCAGAAGCGCCGGCTCGAACTCCTCGCGCTTGAGCCGTCCCATGCCGTCGTCGGATTGCGCCTCGTGCAACACCCGGCCTTCGGCCGACATGGCCCAAAGGCGCAGGTTCGTCGTGCCCCAGTCGGCGGCTATCCAGTCTGCCCGGGTCATCCCGTCACCGCCACGCCGCCGTCGATCACCAGCGCCTGTCCGGTCATCATCCGGCTGGCGTTCGACGCGAGGAACAGGACGCCGCCCACGATGTCCTCGGGCAGGAGCGTATCCTTGAGGCATTGCCGGTCGACATGGGCGGCCAAGCCTTCGGGCGTCACCCATTTCTGCTTCTGCCTTTCGGTCAGCACCCACCCTGGCGCAACCGCGTTGACGCGGACCCGATCCGGGCCGAATTCCCGGGCGAGCGACCGAGTCATCCCGTTGATGCCGGAATTCGCGGTCGTGTAGATCGGGTAGCCCGCGCCCCCCATCATGTAGCTGATCGACGAGAAGTTGATGATCGACCCGCCGCCGGCCTTCTGCATGCCGGGGATCACCGCCTGCGCGGCGAAGAAGTAGGGCTTGAGGTTTATCGAGAGGTCCCAGTCCCAATACTCCTCGGTCACGTCGAGCGTCTTGTGCCGTTCGTCGTTCGCGGCGTTGTTGACGAGAACGGTGATCGGCCCGTGTGCTTCGGCCGCGCGCGCGATGACGGCGCGGAGAGCGGGCGTATCGGTGATGTCGCAAGGGATGTAGAGCGGGCGGCTGCCTGTTGCCTCGAACATCCTCTCGCAAAAGTCGGTCGCGTCCGAGCGTTGAACGAAGGCGACACGCGCGCCCTGCCGGAGAAAGCCCTCGGTCAGGCCCGCGCCGATGCCCGAGCCGCCGCCCGTGATGAAGACGGAGGCGTCCTTGAGATCTGGGAACGTCGGCAGGTCCTTCATCGTCTTTCCTCCGCTGGCGCTTCCGGCCGGAAGCCCCGAAAGGTTTCTTCGCCAGACGATGCCGCGTCAACCGCGCAGGTGAGATCCCGGGTCAGTCAAGCGCGGAAGTGTCGGGCATGCCGCTTGTTCCCCGGCCCCGGGCGGACTACATCCGAGCCATGAAACGGTTCCTTCCATTCCGAAAAGCCGAGCCGCGCGTCGCGGTCATTCGCCTTCAGGGCATGATCGCGGCAGGTGGGCGCATGGGCGGCATGAACGATGCGGGGCTTGCACCCCTGATCGAGCGCGCCTTCAGCCGCGGCAAGCCCGCGGCCGTGGCGCTGGCGGTGAATTCCCCCGGCGGATCGCCTGCGCAATCCTCGCTGATCGCGGCGCGGATCCGGCGTCTGGCGGAGGAGAAGGAGCTTCCGGTTCATGCCTTCGTCGAGGACGTCGCGGCTTCCGGTGGCTACTGGCTGGCCACCGCGGCGGACGACATCTGGGTCGACGTGTCCTCCGTCCTCGGCTCGGTGGGGGTGATCTCTTCGTCTTTCGGGTTCCCGGAGTTCCTCGCGCGGCACGGGATCGAAAGGCGGGTGCACACCGCGGGCAAGTCGAAGAGCTTCCTCGATCCGTTCCAGCCCGAAAGGCCCGCGGACGTGAAGCGGCTGAAGGCCCTGCAGGAACCGATCCATGAGGCGTTCATCCAGCAGGTGAAGGCCCGCCGCGGCGCGAAGCTATCGAAGGATGTGGAGCTGTTCGACGGGTCGGTCTGGGTCGGGGCAGAGGCCGTTACCCTTGGGCTCGCCGACGGCGTGGCGCACATGGTGCCGAAGCTGAAGGAACTCTATGGCGACAAGGTCGAACTCGTCCCTTACACCGCGCGGAAGCCGTTCTGGCGGCGGTTCGGCGCTGAGGCGCTGAACGGCGCTACCGAAGCGATAGAGGAGCGCGCGCTTTGGTCGCGCTTCGGGCTCTGACATGGTGAAGGGCATCACTCTGATGCTCGTGGCGCTCGCGGTCCTCGCGATCTTCGGGCGGCTGCGGTTCCCGAAGCGGAAGAGCGCATCAAGAAACTGTCCGAAGTGCGGACGGCCCCTGATAGGCAAGGGGCCCTGCCCTTGCCGGACGAAAAAGGGCTGAGACCTTGGCGATGGACTTCGTCTGGGCCCTCGCCGGCCTCGCGATCCTCGTCGCGGCGGGGGACGTGCTCGTCCGCGGAGCGGTGAACCTCAGCCTGAAGCTCGGCATCCCGGCCTTGATCGTGAGCCTGACCGTCGTCGCCTTCGGCACCTCGGCGCCGGAACTGCTCATCTCGGTCTTCGCCGTCATCGAAGGCGCGCCGGGGATCGCGCTGGGCAATGTCGTCGGCTCGAACATCGCGAACGTGCTTCTGGTCCTCGGCCTGCCCGCGCTGATCGCACCGATCATCACCAGGGACTACGACACGCGGAAGAGCTTCCTCACGATGCTGGCCGCGACAGCTCTGTTCATGATCCTGTGTTTCTCGGGCCCGATCCGCTGGCCGCATGCGCTGGCGCTTCTCGCGGGGCTTGCCCTGATGCTCGGCGACGCGATCCGTGGGGCGCTGAGAGAGCGGGCGGCGGCGAGGGTGACGCTGGACGAAACCCTCGACCAGGTGGACCCGGCCGCGCACTGGGGGCGAACGCTGGGCTATATCGCGGTCGGGCTCGTCGGACTTCCTCTTGGCGCCGATCTTCTGGTCGACGGCGCAAGCGGCATCGCGCGAGCGGCCGGGATCAGCGAGACGGTAATCGGCCTGACGCTGGTCGCCATCGGCACCTCTGCGCCGGAACTCGCGACTTCGGTCATGGCGGCCTGGAAAGGGCGCGCCGACGTCGCGCTCGGCAACGTGATCGGCTCGAACATGTTCAACCTTCTGGGGATCATCGGCGTCGCCGGCCTGGTTGGGCCGATCCCGGTGGGCGCCGAGATGACCTCGCGCGACCTTTGGGTGATGCTGGCCGCGGCCTTGCTGCTTGCTCCCTTCGTTTTTCACGGATGGCGGATTGGACGGCGCTGGGGGCTTGGCTTGACCGGCGCATACGGCGCCTATGTTGTCATGCTCTTGGGATAGGAGACGGCGATGGCGGGCAAGGCTTTGGTGACGGGTGCAGGACGCAGGCTTGGGCGAGCCATGGCGCTCTACCTCGCAGGCCGTGGATACGACGTCGCCGTGCATTATTCGACTTCCGCCGACGACGCACATGCGGTCGCGGAGGAGGCTGCCGCGATGGGCGTCCGGGCGGCTGCGCTCCAGGCGGACCTGCTGGACGAAGCTGCGACCGAGGCCCTGGTTCCCCGCGCGGTGGATGCGCTGGGCGGGCCGCTCACGGTCCTGATCAACAACGCCTCGATCTTCGAATACGACAATCTCGCGAGCGCGACGAAGCGAAGCTGGGACCGGCATATCGGATCGAACCTGCGCGCACCCTTCCTGCTGACCCAGGCGTTCGCGGCCCAGGCGCCGAAGGCGGGCACGGACGGAAACGAACCCGTCGCCTCCGGACTGGTGATCAACATGGTCGACCAGCGGGTGCTGAAGCCGACGCCGGAGTTCATGACCTACTCGATCGCCAAGGCCGCGCTCTGGGCATTCACCCGCATGGCGGCGCAGGCGCTCGCCCCGGATATCCGGGTCAATGCGATCGGCCCGGGGCCGACGATCAAGGGGATCAGGCAGAGCGAAGAGCACTTCGCGCGGCAGCGTGCGGCAACGATTCTGAAGCGTGGCGCGAACCCCGAGGATGTCACTGCGGCGCTTGGGTATTTCCTCGATGCGAAGGGGGTAACGGGTCAGCTTCTGTGCACCGACGGGGGGCAGCATCTGGGCTGGCAGACGCCCGATATCCTGGGTGTGGAATAGGCGGCCCAGTGAACAAAATTTTCGACCCGGGTCTTGACTTGTGCACCGGCGGCTCGGGTGTAACGAAAGCGTTACGATTCTCCCAATGCTTTCAGTCCGTTGCCTCGAGCAAAAGATTTATTGTTTAAAATCAATCCATTATTCTTGTGCACAAAAAATAGGCAAACCAAGGAAAGCGGCTAAAAACAAAGGAAAATCCGGAACCCCCAATTGTTTCCAACAGAGTTGTCCACAGATTCCGTGGACAGGTTTTCACTTGCTTCGCCCCCTGTAAGATTGCAGCCCGGCGGGGAATCATCGGCGGCCTAGGAATGCACGACGGCAACGCGGAAAAGACGGGCGAACAACTGACAGGGCACGCCCTGATTCAGTCCTATCTGCGCGGCCTCGACGGGTCGCCCGGCGTCTACCGGATGCTGAACGCATCGAACGAGGTTCTGTACGTCGGCAAGGCGCGCAACCTGAAGGCGCGGGTGTCGAACTACGCTCGTCCCTCCGGCCACTCGGCCCGGATTGCGCGGATGATCGGCGAGACCGCGTCGATGATGTTCCTGACGACGCGGACAGAGACGGAGGCGCTGCTTCTCGAGCAGAACCTCATCAAGCAGCTGAAGCCGCGCTACAACGTGCTTCTCAGGGACGACAAGAGTTTCCCGAACATTCTCGTCTCGCGGGAGCACCGGTTCCCGCAGATCAAGAAGCACCGGGGCGCGAAGCGCGAGAAGGGCGACTATTACGGCCCCTTCGCCAGCGCGGGCGCCGTGAACCGGACGCTGAACCAGCTTCAGAAGGTGTTTCTTCTGAGGAACTGCTCGGACGCGATGTTCGAAAGCCGGACGCGCCCCTGCCTCCTCTACCAGATCAAGCGCTGTGCCGGCCCCTGTGTGGGGCTGATCTCCGAAGAGGATTACGCCGCGCTCGTGTCGGACGCGGAGAGGTTCCTGGAAGGCCGTTCGACCAAGGTGCAGTCGCGCCTTGCCGCCGAGATGCAGGCGGCCTCCGAAGCGATGGAATTCGAGCGCGCGGCGGCGCTCCGCGACCGTATCCGGGCGCTGACGCAGGTGCAGGAGGTCCAGGGAATCAACCCGCGCGGCGTGGCCGAGGCGGATGTGGTCGCGCTCCACATGGAAGGAGGGCAGGCCTGCGTTCAGGTCTTCTTCATCCGGGCGAACCAGAACTGGGGCAACCGTGACTATTATCCCAAGACCGGCTCCGGCGCGGAGGAGGCCGAGGTGCTGGAGGCCTTCCTCGGCCAGTTCTACGACGACAAGGAACCGCCACGGCTGATCCTCCTGTCGCACCCGATCGAGGATGCGGACCTCATGACCGGTCTCCTTTCGGACCGCGCCGGGCGGAAGGTCGAACTCGCCGTGCCCCTGCGCGGTGAAAAGGCGGAACTCGTCGCGAACGCGGCGAGGAACGCGCGCGAAAGCCTTGCCCGGAAGATGAGCGAAAGCGCGACGCAGGCGAAGCTCCTGAACGGACTGGCCGATGCCTTCGGCCTCGACGCGCCGCCACGCCGGATCGAGGTCTACGACAACTCTCACATCCAGGGCGCGAACGCGGTGGGCGGCATGATCGTCGCCGGTCCCGAGGGGTTCGAGAAAAGCCAGTACCGGAAGTTCAACATCCGCGGCGAAGACCTGACCCCTGGCGATGACTTCGGAATGATGCGCGAGGTGCTGACGCGGCGCTTCCAGCGACTGCTCAAGGAGGACCCCGACCGGCATACGCCCGCATGGCCCGATCTTCTGCTGATCGACGGGGGCGCAGGGCAGGTATCGGCTGTTGCCGGGATTCTCGCCGAACTCGGCGTCGAGGACGTGCCGATCGTCGGCGTCGCCAAGGGCATAGACCGGGATGCGGGGAAGGAGGAGTTCCACCGGCCGGGAGAAGCGCCCTTCGCGCTGCGCCACAACGACCCCGTCCTCTACTTCATCCAGCGACTGCGGGACGAGGCTCACCGCTGGGCTATCGGCGCGCACAGGGCGAAGCGGGCGAAGGCCGTGGGCGCGACACCTCTCGACGAGGTCCCCGGGATCGGAGCGGCGCGGAAACGCGCGCTTCTCCAGCACTTCGGCAGCGCCAAGGCGGTAAGCCGGGCGGGGGTCGAGGACCTCAAGGCCGTTGAAGGCATCTCAGAGACGATTGCCCAGTCGGTCTACGACTTCTTCCACGCCGGGGGCTAGTCGAACGCGATCGGACGCTGCTTCCTGCGGTCAACGTGGAGCGTGAAGACGTCCGGGCGCGCGTAATGGCCGGCCACATCGAACTTCCGCCGTGAGGCGCGGGCCGCCGACGCCTCGATATCGGCGACGAGCATGCCCTTTTCCTTCCGCATCGGGCCGGCGGCCAATCCGCCGAACGGCTTGTAGATGACCGCGTCCCCCGGGTTCACCCATTCCTTGGGATCGGGAAAGAGTTCCTCGCGGTAGGGAACGCCCTCGGGAATGTCGGACGCCTCAAGCGAGGTCGCGCAGCCAATCACCCAGCAGCCACCTTCCCGCGCGATGTGCTGCATCGTGGCCAGCCACGTTTCCCCGCTGTCCCATGTCGGCGCGACGTATATGTCGATGTTCTGTGCATAAAGCGCGTAGCGCGCCAGCGGCATGTAGTTTTCCCAGCAGATCAGCGTCCCGATCCTGCCCACGGCCGTCTCGACGACATTCAGCCCGGACCCGTCGCCGAACCCCCAGATCATCCGCTCCGGGTTCGTGGGCATGAGCTTGCGGTGGTTGTTTGCCATGCGTCCGTCGGCGTCGATGATGGCGCAGCTGTTGAAGATCGTGCTGCCGCTGATGGCGCCGTCCACCTCCTGGTAGCCCATGACCACCACGACGCCATGATCCCGCGCGGCCTCCCGGATCGGGGCGAGGCCGTCCTGGCCGAGGTCGACGGAGTTCGCTTGCGACAGCGCGAACAGTTCGTCGGTCTTCCGCATCCCCGATCCGGGGGGCAGCCGCCAGACGAAGGTCGGATAACCCGGAATCCATGCCTCCGGGAAAACGACCAGTTCACATCCAAGGGCGGCGGCTTCACCGATCAGTGCGACTGCCCTTTCCAGAGAGCCCGCGAGATCGAGGTATACCGGCGCTTGCTGAACGACTGAAATCTTCATCTGCCCCCCTTTCCTCCCGGCAAGGATAGCACAGGTCCGAGGGCATCGTGGGAAACGGCCTCCGATTTGCGTCAGGATCCTTCCCGGGACGGCGGCCGGGCGCTAGGCCGCGACCGGGGGTTCCCCCGTGACGACCTGCACCGTCACGGCCGCGTAGAACACGAGGCTCGCCGCAAGGACGAAGACGTGCCAGATCGTGTTGTGGAAGGGGAGCCTTTGCCACAGGAAGAACGCCACGCCGACGGTATAGAGGATCCCACCCACAAGCATCAGGACAACGACCGGCATGGCCAACGCTTCGATCAGCGGCCCGCCGACGACGATCCCGGCCCAACCCATCGAGAGGTAGAGCGCGAGCGCGGCCCAGCGGAATCGCTCGGGCGAGATCATCTTCAGGAACAGCCCGGTCAGCGCGGCCCCCCACAGCCCGGCGGTCAGCGCGACGCCGTGACCGGAAAGCACCATGAACGGCGTGTAGGTGCCTGCGATCTTCAGGTAGATGGCGGAATGATCGAGCCGCTTCAGGATCGCCGACCAGCGCGGATGGCCGATCATGTTGTAGAGCGCCGAGCAGAGGATCATAAGCGCGAAGGTCGCGCCGTAGACCGAGATCCCCGCAACCGACGCGGCATCTCCCCGAACCCGAGCCGTCAGGACGATCAGAACTGGCACCGCTGCGGCAACGGCTGCGAGCCCTGCGACATGAACCACTGCGTCGGAGATCCGTTCGGCACGGCTGTAGGCGGGACGTGAAAGGGAACCGCAGGTCATGGTTCAGGATAGATCGGGTGGCGCATTCGGGCAACTTCAGGGCCTTGCCAACGCGGAACCGTGAACACGCGTGAGGAGACATGACGTGCGGCGATCCTTCGTTTTTCCTCATTCCATCAGCGGCTTGGGTGCGCGTCGCGCATTTGGTGTGCGGCAGTCGCCATGTCGGGGCGACGAAGCGTTCCCGCTTCCCCCTGCAACTCGAATGCGCTATCGATTTCACCGATGAAATGGACGATCCCAAACGCGCTGACGGTCCTGCGCCTGCTCGCCGCGCCCGGCGTGCCGGTCATGTTCCTGTATTTCCACCGCCCTTGGGCGGACTGGTTCGCGTTGGCGCTCTTCATCGGGGCGGCTGTCACCGACTGGTTCGATGGCTACCTCGCGCGGCTCTGGAAGCAGGAATCGAGATTCGGCGCGATGCTCGACCCGATCGCGGACAAGGCGATGGTGGTGATCGCGCTGCTCGTCCTCACCGGCTATTCCGGGATGAACCCCTGGCTGATCCTGCCAGCGACCGTGATCCTGTTCCGTGAGGTCTTCGTTTCGGGCCTGAGGGAATACCTTGGTGCGAGCGCGAAGCTTCTGAAGGTCACGAAGCTTGCGAAGTGGAAGACCACGGCGCAGATGGTGGCGATCGCGACCCTTTTCCTGGGAACGGGGCTCGAATACCTCAATGGCGTCGCCATGCAGGGGATGACGACGCAGGAGTATGCGGATGCGGTCACGGCCGGTCTTGCCGACCCGGTCCGCGCTTGCGGCAAACGCGACTGCGCGTCGCTTGCGGGGGACGTGGGCCTCGTGCTGATCTGGATCGCGGCGGTGCTGACGATCATGACCGGCTGGGACTATTTCCGGAAGTCGCTGCCCTATCTTCAGGACAAGCAGCAATGATCGACGTTCTTTATTTCGCCTGGGTGCGCGAGCGCATCGGACTCCCGAAGGAACGGGTGGAGACCTCCGCGCGGACGGTTTCGGAACTCGTTGCCGAGCTCAGGGCGCGGGAAGAGCGCTACGAGGCCGCCTTCGCCGATGTTTCTGCGCTGAGGGTGGCGCTTGACCAGGAGCTCGCCGATTTCGACGCTTCTCTCGAAGGCGTGCGTGAGGTCGCGTTCTTCCCGCCGATGACTGGGGGATGAAGATGCGCATCCTCGTCCAGTCCGAGCCCTTCGACTTCGCTGCCGAAACGGCGGAGTTCGGGCGCGGCCGCAAGGACGTGGGCGCTGTGGTGACCTTTCAGGGCATCGTCCGCGACGACGGCGGGCGGCTTTCGCGCATGGAGATCGAGCACTATCCGGGCATGACCCAGAAGGCGATCTCCGACATCGCGGAGGAGGCTGCCAGGCGCTGGAACCTCGCGGACGTTCTGGTCATCCACCGATACGGAGACATGCGGCCCGGCGAGACCATCATGATGGTCGCCGCGGCGGCGCGTCACCGTGCCGACGCATTCGCCGCGGCGGAGTTCCTGATGGACTACCTGAAATCGCGCGCGCCCTTCTGGAAGAAGGAATTCGGCCCCGACGGCGCCGAATGGGTCGCTGCGAAGGACGAGGACGAGGCGGCGCTGAAGCGCTGGTGAGACCCCGAAAGGGCGACCTTCAGCCCGCGTTCATCTTTTCCACATAGGCACGAAGTTCCTCGGCCTCGCGCCGTGCGTCGCGCAGCCCGTCCATGGCGGCGCGCAATTCCGCCTCCGACTGCTGCAACTGGTTGGTCAGCTCGGTCTCGCGCTGCTCAAGGTAGGCGATGGCCCGGTCGCGGGTCTCTTCGGCCTCGTGAAGCGACTGCGCCATCTGGTCCAGTTCGCCGATTTCGGCCTGGGTGACGCGGGTAAGGCGGTGGAATAGCCACGAGGCGAACCACCCGAGGCTGAAGGCGACGAAGAGGATGATCGCCGTCGCGACGATGAATTCTGTTCTGTTCATGGCCTGTCCCCTCTTGTCTTTCGCCGCCTCAGTCGCCCGAACCTTCTTCGCCTTCCGGCGGCGCGTTCGGATCGCCGTCACCGGAGCCTTCGTCGGTGATGTCCCCTCCGTCCCCGGCGTCTGCCGGAACGAGGTCCGAGGGGCGCGGGCGCGGGGTGGGCGTGTCTTCTCCGGCTTCCTGAACCACGACGGCCACCGGTTCTTCGTCTCCGGTTTCCTCGTTCCCCGCCGCGGTGGCCGCTGTCTCGTCCTCGGCAGCCCCGGTTGCCTCTACGTCCCCAGCGCCGTCCGGTGCCACCGCATCTGTCGTCTCCGCAGCGGCCTTGCCTTCCTCGGTGAGCAGGCTGAACTCGATCCGGCGGTTGGCTTCGCGACCTTCCTCGGTATCGTTGTCCGCGATCGGGCGGGTCTCGCCGTAGCCGACTGCCTTGAGGTTCCCGGTAAGGACGCGGCGTTCCATCAGCGCGGTGATGATCGCCTCGGCCCGCTCCTGGCTGAGGGCGAGGTTCATCTCCTCCCGCCCCTGGCTGTCGGTATGGCCGGCAACTTCCATCGGGAAGTCCGAGCAGTCCTTCATCCGAGTCGCGATCTTGTCGAGCGTGCTGGCGCCGTCGGCGGTGATCTTCGCCGAGCCGGGCTCGAAGCTGATCTTGGCGGTGTTGAGGAAGGCGTTGATCTCGGCCACGCACTCTTCCGCCGTGGGCAGGCCCAGAAGCGGATCGAGCTTGGGATCGTAGCGGACATTGATCTCGAACTGCGCCGTCTCTCCAAGACGGGCGGCAAGGATGCGGGAGATCGTGTCCGAGGCGCTGGTGCTGCCGGTGATGCCTTCGATCCGCACGAGGTCGGGTTCGACGATCGCGGTTCCGCTGGCCAGTTCGCCGAGCGCCTCTAGCGCGGCGAGCGCCCGAACCGGCCAGCCCTTCGGAAGTTCGGGGTCGAGCCGCGTGCCGGCATAGACGGCGTCATTGCCGAAGCGCGCACGGGCGAAGCTTTCGACCGCATCACGGCTGCGGTCGTCGGTAAGCCGGCCCCTGAGCTGGACCCTGCCTTCGGTCGACAGCGTGGCGGTGAACTGCGGCAGGCCGCCCGTCGAACCTTCCGCCTTGGGCGTGAGGACGGCGTGCAGCGAAAACACCTCGGGCAGGTTCGATTCCATCTCGCCCACGACCTTGTCGAAGTCGGCCTGGCTGACGGTGTCTGCGGCGATCAGCGATATGTCGGCATCCGAGAAGGTGACGGAGCCCGCGCCGAGTTCGGCCATCGCCTCGATCGCCATGACGGCGGCCGTGGACCATTCGGGCGTCGGAACGCCCATCCCGATCGTGCAGGTCGACTTGCCCTCGCCCCCGGCCTTCGCGGCGGCGGCGAGGATGAGGTCGCGCGCCCGCTCCGTATCGGCGGAGCAGGCGTCGAAACGGGCCCCATTGGCGTCGACAAGGAAGCGTAGCGTGAAGGGGGTGATGACCGGGCGTGGCGCGGAGATGTTCAGTTCGAGCTGGATATCCTTGGGGGCCTTCCGCGCCAGGAGGGACTCCGTCCGCGCCTTTTCCGCCGCGCTGTCGGTGATCGCGGTGACGGCGACCCTTTCGGCCGAAATCGAGACTTTCGAGCGCGGGAGCACCTTCAGCGCTTCCAAGCCGAAAGCGAGGGCCTCGTTCCAGCCCTCCTTGACCGGGTGGGAGGCGCTTTCCATGAGGTCCGTGACGCGGCCTTCCCCGGCGAGTTTCGTCAGCGATGCGACCAGCGGCTCGCGCGCGGTTTCGGCGGGGATCAGGCCGATGACCGAAATGCCGTCGTCGTTCCTGAGGATCTCCACCGAGAAATCGGGCGCCGCGATCGCCGTCGGGTCGGGCACCTGGATTTCGTCCACGACGCGCTGGTCGTCGACGATCCTGCCCGCCACCGACAGAGCACGGAAGTGCAGCGCCTCGGATGGCGCCGTGCCGGAGAGACGGACGAGAAGACCATCTGTGTCGACCTTGGCCCAGGTCAGGCCCCCGGCATCGAGGGCGCGCTTCACGCTGTCCGTGGTGCGGGATTCAACGACGGAGACCGCCCAGACTGCCGCCAGGACCGACAGGAAGGCGGCGGTCACGAAGGCGGCAAGGCCGATCAGGTTCGCGGGCAGACGCATGTGCGGGCCTTCGGGCAGTTCCAGAACGCGCTATCTGTAAGCATCCCGAAGGCCGGGTTCAATCAAAGCGCCGCCGCGACGGCAAGAAACAGCGCAGCGATGAGACCGGTGTCCCGATTGGCACGGAAAAGCCTAAGGCAAGTGTCGGAGTTTTCTGTGTCAAGGCGGTGGAGCTGCCACAGGAGATGCCAGCCGAAGAACCACGGCGCGGCCAGCGCCACGGCGAGCTTCACGGGTTCGTCCTGCGGCAGAAGCGCGACGAGAACCGCCGCAGCCATCAACAGGACCGAAAGGGTAAGGAAGAACGCGAGCCACTTCCCCGTCGCCTTCCCGAACAGCCGGGCCGTGGACTTCACGCCGATCAACGCGTCGTCGTCCTTGTCCTGGTGGGCATAGATAGTGTCGTAGAAGAGCGTCCAGGCGATCCCTGAAAGATAGAGAAGGACTGCGGGCAGCGAGACCGATCCGGAATGCGCCGCGAAGGCCAGAAGCGCGCCCCAGTTGAAGGCGAGGCCGAGGAAGACCTGGGGCCACCAGGTAAACCGCTTCGCGAAAGGGTAGATCGCGACGAGGCCCAGCGAGGCGACGCCGAGCGCGATGGTCGTCCAGTTGAGCGTGAAGAGGATCATGGCAGCGACCGCGGCCTGAATGGCCATCCAGATCACGGCCTGACGCACGCTGACCTGACCCGAGGGAATTGGGCGGGACCGGGTGCGCGCCACCTTTGCGTCGAACTCGCGGTCGGTGATGTCGTTCCAGGTGCAGCCCGCGCCACGCATCAGGAACGCCCCGATCGCGCAGCCGAGCGCTATCCACAGGTCCCAGAGCCGATTCCCGTCGATCGAGGCGGCAAGCGCCACGCCCCACCAGCAGGGCAGGAGCAGAAGCCAGGTTCCGATCGGACGGTCGGCCCGCGAAAGGCGCAGGTAGGGCCGCGTGGGCGCAGGGGCGATGTGGTCGACCCAGTTGCCTTTGACGGCGTCGGCGACACGGCCTTCTGGCTCTGGCGTTCCCGGGGTTCCGGTCATAGGTTCGGCCTCATGTCGGACGCGAAGATCAGGCTTCATCTAGACCAGCCGCTCGGGGCTGGGCAATCGCTTCCTCTGGCGGAGGCGCAGGCGCATTACCTTTTCGGGGTGATGCGGCTTGGCGTCGGTGCGCGGGTCCTCGTGTTCAACGGGCGGGACGGGGAGTGGCTCGCCGAGGTGGAGGAGGCTGGGAAACGCAAGGGGCTCTTGCGCTGCGTCGAACTCGTCAGGCCGCAGGACTCGCCGCCGGATCTCTGGCTTCTCTTCGCGCCGCTCAAGAAGGCGCGGACGGATTTCGTGGTGGAAAAGGCGGTCGAGCTTGGCGCGGCGCGCATCCAGCCCGTGCAGACGGAGTTCACCAACGCCGAGAGGGTCCGGCAGGACCGGCTGCAGGCGCACGCGACCGAGGCCGCGGAGCAGTGCGGCGCCACCTGGGTGCCTGAAGTGGCCGACCTCGAACGCCTCGACCGGGTTCTCGCCGGCTGGCCCGAAGGCCGTCGGCTCTACTACTGCGACGAGGGCGAAGCGGGGCGCGCGTCGAGCCTCGCCGCGCTCGTGGAGAACGAAGGGCGCGCCTCGGCCGAGGCGATCCTGATCGGGCCGGAGGGTGGCTTTTCCGAAGCCGAGCGCACGCGCTTGAGGGCGCTTCCCTTTGTCACGGTCCTGCCTCTGGGACCGCGCATCCTCAGGGCCGAAACCGCGGCCGTCGCGGCCTTGGCTCTCTGGCAGGCGGCGCGGGGGGACTGGCGGTGATCCGGCCGGAGGCCGTGGCCACGCTCCGCCGCTGGCGCGAGGTCGCCGGGTCCGCGGCGATTCTGGCTTTCGGTCTCTGGATGTTTTCGCTGGGCGGATGGATCCTCGCACCAGCAGGGATCGGCCTCGTCGCGCTGGCCCTTGGCCTCGGCGTCATTGCGCTCCGCCGGATGCGCTTCGCGCGGGGCGGGTCAGCGCCCGGCGTCGTCGAAGTGGACGAAGGGCAGGTGGGCTATTTCGGGCCGGACTTCGGTGGCTTCCTGTCGCTGCGCGAGCTGGTCGAGATACGCCTCGTCGATCTGCACGGCGTTCCGCGGTGGCGTCTGAAGCAGGCCGACGGGCAGGTTCTCCTTATCCCGGCTTCCGCCAAGGGGGCCGAGGCTCTCTTCGATGCCTTCGCCGCGCTCCCGGGCATCGACATGGGAAGGCTGACCGCCGCACTGGATGCGCGCGAAAATGCACAGGTGCTGTGGCAACGACCCGCTCGCGCGGCCTTGACATGACCCAAGGTGCGCGGCAGGTCTAGCCATCCCGGACGCGACGGACAGGATCGAGGCCCGCATGTCAATTCCACAACAGGGCGGCGGCCCGATCGAACGATTCGAGCAACTCGCCGAATACATCGAATCCGGCTGCAAGCCGAAGGACGATTGGCGCATCGGCACCGAGCACGAGAAGTTCGGCTACTGCAAGGACACGCTGAAGCCCTTGCCCTATGACGGGCCGCGCTCGATCAAGGCGATGCTCGAGGGGCTGCGGGACCGCTTCGGCTGGACCCCGGTCTACGAGCAGGACAACATCATCGGCCTGACGTTCCCCGACGGGTCCAACGTCAGCCTCGAACCGGGCGGGCAGCTAGAGCTTTCCGGCGCGCCGCTTGAGTCGATCCACCAGACCTGCGACGAGGTGAACGAGCACCTGCGCGAGGTTCAGACGGTCGCGGAAGAAATCGGAGCGCGGTTCATCGGGCTCGGCGCTGCGCCGATCTGGCGGCACGAGGACATGCCGATGATGCCCAAGGGGCGCTACCGGCTCATGACCGACTACATGGGCAAGGTCGGCACCCACGGCACGCAGATGATGTACCGGACCTGCACCGTGCAGGTGAACCTCGACTTCGCGTCCGAGGCCGACATGGTGCAGAAGATGCGCGTGGCCCTGTCGCTTCAGCCGGTCGCGACCGCGCTTTTCGCCAATTCACCTTTCTTCGAGGGCAAGGTGAACGGCCACAAGTCCTGGCGGAGCCGCATCTGGCGGAGCCTTGACGACGCGCGCACCGGCATGCTGCCCTTCTTCTTCGAGGACGGAATGGGGTTCCAGCGCTACGTGGACTACGTTCTCGACGTGCCGATGTACTTCGTCTACCGCGACGGGAAATACATCAACGCGCTCGGTCAGTCGTTCCGCGACTTCCTGAAGGGCGAACTCCCCGCGTTGCCGGGCGAGAAGCCGACGCTCAGCGACTGGGCGGACCACCTGACGACGGTCTTCCCCGAGGCCCGCGTCAAGAAATACATCGAGATGCGGGGCGCCGACGGCGGCCCCTGGCGGCGGCTCTGCGCGCTTCCCGCGCTCTGGGTCGGGCTTCTCTACGACCAGACGGCGCTCGACGCGGCCTGGGACCTCGCCAAGGGGTGGGACGCCGAAACCCGCGAGGCACTTCGCGTGGCGGCCAGCGTCGACGGTCTTCAGGGCGAGGCGGCGGGCATCAAGCTTCTCGACCTCGCGCGCGAGGTCGTGGCGATTGCCGAGGACGGCCTCAAGGCGCGGGCGATGCCCGGCGCCAGCGGCATGATCCCGAACGAGGTGCATTTCCTCGACGCGCTCAAGGAAAGCGTCGCCTCCGGCATGGCGCCGGCGGACGAGCTTCTGGAGAAATACTACGGAGAGTGGGACGGGGACCTGTCCCGCGTCTACGCCGAATACAGTTATTGACCGGTTCGGCCGGTCTGCCTTTCACTTCGCGCGAGCCCGGCTTCGTCGGGCGAATGAGAAAGGAAAGGAATTTTCGTCATGCGCGATTTCTTCATCCGGTCGCTCGAGATGCTGATCAACGTCATCGTCGTTCTCGGCGCGATCATCGTCGTCATTACGGCTGTCGTGGTCAGCTTGGGCGGACCGATGGGCGGTCAGGCGATGGGACCAATGGGCGGCGGCGGGCCGCTCGCGGGGCTTCTGGTGCTGATCGGCGGCGGTATCTACCTGATCCTTGTCGGCGGCTTCATGTATCTCGGGCTTGGCATCTACCAGAACACCAAGCGCACCGCCGAGGCGATCGAGAAGCTCGAAGCGCGCTGATCCGAGGCCGGTACCGGCCGGCTATTTCCGGCCGATCTGCGATTCCGTGCCGGCCATGATTCGCTGGATGTTCGTCCTGTGGCGGAGGATGACGAGGGCCGTCATGACCACGCCCAGCACGAACATTCTCGATCCGCCTAGGAACAGCATCCAGACGGGAGCGCTCGCCGCCGCGCCGAGCGCTCCGATCGACGAGATGCGCGAGACGAGCGCGAAGACGAGCCAGGTGCCGCAGGCAGCAAGTCCTACGGGAAAGGACAGCGCGAGAAGAACGCCAAGGAATGTCGCCACCCCCTTGCCGCCCTTGAAGCGGAGCCAGACCGGGAAGCAGTGGCCGAGAAGCGCCATCAGCGCCGCGAGCTGGACCGCGTCCTCCGCAAAGGCCGCCCGCGCGATCAGGACCGCCACGGCACCCTTCGCCGCGTCGAGAACCAGCGTCGCAGCGGCGGCGGCCTTGTTCCCGGTCCTAAGAACGTTCGTCGCGCCGATGTTGCCCGACCCGATCTTGCGGAGATCGCCCAGGTTGAAGACGCGGGTCAGCACCAACCCGAAGGGAATCGATCCCATGAGATAGGCGATCAGCGCGGTGAGGATCAGCCCGGCGGGGCCAGTCTCAAAGATCGGCATGTGCGGCCTCCGCGTCATATACCTTCTGGCCCGCGACGAAGGTCATCCGGACCTTCCCCTGCATCCTTGCCCCGTCGAAGGGCGTGTTCTTCGACTTCGAGCGCAGCTTGAAACGGTCGAGAACGAAGGGCGCGTCGGGATCGAAGAGGACGAGGTCGGCGGGCGCGCCCTCGGCCAGACGTCCCTGCGGCAGGCCGAGCCGCTTCGCCGGATTGAGCGACATCGCGCGGAAAAGCTGCGGCAGGCTCAGGTGCCCGGAGTGATAGAGCCGCATCGCCGCCGGAAGGAAGGTTTCCAGACCGACTGCGCCAGAGGCGGCCTCCTCGAACGGAAGGCGTTTCGATTCCTCGTCCTGCGGCGTGTGCATCGAACTGATGATGTCTATCAGCCCCGAAGCCACCGCCTCCACCACCGCCATGCGGTCGTCCTCGGACCGGAGCGGCGGCTTGACCTTGAAGAAGGTGCGGTAGTCGCCGACGTCGAATTCGTTGAGCGTCAGGTGATGGATCGAGGTCCCCGCCGTCACGTCGAAGCCGTTCTTCTTGGCGCGTTCGAGCGGCGGCAGCGCACGGGCGGTCGTGATCTGGTCGAAGTGGTATTTCGCCCCGGTCATCTCGACCATGCCCATGTCGCGGTCGAAACCGATCCTCTCGGCCATCGGGGAAACTCCCGGCAGGCCACGCAGGGAGGCGAACTTGCCGCTGGTCGTCGCGCCCCCGTTCGACAGGCCCGGTTCCTGCGGATGGCCCATGACGAGCGCGCCGAGGGACTTCGCGTAGGAAAGCGCGCGGTTGAGGACTTTGGTGTCCGTCACAACATGGTCGCAGTCGGTGAAAGCGATGGCGCCGGCGTCGAGCAGGAAGCCGATCTCCGTCATCTCCCTCCCTTCTCTTCCCTTGGTCAGGGCGGCCATGTGGCGGATCCGGACGGGCGAAGCCTCCCGCGCTCGGCGGGTGACGAATTCAAGCGTCTCCGGATTGTCGATCGCGGGGTTCGTGTCGGGCCGGGCGATGATCGTGGTGACCCCCCCGGCGGCGGCCGCAAGTCCGGCCGAGCGGAACGATTCCTTGTGCCGCTCTCCCGGCTCTCCGACCTTGACGCCGATATCCACGATGCCGGGCGCGAGGCACTTGCCGCCACAGTCGATCACGGTCGCGCTGTCCGGCGCCTCGACCTCACCGATCCCGGCGATGAGGCCGTCCTTGACGAGCACGCTGCCCGTGGTCTCGGTCAGCGCATCTGGGTCGATCAGGCGGGCGTTGGTGAGGAGGGTGGTCATGCTGCTCTGTCGTCTCCGTCCTTGGGCGACGCGCCCCGGTGTCTTGAAGCGGTCCGCCCGTTTTCCGTCAAGTCCCGAATGGCACGGCGGCTTCCGGTTCCCGCCGTTGGCCGCTCGATCCCCTGTCCGGGTCGGAGGCGGCCGCGTCGCGCAATAGGCCGAGCAGGCGCGCCGCGTCCGGCGGCTTGTGGAATGTGACGCGGGCCGTTACCCAAGCGCCGCGAATTCGAATGGCCTCTTCCCCGTAGATCACATCCGTCGCGTCGGCGGAAATTGGTGCCGTGGGCGATATCCGTTGGATTTCGCAGAGTCCGGTCAGAAACGGCACCCCCGGACCGATCCGTATGGCATAGCGCCCGGCGAGTGCGTAGCGGACCGCGGTCGCCCGGCGGTCTTGCAGGCGGAAGACGCCGATCTCGATCAAGGCAGCCAGGAGCGATCCCGCGCCCGCCCATATCGCGCTTTGCACATGTCCCGCGACGGCGGCGGCAAGCGCCGCGCCGAAGAGAACGATGGCCACGGCCCCCGGAAACAGCCACGGCACCATCATGGGTGCAGAATCAGGCCTGCCCTGCCAGAGAAGCGGGGGCATTTCCGCCTCCTCGATCCCGGCACGCGCGAGCAGATAGGGCAGGAGAACCTCGATATCCATGCCTGCCATGTGCCGCGGGACGTGGAAGTGATGATGAGGCACCCGACCGGCGGCGCGAAGTGCCGCCGTCCTTTCGCGGGACGGCAGATAGGGCAGGCGCGCGACCGGCCCGTGCGCGGACCTCGGCACATGCAGGCGCGCGAAGACGCGGACCTGCCCGTTGTCGTTTTGCAGGAAGTAGTCCGACGAGGGGTATTTCAGCCACCCGGCTCCGTGCCCGAACCGCCGGATCGCGATGTGACGGTCGCTTACCGCATAGCGCGTCTCGCTGACCCGCAACAGGTGAAGCCATAAGGCGCGGAGGGCGAAGAACGTCACGATCACCGAGACGGCCGCCTGCATGCCACCTGCGGCAACGAACGGGCCGCCGAGAAACAGGGCTGAGGCCGCGAGGCCGTATTTCGTCAGAACAAGCCGCGTTCGGTCAGGAGCGCCCGTCCAGTAGACCGTGCCGTCGCGATCGAACACCCCGTCCCAATCGGCCGTGTCGTGCCTGCGGTTCGCTACGTCCTTCACGCCGTGATCCCCGTCGCGCTTCGGCGAGCGAGCGCACCGTTGAGGCCGTTGCAGAAATCGTGGCCGCCGATGGCCTCGGGCCGCACTTGGGGGGCGACCGGGCGGGCACTCGTCCGATGCGGCGTCACGGTCATACCGTTGGAACGGCAACGCGCTGGCCCGGCCTCATATCGCCACCATTGCCCGTCGCTTGCAGGCTGTTTCGATCCTGTCCGCCACGGCCTGACCGTCGCCCAGATGCTTGATGAGATGCTTCGCACCGCTCCTGGTGACGACCTGCACGTCACCGAAGAGTCGCCGGACGGTTTTGATCTCGAGAAGAATCACCGACTGGCCCTGAGGCCCGATCAGGCGGCGCTCGGTCAACTGCCAGCGCCGCGCGAAGGCTTCGGACGCGAAATAGGCGCCGCGCGCCCCAATCCCCAGGAGGATCGCCAGAATGGCCACCGGGATCTGGTCCGCGTTGCCGAGAAACGGCAGGACGGCCGATATCGCGACCGATCCGATCACCGCCATGGCGGCGTGGTCCTTCCAGTAGCGCTTCCGGTCCGCCGAAAAGATGGCGATGACCGTTTCGCCTTCGTCCAGCGGGCTTTCGGACTGCGGACCTGGCCGGTAGTTGTGAACCTCGTCGCGGCCGAGTTCAGGCATGCGGCGCCCTCCCGGGCAGGTGTCGTATCAGGCGCCGCCCGGTCACACCATCACCCCGACCGCCTGCCGCCCCCGCTCGGCCCTCAGGTTCCGCGCAAGAAGGTCCATGCAGGCCATGCGCACGGCGACGCCCATCTCCACCTGGTCCTGGATGACCGAGCGGTTGATGTCGTCGGCCAGTTCTCCGTCGATCTCCACGCCCCGGTTCATCGGACCCGGATGCATCACGATGGCGTCTTCCTTGGCGAAGGCCAGCTTCTCGGCGTCGAGGCCGTAGCGGTGGTAGTATTCGCGCTCCGACGGGATGAAACCGCCGTCCATCCGCTCTTTCTGGAGCCTGAGCATCATCACCACGTCGGCGTCCCTCAGCCCCTCCTTCATGTCCTCGTAGACCTCGCAGCCAAGCTCGGCCACGCCGGAGGGCATAAGCGTCGGCGGCCCGATGAGCCGCACGCGGTTCTCCATCTTGCCAAGAAGGATCAGGTTCGATCGCGCGACGCGGCTGTGCGCGATATCGCCGCAGATCGCGACTGTCAGGCGCTGGATTCGGCCCTTCTTGCGGCGGATCGTCAGCGCATCGAGAAGCGCCTGCGTCGGATGTTCGTGCCGCCCGTCGCCCGCGTTCAGGACGGCGCAGTTGACCTTGGACGCGAGAAGGTTCACCGCCCCGGAGGACGGATGGCGGACCACCAGAAGATCGGGATGCATCGCGTTCAGCGTCATCGCCGTGTCGATCAGCGTTTCGCCCTTCTTCACGCTGGAATGCGCCATCGACATGTTCATCACGTCCGCGCCGAGCCGCTTGCCGGCAAGCTCGAAGCTCGCCTGAGTGCGGGTCGAGGCTTCGAAGAACATGTTGATCTGGGTCATCCCCGCGAGCGCGTCTGAGTGTTTCACCGTCCGGCGGTTCAGGTCGACATAGCTTTCGGCAAGGTCGAGGACGGAACGAATCTCCTCCGGTGCCAGATGTTCGATGCCCAGAAGATGACGCGCGCGGAATGTCATGGTGTCTCCGGTCCCTGTCCGACCCGCTTATAGGAAGCGCCCGCGCGCGGAGCAACGCTCAATCGGGCGCGGGCCCCGTTTACCTTGGCGTGTTGGCGGCATAGCTTGGGCCGCATGGGAATGAGCGCCGATCATATTGACCACGAGGCCGCGCTTGCGGCGCTGATGTGGCTTGTCGAACTCGGCGCGGACGAACCGATCGCAGAGGCTCCGGTCAACCGTTACGCACTGGCGACAGAGGCGGCCAAGCCGGCGACCGCCGCCGCGCCACGCGAGGCGTCCCCGGCGGCCGCGTCCGCCATCCGGGCGCCCGCCGGCCCCGACCCGGTCGCCGAGGCCGAGGCGATGGCGGCCCGGGCCCAAAGCCTCGAAGCGCTCGCCGAGGCGCAGGCCGCATTCGAGCATTGCGACCTCAAGAAGGGCGCGCGGAACTTCGTCTTTTCCGATGGCAACCATAAGGCCCGCGTGATGATCATCGGCGAGGCGCCGGGGCGGGAGGAAGACCTTGAAGGTAGGCCCTTCGTCGGCCGCGCCGGGCAGCTTCTGGACCGGATGTTCGCCGCGATCGGTCTGTCGCGCGGATCGCCCGACGCGGAATCGGCGCTTTACATCACCAATGTCATGCCCTGGCGGCCGCCGCAGAACCGCGAACCCGACGCCTCCGAGATCTCGATGATGCTGCCCTTCCTCAGGCGGCACGTCGAGCTTGCCGATCCCGACGTGATCGTCCTGATGGGCAACACACCCTGTGCCGCGGCGCTCGGCAAGCGCGGGATACTGCGCCTGCGCGGCAACTGGACCGAAGCTTTCGGCAAGCCTGCCCTGCCGATGACCCACCCAGCCTATCTTCTCCGGAACCCGGCTGCCAAGCGTGAGGCCTGGTCTGACCTCCTGGAACTGAAGGCGAAACTGAAGGAGCTCGAATGAGCCGTATCGACGAGTCGAAGGAATTCATCCCGGTCCGCTTCGCGGTTCTCACCGTGTCGGATACGCGCAGCCTGTCGGAGGACCGGTCGGGCGACACGCTGGCCCAGCGGATCGAAGACGCCGGACACGTGCTGGTCGACCGCCGGATCGTCCAGGACGAGCGCGCCGAGATCGCGGAAATCCTGCGTGAATGGTGCGCGAACCCAGACATCGACGCGGTCCTGTCCACCGGCGGCACCGGCCTGACGGGCCGCGACGTGACGGTGGAGGCGCATCGCGACGTCTACGAGAAGGAGATCGAGGCCTTCGCCACGGTCTTCACGATCGTCTCGATGCAGAAGATCGGGACCTCGGCGGTCCAGTCGCGCGCCTGTGGCGGGGTGGCGAACGGCACCTACCTCTTCGCGCTTCCGGGCAGCCCCGGTGCCTGCAAGGACGCCTGGGACGAGATCCTGAAGTGGCAGTTCGACTACCGCCACAAGCCCTGCAACTTCGTGGAAATCTTTCCGCGCCTCGAGGAACACAAGCGGCGGAAGTGAAACGCCCGCGCGCCAAGTCGCCACTTGGACCTCTGCGTACCTCGGACTAGATTTTTCGTCGAGGGCCGGGTGAGGCCCGGATTTCGGAGGGACGGCAAGGATGCGGTTTCTGATCCGCGCAGTGACGGGGCTGTTCCTGGCCTCCGTGACGCTGGGGCTTCTGGCGCTGGCGGGCGCCACGCTCTGGCAGGCCGTCGAAACGCGCATGGCCGGGGGTGGGCCGCCCGGCGCGGCGCGCGAAAGGGTCTTTGCCGCCAACGTCGTGACGGTGACGCCGGAACGGATCACCCCGGTCCTGACCGCCTTCGGGGAGGTCGAGAGCCGCCGGCGTCTGGAACTGCGTGCGCCCGCCGCGGGCCGGATCGTGGAGCTTGCGCCCGGGTTCGAGGATGGCGCCTCAGTGGCCGAAGGCGAACTCCTTCTCAGGATCGACCCCGCCCCGGCGGAGACGGCGCTGGCCCTTGCCCGGACGGGTCTCCGGGAGGCGGAAAACGAGTGGGTCGAGGCGCAGCGCGCGCTCGCACTTGCGCGAGACGACCTCGGCGCCGCCGAAAAGCAGGCCGAACTTCGCGAAGAGGCGCTGGCCCGGCAGAGGGACCTTGCCGGCCGCTCGCTCGGCACGGCGGCGGATCGGGAGGCAGCGGAGCTTGCCGCCAGTACGGCGACGCAGGCGGTCCTGTCGCGCCGGCAGGCGCTCATGGAGGCAGAGGCGCGCGTGACCCAGTCCGAAACTGCCCTGGCGCGCCAGAAGATCACGCTGGCCGAGGCGGAGAGGGACCTCGCCGAAACAGAACTTCGCGCCGGCTTCGCGGGCGCATTGGCGTCGGTCACGGCGGTCGAGGGCGGGCTCGTCAGCCAGAACGAGAAGATCGGCGAACTGATCGACCCGACGGCGCTTGATGTATCCTTCCGGGTGTCCACTGCGGAATTCGCCCGTCTGATCGACGATAAGGGCCAGCTTCGGCCCGTTCCGGTCACCGTGTCGCTCGACGTGTTCGGAGCGGAAATCCTTGCCGGCGGGCACCTCACGCGCGTCAGCGCGGCCGTGGGTGAAGGGTTGACCGGTCGGCTTGTCTATGCGGCGCTCGATGCCGCGCCGGGCTTTCGGCCGGGCGACTTCGTGAGCGTCCGGATGGAAGAACCGGCGCTTGAGAACGCCGCGCTGCTTCCGGCGACGGCGGTCGGGCCGGCAGGCACGGTTCTCGCGCTTGGACCCGAGGACCGACTGGAAGAAGTCCCCGTCGAGGTGCTGCGTCGTCAGGGCGACGACGTGATCATCGACGCGCGGGCCATTGCTGGCCGCGAAGTCGTCGCGGAGCGTTCGCCGCTTCTTGGGGCGGGGATCAAGGTCAGACCCCTCCGCCGGGACGCGGCCGCAGCGGACCCCGCCGAGGAACCGCCCGAGTTCATCGAGCTTGCGCCGGAGCGGCGCGCGGAACTCATCGCCTTCGTCGAGGGCAACAAGTTCATGCCGGAAGAAGCGAAGGCGCGGGTGCTCGCCCAGCTGCGCGAGGACAAGGTTCCGGTGCGCGTCGTCGAGCGGCTTGAAGAGCGGATGGGGGGCTGAGTGGTGGCCGGCCCCGGCGGTATCCTCTCCTATTTCACCCGTCACGGCACGGCGGCGAATCTCGTCCTTGTCGTGATGCTCGCGGTCGGGCTCGCGGCGCTGCCCCGGATGCGGGCGCAATACTTCCCCGACGTGATCGTCGAGGAGATCACCGTCTCCGTCGCCTGGGAGGGCGCGGGGGCGGAGGACGTGGACCGCGCCATCGTGCAGGTCCTCGAACCCACGCTTCTCGTCGTCGAGGGCGTGGAAACGACCTCGTCGCGCGCGGCGGAAGGAAACGCCTCCATCACGCTCGAATTCGAGCCCGGCTGGAACATGAGTCGCGCGATGGACGACGTCGAGGCGGCCGTGACCGCCGCAGGGTCGCTGCCGTCCGATGCCGAGGATCCCGAGATCCGCCAGAGGGTGTGGCGCGACCGGGTGACGGAAGCGGTCATCACGGGACCGGTGTCCGTCGGTCAGCTTGGCCGCTTCGCGGACGAATTCGTGGCCCGCCTCTTCGCGGAAGGGGTGACGCGCACGACGATCCAGGGCCTTGCCGCACCGGAGACCATTGTGGAGGTGCCCTCCGCGAACCTCATCCGCCACGACGTGAGCATGGCCGAGATCGCCTCGGCCATCGCGGCGGAGGCCGCGGCGGACCCGGCGGGCGACGTGTCGGGTGGCGCGGCGCGGGTCAGGACCGGGGTGGAGAAACGCTCCCCCGAGGCTCTGGCCGCGATCGTCCTCCGGACGAACCCCGACGGGTCGGCGCTGACCATCGGCGACGTCGCGCGCATCAGGGTGGAAGGAGCGGACCGCGCACGGGCCTATTTCGTGGGCGAGAACCCGGCGATGGCGGTGCGGGTCGACCGGTCCGACCTTGGCGACGCGATCGGCATTCACGAAACCGTCGCCGAGGTGGCGGCGGAGATGGAACTGACGCTGCCGCCCGGAACCTCGATCGACCTGATCCGGTCGCGGGCCGAAAACATCACCGCGCGGCTCAATCTCCTGATCGACAACGGCGCGATGGGACTTGGCCTCGTCGTCACGCTTCTCTTCCTTTTCCTGAACGCCCGCACCGCCTTCTGGGTGGCGATCGGCATCCCGGTTTCGATGCTCGCCGCACTCGCCGCGATGCAGGCCTTCGGGCTCACGCTCAACATGATCTCGCTCTTCGCGCTGATCCTGACGCTCGGCATCGTGGTGGACGACGCGATCGTCGTGGGGGAGCATGCCGATTTCCGCGCCCGCCGACTGGGCGAGCCTCCGGTCGAGGCGGCCGAGAACGCCGCGCGGCGGATGGCGGGGCCTGTCACCGCATCGACGCTGACGACGGTCGCGGCCTTCCTCGGGCTCATGACGATTTCCGGGACCTTCGGGACGCTCATCGCGGACATCCCGTTCACCGTGGGCGTGGTTCTTCTGGCTTCGCTCATCGAATGCTTCCTGATCCTGCCGAACCACATGGCCCACGCCCTCGTGCACACGGCGCGCGAACATTGGTACGACTGGCCGAGCCGCCAGGTGAGCCGCGGCTTCCGCTGGGTGCGCGAACGTCTCTTCCGCCCGCTCGTCGCCGGCGTAATCCGGGCGCGCTACCCGGTCCTTGCCGGGGCAGTGGCACTTCTCGCCTCGCAGGCGGCACTCGTCGTGACGGGCGAGGTTCAGTGGCGCTTCTTCAACGCGCCCGAACAGGGCTCCGTCACCGGCAATTTCGCGATGCTTCCGGGCGCGAGCCGGGACGACACGATCGAGATGATGCGGTCACTGCGGCAAGCGGCGGAGGATGTCGGTGCCGCGTATGAGGCCGAACATGGCCGCAATCCCATCGACTACATGATCGCGGAGATTGGCGGCAATGCCGGCCGGGCGCTGGCCGGGTCCGACACGAAGGAACCCGAACTTCTTGGGGCGATCTCCATCGAACTCATAGACCCGGACTTCCGGCCCTATTCCAGCTTCGATTTCGTGGCCCGCCTGCAGGAAGCCGTTCCGCAGCACCCCTTGCTGGAGGAAGTCAGCTTCCGTGGCTGGCGCTCCGGCCCCGGGGGCGACGCGCTCGACGTGGAGCTTTCCGGCTCGGACGCGCCCGGGCTCAAGGCGGCGGCGGAGGCGTTGAAGGCCGCGCTCGCGCCGTTCGCGGAGGTTTCGGCGGTCGAGGATTCGCTCGCCTACGACAAGGATGAGCTGATCCTGGACCTGACGCCGCAGGGGCAGGCGCTCGGCTTCACCATAGACGACCTCGGCCGGGTCCTCAGGAACCGCCTGAACGGGATCGAGGCGGCGAGCTTCCCCGAAGGGCCGCGCAGCGCGACGGTCCGGGTGGAACTGCCGGAGGAGGAGCTGACGGCCGACTTCCTTGAACGCACGATGCTTCGGACGACGGCGGGGAACTACGTGCCGCTCGCCGATATCGTCGCCGTCACCACCCGCTCGGGTTTCTCAGCGATCCGGCGGGAAAACGGGCTTCGGCTCGTCTCCGTGACCGGCGACATCTCGGAGGACGACCCCGACCGCGCCGCCGAGATCATGCAGACCCTGGAAGCCGAGATCCTGCCGCGCATTGCCGAGGAACATGGCGTGGCCTTCCGCCTCTCCGGCCTGTCCGAGCAGGAGGACACCTTCCTGAACGACGCGCTCCTCGGCCTCGCGGCGGCGCTCCTTGCGATCTACCTGATCCTCGCGTGGATCTTCTCGAGCTGGCTCCGCCCGCTGGTCGTCATGTCGGTCATCCCCTTCGGCCTTGTCGGGGCGATCTGGGGGCATGCGTGGTGGGGCGTTCCGCTGTCGATGTTCTCTGTCGTCGGGCTCATCGGCATGTCGGGAATCATCATCAACGATTCCATCGTGCTCATCAGCACGGTCGACGACTACGCCCGCAACCGAGGCCTCCGGCCGGCCATCGCCGATGCCGTCGCGGACAGGCTGCGGCCGGTGTTCCTTACCACCGCGACGACCGTCTTCGGCCTCGCGCCGCTCCTCTACGAAACGTCGAGCCAGGCGCAGTTCCTCAAGCCGACCGTCATCACGCTGGTATACGGTCTTGGTTTCGGCATGGTGCTGGTTCTTCTTGTAGTGCCTGCGCTTCTCGCCGCGCAGGACGATATCGGCCGGCAGGTCCGTGCATTCCGCCGCGCTTTCCGGGCAACGGGCACGGCCGCGACCCTGACGCTCGCGACCATTGGGGTCGGCATCGTCTTCGCGCTGACGATGGGCCGTGCAATCCTTGCCGGAGAAGGCGCGTTCAGGGCCTTCGGCCTTTTCGTCGCCGGATCGGCTGCCGTCGCGGTTGCGGCTCTGATTATCGGCGCGCTCGCGCTCCGCCGGGGCGGCTTCAGGACGGGCAGCCCCTGAGTTCGAGAGCCCGAGTTTCGCCGAGAATCGTGATCGTCACCTCGCTCCGGTCCAGAGCGAACGGCTTCGCGTTCGCGGGAACGAGGTCGGCGGTGGTCGTCAGGCGCCCGCCTTCCCGTTGGGTGACCGCCTCCGAAACCCATATCGTCGGATCGGCAAGCTCCACCACGGCGACCTCTTCGCCTCCGGCGGAGGCGATGTCGATCTGCGCAGTGATCCTGAGACCGTCTCGCAGGGGTTCGACCGCGCAGCGGATCGCGTCGGCCTTACCGGCGGGCGGAACCTCCGCCAGCGCCGCGCTGATCGCCGGATCGGGCGCGCCCTCTTCCGGCAGGGGACGCGAAAGGCTGAGCGTCACCGGGACGCAGATTTCCTGGCAGACGCCAAGCTCCACCTCGGCCGCGATCGTCATCCCGCCGCCGGTGTCGGCCGGCGTGAATTCGATCGGGAGGACAAGCTCGTGCTTGTAGCCGATCGCGCGCATTCCGTTCAGTTCGAAGACCTCCGGGCGCGGCCAATGGAACGCGACGCCCGCGACGTTCTCCGACCCCGTCCAGTCGAAGCGCGGCGGAATCCCCGCCTCGCCCGGGGCGCGCCAGTAGGTCTTCCAGCCGTCGGCAAGGGTGAGGCGCAGCGCGGTCATATGCGTGCCGCGATCGGTTCGCCAGCCGTCGAGGAACTCCGCGCGCACGGCGTCGCCGGGCACGGTCTGAGCGGTGGCGGCAAGCGGCGCAAGCGCGGCCGCGGCGGAGAGGAGACACGTTCTGATCATCGCCCGCAGATTTAAGCGAGGCGCCGCCGATGGGAAGTCACAAACGCGCCAATCACGAAAGGGTGTGACATGCGCGCCCTTGCGCGCGGGAGCCCGCGGGGCGATGTTGAAGAAGGGAGGCCCTGAATGGACCTGAGCGGAAAACTCCTTATCGCGATGCCCGGCATGGGCGATCCACGCTTCGAAAAGAGCGTCGTTTTCCTTTGCGCGCATTCCGACGAAGGCGCGATGGGGCTGATCGTCAACAAGCCGCTCGACGAACTGGAGTTCGGCGATCTCCTGACCCAGCTCGGAATTCCGAAGGGCGACAGCAGCCGTGACATCCGCGTGCATTTCGGCGGCCCGGTGGAACATGGCCGCGGCTTTGTCCTTCATTCCGGCGACTATCACGCGCCGGAGGGCACACTGCGAGTGGACGACCGCTTCGGGATGACAGCGACGCTCGACGTTCTTCAGGAACTCGCGAAAGGCGGCGGGCCGGCATCCTCGTTCCTCGCGCTCGGCTATGCCGGCTGGGGTCCGGGCCAGCTTGAAACCGAGATCGCGGAGAATGGCTGGCTGACCTGCGACGCCGCTCCCGATCTCGTATTTTCCTCCGAGAACGCGAAGAAATGGGAGCGCGCGCTGCGGACGCTCGGGATAGACCCGCTTACTCTCTCCGCTGCGGCGGGTCGCGCCTGAATAGGCCGGGCACTTCTCAGGTCAGGCCGCAGGGCGCGGGGCCGCGGCACGCCGCAGCCGGTCGTTGATCGCGCGCCCCAGGCCCTTTTCGGGGATCGGGGACACAGCGATCGCGCCGCCCTCGCCCGCCAGCGCGTCAGCCTCTCGCAAGTAGTGAAACAGGTTCGCCGCCGCCTCGACCAGATCGCCCGTGGGAGAGAGGTTCAGATCGGCCTCCAGGGCGTCGTGCCCGAAGCCCAGCCAGACCTCGCCCTGCTTCGGAGTGTCCGCGCCCAGCCGGACCCGTGCTGACGGGGCGTAGTGCGAGGCGAGCTGGCCGGGTGCAGATGGCTTCTCCGCATGGCCGCCCGTGGGCAGGGGCCCGCCAAGGCATGCCTCGATCGCCTCCGCCGGGATGCCGCCCGGACGCAGCAGGACCGGGCCCTCCGCAAGACCGACGATCGTCGATTCGACCCCGACGGCGCAGTCGCCGCCATCGACCACGGCTGCGATCCTGCCGGACAGGCCGGACAGGACATGCGCGGGCCGCGTCGGGCTGACCTTGCCGGAAGGGTTGGCCGATGGGCCGGCGAGCGGCCCCCCGAATGCCTCGAGCAGCGCCCGCGCCACCGGATGCGCCGGCACTCGCACCGCGACCGTGTCCAGCCCCGCCGTGACCAGCGGCGACAATCCCGCCTCGGGCCGGACCGGCAGGACGAGCGTGAGGGGACCCGGCCAGAAGGCCGAGGCGAGCCGTTCGGCGGTCGCGTCGAAGACGGCGATCTTCCGCGCCGCTTCCAGCGAAGGCAGGTGCACGATCAGCGGATTGAAGCGCGGCCGCCCCTTCGCGTCGAAGATCGCCGCGACGGCCCGGTCGTTGCGCGCGTCGCCGCCGAGCCCGTAGACCGTCTCTGTCGGGAAGGCGACGAGCCGGCCCTCTGCCAGAAGCCGCGCGGCTTCGGCAAGGCCCTCCCGGTCGGGCGGCAGAAGGCGGGTTTCCTCTTCCATCTTGCTCGTGACGCAGCGTTCGGGTTGAAGGAGGCTGGCCTTGAGGTAGCCTCGGGCGAGAACAGGGCTGACATACGCGCCGGAGGCCCTCTTGCCAAGGCGCGGGGTGAAGGAGAGCGATATGACCTACCGCGCGCCTCTGGGCGAATACCAGTTCATCCTGAACCACGTGGTGCCGCTTGCCCCCGTCGCGGGGACCGAGCGCTTTGCCGAGGCGCAACCCGACATGGTGGACGCGGTGCTGACCGAGGCGGCGCGCCTCTGCGACGAGGTGCTTGCCCCCCTGAACCGCGCAGGCGACCTGACGCCCGCGCGTCTGGAGAATGGCGTCGTGCGCTCCTCGCCGGGTTTCAAGGACGGGTTTCGCGCCATCGCAGACGGTGGCTGGGTGGCGCTCGCGGCCTCGCCGGAATTCGGCGGGATGGGCCTTCCGCAGGCGGTCAACTCGGTCGTGGGCGAGATGATGGCGGGGGCCTGCCTCTCGCTTCAGCTCAACCCGCTTCTGACGCAGGGCCAGATCGAGGCGCTCGATCATCACGCGAGCGACGAGATCAAGGCGCTGTACCTGCCGAAGCTCATCTCCGGCGAATGGTCGGGGACGATGAACCTGACCGAGCCGCAGGCCGGCAGCGACGTCGGCGCCCTTCGGACGAAGGCCGAGCGCAATGACGACGGTACCTACGCGATCACCGGGCAGAAGATATTCATCACCTGGGGCGATTGCGACTTCGTGCAGAATGTCTGCCACCTCGTCCTTGCCCGCCTGCCGGACGGGGGTGAAGGCACCAAGGGCATCAGCCTCTTCATGGTGCCGAAGTTCCTGCCGGATGGTGAAGGCAAGCCCGGCCCGGCGAACAGCCTCAAGGTCGTCAGCCTCGAACACAAGCTGGGCATCCACGGATCGCCCACCTGTGTGATGTCCTACGAGGGCGCGACCGGCTGGCTCGTCGGCGAGGAGCACAAGGGCATGGCCGCGATGTTCACCATGATGAACGCCGCCCGTCTGGCTGTGGGCATGCAAGGCGTTGGCGTGGCGGAAGCAGCCTTCCAGAAGGCGCTCGCCTATGCGAACGAACGCCAGCAGATGGGGGCGATCATCAATCATCCCGACGTCCGGCGGATGCTTTCGACGATGAAGGCCGAGGTGTTCGCGGCCCGGGCCATCGGGCTCGTCTGCGCGGTGGCTCTGGACATGGCCCGCGCGACGGGTTCGGCGGAGTGGCAGGCGCGGGCGGCGCTCCTGACACCGATCGCCAAGGGCTACGGCACCGACGCGGGCTGCCGGGTGGCGGAGACGGGCGTGCAGGTCCACGGCGGCATGGGCTTCATCGAGGAAACCGGCGCGGCGCAGCTGTATCGGGACGTCCGGATAACGCCGATCTACGAGGGGACGAACGGCATCCAGGCGATGGACCTCGTGGGCCGCAAGATGTCCGACGGAGGCGAGGCGGCGCAGCGGCTGCTCGACGAGGTCGAGGCGGACGCCGAGGCGGCGCGGTCCCGTCTGCCCGACCTTGCCGGGGCGGTCTGGGCGGCGGCGGAAGCGCAGAGGGAGGCAACCGAGGCGCTGGTGGCGCAAGGGATGCTTGATCGTTTCGCGGGCGCGGCGCCTTATCTGCATGCCTTCGCTCTGGTTCTCGGCGGCCATTTCCACCTTCGCGCGGCGCTTGCCGAAGGCGGCGCCGGACCGCGCACGACCCTGGCGAAGATATTCATCACGCGCCTTCTGCCGCGTCACGCCGCGCTTCTGGCCGAAGCGCGTGAGGGATCGGAGGATCTTTACGCTCTCTCTCCCGAGGATCTCGCTTCGTGATCCGAGGGACGGGGGCAGCCATCCGCTATCCGCACGAGACACCGCCGGCGGAGGGCGAGGCGGTGCAGGTCGCCGAGGGCGTCCTCTGGCTGCGCCTTCCGCTGCCGATGCGGCTCGACCACGTCAACGTCTTCGCGCTGAACGACGGCCCCGGCTGGACGGTGATCGACACAGGCTTCGACAGCCGCCGGGGGCGGGCGATCTGGGAAAGGATCCTCTCCGGCCCGCTCGGCGGAAAGCCCGTGACCCGCGTCGTCGTCACGCACTACCACCCCGATCACGTCGGACTGGCCGGCTGGTTCCAGTCCAACGGGGCGGAGCTTCTGACGACGCGGACGAGCTGGCTCATGGCGCGAATGCTCACGCTCGACGTCCATGACAGCCCGGTGCCCGAGACGCTCGCCTTCTGGCGGGCGGCTGGAATGGACGAGGCGCTTTACGAAAAGCGCGCTGCCGAGCGGCCCTTCAACTTCGCGGACTGCGTGCACCCGCTGCCACTGGGATACACCCGCATCGCGGAAGGCGGCACGATCCGCATGGGCGGACGCACCTGGGACATCCGCTGCGGCGACGGCCACGCGCCCGAACACGCGACCTTCTGGAGCCGCGACGACGGCCTCGTGATCGGCGGGGACCAGCTCCTGCCCTCGATCTCGGCCAATCTCGGCGTCTACGCGAGCGAACCTGCGGCTGACCCGGTGGCGGACTGGTTCGCCAGCTGCCGCCGTTTTCTCGATCATGCGGCCGAACGTCACTTCGTCCTTCCGGGCCACAAGCTCCCGTTCACGGGGCTGCCACTGCGACTCGTGCAGATGATCGAGAATCACGAGGGTGCGCTGTCACGCCTCCTCGACCACCTCGCCACGCCCCGCACCGCGGCGGAGTGCTTCCAGCCCCTTTTCCTTCGGGAAATCGGGGAAAGCGAATACGGATTGGCCCTTGTCGAAGCGGTCGCGCATCTGAATCATCTGCTGAAGGCCGGGGCGATCCGGCGTGAACGGCGGACGGACGGAGCATGGGAATGGCGGCGAAACCAAGCCTGAGCGACCAGATCAGCACGACGGCCGAGGCTCAGGAGGCCTCGGCCCTGCCGTCGGCGCGCGTTGTCCTGGCTGAACCGGGCGGGCGCCCGACGGCCGAGGTGGTCCCCCTGCCGCCAGAGCTTGCCGAGCAGCCGATCGAGGAAAAGAGCCCCGCGCAATGGGCCTACGAGCGGCTCGTGCTCTACATCCAGAATTTCGAGGAGCAACTCGACGACGAACACGAGGTCGCCATGGGGTTCACCGGCGGCGACGTGGGCGTCCTTCAGATCGAGGGGCTCGGATACTACGCGCCCGACATCGTGACCTTCTACGGCAAGGACGAGGAGGGCGCGCGCACCCAGCTCATTCAGCATGTCACGCAGCTGAACGTCATGCTCGTCGCCATGCCAAAGGACGAGGCGAAGCAGGAGCCGCGCCGCATCGGATTTCGGCTGGCGGCGGGGCTCAGGAAGGAAAAGGGACCGTCCGCAGGGTCGTGACACGGCCACGCGGATCGGGTATTGGACTGAGAAATTCGGATCGGGGAGCAGCAAGATGGCCGAACACAAGCACGGCGAGATGGACATCAAGACGCATGAGAAGACCTTCGCGGGCTTCGTCACCTTCACCAAATGGACGGTGATCCTTATCCTCGGTGTCCTGATCTTCATGGCGCTCGTGAACGCCTGACAGCGGGCCCCAAGCGGAGGCACTCCGATGCGCCGCCTTCTTCTCATTCTGGCCCTTCCCGTGCTCCTCGCCGCCTGCGGCGCGGAGCCAGTATGGGCGCCCGATGAGCAGGTGACGCGGGCGATTCACTCAACGGGGGAAGCGCCGTCGATCACGCTCTATACCGTTGTCCGGGTCAAGTCGGACAACGGAGAGCATTCCGGGCTGATGATCAACAACTCGCACCGGGTCATCTTCGACCCGGCGGGCACATGGAAAAGCCGTTACGCGCCCGAGCGCAACGACGTGCATTTCGGGATCACCGACCAGCTGCGCGACTTCTACATCGACTACCACGCGCGCGAGACCTACTACGTCGTCGAGCAGACGCTCTACGTGACGCCCGAACAGGCGGAAGCCGCCATGCGCGCGGCCCAGAGCTACGGAGCGGTTCCGAAGGCCTTCTGCGGCAACTCGGTCAGTGACATCCTGCGCGACGTTCCCGGGTTCGAGGACATTCCGCGCAGCTTCCTGCCCGGCAAGATCATGCGCGCCTTTGGCAAGAAGCCCGGCGTGACCGAGCGGATCATCAGGGACGACGATTCCGACAGCAACCGCGAAGTGCTGCTGCGGCAGTTCGCGACGCCGCCCACCTGACCTGCATGGACTGGCAGGCCAGCAGGCCGGAGGGCGATGGCCGCAGGCACGACAAGCCATCGGAAGTGGCCTTCACCCTTAATTCAGGGTTCTTCGACGCCGACCGGGCCGATATCGCCGAGCTCTACTGGCAGGCTTTTGGCGGAAAACTCGACCGGGTCATGGGGCCGGCCGACAAGGCGAAGTGCTTCATCCGGGCCGTTGCCTCTCCCCGTCACGCGATCAGCGCGCGCGCGCCCGACGGCACACTTCTTGGCGTTGCCGGTTTTCGTTCGGGCGAAGGTGCGCTTGTCAGCGGCGGCTTCGCCGATCTTCGGGCGGTCTACGGATACTGGGGTGCCATCTGGCGGCGCGGCCTGTTGTCCCTTCTGCTGCGCGAGGTGGACAACGGCCGCTTCCTCGTCGACGGCATCGCCGTCCGCGCCGAGGCGCGTGGTCACGGCGTCGGCACGGCGCTGGTGGGGGCCCTTTGTCGCGAGGCGCAGGCCCGGGGCTATGGCGAGATCCGTCTGGATGTCGTGGCCGAGAACATCCGGGCGCGGTCGCTCTACGAACGGCTGGGCTTCGTCACCGTCAGGACCGAACGGAGCCGCCTCATGGCTGCATTGTTCGGCTTCTCGGACGCGGTGACGATGGTCCGAAAACCCTGACGCCGGGGCTCAGTCGAACGTCCCGGTGACGCGGCCAAGAAGCATGAAGGCGCGCGCGGTGCGGGTTTCGGCGAGATCGGAGACCTCCTGATCCGACGCGTTCCTTTCGAATTCCGAGAACGTCTTGTCGAACTGGCGCAGGAAGTGGTGCGCCGCGTCTCGAAAGATCGGGTCGTTCCGCATCCGCCCGGCGGTCAGCGCGAGGGATGAGCGGTCCCGCACACCGCCGAGCGCGGCGATCGCCCTTCCGCGCTCTCCCTCGGCGAACTTGCGCCAGAACTCGGGCCGCGCCCTGTCGGGCTTCAGGTCATCCATGTAGATCCCGTCCTGCGACAGGAGAGTAAGGACGTCCTGGGCCGCGCGGATCAGCTTGGCGAGCTTGTGGTCGCCGAGCGCCCGGCGGAGCGCGCGGAACCCCTCGGCGTCGTCCGGATTGTCCGGGAAGTTCAGCGCCCGGATGAAATCGGCCACGGAAATCGGCTGGGCCAGCGCTTCGGCCGGCGTGCCGAGCGCCAGGGTGGGCTGCTCCTCTCCGGCTTCGGCGGGGGGCGGCGCGGCAAGCGCGGCTTTCCTGTCCGCGGAAGGTACCGTCGCCTCGGCGTCGCGGCTCGTGGTGAAGGTCGCGATAGCGGTTTCGGTCTGGCGCTGGGCAGCGGCGATCTCGTCGAGCTTCTTCTCGAACATCGGCTTGCCGAACCCCGCCTGGGCCTGGGCCACATAGGCGTTCCGCATCGCGTCGATCGCCGACTGGAGCCTCTGCGCCTCGTCCCGCATCGACCGGGCGGTGCGCAAGGTGACGGCGGCAATCCAGATCATCGCCACGGGCAGAACCACGGCGACGAGGGTCACGATCGCGGGCAGGATGCCGGTTTCGCCGTCCCCGGACGAAAAAGCGTAGAGAAGGCCGACCGACCCGAGCCAGAGAAGTGTCAGTGCGCCGGCGATGATCTCCGTTGCCGAGATTCCCGATTCCCCGCCCTGACGCGAGTAGAATCCGGGATTGCCCTGGCGCGCCTCTTTGCCGTTGTTCGCCATGTGGTTGCCTTGGGGTCGACCCCAATCCTCAGACGTAGCGGATGCTCAGCACTTCATAGCTCTTTTCGCCGCCCGGCGTGCGGACTTCGACGCTGTCGCCTTCGTCCTTGCCGATGAGCGCGCGGGCGAGCGGCGACTTTATGTTCAGTAGCCCCTTCTCGATGTCCGCTTCGGCCTCGCCTACGATCTGGTAGGTTCGCTCTTCGTCGGTGTCCTCATCGACGAGAGTTACCGTGGCGCCGAACTTGATTGCTCCGGACAGCTTGGCCGGGTCGATCACATCGGCCAGCGACAGGATCGCTTCGAGTTCCTTGATCCGGCCCTCGACAAAGCTCTGCCGCTCGCGCGCCGCGTGATACTCGGCGTTCTCGGACAGGTCGCCATGCTCGCGCGCCTCGGCAATGGCGCGGATCACGGCGGGCCGCTCCACCGTCTTGAGTGTCTTGAGTTCTTCGTCGAGCGCGGTATGGCCCGCGCGGGTCATCGGTATCTTTTCCATCGCTCTCTTCAGGCAAAGGCACCGCCGCGGCCCGTTTGGGCCGGGAATGCTGGTCCGTGGTCAATGTTTCCCGCACCTGACCCGAGGCGGAGCCCGATTGCAAGCGGTTTGAGTGGCGGGAAGCCGGGGATGTCCCGGTGGCGATCGTCGATCCGCCTCATCGGAAAAGGCTCGTGACTGACTCGCGCGGGCAGGAACGCTGCCTGACACGCTGTCAATGTCGCTCGAAGGCCGCCGTTTTCCGGAGCAGGACCGAGACTGGCGCCGATTTCCGGGGTCCTGCGCGCATACATGTCGCGGATATGCACGCGTTTGCCGCAATGTAGCGGTGCTTCTCGGAACCTTGTCGTCACGATTGCGCCGCGCGTCGGGGTAAGCTAACCGTTCCCCCGGCTCAGGATAGGAAACGCGAAAGGGAAGCGGGCATGGCCGAGATCGAGCGCGAAGCGATGGACTACGATGTCGTCATCGTGGGGGCGGGCCCAGCTGGCCTGTCTGCCGCGATCCGGCTCAAGCAGCTTGATGCCGACCTGTCGGTGGTCGTGCTCGAAAAAGGCTCCGAGGTCGGCGCGCATATCCTGTCGGGCGCGGTGCTCGACCCTTCCGGGCTCGATACGCTCCTGCCCGGCTGGCGCAACATGGGCGCGCCGATCAAGACCGAGGTGAAGGAAGACAACTTCTACGTCCTCGGGCCAGCCGGCCAGATGCGCATCCCGAACTGGCCGATGCCGCCGCTGATGAACAACCACGGCAACTACATCGTCTCGATGGCCAATGTCTGCCGCTGGATGGCCGGCGTGGCGGAAGGCCTCGGGGTCGAGATCTTCCCGGGCATGTCCTGTTCGGAAGTCGTCTATGGCGACAACGGCCAGGTTTCCGGCGTCGTCGCAGGCGAGTTCGGCCGGAACCCGGACGGCACGCCCGGACCTTCCTACGAGCCCGGCATGATCCTGCGCGGCAAATACGTCTTCCTCGCGGAAGGCGTGCGCGGCTCGCTCTCGAAGCAGGTCATGGCGAAGTACGAACTGGGCAAGGGCAAGTGCGCCCAGAAGTTCGGCCTCGGCATGAAGGAGATCTGGGAGATCGATCCCGCCAAGCACCGTGAGGGCACGGTCACCCACACGATGGGCTGGCCGCTCGGCTCGAACGCGGGCGGCGGGTCGTTCATCTATCACCTCGAAAACAACCAGGTCTACCTGGGCTTCGTGGTGCACCTCAACTACGAGAACCCGCACCTCTTCCCCTACATGGAATTCCAGCGCTTCAAGCACCATCCGATGGTCGCGGAGCTCCTCGAAGGCGGCAAGCGCGTCGCCTACGGGGCACGCGCGATCTCCGAGGGCGGCTGGCAGTCGATCCCGAAGACGGCGTTCCCGGGCGGCGTTCTTCTCGGCTGCTCCGCGGGCCTCGTGAACGTGCCGCGGATCAAAGGCAACCACAACGCGATGTTCTCGGGCATCCACGCGGCCGAGGCGGCGCATGACGCGATCAAGGCCGGGCGTTCGGGCGACGAGCTGAACGAGTACGACGACGCGCTCCGGTCGGGTCCGGTCGGCAAGGACCTGAAGAAGGTCCGCAACGTGAAGCCGATGTGGTCGCGCTGGGGCATGATGCCGAGCCTCGTCCTTGGCGGGCTCGACATGTGGACGAACAACATCGTCGGGTTCTCGTTCTTCGGCACGCTTCGGCACAAGAAATCCGACGCGGCCTCGACCGGCGAGGCGTCGAAGTTCCCGAAGATCGACTACCCGAAACCGGACGGAAAGATCTCGTTCGACCGCCTTACCAACGTCAGCTTCTCGGGCACGAACCACGCCGAAAGCCAGCCCTGCCACCTGCAGCTTCGCGACCCCTCGATTCCTATTTCGGTCAACCTTGCGAAATACGACGAGCCGGCCCAGCGTTATTGCCCGGCCGGCGTCTACGAGATCCTCGAGGACGAAGCCGGCAAGCCGCGGTTCCAGATCAACTTCCAGAACTGCGTCCACTGCAAGACCTGCGACATCAAGGACCCCAGCCAGAACATCAACTGGACGACCCCGCAGGGCGGCGACGGGCCGAACTATCCGAACATGTAACATTCGGGCGATAAGGCGCCGCCGGGGCGCGCTTCCGGCGGTCAGCGCATTGCCTTGACCGGGTGGGGGGACTACGTTTCCCCCATCCCGCCCTGGAGGAGCCGCCCGAATTGCCGATATCCCGCCTGATCCCGCTTGCCGTCGCGTTCGGCCTCGCACTTGGCGCGCCGGCGTCGGCTCAGGCCCCCGACGGGCTTGCCGGCCCCTATCTCGCCGCGCGCACCGCGAGCATCGAGAACGACTACGAGGCGGCGGCGACTTACTTCACCCGCGCGCTGATCGCGGATCCCTCGAATCCGTTGCTCCTGGAATACGCGATCGTCGCGCAGGTCGCCCTGGGCGAAGTTGACCGTGCCGTTCCCATCGCCCGCCAGATCGACCAGATCGAGGCTGTCAGCCAGCTCGGCAATCTCGTGATCCTTGCGGACCTCGCAAAGCAGGGCGACTACACGGGCGCCCTCGCGGAGCTTGACGGCGGCCGCGCGGCCGGCCCCCTCGTCGAGGGTCTCTTCCGCGCCTGGGCCCTTCTCGGCGAAGGGCGCATGTCGGATGCCGCCGACGCCTTCGACAAGGTTGGCGAAACCGAGGGGCTTCATGCATTCTCGCTCTACCACAAGGCGCTGGCGCTGGCTTCCGTGGGTGACTTCGAAGGGGCCGACTCGATCTTCTCCGGCGAGGCCGGCGGTCCGTTGCGCGCGACGCGGCGGGGAGTCATCGCCCATGCGCAGATCCTGAGCCAGCTGGAGAGGAACGCCGACGCGGTCGAGCTGATCGAGGCGACCTTCGGGCCCGAACCGGAACCGGCCCTCGCTGTCCTCCGCGACCGCCTCAAGGCCGGGGAACCGGTGCCCTTCGACGTTGTCACCAACGCGATGGACGGGCTGGCGGAAGTCTTCTTCACCGTCGCTGGCGCGCTCAGCGGCGAGACGCAGGACGCCTACACCCTGAGCTACTCGCGGCTTGCGGAATATCTGCGCGCCGACCATGTGGACGCGATCCTGCTGACCGCGGACATTCTTGAGGCGCAGGGCCAGTATGACCTCGCCACCGACGCCTACAACCGGATTCCCCGTGACGATCCTGCCTTCCACGCAGCGGAACTCGGCCGGGCGAACGCGCTGATCAAGGCCGACCGCATAGAGGCGGCGATCGAGGTCCTGCAACAGCTGACCAAGAGCCACGGCGAGCTGCCGATCATCTGGATGACCCTGGGCGACACCTTCCGCCGGGTCGAGCGTTATGACGCCGCGTCCAAGGCATATGACGAGGCGATCGCTCTCCTTGGCGATCCGCAGCCCGGGCAGTGGGGCCTCTACTACGCCCGCGGCATCACGCACGAGCGCGAGAAGCGCTGGCCCCAGGCGGAGGCGGATTTCCGCACCGCGCTGGAACTCAGCCCCGACCAGCCGCAGGTTCTGAACTATCTCGGTTATTCCTACCTGGAGATGAAGACCAACCTCGACGAGGCGCTCGACATGATCGAGCGCGCCGTCGCGGCGCGGCCCGAGGATGGCTACATCACCGACTCCCTCGGCTGGGCCCTCTACCGTCTCGGCCGATACGACGAAGCCGTCGTGCAGATGGAGCGCGCCATCGAGCTGATGCCCGTCGATCCCATCGTCAACGATCACCTCGGGGACGTCTACTGGGCCGTAGGCCGGCATCGCGAGGCTGAGTTCCAGTGGAAACGCGCGCTGTCCTTCGAGCCCGAAACCGAGGAAGAGGCGCAGCGCATCCGCCGCAAGCTCGAGGTCGGTCTGGACGTCGTTCTGCAGGAAGAGGGGGCCGAGCCCCTCGCAGTCTCCAAGAATGGCAACTGAGGCCTTCGCGCCCGCAAAGGTGAACCTTACGCTCCACGTCACGGGACAGCGGGCGGATGGCTATCACCTTCTCGACAGCCTCGTGGTCTTCGCGGATGTCGGAGACCGGATTACCGCCGTCGCAGGCGACCGCCTGAGCCTGGCGGTCACCGGCCCCATGGCGGAAGGTATTCCGGTGAACGATTCGAACCTCGTCCTGCGCGCGGCGCGGATGCTTCGTGGGGATGACGAGGGGCCGGGTGCGACGATCACGCTGGACAAGCATCTCCCCGTGGCTTCCGGCATCGGGGGCGGGTCCTCGGACGCCGCCGCCGCGCTCCGGGCGCTTTCGCGGCTCTGGGGTCGGCCGTTGCCGCCCGAGGCAGAGACCGCGAAGCTTGGCGCTGACGTGCCGGTCTGCCTCGCGGCTCGACCCCGCCGCATGTCCGGCGTCGGCGAAGTCCTGGTGGATGTACCGCCCCTTCCGTCGGCCTGGCTCGTTCTGGCCAATCCGCGCGTGGCGGTGCCTACGCCCGCCGTCTTTGCCGCGCTGACGGACAAGGAGGGCGCGCCGATGCCCGCAGAACTGCCGCGGTGGGCCGACGCCGCCGACCTCGCGGCATTCCTTGGAGGCATGCGTAACGATCTGGAGCCTCCGGCACGTTCGATCGCCCCGGTCATCGGCGAGGTGGCCGACGCGCTTTCGGCCCAGCACGGCTGCCTCATCGCGCGCATGTCGGGCTCGGGCGCCACGGTCTTCGGCCTCTTCGCCGATCCGTCAGACGCAGCCGAGGCCGCGCGCCGGCTTCGCGCCGCGCATCCGGACTGGTGGGTGGAAGACGCGGGGCTGTACGCGCCTAGCTGACCCGCGCCACGACGAAGTCGGCGAGGTCCGAAAGCATGTCGCGAAGCTCGTGCGGCGGAAGCAGTTTCAGCGCGTCCTTCGCCTTCCTGGACCAGGCCAGCGCCTCGCTTCGAGTTTCCTCGAGCGTCCCGTGCCGGGCGAGAAGTGAAAGCGCGTGCTCCAGGTCGCCATCGCGCTGGTCCAGTTTCTCGATCACCCGCTTCCAGAAGGCCCGCTCCTCGGCATCGGCTTTCGCAACGGCCTTGATGACGGGCAGGGTGAGTTTCCCCTCGCGGAAGTCGTCGCCCACGTTCTTGCCGATCACCTGCGTCGCCCCGCCGTAGTCCAGAAGGTCATCTACGATCTGGAACGCGATCCCGAGCGCGTCGCCGTAGGTGAAGAGCGCCCGGACCTGGTCTTCCGGCGCCTTGGCGATCACGCCACCGACCTCGGTCGCGGCGGAAAAGAGCGCGGCCGTCTTGCCGCGGATCACCTTGTGATAGGTGCCTTCGGTGGTGCCGAGGTCCCGCGCCGCGGTCAGCTGCAGAACTTCGCCCTCGGCGATCGTCGCGGAGGCGTTGGCGAGAATGTCGAGGACGCGGATGCTCCCCGTCTCGACCATCAGCTGGAACGAACGCGAGAAGAGGTAATCGCCCACCAGAACCGAGGACTTGTTGTCCCACAGGAGGTTCGCGGTCGGCCGTCCGCGCCGCTGGGCGCTTTCGTCCACGACGTCGTCGTGCAGGAGCGTCGCGGTGTGGATGAACTCCACCGTCGCGGCGAGGTGGACGTGATAGGGCCCGTCGTATCCGCACAGACGCGCGGCCGCGAGCGTCAGCATCGGCCTGAGCCGCTTGCCGCCGGCTTCCACCAGATGCGCAGTCACTTCCGGGATTCGCGGCGCGTGCTCCGACGCCATGCGTTCACGGATGAGCGTGTTCACGCCCTCCATGTCGGATGCCAGCCACTGGGCCAGCCGGTCATGAGGTTTGCGTGATGTTTCGTCCAGGCTCATGCTTCCGCTCAACGCTCGACATTCCGGGCTTCGTGCCGTTTAAGTCATGGATCATGAAAGAGCTTCTGAGAACCACGGACCCGACAAAAATCGCGCTCGCTACCCTGCTCCTCGAGGGCGAGGGTATACCTGCCTTTCCCATGGACGTCCATATGAGCGTGCTCGAAGGATCGCTCGGTATCCTGCCGCGCCGTCTGATGGTCCGTGACGAGGATCTTTTCATGGCGCGCGCGATTCTGGCGGAAAACGGGATCGCCGGGGAGGAATGATGTTTTCCGCGGAGGATTTGACCGAGGACGGGTTCCTGGGCGGGCGCCTCCGCATCCTCCAGCCGCGCCGTGGATACCGCGCCGCGACCGATCCGGTGCTGCTGGCCGCCGCAGTGATCGCCAGGCAGGGCGACAGCGTCCTGGAACTCGGCTGCGGAGCGGGTGTGGCCAGCCTCTGCCTCGCCGCCCGCGTGCCGGGCCTCACCCTGGCCGGTCTCGAAGTGCAGCCTTCCTACGCCGACCTCGCGCGCCGCAACGCCGCCCTGAACGGTTTCGCGTTCGAAGTTGTGGAGGGCGACCTGTCCCGCATGCCAGCCGCACTAAGGGCGCGGAGTTTCGACCACGTCATCGCGAACCCGCCTTTCTTCCCGCCCGCATCGGGCACCACCGCGGCCGACGCGGGCCGGGAACGCGCCCAACGCGAGGCGACGCCGCTTGCCGACTGGATCGACGCGGCGCTGAAGCGCCTGACCCCGGGTGGCCGGATCACGTTGATACAGCGGACGGAGCGCCTGCCGGAAATTCTCGCATTGCTTTCGGGCCGGGCGGGCGACGTCGCCGCGCTTCCCGTCGCGGCGCGGGAGGGCCGAGAGGCCGGGCGTGTCATCGTCATTGCCAGGAAGGGAGCGAAAGGCCCGTTCCGCCTTGCCGCGCCATTCATACTGCACGCTGGCGCAACGCATATTTCCGACGGCGACGATTACACGGAGGCTGCCCGCGTGGTTCTGCGAACGGGCGCGACGCTGGGGTTCTGAAAAGACGGCGCGCGTAGAGGATTCGGCAAGAATTCGCGCGGCAAATTCTACACATGGAGGGACCGTTTGTCACAGCATTGTCATGCGTGACACGACTCACCATCTATGATCGTATGGACCTATCAAAACAGGAGAGGAGATGCCCATGTCGCTGAGTTCGCACCTTCAGGAACTTCGCCGGAAACATCAGACCCTTTCCGAGGCCGTCGAAGAAGCACAGCGCAGCCCCGGCGTGGACGATCTGAAGATCGCCGAGATGAAGAAGCAGAAGTTGCGGCTCAAGGAGGAGATCAACCGCCTCAGCGAGGCCTGATCTACCTCAGGCGGCCCGTGCGCGGGCCCCAGCCTTAGCAGCAAGCATCGCGCCCGCCGTGATAAGGATCGCGGCGAGCGCGAGACGCGGAGTAGGTTCCGCGATACCAGCGCCGACCAGCACAAGCGTGGACAGAAGCGGCGCGGCGTATGACGCCGTTCCCAAAAGCTGGATATCCCCCCGCTTCACGCCCACGTCCCAGGTGTAGAAGGCAAGCCCCACGGGACCGAGGCCAAGCGCCAGGACCGAAAGCCATCCGGCCATGCCCACGGGCCAGGCAGATGTCTCCAGCGAGAAATGCGCGGCAAACGAAAGCGCGGCCGTCGTGAGGCAGAATACCGTGACCGAAGCCGTCGGAACGGCGCCCAGGCGCCGCGACAGCACCGAATAGCTCGACCATGTCAGCGCGCAGAGGAAGGCAAACCCGTATCCCGGCAGCGCCTCTGCCGAAAGCGTGCCCCCGTTCTTCAGAACGATGAGCGCCGCGCCGGCGAAAGCGAGGATCGCCCCGGCGACATGTGCGCCTGTGAGGCGCTCGCCCGGAAGGAGCCCGGAAAACAGGACGATCAGCAGCGGCCAGAGATAGGCGATCAGCCCCGCTTCGGCGGCGGGTGCCATCCGCAGTGCCGAGAAATAGAACAGGTGGTAGCCGAAGAGCCCTGCCGTGCCGAAGGCGTAGACCTTCCAGCTGACGGTCCTGAGAACAGCGAACCCGCCCGCCTTCCAGGTCCAGATGAGGCCAAGCGCTCCCCCCAACGTGAATGTCAGCCCGTTCAGAAGAAGCGGCGGAACCGGCGCCGTGCCGACCGTGAACAGCGCCAGAAGCGACCACATCAGGATGGCCGAACCGCCAATAAGGGTTGCCCTGCTGCGGCTCATTTGCGCTTGCCCCACGGGCGCCGCTGGCTCGGAAGGCCGCCGACGTCTTCCGCGATACGCCGCGATTCCTCCTCGGCCGATTTCAAGCGGGGCAGGAATTCGGGGTTGAGAAGACCGCGATCCGCCGCCCTCTGGTAGACATGGTGATGCGGGTTGGAATTGATCTCATTCAGGATCGGGCCGTCCTTTGCCAGCGCAATGTCGAAACCGAGGATGCCGTGGCCGGGAAAGGCCTCGTGCGCGGCGATCGAAAGCTTCACCGCCTCCCGCACATGCGGCAGGACCGCGCCGGCAAGGGATGCTCCCGTCGCGAGCGAATTTTCGAGAACCGACGTGCTGAGCCGGGACAGGTCCTGCGCGCGCAGGATCGCGCCCGTGGCCGGATCGACAAGCGCCATTGCGTTCGAGGCGGCCCCCACGGCCGCGTCGATCATGAGGCCCTTCGCCGGCATCTTCAACGCGCTGTAGAGAAGCCCGATCCCGTCCTTCGTGCGCAGGGTCACCGTCCGGAACATGCCCACTGCCGGACCGTTCAATGCCTCGACGACCGGGTGCTGCCGGATCAGCGGCTGGAACAGGTAGCCTCGGGGGAAATGCAGCACGATCTCCTCGCTCAGCGCCTTGATGGAGACCTCGCGGCCATCCCCGAGAGTGACCATCACGCCATCGGCCGAAACGGAAAGGAAACTCGCCCCGCCGATACCCAGCGAACCGTCGAGGGCCTTTCCGAAGCAGGGAAGTATGCCGTCGCGCCGCAGGAAATTGGCGATCTCCTCCGAACTGGTCAGCATGGGAACGCTCGGCACGCGGAACTGACGCGAAAAGACGGCGAGCGGTTCGAGCACCGGGAAGCCGGCCTTTTCAAGGGTGAGGCCCGTCAGGAGCTTGTTGAAAAAGAGCCCGTGCTGGCCGGCGTTGCAGCGCGGCGACAGGCGGGAGTTCAAAGCTTCGCCCGATGCCATCGAGACATAGCTGTGCCGTTCCCCGGCGCTGATCGAGGGGCGGAAGAGCCCGTAGATGAAGTAGTCCTTCGGCTCCAGCTTCTGCGCCCCGAGCGTCAGGGCCGCCATTTCCGCCAATTGCCGGTAGCGTCCCTTGCCGTAGGTCGCCTTTGCCCAGGCGAGAGCATGCGCGAGCTTGACCTGCTTCGGCACGTTCGACGTCTTGAGGATCGTCTCCTGAGCCCTTGCCATGAAAAATCCCCGCCGAAGCCCTGTCGGCGGGGACATTAGGATTGCGTTCACGGCGCCGCAAGGCGCCCGACGCGGCTCAGACAAAGAACTGGCCGCCGTTCGCGGAGATCGTCGACCCGGTGATGAAGCCCGCGTCGTCGGAGGCAAGGAACACCACGCAGCGCGCGATTTCCTCCGGCTCGCCGAGGCGGCCGACCGGGATCAGCGGGATGATGCGTTCGTTCAGAACCTTCTCGTCGATCGCCTTGACCATCTCGGTCGCGATGTAGCCCGGGCAGATCGCGTTGACCGTAATGCCGGCCCGCGCGCCCTCCTGCGCCAGAGACTTGGTGAAGCCGAGATCGCCCGCCTTCGCCGCCGAGTAGTTCGCCTGGCCCGCCTGGCCCTTCTGGCCGTTGATCGAGGAAATGGTGATGACGCGGCCAAACTTGCGGTCGCGCATGCCCGACCACAGCGGATGCGTCATGTTGAAGACACCGGTAAGGTTGGTGTCGATCACCTCTTTCCACTGCTGCGGCGTCATCTTGTGGAACATCGCGTCACGCGTGATCCCGGCGTTGTTGACCAGGATATCCACCGGGCCGAGGTCGGCCTCGACCTTTTTGATGCCTTCAACGCAAGCGTCGTAATCGGCCACCGACCACTTGTAGGTCGGGATCCCGGTTTCCTTGGTGAAGGCCGCCGCCGCCTCGTCATTGCCGGCGTAGTTCGCCGCCACCTTGTAACCGGCCGCCTTGAGGGCGGTGGAAATTGCCGCGCCGATCCCGCGCGAGCCGCCGGTGACGATTGCTACCCTGGACATGATTCCTCCGATGTCAATTATGCTTGAAAGTCTGTTACCGAAATCGAAATGGGCGCGCAATAATATTGCGCGCCCGCCTCGGAAATTGCCCGAATCAGGCGCGCTCGAGGCACATGGCGACACCCATGCCGCCGCCGATGCAGAGCGTCGCGAGGCCCTTTCTGGCGTCCCGGCGCTTCATCTCGAACAGGAGCGTGTTGAGGATGCGGGCGCCCGAGGCACCGATCGGGTGACCGATTGCGATCGCGCCGCCGTTCACGTTCACGATCGCCGGATCCCAGCCCATGTCCTTGTTGACCGCGCAGGCCTGTGCGGCGAAGGCCTCGTTCGCCTCGACGAGGTCGAGATCGCCGACCTTCCAGCCTGCCTTGTCCAGCGCCTTGCGGCTGGCGTGGATCGGGCCGACGCCCATGATTGCCGGGTCGAGGCCGGCCGTCGCGTAGGAGGCGATCCGGGCGAGCGGCGTAAGCCCGCGCTTCGCGGCTTCCTTGTCGGTCATCAGGAGAACCGCCGCAGCACCGTCGTTGATGCCCGAGGCGTTGCCCGCCGTCACCGAGCCGTCCTTCGAGAAGGCGGGCTTCAGCTTCGTCATCGACTCGAGATTCGCGCCTGCGCGGATGTATTCATCCGCGTCCACCACGATATCGCCCTTGCGGGTCTTCACGGTGAACGGAACGATCTCGTCCGAGAACTTGCCGGCCTTCTGCGCCGCCTCTGCCTTGTTCTGCGAGGCGACCGCGAATTCGTCCTGCATGTCGCGGCTGATCTGCCACTGCGAGGCGACGTTCTCTGCCGTCGTGCCCATGTGATAGCCGTTGAAGGCGTCCCAGAGCCCGTCCTTGATCATGCAGTCGATGAACTTCATGTCGCCCATCTTGTGGCCCGCGCGCAGGTGCGCGACGTGGGGCGAAAGCGACATGTTTTCCTGCCCGCCTGCGGCGACGATGTCAGCGTCGCCAAGCTGGATGTGCTGAGCCGCAAGCGCGACCGAGCGGAGGCCCGAGCCGCAGACCTGGTTGATCGACCAGGCGGCGCTTTCCTTCGGCAGGCCGGCGTTGATGTGGGCCTGGCGGGCGGGGTTCTGTCCCTGTCCGGCGGTCAGGACCTGGCCGAGAATCGTTTCGGAAACCTCGCCCTTGTCGATCCCGGCGCGCTCGACGATCGCCTGCAGGACTGCGGCGCCGAGGTCATGGGCCGGGGTGTTGGCAAACGAGCCGTTGAAACTGCCGACGGCAGTGCGTGCGGCCGATACGATTACGACGTTGGTCATGGGCCTGATCCTCTCTCCTGGCGCGATACCGGCGGGGGCGGTCGCCCTTGTCGCCGCTCTGCAGCATGGCCTAAGGGCACAGGCCGTCAAGCGCAAGGAAAACGTCGGTTCCGTATGGCGGAGGGTCGCAATTTTCCGGGTTCAGGCGGTCATCTTCGCAGTTGCGGCATGTTTCCACGGGGGCGAAAGCGTCGGCGCGCCGAAGTGGTAGCCCTGCAGGCAGTCCACCCCGGCCGAGGTAAGGAACGCGGCGTCCCGCGCGTTCTCGACATTCTCGGCGACGGTGAACATGTCGAAGTGCCGCGATATGGACAGAAGCGCCTCGGTGAGGACCTGGTTATCGGGACTGTCGGCGATCCCCTGGATGAACTGACCGTCAATCTTGACGATGTCGAAATAGAATTCCCGCAAGTAACGGAAGGAGGTGAAGCCAGCGCCGAAATCGTCGAGCGCGAAGGCCACGCCCTCCATTTGCAGGCCGTGCATGAAAACGCCGACGAGGTCGGGCATCAGCATCGCCGAGCTTTCGGTGATTTCGAGGATCAGCCTTTCGCCGATCGTTTCGTCCCGCGCCAGTCCCCGGCGCAGTGTCTTTATCCAACGCGGATAGCCGATGGAGCGCGCCGACATGTTGACCGCCAGCCTGACGGAAGGCTCCTCCGCCAGAGTGGCGAGCCCGAGTTCCAGCGACAGGCAATCGATCTGCCGTCCGAGTTCGGAGGTTTCGACCGGCTCCATGAAGTCCCGCGCCGGGATGATCCGGCCGGTCTCGTCCCGGATCCGGATCAGCCCCTCGAAGAAGGCCGGAACCTCCGGCCGGCAGGACTGCACGACCGGCTGGAACGCGAGTACCACGTCGCGCGCCTCGACCGCGCGGCGCACCATGTCGATCACGGACCGGTCGCGCACGGCGACGGCCACGTCGAGCGGGCTGCGCGCGCCGGAGAACTGATGTTCGGTCCTGCCATTCCTGTTGTGCGGCATCGCGACTCTCCCGTCCTCTGGCGCAATATTTCCGTGCGCCGGACTAACGGCCGGTTAATATGGGCGATCAAAGAGGGGCGGGCCTGGACTTCAGCCGCGGCCCCGGCCCGGGGGCAAGATGACCGAACGCTGCAGTTGGTGCGGGACCGACCCGCTCTACGTCGCCTATCACGACGAGGAATGGGGAGTGCCCGAGCGCGACCCTCGCGCGCTCTGGGAAAAGCTGATTCTCGACGGGTTCCAGGCTGGTCTTGCCTGGATCACGATCCTGAGGAAGCGCGATGCCTTCCGTGCCGCCTTCGAGGACTTCCGCCCCGAGGTTATCGCGGGTTGGGGCGAACCCGAGATCGCCCGCCTTCTCGCCGATCCAGGAATCGTCCGCCACCGCGGCAAGATCGAGGCGACGATCGGCAATGCCCAAGCCTACCTCGACCTGTCGGAAAAGCGGGATTTCGCGGAGTTCCTATGGGACTACGTCGACGGCGATCCGGTCCAGAACCGCTTCCGCACTATGGCCGAGGTTCCCGCTGAGACCGACCTTTCCCGGCGCATCTCCAAGGATCTGAAGAAGGCGGGGTTCCGCTTCTGCGGCCCGACGATTGTCTACGCCTTCATGCAGGCGACCGGGATGGTCAACGACCATCTCGTGACATGCCATTGCCACGACAGGGTTGCGCGCCTCGCCTGATCACTCCGAAATCAGCGCCTCGATGACGGCCTTTGCCTCGGGCGTGTCCCACTGCGCGTCGCCCATGAGCCGCGCGACCTCGCGCCCCTGGCGGTCGAGAAGGATGCTGACTGGAAGCCCCATCACAGCCGTCTCGCGCGCCAGCGCCTGCCTGGGATCGCGGTAGAGAGGCAGGTTCTCGACGCCCGTCTCCTCGAAGAATCGCTTCATGGCCGGGATCGGATTCCGCCCCGTGGCAATGGTGATGACGGCGAAATCCTCGCCCCCGAATTCCGCCTGAAGCCGGTCGAGAGAGGGCATCTCCTCTCGGCAGGGGGCGCACCAGGTGGCCCAGAAGTTCACGAGTACGACCTTGCCGCGCCAGTCGGACAGGCGGAATTCGGCGTCCTCGATGTCGTAGAAGACGGTGTCCGCGACCTCGGCCGGTTCGGCCGAGACGACGAGTTTCTTCATGTCGCCGGCCTTCAGCGCCTCTAGCGCGGCCGGGTCGGCGAGGGCGGTGTTTGCGCAAGTCGCAAGCGCCGTGTAGAGGATGATCGAACGAATAAGCGACATATGGCCTCCGGGCCGGGCGGAACTATGACCGACGACACCAAGACCTCCGGCGCCCCCGGCGCGAACGCCATGTGGGGCGGGCGCTTCGCCGCCGGTCCCGATGCGATCATGGAGGCGATAAACGCCTCGATCTCGTTCGACAAGCGGCTCTACGCCCAGGACATCCGGGGCAGCCGGGCCCATGCGGCGATGCTCGCGGCGACGGGCATCCTGAGTGATAGGGATGCCGAGGCGATCGGGGAAGGCCTGCTCACGGTCTTGTCAGAGATCGAGGCGGGGGAGTTCCAGTTCTCCACCGCGCTCGAGGACATCCACATGAACGTGGAGGCGCGGCTGAAGGCGCTGATCGGCGAACCGGCTGGCAGGCTCCACACCGCGCGCAGCCGAAACGACCAGGTGGCGACGGACTTCCGCCTTTGGGTCCGTGACCAGGCCGACGCCGCGATCGAGGGCCTGACGGCGCTTCAGACCGCGCTTCTTGCCCAGGCCGAGGCCGGGGCAGAGTGGGTCATGCCGGGCTTCACCCATCTCCAGACCGCGCAGCCGGTGACCTGGGGCCACCACATGATGGCCTATGTCGAGATGTTCGCCCGCGACATCGGCCGCTTCCGCGATGCCCGCGCGCGCATGAACGAATGCCCGCTGGGCGCGGCCGCCCTTGCCGGCACCTCCTTCCCGATCAACCGGGAGATGACGGCGAAGGCGCTTGGCTTCGACCGGCCGATGGCCAATTCGCTGGACGCGGTGTCGGACCGCGACTTCGCGCTGGAATTCCTCTCCGCGGCCTCGATCTGCGCAATGCATCTGAGCCGCTTCGCCGAAGAGCTGGTGATCTGGTCCTCGGCCCAGTTCCGCTTCGTCACGCTGTCGGACCGCTTCTCGACCGGATCCTCGATCATGCCGCAGAAGAAGAACCCCGACGCGGCCGAGCTGATCCGAGCCAAGATCGGGCGCATCCTCGGGGCGACGGTCGCGCTTTTCACCGTGATGAAGGGCCTGCCGCTCGCCTATTCCAAGGACATGCAGGAGGACAAGGAACAGGTCTTCGATGCGGCCGACACGCTGATGCTCGCCCTTGCCGCGATGGAGGGGATGGTCCGCGACATGAACGCGAACCGCGCGAACCTCGAAAAGGCGGCCGCCTCGGGCTTCTCCACGGCGACCGACCTTGCCGACTGGCTCGTGCGCGCGGCCGGGCTGCCGTTCCGCGAGGCGCATCACGTCACCGGCGCGCTCGTCGCGCTGGCAGAGAAGAAGGGCTGCGACCTGCCCGACCTCACGCTCGAGGAAATGCAGGCGTCTCACCCCGGGATCACCGAGGAAATCTATTCGGTGCTTGGCGTTCACAATTCCGTGGCCTCGCGCCAGAGCTACGGCGGCACGGCGCCGGATCAGGTCCGGGCGCAGATCGCCCGTTGGAGGGGCAAACTGAAGTGATCCGCATTGCCGCGCTTCTTGGGCTTCTCGCCCTCAATGCCTGCGGCGCCGAGGGCGAACCTCTTCCGCCAGGCGTCATCACGACCAAGTCTAAGGGAGAGGGCTTCGGCGTCATCGTCCCTGAAACCGGGCCCACGCAGGTAGGCATCGTTTCCCGCTTCTGACGCGGGGCGGCTTGCCTCCGTCCGCCCCGGCGCTAGGGTCTGGGCGCAACCGGAGGTTCCCGATGTCGCCCCTGCGTCTTGTCTACCTTGCCCTCGCCGTCGTCGGCGCAGTGCTGCCGATGCGCCATTTCCTCGCCTGGTTCAGCGAAAACGGCTGGAGCCTCCAGGGCATGATCGACGCCTGGTTCGTAAACCGCGCGACCGAAGGGCTGGTCTACGACCTCACCATTTCCGCGATCGCGCTTACGGTTTGGATTCTCGCGGAGACATCCGTTCGGAAGAACTGGAGCGCGCTTGTCGCGGTCCCGGCAACCTTCTGCATCGGCGTCAGCTGCGGCCTGCCGCTGTATCTCTTCCTGCGGACCCGTCCCGTCTAGCCGTTCAGGAGCCTTGCGAGCGACGGCACCTTGTCCGGCGTCGTATTCGCGGCGATCAGCGCCTCGAAGATCGCCTCGTGCAGATCGCTGGCGGTCGTCGCCTCGGCCGCGTAACGAACCGCGGCGGACATCCTCGAGGCGGTGAACAGGTCGATCGCGCCGGAGCCTTTGTCCGCCTTCAGCGCATCCAGATAGGCCGCGTCGAGAAGATCGGGGTCGTGGCTTTCCGGGGAATGATCCGGGGTGAAGCCCTCGTCCGCCAGGATGTCGCGCGCCTCTGGCGACAGCCGTGCGTAGCATTCCTCCACGACGTTCTGCGCGACCGCCCGGAGGGCTTCAATGTCCTGTTCCGGGAGCTTCGATACGAGGTCCGGATATCTGCCTGCAAGCCTGTCAGCCATGCGATGTTCCCCTTGTCATTTGACCTCCTCGCGCCTTCCACTTCCGGCTTTGCCTGCCTTGCCTCGGCCTGACGCCGGCATGCTGCGGCACCCTTGGCACTCCGTCAGCCCGAAGCATCGTGCCGTGCGAGGCCCGCATCCCGCCGGTGGGCCAGAGCGAAGACCACAGCGCAAAGCCCGGCCGCGATCAGACCGAAATCCTGCGGCACCCGCAAGAGAACGGCCGCCGACCCGCCGACGACAGACCACAGCACCGGGATGACCAGGAGCCAGCGCACCGATTTCCAGGGGCCGAGCAGAAGCACGCCGATAGTGAAGATCGTCGTGGGGCAGGGCGCGATGCCGAAGGACGGGACCGCCGGATAGGTGTGTCCGGCCAGACGCCCCCACACCGGGTAGGCCACCATCGAGAATAGGATGAGCGCCGTTCCGACGACTGACCTCGCGTCCGATCTGACGGAAAACGTCATTCCGCGCGCGACGAAGGGCGCGGTGGCCAGCAACACGGCCTCGGCCAGGAAGGCCGCGCCGAACAGCCAGGCCGCCGGATTGACCTCGGCAAAGTAAAGCCAGTGATACCCGACACCGTTGGCGGCCCACATCGCCGCGAGGATGACCGCGGCGATCATGGAAGCGACGCGCGACCGCGCCATGACAAGCGCGATCGTCACGAGCCCCAGGATGTAGGCGACGGCCGGCAGCGGCCCAACGGATTCATTGTAACGGGCGAAGACCGCAAAGAATTCGTCAACCGTGAACGGCATCCTCCGCTCTCCTCGGTATGAAGACCGCATGAAATTCTGGCGCCGTTTCAGGCTTGCGCATTGACAGGGATCAATGCGGCCTCCCAGCCTTGGCAATTGCGCCGCTCCGACCATCTGCTATGAGGTGCCCTCGGTGCGAAATCGCGACAGGGACCAAGCCGGAATGGACCATTTCCTCTACAAGGACGGCATTCTTCACGCCGAGGACGTGGCGATCCCCGATATCGCGGCGACGATCGGCACGCCCTTCTACGTCTATTCGACGGCCACGCTCGAACGCCACTACCGGCTTTTCGAAGAGGCGCTGGCGCCCCTGCCGCATCTTGTCTGCTTCGCGATGAAGGCCAATTCCAACCAGGCCGTGATCCGCACGCTCGGGAATCTCGGTGCGGGGATGGACGTGGTGAGCGTCGGGGAATACCTGCGCGCCAAGGCCGCAGGCGTACCAGGAGACCGGATCGTGTTCTCGGGCGTCGGCAAGACACGCGAGGAGATGCGCGTCGCGCTCGAAGGCGGCATCCGCCAGTTCAACGTCGAAAGCGAGCCCGAGATGCGGGCGCTGTCAGAGGTCGCGGTGTCGCTGGGCGTGGCCGCGCCTATCGCCATCCGCGTGAACCCCGACGTGGACGCCAAGACGCACGAGAAGATCGCGACCGGCAAGAAGGAAAACAAGTTCGGCATCCCGATCACCCGCGCGCGGGAAGTCTATGCCGAAGCCGCGCGCCTTCCCGGCCTCGAGGTCGTGGGCATCGACGTCCATATCGGCAGCCAGCTGACCGAGCTCGAACCCTACGAACTGGCCTACACGAAGGTTGCCGACCTGGCCCGGGCGCTGCGCGCGGATGGGCACGACATTCGCCGCCTCGACCTCGGCGGCGGGCTCGGCATCCCGTACACCCGTTCGAACGAGGCGCCGCCCCTGCCGAAGGACTACGGAGACCTCATCAAGCGCACGGTCGGCGATCTCGGCTGCGAGATCGAGATAGAGCCCGGCCGCCTGATCGTGGGCAACGCGGGCCTTCTCGTCGCGCAGGTCATCTACGTGAAGAATGGCGAGGACCGCGACTTCCTGATCCTCGATGCGGCGATGAACGACCTGATCCGCCCGGCCATGTATGGCGCGCATCACGATATCGTCCCCTTGGTGGAGCCAGCGCCGGATGCGGGCCACCAGCCCTATGACGTCGTGGGGCCCGTCTGCGAATCCGGTGACACATTCGCCCGTGGCAGGCCCTTGCCGCCGATGGCCGAAGGTGACCGCGTGGCCTTCCGCTCGGCCGGCGCCTATGGCGCGGTGATGGCGTCCGAGTACAACTCCCGTCCCCTCGTGCCCGAGGTTCTGGTCAAGGGGGATCACTTCGCCGTCATCCGCTCGCGGCCATCCTTTGACGAGATGATAAACCGAGATACCATCCCCGAGTGGCTCTGACGCGCGGCAGTCGCGCGTGAGCTCTGGACGGGTGAATGACCGACACGGAACAGCTCACCGCGGCGACCCTTTACCGCCTGAGATGGTCCCTGCGCTTCACGCGCGCGGGGATGGTGGCTGAACGTGCGGCGCGCGCCTTCTGGCCGGTTTCCACGCTGCTTCTCGCGCTCGCCACCGCATTCGCCTTCGGGCTGCAGGATCAAATGTCGGAAGTGGCCCTCTGGGTGCTTGCCGGGCTGTGGCTTCTCGCCCTCGCCGTCTTCGCGGTCCTTGGCTTCCGCCGGTTCCATTGGCCCACGAGCGCCGAGGCGCTTGATCGCCTCGACCGCACCCTTCCGGGCCGCCCGATCGCCGCGATGACCGACGCGCAGGCGCTGGGCGCCGCCGACGCAGGTTCGGTCCATGTCTGGCGCGCGCATCTTCAGCGCATGGCGGACCGCGCGAGGGGTGCCAGGCCCGTCTCTCCCGACCTCAGGCTCTCCTCCCGCGACCGCTTCGCGTTGCGTTATGTTGCGGCCACGGGTTTCGTCATGGCTATGATGTTCGGAACGCTCGGCCGCGTGACCGAGGTGGCCGATATCGGGATGGGCGGAACTGCGGCGCAGGCGGCGGCCGGCCCGGCCTGGGAAGGCTGGGTCGAGCCCCCGACCTACACCGGGCGGCCGAGCCTCTACCTGAACGACATCGCGGCGGAAACGCTCGACATCCCCGAGGGGAGCCGCATCACCCTCCGACTGTATGGCGAGCCCGATGCGATCTCGGTGAGCGAAACCCTTTCCGCCCTTTCGCCCGTCGCGGCGAAGGAGGATGGTGCCGCCGCCGAACCGCAGAGCGTGCGCGCGGTCGAGTTCGAGGCGGTGCGCTCCGGTACTCTGACGGTCGACGGGGCGGGCGGGCGCAGCTGGGACATCACCGTCCTCGACGACACGGCGCCCTTGGTCACGCTCGCCGGCGAGGTGAAGCGCGAGGCCGATGGCCAGATGTCTCAGCCCTTCACCGCCTCGGATGACTACGCCGTCGTCCGGGGCCGTGCCGAATTCACCCTCGACCTCGACGCGATGGATCGCCGCCACGGCCTCGCCGCGGAACCCGAACAGCGCGAGACCCTGATCTTCGACCTGCCGATGCCGATCTCTGGCAGCCGCGCCGACTTCACCGAGGCGCTGGTGGAAAATGCCTCGAAACATCCCTGGGCCAACCTGCCGGTGCGGATGACCTTTTTCGTCGAGGATGCCCGTGGTCAGCTGGGCCAGAGCGAGACGCAGAGCCTGCCGCTTCCCGGCCGGCGCTTCTTCGACCCGCTCGCAGCAGCCCTGATCGAAATGCGCCGCGATCTTCTGTGGACGCGCGACAATGGCCATCGGACGTCGCAGGTTCTGCGCGCTATCACCAACGAGCCAGAGGGCCTGTTCCGCAACCAGCGCGCCTACCTGATGCTGCGGGTCGCCATGCGGCGGCTCGACACTGGGCTCGCGCAGGGGCCGCTGTCCACCGATCTCCGCGACGAGATCGCGGAGGCGCTTTGGGAGATTGCCGTGCTGGTCGAGGATGGCGGGCTTTCGGACGCGCTCGAACGGATGCAGCGCGCCCAGGAACGCCTTTCGGAAGCCATCCGCAACGGCGCCTCCCCCGAGGAAATCCAGGAACTGATGGATGAACTCCGTCAGGCGACGGACGAATACATCCGCATGCTCGCGGAACGGGGCGAGACGGACCCGGCGGACCGCTTCACGCAGGACCAGCCGAGCCAACAGATCACCGGCGACCAGCTTCAGGAGATGATGGACGAGATCCAGCGCCTGATGGAGGAAGGCCGCATGGCCGAGGCGCAGGAGTTGCTGGAGCAGCTGAACCGCATGATGCAGAACCTGCGCGTCACGCAAGGCCAGGGCGGCGAGGGCATGCAATCCCCCGGCCAGCAGGCGATGCGCGATCTGCAGGATACGCTGCGTCAGCAGCAGGGCCTGTCGGACGAAACCTTCCGCGATCTTCAGAACCAGTTCGGCCAGCAGGGCCAGCAGGATCTGGACGGCCAGCAGCCCGGCGAACAGCAGGGCCAGCAGGGCGAGGGGCAACAGGGCGAAGGCCAGCAGGGCCAGGACGGCGAGGGCTCGGGCCCGGGGCAGGGCAGCCTTGCCGACCGCCAACGGGCCTTGCGCGACCAGCTTCGCGGGCAACTCGGCAACCTTCCCGGCTCCGGCGAGGATGCCGATGAGGCGCGCCGTCGTCTGGGCGATGCGGGCCGCGCGATGGACGAAGCCGAAGAAGCGCTGCGTCAGGGTGACAGGTCAGGCGCGCTCGACCGGCAGGCAGAGGCGATCGAGAACCTGCGCGAGGGGATGCGCAACCTCGGCGAGGCACTCGCCCAGGAACAGCGTGAAAGGATGCCCGGCCAGCAGGGCGAAGCTTTCGGTGAGGCCGGGCGCGAGGTGCCGCGCGATCCCCTTGGCCGGAGCGCCGGCCAGAGCGGCCGCCTCGGCACCGACGAGAACCTGTTGCAGGGCGAGGACATCTATCGCCGCGCGCAGGATCTTCTGGATGAAATCCGCCGGCGTTCGGGCGACCAGAGCCGCCCGCTCCTGGAACTCGACTATCTCAAGCGTCTGCTCGACCGGTTCTGACACGCGGCAGGCGCCGCGCGGAACCGCGTCAGCCGGAAGCGTGGGCTACTGGCCGCCGTCCGCGGGTTCGCCCTGAAGGCGCGCGGTCAGGTTCCGCATCTGGTCGTCAAGCCAGAAGCGCGCGCGGTCGACCTTGGAGACATAGGCCACAAGGGCCGGTTCGGTGCTTGGGAAGGTGGCGATCAGTCTCGAGGCGGACAGGTAGACCACCAGCGCGACGGACGCGAGTATCAGCACGGGCACGAAGCCCCGGCGGAACCCGATGCGCCGCTTCGCGGCAAGTTCGGCCGCAGCCGCCGCAAGCGCCGCGGCATCCGGTTTCGCGTCCGCGCGAAGGGTGGAGTTTATCTGCTCGATGTCCGGCAGCATCTTCGCCCGCGGCGCAGGCCCCGTCTCGCGCGGAGGCTGGGTGCGGATCTCCGCGACCTCGGGCTCGAACTCCTCTTCTTCCTCTACATCTTCCTCTTCAGCCTTCGCCGGGGCCGGCTCCGCCGCCGGTTCCGCGAGCCCCAGGTCGGGCTGCGATTCGATCGTGCCGGCCTCGGCGCGGCGCGCACGCGCTTCGCGTTCCGCCTCTTCACGCAGAATGTTCAGAACGCTGATATCGAGCTGGCGCCGCTGCTGTTCCGTCTCGACGGGGGCGGGCGCCTCTTCGTGTTCTTCGGCCACTTCCGCAGGCTCGATCTCGGGCTCTGCTTCGGGTGCGGCCTGCATGGGCTCCTCGGCTTCGACCGGCTCGGGACGGGTCTGGAACCACGTGTGGTTGCAGGCAGAACATTGAACGTCGCGACCCGCCAGAGGGATCACGTCGTCGGCTACTTCGTACTGAGCCCCGCAATTCGGGCAAACCAGCCGCATCGTTTCTTTTCCTGCCCCACGGGCGCGTCCCGACGGTCGCGCAATTCTGGCCTTTCTATTTCTCATGTTGTAGCAAGCAGGCGGCCGTAATCCAAGCGCCAGAGGCGCGACAGGCAGAAACTATGATTTCCCGGCCACTTCCGAAGCCGGGGATGGGGGAGAGGGCGGTGATCGAGCTTCAGGATGTCGCCTATGGCTATGGTGACGGCGTGCTGTTCAGCAATCTGACGCTGAGCCTCGCACCGGGATCTTTCCATTTCCTCACGGGGCCGTCCGGCGCGGGCAAGACGACCTTCCTCAGGCTTCTCTACGGCGATCTGATGCCCGTGTCGGGCCGGGTCACGGTATTCGGTCAGGAGCTGCGCGGGATGGACCGCGACGGGGTGGCGCGGATGCGCCGGCGCATGGGCGTCGTGCACCAGGATTGCCAGTTTCTCGACCACCTGCCGTTGGCGGAAAATGTGGCGCTGCCGCTGACGGTAGCGGACCGCACGATGGATCCGGGTGAACTTGCCGAGCTTCTCGCCTGGGTCGGCCTCGCCGAACAGGCGGACGCCTTGCCGCCCTCTTTGTCGGGGGGCGAACGCCAGCGCGCGGCGCTTGCCCGCGCGGTCATCATGTCGCCGGAGGTGATCCTCGCGGATGAACCCACCGGCAACGTGGACTGGGAAATGTCGCTGAAGCTCCTGACGCTGCTCGTGGAGCTGAACCGCATGGGCAAGGCCGTGCTGGTGGCCACGCACGATCTCAACCTCATTCGCGCCGCGAAGGCGCAGGTCGCCGCGCGGGTCCTCAGGATCAAGAATCGTCGGCTGCAACTCGCCGGGGCGGACCTGTGATGCAGATCTTCGCGATTTCCCCGCAATGGGCCACCGCCGCGCGCGTCGTGCCGCCGGCTGGCCATACCGCGCAGCTCACGGTGTTCGTCGCTGGCGCGATGGCCTTCCTCGCGGTCTTCGCGCTTGCCCTCTCGCTCGCCTCGTCCCGGCTTGCGGAGCGTTGGGAAGCCGCGCTCGCCCACAGTTCAACGGTGCGGATATCCGCGCCCGCCGACCAGGTCGCGGCCCAGGTCCGCGCCGCCGAGGCCGTGCTTGCCGCCACGCCCGGGATCGAGAAGTACCGCACTCTTGGCCCCGAGGAGACGCAGGCGCTGCTCTCTCCCTGGTTCGGTCCCGACCTGCCTGTCGAGTCGCTCCCGTTGCCGGTGCTGATCGAGGTCACCTCCGGCGGAGATGGCGTTGACGCCGAGGGCCTGAGACTCAGGCTTCAGGCAGAGGCGCCATCCGCGGTCTTGGACGACCACACCCGCTGGCGCGAACCGCTGGTGGCGGCTGCGGCGCGTCTGCGGTTTCTCGGGCTCCTGTCGCTTGTGCTGATCGGCGCGGCGACGGCGGCAATGGTCACGCTGGCAGCCCAGGCGTCGCTCGCGGCGAACAGGCAGGTGATCCGCGTCCTCCGCCTCGTCGGCGCGCGGGACACCTTCATCGCCCGCGCCTTCGTCCGCCGCTTCACCCTGCGCGCGCTGGGCGGCGCGGCCGGGGGCACGGTTCTCGGCCTGATCGCCATTGCGCTTCTGCCGCGCGCGGCGGAGGAGGGCGGCTTTCTGACCGGTCTGGGTTTCACCGGCTGGGGCTGGTTCTGGCCGCTCCTGATTCCGCCCTTCGCAGCAGTCACGGCCTTCGTGGCCACCCGCGTGGCCGCGTTCAAGAACCTCAGGGGGCTGGCATGAGACGTATCCTGCAATGGCCTCTCTCGGTCATCTTCATCGTCCTAATGTATCTGGCGATGGCGGTTTACGGGATCCTCTGGACCCCCATTGTCCTCTTTCGTCGCGAGGCGGCCTTCGACGCCGTCCATGCCTATTGCCGCTACGTCCGCTGGTCCGCCGCCCTGATCGTTGGGCTGCGGTCCGAGATCCGCGGGGAGCCGCCCACGGACGAGGTTCTGATCGCGTCCAAGCATCAGAGCTTCTTCGACATCATCCTGCTTGTGTCCGCGCTGCCGCGGCCGAAGTTCATCATGAAGAAGGAACTTCTCTGGGCGCCCATCCTCGGCTGGTACGCGGTGCGGCTCGGCTGCATCCCGGTTGACCGGGGCAAGCGCGGCCAGGCCATCGTGAAGATGGTGGCCGACGTGCAGGCGGGGCGCGCAGAGCCCGGCCAGCTCATCATCTACCCGCAGGGCACGCGCGTCGCCGCCGGGGCGAAGATGCCCTACAAGATCGGCACCGCCGTACTCTACAGGCAACTCGGCCAGGACTGCGTGCCCGCCGCGACGAATGTCGGAGTCTTCTGGCCGCGCCACGGGATCTACCGAAAGCCCGGCCTCGCCGTGGTCGAGTTCCTGCCCCGCATCAAGGCCGGGAAGTCCAGCGAGGAGTTCATGGCCGAACTCGAAGAGATGGTGGAAACGAACTCGAACCGCCTCATGGCCGAGGCGGGGTTCCGTGCGGGCGCGTCCTGAGGGGCAAAGGCCCACTCTCGGAGCAGATATCGGGATCAGTCCGGCTTGACGGCCGCCATGTCAGAGCGCCGCCGGAGCCTCCCGGCCTCTGTCGGGAGGATGAATTGGCCCAAGCACGCGGACAATCAGGCGGCGAGACCCTTCGACCCCATGTCGAGGTATTTCTGCCGGCGATCCCTGATGAGCTGATCGGGCTTCTTGCCGGACAGTTCCTTCAGCATCGCATCGATCGCCTTGCCGACGGATTCGATGGCTTCCTTGCGGCCGCGCTGCGCTCCGCCCAGCGGCTCCTTGATGATGCGGTCGATCACGCCGAGCTTTTCGAGGTCCTGCGCCGTCAGCCGCAGCGCCTCGGCGGCCTCGCGCATCTTCTCGGCATCCTTCCACAGGATCGAGGCGCAGCCCTCGGGGCTGATCACCGAATAGATCGAATGTTCCAGCATCGCGACCCGGTCCCCGGTGGCGAAGGCCACCGCGCCGCCCGAACCGCCTTCCCCGATGATGATCGAGATGAGCGGCACGCCGATCTCGAGGCATTTCTGGGTGGAACGCGCGATGGCTTCGGACTGGCCGCGTTCTTCCGCGCCCTTGCCGGGATAGGCGCCGGGCGTGTCGATCAGCGTGATGACCGGCAGGCCGAAGCGGTGGGCGAGGTCCATGAGGCGGATCGCCTTGCGGTAGCCCTCGGGCCGCGCCATGCCGAAATTGCGCTCGATCCGGGTCTTGGTGTCATGGCCCTTCTCGTGGCCGATCACCATCACCGGCTTGTCGTTCAGGCGCGCAAGCCCGCCCATCACGGCGTGATCGTCGGCGAAGTTCCGATCACCGGCGAGCGGCGTGTATTCCGTGAACAGCGCCTCGATGTAGTCCCTGCAATGCGGACGGTCCGGATGGCGCGCCACCTGGCATTTCCGCCAGGGGCTCAGATTCTTGTAGATATCCTTGAGAAGCGTTTCCGCCTTCGCGTCGAGGGCGGCCGCCTCCTTTTCGACATCCATCTCTTCGTTCTTGCGCGCCAGTGCACGCAGCTCCTCGGCCTTGCCTTCGATCTCGGCCAGCGGCTTTTCGAATTCGAGATAGTTCATGTCGCGCTCCCTCGGGGGACTCGGGCCTATATGACGGCAGGCGAGGCGCTTTGCAACTCGCTGGCGCAATGCAGATGGACAAGGCAGATGCGCGGCCCTAGCGTCGCCGTCCATGCAGACCATTTCGCTTGACGGCCGCGCGGCCTGGATTCGCCTTGGCATCTCGCTCCTCATCGCCGTGGTGGGGAATGTGGGCATGTGGGCCATCGTTCTCATCCTGCCCTCGGTTCAGGCGGAATTCGGCGTGGACAGGGCGGACGCGTCCTTGCCCTACACGCTGACGATGGTGGGCTTCGCGCTCGGCAACTATTTCATCGGCCGCGCCGTGGATCGGTTCGGTGTCACCCGTTCCCTCATCGGCGCCGCGATCACCATCGCCGCAGGCAACGCGCTTGCCGCAGCCAGCCACTCGGTCACGATGCTTGCGGCCGCGCAACTCGTCGTCGGTTTCGGCACGGCGGCGAGCTTCGGCCCCCTCATCGCGGACGTTTCGCAGTGGTTCATGCGCCGGCGCGGCATCGCCGTGGCGCTGGTCGCCAGCGGCAATTATCTTTCGGGCGCGATCTGGCCGATGCTCCTTTCCGGTGTCCTCGCCGAACATGGCTGGCGAGTGGTCTACCTGATCCTCGCGGCAATCACGCTGGCCGTCGTGATTCCTCTCGCCGTTCGCCTCCGTCACGGCGTGCCCGAGGAGGCATCGCAGATTGCTTCCGGCGCCGCGGCGATCCGCGCCGCCGCGACCGGGCTTTCCCCGCGCGCGCTGCAATGGCTCCTCGGGCTTGCCGGCGTGGGGTGCTGCGTCGCCATGTCGATGCCGCAGGTCCATATCGTCGCCTATTGCGTCGACCTGGGCTACGGCCCCGCCGTCGGGGCCGAGATGCTGTCGCTGATGCTTCTGGGCGGCGTCGTGTCCCGCATCGCCTCGGGTCTTCTCGCCGACGTTCTCGGTGGCGTGCGGACGCTTCTCATCGGGTCGGCGCTACAGGGCCTCGCGCTGGTTCTCTACCTGCCCTCCGGAGGGATGACCTCGCTTTACATCGTGTCGATGATCTTCGGCCTGTCGCAGGGCGGGATCGTGCCTTCCTACGCGCTCATCGTGCGGGAATACCTTCCCGCGAAAGAGGCGGGCCAGCGCGTGGGCTTCGTCATGATGGCGACCATCGTGGGGATGGCGCTGGGCGGCTGGATGTCGGGCTGGATCTACGACCTCACGGGCTCCTACCGGATGGCCTTCATCAACGGCATCGGCTGGAACGTCCTGAACCTCGGGATCGTGCTGCTCGTGCTGTCGCGCTCCCGACCCCGCGCGCTTCCGGCCTGAGCGGAAGCGGGTCGCCTGGAACCTGCAGGTTCCGGGCGCTTTGCCGGATCACCCCGCGATCATCTCCGCCTGGCGCACGATGACCTCCGCCTGCCGGATAGAGGCGATGTCGACGAGCCGCCCCTTGTAGACGGTTGCCCCTGCGCCTTCGGCCTTTGCCTTCTCCATCGCGGCGAGAATCTCGCGCGCTTCGGCCACCTGCTCCTCCGAGGGGGTGAAGACCTCGTTCGCGAGAGTGACCTGCTTGGGGTGGATCGCCCATTTCCCGACCATGCCGAGCGTCGCCGACCGCCGCGCCTGCGCCCGGAAGCCCTCGTCGTCGGAGAAGTCCCCGAACGGCCCGTCGACCGGAAGAACGCCATGCGTCCGGCAGGCCGCGACGATCGCCGCCTGCGCCCAGTGCCAGGGGTCGGACCAGTATCTCTGACCCTCGCGGGCCATGTAGTAGTTTTCCTGCGTGCCCCCGATGCCGGTGGTCTGCATCCCCATCGATGCCGCGAAATCCGCCGCCCCAAGGCTCATCGCCTGAAGCCGGGGCGAGGAGGCCGCGATTTCCTCCACATGCGCGATACCAGCCGCGCTCTCGATGATGACCTCGAGACTGATGCGCTTCTTCCGGCCCTTCGCCGCTTCCACCGCGGTCACGAGCGCGTCCACGGCATAGACATCCGCGGCGCAGCCCACCTTCGGGATCATGATCTGGTCGAGCCTGTCGCCCGCCTGTTCCAGCAGGTCGACCACGTCACGGTACCAGAACGGCGTGTCGAGCCCGTTGATCCGGACCGAGAGGTACTTGTTCCCCCAATCGATGTCGCCGATCGCCTGGATGATGTTCTTCCGCGCCTCCGGCTTGTCGTCCGGGGCGACCGAATCCTCGAGGTCGAGGTTGATGACGTCTGCCGCTGAAGCCGCCATCTTTTCGAAGATCGCGGGACGCGAGCCCGGGCCGAAGAGCTGGCAGCGATTCGGACGGGCAGGGGCGGCAGGCTGAAGGCGGAAGGACATGGGCGGGCTCCCGGCAATGATGTTTCGTTTCGCTCGGGCTTTCGGGTAGAATATTGCGCGCCGGGATGCAAGACTCCTTTCGCAGCCGCAGCAAGATTGCGGCAATGCAGCGGGGCCTTGCGGTGGACGCGGGGCGCCGTTGGACGTAAGCCTCGATCAGGCCCTTCGGCCCCGGATCGGGACAATGCAGATCACCGTCACGCGCGACAGCTTCCGCCTTGCCGAGGTCTTCACCATCTCACGCGGATCCCGGACCCATGCCAACGTGCTCACCGTCCGGATCGAGGACGGCGGCCCGTGCGGCTGGGGTGAATGCGTCCCCTATCCGCGCTACGGCGAAAGCCTCGACAGCGTCACGGGTCAGATAGAGTCCCCTGGCGCGCCTGTCGAACGACACGGATTGCAGCAGGCCCTCCCGCCTGGCGCGGCGAGGAACGCGCTCGACTGCGCGCTCTGGGACCTTGAGGCGAAGCGTGCCGGCAAGCGTGTCTGGGAACTTGCGGGGCTCGCCGCGCCAGGCCCCCTCGTCACGACCTACACGCTCTCGCTCGACACGCCCGAGAAGATGCGCGCGGCTGCGGCGCGGCATGCCCACCGCCCGATCCTGAAGATCAAGCTCGGGACGCCGGAGGACATGCCCCGCCTTGAAGCCGTCCGCGCGGGGGCGCCCAACGTGCGCATCATCGTGGACGCGAACGAGGGCTGGACAGCGGAGATCTACGAGGATCTCGCTCCCCACCTCGTCCGGCTCGGCGTGAGCCTCGTCGAGCAGCCGCTTCCGGCCGGCGCTGACGAGATGCTCGGGGAGATCGCGCGGCCCCTTCCGGTCTGCGCCGACGAAAGCTGCCACGACCGCCATTCGCTGGCCGACCTCGCGGGCAAGTACGATGCGGTCAACATCAAGCTCGACAAGACGGGCGGCCTGACCGAGGCGCTGGCGCTGCGCGACCTCGCCCGCGCGCAGGGCTATGGTGTCATGGTCGGCTGCATGGTCGGCTCGTCGCTGGCAATGGCCCCGGCCGTTTTGGTCGCGCAGGGCGCCGACATCGTGGACCTTGACGCGCCCCTTCTTCTGGCCGAAGACCGTCCGCACCCTCTGCGCTACGACGCGGAGGGCGTCCACCCGCCGGACCGTGAGCTTTGGGGATAGGAGCGAAGATGAGCCGCATCGTCTATGTGAACGGGGAATACCTGCCCGAGGAAGAAGCGAAGATCTCTATCTTCGACCGGGGTTTCCTGATGGCCGACGGCGTCTACGAGGTGACGAGCGTGCTGGACGGCAAGCTGGTCGATTTCGAGGGCCATATCGCCCGCCTCGCCCGGTCGCTCCATGAACTCGAGATGGCGAGCCCGGCGACGACGGAAGAACTGCTGGAGATCCATCGGGAACTCGTCCGCCGCAACCGGATCGACGAGGGGATGGTCTATCTCCAGATCACCCGCGGCAATCCCGGCGACCGTGATTTCGTCTATCCCGACCCGCACAATGTGCCCTCCACGATCGTGCTCTTCACGCAGTCGAAGCCGGGTCTGGCCGACAGCCCGCTCGCGAAGACCGGGATGAAGGTCATCACCATCCCGGACATCCGCTGGGGCCGGCGCGACATCAAGACGATCCAGCTTCTCTATCCCTCGATGGGCAAGATGATGGCCCGCCACAAGGGCGCGGACGACGCCTGGATGGTCGAGGATGGCGCGGTCACCGAAGGCACGTCGAACAATGCCTACATCGTCGTCGGCCAGACCATCATCACCCGCGAGCTTTCCAGCGACATCCTGCACGGGATCACCCGCGCCGCAGTCCTGCGCTTCGCGGCCGAGGCGCAGATGGAAGTCGTCGAACGTCCCTTCACCGTCGAAGAGGCCAAGGCCGCGGACGAGGCCTTCGTCACCTCCGCCACGACCTTCGTCATGCCGGTGGTCGAGATCGACGGAACCCAGATCGGCGACGGGGCGCCGGGCCCGGTTTCCACACGCCTGCGGGAAATCTACATCGAGGAAAGCCGGATCGACGCCATCTGATCGGTCAGTAGCGGTATTTCAGGTCGAAAGAGAGGCATCCGGCTTTCGCGTCGAAGGTCCCGTGGATGAAGCGAGTCATCTCCGGGGCCTCGAACTCCGCGCAGAGCCTGAAGCCGGTGGCTGACACCCGCTTGTAGACGTAGGGCTCCCCGGTGAACGGGTCCTCGTAGCGATCGGCGATCAGGCACAGGTCGGTTTCCTCCAGTCGCGCCGGAAGTGTCCGGTTCGCGGCGTCCGCGAGGCAGTCGACCTGTTCCTTCAGGCTCAGGAGATCCTGAAAACGCACTTCGTCGCGCCGTTCCGCGCGACCCTGCATGGGGCCGCCCGTCGCCCAGACGCCGAGGACGACCGCAGCACCCACGGCCAGGGCGCCAAGGACCGCAGCCAGCCGGTCAGCTCGCATCGGCGTCCTCCCGGATCTCGGCGGAGAAGTAGAGGAACACGATCCCGCCGATAGCCGCGACGACCAGCGCCTTGAGCCCGAAGCGCAGTGTCAGGTCGCCATTCAGGAAGGCATAGATCACGTAGATCAGGTCGCCCAGAAGACCGATCGCCGCAAGGAACAGCGTGACGTAGCCGAACCATTTCCGAACGGTAGACCGCCGCTTGCCGGGATCGCGCCTGAGTTCCCGGGTTGCGCGGAGATTCAAGGCGAAGAACAGCGGGAAAAAGACGATGAGCGAGGCCGTGGACCACCGCATTCGTCGCAGGTCGAAGATATTCGTCGTCTCGCCGACTTCCGGCAGCCAGCGGTCGATCAGTTGCATCGACAACGAGGAAAGGTGCCAGGCGGACATTGCCAGCGCCAGGAACATGAGACCGTAGAGAAATGCCTCGCGGGCCGAGACATAGGGGCGGGGCCGAGGCACCGGGGGACTGAAATCGCTTTCCGCATAGGCGGCGAGCGCCGTGGCGATCTCCGTACCGGACCATCCGGCATCGGCGAGCGCGGCGCCTATCTCCTCGCGGTTCCGGCCGGCGTTCAGCGCATCCCGCACGAACTCCGCGAGTTGGTCGGCCCTGCGCATCGGCAATCCTCCGGTGTGTCCCTGCCGGGGATCAGGCTCGCCCGCCGCGGCGCCGGCGTCGTTGACACATGTCAACGCCCCTTCGGCCTGGTCGTTTTCGTCAGCCTTTTCCGAGAGCGCAACGACCTCTCCGCTATTTTTGCGCGGTCCAGAGCCCTTCGTAATCGCGCACGATGCCCTGCGCGTCGACCTTGAGCCGCGCCGAGCCGGCATCGGAGGTGAGGAGATACTCGGTCTCGTTCAGCCGGCTGTAGGTCTGGCGCTCGGGCCTTAGGCTTCCTTTCGCCAGGTCGAAGCGGGCGGCGACGATTTCGGCCTCGCTGCCGACAGGGAGCTTCAGGCGCCGGATCGCCAGGGTCTTGGTGGCGGGCGTGAAGTCGAGGTCGATGTCGACCGCATCCTCGAGACCCGGGACCGGGGTGCCGTTGATCGACCACGCGCCTTCCCTGGTGCGACGGATGAAGATGCGGGAATTGGCGCCGATCCGGACGCGGCGGGTGGTGCCGTCGTCATGGGCGCGCACGCGGTAGCGGGTCACCTTCCAGTCCGCGTCGGTGGCCGAGCCGTCGATCAGGAATCCGCCCTCGGCTTCGGCGAAGCGGCAGGCGTCGTTGCCCGGGCGGTCCCGGCGGAGCCAGAGTACGGCATGGGTTCCGGCGATCATGAGCGTTCTCCTACGTTCTCGCGGAAGGCCACCTCGAATGCGGCCTTCTTGGTCTCGTCGGCCTCGGTCTGGTGCGCGTCCTTCCACTGGTCGTAGGGCATGCCGTAGAAGATCTCCCGCGCCTCGTCCTTGGTCATCTCGATCCCGCGGGCGTTGGCGGCCTCCTGGTACCAGCGCGACAGGCAGTTGCGGCAGAAGCCGCCGAGGTTCATCAGGTCGATGTTCTGCACGTCCGGGCGCTTCTCGATCAGGTGTTCGCGCAGGGCGCGGAAGGCCGCGGCCTCGATTTCGGTGCGGGTCTTGTCGTCCATGAGAGCACTCCGTCAGTCGATGAGCCCGGCGGCGCGCGCGCCTTCGAGCAGGGATTCCGCAAGGTGATGGGCGCGCCGCGTGCGTGCGGGCGATATATCAGGAATCTGGACAACGGTCATGCCCGCCGCAAGTGCGGCGGCGGTTCCGGTGTCCGAATCCTCGAAGGCGATGCAGGTGGATGGGGCCGCGCCGAGGCGCCTCGCGGCCTCGACGAACAGGTCGGGCGCGGGCTTCGCGCGCGGCACCGCGTCGAAGCCCACGACATGGGCCATGTCGAAATGCCCGTGCAGTCCGGCGGCACGAAGCTTGCGGACCGCGCTTGCCGTCGCACTGTTGGTGGCGACCGCCCGCGGCAGTCCGCGGCGTGCGAGGTCGGCCAGAAGCACCTCCACCCCGGCCATCGGGGGGATGCCTGCGTCCTGCGCCTGACGGGTCGCGGCGCGCCATTCGGCGTCGAGCCTCCCGAGGTCAAGGCCCGGCCCCACATGCGCGGCGAGCCGTCGCTGCCCCTCGATCTCGTCGACGCCGACGAGCGAGGTCAGGAAGTCACGCGCGACCGGGAAGCCCATCCCGGACAGGACGGTGAGGCCGATTTCGATCGCCTGGCGCTCGGTGTCGATGAGCGTCCCGTCGAGATCGAAGATGACGGCTGCGAAGCGTGACATTGCCTAGAGCCCCGTCTCCGCCAGCACCTCCTCGAGGATCGGGGCGAGGCGGTCCGCCCAGGCGATCTGCCCTTCTTCCAGCGCGATAAGGTCGTGGCGCAGCTCGATCAGCACGTTGGGCCGGCCATGCGCCAGCGCGTGGCGGTCGATCGCGTCGCCGTCGAGATGGCCGGAATAGGGTTCGTTGTTACCGACATTCAGGTCGGGCTCCTGACGGAGCCGCTCGATCAGCGGTTTGGCCAGCCGTTCATCCCGGTGCGAATAGAGGATGCCGATCTGCCAGGGGCGCTCCGCCCGCCCGACGAGGCGGGGGGTGAAGCTGTGCACGGCGCAGATCACCGTGTCGGAACGCCGGGCGGCCAGGCTTTCGTATGCATCGTGGTAGGGCAGGTAATAGGCCGCCTTCCGCCGTTCCAGCTCCGCCGCGCCGGCCTTGCGGTTCTCCGGAATGATCGTGCCGTCGTAGAGCTTCATCAGAAGCGTCGGATCGTCCTCGCCCCGGTTCGGGTCGATCACGAGCCGCGAGAACGTTGACAGGACGGCCGGCGCGTCGAGCCGTTCGGCCAGTGCCAGCGTCAGCCCGCGCGCGCCCACGTCATAGGCGATGTGGCGCGCCATGTCCGAAGCGGAAATGCCGAGCGATCCTCCGCCGATTTCTTCCGGCACGCGGTTCGAGGCATGGTCGCAGGTGACCAGCCACCGCGAGGCGCGATCCTCCCCAATGATTTCAAAGGCGTCTTGCGTCATCTTCCCGTCACGCATGGCTGCCACGTTCAAGCGGCGGGGATGGCCTTCGGTGCCAGTTGCCCCTTTCCGAGATTTGCTCCATATAGGGCGCGGCCCACCGCGACAACTGAACGATGCAAGGAAACGAGGCAGCATGAGACGCCTTCGCAACGTCAAGATCGTGGCCACACTGGGCCCGTCTTCCAGCGATTATGAAACCATCCGCGCGCTCTTCGAAGCGGGCGCTGACGTGTTCCGCCTGAACATGAGCCACGGCAGCCACGAAGATCAGAAGGCGCGGTACGACATCATCCGCCAGATCGAGGCTGACACCGGCCGGCCGATCGGCATCCTCGCCGACCTCCAGGGGCCCAAGCTCCGCGTCGGCACCTTCGCCGCCGGCGCCGCCGATCTGGAAGAGGGGCAGCATTTCCGCTTCGACCTCGACCCGACACCGGGCGAAAGCCACCGCGTCTGCCTGCCGCACAAGGAGATCTTCGACGCGCTGGAGCCCGGTTCGCGGCTCTTCGTCAACGACGGCAAGATCCGGATGCGGGTCGAAAGTTGCGGCGACGATTTCGCCGATTGCGTCGTGACCACGGGCGGGACGATCTCGAACCGGAAGGGCGTGAACGTGCCGGACGTCGTCCTGCCGCTCGCCGCGCTGTCGGACAAGGACAAGGACGACCTGGAATTCGCCTGCGGGCTTGGCGTGGACTGGCTCGCGCTGTCCTTCGTGCAGCGGCCCGCGGACGTGATCGAGGCCCGCACGCTGGCCAGGGGGCGCGCCGCGATCCTGTCGAAGATCGAGAAGCCGGCAGCGGTCAAGGCGTTCGCCGACATCCTGAAGGTTTCCGACGGGATAATGGTCGCGCGGGGCGACCTCGGCGTCGAGCTTCCCGTCCACTCCGTCCCGCCGATCCAGAAGCGCCTCGTGCGCGCCTGCCGATCGGCCGCGAAGCCGGTGATCGTTGCGACCCAGATGCTGGAAAGCATGATCGAAAGCCCGATGCCGACGCGCGCCGAGGTTTCCGACGTCGCGACCGCGATCTACGAGGGTGCGGACGCGGTGATGCTTTCGGCCGAATCCGCTGCCGGCCAGTATCCGGTCGATGCCGTGGCGACGATGGACGCCGTGGCCCGCTCGGTCGAAAGCGACCCGACCTACCGCGAGGTGATCGAGGCGAGCCGCAAGGTCGAACGCGAAAGCGTCGCCGACGCGATCGTCTCCGCCGCGCGTGAGATCGCCGAGACGACGGACATCAACGCGATCTGCTGTTTCACCCAGTCCGGCACGACCGTGAGCCTCGTCGCCCGCGAACGCCCGCGCGTGCCGATAATCGCGCTGACGCCGCTGACCTGGGTGCTGCGCCGGCTCTGCCTGACCTGGGGCGTCCACTGCGTGAAGACGGAGGAGATCGAGCGCTTCAAGGGCGCGGTCGTGTCGGCCGCGCGCGCGGCGCGGGAATTCGGCTTCGCGGACGAGACGAGCCAGATCGTCGTGACCGCGGGCGTGCCGTTCAACGTCACCGGCACGACCAACATCGTGCGGGTGGCGCCCTGCGACGAGAGGTTGATTTTCCGCACCGATCCCGAATAATCGGGTCTCCCCGGTTGGAGCCATCTCATGGACAGCGACCTGGTACTCGTCATCGGAGTCGTTGCCGTCTTCCTGGCGATTCCGTCCCTGATCGCCGCCTTTTCGGAAAGCCGGCCACCGAGAATGGCGATCACGCTGTTCCTGGTGGGCGGCGCGATGATACTGATCGCGGCGGCGATGCGGCCGAGCGGCTACCGCCCGGATGAGGTGCCGGGGGCCTTCGTCCGGGTGATCGGGCGGATCGTGAACTGAGCCCACCACTTGCCAACAGGCGCGCGCCCGGCTATAGGGCGCGCTCATTCCCCGCGCGGCCGGCCATAGTGGCATGCCGAGTCGCGCGTCAACGATCTCGCAAGAGGAGACCGAAATGCCCAAGATGAAGACCAAATCGGCCGCGAAGAAGCGGTTCAAGATGACGGCCTCGGGCCGCGTCAAGGCTGGTGTCGCCGGCAAGCGTCACGGCATGATCAAGCGTTCGACGGACTTCGTCCGCAAGGCGACGGGCACGATGCTGCTCTCCGACCAGGACGCCAAGATCGTCAAGAAATACATGCCGTACGACCGCTGAGGAGTCTGGACAATGGCACGCGTTAAATCCGGCAAGGTCACCCACGCCCGTCACCGCAAGGTCGTGAAGGCCGCGAAAGGCTACTACAGCGCCCGTTCGCGCAACTTCCGCACCGCTACTCAGGCCGTAGACAAGGCGAACCAGTACGCCACCCGCGACCGCAAGACCCGCAAGCGCAATTTCCGCGCGCTGTGGATCCAGCGTATCAACGCGGCCGTGCGCGAGATCGATGCCTCGCTCACCTATTCCCGCTTCGTGAACGCCCTTTCGAAGGCCGGGATCGAGGTGGACCGCAAGGTTCTCGCCGACCTCGCCGTTCACGAACCGGCTGCCTTCGGCGCCATCGTCGAGAAAGCGAAGGCCGCGCTCGCGTAACCTGCGGCGAGACGGACAGGAAATAGCCCCGCGAGTACCATGAAGGTGTTCGCGGGGTTTTCGTTTCAGCCCACCGTTTGGGAGTCCGGAATGCCCGAGATCTTTCTCCATCTATTCGCCGACCTGCGTGCCGAAGCCGTCGGCCTGATCGGCGGGGCGATCTTCCTAGGCTCCTGGATGCTCCAGGCATGGGAATCGCGGTTGCACGGAACACCGGTCGTCTCGGGCAGGTTCTTTGCGCTCAGAGCTGTCGCTTGCGCCCTCCTGACCTATGAGGGCTACCGCACCGGCTCTCTCTCCGTCGTCGTCGTCATGCTCTCGACGATGGTGCTGATGCTCTACAATCTGCTGCTCCTGCGACGGGGCAGGCGCTGAAATCAGGGTCCGAGCCGGTCAAGCGCGGTCTGGTCCCGCGCCAGAAGCGTGGTTGAATCCCTGTATGGCAGGCAGACCGCCATCCCGTCGAGCCTGAGCGAAGCAAGGCCGGAGCGCGTGATCGCCTCGCGGTAGCGGCGGCGGTTCGTATCGTCCAGCAGGATGATCCCGCCATCTGCCAGGTGCTCGACGACCTCGGTCAGGCAGGCCTCGCGTGCGCGCCCGTCGATCACGATCAGGTCGAAGGGCCCGCCCGCATCCCGGATCGCAGCGACATAGCTGTCGAAACTCTGGCCCTCGAAACCTGGCTTGGAGGAGCCAATCCGCCCTCCGGATTCGCTTGGCACGTGAAGAAGCCGCACTGCCGGGTTATCCTGCATCTGCCGCCGCACGCGGGCGTGCCAGTCGGCATCGTGGTCGACCGAAACGACCTCGGCTCTGCGCCGTGCCAGCCAGACCGTACTGGCCCCGCTGCCATACTCGAAGACTCGTTTCCCCGCCCCCTCGGAGAGGAAGCGGTCGACCGCGTCGAGCGCGTCGAAGGTCCACCATGCCAGGTCGAGCCGGACCAGATCGTCCATGTCGTAGATGGCAAAGAGGGAGCGCAGCCAGAGCGCCCGCCGCGTGCCGCGCCGTTCGAGCCAGCCGAGGAACCCGAGGGGTCGCAGGACACCGCGCAGACCGCGCAGGACGGCGACATAGCTGCGCTGGGCGAGGGCGGCCACGCTCATTCGCCGGCTCCCGGCAGGCCGCGCCCTGCCGTCTCTGCCGTGACGTACTTGTCGCTCTCTTCGAGCCGGTTCGCGTGGATCAGTTCAGCGATAAGTCCGGTGCCCAGAAGCTGCATCCCCGTCACCACGAAAAGGATGCCGATGAGCAGGAGCGGACGGTTCCCGATCGGACCGAGACCGAGGAACCACAGGACCGTGAGATAAGTGATGAACAGGCCCCCGAGCAGCAAGAGGGGCAGCCCGATCATTGCAAAGAAATGCAGTGGCCGCGATTGGTACCGGGTGACAAGCATCACCGTCGCCAGGTCGAGGAATCCTTTCACCAATCGCCGTGTTCCGTATTTGGACTGGCCATGGCGACGCGGGTGATGAGTGACCGGAATCTCGCTGACGCGGAAGCCTGCCGCATGCAGAAGCGCCGGAGTGAACCGGTGCAGTTCGCCATACAGGTTCAGCCGCTCCGCCGCCCGCCGGGTGTAGGCCTTGAAGCCGCAATTGATGTCGTGGATGTCGATCCGGAAGACCCGCGCCGTCATCGCGTTGAAGACCTTCGAGGGCAGCGTCTTTCGAAGCGGGTCGTGCCGCATCCTCTTCCAGCCGCTGACCACGTCGAAGCCCGCCTCGATCGCTTCGACGAACCGTGGGATCTCCGCGGGGTCGTCCTGGAGGTCGGCGTCCATGGTCAGGATAACCTCGCCCCTTGCTTCCGCCAGCCCCGCCGAGATCGCGGCGGCCTTGCCGAAGTTGCGGGTAAAACGGATCGTCCGGGTCGTCTCGGGTGCGCGTTCCGAAAGACCGATCGCGATCTCTCCGCCACCGTCGAGGCTGCCGTCGTCCACGAGGATGATCTCGTACTGCAATCCCATCCCAGCCAGAACCTTGGCCAGCCGGCTCCAGAGCGTCTCGATCGTCTCCACCTCGTCCATGAATGGAACCACGACTGAGACCGAGTTCACCTTTCGGCGAGGGGCTGGCATGTCGGCCACAGTCGCGGCGGAAACCACTGCGCCGGGTGTCAGCGATTCCAGGTTTTTCCTATCCTTCATCGCGTTGGCGGCCCCCGAGGTTGGTCGATTCAAATCCGGTACCCGACGGGTCCGTCGTCGCACAGGTTGTCCTACGCATGTCCCTTCCGGAAACGGAGCACAAGTTAGCAACGCATGTCTCGGCAGGCCAGTGCGTTTGCGGCAGCCCGGCGCTATGGGCCGGGGTCGTGGTGTTCGGGACGCTGATCCTGGGTCTCTGGACGCTGTGGGAACCGCTCGGCCTCGACCAGGGCATCCACGCCACGATCGGTTTCGCGCTCGATCAGGGGCTTCTTCCCTACCGCGACGTCTACAACATCAAGCCGCCGATGACGACAGTGACGCACTGGCTTTCCCAGGCGCTCTTCGGCCATTCCTTCGTGGCGATCCGGTGCTTCGACCTTCTGGCCGTTCTCGCGACAGCATTTGGTGTCCGGGCAGTGTCCGGACGCCTTGGCCTGTCGCGGCCTGCTGCGGCTCTGGCCGGGCTGCTCTTTGCTTCCTTCTACTACGGACTGACCTTCTGGGAACACGCCCAGACCGACGGCTGGGCCGGTTTTCTCGTCGTCGCAGCGATCCTTGCCCTGCTCAGGGGCTGGGGTGAGGGCAGGGGCGGCTGGTTCTTCCTTGCCGGGGCGCTACTCGGCCTGGCGTTCGGCTTCAAGTATACGATTGCGGGGACTGGGCTCCTGATCTTCGCCCCGCTTCTCGCACGCGACCCCGCATACCTTTTTTCCTGGCGCGGGTTCCTGTTCTTCGTCGCGGGCGGGATCGCTGCGCTCGCCGCCATCTTCAGCGCTATGGCCGCAGCCGGTATCCTTGCCGATTTCCTGGAAATCCAGCGCTATATTCTCGGCTATATCACCATCGAGGGAGAATCTCTGCCGCTGCCGCACCTGAGAATCGTTCTGGCTCTGGCGCGGAACACCCTCCCCTTCCTTCTTTTCTTAATCGGCCTCGTTACCTTGCCCTTCACAGGCCATGTCCGCCGCTTCGGTCTTGTTGTCCTGGCGATCTGGCTCGGGACGTGCGCGCTGTCGGGCATAGCCCAGGGCAAGGGGTTCGAGTACCACTACCTCCCGATCCTGCCCCCAGCCGGCATCATCGCGGCATCCGGGCTCCGGGCGATCCTGTCGAGGCTTCCCTCAGAGATCCGGACCCTGCGCTTCGTGCCGCTCCTCCTTGCCGCAGGTCTGGCTTTCTCGACCGAGGCGCCTCGGCGCAGCGTCGCGACCGTCTTCATGCTCGCCCGCGGCGAGGACCCGGTGCCGCGCTGGGAAAAGGACTTCCCGCTCGATCACTACAATTTCTCCGACATGAGACAGCTCAGCGCCACACTCGACGAATTGCGCGCGCCTGACGAGACGCTTTTCCTCTGGGGCTACGATACGGGCATCTACCTGCTGCAGCGGACTCCGCCCCGCCATCGCTATCCCTATTCATGGCCGTTGGTCGTCAATTTCCATGACGGCCGCTACACGCAGGACCTTCTCGACCGTCTCCGTTCTTCGCCGCCCGACATCATCCTCGTCCAGAAGCAGGACGAGGTGCCCCTCGTGACCGGTCATCGCCTGGATTCTCGAGAGATGCTTGACGCATTTCCCGAACTGAAGTCCTTCCTGACCGGCCGCTACCGTCTGCTGCGCACGCTTTCGCGCTATGACATCTGGCGCCTGGACCAAGGCTGATCCTGGCTGCGGGTTGCATTTGCCCCGCTCCCTCGCTAGCAGAGCGGCGTGGCAACTGGGGATCGGCGATGAACGACCTGAGGCGGACAGACCCCGACGCGGCCTCCATGTTCTCCAGCCAGGCAGCGCCGGAAACACCACGCCGCGCCATGATCGCCTGAGCCGCGAAATGGACGTGAGCAGCATGCCGCCGCGCCCTCTGGTCTGGCGGCATCTTGCTGACAAGACGCCGGTGGCCAGCCGACTTCCCGGAAGGGGCAGCGCCTCGGCGCCCGGACACGCGCAGACGGGGCTCTTCCGATGACCTTCGTCATATTCGCGAACGGCGTGGTGATCCTGTTCAATGCGGTCCTCATGGGGGTCGTCGCGCTCGTCTTCCCCGACACGGCATCGATCTTCGCCCTCTCCTCGGCTCTTGCCGCGACTTTGGGCGCGCTCCTGGCCATGTCGGCTTCCAGTTCCATGACGGGGCTGCACCGTATCCACACCTTCCTGCTGACCTCGACGGTCTGGCTCACCTCGGCGCTGATCGGGGCGCTGCCGCTCTATCTCTGGACCCTCTCCCCCGTCGACGCGATGTTCGAGGCGATGTCGGGCATCACCACCACCGGCTCGACTGTGATGGTGGGGCTTGACGCGACGCCCCGCGGCATCCTCATGTGGCGGGCGATCCTGCAGGTCCTCGGCGGGGTCGGGTTCATCGTCACGGGCATGGCGCTCCTGCCCATGCTGCGCGTCGGGGGCATGCAGCTCTACCGGACCGAAAGCTCCGACCGCAGCGACAAGGAACTGCGCAGCGCGACCTTCATCGCGAGCGCCACGCTCGTCATATATCTCGCGCTCATCGGGCTCTGCGCCTTCGTCTACCTAATCGGGGGAATGGGTTTCTTCGACGCGCTCACACATGCGATGACGACGCTTTCGACGGGCGGCTATTCGAACTACGACGCTTCATTCGGCCATTTCGAAAGCCCATTCCTGCAATGGTCCGGGACCGCCTTCATGCTGATGGGCGCCTTGCCCTTCGCCTGGTACATCCGCGTCTACAACCGGGGCATCTACCGGAGCGAGCAGGTCGCCATGATGCTCTGGAGCCTCGGCTCGGTGATCGCGGCCCTGACGCTCTGGATGGTCGTTGCGAAGGGCATGGCCCCATTCGAGGCGCTGAGGCTCGTCGCGTTCAACGTGGTGTCCGTGGTCACGACCACCGGCTACGCGACGACCGACTACACGCAGTGGGGCAGCTTCGCGGTGATCGCCTTCTTCATCCTGACCGCGGCGGGGGGATGCACCGGTTCGACCGCCGGCGGGGCGAAAGCGATGCGCTGGATCATCTTCGCCCGTTCGGCCGTCGCGCGCATCCGCCAGATCCACAATCCGCACGGCGTCTTCCCGATCCGCTACGAGGGCCGCGTGGTCGAGGACGAGGCGCTGAACGGTGTCCTGTCGTTCTTCATCTTCTACTTCCTCACGGTCGCGGGGTTGGCCGTGGCCCTCGACCTCGCCGGGCTCGATTTCTCGACGGCGGTCAGTGGCGCGCTTGCGGCGGTCGCCAACGTTGGCCCCGGCGTGGGCGGCATCATCGGGCCTGCGGGCAACTTCGCCTCGCTCAACGATACGGCCAAGACGATCCTCGCCTTCGGCATGTACCTCGGCCGGCTGGAGATGATGACGGTCTTCGTCCTGTTATCACCGGCGTTCTGGCGCGAGGTCTGACCTTCGGGCCGCAGCTTTTCCCGTTTTCTCGGGATGCGGAACTTGTCGCTGGTTCCAAGCTGCGTTAGCTACGGCGGCGACCTGAAAAGAGGAACCGTTCATGGACGATCTGCGCCAGAAATACCTGAACGCGATTGCCGATGCGGCGGACGAGGGAAAGCTCGAAGAGATCCGCCTCGCCGCGATGGGCAAGCAGGGCGAGGTGGCGCTCAAGATGCGCGAGCTCGGCAAGATGACGCCGGAGGAGCGGCAGGTGGCCGGCCCCGCGCTGAACGCGCTGAAGGACGAGATCACCTCGGCGCTCGCCGCGAAGAAATCCGCGCTGGCCGACGCCGCGCTGGATGAGCGGCTGCGCGCCGAATGGCTCGACGTGACGCTTCCCGGGCGGCCGCGCCGCATGGGTACGTTGCACCCCGTCAGCCAGGTGACCGAGGAAGTCACCGCTATCTTCGCCGACATGGGCTTCGCCGTGGCCGAGGGCCCGCAGATCGAAAGCGACTGGTACAACTTCGACGCGCTGAACATTCCGCCGGAACACCCCGCCCGGCAGGAACACGACACCTTCTTCATGGCGCGCGAAGCCGGCGACAACCGCCCGCCGCACGTTCTGCGCACGCACACCTCGCCGGTGCAGATCCGCGCGATGCAACTGCACGGCGCGCCGATCCGCGTCATCGCGCCGGGCCGGGTCTACCGGATGGACATGGACCAGACGCATACGCCCATGTTCCACCAGGTAGAGGCCCTCGCGCTCGACCGCGACATCTCGATGGCGAACCTGAAATGGGTGCTGGAGGAATTCTGCCGCGCCTACTTCGAGGTGGACCAGGTGGAACTGCGTTTCCGCGCCTCCCACTTCCCCTTCACGGAACCCTCGGCCGAGGTCGATATCCGCTGCTCCTGGACCGGCGGGCAGCTGAAGATCGGCGAAGGCGACGACTGGATGGAGATCCTGGGCTCCGGCATGGTCCACCCGAAGGTGCTCCAGGCCGCCGGCGTCGACCCGAACGAATGGCAGGGCTTTGCCTTCGGCATGGGAATCGACCGGATCGCGATGTTGAAATACGGCATACCCGACCTCCGCGCCTTCTTCGAAAGCGACCTCCGCTGGCTCCGCCACTACGGCTTCGCCGCGCTCGACATGCCGACGGTGCATGGGGGATTGAGCAGGTAATGCTTCCTTGCCCCAACCTCTGACCGGAACCCTCGGATGATCACCATCACCATCGTCGAAAGCAACACGCCCGATCTGCCCGCGCAGGCGGAGATCTATGCGGCCGCGCTTCTGGCCATCGATCCGGGGCTCTCGATCCGGATCGTCGCGCCCTATGCGGGTGCGTTGCTTGAGGATGCGTTCGCGGAGTCCGACGGAATCATCTTCACAGGCTCAAGCGTCGAGTGGAACACCGCCGCGCCTGAGGCGGAGGCGATCCGGGGCGCGATGCGCATGGCGTTTGCGACGGGGCGGCCGATCTATGGCTCGTGCAACGGGCTCCAGCTTGCCGCCGTCGTTCTCGGTGGCACGGTCGGCGCCTCGCTGAACGGGCGCGAGGACGGGATCGCGCGCGAGATCATCGTGACCGAGGCCGGGCGCGCGCATCCGATGCTGCGGGGCCGCGCGGAAGTCTATTCCGCGCTCTGCGTTCACCGCGACGAGGTGCAGGGCCTGCCGGAAGGCGCGATCCTGCTTTCCGGCAACGCCCATTCGCCCGTTCAGGCAATGGCCTATGAGCGCGACCTGGTGACATTCTGGGGCAGCCAGTATCACCCTGAATACGAGCCCGATTACCTCGCCCGCGTTCTGGAAAGCCGTGGCATCGACCTGGAGGACTGCCAGGCGATCCGGGTCTGCGCGGAGGACGCCGTGGCGGCGCAGCGCGCGGGCACGCGGACCGAGGAAATGAAACCCGAAGTGCGGCGGACCGAGCTGAGAAACTGGCTCGATCATGTTCGAGATAGGAAAGCGAAATGAAATTCACCCTCTCCTGGCTCAAGGACCACCTCGAGACGACCGCGTCCCTCGACGAAATCCTCTACGCGCTCACCGATCTCGGCCTCGAGGTCGAGGAGGTCGAGAACCCCGAGGAAAAGCTCGGCGCCTTCCGCATCTGCAAGGTCATCGAGGCGGTGCAGCATCCGAACGCGGACAAGCTGCGCCTTTGCCGCGTCGCGACCTATCCCGACGGCCCGGGCGGCCGGGAGGAAGAGGTGCAGGTCGTCTGCGGCGCGCCGAACGCGCGTACCGGCCTCGTCGGCGTCTTCGCCCCGGTCGGGACCCATGTTCCCGGCACCGGCGTTGATCTCAAGCCCGGCGTGATCCGTGGGGTGGAGTCGAACGGCATGCTCTGCTCGGAACGCGAGCTCGAGATTTCCGAGGACCACGAGGGCATCATCGACCTGCCCCCGAACGCGCCCCTTGGCGAGCGGTTCATCGACTACAAGGGTCTGAACGACCCGATGATCTACATCAAGATCACCCCGAACCGCCCCGACGCGCTCGGCGTCCGCGGCATCGCCCGGGACCTTGCGGCACGGGGGCTCGGCGTGCTGAAGCCCGAGATGATCGAGCCGGTGAAGGGCGCGTTCCCATCGCCGATCACGGTAACGATCGACCCTGCGCTGAAGGAAAAGGGCTGCCCTCTCTTCGCGGGCCGCGTGATCCGTGGCGTCAAGAACGGGCCTTCGCCGGCTTGGCTTCAGGCGCGCCTCCGCGCGATCGGCCTCCGGCCCATCTCGGCGCTCGTCGACATCACCAACTTCTTCACCTTCGACCGGAACCGCCCGCTCCACGTCTTCGACGCGGACAAGGTGAAGGATGGGCTAAGCATCCAGGCCGCCAAGGGCGGTGAGCAGCTTCTCGCGCTGGATGAGAAGACCTACACCTTCTCCCCGGGCCAGATGATCATCTCGGACGCCGAGGGCCCTGAAAGCATCGCGGGCGTCATGGGTGGGGAACACACCGGCTGCACCGGGGAAACGGTCAACGTCTTCCTCGAATCCGCCTATTGGGACCCGATCACCATCGCCGCCACCGGCCGAGCGCTCAGGATCAACTCGGACGCCCGCTACCGCTTCGAACGGGGCGTGGACCCGGAATTCACTCTCCCGGGGCTTGAGGCCGCGACGCGGATGATCCTCGACCTTTGCGGCGGCGAAGCCTCCGACGTCGTCCTCGACGGCGCCGTACCGGCCACGAAGCGCGCCTACAAGTTCGACCCCCACCGTGTCATCCGCCTGGTCGGCATGGACATCGGCGAGGGCGAGCAGCGCGCTACGCTTGAGGCTCTGGGCTTCACGCTCGAAGGCGACATGGCGAGCCCGCCCTCCTGGCGCCCCGACATCCTGGGCGAGGCGGACCTGGTCGAGGAGGTCGCCCGCATCGCGTCCCTGACGAAGCTCGAAGGCAAGCCCATGCGCCGCGCGCGGCCGGGCGTGCCGAAGCCGATCCTCACGCCGATGCAGGTCCGCGAAAAGGCCGCGCGCCGCACGCTCGCCGCTCTCGGCTACAACGAATGCGTGACCTATTCCTTCATCGACGCGGCCAGTTCCCGTCTCTTCGGCGGCGGGTCGGAGCCAACGCGGATCGACAACCCGATCTCGTCCGAGATGACGCATATGCGCCCGGACCTGCTGCCAGGCCTGCTGCAGGCAGCGGCGCGGAACCAGGCCCGCGGTTTCATGGATCTTGCGCTCTTCGAGGTAGGCCCGACCTTCTCCGGCGGCGAGCCGGGCGACCAGGCGCTGCATGCAACCGCGCTTCTCGTCGGAGCGGCGGCGGCCCGCGACCCCTTCGGGTCGCGCCGGCCGGTCGATGTGTTCGATGCGAAGGCGGATGCCGAGGCGGTGCTGTCCGCGATCGGCGCACCGCAGAAGGTGCAGATCACGCGCAAGGCTCCCGCATGGTTCCACCCGGGCCGCTCCGGCGTCATGGGGCTTGGGCCGAATGCGCTCGCGGTCTTCGGCGAGGTGCACCCGAAGGTCCTGAAGGCGATGGACGTGAAGGGTCCCGCGATGGCGGTGACCATCTACGTCGAGGCCGCGCCCTTCCCGAAGACCCGCACCGCGACGCGCCCGGCGCTGGCGCTGTCGGGCTTCCAGGCGGTGGAGCGTGACTTTGCCTTCGTCGTCGACAGGCAAGTCGAGGCGCTGACGCTCGTCAACGCCGCGCAAGGGGCTGACAAGGCGCTTATCGAGCGTGTATCCGTCTTCGACGAGTTCACGGGCGAGAAGGCCGAGGCGCAGATGGGCGCTGGCAAGAAGTCGCTCGCGATCTCCGTCCGTCTCCAGCCGACGGACCGGACACTCACCGAGGAAGAGATCGAGGCGGTCAGCGCCAAGATCGTCGAGAAAGTCGCCAAGGCCACGGGCGGGGTGCTGCGCAGCTGAGCCGCGAGGCTTGGCCCGCGCTCCCCGCTCTGGCAGACTGATCGCCTGAGCCCGCAAGGGCAGGGGAGGGCAGTCATGTTCGCGAACCGCATCGAGGCCGGAAAGCAGCTTGCCGAGAAACTCGCCGAGCTAGGCCCCGAGAACCCGGTCGTCCTCGCGCTGCCGCGCGGGGGCGTTCCCGTGGCCAACGAGGTCGCGAAGCGTCTGAAGGCGCCGCTCGACCTCGTTCTCGTCCGCAAGATCGGCTCGCCGGGGCACGAGGAGCTCGCGGCCGGCGCGATCGTCGACGGAGAGGAGGCGCAGGTCGTCTTCAACCCGGACGTCCTGCGGATGCTGGGCCTGACCGAGTCCGACTTCGAGGAGAAAAAGCGCCAGAAGCTCGCCGAGATCGAGGAGCGCCGCAAACTCTACCTCGCGGGCCGCGCGCCGCTGCCTCTCGACGGCAAGACGGCAATCATCGTCGACGATGGCATCGCCACAGGCGCCACGGTCAAGGCGGCTCTGAAGGGGGTCGCAAAGCGCGGCCCGAAGCGCATCGTGCTCGCCATACCGGTCGCGCCGCCAGACAGCCTGGCCGATCTGGACCCCCTCGTGGACGACCTCATCTGCCTGGAAGCCCCCGACCACTTCTACGCCGTGGGTGCGCATTACCGTGACTTCGGCCAAACCTCGGACACGGAGGTGCAGCGGCTGATGCGCGAAGCGGACCAGTCCGGGAACTGACCTGCGACCCGCGCCCCCTGCGATCTTCGGGGTTCCTTCCTGACGCGAAGAAACGGGCTGCTCAGGCGTGAAATCGTGTTAGGGATTTCACCCACATGCGCCGTCAGGAAACGCGGGCATCCATTTGTTTTGGAGGCACTGAACATGTTGCAGGAATTCAAGACTTTCATCGCCAAGGGCAATGTCATGGACATGGCCGTCGGCATCATCATCGGCGCGGCCTTCACCGCAATCGTGACCTCTCTGGTCTCGGACCTCATCAACCCGATCATCGGCGTCATCACCGGCGGCATCGACTTCTCGAACCTCTTCGTCAATCTCGGTGAGGGCGAATACGCGAGCCTCGCCGCCGCCCGCGAGGCCGGCGCGCCGGTCTTCGCCTATGGCGCGTTCATCACGGCAGTCATCAATTTCCTGATCATCGCCTTCGTCGTCTTCCTCCTGGTCAAGGCCGTGAACCGGATCAAGGAGGCCTCCGAGAAGAAGAAGGAACCAGAGCCCGAAGCACCGAAGGGGCCGTCGGAGATCGACGTGCTCATCGAAATCCGTGACGCGCTGAAGAAATAGACCGGGCCAAAGACGAAACGGCCCGCCGGGATCGCCGGCGGGCCGAACTCACTTCCAATTCTGGAAAAATCAGATCTTCAGCGCTTCATCGGTCGAGATCGTCGGGAGGCCAAGCGCCACGCCAACGGCCTCATAGGTCAGCTTGCCGGCGTGGACGTTCAGGCCGGCCATCAGATGCGCGTCTTCGGCGCATGCCTTCTTCCAGCCCTTGTTCGCCAGCGCGATCATGAACGGCATCGTCGCGTTGCCAAGCGCGATGGTCGAGGTCCGCGCCACCGCGCCGGGCATGTTCGCCACGCAGTAATGCATGATCCCGTCCACCTCGTAGATCGGCTTCTCGTGCGTCGTGGCCCGCGAGGTCTCGAAGCAGCCGCCCTGGTCGATCGCCACGTCGACGATCGCCGCACCGGGCTTCATCGTCTTCAGCTGCTCACGCGTCACGAGCTTCGGGGCCGCCGCGCCCGGCACCAGGACCGCGCCGATCACCATGTCCGCCTCGGCCACCATTTCGGCATTGTTACCGGCGCTGGCGTACCGCGTGCGGAACTCCCGCCCGAACACGTCATCGAGGTAGCGAAGCCGCGGCAGCGACCGGTCGAGAACCGTCACCTCCGCGCCCATCCCGGCCGCGACCCGCGCCGCGTGCGTGCCGACGACGCCGCCGCCGATCACGACGACCTTGGCAGGGCCGACGCCCGGCACGCCGCCCAGAAGGACACCGCGCCCGCCATTGGCCTTCTGGAGCGTCCAGGCCCCGACCTGCGGCGCGAGCTTGCCCGCGACTTCGGACATCGGCGCCAGAAGCGGCAGGCCGCCGAATCGGTCGGTCACCGTCTCGTAGGCGATCGCCGTGACGCCGCTTTCCAGAAGATCCTTCGTCTGCTCCGGATCGGGGGCGAGGTGGAGATAGGTGAACAGGACCTGCCCCTCGCGCAGCCGCTTGCGCTCGACCGCCTGGGGCTCCTTCACCTTAACGATCATTTCCGCTTCGGCGAAAACGTCCTCGGCGGTCGGAACGATCTTCGCCCCGGCCTTGATGTAGTCATCATCCGGAAACCCCGAACCCACGCCGGCGTTCGTCTCGACGAGCACTTCGTGGCCGTTCGCCACCGCTTCCGCCGCCGCGTGCGGGGTAAGCCCCACGCGGAATTCCTGTGGTTTGATTTCCTTTGGGCATCCGATCTTCATGGGGTAGCTCCTCCGTTTCCTGTGGCAGGAGAATGCAGGATGACGCGTGCAATTGCTTTGAAATCTTCGGTGGCTTCTTGGTGTGGATTGTGTAGGGTCTTCGAAGAAACGTGGATTTGTTCGAAGAAAATTGCGCAAACATGGAACTCGACGCTACGGATCGCCGAATCCTCAAGGCCCTTCAGAAAGAGGGCCGGATGTCCAATGCCGAGCTGTCGGAACGGGTGAACCTGTCACCCTCCGCCTGCCATCGGCGCGTCCAGAGGCTTGAGGCCGAAGGCTTCATCGACAGCTACGTCGCCCTTCTGGACGCCCGCAGGCTCGGCCGGCCGACGACCGTCTTCGTCGAGATCACGCTGTCGGGCCAGGCCGACGAGGTCCTCGAAGCCTTCGAGCGCGAAGTGAAGAAGGTTCCGGACATCCTCGAATGCCACCTCATGGCGGGAACCGCGGATTACCTTCTGAAGGTCGTGGCCCAGGACACCGAGGATTTCGCGCGGATCCACCGCCAGCACCTCGCCCGCCTGCCCGGGGTCGCGCAGATGCATTCGAGCTTCGCGCTCCGTACCGTCTTCAAGACGACCGCGATCCCGGTCTGAAGCAGCGGGATTCGGGATCAGGCCCGGAGCCCGGTTTCCCTGAGCATCCCCCTGCGCTTGGCTTCGTAGAAGTAGCCCTTGGAGTACCACATGATCGCCCGGTCATGGCTGCCGTTGGACAGAAGCCAGGCGCCGCGCAGGTACTTCACGCCGTATTTCAGGTTCGTATCGGCATCGAGAAGCCCGCCCGGCGCGCCGCGATAGCCCATCGTCCGGGCAGTCTCGGGCAGGATCTGCATCAGGCCGTAATAGGGGCCGTTCCTTGCGGCGGGGTTGTAGCTGCTTTCGCGCTTCACGACCCGGTGCACGAGAGCCTCGGGTACGTCGTAGTGCCGCGCATATTTCGTGATGAGCCGGTTGACCTCGCCCGCACCTGCCGGTGGGCGTTCGCGTTCGGGGCGGCGACCGCCGCCGCAGCCGGCAAGCGCAGCGGCAAGAAGTAAAATCGCGGTGCGGCGGGGAAGGTGGTGCATTCTGTGGCTCCGGTCTGCTCGGCGGAATGCCTAGCATCAGCGAAGCCGCGCGGAAAAGACCGTTCCGAAAGGATCGGCAAGGAAAAGCCGTCCGCCGTTCAGCCCGCTTCCGTCTTCCGGAAGACGCTCACCTGGAAGTTTTGCAGGTTGCCCTTCGGTGTCACGTGGCTGTGCCGCTCTGCCTCTACGGGCTGGAACCGCCCGGGTGCCAGCGAATCGACCTCCGCAGCGAGTGCCTCGGGCGAGTAACGCATCACGGGCAGGCCGGAGCAGGACTCCGGACCGTCGTCGGCGAAGGTGGCGATGATGGCTATTCCGCCGGAGCGGAGCGCCCGGCCCATCGTGGCGACATAGGCGGCCCGGTCCGCGGGTTCGGTCAGGAAATGGAACACGGCCCGGTCATGCCAGAGCGCGAAGCTTTCCCCGGGCGTCCATTCGGTGACATCCGCCGCGATCCATCTGACGGCCTCTGCCCGCGCCCCGATCCGTTCCCGGCTTGCATGAAGCGCCGTGGCGGACAGGTCGAGCACGGTCAGCGGCCCGTATCCGGCCTCCAGCAGACGGTCGACAAGGCGCGACGCGCCGCCTCCCACGTCCACGACGGGATCACCCGGCAACGCGAAGCGGCCGACAAGGCCGAAGGACAGGGCGGGATCCGCTTCGAACCAGGTCAGAGCTTCCTCGATGCGCGATTCGTATACGCGGTCCCAATGTTCGGCCGATGACTTCATGGTCGCCCCCTTCACACAGACGACACGACTATCTTCTCGTCGATCCATCCCCGCAAGCGATGACAACGGAAACGAAAAACCCCCGTGGCTCGGCCCCGGGGGTTCTCTACGTGCGCGGGTTTCCCCGCCAGCGGTTCCAGTCGCTCAGAGAGCCCCTTCTCGCTGGGCCTTCTTGCGCGCCAGTTTGCGGGCGCGGCGGATGGCCTCGGCCTTCTCGCGGGCTTTCTTGACGGAGGGCTTTTCGAAATGCTGCTTGAGCTTCATTTCACGGAAAACCCCCTCGCGCTGAAGTTTCTTCTTCAGAGCGCGAAGCGCCTGTTCGACGTTGTTGTCGCGAACGCTGACCTGCATGTGGTTGTCACCACCTTCCTAAGTTAGAGTTGCAAGTATCTGCAGGAGGTGGCCGTATAGCAAAGCCTGCGCTATTTGTCCACTGGCCGGCGCAGCGGAGAAATGCATGGAAAAGAACGATCTCGACCAGGACAGAATGCGTGAGAGGCTGCTTGATGCCGCCATCCCGCATGTCGTCTTCGACGGCTGGACAGACACGGCCTTCCTCGCGGCTGCGGCCGACGCGGGGATCGACCCCGCGCTCGCCCGCGTGATCGCGCCGAGGGGCGCGATCGACCTCGCCGTGGCCTATCACAAGCGCGGCGACCGCGCGATGCTCGACCGGCTCGCGAAGGCCGATCTTTCCTCCATGCGGTTCCGCGAAAGGGTGGCGGCAGCCGTCCGGTTCCGCCTGGAAGAGGCGGACCGCGAGATCGTGCGGCGCGGCATGACTCTCTTCGCGCTTCCGAACCACGCCCCCTTGGGCGCTTCGCTGGTCTGGGGCACCGCCGACGCGATCTGGACGGCGCTCGGCGACAAGTCCGACGACATCAACTGGTATTCGAAGCGCGCGATCCTCTCCGGCGTCTATTCGTCGACGATCCTCTACTGGCTTGGCGATGACAGCCTCGGTCACGCGGCCACGTGGGAGTTCCTCGACCGCCGCATCGACGACGTGATGCGCTTCGAAAGCTTCAAGGCGCGGGTGCGGGAGAACAAGCCGCTGATGCAGCTTCTTTCGGGGCCCCTGAAACTCGCCGGCCGGATCCGCCCTCCGCGTTCCGCCGCCGACCACATGCCCGGCCGGACGGAACGGTAAACGCGATGAGCCTGCCCCACACGATGCGCGCGGTGGAAATCACCGCCCCCGGCGGCCCCGAGGTCCTGAACCTCTGTTCCCGGCCCGTGCCTGAGCCGGGCCACGGCCAGATCCTGATCGAAGTCGGCTGGGCCGGGGTGAACCGTCCCGACGCCCTCCAGCGCGCCGGGAGTTATGCGCCGCCGCCCACCGCTTCGCCGCTTCCCGGCCTCGAAGCCTCGGGCCGCGTCGCTGCGCTCGGTCCCGGCGTGACGGAATGGAAAGTGGGGGACGAGGTCTGCGCGCTTCTGCCCGGAGGCGGCTATGCCGAATACGTGGTGACGCCTGCGGCCCATGCGCTGCCTGTGCCAGCGGGCATGGACCTGCGCGAGGCCGCCTGCCTGCCGGAAACCTGTTTCACGGTATGGTCGAACGTCGTCATGCGTGGCGGACTCAAGGGTGGAGAGCGTTTCCTCGTCCATGGCGGATCTTCGGGCATCGGCACGACGGCCATCCAGATCGCCAGTGCCCTCGGCGCACGGGTCTTCGCCACGGCCGGATCGGCGGAGAAATGCGCGGCCTGCGAAAGCCTCGGCGCGGAACGCGCGATCAACTACCGCGAGGAGGATTTCGTCGAGATCCTGCGGGCCGAAGGGGGCGCGAACCTGATCCTGGACATGGTGGGCGGGGGCTATATCCCTCGGAACCTGCGGTCCTTGGCGGACGACGGCCGCCTCGTCCAGATCGCCTTCCTTCAGGGCCCCAAGGTCGAGGTGAACTTCGCCGAGATGATGATGCGGCGGCTGACGATCACGGGCTCCACGCTCCGGCCGCAATCCGACCTTGCGAAGGCACGCATCGCGGCGGCGGTGCGCGCGAATGTCTGGCCGATGATCGAGGCTGGCCGCTTCGCGCCGGTGATGGATTCGGAATTCCCGCTGGAGGACGCCGCGGGCGCCCACGCTCGGATGGAGACATCCGAGCACATCGGAAAGATCGTGCTCAAGGTCCGCTGAGGACTTGTCACCTGGTTCGGCTCGCCGAACCAGGTGGGGCTCTAGCGCACCGCGGGCATCAGCGCGTCCGGCATCCGGCAGTCGCGCGCCACGTCGATACCGCAGGGCCGGGGCTCCAGATCCCTCGTCAGGCAGATCCGAGCCTCCTGGATCATGCCCTCCTTGCAGGTGATCGTGATCATGTTCGGCGCGAGCTTGGGATTTGCCTCTAGGAACGCCTCCTCGACCACGCGCGCCGGCAGCTTCACGTCGCGGTCGAGCCCGCCGAAGACCTTGGGCACCGTGATGCTTTCGTAGGCCTCCCGCGAGACTTCGAAGTATTGCGAAGCCGACAGGCCGCTGCACCGCCCGTGCTTCTTCCATTCGTACCACGCGAGCCCCGCGGACCCCATGATGTCGGCCATCGCCGCCGTCTCCGCCCGCGTGGCCTCGCGCTCCGCCGTCCGGCAGTAGCTGGGCCAGCCCGCCTCGTATTGCGGCCAAAGCCCGTGCAGGGTGAACGTGTAGTCGTGCCGCGCGTCGCACTGGTCATCGCCGCGCGCGTCGCCTTCGAGCGCGCACCAGGTCGGAGACCAGGACAGCGACATCACGTAGTAGTCGAAGTCCCCGGCCCGTTCCCCCTCGGCCAGCGCGGGCGAAGCCGCAAGGCACAGCGCCAAGGCCAGACGCATTCCCTCTTCCCTCTTTGGTCCTTCAGGACTATATACGCCAAGACTTCCCTGAAAACGTGGAATGGCGGACCCTCGGGCCGCAGCCGTTTTCCCGGCCCGGGAAAGATTTGTAAAGGAGTGATCCGATGGACAAACCCTTGATGGCCAAAGCCACCGCTGTCTGGCTGGTCGACAACACGACGCTCACCTTCAAGCAGATCGCCGATTTCTGTGGCATGCACGAGCTCGAGGTCCAGGGCATCGCCGACGGTGACGTGGCGGCCGGGGTCAAGGGCTTCGACCCGATCGCGAACAGCCAGCTCGAGCCAGTGGAGATCGAGAAGGGCGAGAAGAACCCGCTCTACAAGCTGAAGCTCAAGTTCAACCCCGCCGCCGTCGGCGAGGAAAAGCGCCGCGGTCCGCGCTACACGCCGCTGTCGAAGCGTCAGGACCGCCCCGCCGCGATCCTGTGGCTGGTTAAGTTCCACCCCGAACTCAGCGACGCCCAGATCGGCAAGCTCGTTGGCACGACGAAGCCCACGATCGCGTCGATCCGGGAACGCACGCACTGGAACATCGCGAACATCCAGCCGATCGACCCGGTGGCGCTGGGCCTCTGCCGTCAGTCCGAGCTTGACGCCGCCGTGCAGAAGGCCGCGAAGAAGAAGGCCGCCGAGGGCGGGCTGATGACGGATGACGAACGCCGCAAGCTCGTCTCGACCGAGACGTCGCTCGGCATGTCGCCGGAGCCCCGCCTGCCCACGGCTATCGCTGGGCTCGAGACCTTCACCCTGACCGACGCCGGCGAGGAAGAGGAAGAAGAAAAGACCGCGAAGGACTTCTCCGACGCCGAAAGCTTCTTCAATCTCCCCCATGGCGACGACGAGGACGAGGACGAAGACGACCGCTGAGCCGGCCGCCGTCCTGACCCATGAAGGCCCCCGCGAGGGGGCCTTTTCTTTGACCATGTCGCAAAACCGTGCTGGTCCTTTTTTCGGACAGAGCGGCCTTCGGAGATTTCCGGCACACAAGCACATGAGAAATACGCAGTGGGCTCTTTTCGTCCACTGGTGTCGGAACTTGAAGGCGCCCAGCGTCGGTTTCCAGCAAGCACCTGGCCAAACGAACCGTTAGAGTGTCCGGCATTGTACGTGCGCGAAGAGATCCAAAGATGGATGACCCCGTGGGACATTTGGTGCGTGCAGGTGCTGGAAGGACCGTGCACCTCGGCAATATCATACTGTCGTTCAAGGACGTAGCGGCTGCGCCGCTTGGCGCATGCTCGATTTGTGTCAGTGAAAGCCAGCCCGGTTCTGGCGCCGCGCCGCACCGTCATTGGAGCTATGGAGAATGGCACATCATTCTTGAAGGAAAGTACAAGTGCAGGCTCGGCAACGAAATCCATGACGTTGTGGCGGGAGACATGGTCTACGCGCCACCGGGCTCGGTACACGGCTTCCGCAACGTGGGAGAGGGAACCGGCCGCCAATTGCTGATCAGCTGGCCGCCCAACCATTTCGAGGCCTTCATGACCGAAATTGCAGGAGGGGCCACGGATACCGGTCGGCCGGGCTCGAGATCGGCGACGGATTTCCGCCGAATCGCGGCATCCTACGGCGTCGAGTTTGTTGATACCGACATTTGAAGAGCGCGCGCTCGGATCGCCCTATGACCATCGTCCGCAAGGGGCTCGAAGCAGACAAACACGCTTTCGAGACATGGCCTTTTCTTTTGGCCGCGTCCCCAGGCGCGCCGGACCCCATGCCGGGGCACGAACCCCGATCGGGAAGATGCTATGCAGAGTCGGCCCGCGACCGAAGAGCCTTGTATGCGGCACGGAACCGCGGGGCAAAGAACTTTGCAAACGTCCGGACTTCGGGACGTCGATAGGCGTCGGGCCCGATGACGAGCCAGGATGAGACATTGGTACCGTCGGGTGGTTCGAAGCACCGCACCAAGGTCGGATAGTCCAGAGCCAGCGACGTCGGAACGGGTCCGATGCCGAATCCTGCCACGATGGCCGCGTTCACCGACTCGGCGTCGGCACTCCGGAACACGACCTGCTCCGGGGCGATCCTTTCCAGCAGCCAGGTATTCAGAAGCATTGATCCGGGCGTTGGGTCATAGATCACGAAAGAGTGGCCGACGAAATCGGCGGGCGACTTGGGCAAGCCGTACATTTGCGCATACGCCCTCGAGGCATAGAGCGACGAGGTCACGTCGGTGAGCTTGGTGCAGATCAGCCGGTCGTCCGTTACGCGCCTGGTTATGCGGATCGCGACGTCGGCTTCGCCGGCGCAGAGGTCGAGCAACTCGTAACTTGCGATGAACTCGAACCGGGTTCCCGGGTGCTCAGCACTGAAGTCTGCAATGATAGTGGAGAAGAGCGGTGAGAAATTCAGCCTCGGAGCGGTGATCCGGATCGGACGTGAATTTGGCCGCCGGGCCCGTTCCGCCTCGGCGGCCAGGCCAAGTATTGCCGCTTCGACAGCCTCGGCGAGAGGAAGGAGGGACTTCGCGTTCTCCGTTGGCCGGACACCGCGGGTGTCCCGTTCGAAGAGAGGCAGACCCAGTTCGTGTTCCAGCGCATCGATCCGTCGCGCGACAGTCGGTTGAGACATTCCGAGTTCACGAGAGGCCGCGAGTGTCGATCCCCGTCGGAACACCGCGAGGAAGATCCTGATACCCGACCAGTCTTCAAATGCGTTCTTCATGGATGAAGATCGGTTCAACGTCGTGCCAGATACCCTAACACGATGGGCCCGGCGAGTATCGTCAAAACGCAAACTGCCCATGGAGGACCCTCAAATGGCCCCAGCCTTGTCTCTGTCAGGGTTTCTGAATCCGTTCCGCCTCACCGCCAGATCGAGGGTGCGCAGGGCGAGGCCTGAGGAAATGTCGTCTCGGGACGATGACGCGGAGGCCGCGCGCGAACGCCGGGAGTTCATCCTTGAGATGATGGACGCGCATCCCGGCGCGTTCTCCTCGGGCGACTCGTTTGGTGCCGCCATGAGCTACTTTTCCCGCCGCCTCTGATTGGGAAAGTTTCCTGAAGAGCCGCCAGGCAATGTACGCAACGAGCCCAAGGCAGATCGAGATCGGCTCGCGACTGTGTCCTTCCTGTCGTCTCGACCGTCCGCGCTACTCCGCCCCGATCACCTCCTCGATCGCCGCCTTCACCGCAGCGTTGAAGCCCGAAAACGCCCGGTCCTTCACGAAGATCAGCGGGAAATATTCGAAGTCCTTCGACACGCCCTCGCTCGCCTCGAATTGCACCCGGTAGCGTTCGAGGAGCGGCAGGAAGTTCTTCTCGCCGACCAGGTGCTCCTCCACCGGGTAGTCGAGCGCGTCCAGGAATTCCTCGGCCTCCTTGCACATCGGCCCGAGCCCGTTGTGGAACATGACGATCTTCGCGCCGACTTCCGGCAGGTCCGCGAGTTCCTCAAGCGGGACGGCCGGCCGCGGCTCAAGGTATTGGACCTCCCGGTTCTCGGGGATCTCGGCGTAGGGACGCTCGAGGACCGTCACCTGATCCAGCCAGTCGTCGAAGCTCCGCCAGGTCACATCCGGCGAGGCCAGCGCATCCGCGTAGACTTCCCAATAGCCCACCTTCGCCCCGCCGATGTGGGGATGCGACACGAGGATCATGCTGTCGGGCGCCTTCGCCACGCTTTCGGCGAACACCTGCGCGAAGTCCGCCTCCGTCGCGCCCCGTGCGTAAAGGCTGATGTCGCAGAGCGATCCCTTGCCGAGTTCGCCGAACTCGACGTTCGACACCTCGATGATCCCGGCGTCGTATTCCTCGGGCCGGTAGATCAGCGCCCGCACGTCCTCCGTCCCGCGCGCCAGAACGTAGGGCACCCCGAGCGCCTCGGCCGCGCGCAACGTGTTCTCGTCGTATGACGAGTAGGAGCAGGCGAAGACCCGCATCGGCTTGCCGGTCAGCCCCTCCATGTAGGCCTTGACCGTCCGCAACGCCTCCAGCTGCTCCTCGTAGGGCTTGTCCCAGCAGATGCCGGCATAACCGCCGATGATTTCGTGCCCCTCTGCCGCGAGCCGCTTGAAAACCTCCGGATAGGTCTCCAGCACAGGCGTCGAGGCCTTGATCATCGCCGTGATTCCCCGGTCGCGCAGTTCGATCTCCCATTTCAGAAGCCCGTCGATCTCGGAAGCCGGGTCGGTGTTGATGAGGTAGATGAGCCCGTTGACCGGCGCCTGTTCATCCGCCCGCGCCGCGTCAGCGGTCCCGAGCCCCAGCGCGAAGGCGACCGCCCAGGCCGTGACTGCCAAGAAACCTTTCCGCATCGCATCCTCCCTGCAGGCCCGGCCGGCAGCCTCATGGCGCGCCGTCGCCAAAAGCCGGGACACGATAGGGGATTCGCGCCTTGGTGTTCTTGATGGACGTCAAGCGGCGGGGGCCTCCGGCAGGTCAGAGAACCGGCCCCAGCATCGCGATCGAGTTGTTCCAGAGCCGCCGGCCAATCCCCCAGCTCGCCACGTCGGACGCAAGGATTTCGGAGGATGCCTCGATGTAGTCCCGCTGTCTTGCCCTGAGCCTTACGGCGAAATCCCGGTTCTGCAGCAGGATGTTGTTTTCGTAGTTCAGGTCAAAACTCCGCCGGTCTAGGTTCGCCGACCCGATCAGCGCGATCTCGCCATCAAGCGTGAGCGACTTCGTATGCAGAAGCCCGTGCGGATATTCGAAGATACGAACGCCGGCCTCCAGCAACTCGGAGTAGTAGCTCCGGCTTGCCGCCGCCACGACCCAGGAATCGTTCCTTGCCGGAAGCACGAGGTTGGTCCGCACGCCCCGATGCGCGGCCGCGCAAAGGGCCGACTGCATTGGCTCGGTGGGCACGTAGTAGGGCGTCGTCACGACCAGTTCGTCGCGGGCGCCATGCATCAGGACCTCGAACATCTCGGGCATCGCCGACGACCGCACGGTCGGGCCGGTTCCGATCACCTGCGCGACGATGCCGGTCTCTTTCCCCGCGACGGGCGGCGCTTCAAGAAGGTCGCGCAGGTCCTCATCCACATGGGCCATCCAGTCCTGGACGAAGAGCCATTGGTTCTGCCGGGCTGCCGGCCCCTCGAAGCGCACCATCAGGTCGACCCACGGCGCGAATTTGGCCTTGATCCTGAAGTCCGGATCCGCGCAGTTCTGGCTGCCGCAGTAGGTGACGCCGTTGTCGATGATCACCATCTTGCGGTGGTTGCGCAGGTCGACGCGCCCGCGGATCGGGTGCAGGAACGGGTTGCTGATCGGCAGGGCGCGCGCGACGTTGACGCCGGCCGCCTCCATGTCGCCCCAGTGCCGCGATCGGATCATCTTGCGCGAGCCGATGTCGTCGGCCATCGCCCGGACCGTCACGCCACGTCCGGACGCACGCTTGGCGGCGTCCACGATCTTCAGCCCGTTCCGGTCTTCCAGCCAGATGTAGAACAGCAGGTGCACATGGTCCGATGCCGCGTCGATGTCGGCAACGAGCGCGTCGATCGCAGCGTCCGAATCCGGCATCAGTTCCGCCGCGTTGCCGCCGACGGGACCGAAGCCGCTGATCGACTGGCCGACGCGGAAAAGGTGCCTGTGTCGAGGGCTGACGAGGTCGAAGTCACCAGCCTCCGAAGATCCGGCCTTCGGTTCGGAAATCAGGCGGGAGGCTTCCCTGTAGCGGGCCGCGCGTTTTCTGCCGATGTTCGTCTCTCCGAACAGGAAATAGGCCAGCATGCCGATCGCGGGAACCGCGAGGATCACGAGAACCCAAGCCATCCGCGCCGACGGCTCGCGGTGTGGCCGCAACAGGGCGCGGAGGATGAAGGCAGCCTGAAGCGCGATATGCGTTGTGAGGAATGACGCAGCGAGGATGCCTGAAGTCATCCAGGTAAGCCTCTCGGATCGGCCGTGGCGAACTGCATGCACCGACTATCCGCGCTAACCGGTGAGCGGTCAATCTGCTGCGGCGTGCTTCAGGATGTGCTCCGCGCCCCCAATTACAGGAACCTGGCGGCGATCTCGACTCCCATGCGCGTGATCAACTCCTCGCGCCGCTTGCGCAGGTCTTCGTCCGCCACCGGATTGCGGCGGTAGATGCTGATGAAATCCGACATACGTTCCTGGCGCGTCATGCGATTACGGCTATCGCCGTAAACGCGGTGGTAATTCGTGCCGGTGACGGGCGCGTGTTGAAACGGCGCGCGACGCAGCAGCTGGAGAATGAAGTCCCAGTCCTCATGGCTGCGCAGGCCGGGGTCGAAGGCCACCTCGTCGCGTAGGGTCCGCGGAAAGAACAGGCAGCTGATCGGAATGAAGTTCATGACATTGAGGAAGCGGACGGCCTTTCGGGCCAGCGATTTTTCCTTTCGCGCGCCCTCTCCGGCTGCCGGAGTCCCGTCTTCTGTTTCCTGCAGCACCGTGTAGTCGGTGAAGACGACGCTGTCTGGCGAGGCTTCCAGATGCGGCAGGGTCGACGCCAGGAAATCCGCCTCCATGCTGTCGTCATCATCCAGAAAACAAAGCCAGCGCCCGCGTGCCAGCCGCATGCCGAGGTTGCGGGATTCGGCCGGTCCGCGCATGCCCGGACGGGACAGGAAGACATCCTGCGGGCGCAGGCTGTCTGCTGCGGCCCGCCGTGTCTCGGCAGAGCCTTCATCCGCGCAGACGACGATCTCGACCGCGTCGAGGGTCTGTTCCGTCACCGAGCGTATCGCCCGTGCGAGCTTCTCCGCCCGGTGATGGGTGGGGATGATGACCGAAATGGCCGGCCGGGATGGTGAGGTTGAATCAACGGGCATATTCTGTCCGGTCTCGCGAAAAGGCAGAACTTTGCAGCCGCCCCGCGGCCTAGGCGATGTGGGCCTCGATCAACTTGGCGTCCTCGGGATAGCCGAGTTCTCCTGCTAACGAAGAAAACCGTCGAAGCCAATGGCTCGGAAGCTCTGCGAGCATGTCTGGCGCGAAATCGGTGTACCGGACTTTTGGCCGTGAATTCCGTTCCGTCCCATCCGACCGCGTGACAGTCCGGCCGATGAAGCGCGACAGGACGGCGTCGTCCGCGGGCACGTCCACCCGGTAAATGATCCGTGGATCGAAGCGCAGCGAAAGCTCGAACCAGAGGGTGTAGCTGACCACAGCGCACAGCAGCGGATTTCCCCGCACGGCGGGATCCCTCATCGGGTTCTTCCCGGTTTTATCCCTGAGGACCTGCATCCGCCATCTGAACGAGCGGCGCACCGCGTTTTCGGGAATGATCGATGGGATCGCGGCCAAAGGGGACCCGGCGACGCAGAAAATGTTGCGGAAGCCTTCCAGCTTCCCAAGCGCGTCGTAGTACGGGTTCTGGTAACGTTCCCCCGCCAGCATCCAGGAAACGATTCCGTTTTCCCCGACCCTTTCGTGCCGCACGTCCAGGCCGCCGGTCTGGATCAGGCTCGCCGTGAAGCCCGTCCCGCAGCGCGGGTGCCCAAGACCCACGAAAAAATCGGAGCGCTCCTGAATCAGAGCCACTTTGCCGGTTCCGAGCGAAGTCCGCCGTCGATCAACTGCGTCGAAGCTATGTAGAAAAAAGTCAAACCCACGACCTGTATGGAGCTTTCCGAATTGTTCATACTTGTTTGGCAGCCTTTACGGCCTTCGCCGGCCTAGTCAACGGTTGTTCCGTCGCGAGACTGTCGGCGGAACGACCAATGGCTGCACCGCGTCTTGGGTGAAGCTCAGTCCCCCGCCAAGAAAGATGCTCAGAACCGCCAAGCCGCACGACCTGGGCAGTGGAAAACCGGGAGAGCTTGTCTCCTGAATGGAACACACGTGGATGGACAGTTAGTACCCAGGTCGAGGAAACCGGTGAAGCCGCCAACGCATCCGGCCCGAACACCGACGATGCCTCATCCTTCCCGGAACCACAGTGCCTGCGCGACTAGACGATGAGCAGGTCGCCGTGTTCTCAGAGCCGCTTCCGCGCTCTCAGCGCCGCCTGGATCGTGCCGTCGTCGAGATAGTCCAGTTCACCGCCCACCGGCACGCCCTGGGCGAGGGAGGTAACCGACACGCCGGATCCTTCGAGCGTGTCCGCGATGTAATGCGCCGTCGTCTGTCCGTCCACGGTCGCGTTGAGGGCCAGGATGACCTCCCGAACCTCTTCCTCTCCCACGCGCCGCAGGAGCCGCGGGATCCTCAGTTCATCCGGCCCGACGCCGTCCAGAGCCGACAGCGTTCCACCCAGAACGTGATAGCGTCCTCGGAACGCCTGCCCCCGCTCCATGGCCCAGAGGTCGGCGACGTCCTCGACGATGCAGATCTCTCCGGTCGCCCGCTTCGGGTCCCGGCAGATGTCACAGACGTCCGACGTGCCGATGTTTCCGCATATCGAACATTCCCGCGCCGTGGCTGCGACGCGGGCCATGGCCTCCGCCAGCGGCGCCATCAGGACGCCGCGCTTCTTGATGAGGTGCAGTACCGCCCGCCGCGCCGAACGCGGCCCGAGCCCCGGCAGCCGGGCCATCAGGTCGATCAGCGCCTCTATGTCGCGGGTGGCCTCGCTCAAGACGTCCTCAGAACGGCAGCTTCATGTCGGCGGGCAGGCCGAGTTCCTGCATCATCTTCTGCTGCTCTTCCCGCGTCCGGTCCGCGGCGCGCTTCTGCGCGTCCTTGATCGCGGCGAGGATCAGGTCCTCAACCACTTCCTTGTCGTCTGCGTTGAAGATCGAGGGATCGATCGACAGGGTCTTCAGTTCCCCCTTCGCGGTGCAGGTCGCCTTGATGAGGCCCGCGCCCGCCTCGCCCGTCACGGTGATCCGGTCGAGCTCTTCGGTCAGCGCGGCCATCTTGCCCTGCATCTCCTGCGCGGCCTTCATCATCTTGGCCATGTCGCCGAGGCCTCCGAGGCCTCCAAGTCCCTTCAGCATCGCGTCTTTCTCCTTAGTCGTCCTCGAACGGATCCCATTCGCCCTCCACTTCGGGCAGCGCGGTTTCGGCTGCCTCGGCGCGGGTTTCGGCTCCGGTCCTGATATCGGTGATCTTCGCCTTCGGGAAGGCCGCGATCACGGCCTGCACGAGAGGATTGTTCAACGCCTCCTGCTCGGCGGCGCGGCGGTCGGCATCGCGCATCTCGGCGACGGTCGCGCCGCCGCCCTCGCTGACGACCGAGACACCCCAGCGCGCGCCGGTCCAAGTCTGGAGCCGCTGCGCGAGCGTCGCGGCGAGGTCGCGCGGGGCTTCCGGCGTCGGTTCGAACTCGATCCGGCCCGGACTGTATCGCGCGAGGCGGAGGTTGTTTTCGACTTCGACCAGAAGCTTCACGTCGCGGTTCGCGCGGATCAGGGACACCACGTCGTCGAAGCGGGCATATCGGGCGAGCGCGGTTTCGGGCGCCTCGGCCAGCGCGGTCGCGGCACCGCCACCGCCAGACGAGGATCCGCCCGACGGGCGTGGCGTCTGCGCGACGGCCTCGGCGCGCGGCGCGGAATGCGTCGTGCGGCCTGCCGGCGCGGGACCGCGTCCGGCGGAAGACGGCGGTGGTGCGTCCTGCAGCCTGCGCACCAGCGCTTCGGGATCGGGCAGGTCGGCCACGTGGGTCAGGCGGATCACGGCCATTTCGGCCGCCATCATCGCGTTCGGGGCGAGCGCGACCTCCTCGAGCGCCTTCAGCAGCATCTGCCACATCCGAGCGAGCGCGCGCATCGGCAGCGCCTCGGCCATCGTGAGGCCGCGCGCGCGTTCCTCGGGCGGAACGGTCGGGTCCTCCGCCGCTTCGGGCGTGATCTTGATGACGGAAATCCAGTGCGTGACCTCGGCCAGGTCGCGCAGGACGGCCATCGGATCCGCTCCGTCGGCATATTGCGCCGCGAGCTCCGTCAGCGCGGCGGCCGCGTCGCCCTTCATGATGAGGTCGAAGAGGTCGAGGACCCGGCCGCGGTCGGCGAGGCCGAGCATCGCGCGGACCTGGTCGGCGGTGGTCTCCCCGGCGCCGTGGGCGATGGCCTGGTCCATCAGGCTCATCGCGTCGCGCACCGACCCTTCGGCGGCGCGGGTGATGAGCGCGAGCGCGTCAGGGGCGATCTGCGCGCCCTCCTTCCCGGCGATCTTCGTGAGATGCGCGATCATCACCTCCGGCTCGATCCGGCGAAGATCGAAGCGTTGGCAGCGCGACAGCACCGTGACGGGAACCTTGCGGATCTCGGTGGTGGCGAAGATGAATTTCACATGCGCCGGCGGTTCCTCGAGCGTCTTGAGGAGCGCGTTGAACGCGCTCGTCGACAGCATGTGAACCTCGTCGATGATGTAGACCTTGTAGCGCGCCGAAGCCGCCCGGTAATGCACACTTTCGATGATCTCGCGGATGTCGCCCACGCCCGTGCGCGAGGCCGCGTCCATTTCCATCACGTCGACATGCCGGCCTTCCGCGATGGCGACGCAGTGTTCGCACTGAAGGCAGGGATCGGTCGTGGGCGCGCCCTTCCCATCCGGGCCGACGCAGTTCAGCCCCTTGGCGATGATCCGGGCCGTTGTCGTCTTCCCGACCCCGCGCACTCCGGTCATGATGAAGGCATGGGCGATCCGGTCGGCCGCGAAGGCGTTCTTCAGCGTCCGCACCATCGCTTCCTGACCGATCAGGTCGGCGAAGGTCTGGGGGCGGTATTTGCGGGCGAGAACCTGGTAAGCGGTCTCGTGCGTCTCGGACATATTGCTCTTCCGGATTCGGTTCGGACTAGAGACTATGGCGCGGCTTCCCCGGCGTCCACCCGAAGCCTGAAGGCACGCCGATTCCCGGGAGGGAAACAAGGAGGCCGATGCGTCGGAGAAGGTGAGAGGTTGGACAACGACCCAAGCGGGGCTCGTTACGGCTGCTTCCTTCCGGACCTGACCGGGTTGGCGAGGCGCTCGCCCGCGCCAACCTCTCGCGGTGCAACATAGGGACAGCCACGCGGATTCGCAAGGCGCGCCAGTCAGGGCATCAGGTCATGAATCCGCAGGTTCGCGCCGGTGCTTTTCCCCGAGGTCATTCCTCCAGAAGCTCTTCCGAGCACCAGATCTTCGTGAAAGCCCCGGTGCAGGTCGCCTTCTGCCCGAAGCCGTCCACGGTGAAGCGCGTGTAGAACGTCTTGTCCTCGACCTGAACGTCGAATCCTTCGCGCACCAATGCGAAGCAGTCCGAGGGGCGAAGCTTGCAGCCGACGAGGGCGATCGTCTCGATCGCGTCGCCAGAGCCGTCGATGTCCGTCGTCGCGATCTTCTCTTCGATCGCGGCCTTCAGCATCGCGTCGAACTCCTCCGGCCCCGGGCGCGTGGCCAGGGCGGCTGCACCCGCGATCAGCGCCAGGACGACGATCAAGGATAGAAGGCGCATGGCGGATTCCCGGTTCAGGTTGACGGCGGCGCGATCCTGCCCAAGCGGAAGGGAAGGGGCAAGTCGCTTGCGGGCGGCGGGCTGGAAGAGGCGGGGCGGATCCGCGCCTCGCCGGCCGGTCGCATTGCCGGTCGAAGCCCGATCAGAGCGCGATTCGGAACCGCGCGAAGCCGTCGGGCCCGTCACCGGCCGGCTCGATCTTCACGCCCTTGACGTCGACCAGGTAATCCATCGCCTTCGGACCGGTATCGAACAGGACGCTCGTCCCCGGCATCGGCGCGAAGCGCCAGTTCGTGTCCGCCGACGGGTTGATCGTTCCCTGTTCGACGATGTAGCGCACGATGATGTCGCGGTTCGTGTCGGGGCCTTCGAAGATGATCGTGTCGCCCTTCGCGCCGGGGAAGTCGCCGCCGCCCGACGCGCGGTAGTTGTTCGTCGCGATGACGAACTCGGCGGCCGGGTCGACCGGCTCCCCCTCGAATTCCAGGTTCACGATCCGGTTCGCGTCCGGGTTCAGGTCCTCGCCCTTGGGGCCGTATTTCGACGGTTGCGAAAGATCGATCTCGTAGGTCACGCCGTCGATCACGTCGAAATTGTAGGAAGGGAAATCCGGGTTCAGCAGCACCTGGTCGGCCTCGCCGGGCGTGATCTGGTTGAACATGCCGGCCGAACGCTCGAGCCAGTCCTTGAGCTGCGCGCCCGTCACCTTCACGGCACGGATCGTGTTCGGGTAGAGGTAGAGGTCCGCGACGTTCTTGATCGCTACGTCGCCCGCCGGGACGTCGGTGTAATAGTCCGGCCCGCCGCGGCCGCCGGCCTTGAAGGGCGCCGCCGCAGAAAGGAGGGGCAGACCGGCATATTCGGTCCCCTTCAGCATTTCGGCGATGTACCACTTCTGGGCGATGGACACGATCTGCACCGAGGGGTCGTCCGCGACCAGCGCGAAGTAGGAATGCAGGGGAGCCGAGGTCTTCCCGACACCGCGGCGTACGTAGGCGAGCGTCGCGTCATGTTCCGCCTGCACACTGTCCAGGACGTATTGCTCGCTCTCGACGAGGGGCGAGATCGAGCGGTCCTCGTTCCGCTGGTGGATCGGCCGCGCCTCGCACTGGAAGCTCAGGACGCGCCAGGAATCCGCGTCGCGTTCCAGAAGAAGGTCGATGAGACCGAGATGCGAGCCCCAGAACCCGCCCATCACCGCCGGCTTCCCGGCGATCGTGCCCTTCACCGGATCGACGTCTGCGTAGGCCTCGAAGGCGGGGGAGGGGAAGACGAGGTGGCTGTGCCCGGTCATGATCGCGTCGATCCCCTCGACCCGCGCGAGCGGCACGGAGGCGTTTTCCATACCCTCCGTCCAGTCCGCCGGTCCGATGCCGGAATGGGACAGCGCGATGATCAGGTCGCAGCCTTCCTCCTTCATCCTTGGCACCCAGGCCTCCGCGGTCGCGACGATGTCGCGGGTGTCGACGTTGCCTTCGAGGTGCCTCCGGTCCCAGTTCATGATCTGCGGCGGCACGAAGCCGATGAGGCCCACCCGGATCGGGTGCGTGTTGCCGGCGCCGTCCGTCACCTCGCGGTCGAGGATGACGTAGGGCGGAACGAGCGTGTCGTCCTCGCGCGGGCTCGCGCCGAGGCTCTTCGCGACGTTCGCGGACACGATCGGGAAGGCCGCGCCCGCAACCGAGTTCATCAGGAATTCGAGCCCGTAATTGAATTCGTGGTTCCCAAGCGTGGAGGCATCGAAACCGACCTCGTTCATGGCCGTAATGATCGGATGCATGTCTCCGGGCTTCATGCCCCGCTCATAGGCGATGTAGTCGCCCATCGGGTTGCCCTGCAGGAAGTCGCCGTTGTCGACGAGAAGGGAGTTAGTCGCCTCCGCCCGTATCTGCGAGATGATCGCGGCGGTTCGCGCGAGCCCGACCGTGTCGATCGGCTTGTCGGCGTAATAGTCATAGGGAAACACGTGGACGTGCAGGTCCGTCGTTTCCATGATCCGAAGATGGGCCTGGTTTGTCGCCGCCGAGGCCGAGTAGGGATGTAATGCGATCAACGAAGCCCCTGCCGCCGAGCCGGCAAGGAAAGCACGGCGCGATATACCAGTTCCGTAACACTCAGTCATGAGAGCCTCTCCTAACGCACGGGCATGGATGTTGAGACTGTATCACGACACGGCCATGACACATGTCAGATTTGTTCCGATTTTGTCCAAAGTGGGGAGAATTGCAGAATTCGAATTCACGTCATGATTGTATTGCGCTTCACTGGCTCCAGACTGCTTTGCAGGGGCTGGCAAGCCGTGCCACATCGGAACAGGAAGTCGACGGGGGATGATCGCGATGCGGATAGCGGAGACGGTGACATTCGGGGGGTCCGGCCTCGACCGGGCGGCGGAGTTGCGCAAGGACGCGGCGCAAGTCACGCGTCTGTTCGCAGAGCCTTCGGCCCGGGTGCTTCCGCTCTGGCGGGGCAAACCTCTTCTGAACGGTGCGGCAGGGCTCGGATGGCTGAAGGCCGGACATCCGGCGCTTTCGGAGGCGGCCGAGGCGCAGGTGTTCCTCGGATCCGACGAGGCGGGGCCTCGCTTTGCCGCCGATATCTCGGCCTGGTCGCCGGACCCGGCGGAGATGCCGCCGGCTGGCGTCTTCTTCGACCCGACCGAACAGCGCCACCCCGACATTCAGCCGGAGTTCCGCTTTGCCGAACTGAGGGGCGTCATGGCCGACCTCACGCCGCGCGACGCGGAACTCGCGGCGACTGCGAAAGCGATACTTGGCTGGCACCGAAGCCACAGATTTTGTTCCGCGTGCGGCGCCGCGAGCGCGCCGGCAATGGCCGGGTGGCAGCGCGACTGTGTGGCCTGCGGAGCGCACCATTTCCCGCGCACGGACCCGGTCGTGATCATGCTGGTCACGCGCGGCAACCGGCTTCTTCTCGGCCGCTCGCCCGGATGGCCGGAGGGCATGTATTCCACGCTCGCGGGCTTCATCGAACCCGGCGAAACGATCGAGGCGGCGGTGCGCCGGGAAGTCGCGGAAGAAACCGGGATCGAGGTCGGAAGCGTCCGTTACCTCGCGAGCCAGCCCTGGCCCTATCCCTCGTCGCTCATGCTGGGCTGTATCGCGCAGGCGGAAAGCGACGAGGTCCATCTCGACCCGAATGAACTCGAAGATGCAGTCTGGCTCACGCGGGAGGAAGTCGCCTCTGCGGTGGCGGGCACACACGCAACGATCAAGCCGCCCCGGCGCGGCGCGATCGCCGGATTCCTGATCCGCAACTGGCTTGCGGACCGGCTGGATTGAAGCCAGAAGGAGGCCGACCGGCGGTGGGTGGATTGAAGCAGGCAGGTTGAGGCATGAAATTTTCGACGCGCGAGGATATCGAGGTGCCGCAGGATGCGGTCTTTAGCGCCGTTTCGGATTTCGCCGGTTTCGAACGTGTGGCCCTGCGCAACAAGGTGGAACTGACCCGGCTGGACGACCTTGCCGCGGCCGGACCCGGCATGACCTGGCGCATCCGCTTCAACTGGCGCGGCAAGAAGCGTTCGCTGGAGGCGGTGCTGCGAGAGTACGACCCGCCACGAGCCGTGCGCTTCACTGCCGAATCCGCCGGGTTCCGGTTCGAGGGCGGCGTCACGCTTGTCGCGCTCTCGCGAAAGCGAACGCGGTTGGCGGTGGAACTCGATGTCCGCCCGAAGACCATGGCAACGCGCCTGATGATTCAGTCGATGAAGCTCGCCAAAGGCAGCCTGAGTTCGCGCTACGAAGCCCGAGTGCGGGCATTCGCGCAGCGAATCGAGGAAGACTATCGCAGCACCGTCGCGTGAATCTGCGTCTCAGCGGCGCTGGGCGTCGGCCGGATAGACGCCGAGCAGCGATACTGCCGAGGAAAAATACTCCAGCTCTTCCAGTGCCAGCTTGACGTTCTTGTCGTCCGGGTGGCCTTCGATATCGGCATAGAACTGGGTGGCGGAAAAGGTCCCGTCCACCATGTAGCTTTCCAGCTTCGTCATGTTCACGCCGTTGGTCGCGAACCCGCCCATCGCCTTGTAGAGCGCCGCGGGAATGTTCCGGACGCGGAACACGAAGGTCGTCATCATCGGTCCGTCGCCGCGCCGTGTCATGTCCGGTTCGCGCGCCATCACGAGGAACCGGGTCGTGTTGTTCGACCGGTCCTCGATGTGCCGGGCCAGCACGTCGAGTCCGTAGATCTCACCCGCGAGCTCCGAGGCGAGCGCGGCAAGCTTGGGGTTTCCGACTTCGGCGACATGCTGCGCCGAGCCCGCCGTGTCGGCACCGGTCACCGTGCGGATCCCATGTTTCTTGAGGAAACCGCGGCACTGGCCGAGGAGGACGGTATGGCTCATGGCCTGCTCGACCTCTTCCAGCCGCGTGCCGGGAACGGCGAGAAGGTTGATGTGAACGCGGACGAAAGCCTCGTCGATGATGTGCAGGCCGGACTCGGGCAGAAGGTGATGGATGTCGGCCACGCGGCCGTACGTGGAGTTCTCCACCGGCAGCATCGCGAGGTCGGCTTCGCCCTTCCTCACCGCCTCGATCGCGTCCTCGAAGGTGCGGCAGGGCAGGGCCTCCATATCGGGGCGTGCTTGCCTGCAGGCCTGGTGCGAATAGGCGCCGGGTTCCCCCTGGAACGCGATCCGTGCGGTCATCTGGCTGGTTCTCCCCGCAACGCCCGCGCGTGCGGGCAACACGCCGCGCTAACTATACCTTGAAACCGGGCAGGGGAAGCGGGTAGATACCGCGCAAGCGAATAAGCCGGATTGGGAACGGACATGATCGATACGATGACTGTGACGAAGGCGGGCGGTGCGCTTTGTGGTGCTCTCCTGATCTTCCTCCTCGCCAACTGGGGTGCGGAATCGCTGTACACGACCGGCGGCGGCGGCCACGGTGAGGAAGCTGCGCAGGCCTACACGATCGCTACCGACGAGGGCGCCGGGGAAGCGGCGGCCGCCGAGGAAGGCCCCTCTTTCGAAGAAGTCTTCGCCAGTGCCGACGCGGCCGCCGGCGAAAAGGTGTTCGGCAAGTGCAAGGCCTGCCACAAGGTGGACGGCACGAACGGCACCGGCCCGCATCTCGACGGCGTCGTGAACCGCGCCGTCGGTGGAGTCGACGGATTCGGCTATTCGGCCACGCTGGCCGAGCATGGCGGTGCCTGGACGCCGGACGCGCTGAACCAGTTCCTCGAGAACCCGAAGGGCTACGCGCCGGGCACGAAGATGAGCTTCGCGGGCCTTCCGAAGGTCGAAGACCGCGCGAACCTCGTCGCCTACCTCCAGGGTCTGGGCGGCTGACGGACGGCACAGACGGATTTCGAACGGGCCGCCTTCCGGGCGGCCCGTTTGCTTTTCCGTGCACGACCTTTTCACGCAATCGCAACTTGAAGCCGTGACTTTCGGCGATTTAGCTTAGATCGAACGGGGAACTGCAGGCATTGCGCCCGAGGGCGCGACAAGGGGGGCTTGATGGTCGGAAAAGTCGTGGCGCGGGCGGTTACGGTCGAGGCGGAACGCGGCGTGCGGGCCTTGGCGGCACTTCTTGCCGCAGGGGCGATGCTGATGGCCGCGACCGTCTCCCGCGCCGAGGAAAACGTCATCGTCGCGCACGGCATATCGACCTTCGGGGACCTGAAGTATCCCGCGGACTTCGCGCATCTCGACTACGTGAACCCGGATGCGCCGAAGGGCGGTGAGATCTCGGAATGGAGCTTCGGCGGCTTCGATTCGCTCAACCCCTTCACGATCAAGGGCCGCGGGGCGGCGCTTTCGACCATCATGCTGGAAACCCTGATGGAGGGCACGGCGGACGAGGTCGATGCCGTCTACTGCCTCGTCTGCTCGACGATCGAGTATCCCGAGGACCGTTCCTGGGTGATCTTCAACCTCCGCCCCGAGGCGCGGTTTTCCGATGGCACGCCGCTCATGGCCGATGACGTGCTGTTCTCCTACGAGACCTTCCTGACGAAGGGCCTGTCGAGCTTCCGTGCCGTCCTCTCGCAGCAGGTCGAAAGCGCTGAAGTCATCGAACCGCACCGGATCAAGTTCACCTTCCGCCCGGATTTCCCCAAGCGTGACCTGATCCAGTCGGTCGGTGGCTTGCCGATCTTCTCCAAGGCGGAATTCGAGGCCAAGGGCCGCGATCTCGAGGAAACCAGCATCGAGCCCTACATCGGCTCGGGGCCCTACATGTTCGACAGCATGGAGGTCGGCCAGAGGATCGTCTACAGCCGCAATCCGGACTACTGGGGCAAGGACCTGCCCATCAACATCGGCCGCCACAACTTCGACCGGATCCGGATCGAGTATTTCGGCGACTATGACGCCGCCTTCGAAGGCTTCAAGGCCGGCGCCTACACCTTCCGGAACGAAGCCTCCTCGCTGATCTGGGCGACGCGCTACGATTTCCCTGCGCTTCAGAAGGGCTGGGTCGTCAAGGCCACGCCCGAGGACGGGACCATCGCCAACGGCCAGAGCTTTGTCATCAACCTCCGCCGCGAGAAGTTCCAGGACCCGCGCGTCCGTGAAGCCATCGCGCTCATGTTCAATTTCGAATGGTCGAACGAGACCCTGTTCTACGGGCTCTACAATCGGATCAACTCGTTCTGGGAAAACAGCGAGCTTGCCGCCACGGGGCTGCCGTCACCGGAAGAGCTGGCGGTCCTCGAGCCTCTGAAGGAACAGCTGCCCCCGGGCGTTCTGGACAGCGAACCCGTCATGGCCCCGGTGTCAGGTGCGAACCAGATGGACCGCGGCAACCTCCGGAAGGCAGCGGCGCTCCTGGACGAGGCGGGCTGGCCCGTCGGCAACGACGGCATGCGCCGGAACGCGGCGGGCGAAACGCTCGTCGTCGATTTCCTGAACGACAGCCAGACCTTCGACCGGGTGATCAACCCCTTCGTCGAGAACCTGCGCCGGCTGGGCGTGGACGCGCGTCACAACCGGGTAGACAATGCCCAGCTGGTGAACCGCGAACGCAGCCACGACTTCGACATCACGACGGCGAATTTCCCGATGGGCTACACTCCGGGTTCGGGGCTGCAGCAATATTTCGGCTCGAAATCGGGCGACGACGCGTTCAACTCGGCGGGCCTTGCCGATCCCGCGGTGGATCAGCTCATCTCCATCGTCGAGGCGGCGGAGACGAGGGAAGACCTGCACGCGGCGGTGAAGGCTCTGGACCGGGTGCTTCGGGCGCACCGGTTCTGGGTGCCGCAGTGGTTCAAGAACGTGCACACCATCGCCTATTACGACATGTACGAGCATCCCGAGACGCTTCCGCCCTATGCGCTGGGCGAGCTGGACTTCTGGTGGTACAACGCCGAGAAGGGCGAAAAGCTGAAGGCAGCGGGCGCGTTCTGACGGGACGCGACCGGGCAGGGACAAGAACAGAGGCAACAGGCAGGCATGGGCGCCTATATCCTCCGGCGGCTCCTTCTGATGATTCCGACGCTGATCGGGATCATGGTGATCAACTTCGCGCTGACGCAGTTCGTGCCCGGCGGGCCGATCGAACAGATCATCGCCCAGGTCGAGGGAGAAGGGGACGTCTTCCGCAATATCTCCGGCGGCGGCGATGCGGGTGGCGAGGCGCAGCCCGGCGGCGACGAACGCTATCTTGGCGCGCGCGGCCTTCCGCCCGAGTTTCTCGACAGCCTGGAACTCGACATGGGCTTTGCCCGGATCGTCTGCGACGAAGGCTACACGGGCACGCCCGACCTCAAGGCGCCCGAATGCCGCAAGGAGCCGATCCCCGCGGTCGAACGCTTCTTCATCATGATGGGGAACTACCTTACCTTCGACTTCGGCGAGAGCTACTTCCGCTCGATCTCGGTCGTCGACCTCGTGGTCGAGAAGATGCCCGTGTCGATCACGCTGGGTCTCTGGTCCACGCTGATCGCCTACCTGATCTCGATCCCCCTTGGCATCCGCAAGGCCGTGCGCGACGGCACGTCCTTCGACACCTGGACCTCGGGCGTCATCATCGTGGCCTACGCGATTCCGGGCTTCCTCTTCGCGGTCCTGCTGATGGTGCTCTTCGCGGGCGGTTCCTACTGGAAGATCTTCCCTCTGCGCGGTCTCACCTCCGACAACTGGGCGGACCTGACGCTCATCGGCAAGGTTCTCGACTATTTCTGGCACATCACGCTGCCCGTGGTCGCTTCCACCATCGCGAGCTTCGCGACGCTGACGCTCCTGACCAAGAACAGCTTCCTTGACGAGATCAACAAGCAGTACGTCATGACCGCGCGGGCCAAGGGCCTGACCGAGGGCAGGGTCCTTTACGGCCACGTCTTCCGCAACGCGATGCTGATCGTGATCGCGGGCTTCCCCGGCCTGTTCCTCAGCGTGTTCTTCGGCGCCTCGATCCTGATCGAGACTATCTTCTCGCTGGACGGGCTTGGACGAATGGGCTTCGAGGCGGCGGTGGCGCGGGATTATCCGGTGATCTTCGGCACGCTCTTCGTCTTCGGCCTCGTCGGCCTGGTCGTCGGAATCCTTTCGGACCTGATGTATGTCTTCGTCGACCCGCGCATCGACTTCGAGCGGAGGGCCGGCTGATGGCTCTCTCGCCCCTCAACCAGCGCCGCTGGCGGAATTTCAAGGCGAACCGCCGCGCCTACTGGTCGTTCTGGATCTTCCTCGTGCTCTTCGTCATGTCGCTCTTCGCCGAGGTGTTGGCGAACGACAAGCCGATCGTGGTGAACTACCGGGGCGAGTTCTACTTCCCCGTCTACCGCTTCTACCCCGAGACCCAGTTCGGCGGCGATTTCCGGACCGAGGCGATCTATCGCGACGAGGCCGTGCAATGCCTGATCGTCACGGGTGGCCTGCAGGATTGCTGGGACGATCCCAAGGGCATCATGGAGGATGCGAAGGATGGTGAGGTCGCGGGCGAGGCCATCGAGAAGGGATGGATGATCTGGCCGCCGGTTCCCTATTCCTACAACACGATCAACAATGTCGGAACGGCGCCATCCGCCCCCGACAAGGACCACTGGCTGGGCACCGACGATACCGCGCGCGACGTGCTGGCGCGGCTCATCTACGGCTTCCGCCTCTCGATCCTCTTCACCCTGATCGTCACCGTGGTCTCCAGCCTCGTGGGTGTCGCGGCCGGGGCGGTGCAGGGCTATTTCGGCGGGCGGACGGACCTCATCTTCCAGCGGTTCCTGGAGATATGGTCCTCAACGCCCTCGCTTTACGTCATCATCATTCTCTTCGCGATCCTCGGGCGGGGCTTCTGGCTTCTTGTCTTCGTGACGATCCTTTTCGGATGGCCGGCGCTCGTGGGTGTCGTCAGGGCCGAGTTCCTGCGCGCGCGGAACTTCGAATACGTCCGAGCGGCCAAGGCGCTCGGTGTCCGGGACCGGGTCATCATGTTCCGTCACATCCTGCCGAACGCGATGGTCGCGACGCTGACGCTTCTGCCGTTCATCGTGACGGGAACCATCGGCACGCTCGCCTCGCTCGACTTCCTGGGTTACGGCCTGCCGTCCTCGGCGCCGTCGCTTGGTGAACTCACGCTTCAGGCCAAGCAGAACCTGCAGGCGCCCTGGCTCGGTTTCTCGGCCTTCTTCACCTTCTCGATCATGCTCTCGCTTCTCGTCTTCATCTTCGAGGGCGTGCGCGACGCCTTCGACCCTAGGAAAACATTCCAATGAGCCGGGTTCTGGACGTCAGGGACCTGTCGGTCAGTTTCCGTCAGGACGGCAGACTGATCGAGGCCGTGAAGGGCGTGTCGTTCCACATCGACAAGGGCGAAACCGTCGCTCTCGTGGGGGAGAGCGGGTCCGGCAAGTCCGTCACGGCCCTGTCGACGGTCGCGCTGCTGGGACGGAACTCCTCCGTCTCCGGGTCCGTGCAATATCTCGGGCGGGAGATGATAGGGGCGCCGGAAACCCTGCTGCGCGAGGTGCGAGGCAACGACATCAGCTTCATCTTCCAGGAGCCGATGACCTCGCTGAATCCGCTTCACACGCTGGAAAAGCAGCTGTCGGAATCGATCATGCTGCACCAGGGACTGCGTGGGCCTGCGGTCCGGGAGCGTATCGTCGAGCTTCTGACCAAGGTCGGGATACAGGAGCCGGAAAGCCGGCTGGCCGACTATCCGCACCAGCTTTCCGGCGGCCAGCGCCAGCGCGTGATGATCGCGATGGCGCTCGCCAACGGGCCGGAGCTTCTGATAGCAGACGAGCCCACGACCGCGCTCGACGTCACGATCGAGGCGCAGATCCTCGAACTCCTCGCCGAACTGAAGCGGACGGAGGAGATGAGCCTTCTCTTCATCTCGCACGACCTCGGCGTCGTGCGCCGGATCGCGGACCGGGTCTGCGTGATGCAGGGCGGCGAGATCGTCGAACAAGGGCCGGTGGAGCAGATCTTCGCCTCGCCCCAGCATCCCTATACGCAGAAACTCCTCGCAGCGGAGCCGACGGGCGGCCCCGACCCGGTCCCCGACGACGCGGAAGAGATCGTCCGGACGCAAGACCTGCGCGTCTGGTTCCCGATCCAGCGCGGCCTCATGCGGCGGACGGTCGGACACGTGAAGGCCGTGAATGCCGCGACGCTGTCGGTCCGCGCGGGCGAGACGCTTGGCATCGTCGGGGAAAGCGGATCGGGCAAGACGACGCTCGCCCTTGCCATCATGCGGCTGATCGAGTCCGAAGGCCCCATCGTCTACATGGGGCAGGAAATCACGCGCTGGCGCGGCAACCAGCTTCGAAATCTGCGGCGCGACATGCAGATCGTGTTCCAGGACCCCTACGGCAGCCTCAGCCCGCGGATGACCGCCGAACAGGTGATCGCCGAGGGCATCGGCGTCCACGGGGTGGAGCCCGGCCGCAACCGGCGCGAGATGGTGGCCGAGATCATGGCCGAGGTTGGCCTCGACCCCGCCACCATGTCCCGTTACCCGCACGAATTCTCGGGCGGGCAGCGACAGCGGATCGCCATCGCCCGTGCGATGATCCTGCGTCCCAAGGTGGTCGTTCTGGACGAGCCGACATCGGCGCTCGACATGACGGTGCAGGTGCAGATCGTGGAACTTCTGCGCGGGCTCCAGCGGCGCCACGGCCTCGCCTACCTCTTCATCAGCCACGACCTGCGCGTCGTGCGGGCGTTGTCGCACAAGGTCATCGTGATGAAGCGTGGCGACGTGGTGGAAGCAGGGGACTGCGAAGAGGTCTTTTCGGCGCCCCGGACGGACTACACGCAGGAACTCATGCGTGCGGCCTTCGGCGGCTGAGTGCCGCCGAGGCTTTGGCCACCAAGCCTTTAACGGCCGTCAGATCGCCGGGGAATGCCCTGCCTTCGACAGTTCGTAGGCGTCGAAGGCGCGTGCGACCATGCGCGTCACGGCGCGCATCCGTTCGGGGATGGAGAAGCCTTCGGACGAGACTTCGACCATTCCGGGGAAACTTTTCGCGGCTGCTTCGAAAAGCTCGGCCAGCCGCTCGGGCGTCACGCGGAAGCGCTCGATCATCTCCTTCGCGACGATCCGGAAATCGCACATGAGCGCCTCGATCATCCGGGCGCGCAGGAGGTCCTCTCCGACGAAGGCATGGCCGCGGGAGGTGGAGAACCGTCCGCCACGGATCGCGCCAACATGCGCGCCGGTGGCAGGAGCGTTTTGAGCGTAACCTTGCGGGAACTTCGAGATCGCCGAGGCGCCGATTCCCACCAGAACCGGGGCGGTGTCATCCGTGTAGCCCTGGAAGTTGCGGCGCAGGCGACCCTCGCGGGCCGCGATTGCCAGTCCGTCAGAGGGTTTCGCGAAGTGGTCGATGCCGATCTCGTCGTAACCCGCGCCGACGAACAGCCGCCGAGCGGTCTCGAACAGGACGAGCCGTTCCTGCGGTGTCGGCATTGCGTCCGACGGCAGCATGACCTGCCGCCGCGCCATCCACGGCACATGGGCGTAGCCGTAAAGAGCCACCCGGTCCGGGGCGAGCGTCAGGAGCTTCTCGACGCTGTCCGCCATCCGCTCCGGCGACTGGTGCGGCAGCCCGAACAGGATATCGGCGTTCAGCGACGTGACGCCGCGCGCGCGGATCATCTCGGCGACGTCCCGCGTCAGTTCATAGCTCTGCTCGCGCCCGATGACCTCCTGGATTGCCGGATCGAAGTCCTGCACGCCGATGGAGGCGCGGTTCATGCCGGCCGCCACGAGGGCGTCCAGCCTTTCGGCGTCGATCTCGTTCGGGTCGATTTCGACGCTGAACTCGCCATGCTCGCTCATCGGGACGGCTTGGAAGATCGCGCCGGCGATTTCCCGAATCGTCCGGGCGGGCATCAGCGTCGGCGTTCCGCCGCCCCAGTGCAGTCTGGAAAGCCTGACGCCGGGGGCAAGGCGATCGCGAATCAGCCGGATCTCGGCCTTGAGATCCTCGGCATAGGCAAGCACGGGCGCGTCAGAACTCGTCCCCTGTGTGCGGCAGGCGCAGAACCAGCACAGTCTCCTGCAGAAGGGAACGTGCATATAAAGCGAGATTTCCGACCCCGCGGGGATCGCGGAAAGCCAGTCGGAGAAGTCATCAGGGCCGATGCCGGAGGTGAAATGCGGCGCCGTCGGGTAACTCGTGTACCGAGGTACCCTCGCGTCGAATAGTCCCACCCGCGCAAGTTGCGATTGATCGTTCATGCGGGTACAGTTGCAACAACGCGCTTATCAGGACCTTGACCCAGATCAATCTCATGACGCTGCACGACTCACATGCCGTGGCGCCCACCTGTGGCGATTGTCCGATCCGGCACCGGGCGGTTTGCGCTCGCTGTGAGGCTGACGAACTCAAGCGGCTCGAAGAGATCAAGTTCTATCGCAGCTACGAAGCCGGGCAGACGGTCATCTGGGCCGGCGATCCTATGGATTTCGTGGCGTCGGTGGTGTCCGGCGTCGCCACGCTGACCCAGACGATGGAAGACGGCCGCACGCAGATGGTCGGACTTCTGCTGCCCTCGGATTTCGTCGGCCGGCCCGGGCGCGAGACCGCGGCCTATAACGTCACCGCGACGACCGACCTTCTGATGTGTTGCTTCCGCAAGAAGCCGTTCGAGGCGCTCATGGTGCAGACGCCCCATATCGGCCAACGTCTACTGGAGATGACGCTCGACGAACTCGACGCGGCGCGGGAATGGATGCTGCTGCTGGGCCGGAAGACGGCGCGTGAGAAGCTTGCGAGCCTTCTCGCCATCGTCGGACGGCGGGACGCGGCGCTGCAGCTCAAGACAGCGGGCGGAGAGATGATATTCGACCTGCCGCTGACGCGGGAAGCGATGGCGGACTATCTGGGTCTGACGCTGGAGACGGTGAGCCGCCAGATATCGGCGCTGCGCCGCGACGGCGTCATCGAGCTCCAGGGAAAGCGGCACGTGATCGTTCCTGATTTCGACCGGCTTCTGGAAGAGGCCGGCGACGACTCGGATGGCGGGCTCCTGGTGTGACCAGATCCGGGTGCGGGCCCCGCACTCCGACGCCCGAACGACCGGAACTCTCCGCCATTTCAGTGGTCAGCGCCCTATGTCGTTTCGCGTATCCTTTCGGTCCCGGGCGGTCCCGACCTTGCCATCAGGAACTCACTTCTCGAGCGAGACGATGTAGGCGGTGAGGTCGTTCAGGTTCGCGGCCGTCATGATCTCGTAGAATCGCGGCATGATCGTGTGGACGTTGGGGATCATGATGCGCATGCGAATCATGTCGGTGCCCATGTAGGTGCCGATCGCCGCGAAGCTTGGCGGATAGAGCTTGAAAGCGCCGCCTTCCGCGATGTTGTGGCAGTTCGAGCAATGTTCCTGCGCTAGAGCCTTGCCGGCCTCGGGGTTGCCTGGCTCCTGCGAATATGCCGCCGAAGCCAGTGTGAACGCCACGATGACGCTTGCTGTCCAGTTCCGCATGATAAATCCTCCCTGCGTTCGACCAATGGACCAATGAGCCGATCCGGTCCGCGCCGAAAACGGCGCGAAACCTGATCTCCGGCTTGCGGGGCTCCTCGGCCCCGGCGCCGGGTCTTCAGTCTGGGTGACGCAGCAAGACCCCTCTTGCGGTCAGTGCGCCATGAACACCGGCACCTCGGCCTGTTCGAGCATGTTACGCGTCGCGCCGCCGAGAATCGCCTCGCGGAAGCGGGAATGCCCGTAGGCGCCCATCACCACCATGTCGGCCGCTTCGTCGCGGGCGTGACGGCACAGCACGTCGGAAACGCGCGGCATCGTCTTGGCGAGGACGGAAACTTCTGTCTTGACCCCGTGGCGTGCCAGAAGCTGCGAGAGCGGACCGCCCGGATCCGACCGTTCCGGCCCGTGGCTCGGCGGGTCGATGACCGCGATGTTGACGAGGTCCGCTGCCTTGAGAAGCGGCATGGCCGCGCGCGCCGCTCGCAGCGACTCGTCGCTCTGGTTCCAGGCCAGAACGATTCGACGGGCGAAGTTCTTGCCGAGCCCGCTTGCGGGCAGCACGAGTACGGGCGCTTTGCCTTCGAACATTGCAGCCTCGACCGTGGCCTCGGCCTCGGTGCTGCCACCGTCGCCGTAGGGCTGGGGCTGGATCACCAGGTCCGAATAGCGGGCGCGTAGCGCGACGATCCCGGAAAGCCCGCCGAGTTGCGCCACGGCGGATTCGACGCCCCAGCGGATGTCCTCTGCCCCCATGCGGTCGCGCACGGCGGCCTCGGCGGCCTGCGCTTCGGCCTGGGCGCGCTCGAACGTCTCCTGATGGATCATCGCGGTGGCGCCGGCGTAGTAGTAGCCCGTCTGCGTCCGGTCGATGCCCAGGCAGAGGATGTCGAGATGCGCATCCTCGCGCCGGGCAAGCTCGATGGCGCTGTCGAGCTGAGGCGCCTTGCCGGCAGGGTCGGTAATTACAGTCAAGAGCGACTTGTAGGGCATTCTGCGTCTCCTCCGGGTGCGTCCGCGATTGACATTTGTCGAGAAGTCTAGGCGCGGAGTTGGAGCCGCACTTTGACACGGATCAACCGCCTGATCGCGATGAATTGACATGGATCAATGCATTCGCAACAAGCCGGCGCGAGAAGCCAAACTGTCGAAGAGCCGCCGGAGGAATCCGACTCCGTCGATCCGTTGCGGCCAAAGAAGACGAAGGGACGCGAACATGTGGGATTATTTAAAGCTGGTCGTGCTTGGCGCGATCGCGGTACTGGCCGCGATCGCGGCGAATTACGCGCGCGACCTGGCCTATATGGTGAATGCGCTGACTGTCATGCTGGCGGCGGCGATCACCTTCATTTGGGTGTTGCGGCGTGTGGGCGAGCACCGCCCCGTGCCGGTGGACGAATACAATGACGGCGTGGTGAAGGCGGGTGTCATCGCCACGGCGCTCTGGGGCGTCGTGGGCTTCCTCGTCGGCGTGACGGTGGCCTTCCAGCTCGCGTTCCCGGAGCTGAACCTGTCCGAATTCGCCCATGGATACCTGAATTTCGGCAAGCTTCGGCCGCTGCACACCTCGGCCGTGATCTTCGCCTTCGGCGGCAACGCGCTGCTGATGTCGTCCTTCTACATCGTCCAGCGCACGTCGGCCGCCCGCCTCTGGGGCGGCAATCTCGCCTGGTTCGTGTTCTGGGGCTTCCAACTCGTCATCGTGCTGGCCGCGACCGGCTACATCCTCGGCGCCACCCAGTCGAAGGAATATGCCGAGCCGGAGTGGTACGTGGACCTGTGGCTGACGATCGTCTGGGTCGCCTTCCTGGCGGTGTTCCTCGGCACGCTCATCAAGCGCAAGGAGCCCCACATCTACGTGGCGAACTGGTTCCTGCTGTCGTTCATCGTCACGGTCGCGATGCTGCATCTGCTGAACAACCTCTCCGTCCCGGTGTCGATCTTCGGCTCCAAGTCGGTGCAGGTCTTCGCCGGCGTGCAGGATGCCATGACTCAGTGGTGGTACGGCCACAACGCGGTGGGCTTCTTCCTGACCGCGGGCTTCCTCGGCATGATGTATTACTTCGTGCCGAAGCAGGCGGAACGGCCGGTCTACAGCTACAAGCTGTCGATCATCCACTTCTGGGCGCTGATCTTCCTCTACATCTGGGCGGGTCCGCACCACCTGCACTACACCGCGCTGCCTGACTGGGCCTCGACGCTCGGCATGGTGTTCTCGGTCATCCTGTGGATGCCCTCCTGGGGCGGCATGATCAACGGCCTTATGACGCTCTCGGGCGCCTGGGACAAGCTGCGCACCGACCCGATCATCCGGATGATGGTGGTGTCCGTCGGCTTCTACGGCATGTCCACCTTCGAAGGCCCGATGATGTCGATCAAGGCGGTGAACTCGCTCAGCCACTACACCGACTGGACGATCGGCCACGTGCACTCCGGTGCCCTCGGCTGGAACGGCATGATCACCTTCGGCGCGCTCTACTTCCTCGTACCGAAGCTGTGGAACCGCGAGCGGCTCTACTCGCTCAGCCTCGTCTCCTGGCACTTCTGGCTCGCCACCATCGGGATCGTGCTCTACGCCGCCTCGATGTGGGTCACCGGGATCATGGAAGGCCTGATGTGGCGTGAAGTGGACGCGAACGGCTTCCTCGTGAACGCATTCGCCGACACGGTGAGCGCCAAGTTCCCGATGTATGTGGTGCGCGGTCTGGGCGGGGTGCTCTACCTCACCGGCGCCGTCATCATGCTCTACAACCTCTACATGACCGTTGCCCGGCAGCCGGCGAAAGCCGCCGCCCCGGCTTCGGTTCCGGCCGAATAAGGGGAACCGGGACATGGCAATTCTTGAAAAACACAAGATCCTCGAGAAGAACGCGACGCTTCTTCTCGTCGCCTCCTTCCTCGTTGTCACGGTCGGCGGGATCGTCGAAATCGCGCCTCTGTTCTACATCGAGAACACGATCGAGGAGGTCGAGGGGGTAAGGCCCTACACGCCGCTGGAACTGACCGGGCGCGACATCTACATCCGCGAGGGCTGCTACGTCTGCCACAGCCAGATGATCCGCCCGATGCGGGACGAGGTCGAGCGCTATGGCCACTACAGCCTTGCCGCAGAGTCGATGTACGACCATCCGTTCCAGTGGGGCTCGAAGCGGACGGGGCCGGACCTCGCCCGCGTCGGCGGCCGCTATTCGGATGAATGGCATGTCGACCACCTGACGAACCCGCAGTCGGTCGTGCCGGAATCGGTGATGCCGAAATACGGCTTCCTGTCCGACAGGATGATCGAGCCGACCTACATCACCGACCTCCTGGAAACCCACCGGTTGGTCGGGGTGCCGTATTCGGACGAGATGATCGAGGCCGCCGCGGAGGACTTCAAGGCGCAGGCCGATCCGGACAGCGATTACGACGGGCTGCTCGAGCGCTATTCCAATGCGCAGGTGCGGAACTTCGACGGAGCTCCGGGCATCTCCGAGATGGATGCGCTCATCGCCTACCTTCAGGTTCTTGGCACCATGGTCGATTTCTCGACCTTCGAGCTTGACCCGAATCGCTGAGAGGAGGGGCGCATGGAAACCTATTCGCTCCTGAGGCAATTCGCCGACAGCTGGGTGCTCCTGTTCCTCTTCCTTTTCTTCGTGGGAATCGTGGTCTGGGCCCTGCGGCCCGGATCACGGAAAGTCCACGACGATGCAGGGCGCATCCCCTTCCGGCACGAAGACAAACCCGCCACGGGCGGGAAGGCCAAGGAGGCCTGACATGGCTAAGAAACCAATGACCGAGAAGCCCGAGGTCGAAACGACGGGCCATGAGTGGGACGGCATCGAGGAACTCAACACGCCGCTGCCGCGCTGGTGGCTCTGGACCTTCTACATCACCATCATCTGGGGGATCGGCTACACGATCGCCTATCCGGCCTGGCCGCTCGTGAGCCGCGCGACCCAAGGTCTGGTGAGCGAGGAGCAGGGCAATACCCGCGCAGCCGTGGCCGCCGAGATCGAGAGCTACCGGGCCAAGAACGCCGAGATCCAGCAAAAGCTCGTGGCCACGGACCTGACTGCGATTTCGTCCGATGCGGAACTCGCCAGCTACGCCACAAATGCGGGCGAGGCGGTGTTCAACACCTGGTGCGTGCAGTGCCATGGCCGCGAAGGCGGCGGCGCGACGGGCTACCCGGTGCTCAGCGACAACGACTGGCTCTGGGGCGGTTCGATCGAGGAGATCCACACGACCGTCACCCACGGGATCCGCAACACGGACGATCCGGACGCGCGCTTCTCGCAGATGCCGGCCTTCGGCGATATCCTCGCCTCCGAGGAAACCCAGGCGGTGGTGCAGTATGTCCTGAAGATTTCGGGGCAGGAGCATGACGCGGCGCTGGCCGAAACCGGCATGACGGTGTTCATCGACAACTGCTCGGCCTGCCACATGGAGGACGGGACGGGCGACCGCATGCAGGGCGCGCCGAACCTCACCGACGCGATCTGGCTCTTTGGCGGCGACGAGGCGTCGCTGACCGAAACCGTGACGAACGCCCGGTACGGCGTGATGCCGAACTGGAACTCGCGTCTGTCGGAGGCCGACATCCGCGCGGTCGCGACCTACGTGCACCAGCTTGGCGGCGGCGAATAATCCCGTCCGCCCAAGACATGCGACAGAGTGAAGCGGCGGGGGGCTACGGCCCCCCGTTCCGTGTTTTTTCGGGGGTGCGCCCGAAACGATTTGACTCAGGTCAAGGCAGGCGGCGGGCCCGCGGGCGAAGGTCATTTCGACCAAGGGCTGAGCCCGAGGCCAGAGCACCGGCACCCCGTCCTGTTCGCGCGTTTCCTGGGGGAGCCGGTGCTCTTCGTTTGCCGGCAAGGTCTCTTTCGCGCCGACGTCTTCCGAAGGCAAGCCCAAGTGTGTATTCCAGCAATCCGAACCTTGCGGACGCCCTGATTTCGCGCCCGCCGGGGCAACCTCATCCTCGGCGTCGGCCCAGAAGCTTGGTTCGGACGTGGAGGGCTGCGTCGTCAGGCCACGCTGCGCTGCAGAGGGGCTTTGACTCAGATCAAGGCTCCGGGCAGACTGCGAAAGCATAAGTCCGGGACACTACGCGAACAGATACAACCCGGGATCGGTGCCGTTTGTCTACGTCAGAAACTCCAGAAGCGCCCAAGCTTTACGCCGCGCGTGAGCCAGTCTTTCCGCGCCGCGTGAAAGGAACGTTTCGCAACCTGAAATGGGTCATCATGGTGGTGACCCTGGGCATCTATTACATCACGCCCTGGATCCGCTGGGATCGCGGGCCGGAGCTTCCGGATCAGGCCGTGCTGGTCGATCTCGCGAACCGCCGCTTCTTCTTCTTCATGATCGAGATCTGGCCGCACGAGTTCTACTTCGTGGCGGGCCTTCTGATCATGGCGGGACTCGGGCTTTTCCTGTTCACCTCGGCGCTGGGCCGGGTCTGGTGTGGTTATGCCTGCCCGCAGACGGTCTGGACCGACCTCTTCATCCTCGTCGAGCGATGGGTGGAAGGCGACCGCAACGCGCGCGTTCGGCTCTGGAACCAGAAGTGGGGCATCAGGAAGGCGCGCCTGCGCCTGACCAAGTGGACGATCTGGCTCCTCATCGGCCTCGCCACGGGCGGGGCATGGGTGTTCTACTTCACCGATGCCCCCTCGCTCGCGACGAACCTCGTGACGGGCGAGGCGCACCCGATTGCCTATACGACGATGGGCATTCTGACGCTGACGACCTTCGCCTTCGGCGGTTTCTTTCGTGAACAGGTCTGCATCTATGCCTGCCCCTGGCCGCGCATCCAGGCGGCGATGATGGACGAGGACACGCTGACCGTCGCCTACCGCGAATGGCGGGGCGAGCCGCGGGGCAAGCTGAAGAAGGGCCAGCTCGACCCGAACCAGGGCGATTGCATCGACTGCATGGCCTGCGTGAACGTCTGCCCGATGGGCATCGACATCCGCAACGGGCAGCAACTCGCCTGCATCACCTGCGCGCTCTGCATCGACGCCTGCGACGAGGTGATGGACCGGATCGGCAAGCCGCGGGGCCTGATCGGCTACCTCGCTCTCATGGATGAAGCGGCGGAGCGGGCGGGCGCGCATCCGAGGCAGCTCTGGCGGCATATCTTCCGCGTCCGCACGATGATCTACACGGCGCTCTGGGCCGGAGTCGGCGTCGGTCTCGTCGTCGCTCTCTTCCTGCGTTCGGAAATCGACGTGAACGTGACGCCCGTCCGGAACCCGATCTACGTGACGCTCTCGGACGGTTCCATCCGCAATACCTACGAGATCCGCATCCGCAACAAGCAGCCCGAGGAGCGGCCGTTCCAGATTTCGGTGGACTCCGAGGCGCCGCTGACCGTGTCGCTGGAAGGGGCGGAGGACCAGGTGGTCCATGTTCCGGCGGACGAACTGAAGACCCAGCGCGTCTATGTCACGGCTCCCGCCGGGTCGAGGGCCGCATTGGCGGACCGGACGGAACTGCGCTTCTGGATCGAGGACGTGCAGAGCACCGACCGGGTCAACGCCGACACGATCTTCAACGGGAAAGGCGAGTGAGATGGGCGAACTGACAGGGCGCAAGGTCCTCCTGATCACGGTGGGAGCGTTCGGGGTGATCATCGGGGTCAACGTCTTCATGGCGGCCAAGGCGATCGGAACCTTCCCGGGGCTCGAGGTGAAGAACTCCTATGTGGCCTCGCAGACGTTCGACGAGGATCGGGCGGCCCAGGAATCGCTGGGCTGGACACTGACGGCCGCCTACGAGCCCGGCAGGCTGCGGCTGGAGTTCCGCGACAGCGAGGGTCTTCCTGTCGAAGTCGCTTCGATGAAGGCTACGGTGGGGCGGCCCACGATGTCGGTCGACGACATAACGCCTGATTTCCGGGAGCTGAGCGGAATATACTACGCGCCGATGGACCTTGCGCCGGGCAAGTGGATGGTGCTCCTGGAAGCCTACGCGGACGACGGGACGAGGTTCCACCAACGGATCGACCTGTTCGTCAGGGGATAAGGAGATGACCGCCACCTTCACGCCTTCAGCTTCGGCCTGTCCGGCCTGCGACGCGGCGCCCACGGCGCTCGAAGTGGCGGCGGCGGCGCGAAAGGCGGAAGAGGGCGAACGGATCCTCCTGTCGGTGCCCGCAGCGCACTGCGCGGCATGCATCTCCACTCTCGAGAAGGGTCTCGAAGCGGTTCCGGGCGTGCGCTCCGCGCGGGTAAACCTGACCCTGAAGCGGGTGAGCGTGGCTGCCGATCCCGGGGTGACGGCCGAGAAGCTGATCCCTGAGGTCCGGCTCCTCGGCTACGAGGCGCATGAGCTTGACGCTGGGATGCTGTCGGCCACCGACGGCGATCCCGCTTCGCGCGACCTCCTGATGCGGCTCGCCGTGGCGGGCTTCGCCATGATGAACATCATGCTCCTGTCGGTTGCTGTCTGGTCCGGGGCCGAGGCCGCGACGCGGGATCTCTTCCACTGGATCAGCGCCGCGATCGCCTTGCCGACGATCGTTTTTTCCGGGCAGCCATTCTTCCGGAGCGCATGGTCCGCGCTCCGCGTCGGGCGGACGAACATGGATGTGCCGATCTCGCTCGGCATGATCCTGGCGACCGGCACCTCGCTTTTCGAAACGATGCAGTCGGGCGAGCACGCCTATTTCGATGCGGCCGTCTCTCTGACCTTCTTCCTGCTGATCGGCCGCTATCTTGACCAGCGCAGCCGCGCGGCGGCGCGGTCGGCCGCGCGGGAATTGGCGGCGCTGGAAGTTCCGCGCGCGATGCGCATCGGCGCGGCGGGAGAAGAAATCGTGCCGGTCGCGGAACTTCGCGCCGGGGATCTGGTGAAGATCCTTCCGGGCGTGCGGGTGCCTGCCGACGGGATCGTCGAGACCGGGGAAAGCGAGATCGACCGGTCGCTTCTGACCGGCGAGAGCCTGCCCGTTTTCGCAGGCCCCGGAGCCGAGCTCGCGACGGGGGAGGTCAACCTGACGGGCCCCCTCACCCTGCGCGTCACGGCGGCGGGGAAGGATTCCTCCCTGCACCGGCTGGCCGACCTCGTGGCGGTGGCGGAGGCAGGAAGGGGGCGCTACACATCGATCGCGGACCGGGTCGTGCGGTACTACACGCCGACCGTCCACGCGGTCGCGTTCCTCACCTTCGTCGGCTGGTTCTGGATCGCCGGGGACGCGCGGCTTTCGCTGAACATCGCGGCGGCGGTGCTGATCGTGACCTGCCCCTGCGCGCTTGGCCTCGCCGTGCCGGCGGTGATGACGGCGGCTTCGGGAAGGCTCTTCCGGAAAGGGCTCCTCATCAAGGACGGCACCGCGCTGGAGCGCCTTGCGGAGGTCGACACCGTCGTCTTCGACAAGACCGGGACCCTGACGCTCGGCAAGCCCGAAGCCATGAACCTTGACGCGCATTCCGCGCGGGCCGTGCAGGTTGCGGCGGCCCTGGCGGCGGCATCTTCGCACCCGCTGGCGCAGGCGCTGGCAGAGGCTGCGCGCGCGGCCGGAGTGTCGCCCGCGCCGGTAAAAGAGTTGCGCGAGGTTCCGGGATACGGTGTCGAGGGGCGGCTTGGCGCGGAGACGGTGCGGCTTGGACGCGCGGCATGGGTCGGCGCGGAGCCGGGTGAGACGACTGCCGCCTGGCTGCGCGTGGGCGCGGGTCAGCCTGTCGAGTTCACCTTCGCCGACCGCCTGCGGCCGGACGCGGAGCCCATGATCGCGGCCCTGAAGTCGAAAGGGCTCCAGGTCCACCTGCTTTCGGGCGACGCCGAACCCCCGGTTGCGGCACTGGCCGAGCGTCTGGGGATCGCGAACTGGATTTCGGGGGCGCTGCCCGAGGACAAGGCGGCTTTCGTCGCGCGGCTTAAAGCCGAGGGGCGGCGCGTGCTGATGGTGGGCGACGGGCTCAACGACACGGCGGCGCTCGCCGGGGCGCATGTCTCCGTCTCGCCCGCGTCGGCGCTTGATGCGGCGCGGACGGCGTCGGACATCGTGATGCTGGGTGCATCGCTTGCCCCCGTGGCGGAGGCTGCGGGTGTGGCGCGTTCCGCGATCGCGCGGATCCGGGAGAACATCGTGATCTCGAACATCTACAACCTCGTCGCCGTGCCCCTGGCGGTTCTGGGCTACTGCACGCCGCTGTTCGCAGCGCTGGCGATGTCGTCCTCGTCGATCACGGTGACGCTGAACGCGCTTCGCGTGAGGAGGTGAGAAGGTGGAAATCCTTGCCTACCTGATCCCCATTTCGCTGTTCCTCGGCGGCCTTGGCCTTGGAGCCTTCTTCTGGTCGATCCGGACGCGGCAATACGACGATCCGGAGGGAGACAGCCGCCGGATCCTGTCGGACGACTGGGACGACAGGCCGAAGCCCTGACGGTTTCTTTCACCTGGAACGCCGGCAGTAAGGCCGGGCAAAGCGGCCCTCGTCCTTGCGCGGGTCGTACCTGTCAGGGCGCCAGCACCGTGCACTCGCTCCCGCGCGCGGTCAGGCGGCGGCAGGCGAGGCTTGCCTGGTCCTCGCTGAGACCGGCAAAGGTCGCCTCGAAGCCACCCTTCCGGTTCACGACCTTGCGTAGCGCGTCGTCGAGCGTGCCGATCTCGGCCAGCGCCGTCTGGAGGAGGACGCGTTCCGCCTCGTAGCGGGACGGGTAGCGGCCGACGTTGATGCCGAAATGCCGCCCACCCGAGGTGGAGACACGCATGACGACTTCCTGTTGCTGCTCGACGGTGGCAGGCGCGTCGACGGAGGCGAGAAGGATGCGCGCCGGTTGCGGCTGCTCCGGCTCTGCGGCGGTTTCCGGCGAAAGCGCGATCGCGGCCAGCTGGACCGTTTCGGGTTGCGGATCGGTCGTCCCGGCCAGGAGAACGGAATCGGCGGAGACCACCTCATCCTCAGGCGCCGTATCGGGTTCCTCGGCACCGAGCGCCTCCGCGAGCGCCAGCGCCACGGCCGCGGCCATCGGGTCGGTTTCCTCGGCGGCAGGGGCTTCGGCGAGCACTTCCGTGGGCGCTTCCATCTCGGGCTTCGGTTCGGGCCGCACCCCGGCGATCGCGAGGACTTCCGGTGCGGCTTCTGCTTCCTCGTCCGCTTCCGGCAGGGCCTCGGCCAGCGTTTCGGCCAGTGCGAGCGTTTCCGGCTGCGGTTCGGTTTCCTGCGCAAGCGTCACGGGAGCGGTTTCCGGGGCCGTTTCGGCTTCGGCAAGCTCCACGGGGCCGGCTTCCGGATCGGTAGAGGTTGCTTCCTCCGCGACGGCAGCCACTTCGGCCTCTTCCGCGGAAGGATCGGCGGGAAGATCCGGGCGCGGCTCGGGCGGCGGCATCGTCGCGGCCAGGGCCAGTGTCTCGGGTTGCGGTTCGGTCGTCTGGGCGAGCGTAACGGCATCCGCCACGGCTTCGGCCTGAGCGTCGGCCGCCGGAGCGACCTCGGCCAGCGCGGCGTCGATGCCGGACTGCATCGCCACCAGCATCTCGGCGGGCGGTTGACCGTGCGACGGCCGCGCCTTCGGACGAGGGCTCGCATTCACGCTGCCGCTTACACGGATCTTCTTGCCCGAGGCGAGGGGATCGTCGCGGGTGGCGTCGAGCGCGTCGGCCACGAGCTCTCCGGGCACGTATTGCGGGGGCGACGGCTTCTGGACCCTCGCACGGTTCGGCGCGCGCTTGAAGCCCACGTCGAGCAGTTCGGCCACGCGGGCGTTCCGCGCGGCAGTGGATCGGCCGCCAAACACCGTGGCGATGATGCGCTTGTCCCCGCGCTGCGCGGAGGCGACGAGGTTGAAGCCAGCGGCCGAGGTGTAGCCCGTCTTGATGCCGTCGGCGCCTTCATAAGCGGCGAGGAAGCGGCGGTTGGTGGAGGCGACCTGCGCGATCCCGGCATCCGCCGAGCGGCGGGAGAAGAGGTTGTAGTACTGCGGATAGTCGTAGAACAGGTGCCGGCCGAGCGTGGTCATGTCGCGCGCGGTGGAAAGGTGTCCCTCCTCGGTCAGGCCGTTGGCGTTCTTGAACGTCGTCCGCGACATGCCGAGGGCCTTGGCAGTGCGGTTCATGCGCCGGGCGAAGGCGGCCTCGGACCCCGCGATCGCCTCGCCGATGGCCGTTGCGGCGTCGTTGGCCGATTTGACCGCGGCCGCGCGGATCAGGTAGCGAAGCGCGATCTTCTGTCCGGCCTGAAGTCCCAGCTTGGAGGGCGGCTCGGAGGCGGCGTGCTTGCTGATCGTCACCATCGTGTCGAGGCTGATCTCGCCATGCTCGATCGCCTCGAAGGCGATGTAGAGCGTCATCATCTTGGTGAGGGAGGCCGGATGAAGCCGGGTGTCCGCGTTTTCGGAGTGAAGCACTTCGCCCGTTCTGACGTCGATCACGTAGTCCGCGTACGGAGCGGCGAGCGCAGCCAGAGCGCTGAAAGCGTAGAAGGAGAGAACAAATAGCCCATGACGGACCCACTGCCCAAAGAGCGCGGTCATGGTTTCACCCTTATCCTGCCTCGTGCCCCGATCAATTTTGGCGTCGGAGCTTAATTGTTTGACGCGAAGCGTAACACAGAGGGTTGCGTGGGAAAACAGTTTATTTTCAAGAACTTTGAACGCGGAGTTCACACAGGTGGCCTGAGCGGGCACCAGTTGTTGTGATTGGCTGGCGCGGAATCCGCTACATATTGTGGCCCTGGGCGAGCCGACTATCCCGCAAGGATTTCCTCGACGAGGGGCGCGAGGCCGGAAAGGTCTGCAAGTTCCCGGAACCTGGCTTGCGCGTCGGGGTGGTCGGCATGTTCCAGTTCCCAGGTGACAGCGTGGGGAACGTGGACACCCCAGGAGCCGGCGTCGAGCGCCGGGATCACGTCGGATTTCAGTGAATTTCCTACCATCATCGCGCGCTCCGGCCCCTCGCCGTGCCGGCCGAAGGCGGAGCGGTAGGTGGCCTCCGTCTTCTGCGAGACGATTTCGACCGCGTCGAAAAGCTCGCCGAGACCGGACTGCGCCAGCTTGCGCTCCTGGTCCAGAAGGTCGCCCTTGGTGATGAGGATCAGGCGGAACCGGCCCGCCATCGCCTCGACCGCTTCGCGGGCGTGGGGGAGAAGCTCGATCGGATGCGACAGCATCTCGCGCCCGGCCTCCATCAGTTCCCGGATCACGGACGCCGGCACGCGGTCGTCCGTCACCTCGATCGCGGTTTCGATCATCGACAGCACGAAACCCTTGATGCCGAAGCCGTAATGGCCGAGGTTCCGCTTCTCCGCCGCAAGCAGGCGATCCGCCAGGTGATCAGGTTCCGCATAGTTCGACAGCAGCGCCAGGAAACGCTCTTGCGTCATCTGGAAAAAGCGCTCGTTGTGCCAGAGTGTGTCGTCGGCGTCGAATCCGATGGCGGCGAGTTTGGTCATGTTCGTCCTTTCCTGCCCATAGATGCCGATCAGCGACCGAGTTTTCAATGCAGGCCAAAGCGCCCCTTTTCAGGAAATGCCGAGGCTTTATATTGGAACCCCGAGCCTGAAACAGTCGCAAACCCGCGGAGCGCTGACTTGACCCTTCGTCCTCTCCACATGTCCGGCCAGGATGGCCGCCCTGATGGCGAGACTTCGGTCGTCACCAAGACCAAGCCGAAGACGCAGCGGCCGCCGCTCTACAAGGTGCTGCTGCTGAACGACGACTACACGCCGATGGAATTCGTCGTCCATGTGCTCGAACGGTTCTTCGGGATGAGCCATGCGCAGGCCTTCGAGATCATGCTGACGGTTCACAAGAAGGGTGTCGCCGTCGTGGGCGTGTTTTCCTTCGAGGTGGCGGAGACGAAGGTGGCGCAGGTCATGGATTTCTCGCGCCGGCACCAGCATCCGCTGCAGTGCACGATGGAAAAGGAATAGGGGCAGAGCGCCCGGACCCATCCCATGCAGGACAGCCGCCTGACCCTGGCGCTCGACCGCGCCGAGCCCTTACCCCCCGCCGGGCTGATCGCCGTCTTCGGTCCGTCGGCGGACGCCGACCTTTCCGGGTTGCCGAAGGAGCGTGTCCTCGTCGTGCAGGGGTTCCGCCCCGATCACGATGCCTGGGCGGCGCGCGGATACAGCGTCCTGCCCGAGGTCGACGGGGAGTTTGCCGCCGCCGTCATCTTCCTCCCGCGTGCGCGGGGGCTGGCGCGTGCCTGGGTCGCGGAAGCGGCGGCGCGCGTGGGCTCCGGTGGAGCGATCTGGATCGACGGCCAGAAGACCGACGGCGTCGATTCGATGCTGAAGGAACTGCGCGGCCTGGTTCCGGTGTCGGAGCCGTTTTCGAAGGCGCACGGCAAGTCCTTCTGTTTCCCGTCGCCCGGTCCGGGGCTTTTCGATCCCTGGGTGGCACAGCCGCTCATGCCCGCGCCTGGTTTCAGGACGATGCCCGGCGTATTCTCGGCCGACGGCGTGGACCGTGGATCCGCCGTTCTGGCGGAGGCGCTTCCCGCGCGGCTTCCCGCGCGCGTGGCCGACCTCGGCGCCGGCTGGGGCTGGCTCGCGGCGCAGATCCTTGCCCGTGAGGGCGTGGCGGAGGTTCACCTGATCGAGGCGGATCATACCGCGCTTGCCTGCGCGCGCGCGAACGTGACCGATCCTCGCGCGCGCTTCCACTGGGCGGATGCGACACGCTTCGTGCCCGACCAGAAGTTCGACGCGGTCGTGACGAACCCGCCGTTCCATACCGGGCGCGCGGCCGATCCGGCGCTCGGCGCGGCATTCATCAGGGCAGCCGCCTCGATGCTGAAGCCCGACGGCCGGATCTGGCTTGTCGCCAACCGGCACCTCCCCTATGAGCGCGTCATGGCCGAATGCTTTCGCGAGGTCGCGGAGGCAGGTGGGGATCCGGGTTTCAAGGTCCTTGTCGCATCGCGGCCCGTCGCAAGCCGCCGCGCCGCGTCGTCGCCATGAAGTTGCCGTCGGTCTCGGCTAGTCTCGCTCAGAATCAGTTCAAAGAGGCACCATGTCCTTTTCCATCGCTGGCAAAACCGCCATCGTCACCGGGGCCGCGACGGGCGTTGGCCTGGCCATAGCCCGGCACTTCCAGGAGCGGGGCGCAAACGTCGTCGCCGCCGACATGGATGAAGCCAGGCTGAACGAGGCCCTCGGGGCCGACGCCTCCGACGACACGAACCTCCGGATCTTCGCGGGCGACCTTTGCCAGAAGCTCGCCATCGCCAACCTGCTCTCCACGGCCATCGATGCCTTCGAGCGGGTGGACATCCTCGTGAACGCGAACCGGGCCGTCGCCGTGACCGATCCGATCGCTGGCGACGACGACACGATGGAGGCCATGCTGCGGCAGAACCTCCTCGCGAACCTGAAGATGAGCCAGTCGGTGGCACGCCGCATGATTGCCCAGGCCGAAAGGGAAGGGGCGGAGGGCGCGCCCGCCGGGTCGATCGTCACGGTCTCGTCCATTGCTTCGCAGCGGACGCGGGCGGAACTTCTGGCCTATTCGGTGGCCTGCGCCGGTCTCGACCAGGCCACGCGGTCGCTGGCGCTCGCGCTCGCGCCCCACCGGGTCCGGGTGAACGGGGTGGCCTTCGGCAGCGTGATGAGCGGCCATCTTCAGAGCGTGCTGAAAGAGCATCCGGACTGGCGGGCGGAGATCGCGGCCGGAACGCCGCTCGGCCGGATCGCGGCGGCCACGGAAGTCACCGAGGCGGTGCAATACCTTGCCTCCGATGCCTCGGGCTTCGTGACGGGGCAGATCCTGACCGTCGACGGTGGTCGTACCCTTCTGGACCCCGTCGCGGTGCCCGCGCACTAGGCTCTATTCGGGATACTTCGCCTTGCAGGCGGCGATTTCGGCGGCGGCGATCCGCGTGAGTTCGGCCTGCTTCTCCCTCAGCGCGACGAGCTTGCGCCGTTCCAGGTCCGGAACGATCGCGACCCGCCGGCGGATCGTTTCGGTCTCGTCCTCGAGGCAGTAGTGCGGGCGCGGCCGGCCGCCCTCTTTGGCCGGGGGCAGCCAGTCGCAGATCGCCCAGACCGGGCGCGTGATCTCGTAGGTCTGGTAGGCGTAGCCACGGGCGAGGTTGCCCTCGATCTCTGCGATCAACTCGTTCACGGTTCTCAGCTCCCGCGTGGCGGTCTGGATGCAACGTTCCTGCGGCGTGGCGCAGGCGGCGACGAGAAGGAGAAGGGCGAGGGCGGCGCGGCGCATTCTGGTCTCCGGTCAGGAACGGGCCGCCTCGCAGGCGGCGATCTCGGCGGCGATCCGGCGGGCGAGTTCGGCGCGGCGGGCTTCTAGAGCGGCGAGCTTCTCGCGCTCCGCCACGGGGTCGATGGCGACGGGTCCTGTGCGCGTCGTGGCCGTGCCCGGCGTGCAGAGGCTTACGCCGACGTTGTCACCGCCGCCACCCACGCAGACGTTGAAGCCTCCGCCACCGGTCGTCGTCCGGCCCATCGCGTAGCCCCGGTCGAGGTTGAGGCGCGTTTCGGCGATCAGCGCGTCGATCCGTTCAAGCTCCGGCGTGAGCGCGCTGCGGCATGTTCCCGGCGGCACCGCGCAGGCGGCGAGGAGGACGAGGATGGAAAGAGTGGCGAGAGGGCGCATGCCTGGGCTCCTGCGGTAGTTCGGCGCCCAGCATAGGACGCGCGCGCGCGGCTGCCAAATCACGTTCGACCGGGGCTTGTCCACCGGCCCTCAGACTGTAAAAGCTGAACTGACCGGTTTGACGGAGGCAGGCGATGAAGGAAGATTTCGAAGGGCGGAAGGCCAGAGCTTCGGGCTGGTTCCGCGAGCTTCGCGACCAGATCGTTGCGGCTTTCGAGGGGCTTGAGGACACGCAGGCCACGGGTCCCTTCGCGAATGAGCCCGCCGGGCGTTTCGAGGTGACGGTGACCAAGCGCGCGTCGGAGGACGGATCCGACGCGGGTGGCGGGCTGATGAGCGTGATGCGCGGCGGGCGGGTCTTCGAGAAGGTGGGCGTCAACGTCTCGACCGTGCATGGTACGCTGGGCGTCGCGGCGCAGAAGGCGATGGCGGCGCGGGGCGTTCCGGGGATCGAGAAGGACCCGGAGTTCTGGGCCTCGGGCATCAGCCTGGTCGCGCATATGCAGAACCCGCATTGCCCCGCCGTGCACATGAACACGCGGATGTTCTGGACGCCCCACGCCTGGTGGTTCGGCGGCGGCGCGGACCTGAACCCCTGCATCGAGTATCCCGAGGACACGGCCGATTTCCATTCCGTGCTGGAAGCGGCCTGCGATGCGCATGCGCCGGACTACTACGAGCGGTTCAAGGCCTGGGCGGACGAGTATTTCTTTGTGCCGCACCGGGGCCGGGCGCGCGGTGTGGGCGGCATCTTCTTCGATGACCTCAACACCGGAGACTGGGAGGCGGATTTCGCCTTCACCCAGGACGTCGGGCGCGCCTTCCTGCCCGCGTTCCTGCCTGTGACGGAGCGGCGGCGAAACACGCCCTGGACGGACTCCGACAGGGACACCCAGCTTATCCACCGCGGGCTCTATGCCGAATACAACCTCGTCTACGACCGGGGCACGAAATTCGGCCTGGCGACCGGGCACGATGCGAATGCTGTCCTGATGAGCCTGCCGCCGGTCGCGAAATGGCCGTGACGATGCCGGCGGAACCCTCCGCCGGATGATACCTGCCTGCGGCGGACCGCTCGGTCCGTCAGGCGCCGCGCAACGCGTTCAGCATGATGTGGACGTTCTCCGGGTCAGCGTCCGGCGTGATGCCGTGGCCGAGGTTGAAGATGTGCGGTCCGCCGGAGAATGCCTTGGCTATGCGCCTGGTCTCCGCGACCAGTTCCTCTCCGCCCGCGACGAGGAGGCGCGGATCGAGGTTCCCCTGCACGCAGCCGTCCTTCTGAACATGCTCGGCCGCCCATTCGGCGGAAACGGAATTGTCGAGAGCAACGCAGTCCGCCCCCGTCGCGCGGGCGAAGCCTACGTAACGGTCGCCCGCCTCGCGCGGGAAGGCGATGACCGGGAGGCCGGGGTGGCGGCGTTTCAGCTCCGCAATGATCCGCTTCGCCGGCGCGAGGGCGAAGTCGTCGAAGTCCTGCCCCTTGAGAGAACCCGCCCAGCTGTCGAAGAGCTTGATGACCTCGGCACCTGCCTCGACCTGCGCGGACAGGTAGTCGATCGTCGCCTCGGTAAGGAGGTCGATCAGGCCCACGAAGGTGGCGCGGTCGGAGGTTTTCAACGCGTGGGCTGGCGCCTGATCCGGGGTGCCGCGTCCCGCGATCATGTAGGTGGCGACCGTCCAGGGCGCTCCCGCGAAGCCGATCAGCGTCGTCTCGCGCGGGAGCTCGCGGGTCAGGATGCGGATCGTTTCGTAGACCGGCGCGAGCGTTTCGTGGATCTCGTCCTTGCCGCGCAGTGCCACGAGTCCGGCCTGCGTCGTGATCGTCGAGAGCCGCGGCCCCTCGCCGGTCACGAACCACAGATCGGCGCCAAGGGCCTGGGGCAGGAGCAGAATGTCTGCGAAGAGGATCGCGGCATCGAAGCCGTAGCGGCGGATCGGTTGCAGCGTGACTTCGGCGGCAAGCTCCGGCGTGTAGCAGAGGCTGAGGAAATCACCAGCCTTCGCGCGGGTGGCGCGGTACTCGGGCAGGTAGCGGCCAGCCTGGCGCATCATCCAGACCGGCGGCACCGGAAGTGTTTCGCCCGCAAGCGCGCGCAGGATTGTCTTGGTCATGCCTCGTCTCCTTTGCACCCTTCATCGCGGGCCTAGCGGGGATGTCAAGGCGGGGCTTGCCGGTATGGGCGCGGGACGATGTCGCGGGGCATTGCGCGGGCCTGTCCGGGCGGATAGAGCGAAGGCATGGATATGCCTACGCCCCAGAACCCTCTGAAGATCGGCACGCGCGGCTCGCCGCTGGCGCTGGCCCAGGCGCACGAGACGCGGGGGCGCCTCATGGCGGCGCATGCCCTGCCCGAGGCCGCCTTCGAGATCGTGGTGATCAAGACGACCGGGGACCGCGTGCTGGACCGGCCGCTGAAGGAACTCGGCGGAAAGGGGCTCTTCACGAAGGAGATCGAGGAGGCGTTGACCTCCGGCGCGATCGACATAGCAGTCCATTCCATGAAGGACATGCCCGTCCTGCAGCCCGAGGGGCTGACGCTTGGATGCTACCTGCCGCGAGAAGATGTCCGAGACGCTTTCGTCTCGTCCACCGCGGCGCGGCTTGCCGATCTGCCGGAAGGGACCGTCGTCGGTTCGTCCAGCCTGCGCCGACGGGCGCAGCTTCTGAACCGGCGGCCGGACCTGAAGGTGGTGGAGTTCCGGGGCAACGTGCAGACGCGGCTGAGAAAACTCGAAGACGGCGTCGCGGCGGCCACCTTCCTCGCCATGGCGGGTCTGAACCGTCTGGGCATGGCCGGGGTCGCACGGTCCGCGATCGAGCCGGAAGAGATGCTGCCCGCCGTGGCGCAGGGCGCGATCGGGATCGAGCGGCGCGTGGCGGATGCGCGTGCCGAGGCGCTTCTGGCCGTGATCCATGACCGGGTGACGGGCGAGCGGCTGGAGGCCGAACGCGCCTACCTCGCCGAACTGGACGGCTCCTGCGAAACCCCGATCGCCGGGCTTGCGGTCATCGAGGGCGACGAGGTCTGGCTCCGGGGTGAGATCCTGAGGCCCGACGGATCCGAAGCGATCCGGGGCGAGGGCCGGGCGCCCGTGGCGGACGCCGCAGAGATGGGCCGCGATCTGGCGCGCAGGCTACTCGCGCAGGCGCCTGCAGGGTTCTTCAGCTGGCGCTGACCTTGCCGCGCCCGGGCTGCCGGTCGGCCCGCAGAAGGGCCGCCGCCGCCGCCATCATGATGAGCGCGCCGAAGAGTGCCGCAGTGGCATAGCCCTGAACCCAGATGCCGAGCGCGAAAGCCCCGGCGCAGAGGACGTCCCCCACCACGCGCTGCACGGCGATCAGCGCGCCGCCCATGCCGGGCCGGGTGGACACAAGGTCTTGCAGGTAGGCGATCGGCAGCGACAGGACGATGCCGCCGCCGATCGCGGCGGGGATCGTGAGAAGCCAGACCGCGTCCGACGCGGCGAGAAGTGGCATTCCGACGAGATGGATCGTGTAGGTTGCCGCCCCGGCCGCGATGAGCGTGGTGCGCGCGAAACGTGCGGTCAGGAGGGGAACGGCGAGCATCACCGGCACCTCCAGCCCCGCGACGACGCCGGCGTAGATCGCGGTCGCGCTTTCACCCCGCCCGGGCAACCCGCTGAAGACAAGGCCGAGCAGCGCCATGTAGAGCGTCATGCCGCCCATGATCGCGCCGAGGCAGAAGATGCGGAACGCGACGTGGGGAACCAGGATTTCCTTCAGCGCCGCGGCGAAGGACAGACCGCTTTTCGGATCGGCCCAGACTGTGCCTCCGTCCCTCGGCCACGCGCGCAGGATGAGAAGCAGACACAGCGCGCCGAGCGCCCCCGTGACCGGATAGACGTAAAGCAGTGTGGCGCCCGAGCGGAAGGCGATCGACCAGATCGGCAGGACGATGATGAACGGCAGCGCGAAGAGCGCCCGCATGGCGGCGAGGATGGCATCGCGTTCCTGCGTCGGGCGGGAGGCGGCGGCAAGGCGTGTCAGCGCGAAGATCTGGCCGAACAGCGTGGAGCCGAGCGGCATCAGGATCGCGTGGCCGAGCCAGAAGGCCGTCGCGGACATCCCGAGGCGGGGAATGACGACGCTGGCGAGAAGAAGCGACGCTGACAGGATCGCGACGCGGCGGCGGTTCGCGCGCTGGTCGGTGAGGATGCCCAAGGCCAGGGCCGCGACGACGGCCGTGGTGGATGCAATGGCGAGGATGGCGGAGTAGGCGTTTTCGGAGAGGCCGAAGACCTCGATCGCGAGGAGCGACTGATAGGGGCCAATGGACGCAGCGAAGGCGCCGGTGAGAATGATTGCGAGGGCGGCGAGCCTCAGCGCCGGGTCGGATGCTATGGCGCGGAGGGAAGCGGGGATCATCGTCCCCGCCACTCCGTCCGGGGGAGCGGCAGGCGCCGCGTGGCTGATGCGTCGGCGCACATCACGGCAAGGTCTTCCCCGGGTTGAGGATGTTCTTCGGATCCAGAGCCGTCTTGATCGCCCGCATGGTCGACAGCGCCACGGGGTCTTTCCGACGGCGCATGGAGGGAAGCTTCGACAGCCCGATCCCGTGTTCGGCCGAGAATGAACCGCCAAGCTCCGCCGTGACATCCTCCACCGCCTCGCGGATCGCGTCGTGTTTCGCGGGATCGTTGGAGGAAGGGTAGGCGGTGTAGTGGATGTTGCCGTCGCCGAGATGCGCGACGACCATGTCCTCGGCTTTTGGGTCGAGCGCGGCCAGGCGGGCCTGCATGCGGGTCAGGAAGGTCTCCACCCGGTCGAGCGGCACGGCGAGGTCTGTGTCGACGAGCGGGTGGCGGTTCAGCGTGATCTCGGCGGCGGCCTCGCGGCGGGCCCACATCTCGGCCCGCTGGGTGTCGTTCTGGGCGAGGACCGCGTCGAGGACGGCGCCCTTTTCCATCAGGCCGGCCAACGTCTCTTCCAGGCGGCGGGCGATGGGCACGGTGCCGTCGGGCAGCGGCGTGGCGTCGGCGGGCGCGGTGGCGCCGACCTCGACCAGGACGTTGATCTCATGCCGTTCAGAGAAGGGCTCGCGCAGGTCCGACCGACAGGCGGCGAGGCGGTCCATGTAGCGGCCGGGCATGTATTCGAAAGCCTCAACGGCGCCGCCGGTGTCCATTTGCAGGCGGTTGAGGAGCGAGAGCGCGTCCGACAGCGAGGCGAGGGCGACCATCGCGGTGGCATAGGCGCGCGGGCGCGGGGTCAGCTTCAGCACGGCTTGGGTGATGACGCCGAGCGTCCCCTCGGCGCCGATGAAGAGGTCGCGGAGATCGTAGCCTGAGTTGTCCTTGTGAAGCTCGGACATGAGGTTCATCACCCGCCCGTCGGCAAGCACGACCTCGAGCCCGAGGCAGAGTGCGCGGGTATTGCCATAGCGCACGACGTTGGACCCGCCCGCGTTGGTCGACAGGCAGCCGCCGATCATCGCCGAGCCGCGCGCGCCGAAGGTGAGCGGGAAGGCGAGCCCATGTTCCGCCGCGGCTTCGTGAAGGCGGGAAAGGACGACACCCGCCTCGACGATCGCGATGCGTGCCTCTGGCCGGATTTCGCGGATGCGGTTCATCCGTTCGAGCGAAAGCATGAGCGCGCCTTCGGCCTCGGTCGCGCCGGTAAGCCCCGTGTGGCCACCGACGGGAACAACCGCAGTGCCGTCCGCATTCGCGCGGCTGAGGATGGCGGCGACCTCTCCGGTGTTGGCGGGGCGAAGGACCGCATTCGGCTGCCAGTGGTACTTGCCCGTCCATTCATGCCCATAACGCGCCGCATCCACGCCGGTCAGCACGTTTTCGGCGCCGATCAGGGCGGCGAGGTCTTCGATCAGAGGCATGTTCCGTATCCCTGTTTTTGCCGCGCAGTTTCTATTTGTTGCCGCCATTTGACCAGAGGGCATGGAATCGCTCTTTCAGGATCGGGGGAGTCAGGAGGCCCTCGCCCATGTCCAATGATCCCCTACTGCAGCCCTTCCGGCTGAAGCACCTCACTCTGAAGAACCGGGTGATGTCGACCTCGCATGAACCTTCCTACGCCGAGGACGGTCTGCCAAAGGACCGTTACCGGCTCTATCACCGCGAGAAAGCGCGCGGCGGGCTGGCGCTCACAATGACGGCGGGGTCGGCGATCGTATCGCAGGACAGTCCGGAGGCCTTCGGCAACCTTCACGCCTACAGGGACGAGATCGTTCCGCTCATGAAGCGGATCGTGGAGGACTGCCACGAGCATGACTGCAAGGTCATGATCCAGCTCACCCATCTCGGCCGCCGGACGGGGTGGAGCAAGGGGGACTGGCTTCCGGTGCTTTCGCCATCCCCGATCCGGGAACCCGCGCACCGCGCCTTCCCGAAGGAGGCAGAGGACTGGGACATCGAGCGCATCATCGCGGATTACGCGGCAGCGGCTCAGCGGATGCAGGAAGCCGGGCTCGACGGGATCGAACTCGAGGCCTACGGCCATCTGATGGACGCCTTCTGGTCGCCGGCAACGAACCGGCGGACGGATGAATGGGGCGGCTCGCTCGACAACCGGTTGCGCTTCACATGGTCAGTCATCGACGCCATCCGCAGCGCGGTGGGGCAGGAGTTCATCGTCGGCATAAGGATGGTCGCGGACGAGGTCTGGGATAAGGGCCTGTCGAAGGAAGAAGGCGTGGAGATCGCGCGGCGGGTCGCAGCCTCGGGGAAGTTCGACTTCATCAACCTGATCCGGGGACGCGTCGAGACGGATGCGGAACTGACGAAGGTGATCCCGATACAGGGCATGGCCTCCGCCCCGCATCTCGATTTCGCGGGCGAGGTCAGGGCGGCGACCAGGTTTCCCGTCTTCCACGCCGCGCGCATTCCAGACGTGGCGACGGCGCGGTATGCGATCGCGTCCGGCAAACTCGACATGGTCGGGATGACGCGGGCCCATATCGCGGACCCGCATATCGTCCGAAAGGTCATGGCGGGGGCGGAGGACCGCATCCGTCCCTGCGTGGGGGCGACCTATTGCCTCGATCGGATCTACGAGGGCGGAGAGGCGCTCTGCATCCACAACCCATCGACCGGGCGGGAGGCGCGGTTGCCGCACGCGATCCCGCAAGCGGAGACGCCGAAACGCGTCGTCGTGGTAGGCGCGGGTCCTGCGGGGCTCGAAGCGGCGCGGGTCGCGGGTGAGCGTGGCCACCGGGTAACGGTCCTTGAAGCGTCTGACCGCGCCGGGGGGCAGGTGAACCTGCTGACCCAGAACCCGCGTCGGCGCGAGATGATCGGGATTGTGGACTGGCGACTCGGGGAACTCGAGCGGTTGGGCGTGGAGGTTCGGTACAACGTCTTCGCGGAGGCAGAGGACGTCACGGGTCTGTCGCCCGACGTCGTGGTGATCGCCACGGGCGGTCTGCCGCAATTGCCGGAGATGGACGGCGTCCAGAACGTGACGACGAGCTGGGACCTGATCAGCGGCGAAGTCAAGCCGTCGGGGCGGATCCTCGTCTACGACGATGGCGGCGGGCATGCCGGAATGACGGCGGCCGAGATCGCAGCCCGGGGCGGGGCCGAGGTGGAACTGGTGACGCCCGAACGGACGCTTGCGCCGGACATGGGGGGGCTGAACCACGTTCCCTACATGCGGGCCTTCCACGAATGCGGCGTGCGCGTGACGGTGAACACCCGCGTCACGGCCGTGCGGCGGGAGGGCAATGAACTTGTCGCGGTGATGGGCTCGGACTTCGCCACCGGCTGGAGCGAGGAGCGCCGCGTGGACCGCGTCGTGGCGGAGCACGGGACCTCGCCCATGCAGGACCTGTACTTCGCGCTGAAGCCCTTGTCGCGGAACCTCGGCGTGGTCGACTACGCGGCGCTCACGGCGGAAGGCGATATCTTTCCGGTGAAGAACGCGGCGGGTTCCTTCACGCTTTACCGGATCGGCGATGCGGTGGCGGCGCGGAACGTCCACGCGGGTATCTACGACGCGCTGAGGATGGGCATCCGCTGGTGATCGCGGGTGTGTTGGTTGACAGGGGTGCGGCGGGGCCGGACCATCCGGGGCAATGAACCCGGAGGTGCCGATGACCTTCCGCCGCCTCGCCGCTGCCCTCTGCGCGTTCCTCGCGCTGCCGGTGTCGGCCGAGATCAGGCCCGTGCCGACGCAGGCGCCGGCGGGGGTCTACAAGCTCGACCCGGACTATGCGCGGGTGATCTTCAAGGTGAGCCACCTGGGGTTCTCCAACTACACCGCGCTCTTCACGAGGCTCGACGCGGAGTTGGTCTTCGACCCGGAGGACCCGGAGGCGATGATGCTTCGCGCCACGGTCGATCCAGCATCGATCGAGACGCACTACCCGGACCCAACCTTCAATTTCAACGCATTGCTGGCTGGGCCGGATTTCCTGGATGCCGGACAGTTCCCCGAGATCACGTTCGAAAGCACCTCGATCCGGCTGACCGCGCCCGATCGCGCGGCCGTGCGCGGTTTCCTGACCCTGCACGGCGTGACACGCGAGATAACGCTGCGCGTGAAGTACAATGGCGGCTATGCTGGACACCCTGCGGACCCCGGCGGTGCGCGCATCGGGTTCTCCGCTTCGGGAACGATCTTCCGGTCGCATTTCGGGATGAGCCTCGGGTTGCCGGAGCCGGGCACGACGCTCGGCCTCGGGGATGCCGTGCAGGTCCAGATCGAGGCCGAGTTCATCAATCCGGACGCGCCGGGGCCCCAGCTTGGCCCTTAGATCCCTACCTCCTGCAGGGATGGTTGCGGCCGGAAAAACACGCCGGGATCAGGCAGGATCGCGCTCTTTCGTGATTTTCAGCAATTCCAGAACATGGGGCCCCAGCGCCTCGACGATCATGGCGACGCCGGCGGCATTGGGATGGATGCCGTCCGTTTGCATGAGGTCGCGCAGCGTCGCGGCCCCGTCATCCCGTTCGGTGAGAGGGGCAAGGAGATTGTCGAAGAGGATCGCGCCGTACCGGGCCGCGAGGTCGGGATATATCGCCTCGAACTCGGCCTTGTAGTCGGGTCCGTAGTTCCCCGGCGCCGCTATCCCGACGAGCAGGACGGGCAGGCCGTGCGCCGCCGCTGCTTCGAGCATCGCCGTCAGGTTCGCCCGCGCCTCGGCGGGCGGGAGGCCGCGCAAAACGTCGTTGCCGCCGAGCGCGATCATGAGCGCGTCGACGTCGTCGGTCAGCGTCCAGTCGATGCGGGCGGCGCCGCCGGCCGTCGTGTCGCCGGACACGCCGGCATTCACCACGGTGACGTCCTCGCCCCTTTCGGTGAGCCATGCCTGAAGCTGTGGAACGAGGCCCTCGCCTTCCGGCAGGCCGTAGCCTTGCGTGAGGCTGTCGCCAAGCGCGACGAGCGTCAGAGGATCGGCCAGGGCCGGCGTGACGGATACGAGGAACGCGAGAGAGAGGTTGCGGAGCCGCCGGGCCGCGCCATATCCCGAAGAGGCGAGGAAACGAAGGGCGAGCGGGATGAGTGAGGCGGTTCTGACACTGCGGCGGACGGGGCTGGTGCTGGAGGGCAATGCAGGTCCCGTCGAAGTGCTTCGGGAAATCACGCTCGACGTTCGGCGTGGCGAAAGCCTCGGGCTGGTGGGGCCATCGGGTTCGGGCAAGTCCTCGCTCCTCATGCTCATGGGCGGGCTCGAACGCGCGACCTCGGGCGAGATCCGCGCCCTGGGGCAGAATCTCACGTCGATGGACGAGGACGCGCTGGCCCGCTTCCGCAGGGGGAATATGGGCATCGTTTTCCAGTCCTTCCACCTGATTCCCACCATGACGGCGCTGGAGAACGTGGCGCTTCCACTGGAACTCGCGGGGGTTCCGGATGCCTTCGGGCGGGCGGAGACGGAGCTTGCCGCAGTCGGGCTTGACCAGCGGATGGGGCATTACCCGGCGCAGCTGTCCGGGGGCGAGCAGCAGCGCGTGGCGCTTGCCCGAGCGGTGGCGCCCCGGCCGGCGATCCTTCTGGCGGACGAGCCGACGGGGAACCTCGACGCGGCGAACGGAACGGCGATCATGGACTTGCTGTTCGACCTGCGCGACCGGCACGGCGCGACACTCGTCCTCGTGACCCACGCGCCGGAACTGGCGGCGCGCTGCGACCGGGTGGTGCGGCTGCACGCCGGTCAACTGGAGGGCGAAGCGTGAGGATGCCTCTTCCCGCCCGGATTGCCCGCGCCGAGATGCGCGGAAGCCTCGGCGGTTTCGCAGTGTTCCTCATCTGCCTGATGCTGGGCGTCGCGGCGATCGCCGCGGTCGGGACGCTTCGGGAGGCGATCCGCACGGGGCTGTCCGAGCAGGGCGCGGTCCTTCTGGGTGGGGACGCGCAGATGGAGTTCACTTACCGCTACGCGTCTCCCGAGGAGCGGGCGTGGATGGAGGAGCGGGCGCTCGAGGTTTCCGAGATCGTCGATTTCCGGTCCATGGCGGTCGTCGGGGACGGGGAGGCGGCCGAGCGGGCGCTGACGCAGGTGAAGGCCGTGGACGATGCCTATCCGCTTGTCGGCGCGGTGGAACTCGACCCGCCGATCACGGTCACGGAGGCGCTCCGGGCCGGAGGCGCGGTGATGGACAGGGTGCTCGTGGACCGGCTGGGTCTCGAAATCGGCGACAGGTTCCGGCTGGGTCTGGCTGAATTCGAATTGCGCGCGCGGCTGGTGCGGGAACCTGACAGCGCGACCGGGGGCTTCGGCCTTGGGCCTCGGACACTCGTGCGGACCGCGGACCTCGCGGACTCGGCGCTGCTGGAGCCGGGGACCCTGTTCGAGACGGCTTACAGGCTGACATTGGCGGAGGGCGCGGACATCGGAACGATTCAGCGCGAGGCGGAGGCGGCCTTCACCGACAAGGGCATGCGGTGGCAGGACCGGCGGCGGGCGGCGCCCGGCGCCGAGCGGTTCGTGGAGCGGATGGGGTCGTTCCTCGTGCTGGTGGGCCTCGCGGGGCTGGCGGTCGGGGGCGTCGGGATCTCCGCCGCGGTGCGGGCCTATCTGGAAGGCAAGACCGAGACCATCGCGGTCCTGAAGGCGCTGGGCGCGGAGGGGAACACGATCCTCGCGGTCTATCTGATCCAGATAGGCGCGCTCACGGCCTTGGGCATTGCGCTGGGTCTTGCGCTGGGTGCGGGACTGCCGCTGTTTCTGGCGCCCGCGATCGAGGCGCGGATGCCGTTTCCCATCGCGCTCGGCCTCGCACCCGGCGCGCTGGCCGAAGCAGCCCTTTATGGCACGCTGACGGCGGCGCTGTTCACGCTGTGGCCTCTCTCGCGGACGCGGGGCGTCAGGGCCGCAGCTCTGTTCCGCGATCTGGGGCCCGGGCGGCGGGAGAGACCAAGGGGCTTCGTCGGCGCGGCACTGATCCTCATTCTTGGCGCGCTCGTGTCGGCCGCGATCTGGTTTTCCGGTCTTCCGGAACTGACGCTCAGCACGGCGGGTGGCGTGATCGCGGCGCTCGCCGCGCTTGCGCTGGCCGCGTCGGGGCTGCGGTGGCTGGCGCGGCGGCTCTCGCGCCGGGCGCGGGGTCGGCCGGCGTTGCGGGCCGCGTTTGCAGCGATCGGCGGGCCGAGAGAGGAGGCGACCTCGGTCATCCTGTCGCTGGGCCTTGGACTGTCGGTCCTGGCGACGGTCGGGCAGATCGACTGGAACCTGCGCGCGGCGATAGACCAGGACCTGCCGAAGGTGGCGCCCTCCTATTTCTTCGTGGATATCCAGAACGACCAGATCGAAGGGTTCCGCGAACGTCTCCTGACCGATCCGGCCGTGTCCAGGGTCGAAAGCGCGCCGATGCTGCGTGGCGTCATCACGCGGATCAACGGCCGCCCGGCGCACGAGGTCGCGGGCGGGCACTGGGTGGTGCGGGGAGACCGGGGGGTGACCTATTCCGCCGGACTTCCCGCGAACACGACGCTGACTGCCGGCGAATGGTGGCCCGAGGACTACGACGGTCCGCCCCTGGTGAGTTTCTCGGCCGAGGAGGCGGAGGAGATCGGGCTGAGGCTGGGCGACATGCTTACAGTGAACATCCTCGGCCGCGATATCGAGGCGCAGGTCGAAAGTTTTCGGCAGGTTGATTTCTCCACCGCCGGGATCGGCTTCGTTATGGCGATGAACCCCTCGGCGCTGTCTGGCGCGCCGCATACGCATATCGCCACCGTCTATGCCGAGGAGAGTGCAGAGGCGCCGATCCTCAGGGACCTTGCGAGCGCCTATCCGAACATCACTGCGATCCGCGTCAAGGACGCGATCGCGCGGGTGACGGAGGCGCTGACGGCCATCGCGCGGGCAACGGCGCTGGCGGCCGGGGCGACGCTTCTGACCGGTTTCGTGGTGCTCATCGGCGCGGCGGCGGCGGGCGAGAGGGCGCGGGTCCGCGAGGCCGCTGTCCTGAAGACGCTCGGCGCCACGCGGCGGCAGGTGCTGCTGTCCTTCGCCGCGCGTTCGGCGATGATGGGAATGGCGGCGGGGATGGTTGCGATCCTCGCGGGCGCTACGGCCGGATGGGCGGTGATGACGTTCGTGATGGAGACCTCGTTCCGGTTCGAGCCCGTCTCGGCTCTGGCGATCATCCTCGGCGGAGCGCTTGCGACCTTGGTCGCGGGGCTTCTCTTCACGCTGAGGCCGCTTGCCGCGCGGCCGGCGCAGGTCCTGCGCGCGCGGGAGTGAGGGGCTGGCTCACCGCCGGTGCTGCCGGCGACGAGCCGGTCCTTCAGATCTGGATAAGCACGCGGTCGCCTTGGACCTTGGTCGCATAGGTCTTGAGGTTCACGCAGACCGGCGCGCGGACGGCCTCGCCGGTGCGGTAGTCGAACTGCCCGTTATGCTTGGGGCATTCGATCACGTAGTCCATGACCAGCCCGCCGGACAGGTGGACCTTTTCATGCGTGCAGACCCCGTCCGTGCAGAAGAATTCACCGTCCGGGCTGTGATAGATCGCGAAGGTCCGCCCGCCGTGGTCGAAGCGGATCAGATCCTCTTCGTCGATGTCATCGGTCGAGCAGGCATCCACCCATTCACTCATGATCGCGTCTCCTTGTCTTGCTGTCTGTTCTTTCAGCCCGCCGCGCCAAGCGCGCTCGCGTGGAAATCCTCGCGGTAGGGCTTTGCGGTCGCCGGCAGTTGGCGCTTGAGGAAGTAGTCCTCGTACTTGAGTTGCCGCATCCAGGCGGGCCACATCTCGCGGTAGGCAGCGGCGATCGACTTGTTGGGCACGGGAAGGTCGTGCTTGATCACCTCGTGCAGCCGCGGCAGCGCGTGGTAGGGCACCATCGGGAACATGTGGTGCTCCACATGGTAGTTCATGTTCCAGTAGATGAACCGAGAGATCGGGTTCATGTAGCAGGTGCGGCTGTTCAGCCGGTGGTCGACCACGTTGTCGGCGAGCCCGCCGTGCTGGATGAGGCCCGTCATCACATGGTGCCAGGCGCCATAGAGGCGCGGCAGGCCGATGACCATCAGCGGCAGGATCGAGCCCATCCAGAGCGCGAGGCCGACGGTGGCTGCATAGATAGCAAGGTGAATCCGGGCGACACGCACCACCTTCGGCCATTCCGATTCCGGCACGAAGGCCCTTTCCTCCGGGTGCACGCCGATGAAGGCGTTGTGGAAGGTGCGCTTGAAGAACGCCCAGACGTCGAAGACACCGAAGAAGTTGCCGATCAGCTTCATGAGCACCGGGGGGCGCATCACGGCGATCTCGGGGTCGCGGCCGACGATGTAGGTGTCGGTGTGGTGGCGGGCGTGGCTCCAGCGCCAGGTGGCGGAGTTGCGCATGATCATGAACGACGCGATCTCGTAGACCACGTTGTTCATCCAGGGGGTGCGGAATGCCGTGCCGTGGCTGCATTCATGCCAGCGCGAATCCGAGGCAGAGCCGTAGAGAACGCCATAAGCCAGCCAGAAGGGAGCGGACCACAGCGACGGCCAGAGCCAGATGCCGATGCCGGCAAGGACGATCATGGAGCCGTAGAGGATGATCGTGTCGCGGATCGCCGGCCGGTCGGAGCGCTGCATCAACTCTTTCATGACCTTTCGCGGCACTTCCGTATGGTACCATTCGGCTGCGGCGAGACCGGTTTCGACGGCACGCTTCGCGTCCTCACCCAAAAGACTGTAGTCCCGCTTTCCCATCGCGCGTCCTCCCGAAAAAAAGTGATGGGGCAACATACCGGCGACCTGTTGTCGCACCAACAGGCGGGCTTGCATTATTCGTCAAAAACCATCAGGAATGATGGCCGAAAATGACGAAAAAGCATCGGAATAGGCGGGATGGCGCGAAGGCCGACAATTGCCGATGTGGCGCGAGAAGCGGGCGTCAGCGTCGCGACGGTGGACCGGGTTCTGAACGGGCGTGAACGTGTCCGGGAGGATACCGCGCGGCGCGTCTACGAGGCGGCGCGCGAGGTCGGATACCATGCCGCCGCGCTGATCGAACAGCGCCTGAAGATCGAGATGCCCGAAATCCGCATGGGGTTCGTGCTGCACAAGGAGCGGCAGGCGTTCTATCAGTCGTTCGCGCGAGAGATTGCGGCGGCAGCGAAATCCGCTTCCGGCGTTCGGACGCAGCTGCAGATCGACTTCTCCGCCTCCCAGTCGCCAAGCGAGACGGCGGAGCTCCTGCTCGCGATGGCCGACAAGGCGGAGGTCGTGGCGGCTACGGCGGTCAACCATCCGGCAATCACTGCCGCGGTCAGCGAACTGAAGGCGCGCGGCATTCCCTGCTTCGCGCTCCTTTCGGATTTCGCTCAAGGTGTCCGCGAAGGCTACATAGGCTTGAACAACCTGAAGGTCGGCCGGGTCTCGGCGTGGATGATCGCGACGGCGGCGCGTGGCCCTGGCAAGGTGGCCCTGTTCGTGGGCGGGCACCGCTGGCATGGGCACGAACTGCGCGAAGCGGGTTTCCGCAGCTACTTCCGCGAGGCGGCGCCCCAGTTCGAGGTGCTGGACACATTGGTGAACCTCGAAACGAGGCAACTCACTTACGAAGCGACGCTGGACATGCTGCGGCGTCATCCAACGGTGCGTGGCATCTACATCGCCGGCGGTGGGATGGAAGGAGCAATCGCCGCCGTTCGCGAAGCGCGGGAGCCGGGCGAGGTCGTGTTGATCGTGAACGAACTCACGCCCGAGTCCTCTGCCGGGCTTGCCGACGGCTTCGTGACGATGGTGAACGGTACGCCATTGCCGGAGCTATGCCGGGAACTTGTCGGCCAGATGATCCGCGTCGCCGGCGCCGGCCCGTCCGACCTTCCCGGGCAGGTCTTCATGAAGCAGGACATCTACCTGCCCGAATCGATGTGATTTCGAATGACCTCACTTCGGTCCCGATCGCTCAACGGGGACGGAGGCCGTGTCAGGAGACGCCGGTTTCCGTGAGGTAGCGCATCGCAAGCGGTATGGCCGCGGCGCCGAGAACGCGGGCCTGGGGGCCGACCGTTCCCTCGCGGATCACCGGCGGCTCGATGCCCGACAGATCGAGCTTGTGGAATGCATCGTGCGTGCGCCGCGTGATCTCGGCCCGCACCTCGGACGGAACCCAGCCATCTATCAGGATGCTGTGGAGTTCGAGGAGTGTCGTGGCCGAAAGGCTTGCATGGGCAAGCCCGTTCGCGGCCTCGGTCAACCAGCGGTCAAGAACCTCGGAGTTCTTCACTGTCCAGTCCGGGGTCTCCCAGAGCTGCCGGGCATCCTCGCCTGCTTTCTCAAGGTCGCGCGCGAGGACGGACATGCTTGCCACCTCGATCAGGCGCCGCGGTTCGCCGCTGTTGGTCGGGACGGGCATGGGCCCCATGCCTGCGGCGTTGCCTGACCGGCCCGTATAAAGCCGACCGTTGAGCACGAGGCCGCCGCCGATGAAGTAGGCGAGGTAGAAATAAAGGAAGTCCTTCGGCCGTTCGCCGGTGCCGAATACGAGTTCCGCGCCGCAGGCGGCGGTCGCATCGTTCTGAACATGGACCCCGATGCCCGTCAGCGCGGCAAGTTCCGACTGGATGTCACGAACGCGCCAGGCATCCATTTCGTGCTGCGGTGCGCCGACATGTTCGATCCAGCTCCAGAGCTGGAACGGCATGGCCACGCCGAGGCCGACGATCCGGGACTGGAGTTTCTTCGGCAACTCCCCCTTCAGAATTGGCAGCGCCTTCTCCACGAAATCCAGCACCGCATCCGGTGTCGGATAGGACCAGACCTGGCGGCGGAAGCCGCGGATGTTGCCCAGGAAATCCACCAGCGCGAGGTCGACGCTGCGGCGCCCGATCTTCAGGCCGAAGAAGAAAGCCCCGTCGCCATTGAGCGACATCGGCACGGAGGGTTGCCCGATCCGGCCCCGGATCGGCTCCCCCTTGACCAGCAGCCCCTCTGCTTCGAGGCCGCGCATGATGACAGAGACGGTCTGCGCCGACAGTCCGGTCATCTGGGCGATATCGGTCTTGCTGAGCTCGCCGCCCTGACGCACCAGAGACAGGACGAGACGTTCGTTATGCGCCCGCATGCCGGCCTGGTTCGAGCCTCGCGTGGCGAGTCCCTCGGAACCGGGGATATCGAGTGTGGGATCGGGCATCGTTCAGTCCTGGCCCCCTCAGCCGCTGACGCGCGCCGCGATGACGCCTTTCCTGAGGATGACATTTGCGTAGAGTTCCGGCTCGCTCGTGGCAACCACCGTGTGAGCGCCGCGAATCCGGGGATACAAGGCGTCGCCAGACAGCGGCGTCACGGGGAAATCCGGTGCGAGATCGCGGCAGAGCGCGTCGATGCGGCGGTGGATGTCGCCGGCCTGCGCGGGGTCGTTGTTGAGCGCGGCGCGGAAGATGGCGCAAGGCACGGAAAGATCCAGCGGCGTGACCTCGAGGACCGCGGCGAGAATGGCCTCGATGCCGTGTCCGTCCGCGCGGACAAGCCGCCTTGCATGTTCCTGGGCCGGGTAATTCCCGTCAACGAGCGCGATTTCGTCGCCATGCCCCATCGAGCGGAGCGCGAAAAGGAACTCCGGGCCGAGGATGGATGGAATGCCGATCAGCATGACGATCTCGCTCACATGATCAATGCTCAGGACCGACTGGCCCATGGCACGCGTTGGTTCCGAGACTGCTGGCAAGTGGGTCTCGTGTCAATAATAAATCAGAGTGATTTAATTAGTCTTGACGCAAAGCCGGGAATCGGTTTCTCTGTCTGGGCATGGCAGGGGGCGCCCCTGCGGCAACAGCGGTGCGCGCAAGCATCGCGTCTATTGATCCACGGGAGGACACCACGTGAAGAAGCTTCTTATCGGCACTGCCGCACTCGCTTTCGCCTCGGTCGCTGGCGCTGCTTCGGCCGAAGTTTCGGCCTGCCTCATCACCAAGACCGAAACCAACCCGTTTTTCGTCAAGATGAAAGAAGGCGCCGAAGCCGCCGCTGCCGAGCACGGCGTCACGCTTTCCTCGTTCTCGGGCAAGTTCGACACGGACGTCGAAGCCCAGGTGGCTGCGATCGAAACCTGCATCGCCAACGGCGCCAAGGGCATCCTGATCACGCCGGCGCAGTCCGCAGCCGTGGTTCCGGCTGTCACCCAGGCCCGTGATGCGGGCCTTCTGGTGATCGCTCTCGACACCCCGCTCGAGCCGATCGATGCCGCCGACGCGACCTTCGCCACCGACAACTTCCTGGCCGGCGAACTCATCGGCAAGTGGGCCGCCGGCACCCTCGGCGACGAAGCGGCCAACGCCAAGATCGCCTTCCTCGACCTCGACCCGAGCCAGCCGTCGGTCGGCGTCCTGCGCGACCAGGGCTTCATGACCGGCTTCGGCATCGACATCAAGGATCCGAACCGTTGGGGCGACGAGGACGATCCGCGCATCGTCGGACATGACACGACGCAGGGCTCGCCCGAAGGCGGCCGCAAGGCGATGGAGAACCTCCTTGCCATCGATCCTGACGTCAACGTGGTCTACGCGATCAACGAGCCGGCGGCTGCCGGCGGTTGGGAAGCCATGAAGGCGATGGGAGCGAACCCCGATGACGTGATCGTGGTCGGTGTCGACGGCGGCTGCGCCGGCGTGCGCGACGTTGAGGCGGGCGTGATCGACGCCACCTCGCAGCAGTACCCGCTGAAGATGGCCGCCTTGGGCATCGAGGCGATCGCCAAGTTTGCCGCCGACGGCAGCCTGCCGGAGAACACCCCCGGCAAGAATTTCTTCGACACCGGCGTGGCCCTGATCACTGACAAGCCGGTCGAGGGCGTGCCCTCCATCAGCGTGGCTGAAGGCCTCGAACTCTGCTGGGGTTGATCGGAACGGTCACCTGAGACCAAGATGACAGGCAGGAAGGGGCGGGCAACGGCCCGCCCCTTTTTCGGTCAATGAAAGCTTGACCACCCAGGGAGGGGACCCATGGCCGCCGACACAGACAGATACGAGGACGTTGTGAAGACGCGTCCGACGGAGCAGGTCGCCGAATTCGAGGAACACGGAAAGGGCCTTATGGACTTCGTCCATGAGAAGCTGCACCGCTATCCGTTCCTGGTGCCATTGCTCGTCATCATCATCGCGGTGATCGTGTTCGGTCTGATCAACCCGAACTTCTACCGCGTCAACACGCTCTCGGTCATCCTGCAGCAGATCGGTATCGTCGGCATCCTCGGCACCGCTCAGGCCATCGTCATCCTGACTGCGGGCATCGACCTCTCCGTTGGGGCGATGGCGATCTTCATCACGGTGATCATGGGCCAGTTCACCTTCCGGTATGGAATTCCGGCCGAGATCTCCATCGTCATCGGCCTTCTGGCGGGCACTTTCATGGGCTTCGTCAACGGCTGGCTGGTGGCAAAGGTCAAGTTGCCGCCCTTCATCGTCACGCTCGGGACCTGGCAGATCATTCTCGCCGCGAACTACATCTACTCCCGCAACGAAACCATCCGCAGCCAGGACATCGAGGCCGAGGCCCCGGCGCTCCAGTTCTGGGGAGAGATCATCCGCATAGGCGACGCGCGCGTTACATATGGCGTGATTGCCTTCCTCGTACTGGTCGCAATCATGGCCTACGTGTTGCGCCACACGGCATGGGGAAGGCATGTCTATGCCGTGGGCGACGATGCCGAGGCCGCCGAGCTGGCCGGGGTCAACACGGAAAGGGTCCTGATCCAGGTCTACACGCTGGCGGGCCTGCTCTGCGGTCTTGCCGCCTGGGTCGCCATCGGGCGCTTCGGCGCGATCTCGCCCGGCGCCTCGACAGGGGTCCAGGGCAACATCCAGTCGATCACCGCGGTGGTGATCGGGGGCATCTCGCTCTTTGGCGGGCGCGGCTCGATCATCGGCATGTTCCTCGGCGCACTGATCGTGGGCGTTTTCGAAATGGGCCTCAGGATGGCCGGGGCCGATGCGCAGTGGACCTTCCTCCTCATCGGCGTGCTGATCATCGCCGCCGTGACCGTGGACCAGTGGATCAGAAAGGTGTCGGCATGACCCAGCCCATCCTGACAGCAAAGAACCTCGTCAAGCGCTACGGCCGTGTCGTCGCCCTGGACCATTGCGACTTCGAGTTGATGCCGGGCGAAATCCTCGCCGTGATCGGGGACAACGGCGCCGGCAAGTCCACCCTCATCAAGGCGCTCTGCGGCGCCGTGACCCCGGACGAGGGCGAGGTCTATCTGGACGGCAAGAGGGTCAATTTCTCCTCGCCGATCGACGCCCGCGAGGCAGGGATCGAGACCGTCTACCAGACGCTCGCGGTCAGCCCGGCGCTGTCCATCGCGGACAACATGTTCATGGGCCGCGAGATCCGGCAGGAAGGCATCATGGGCAAGTGGTTCCGCAAGCTCGACCGCAAGAAGATGGAGCAGTTCGCGCGGGAGAAGCTTACCGAACTCGGCCTGATGACGATCCAGAACATCAATCAGGCGGTGGAAACGCTGTCTGGCGGCCAGCGTCAGGGCGTGGCGGTGGCGCGCGCCGCGGCCTTCGGGTCGAAGGTCATCATCCTCGACGAACCGACCGCGGCCCTTGGCGTCAAGGAAAGCCGCCGGGTTCTGGAACTGATCCTCGACGTGCGGTCGCGCGGCATCCCGATCATACTGATCAGCCACAACATGCCGCATGTCTTCGAAGTCGCCGACAGGATCCATGTCCATCGGCTCGGGCGCAGGCTCTGCGTCGTCGATCCGAAGGAATACACGATGTCCGACGCGGTGGCCTTCATGACCGGCGCCAAGGAGCCGCCACCGGAGCCGGCAGCGGCCTGAACCTCAGGGGGGCGGCCGCCTAGGAGGCCGCTCCGCGCCATGGCCCCGCGCGGCGGAGCCTGAGCGCGTTCGTCACGACGAAGACCGAGGAAAGCGCCATCGCTCCGGCCGCGAGCATCGGTGAGAGAAGCAGGCCGTTCAGCGGATAGAGAACCCCGGCCGCGACCGGGATCAGGACGACATTGTAGCCGAAGGCCCAGAACAGGTTCTGGCGGATGTTCCGCATCGTCGCGCGCGACAGCCGGATCGCGTCGGACACCGCGCCGGGATCGCCGGTCATCAGCACGACCTCCGCCGATTCTATGGCGACGTCGGTTCCTGTCCCGATGGCGAGGCCGACGTCGGACGAGGCCAGCGCCGGGGCATCGTTTATCCCGTCACCCACGAAGGCGAGTGTGCTTGCGTCTTCGCGGAGCGTGGCGAGCGCGGCGACCTTGCCCTCGGGCAGGACCTCGGCCACGACCCGGTCGATGCCGAGGCTGCGGGCGACCGCATCCGCCGTCGCGCGCATGTCGCCGGAGATCATAGCGGTCTTGAGGCCCATGCCGTGCAGCGCCTCGATCGCCACGCGGGCGCCGGGCTTCACCGGGTCCGAGATGCCCAGGATGGCGACCGCCTTGCCGTCGAGCGCCACGAAGACGGGCGTCATGGCTTCCTCGGCCAAGGCCGTCGCCCTTGCAGCGAGGGCAGCGGGGTCTATGCCCTCGGCTACAAGCATCGCGCGGTTGCCGACCACGACGCGGGTGCCCTCGACCTCGGCGGTCAGGCCCTTGCCGGGCGTCGCCGCGACCCTGGCGGGCTTCAGCAGCATCAGCCCGCGCGAACCTGCTTCCGCGGTGATCGCGCGCGCAAGCGGATGTTCGGACCGCGCCTCGACCGAGGCAGCGAGCGTCAGCACGCGAGCCTCATCCATGCCATCCGCGCAGGCGATCGCGGTGACGCGTGGCGTCCCCTCGGTCAGGGTGCCAGTCTTGTCGAACGCGACGATCCCCGTCTCTGCGAGCCGCTGGAGCGCGTCGCCGCGGCGATAGAGCAGACCGAGTTCCGCGCCCCGCCCCGTGCCCACGAGGATCGACACGGGCGTCGCAAGGCCCATCGCGCAGGGGCAGGCGATGATCAGGACGGAGATCGCCGCGACCAGCGCGTTCGTGATCGAGGGTGCGGGGCCCAATGCTAGCCAGAGAAGGAAGGTGATCGCCGAAAGCGTCATCACCACCGGCACGAACCAGCGCGTGATCCGGTCCACCAGCGCCTGGACCGGCAGCTTGCCGCCCTGCGCGTCCTCGACCATCCGGACGATGCGGGAAAGGACGGTATCCGCCCCAACCGCAGTGACCCTGAAGCTCAGCGCCGAGGTGCCGTTCACGGTGCCGCCGGTGACCGGGTCGCCGGGCCGCTTCGCGACCGGAGCCGGTTCGCCGGTCAGCATGCTTTCGTCGATCCAGGTCTCGCCATCGGTCACGACCCCGTCCGCCGCGACCCGCTCGCCGGGGGAGAGGAGGACGATGTCACCCGGCCTCAGTTCCGTGATCGGAATGACCACCGAGCCACCCGGTCGTTCGACCGTCGCTGTCTCTGGGCGGAGCCCGACGAGACGCTTGATCGCCTCCCCCGCCTGTCCCTTGGCGCGCGCCTCAAGGAGGCGCCCGAGGAGGATCAGCGTGACGATGACCGCAGCCGCTTCGAAATAGACGGCGCGCGCGTGTTCGGGAAGTAGCGAGGGCGCGAGCGTGGCGACCGAGGAATAGGCAAAACCGGCAAGCGCGCCGATCGCGACGAGGGAGTTCATCTCGGGTACGCCCTTGAGGAGCGCGGGGATGCCGATGGTCAGGAACCTCCGGCCAGGGAAGATCAGGACGAGCGCGGTCAGCACCATCTGGATCAGCCACGATGTCGTCTCGCCGATGGTCGCGGCGATCCAGTGATGCATTGGCGGATACATGTGCGGGCCCATGGCCAGCACCACAACCGGCAGCGACAGGACGGCCGAAAGGTAGAAATCCCGCCGAAGCCGCGCGATCTCGGCCGCTGCCCGGTCGAGCCGCGCCTCGGGGGCGGAATCCGCCGAGGGCCGCGCCTCGTAGCCGGCCTTGCCGACAGCCATCGCGAGTTCGGTGGGCGAGGTCACTCCCGCCGCATAGCGGACCGTCGCGCCCTTGGTCGCCAGGTTGACCTCGGCCGCGAGCACGCCGGGCTGTGCCATGAGCGTGCGTTCCACCCTCCCCGTGCAGGAGGCGCAGGTCATGCCATCGACGTCGAGACGGGCGGTTTCCACCGTGACGCCGTATCCCGCCGAGCGGACCGCTTCGGCGAGGACCGCCGGGTCGGCCGGGGCGTCGAAGTCGGCCGTGACCGCGCCCGTGGCGAAGTTCGCCGAGGCCGCCGTAACGCCGGGCTGGGCCCTGAGGGCGCGTTCGACCCGCGCGGTGCAGGACGCGCAGGTCATGCCCTCGACATTGAGGCGCAGGGTTTGCGTCATGTCAGATCCATCGTCCGGTTCCTTGACTCCATCGACATGGAGGCGTCGAGGGGAAAGGTCAATCGCGGGGCAGCCTCACATCTCCTCGCGGAGAGTGATAGGGACGCCGTCCGTGATCTGGTCGGAGGGGTGCGTGATGACCGACTGGCCGGCCTCGACACCCGCGAGTATCTGTGCCGTGCGCGCGTTCCTTTGGCCGACTTCCACATCCGCAAGGCGGGCCGTGTCGCCCTCGGCCACGAAAACAGCCCATTCCCCGCCATGCCGGAAGAGCGCCGAGAGGGGGACCTGAACCACGTCGTCGGCTTCCCAGACGACGATCCGCAGGAACACCGCGAACTGGTCTCCAAGGCCAGGCCGCTCCTCGGGCGGCGAGAGGAGGGAGAAGATCGCGTCCACCCGCTGCTCCTCGATCCCGAGGGCGGAGACCTTCGTCACCGCCGAAGGTTCGATGCGCATCAACTCGGCGCGGAGCGCCTCGGGTCCGCCCCAGCGTTCGACCGCCGCCCTGGCGTTCGCCGGCAGGCGGACCGCGTCCGCCGAAAGGAGGTCGGCCACGATCTCGAGGTTGTCTGGCTGACCGATGGAGACAAGGGGCGAGCCGGGCGTGACCGTGTGTTCGGAGACATTCGCCACGGAAAGCACGCGCCCCGTGATCGGCGCGCGCAGCGTCACGCAACATGCCTCGCCGCCGGGATCGGTCCCGGCGCCCGGTTCGATCAACGCCGCGCGTGCGCGTTCGAGCGAGCTCCTGGCCATGGCCACCGAGGATTGTGCCGCCTCGCGCGTGGCAACGCGGATCGACAAGATCTTGCTCGCATCCTCAAGCTGCGTGAGCGAGGAAACGCCGCGTTCGACCAGCGTCTTGATCCTGTCGTACTGGCTCTGCGCGTAGGCGAGTTCCTCTTCCGCCTGCCGGACCTGGCTTTCCGCCAGCCGAAGTGCCGCCTCTGCCTCGTGAACCGCGGCCTCGGCCTGAACGCGGGAGCGGGTGTCGAGCAACGAGGGCGCGATCGGTTCCACGACCGCGACGACGGTCTCGCCTGCGATCACCTCGTCGCCCACCTCGACCGGCGAGCGGCGCGCCGTCCCCGCGATCGGAGCCGAGATGTCGAAGACCTCGCGGATCCTGGTGCGACCGTCCGCGTTCACGGTGACCTCCATCGGGCCCTGGACGACCTCGACCAGGTCGACCGCGACGGGTTCGGTGCGGAAGGCGAACCACAACAGTCCTCCCAGGACGACGATCCCGACGATCGCGGAGCCAACGGTGCGGGGTTTGAGGTCCATGAGGTTACTCCCGTGTTTTCATCACCGCGACGAGGTCCAGTGTATCGAGGCGCCGCCGGACGACCAGCGCAGACGCGAGGGCCGTCGCCAGGACGATCAGACTGGCCCTGGCGAAGGTCGCAGGCTGGATGACGAAGGGTATCGCGTAGAGATCGCTTTCGAAGCCCAGAGCGAGGGCGGCGGCGATGCCCATGCCGATGAGCCATCCGACCGGCTGCGCGAGGATCGCGATGATCATGCTTTCGCCGACGAGGATGAAGGAAACTTCGGCGCGGGTGAAACCGAGGATGCGAAGGCTCGCAAGCTCGCGCGCACGCTCGGACAGGTGGATGCGCGCACCGTTGTAGGTGACGCCGATCGTGATCAGCGCGGCGACGGTGATGTAGATCGTCTGCATGATCACGACGTTCTCGTTGATCGTGTCCTCGAAGGATTGGCGCATGTCGTTCAGCATGACGGTCCCGGACAGCGTCGGCATCTCCTTCAGGGCTGCGTGGAAGGCAGGCAGCGCGGCCTCGTCGACGGTGACGTTCGCGACGGATGTCCGGGGCGCCTGGCGGAACATGCGGTTCAGCGTCTCGGCGTCCATGTAGGCGCCGAGCCCGATATAGGTTTCGATCGTGTCCGAAACGACGATGTCGAAGCTTTCGCGCCGCCCGGTCAGGAAGTCGACCTGCACCGTATCGCCGGGAATGACGTTGAGCTGCCGTGCCAGGCGGTCGGCGAGGATGATGCCTTCCTTGGGCGCCGACAGTACGCCGCCCTTGCCGTCGACGACACGGCTTAGATCGGTGTCGGAGCGCCGCGCCTCGATGGAAACGCGCTTTTCCAGGTGGCCGTTGCGCAGGACCGCGACGTCGAATTGCTGGCCCTCGATCTGCATCACCCCCGGCAGCGTGCGCAGGTCTTCCAGCGCGGCTTCGGGGATGTCGTGGGGAAAGATCAGCACGGCGTCCTGCCGGTTGGACTGGTAGAAGGCGGTGTCCATCATCTTGTCCATCGCGTCGTCGAAGAAATAGGACGATACCAGGATCGAGACAGAGAACCCGATGCCGAGGATCGACAGGGCCGTTCGCACTGGCCAGCGCGCGAGGCTGCGCAGGATCATCATCACGGGCTGCGAGGGGCGAAGTGCGGTCAGCAGACGGTCGAAGAGCGACCGGGAGAAGCGCGGCGGGGCCGGGGGCTGCATCGCCACCGCAGGCTCCATCCTTGCCGCGGCCAGCGCGGCCCTTATTGCCCCGAGCGCGGCGGTGGCGAGGCCCAGAAGGCCCGAGAGCGCATAGGGCGCGACGGGCACGCGGAAGATGAGGTAGGGGAAGTCGAAGAACCTTGCATAGAGCCGCGCGAGCCCGGCGCCGAGGTAGGCACCCACCGCCCAGCCGATGAGGATGCCGAGCACCGCCGTCAGCGCCGCGAGCATCAGGTAGTGGACACAGATTTCGATGTCGGAATATCCGATGGCCTTCAGAAGCCCGATCTCCTCGCGTTCGAGCGTGACGATCCGGCCGATGACCATGTTCACGAGGAAGGCCGAAATCGCGAAGAAGATCGGCGGCAGGATCATCGACATGGTCCGCAACTGCTTGAGTTCGCCGTCGACGAAGGCGTGCGACTGTTGCGTTTCGCGCGTCTGCGCGCCGATCCCGCCGTAGGGTTCGAGAAGCGCGTCGAGCCTGTCGAGAACCTCCTTCTTCTCCGTGCCTGCGGCGACGGTCAGCGACAGGTCGTTGAAGGCGCCGGTCATGTCGAAGGCCGCCGCCGCGGCACGTTCGGGCATCCACAGGATCCCGAACCCCTCGTTGTCCGGCATCATCGCGCCGGGCCCGAGCGTGTAGATGAACTCGGGCGACAGCGCGGTTCCTGTGATTGTCAGCGTGCGCTTGCGGCCGTTCAGGTTGGCTTCGATCGTATCGCCGGGAACGTAGCCGTTCGCTTCGGCGAAGGGTTCGTTCACCATGATCTCGTCGGGTGCGTCCGGGTCGGGGGCGCGGCCCGAGCGCAGCAGCGGCACATTGAGCCGCGGCTCCCCCGAGGCGGGCAGCGACAGGACCTGGCCGACGGCCGTCTCGACCCGGTTGGGAAGGTCGAGGATCACGAGGCCCGAAACGCGCGGTTCGGCAACGAGGATGCCCGGAATCTCCTCGATCTCCGGCATGAGCGTCAGCGGCGCGCGGCGCGTCGAGGCGAAGATGTCCGCGAAGCGGTTGCGTTCGTAGTAGGCGGCGCGGGTTTCCTCCAGCGCACGGTACATGCCGAAGGCGGTCAGGAGGATCATCACGCCGCAGGCAAGCACCAGCGCGATGGCGAGCGCCTGCGTCCACAGCCGCTTGAAATCCCGCAGGAGCTTCTTGTCGAGGGCGTGCAGTCCTACCATTCGATCTCCGCCGGATCGAGCCGGGTTTCGTTCACCTCGACCTCGCCGATCTTGCCGTCATGGAAACGGATCACGCGATGCGCCATCTTCCGGATCGCGGCGTTGTGCGTGATGACCACGGTCGTGGTGCCGAAGCGGTCGTTGATATCCTTCAGCGCCTTCAGGACGGTCGCGCCGGTCTTGCTGTCGAGCGCGCCGGTCGGTTCGTCGCAGAGAAGCACGTCCGGCTGCTTCGCGATGGCCCGCGCGATCGCGACGCGCTGCTGTTCGCCGCCTGAGAGCTCGGCGGGGAAATGGTCCATCCGGTGGCCGAGACCGACGAGTTCCAGCGCCTGGTCGGCGGGCATCGGATTGGCCGCGACATCGGTGACGAGCTGGACGTTCTCGCGGGCCGTGAGAGAGGCCACGAGGTTGTAGAACTGGAAGACGAATCCAACGTGGTCGCGCCGGTAGCGCGTGAGTTCCCGGTCGCTCATCGCCGAGAGCTGGTGATCGGTGAACCAGACTTCGCCGCTCGTCGCTCGGTCGAGGCCGCCGAGGATGTTGAGGAAGGTCGACTTCCCCGATCCGGAGGGGCCGAGAAGGACCGTCAGCTCGCCCGCGAAAAGTTCCAGCGAGATGCCGGCGAGGGCCCGCACCTGGATCGGGCCGGTTTCGTAGATCTTCGTCAGGTCCTTCGTCCAGAAGACGGCTTCGGGCATGGGCGTTCCTCTCCCGGCCAGATGGCATGGCCATGAAACACCCGTCATTGATCCCGCTCAAGCACGCACCGGGAAATTCGCCGTGATACACATTCTGTATATTGAATGTGTATTGATTCGCGCCTATATCAGCCGCGACAACACATCCATCGAGGAAAGCAAGAAATGACCCTTGACCGCACCATCCTGATGTTCGCTGGCGCGATGGTTCTTCTCAGCGTCGTGCTGACGACTTTCGTTTCGCCCTACTTCGTCTGGTTCACGGTCTTCATCGGCGTGAACCTGATCCAGTCCTCGATCACCGGCCTCTGCCCGGCGGCTTCGATCTTCCGCAAGCTGGGCGTGAAGAACGGCTGCGCCTTCAAGTAACGCGCGGTCAGACGGGGATGCGCGAGGCTATGTAGCGCGCGAATTCCCAGTTCGGGCGTTCGAGATGCGACAAAGGCCCGGGCTCGCTGAGCCCGGCGCAAAGCCCGCGGTAAACCCGTTCGGTACAGCCCTTGTCCTCCGCGTTCACCTCGTCGAGGAGAGCGCGGAGGCGGGCGAAATGCTCTTGCGCCTTCGGGTCCTCCACGAATTCCGGCGCGAGTCCTCCGCCGAAGAGAACGTTGACACCCCCCGGCCCGTCGGGCGTCAGCGACAGGTACCAGAAATACCCCGGCGACAGCGTGATGAGCAGCGAGGGGTAGATCGACAGAAGCCAGGTCGTGCGCCTTTCGTCACCCGCCAGCGTCTTGTTCGTCGGATGCGCGAGCGTCAGGTCCAGCGCGTCATTCTTCAGGATGTAGTGATAGTTGAACTCGGGGAATCCTTCGGGGCAGGTCATCTTCATCAGGTCGACATGCCCGCCGATCGTCGCCTCGTGACACTGCGGCAGGTGGTAGCTTTCCATGAAGTTCTCGGCCAGCACCTTCCAGTTGGTGGCCCAGCGGAATTCCTCGCGGAACGCCTCGACGTAGTTCTCCATCCGGTACTTGCCGACGAGGTCCTCGACCTTCGACAGCCGCTCTGCGGGCGAGGGCGCTTCGGGGTTGAGCGAGACCATGATCCAGCCCAGCCATTCCTCGCAACGCACCTCGGGCAGCGCGATCCTGTCGCGGCAGAAGGCTTCGTTCCGCCCCATCGCCGGCGCGCCCCGAAGAGTACCGTCGAGGTTGTAGGTCCAGGCGTGGTAAGGGCAGGTGATGAGGCGCGTGTTGCCCCGGCCTTCCAGCAGCGTCGACATCCGGTGCCGGCATACGTTCGACATCGCGCGAAGCTTCCCAGAACCGTCGCGCAGCACGATGACCGGTTCGCCCGCGATGGTCATCGTCAGGTAGTCGCCCGTATCCGGAAGCGCGTCGGACCTTCCGGCACAGAGCCATTCGGCAGCGAATATGTGCTTTTCCTCCAGCGCGAGGAATGCGGGCGACGTGTAGACCGATTTCGGCATCGCGCGCGCCGACTCGAAAGGGCCCTCTACGCACGCGCGAAGTTCCTGGGCCGGGGTCATCGGTTCGTGGCGAGTCATGGCGCGTCTCCGTTCGGACAAAATATCATTCACGATCCCGAGGCCGAGGAAAAGGGAGGCGCTTGCCGCAGAGCCCGATGCCTTGCTACCTTTTTGCGAAAGAAAGGTATCTTCACGATGCTCGATCGTAGAAAGTTCATTGCGGGTGCGGCCGCCGCGACGGCTATGAGCGGTGTCGGGCTCAGTGCCTCTGCGACGACGGCGGAACCTTCCTATCTTGAACTCGGAGGGCCGCAGATCGCGCCGGAACTCATGCCGCAGGTTGTCCGGGTCAAGCGTGATTTCGTGCCCGGCTCGATCATCGTCGTATCATCGCGCTACCACCTCTACTTCATCACCAAGACCGGCCAGGCGATCCGCTACGGAGTGGCCGTGGGGCGAGGGGAACTGGTCTTCCGGGGCGAGGCCATGGTCGGCAGAAAGGTCGAATGGCCAAGCTGGAAGCCGACACCCGCGATGATCGAACGCAACCCGGCGGCATATGCCAGATATGCCGAAGGCATGCCCGGCGGGCCGAACAATCCTCTGGGCGCCCGGGCACTCTACCTGTTCCAGAACGGCCACGACACCGCCGTCCGCATCCACGGCACGATCGAGCCGCAATCCATCGGGCAGTCCGTCTCGAACGGCTGCATCCGCATGGTCAACGAACATGTGATCGACCTCTACAACCGCGTCGCGCTCGGGGCACCGGTTTCGGTATACTGACTTGACGACGAAGCCTGTCCGGCACGTCCTGGCCTTTCCGCGCCGGGCCTGAAGCGCCCGGGCGGCGATCGCGCCCGTGTGACGCCGCGCCCCTTCCGGTGCCCGACAGCGCGCTGTAAGAGGGGGCATGGCGATCACGCTTTCCTCCCTCGCAGACCTTGCCGCACTGGGCTTCGACACGATCATCGATGCCCGGGCGCCCTCGGAATATGCCGAAGACCACCTGCCCGGGGCGATAAACCTTCCCGTCCTCGATGACGCGGAGCGTGCGCGGGTCGGAACCGTCTACAAGCAGGAATCTCCCTTCCTCGCGCGCAAGATCGGCGCGGCGCTGGTGGCGAAAAACGTGGCGGCGCATCTCGAAGGGCCGTTGGCGGACAAGCCCGGCGGCTGGCGTCCGCTGGTCTATTGCTGGCGCGGCGGGCAGCGGTCCGGATCCTTCGCGACGATCCTCGCGCAGGTCGGCTGGCGGGTGGAGACGGTCCAGGGCGGCTACAAGGCCTGGCGGCAGCTGGTGGTGGACCACGTGCAGAACCGGCCGGTCGCCGCGCCGGTCGTGGTGCTGGACGGCAATACCGGGACCGCGAAGACCGACATCCTTACGCTCCTGGCGGCGCGTGGCCACCAGGTGATCGACCTTGAGGGACTGGCGAACCATCGCGGCTCGCTCTTCGGCGGGCGGCCAGGCGGGCAGCCTTCGCAAAAGGCATTCGAGGGGCGGCTGGCGATCAAACTTGCCTCGCTCGACCCGACGCGCCCCCTGATCGTCGAGGCGGAATCGAGCAAGATCGGTTCGGTCGTCGTGCCGAAACAGCTTTGGGCGGCGATGTGCGCGGCGCCGAGGGTCCGCGTTTCGGCACCACTCGATGCGCGGGCCGACTACCTCGCACGGGCCTACGGCGACCTCTGCGAGGACCGCCAAAGGCTGGCCGAGGTGATCGGGCGCCTGCGCCCTCTTCACGCCGCCGAGGTGATCGAGGAATGGCTCGGCCTTGCCGAAGCCAATCAGTTCAGGACGCTGGCCCGCGACCTGATGCTGCGCCACTACGACCCGCGCTACTCGCGCCACCGCGCGCGCTTCGAGCCGGATCGGGAGGTGGAGGTGGCCGTGGACAGTCTCGCGCCCGAAGCGCTCGCAGACGCGGCCGACCGTGTGGTCGAGGCCGTGGCGCGGCTCGCGTGACGGCGCGCTTCGAAGCGGTCTAGCCCTCAATCGTCAGAAACGGCGCGCCTTCGGCGACATGACCGATGATGGCGGCCTGTTCCCCCGCTTCGAGGAGTTCGGCGAGAAGGGCATCGGCGACTTCCCCCGGCACCGCGGCCAGAAGCCCCCCCGCCGTCTGCGGGTCGAACAGCAGGTCCGCGCGCGGGCTTTCCGTGTAGAACATCCGCGCGCTCGCCGCGCGGTTCGCGGGTAACAGCGTCGAGCCGTGGCCGGCGGCGGAGAGCGCCTCCGCGCCGTCGAGGACGGGCAGGGCGCAGAGGTCGAGCGTGGCGGCGACGCCTGAGGCGTCGAGAAGTCCCAGCAGGTGTCCGGCGAGTCCAAAACCCGTCAGGTCGGTCATGGCGCGTGCGTGGGGGGAGAGGATCGCCGAGGCGCGGTCCTGAGGACGCGCCATCGAAGCGAGCGCGCGGGCCACGACGCGGCCCGACGCTGCGCGCGCCATTTCCGCGGCGAGGATCACGCCCGTGCCAACGGGTTTCGTCAGGATCAGCGCGTCCCCCGGCCGTGCGCCGGACTGACCTATGGCTGCCTTCCCGCTCAGGCCCGTCACGGTGAAGCCAACGGTAAGCTCCGCCCCGAGGCTCGTGTGGCCGCCGACGATATCCGCCCCGGCCCCGGCGAAGGTCCGTTGCGCGGCATCCATGATCTCGGCCAGGGTCCGCGCCTGAAGCGCGGGCGACATCCGCGGAAGGATCACCTGCGCAAGCGCCGCCTGCGGCCGCGCGCCCATCGCCCAGACGTCGCCCATCGCATGAACGGCGGTGATGCGGGCGAGAAGCCAGGGATCCTCGGTGAAGGCACGCACATGGTCCGTCGTCATCACCTGTTGCCCGGTGCCGTGCGCCAGGACCGCTGCGTCATCGCCCGCGCCGGTCAGGACGTCGGGACGTGAGGGCGCCGGGAGCTCCGTGAGTGCCGCCTTCAGATCCGCCTGTCCGACCTTCGCGCCGCAGCCCCCGCAGAGCGGCTTTCCCTTGCCGAGTTCCTCGGCCACGCCATCGGCGACGCGCGAGGGCAGGGGTGTGGGCTTCATCTCGGGCAGCGACTGGAACATGCGCATGAAGCGGCGGTCGATCCGGTCCTTCCAGCGCCAGGCCCAGGCGCCATGCAGCGTCAGGCCGAGGCGGTCGGCGACCGCGCCCTTGCCGCCGGTCGAGATCAGCTTGAGGTAGTCGCGTTGGGGGCTGTAGCCGCGCATCCGGCCCTTCCCGGTCAGCGCGACGGTCAGGTTCCGAAGAAGGAACGGCGCCTCGCGAACGGCGTAGACGCCGGCCTTGGGGCGCGGCGCATGGGACAGATGCGCGATGTCTCCCGCCGCGAAGATCGCCGGATCGGTGAGAGAGCGGAGCGTCTTGTCCACGGTGACGAAGCCTTGGGTGAGATCGAGGCCGGTGTCGCGCAGCCAGTCCTGAGGGCGCGTTCCGGCCGCGCCGAGCGTGAAGTCGGATGCGATGTGCGTGCCATCAGCCAGTTCCACCGAATCCGCGTGAATGCGCGCGGCGGGCGCGTTGGTCAGAAGCGTCACGCCCGCCTTGTCGAGATGCTCGATCAGGCGTCTGCGCGAGCCCTGGGCGATGAGCATCAGCGCCTCGGCCTCGGCCTCGATCACGGTGACCTCGGACGACGGTCCGAGCCGGTGCCTGGCGGCAAGCGCAAGCTCCACCCCCGCGACGCCGCCACCGATCACCGCGACGCGCTTGGTGCCTTCACGTGCCGCCTCGGCGAAAGATCCCCAGGCGTCGGCGAAGGCGTCGAGAGGTTTCGCGGGAACCGCATGCTCGGCGAAGCCCGGGATCTCCGGCATGTCGGAGCTGATCCCGATGTCGATGGAGAGGATGTCATAGGCAACCGGAGGCCGCTCGGGCACGGTAACCGTCCTCGCCGCGCGGTCGATTCCCTCCGCGCGGCCGAGGATCAGCCGCGCCCCGGCGAAACGCGCGAGCTGGACGAGGTCGATCTCCAGTTCCTCGCGCCGGTAATGCCCTGCGACGAGACCCGGCAGCATCCCCGAATAGGCCGCGGTCGGCCCGGGATTGATGAGCGTCAGCCGTACGCCGGGAATGGGGTTCATCCCCCACATGCGCAGGACCAGCGCATGCGTGTGCCCGCCCCCGATCATCACGAGGTCACGCGTCAGGGGTATGTCGGGTCTCTGCATCGGGCTCTCCGCGGATCGGCCCTTCCTAGCGCGGCCGAACGGAATTGGCGACGGGTCAACCCGCCGCGCCGGGGTGGACAGTGACGCGCCGCGCGGTAAACATCCGCGCGATTTCAGCGGAGGGCAGGATGCGGCGGGCTTACATCACCGGAACGGCGGGGTTCATCGGCTTCCACCTCGCGCGGTTGCTGCTGGACCAGGGCTGGCGGGTCCACGGCTTCGACGGGATGACGGACTACTACGACATCACGCTGAAGCGCCGTCGCCACGCGATCCTGATGCAGTCGCCGGGCTTTTCGGCCACGGAGGCGCGGCTGGAGGAGGCGGAAACGCTTCTGGCCGACGTCGCGGGGTTCCGCCCGGACGTCATCATCCACCTCGCCGCGCAGGCAGGCGTGCGCTACAGCCTCGAAGCGCCGCGCAGCTATATCTCCGCCAACGTCGAAGGAACCTTCAACGTGCTTGAGGCCGCGCGGGAGGCGGCCGTGCAGCACCTTCTCGTCGCTTCGACATCCTCGGTCTACGGGGCGAACGAATCGATGCCGTTCCGGGAGACCGACAAGGCCGATACGCAGGTTTCGCTCTACGCCGCGACCAAGAAGGCAGGGGAGGCGCTGAGCCACAGCTATGCGCATCTCCACGGCATACCGACGACGGCCTTCCGATTCTTCACCGTCTACGGGCCGTGGGGGCGCCCCGACATGGCGCTCTTCAAGTTCACCCGCGCGATTCTCGCCGGGAAACCGATCGACGTCTACGGACACGGCAAGATGTTCCGTGACTTCACCTACGTGACGGACCTCGTCCGCGCGATCGCCCTCCTGATCGACGCGGTGCCGGAACGGCCCGCGACACCGGGTGACATCGCCGAGGGCGACAGCCTGTCGCCCGCCGCCCCGTGGCGTGTCGTCAACATCGGCAATGGTGAGAAGGTGGCGCTGGGCGACTTCATCGAGGCGGTCGAGGCCGCGACGGGCCGCAAGGCCCAGCGGAACCTGATGGAGATGCAGAAAGGCGACGTGGAGGCGACCTGGGCGGACAACGCGCTTCTCCAGCGCCTGACCGGCTACCGCCCGGAGACGCGTCTTCCGGAAGGTGTCCGGGCATTCGTCGAGTGGTATCGCGACTACTATCAGATTTGACGCTAAAAGCACTTGACGCCTCTCACCCCGTCGCATACCTACGCGACGCTCTGGCGGAGTAGCTCAGCTGGTTAGAGCAGAGGAATCATAATCCTTGTGTCGGGGGTTCAAATCCCTCCTCCGCTACCATCCCACCCCTTGATTACCGTAAGCCGCGATGCGGCTGGCCGTGAGAAACGGCCGGCAGGGGCGGTCCCTGCCGGGCCGGATGTCAGGCGGCCTTCTTCGTCAGCGTGACCGACGTGCCCCAAGGGTCGCTGATCGAGCCATCGCCGACACGGGTCAGGATCCGGGCATGTTCCGCCGCGTCCGCCAGAAGCTCGAGATCGGAGAGCCCCGTCGAGGGGTAGTTGCGCGGGCCTGCGCCCCGGCTGTTCCAGATATTCGTGGCAAGGTGGTGGTGATAGCCGCCCGAGCCGTAGAACGCCGCGCCGGGATAGTGCGTCGTGACCGGAATGCCGAGCATCCCGGCATAGAACGATTCGGCTTCCGGAACAGAGCCTACCTGCAGATGCACATGGCCCACGACGGTTTCCTCCGGCGCGCCCGCCCAGGGCGCTTCGGCATCCGCCGCCAACGCTTTCAGGTCGAGCGGTTCGGTCGCCATGTGGAGCTTTCCGTCAGGGCCGGTCCAGCCTTCGCGCGGACGATCGGCATAGACCTCGATCCCGTTCCCTTCCGGATCAGCGAGGTAGATCGCCTCGCTGACGATGTGGTCCGACGCGCCCTGGATCGGCGCGCGCTTTTCCGCGGCGTGAAGGATCCACGCGCCGAGGTCCGCTCGGCCGGGCAGGAGGAAGGCGGTGTGGAAGAGTCCCGCCTCGCGCGGCGAACGCGCCCGCGCGGCGGGATCGGAGCGCAGCTCCAGGAGCACGCGCCCGCCCGCGCCGAGCGTCCGGGTCTCGCCGTCCCCGGAGATCGTGGCCAGGCCGAGGACCGTTTCATAGAACTGCGACACTTTCGCGATGTCGTTCACCGTCAGGGCGACGCGACCGATCTCGATGGGGGCGGAACTGGTGTGCATGTCGGTTTTCCCTTGTGTGGGTGCGGTCCGCTTCAGCGGACCGACCCGTTGCGAAGTGCGAAGGCGCCGTCGCCGAGGAGCGACTGCACGACTAGGGCCACGGCCCAGAAGGCAGGATATTCCCACCCGCCGTTCGGGTTCGAGAAGAAGAACCCGGCCGAGCCGTGGCCGAAATACGCCGCCCCGATGAGCACCGGCACGAGAGCGAGTGAAACCCAACGCGTCTGGAAACCGGCGATCAGGGCGAGGCCGCCCAGCAGTTCGACCGCAATCGTAACATAGGCGAAGAGGGCTGGCAGGCCGATCGAGGCGAAATAGCCGGCCGTCCCGGACGGCGTGAAGACGGCGATCTTGAGCCAGGCATGGGCGATGAACAGGATGCCCATGCTGACACGGAGGATCAGCGCCGCGTATTGGACGTTGCTGGCCGGGGCGAGGCTACCGGCCGCGGCTTGGTCGTAGGTTGTCATCTTGCGTTTCCTTTGCATGAAATGGGGCCGTTCCCGGCCGACGCGGACAACCTGCATCACAAGCGAAGGAATGATAATCCGGCCTCTTGGAAGGTAATTAAATCCAATTTGGAAGGAGTGCGCCCGGATCACGCCCAGTTGCCGGAGTTCCGGAACCGTTCCGCGAGGAAGTCCACGAGCACGCGAACCTTTGCGGCAAGGTGCCTTCCGGGTGGGTAGAGTGCGTAGATGCCGTAGGGTTCGTCCCGGTATTCGCCGAGGAGGCACCGGACGCGGCCCGCGCCGAGGCTCGGCGCGGCGACGAAATCCGGCACATGGGCGATCCCGAGCCCCGCTTCGGCCGCCCTCAGACACGCCTCGGCGTTGGAATAACGAAGGCGCCCAGTGACGGTGACGGAACGCGGCCCCTCCGGAAAGACGAACTTCCATTGTTCCGGCGTGCCGAAGTTGGTGTCGATGATGCAGTCGTGTTCCGCCAGATCCTCTGGTACGGACGGCGTGCCGCGCCAGGCGAGGTAGTCTTCGGAGGCGACGACGAGGATGCTGCTCGGGCAGAGCTTGCGGGCTATGAGGCTCGTGTCCGCAGGCCTTCCGACCCGGATCGCCGCGTCGAAACCCTCATCGACAAGGTTCGCCAACCGGTCGGAGAAGGAGACGTCCAGCGTGATCTCGGGAAAGGACTGAGCGAAGTCGTTCAGCGCATCCGCCAGCTGCAGGATGCCGAACGTCAGGGGGGCGGTGAGGCGGACGCGACCGCGCGGCGTTCGCGAGGCGTCGCGGACGCTTTCGTCCAGCGCGTCGAATTCCTCAAGGATCGCGCGGACCTCGTTGAAATAGGCGCGGCCCACCTCCGTCGTCGCGACGGCGCGTGTGGTGCGGTTCAGTAGCCTGACGCCGAGTTCGGATTCGAGGCGGGACACCAGCTTGGAGGCTTGCCCGGAACTCGTTCCGAGCCGTTGGGCGGCGGCTGCGAAACTGCCGGTCTCCACGACCGCCACGAACATCCGGTCACAAGCGAGACGGTCCATGCCAATACTTCCGTTTCCAGTCAAATATCAGCCCGCAGGGCTGCTTTGATGCTATTGGGGAAGCAATTCCACGGCAATCGGGCGGTGAGAAGATGGAAGACGCCGCTGGCAGGCCGGCAAGAACGCAACCTTGTTGACACGCAAAACGCCCGGTATCGAAAAGCAGTTCGACCGCAACCCGATGGAAACGGCCGCCATCAGGATATTTGCGGGATCTGGCCGCCGACGCTGCAAATGCTGGAGACCGGAATGAGACGTCCTCTCGAAAACAGGATCGCAGTGGTCACCGGCGGCGCGCGAGGACTCGGCCGGGGTATCGCGCGAAGGCTGGCCGATGACGGGGCGCGCGTGATCGTCTGGGATATCGCGCCGGCGGCCTTCGACCCCGTCACGGCCGGGTTCGACCCGCTCGCCATGATCCGCGTCGACGTCACCGACGAAGCGGCCGTTGCCGCCGCCACCGAAGAGAGCCTGACCCACGGAGCGGTGTCCATCCTCGTCAACAACGCTGGCATGAACGGTCCGGTGAAGCAGGTGGCCGACTACGACTACGCGACATGGCGCAAGGTCATGGCGGTCAACCTCGACAGCGTCTTCCTCGTGTCACGGGCCTTCGTTCCCCGAATGGTGGCCGAGGGCCATGGCCGCATCGTCAACGTCGCCTCCATCGCGGGCAAGGAGGGGGTGCCCGGGATCGCGGCCTATGCCTCGGCCAAGGCGGGCGTGATCGGGTTCACCAAGTCGCTCGCGAGGGAACTGGTGACGACCGGGGTCACCGTGAACGCGGTTGCGCCTGTCATGGTGGAAACCGACCTCTTGAAGGAAATGACCCCGGAACACATAGCCGCCAGCAAGGCCAAGATCCCGATGCAGAGGTTCCTGACCATCGAGGAGCTCGCAGGCGTCGTCGCATTCGCCGCCGGCCCGGACTGCTCCTTCACCACGGGTTTCACTTTCGACGCCTCTGGCGGCCGTGCGACCTATTGAGGCCGCCCAATGGACCGGATTCCAGCCAATATCGGTCTCGCCCATCTGAGCGCGCTGGACCTGCCGCCGGTGAAGCTTCTGGAACTCGCGAAGCGTGTCGGCTGCGCATCGGTGGCCCTGCGCCTTCACTCTGCGGCGCCCGGCACGCCCGTCTATCCGATCGCGCCGGACAGCCCGGAACTTTTCGTCCTCAAGAAGGGTATTGCCGCGACGGGTGTCGCGGTCAGCGAGGTGGAACTCGTCCCCCTCGCGGCCGAACTCGACGTCACGACGCTTGATCCGCTTCTCGACGTGGCCGCCGACCTTGGCGCGACCGGGATGATCGTGACCGGCGACATCGCCGACAGGAACCTCCTCGTGGACCGCTTCGGGACGGTTTGCGACATGGCCCAAGCCCGGGGGCTCAAGGTGCACCTCGAATTCATGAAATGGCGCCACACCGCGACGATCCACGATGCGCGCGAGGTGGTCGAAGGCGCAGGTCGCGCGAATGGCCGGGTCCTGATCGACCTGTTGCACCTCTTCCGCTCTGGCGGCACTGTCGAGGACGTGGCGGCACTTTCGGAAGGGCTCGTCGATCTCGTTCAGGTCTGCGACGCGACCGCGAAGCTGGAGGGCGACATCATCGCGGAAGCCCGCGGCGGAAGGTTGGTTCCCGGCGACGGCGCGCTTCCCCTGTCCGAGTCGCTGGCCGCCCTGCCGGGCGCGCCCGACCTCGCGCTCGAGGTTCCCGCGCGCGGGACGGGCCCGGCGGCCCGGGAGGATTTCCTGGTCAGGTGCGTCTCGCGCGTCCGCGGGCTGCTGGACTGACGGCCACCTGCCGGCTGGCCGCAGTCTCCGATCAAGCCCTGCGCCGTGCGCGAGGTCGCATTTTGGCGCGATCGCTTCGCAGAAATGACTGTAGGGCTGGCCGGGAACGGGAATTTCTCGTGCCAGGAAAACCCGAGTCTAGGAGTGCGATCATGGACGCCGTCGAACGCAAGGTCAGAGCCGGAGGCCGTGGCGCGCGGCGGGCAATGCGCGCCGCTCCCGATTTCGGGATGCTGCCCGCGCTGGAACGGAATCTGCCGCTGTGCGAGATGATGGACGAAGAGCAGGTGGCGCGGATCGACGATGCCTCGATGGCGATCCTCGAGGATGTCGGCGTCGTTTTCCGTGACGAGATCGCGCTTGAGGACTGGCGGCGGGCAGGCGCCGACGTGCGCGGCGAAACCGTGCATCTGGATCGGGGGCTGGTGCGGGAACTGATCGCGTCGATCCCTTCCGGCTGGACCTACCGCGCCCGCAACGTTGAACGCAGCCTTCCGTTCGGCGGCAAGCACTCGATCTTCGTGCCGATGACCGGCGCGCCGTTCCTGCGCGACCTCGATGACGTGCGCCGCTGGCCCACGGTCGCCGACCTCAACATGTTCCACAAGCTCTCGCACATGTCGCCGGCGCTGCACTCGACGGCGCACCACATCGTCGAGCCGATGGACATGAAGGTGAGCCACCGGCACCTGCACATCACCTATTCGTCGATGAAATATTCCGACAAGACATTCATGGGCATGACCACCTCGGGCAAGAACGCCGAGGACGTGATGGACATGTGCGAGATCCTCTTCGGCCGCGACGTGATGGAAGCGACCCCGGTCGTCACCGGCAACTGCAACGGCAACTCGCCGCTGGTCTGGGACGAGACGATGCTTTCGGCAATGCGTGCGTTCTGCCGCAGGAACCAGCCCGTCCTGTGCTCGCCCTTCGTTCTCGGCGGCGCGAACACGCCGGCCTCCGTCGCGCCCGCCGTCGCGCAGCTCAACGCCGAGGCGCTTTCGGCGCTCGCCTACACGCAGGTCATCCGCAAGGGCTGCCCGGCGATCTACGGTCACTACCTTTCGACCGTCAGCATGAAGTCCGGCGCACCGATGGCGGGGACGCCCGAGATCAGCCTGATGAACTACATGATCGGCCAGATGGCGCGGTTCTACGGCGTGCCGTGGCGGACGTCGAACAACCTCGGCGGCGCGAAGACCTTCGACGCGCAAGCCGGTTATGAAAGCGCCATGACGATGAACGCGGTCCTGCACGCGGGCGCCAACTACATCTGGCACTCGGCCGGCTGGAACGAGGCCGGGATGCACTGCTCGGTGGCGAAGTTCGTGGTGGATGCCGAGATGTGCGCGATGGGCTACCGCATGGCCGAGGGCATCCGCTGGGACGACTTCGAAGAAGGGCTCGCGGCAGTGCGCGACATCGGCCCGGGGGGGCACTACCTGGGCCACCCGCACACCCAGGCCAACTTCGAACGCGCCTTCTTCATGCCGAAGCTCTTCGACAACAACTCCATCGAGCAGTGGCAGGCCGAAGGTGCGCTCGAGATCACGGAGCGCGCCCTCCAATACGCGAAGAAGCTCCTGCGGGAATACGAGGAGCCGAAGCTCGACGAAGGCATCGACGAGGCGCTGCGCGACTACATCGCCCGACGCGAGCGAGAGATCCCGGCGGTCGACGCGCTGAACACTGACTACTGAGATTCCTTTCTCCAGAGGCATCCGTGAAGATCGCCGAAGTCCACGTTTATTCCCATGACCTCCCGGTCAAGAACGGCCCCTACAAGATGGCCAATGCCGAGGTCTGGTCGCTCGACACCACCTTGGTGAAGATCGTCAGCGACACCGGCCTTGTCGGATGGGGAGAGACTTGCCCCGTCGGTCCGACCTACCAGCCCCACCACGCCTCTGGCGCACGTGCGGCGCTGGCCGAGATGGCCCAGGGCCTGATCGGAGAAAACCCGCTGCAACCGCTTGTCATGCGTCGCCGTATGGACAGCCTGCTCAACGGCCATCGATATGCGAAGGCGGCCATCGACATCGCGCTGCATGACCTGATGGGCAAGCATTACGGCGTGCGCGTTGCCGATCTTCTCGGCGGGGCGGTCACGGACCGGGTGCCGTCCTACTATGCCAGTGGCGTTGGCGAGCCGGACGACATCGCCCGCATCGCCGCCGAAAAGGCCGCCGAGGGTTATCCTCGCATGCAGGTCAAGGTCGGCGGCCGCCGCCCGGTCGAGATCGATATCGAAGTGGTGCGCAAGGTCTGGGAACGGGTCGGGACCAGGATGCGCCTTGCCGTTGACTGCAACCGCGGCCTGACGACCCGTGACGCATTGCGGCTTAGCCGCGAATGCCCCGACATTCCCTTCATCATGGAACAGCCCTGCAACACGATCGAGGAAATCGCGGCGATCCGCGGCCAGCTGCAGCACGCGATATACATCGACGAGAATGGCGAGGATATCGCCACCGTGCTGCGCGTGGTGGGCGCGGGGCTCTGCGACGGGTTCGGGATGAAGGTCACCCGCATCGGCGGCTTGCATGCGATGGCCACGTTCCGCGACATCTGCGAGGCGCGGTCCATGCCCCATACCTGTGACGACGCCTGGGGTGGCGATATCATCGCCGCGGCCTGCACCCATATCGGCGCCACGGTCCAACCCCGGCTCAACGAAGGGGTCTGGCTCGCCCAACCGTACATCGATGGGCATTTCGATCCGGAGAACGGAATCCGGATCGAAGGCGGTCACATCAAGCTCCCCGACGGGCCGGGTCTCGGCGTCGTCCCCGACGAAACGCGCCTCGGTGCACCACTCGCCTCCTATTCTTAAGGAAAGACCATGAACAGATTCACCGGAAAGACCGCCCTCGTGACCGGCGCCGCCGGCGGCATCGGCGCAGCGATCGTGCGAATGCTTCGGGCCGAAGGCGCGAAGGTCGCCGCCGCCGACCGCGACGTGAGCGGCATCGAAGCAGAGGCGCACCTGCCCGGAGACCTGACGGACGCGGCCTACGCCGACGCTCTGCCGGAAGCTGCGCGGGCCGCGCTGGGCGGTCTCGACATGCTCTTCAACAACGCGGGCATCATGCGGCGGGGGCCGGTGACCGCGACGAGCGATGACGACTACCGCATCTCTCTCGCCGTCAACGTCGAGGCGCCCTTCCGTCTCTCCCGCGCCGCGATCCCGATCATGGCGGCGGCGGGCGGTGGCGCGATCGTCAATACCGCCTCGTGCTGGGGCGTCTATCCGGGCCCGGGCCACGCGGTCTACTGCATGACCAAGGCCGCCATCGCCTCGCTCACGCAGTGCATGGGACGCGATCACGCCCATCAGGGCATCCGAGTCAACGCGGTCTGCCCGAACGAGGTCGACACCCCGATGCTTCGCACCGGCTTCGCCGTGCGCGGCTTCGATCCGGCGACGGCGATCGCCGACCTCGACAAGACCGTTCCCCTGGGCCGCATCGCGCGGCCCGAAGACATCGCCGACGTGGCGCTTTTCCTCGCCTCCGATCAGGCGCGCTACATGTGCGGCGCGCTCGTCGAGGTGAACGGCGCGAAGGCCGTCGCATGAGCCGGTTCCAGGACAAGGTTGCGCTCGTCACCGGGGGGCGCAGCGGCATCGGCCGGGCCATCGCGGAACGGCTCCGTAGCGAGGGCGCGCGCGTCTTCACGGCGCAGCGCGGGAGCGACGAGGCATTCGAGGGGATCGAGGCGGATTTCGCCGATCCCGAAAGCGCGGACCGCGTCGTCGCCGAGGTGATCTCCAAGGCCGGCCGTCTCGACGTTCTGGTGAACAATGCCGGCATGATGCGTGAGGCGCGGGTGGAGGACATGTCCCTCGCCGATTGGGAACAGACGATGCGGGTGAACCTCACCTCGCCGTTCCTCCTGATCCGGGCCGCGCTGCCGCACCTGCGCACGACGCGCGGTTCCATCGTCAACATCGGCTCGATCGAGGGGCTGGGATCCAACCCGACCCATGCGGCCTATTGCGCCTCGAAGGCGGGCCTGCACGGGCTTACGCGCGCGGTTGCCGTGGATCACGGCGCCGAAGGCATCCGCTGCAACGCGGTCGCGCCTGGCTGGATTGACACGGAGCTGAACGTCGACTTCATCGAAAGCATGCCCGACCCGGTGGCTTTCCGCCGCGAGATCGGCCGCATCCACCCCGTCGGCCGCACCGGCAGGCCGGAGGAGGTCGCCGCTCTGGTCGCGTGGCTCGCCTCCGGCGAAGCGGGTTTCGTCACCGGGCAGGTCTGGACGGTCGACGGCGGGCGGATGTCGAAACTCAGCCTGCCCTGAGGGGGTGTCGCCTGCGCTGCAAAAAAGGAAACGGGGCCCGACGGGCCCCGTTTTCTTTTCTAGCGCTTTGCCTGGTCGCCGGCGGCCGCAGACGTTGCCGACTGCGGTCCGCCCTGGTTGCGATCAGCCCAGGTCGAACCGGTCGAGGTTCATCACCTTGTTCCAGGCGGCCACGAAGTCGTTCACGAACTTCTTCTGCGAGTCGTCCTGCGCGTAGACTTCGGAAAGCGCCCGAAGCTGCGAGTTCGAGCCGAAGACGAGGTCGACACGCGTGCCGGTCCACTTCACTTCGCCGGTTGCCCGGTCGCGCCCTTCGAACACGTCCTCGGCTTCCGAGACCGGCTTCCAGGCCGTGCCCATGTCCAGGATGTTCACGAAGAAGTCGGTCGTCAGCGCCTCGGGACGCTTGGTGAGGACGCCGTGCTGGGCCTGGCCGAAGTTCGCATTCAGCGCGCGCATGCCGCCGATGAGCACCGTCATCTCGGGCGCGGTCAGCGTCATGAGTTGCGCCTTGTCGACGAGGAGCTCCTCCGTCGAAATGGAGTAGTCACCCTTCCTGTAATTGCGGAAGCCGTCTGCGATGGGTTCGAGAACATCGAATGCCTCGACGTCGGTCTGCTCGGCCGAAGCGTCCATGCGGCCGGGCGTGAACGGAACCTCCAGGTCATGGCCGGCGTTCCTGGCGGCCTGCTCCACGGCAGCGCAGCCACCGAGGACGATCAGGTCGGCGAGCGAAACCTTCTTGCCGCCGATCGCCGCGTCGTTGAATGCCGTCTGGATGCCCCCGAGCGTTTCGAGGACCTTCGCCAGCTGCTCGGGCTGGTTGACTTCCCAGTCCTTCTGCGGCGCGAGACGGATGCGCGCACCGTTCGCCCCGCCGCGCTTGTCCGAGCCGCGGAAGGTCGAGGCCGATGCCCAGGCGGTCGAGACGAGTTCCGGGATCGACAGGCCCGAGGCGAGGATCTTCGCCTTGAGGTCCGCAATGTCCCCGGCGTCGATCAGGGCGTGATCGACCTCCGGAATCGGGTCCTGCCAGAGCAGGTCTTCGGCCGGCACCTCGGCGCCGAGGTAGCGCGACTTCGGCCCCATGTCGCGGTGGGTCAGCTTGAACCAGGCCCGCGCGAAGGCGTCGGCGAATTCCTCGGGGTTCTCGAGGTAACGCTTCGAAATCGGCCCGTAGATCGGGTCGAAGCGCATAGACAGGTCGGCCGTGGTCATCATCGGCCGGTGCTTCTTGGACGGGTCATGGGCATCGACGACCATGTCTTCATCGTCCACGTCCTTGGCAAGCCACTGGTGCGCGCCCGCCGGGCTCTTCACCAGTTCCCATTCGTATTTGAACAGGACCTTGAGGTAGCCCATGTCCCAAGTCGTCGGGTTCGGCTTCCACGCGCCTTCGATGCCGCTGCTGATCGTGTCGCCACCCTTGCCGGTGCCAAAGCTGCTGTTCCAGCCGAAGCCCATTTCCTGAAGCGGGGCCGCTTCCGGTTCCGGGCCGACGAGCGCGGCGTCGCCCGCGCCGTGGCACTTGCCGAAGGTGTGGCCGCCGGCGACCAGGGCGACGGTCTCTTCGTCGTTCATCGCCATGCGCCCGAATGTTTCGCGGACGTCGCGGCCCGATGCGACCGGGTCCGGATTGCCGTTCGGGCCTTCCGGGTTCACGTAGATCAGACCCATCTGCACTGCGGCCAGCGGGTTCTCCAGGTCACGCTCGCCGCTGTAGCGCTTGTCACCCAGCCAGCTGTCCTCGGCACCCCAGTAGATGTCATCTTCGGGTTCCCACACGTCTTCGCGGCCGCCGGCGAAGCCGAAGGTCTTGCCGCCCATCGATTCGATGGCGCAGTTGCCCGCGAGGATCATGAGGTCGGCCCAGGAGATCTGGTTGCCGTACTTCTGCTTGATAGGCCAGAGGAGCCGGCGCGCCTTGTCGAGGTTCACGTTGTCCGGCCAGCTGTTCAGCGGCGCGAAGCGCTGCGTGCCCGAAGACGCGCCGCCGCGGCCGTCGCCGGTGCGGTAGGTGCCGGCGCTGTGCCAGGCCATGCGGATGAAGAGCGGACCATAGTGGCCATAATCGGCCGGCCACCACTCCTGCGAATCCGTCATCAGCGCATAGAGGTCCTTCTTCAGAGCCTTGAGGTCGAGCTTCTTGAACTCCTCGGCATAGTTGAATGCCCCGCCCATCGGGTTCGACAGGGCGGTGTTCTGGTGCAGGATCCTGAGGTTGAGCTGGTTCGGCCACCAGTCGCGGTTCGACCGGCCACCGAAGATGGCATTCGGGCGAATCCCGTGCATCACCGGGCACTTGCCGGCTTTGTCCATATCGTTTCCGTCCATTTTTATCTCCGATCGTGGATGCGTTCAGTGAACTGCTGCGTGGACAAGAACCACGAGCGCCCCAAGAGGCGGTCCGGCCTATGACCAGCGCGGTGACGAGTTGCCAGACAAGTGTAACGCCCCCATGGCCACAGCCCTTCCTGGCCACGCTGGAAGGTGTCCGCAATTAAGCAGAATCGGGCGGTTCGCGCCAGCTTTCCGCAACCTCATGACAGGTTTGCCGTTGGTGATCGTGACGCGGGGCGGATGCGACACTGGTTACTCCTCGACTTCTCTGGGAGATGTCTAGCAAAGCCGGTCAATTAGTTTAAGTTGGATTTGCTGATCGGTGTGATAGATTTTTCTTATGACAAACCTGACGCTCAAACAGCTTCGTTACTTCGAGGCGTTGGCCCGGCAAGGCCATTTCGGACGCGCGGCCGATGCTTGTGCGATTTCGCAGCCTGCCCTGTCGATGCAGATCAAGGAGTTGGAGGAATCGCTCGGCACGGCGCTGTTCGAGCGAAGCGCAAGACAGGTGCGGCTGACCGGCTTCGGAGAAGAGTTTTCCTCCCGTGTTCGCGATGTCCTGCGCGCGGTGGACGAGCTAGAGGACCTGGCCCGCGCCTCGCGGGATCGGCTGGTCGGGCGGCTGAGGATCGGTGTGATTCCGACGGTCGCGCCTTATCTCTTGCCGAAGTTGATCGGCGATCTGACCCGAATCCACGACGGTCTCGACCTGAACGTTCGCGAAACCGTGACGCCCAAGCTGATCCGGGAGTTGGAGGAGGGCCGCCTCGACACCGCGATCGTCGCCCTGCCGGTTTCCGAGCCGTCCCTGACCGAGGTCGCGCTTTTCTCGGAGAACTTCGTCCTGGTCCGGCCGGGGGAGGACGAAGGCAAACCCGTGCCCAATCGGGAAATGCTGCGGGAAATGAGGTTGCTGCTTCTGGAAGAAGGGCACTGTTTCCGGGACCAGGCGCTTTCGTTCTGCAACATGCATACGACGAAGCCACGGGAATTGCTGGACGGAAGCTCTCTGTCCACGCTGGTGCAGATGGTCGGGGCGGGCATCGGCGTCACCTTGATCCCGGAAATGGCCGTGGCGGTCGAGACGCGGTCCGCCTCCGTCTCGGTCGCGCATTTCAGGGACCCCCAGCCATCGCGAACGATTGGCATGATCTGGCGGAAGACGAGCCCCTTGGCAGAACAGCTCCTGCAGATTGCCGAAGACGTTCAGCGGTCGGCGGAATCGCTGCGCGAAGAAAAAAACGCATTGACGTAGCCCGGGCCACGGGTCTGACCACGGCTGCGGGAGTTGCGGAACCCCGCGGCGAGGCCCGCCTCTGCCTGCGGCAGCGGCAGCGTCGGCGCGGAAGCGTCAGGGGTTGGCTTGGCCCTGATCGGTCCGCAACCGGTCGATATACATTCGCACGGCGTTCTGGACGTGGCGGAACCGGTCACCGCCCAGGTGCTTGCCGCCATACCAGCGGGTCACGACCACGATCTGGTTCCGCAGGTTCTCGCGTTCCAGCATGCGCAGGATCACGATCCCGGCGCCGCTTTCGCCATCGTCGTCCTTCAACGGTCCCTGATCGGTCAGAAGTCCCCAGGTATTGTGGGTGGCCTTCGCGAACTTCTTCTTGCGCTTGAGTTTGACCAGGAACGCCTTCGCCTCCTCCTCGGAAGCGCAGGGACCTCCCGAAACCGCGTATTTCGATCCGCGGTCACTGATGATGTTCTCGAGAACAAGCATGCCGATGACGTACCGATGCCCGGTCCGTCGCGCAAGGCGTCCCGGAAAGACCCCAAGACCGGACGATCCCCGGCCGAGAGAAACGCGCGGACGGGACAAGGAGCGCCGTCCGCGCGTCTCCTCATTCCTTCCCGGCCCGCCATTCCTTCCAGCGCAGATAGGCGTTTGCGCCGATCTCGGCGAAGGGCTTCGGCGGAAGCTTCGTCGGCTCCGCCTCGCGGGTGAAATGCGCGGTGATGGCCGAGCTCACGCCGCTCGCCAGTTCCGCCGCTCCGATCCCGGTCAAGGTTCCGCGCGCGGTGCCGAGGCCGTTCTGGCAGCAGGCCGCATAGAGCCCGCTTTCCAGTTCACGCATCACCGACACGCCGTTGCGGCTGAGGCAGAGGTGCCCGGCCCAGCTGTATTCCATCCGGACGCCGGCCAGAGCCGGGAAGCGGTCGGCGAATTTCTGGCGGTGGACGCGCGCGGCCCGGTCCAGCATGGAGTCGCTGGGTTCCATCCCGGGAAGGAACGTCGCGCAGGTGCGGGTGATGATCCGGTTGCCGCCCTGCGCCGTGCCGATCCGGCGCATGGTGGTGCCCATCGGGTCGGACGGCGTGATGCCCCAGCGCGGCGCACCGCCGAGCTTCTTCAGCGCGCCGGCGTCCAGATCGACCGTCATCGACGCGTAGAGGAAGATGTGCATCAGCCGCCGCTTTGCGAAGCCGAAGCTTTCCAGGTGGCCGTTGTTTGCAAGGATCACCTTGCCGGCAGTGACGCGGCCCTGCCGGGTCGTCAGCACCCAATCGGTCCCGCTGCCCGCGATCTCCGACACCGGCGAGTTCTCGCAGATACGGATGCCGTCGCGCTTGAGGCCGCGACCGAGCGCGCGGATATAACCCGCCGGTTGCAGCATCACGGTGCCCGGCGTGTAGAGCCCGGACATGTAGTGGCGGCTGCCGGTCAGCTCGTGCATCGCCTGGCCGTCAAGCGTCTCGTTCGTTTCGCCGAGCCTCGTCAGGTGCGCCGCATAGCTTTCGTTATGCGCGTGCCCCGCGTCGCTCGCCGCGCCGTTCACCTTGCCACAGGGGTCGAAATAGGCGGGGTCGATCTCGTAGTCGGCCACCGCCTCCCTTGCGAAGGCGATGGCTTTTCGGTTGAGCGCGATCATCTCGCGGTCGCTGTCGGCCCCTTGTCCGGCGTAGTCGTCGGAGGACAGGTCGTGGGGTAGGTCGATCATGAACCCGGAGTTCCGGCCCGCGGCACCTTCCGCGAGCAGGCCGGCCTCGAGCACCACGATGCGGCTGCCCGGATGAAGCTCCATGAGCCGCCGCGCGGCGGACAGGCCGGCGAAACCGCCGCCCACGACGGCGAAGTCCGCCGTCACGCTCTCCGTCAGCGGCTCAGGCGCGTCCTGCCCGGGCAGGATCGCGCTCCATGCGGCGGGGCCGCGATGGACGGGCAGTCTTCGCGCTTTGTGGGTCGTCAATTCACGGCCTCGTCCGCGTCGTCGCTGAGGTCCACCCAGATCGTCTTGATCTGCGTGTACTGGTCATGCGCGTGGATGCCGTTGTCGCGCCCGCCGAAGCCCGAGGCCTTGAAGCCCCCGAACGGGGTCGAGATGTCGCCCTCGCCGAAGCTGTTCACGGTCACCGTGCCGGCGCGGATGGCTCGGGCCCCGCGGATGGCGCGCTTGACGTTCGAGGTGAAGATCGACGCGGCCAGCCCGTATTCGGTGTCGTTCGCGACGGCGATGGCCTCGTCGAAGCTGTCGACGGTCAGGACCGACAGGACCGGGCCGAAGATCTCCTCGCGCGCCTGCGCCGCGTCGCGGTCGGTCACATCGAGTATGGTCGGTTCCACGAAGCCGTCCTTCGCGCTGCCGCCCATCAGCACCTTCTGGCCCTTGTCCAGGTAGGAGCAGACCTTGTCGTAATGCGCCTTCGACACGAGCGCGCCGACCCGGTTCACGGGGTCGAGCGGGTCGCCGACCGGCCATTCGCGGGCATGGGCCAGGATGCGCTTCAGCAGGTCATCCTTCACGCCCTTCTGCACGATGAGCCGCGACGAGGCGGAGCAGTTCTCGCCCATGTTCCAGAAGGCCCCGTTTACGACATGCGCCGCGACACGGTCGAGGTTCTCGGCATCGTCGAGGACGACGGCGGGGTTCTTGCCGCCCATCTCCAGCGTCACTTCCTTCAGGTTCGATTCCGAGGCGTAGCGCAGGAAGCGCCGGCCCGTCTCCGTCGATCCGGTGAAGGAGATCATGTCGACGTCCATATGGCGGCCGAGCGGCTCGCCCACGTCCGGACCAGAACCGGGGAGAACGTTGAAGACACCTGCCGGGACGCCGGCTTCCATCGCGAGTTCCGCGATGCGGAGCGCGGTGAGCGAAGTCTCTTCCGCCGGCTTGACGATGAGCGAACACCCGGCGGCCAGCGCCGGGCCGATCTTCCAGGCCAGCATGAGGAGCGGGAAGTTCCACGGCAGCACGAGGCCGACGACGCCAACGGGCTCGCGCACGATCATCGCGATGTGGTTGTCGGAGGCGGGCGAGACCTGGTCGTAGATCTTGTCGATGAGCTCGGCGTGCCACTTCAGGCAGTGGATCGTCTCCGGCACGTCCACCGTCTCGCAGTCATAGATGGTCTTGCCGCTGTCGAGGCTTTCCATCACGGCGAGTTCGCGCGCATTGCGCTTGATGAGCTTCGCGAGACGGATCAGCACCGCCTTGCGTTCGCCCGGATGGAGCCGCGACCAGCGTCCGTCCTCGAACGCGTCGCGGGCCTTCTCGACCGCGAAGTCGACATCCTCCGCGCCGCAGGCGGCGACCTTGGCCAGCACTTCGCCGGTCGCGGGGTTGATCGTGTCGAAGGTCTTGCCCGACTTCGCGGGACGGAAGCTGCCGTCGACGAATGCCTGTGTCGGCGGGTTCAGCCCGGCGGCGATGGCCTTGTATTCTTCGGTTGTCAGTAGGTCGCTCATGCTCATGCCCCCGCTTCGATCTCGGCCACGGTGCGCTTCAGCACCCGCACGACCTGTTCAAGCTGCCTCTTGTCGTCCTTGTTGAGTGCCTTCAGCGGCGGGCGCGGCGGACCGGCGTGGAAACCGGCCATCTCGCAGCCATGCTTGATGCACTGGATGAACTTGCCGCCCTGTTCCAGGACCCTCATGAGCGGCATCATGGCCGACATGATCCGGCGGCCCTTGTCGAAATTGCCCTCGACGGCGCAGGCGCGGTAAAGGGCGATGTGCTCGGCGGGCAGGAAGTTCGACCCGCCGCAGACCCAGCTCCGCGCGCCCCAGGCGAAGAACTCCAGCGCCTGGTCGTCCATGCCGCAGGACATCTGGATATGCGGATAGTCGCGCGCCAGCAGGTGGACCCGGTTGATGTCGCCCGAGCTTTCCTTGATCGCGCAGAAATTCCGGCTCCGGCCTACGCGGTCTAGGAACTCCTCGCCCATGTTCACGCACATCCGGCCAGGATAGTTGTAGAGCATGATCGGCAGGTCGGCCGCGCGGTCGATCGCCAGCGCGTTCAGCGCGTTTTCCCGTTCGGTCGGCACGGAATAGGGGGGCGAGCCCACGAGGATCGCGTCGGCGCCGATCGTGGCCGCCGTCTCGGCCATGCGGATCGAATCCTCCTGCCGGATCGCTCCGGTGCCGACGATGAGGGATGTGCGACCGCCGATCACCTCCTTCGCCGCCCGGACGAGTTCCGCGCGCTCCTCAAGCGACTGGGCGTAGTATTCGCCCGTGGAACCGCCCACGATGATGCCGTGGACGCCGGACGTGACCAGGTAGTCCACCATGGCCGCGAAGCCATCGTGGTCGATGTTGCCGTCATCCCCGTGTGGCGTGATGACGGGGGTGTAGATTCCCTCGAACTTCATGAAGCTCCTCAAGTGGCTTGGCTGGCCGGTGCGGGGCCCAGCGGTATGTCGATGCTGGCGGGCGTGACGAAACTCTCGATCTCGGCACGCGAAAGTTCCCAATGCGCGATCGCGAGGTTGGCGGCCGCTTCCGCGTCGCCGGCCTCGATCAGCGCGATGAACTGGTCATGCTGGTCGGCGGCCAGATCTCTCTGCTCCGCCGTGCGCGGATTGCGCGGGCTGTAGAAGGTCATGCCGATTCGCGTGTGGTCGATGAGCAGGCGGCGCAGGCTCGGCAAAAGGAACTCGTTGTCCGCCATCTCTCCGATGATCGCATGGAACCGTTCGTTCGCCAGTGCGCGGTCGGCCGCGTCGCCGTCGCGAATCGCAGCGCGGAACAGGAGTTGCGCATCCTTCAGCCGCATGATCTGCGCCGGGGTGGCATGTTCGGCGGCAAGCTTCGTCACCGCCGCGTAAATCATTGGCGCGGCAACGAAGAAGTTCCGCAGGGTCTTGTGGGTCATTGGCGCGACCTGCGCGCCCCGGTTTTCGTGAAGCACGACATAGCCTTCGCCGGCGAGCTGCCGCAGTAATTCGCGGAGCGGCGGGCGCGAGATCTCGTAAGCTTCGGAGATCTCGGTTTCGTCGAGGTACTCGCCCGGCTCAAGCTCCTGCGTGAGGATCCGGCGACGCAGATCCTCAAGGCACCGCAGCTTCCGGCTCTTGCTGTTTTCGCTCACGATTTTTCTCCAACCTGTCGCCGTTCCGTCCGGAACGGTCGCAATCAGGTAACCTGCGATATTTGTAGTCTCAAAAAATACATATTGTCTACAATGGTTGCGCTACCATAAAATACATGTTGTCTACAAGAACAATATATGGTTCCTACCCGCTCTCAGGAGGAGCGCAGAATAGGGGGGCGTATGTCAAAGGCACCTGCAGAGGCTGTCATCAGGTGTGATGGCATCTGGAAGATCTTTGGGGAGAAATCGCGCCAGGCCATGGAGGCCGTGCGCAGCCAGGGACTTTCCAAGAGCGAGATTCGCGACCGGTTCGACTGTGTCGTCGGTGTGAGGGACGCGAGCTTCAGCGTCGGACGCGGCGAGATCTTCTGCATCATGGGCCTGTCCGGTTCGGGCAAGTCGACGCTGATCCGTCACATCAACCGGCTCATCGAGCCGACCGCGGGCAGTGTCTTCATCGAAGGCCAGAACGTGAACGCAATGTCCCCGAAGGAACTGCGCGCGCTCCGGGCCGAGAAGATCGGGATGGTCTTCCAGAGCATGGCGCTGATGCCACACAGGACGGTGCGCGACAACGTCGTCTTCTCGCTCGAGGTCCGCGGGATTCCGGAAGAGAAGCGTCGGGCCGTCGCCCAGCACGCCATCGAGGCCGTCGACCTTTCCGGCTGGGAGCAGAAGTATCCCGACGAGCTTTCGGGCGGCATGCAGCAACGCGTGGGTCTCGCCCGCGCCATCGCCGCTGATCCGACCATCCTGCTGATGGACGAGCCCTTCTCGGCGCTCGACCCGCTGATCCGTCGGCAGTTGCAGGAAACGTTCATGAAGCTCTCGGCAGAGCTTCACAAGACAACGGTCTTCATCACGCATGACCTCGACGAGGCGATCCGCATCGGCGACCGCATCGCGATCATGAAGGACGGCGTGCTCGTGCAGATCGGCACACCCGAAGAGATCGTGACCGAACCGGCCGACGACTACGTCGCCGACTTCGTCGCGGGTATCTCGAAGCTCGATCTGGTGACCGCGGCCCGCGTCATGCAGCCCTTCGCGCAGTACCAGCAGGCCAACGGCGGCGCCGACCCGGCGGATTGGCCGGTGGCGCGTCCGGAAGACAAGCTGAACACGCTCGTCGACCTCGCGATCGGCACGGATCATCCGATCCTGGTCCAGGCCGATGGGGCGAACGTCGGCGTCGTAACCAAGAAGGCGCTTCTGCGCGGCATCCAGGGGCGCGAAGAAACCGCCTCCGCAGCAATGGGGGCCGCGTGATGGCCGAAGAAAAGACTTTCGACTGGCTCAACCCGTTCACCTCGGTCGACCTCGACATCGATGGCCGCACCGATGGCGTCAAGCAATGGGCAATCGCCAACCGCGACACCATTCAGCCGATCAAGGGCTTCTTCGACGGCATGATCTCGGCGATCGAATCTGCGCTTCAGGCGGTGCCGCCGGTCATCATGCTGATCCTTCTCGTCCTGATCGCCTGGCAGGCGGCCGGCCGCCGCGTCGCGCTCATTGTCGCGGGCTGTCTCGTGGCACTTGGCTTCCTTGACCCGGCGGCCTGGTCTCTCGCGATGACGACGCTCGCCATCGTGATCTCGTCCGTGATTCTCTGCGTGGTCATCGGCCTGCCGCTCGGCGTCATCGCCGGCAAGAGCGACCGGTTCGAGGCTGCGATCCGCCCGGTTCTCGATACGATGCAGACCATTCCGGCCTTCGTCTATCTCGTTCCAGTCGTCATGCTCGTGGGGATCGGCAACGTCTCTGGCGTGATCGTGACGATCATCTTCGCGCTGCCGCCGCTGGTGCGCCTGACGTCGCTCGGCATCCGGGGCGTGAACCCGGGCGTGGTCGAGGCCGCGCGTGCCTTCGGCGCCACGCCGAACCAGATCATGTTCAAGGTCGAACTGCCGCTCGCGACCCCGACGATCCTCGCCGGCCTCAACCAGACCATCATGCTCTCGCTGTCGATGGTCGTGATCGCCTCGATGATCTCGGTCAAGGGCCTCGGTAACGAGGTGCTCCGCGCGATGGGCCGGCTAGACGCCGGGAAGGCCATCGTCGGCGGCCTGGGCATCGTCATCCTCGCAATCGTTCTGGACCGCATCACGCAAGGGCTCGGCCGCTCTGGCCGGGAACGCGGTCATCGCCATTGGTGGCAGGCCGGTCCGGTGGGACTGGTTGTGCGCCTGACCAAAGGGCGCGCTTAAGCGCCCGAAACTCACAGTCCAACTTGGAGAACTGGGAATGAAGCACTTCACCATCGCATCGGCCCTGGCGCTGTCGCTCGCCGCGACGCCGCTCCTGGCCAACGAAAAGCCCGGCGAAGGCGTCACCGTACGCCCCGTCATGGCACCCGCTCTGGAAGAGATCTTCCAGCACCGCGTCCTGTTCCGGGCCCTCGAGGATCTCGGCTACACGGTCGCAGACCCGCAGGAAGTCGAATACCAGACCATCCACCTCGCCGTCGGCGCGGGCGACGGCGACTTCACCGCGGTAAGCTGGCGCACGCTCCACGACGCCTTCTACCAAGAGTCCGGCGGTGACGCCGTGATGACGAAGGTCGGCAGCCTCATCGACGGCGCCCTTCAGGGCTACCTCGTCGACAAGGCGAGCTACGAGGCTGGCATCCAGAACCTCGGCGACCTCAAGGACCCGGCGAATGCCGCGAAGTTCGACGCGGACGGTGACGGCAAGGCGGACCTCGCCGGCTGCGCTCCGGGCTGGGGCTGCGAGCGCGTGATCGAGCATCAGCTGACGGAATTCGGCCTGCGCGACACGATCACCCACAACCAGGGCGCCTACAACGCGATCATCGCCGACACGATCGCCCGCCACCAGGGCGGCGAGCCGATCCTCTACTACACCTGGACCCCGTACTGGGTCTCGGGCGCGATGGTTCCCGGCCAGGACGTCGAGTGGCTCTCGGTTCCCTATTCGTCGCTGCCTGATGGCGCCACCGGCGTGACGAGCTTCGACGGCAAGGAACTCGGGTTCGCGGTCGACAGCATCGGCGTCGTCGCCCGCAACGACTTCCTCGCGGAGAACCCCGCGGCGGCCAAGCTGTTCGAACTCGCCAAGATCGACATCAACGACATCTCGGCGCAGAACAAGAAGATCGCCGACGGCGAGGACAGCTCGGACGCCATCGACGGTCACGTCGCCGAATGGATTGCCGCGCACCAGGCCGAATACGACAGCTGGCTTGAAGCCGCTCGCGCTGCGGCCAACTGATACGACCTTCATGGGGGCGCCACGGTGGCGCCCCCAGTTTTCCGGCGCAAGGCCATGACCCAGACGACGCACTACGTCTTTCTGCTCATCGAGAATTTCTCGCACCTGGCCTTCTCTTGCGCTCTCGAGCCGCTGCGCATCGCCAACCTCGTCTCGGGCAAGCCTCTTTACCGTTGGTCGCTCGCCTCGGAGGATGGCAAGACCGCCACCTGCTCGAACCGATCCGTCACGCTCGTCGACCGCGGGCTGGAGCCCATGGAACGCGGCGACCGCCTGTTCCTGATTTCCGGCCTCCACGTCCAGAACCACACGACACCGGCCCTTCTGAACTACCTTCGCCGAGAAAGGTCGCGGGGGACCCCGATCGGCGCGATCTGTTCGGGTGCCTACGTGCTCGCGATGGCGGGGTTTCTTGACGATGTCGAAACCGCGATCCATTGGGAATTCCACGATCTCTTCGCCGAGAAGTTTCCGGCGGTCAGACTCGTCCGCAACGTCTTCGTCGCCAACCAGAAGTTCGTCACCGCGTCAGGCGGCACGGCCGCCGCCGACCTCATGCTGCACCTGATCGCGCGTGATCATGGGCATGACCTGGCGACCGCGGTGGCCGACCAGATGGTCTACAACGCCGTCCGCGAGGGCACTGCAGCGCAGCGTGTGTCACTGCAATCCCGCCTCGGGGCGCGCAACGAACACCTCGTCCGGGCGATCGCGATCATGGAGGAGAACATCGAGACCCCGCTCGCCCCGTGCGAGATCGCGCGCGAACTGGGGATTTCCACGCGGCAGCTGGAACGCCTGTTCGGCAAGTACCTGAACACTTCGCCGAAGCGTTACGTCGTCGAGATGAGGCTCCACCGCGCGCGCAACCTGATCGTCCAGACGGAACAATCCATCGCCCAGATCGCGATGGCCTGCGGTTTCAACTCCACCTCGCACTTCTCGAAGGTGTTCCGAAGCCACTTCGGCATCTCGCCGCTCAGCCACCGGACGACGCTCGCCTGACGGGAACCAGGGGCTCCGCTGGCGGGGATAAGCGCCTGTGAGACGTGATCTTCGACTGTCTGGAACTGCCCGCAGATTGCCTCGCCTGAACGCCTTCAGAGGCGCCAGAGGGCGCCCGGTACGGGTGTCCGCCGGCCACACGGCCAACGCCTCCCTGGTGCCCTCCCATTGCCTCCGCGCGGCTTTCCGAGAGCTACTGACAGCAGAACCGAAAAAGAGGGAATCAGCTGCGGGAACAAAGCAGACGCGCGTTATCGATGCCGTGGTTGCGCGCAGACACACAGCGTAAATCATTCAGCCTTCGGCCGGTTTCCGAGGCGAGGCCCCGCGCGTCCAGTCAATCCGAAAGCATAACCGCACGACGCGGTTTACTTCAGGAATTCAAAGTCTTGGAAGGAATTTGGTGGAGCCAAGGGGAGTCGAACCCCTGACCTCTTGAATGCCATTCAAGCGCTCTCCCAACTGAGCTATGGCCCCACCGGAGGTCCGGACGTTACCGTCCGCGTCGTGGCGTATAAGTAAGGGCGGGCGGCTCCGCAAGCGAAAAACGCGGCCGCCCGCCACATAGTTCAGGTTTCTTCGTCGGACCCGCCAACGTCCGCGATCTCGTCGAGCGAGACGTTGTCTTCCTCGTCTTCTTCGAGGAGGTCGTCGTCGAGATCGACGTCGCTGCTATCCTCCTCGAGATCGGTTTCGCTGTCGAGATCATCGACATCGATGCTGCGGTCACGGGCCGGGGCCTTCTCGGACGTGATCATGCGGCCGCGGGTCGCCGTCAGGCTTTCGACGGTGAAGCTGTGGCCGCACTCAGGGCAGGTCATCGGATCGCGCTGCAGGTCGTAAAAGCGGCTGGCGCAATGCGGGCAAAGGCGCTTTACGCCCCATTCGTCTTTGGGCATGGAATCCTCCATCGCGGGGCTGTGCATGAGTCGAGGCCAACTGCCATAAGGCGCGGCGACTGTCAAAGGCTTTTGGGCGTTGGTTCCGAGCGGGCGCAAAGCCGCTTTCCCCCCGCCGCCATGGCGCTATTCTGCGCCGGAGAGGAATTGGCCATGACACGCCGGACGTTGCCCGGAAATCCGCCCATAGAAATCACGCTGCGCCGGTCGGCGCGGGCCAAGGTCTATTCGCTGCGCGTCTCGCGGCTCGATGGGCGGGTGACGCTTTCGCTACCGGTGCGGGCGTCCGAATCGGCGGCTCTGGACTTCGCGCGGGACAAGGCGGACTGGATCCGCAAGGCGATGGCGTGCGCCGCTCCGCAGTTGCCGGTCGTCGCGGGCACCGTCCTGCCGGTGGAGGGACGCGAGCTGATCGTGACCCAAGGGCCCGTCCGGGCTGTGCGGCGGGAGGAGACGGTTCTCCTTGTGCCTGAGGGTGCGGACACGGTCGGCCCACGGGTGGCCGCGTATCTCAAGCTTGCCGCGCGGCAGCGGCTGCAGGCCGAATCCGAGCGCTACGCCGGCGTCCTTGGCCGAAGTTTCCAGGGCCTCACGCTGCGCGACACGCGTTCGCGCTGGGGTTCCTGCTCGGCGAAGGGCGGGTTGATGTATTCGTGGCGACTGATCCTGGCGCCGCCTGATGTGCTGTCCTATGTCGCCGCTCACGAGGTGGCGCACCTGGCCGAGATGAACCACTCACCGGCCTATTGGGCGATCGTGTCGCGCCTGATGCCGGACTACCAGAAGCACAGACGCTGGCTGAAGCAGCACGGCGCTGCTTTGCACCGTTACGATTTCGGCGCCTGACTACACGCGGGCAGATTGACGCGCGCGCTGTTCGTGATCACATACAGTGCATGCAGACTCAGCTCCGCCCTTCGGAAGCCACAGGAGCCGCACATGACCGGCTCTACCGGTCGCTGCGCCAGCAGATCCTTCATGGCGAGATGCTGCCCGGTCAGGCGCTGACCCTGCGCGGTCTGGCCAAGGCCTATGGCGTGTCGATGACGCCCGCCCGCGAGGCGCTCCGGCGGCTCGCCGCGGAAGGGGCGGTCACGCTTTCGGCTTCGGGTCGGGTGTCGACGCCCGAGCTCACGAACGAGCGGATCGAGGAGCTCGCGGCGCTACGTGCGCTGATCGAACCGGAACTCGCAAGCCGCGCCCTGCCGCGCGCCCATTTCGCCCTGATCGAAAGGTTGAAGACGATCAACATGGCGAATGCCGAGGCCGTGGTGAAGCAGGATCCGGTCGCGTATATCCGGACGAACCTGGAGTTTCACCGGACGCTCTACCTGCGCGCGCAGGCCCCCGCGATGCTCGCGATCTGCGAGACCGTCTGGCTGCAGCTCGGTCCGACGATGCGCGCGCTCTACACGAAGCTGCGTCGCACGGAGCCGCCGCAGCACCACCGCATGATCATCGCGGCGCTGAAGGCCGGGGACGAGCCGGCTCTCCGGCTCGCCGTCAGAACGGACGTCACGCAGGGGCTCCGCCACCTCGCGACGTGAGACCGAAGCCTCAGGCGTGGATGGCGCCGTCGCCGCAGGCGAGCGCCGCCTCGCGGACCGCTTCCGAGAAGGTCGGGTGGGCGTGGCAGGTCAGGGCGAGGTCCTGCGCCGAAGCGCCGAACTCCATCGCCACGCAGACCTCGTGGATCAGGTCGCCGGCCGAAGGGCCGATGATGTGGCAACCGAGGATACGGTCGGTCTGCGCGTCCGCGAGGAGCTTCACGAAGCCCTCGCCCTGGAACACGGCCTTCGCACGCGCGTTGCCCATGAAGGGGAACTTGCCGACCTTGTAGGCGCGGCCCTCCTCCTTGAGCTGCTCCTCGGTCTTGCCGACGCTCGCGACCTCGGGCGTCGTGTAGACCACGCCGGGTATCACGCCATAGTTCACGTGCCCCGCCTTGCCCGCGAGGATCTCTGCCAGGGCCATGCCCTCGTCCTCGGCCTTGTGGGCGAGCATCGGGCCAACGATCGCGTCGCCGATCGCGTAAAGCCCCTTCACGTTCGTAGCGAAATGCCCGTCCGTCTTGACCTGGCCGCGCGGCTCCATCTCGACGCCGAGCGCTTCGAGGCCGAGGCCCGCCGTGTAGGGCTTCCGTCCCGTAGCAACCAGAACCACGTCTGCGTCGAGAGTGGCTTCGCTGTCGTCCTTTCTCAGCTTGTAGCTGACCTTGGCCTTGCCCTTGGCGACATCGACTTTCTGCACTGCGGCGCCGAGGACGAATTTCAGCCCCTGGCGGGTCAGGATCTTCTGGAAGTTCTTTGCCACCTCGGCGTCCATGCCGGGCGTGATCGCGTCGAGATATTCGACCACGGTCACGTCAGCGCCGAGGCGGGCATAGACCGAGCCCATTTCCAGTCCGATCACGCCGGCGCCGATGACGACCATCGACTTCGGGATTTTCGGCAGGGTGAGCGCGCCGGTCGAGGTGACGACGGTCTTCTCGTCGATCTCGACGCGGGGGAGCGAAGAGGCTTCGGAGCCCGTGGCGATCACGATGTTCTTGGCGGCGTGAACCTCGTCTCCGACCTTCACCTTGCCGGGTTCCGGGATCGAGGCCCAACCCTTGATCCAGGTCACCTTGTTCTTCTTGAACAGGAACTCGATCCCCTTGGTGTTCTGGCCGATGACGTCGTCCTTGTAGGAGAGCATCTTCTTCCAGTCGACCTTCGGGGAGGCCCCCATCAGGCCCATCTTCTCGAAGTTCTCATGCGTCTCGTGCAGGAGGTGCGACGCGTGCAGAAGTGCCTTGGAGGGGATGCAGCCTACGTTGAGGCAGGTTCCGCCGAGCGTGTCGCGGCCCTCCACCACGGCGGTCTTGAGGCCCAACTGCGCGCAGCGGATGGCCGAGACATAGCCGCCCGGGCCGGCGCCGATTATGATCACGTCAAACTCAGCCATCTTTAGCTCCTTGGGTCTGGTCCAAAGCCCGTCCGGGCTCTCCGCGGCGCGTTGCCGGGGGCGGGGGCCTTGTGATCTGGTTAAGGCGTCATGCGGCCATCAGGCCCATGAGATAGAGGAATACGGTTGCGGCGAAGCCGGCGAGCCACAGGAGCGTGCGCACCCCGGTGATCCCGAAGCCGTAGGCCGGAACGTAGAGCACGCGCGCCATGAGAAAGGCCTGCGCGGCCGTCAGCGAGCCGGCGCTGAAGGCACCCTTGGCATGCAGGATCAGGACCGCCGGGGCGAAAAGAGCCATCGCCGTGATCGAGTTCGTCAGCGCCCGGTCGAGGCGGGCGGTGATGCCCGTCAGCGTCCGATGCTCGTCGCGGGAGGACAGGAGATAGGCCATGCCAAGCTGGCTCTGCGCGCCCGTCACCTTCAGGATCAACACCAGGCAGGTGTAAAGCCCGTAAAGCGCCAGGATGTTCAGTTCGCTAGACATTTCGGATATCCCCTGTCCCGTTTCGTTGGGCTCAGCTTATCACAGATCCATCAGCAGGCGACGGGGGTCTTCCAGCGCTTCCTTCACCCGGACGAGGAAGGTCACCGCACCCTTTCCGTCGACGATCCGGTGGTCATAGGACAGCGCGAGATACATCATCGGGCGGATGACGATCTGGCCGTTGACGACCACGGGCCGGTCCTGAATCTTGTGCATGCCGAGGATGCCCGACTGCGGCGGGTTCAGGATCGGCGAGGACATGAGCGACCCGTAGACGCCGCCGTTCGAGATCGTGAAGCTGCCGCCCTGCATCTCTGCCATCGACAGTTTCCCGTCGCGGGCGCGCAGGCCGAGTTCCGCGATCTTCTTCTCGATCGCGGCGAAGCCCATCTGATCGGCATCGCGCACCACTGGGACGACGAGGCCCGACGGCGTGCCCACGGCCACGCCCATGTGGACGTAGTTCTTGTAGACGATGTCCTGCCCGTCGATCTCGGCATTGACCTCGGGAACCTCCTTCAGCGCGTGGCAGCAGGCTTTCACGAAGAAGGACATGAAGCCCATCTTCACACCGTGCTTCTTCTCGAACTGGTCCTTGAAGGCGTTCCTGAGTTCCATGATCGCCGACATGTCCACCTCGTTGTAGGTGGTCAGGATCGCGGCGGTGTTCTGCGCGTCCTTCAGGCGGCGCGCGATCGTGGCGCGAAGACGCGTCATCTTCACCCGCTCTTCGCGGCTCGCATCCTCGGCCGGGACCGGTGCGCGGGGCGCGGCTGCCGCCGGAGCCGGAGCCGGAGCGGGGGCAGGTGCAGGTGCGGGGGCAGCGGCAGCGCGGGCCACGTCCTCTTTCATGATCCGGCCGTCCCGGCCGGTGCCAGTGACCTGGTCGCGGCTGATACCAGCCTCGGCCATGGCCTTTTTCGCGGCGGGGGCATCCTCGACATCCTTCGCGGCGGCTTTGGCCTTCGCGGGCTCGGGCTTCGCTTCCGTTTTGGGTGCGGGGGCCGCGGCGCCTTCGGAGATCACGGCCAGGCGCGCCTTGGCGTCCACCGTAGAGCCCTCGGGGGCCAGGATTTCCGCAAGCACACCGGCCGCCGGTGCCGGGACCTCGACCGACACCTTGTCGGTTTCGAGTTCGCAGAGCATCTCGTCCTGCGCGACCGTGTCGCCGACCTTCTTGAACCAGGTGGAAACCGTTGCCTCCGTCACGCTTTCCCCAAGCGTCGGAACCATCACATCCGTCATCTTGCCCTCATCCGCTTTCGGCTCTGCCGTGACCTCGGCGGCCTTTCTAATCTGCATTTCTTCCGGGCCGGCTGAACCGGCCTCCGATATCTGCGCCAGAAGCGCATCGACTCCCACCGTGTCGCCTTCCGCCGCCACGATCTCGGCGAGGACGCCCGCCGCCGGGGCAGGCACCTCCACCGTCACCTTGTCGGTTTCAAGCTCGCACAGCATCTCGTCGGCGGCGACGCTGTCGCCCGGCTTCTTGAACCAGGTTGCCACCGTCGCTTCCGAAACGCTTTCCCCCAGCGTCGGGACCCGGACTTCAACAGTCATGCCTTATCCTTTCCCTGCGAGCGCGTCGTCGATCAGCGCTTCCTGCTCTGCCTTGTGCCGGCTCGCCAGACCCGTCGCGGGCGAAGCGGAAGCGGCGCGGCCCGCGTAACGCGGCCGGGTGTGCTTCGACTTGATCCGCGTCAGCACCCATTCGAGGTTCGGCTCGATGAAGCTCCAGGCCCCTTGGTTCTTCGGCTCTTCCTGGCACCAGACGATCTCGGCGCCCTTGAAGCGCTCGAGTTCCTTGGACAGGGATTGCGCCGGGAACGGGTAGAACTGTTCGAGACGTAGCAGGTATACGTCGTCGAGCCCGCGCTTGTCGCGCTCGGCCAGAAGGTCGAAATAGACCTTGCCCGAGCAGAGCACGACCCGCTTGATCTTCTTGTCGGCCACGAGCTTCGTGTCCGAATTGCCCTTCTCGGCGTCGTCCCACAGCACGCGGTGGAAACTGGACCCTGCCGTGAAATCCTCCGCGTCCGAGATGCAGAGCGGATGCCGCAGGAGCGACTTCGGCGTCATCAGGACGAGAGGCTTGCGGAACGTCCGGTGCAGCTGGCGCCGGAGGATGTGGAAGTAGTTCGCGGGCGTCGAGCAGTTCGCGACGATCCAGTTGTCCTCGGCGCTGAGTTGCAGGAAGCGTTCGAGACGGGCCGAGGAGTGTTCCGGACCCTGGCCCTCGAACCCGTGCGGCAGGAGCATGACGAGGCCCGACATGCGGAGCCACTTCCGCTCGCCCGAGGCGATGAACTGGTCGAACATGATCTGCGCGCCATTCGCGAAGTCGCCGAACTGCGCCTCCCACATGACAAGCGCGTTGGGTTCGGCCAGCGAGTATCCGTACTCGAAGCCGAGCACGGCGTATTCCGAAAGCATCGAGTCGATGACTTCGTAGCGCGCCTGGCCCGCCCTGATGTGGTTGAGCGGGTAGTAGCGTTCCTCGGTCGTCTGGTCGATGAAGCCGGAATGGCGCTGCGAGAAGGTGCCGCGCGTGCAGTCCTGCCCGGCGAGGCGCACCGGGTAGCCCTCGGTCATGAGCGAGCCGAAGGCCAGCGCCTCGGCCGTGGCCCAGTCGAAGCCCTTGCCGGTCGCGAACATCTGCGCGCGGGAATCGATCTGCCGCAGAAGCGTCTTGTGCAGGTCGAATCCTTCGGGCACGCGCGTCAGTGCCGTGCCGATCTCCTCGAGCGTTTCCGCGGAGATGTCGGTCTTGCCCGGATCGTATACGGCCTTCTCGCGCTCGAGGTGCGACCAGCGGCCATCGAGCCAGTCAGCCTTGTTCGGCTTGTAGACCTTCCCGGCTTCGAACTCCTCGTTGAGCGTCGCCTGGAAGGCCGCCTTCATGTCCTCGATCTCGCCCTCGGGGATGAGCCCGTCGGCGACCAGACGTTCGGTGTAAAGCTGCAGCGTCGTCTTGTGCTGCTTGATCCGCTTGTACATCACCGGGTTGGTGAACATCGGCTCGTCGCCTTCGTTGTGACCGAAGCGGCGATAGCAGAACATGTCGATCACCACGTCCTTGCCGAACATCTGGCGGAACTCGGTGGCGACCTTGGCGGCATGCACGACCGCCTCCGGGTCGTCGCCGTTGACGTGGAAGATCGGCGCTTCGACCATCAGCGCGATGTCGGTCGGGTAGGGGCTCGACCGGCTGAAATGCGGCGCGGTGGTGAAGCCGATCTGGTTGTTCACCACGATGTGGATCGTGCCGCCCGTGCGGTGGCCGACGAGGCCCGAGAGGCCGAAACATTCCGCGACGACGCCCTGGCCCGCGAAGGCCGCGTCGCCGTGCAGAAGGACCGGCAGGACGGACCGGCGGCTGCGGTCGTGCCGCTGCTCCTGCTTCGCCCGCGACTTGCCCAGCACGACGGGGTTCACCGCCTCGAGGTGCGAGGGGTTCGCGGTCAGCGACAGGTGGACGGTGTTGTCGTCGAAGGTCCGGTCCGAGGAGGCGCCGAGGTGGTATTTCACGTCGCCCGACCCGTCCACGTCCTCGGGCTTGTACGAACCGCCCTGGAATTCGTGGAAGATCGCGCGGTAGGGCTTGCCCATGACGTTGGCGAGAACCGAGAGGCGGCCGCGGTGCGGCATGCCGATCACGATCTCGTTCACGCCGAGGTTGCCGCCCCGCTTGATGATCTGCTCCATCGCCGGGATCAGCGCCTCGCCGCCGTCAAGGCCGAAGCGCTTGGTGCCCATGTACTTGACGTGCAGGAACTTCTCGAAGCCCTCGGCCTCGACGAGCTTGTTAAGGATCGCGCGGCGGCCTTCGCGGGTGAAGGTGATTTCCTTGCCGTAACCCTCGATCCGCTCCTTCAGCCAGCCGGCCTGCTCGGGGTCCGAGATGTGCATGTACTGCAGCGCGAAGGTGCCGCAGTAGGTCCGCTTAATCATGTCGAGGATTTCGCGCATCGAGGCGAAGTCGAGGCCCAGCACCTTGTCGAGGAAGATCGGCCGGTCCATGTCGGCGTCGGCGAAGCCGTAGGACTTGGGGTCGAGCTCCGGATGCGGGGTCTGGTCGCGCATCCCCAGCGGGTCGAGATCGGCGACGAGGTGCCCCCGGATCCGATAGGCGCGGATGATCATCAGTGCCCGGACGGAATCCAGAACGGCACGCTTTACCTGGTCCTCGGAAACCGTCACCCCGGCCTCGGCGGCCTTGGCCTTGATCTTCTCGGCCGCGGCCTTGGCTTCCTTCGCCGCGACGGGCCATTCGCCCGTCAGCGCCGCGGTCAGGTCGTCCGACGGGGTCGGCGGCCAGTCGGCGCGTTCCCACGAGGGCCCCGCCGCCTCGCGCTTCACGTCCATCTCGGCGTCGCCGAGCGAGCGGAAGAACTCCGCCCAGGCTGCGTCGACCGACGCGGGGTCGGCTGCGTAGCGGGCGTAGAGTTGTTCCACGTATTCGGCATTGCCTCCTTGCAGGAAGGAGGAGGCCTTGAACTGGTTGTTGGGGGATTGTTCCGTCATCTCAGCACCTCTGAGGAGCGAAGCCCCGGAGCGTGTGCCCCGGGGCGTCAATTTGTTATCCGATCGCCTTCAGCACGGCTTCGCCCAGCGTCGCCGGGCTGTCCGCCACGACGATCCCGGCCGAGCGCATCGCCTCGATCTTGTCCTCGGCGCCGCCCTTGCCGCCAGCAACGATGGCGCCGGCGTGGCCCATCCGGCGGCCCTTCGGCGCCGTGCGGCCCGCGATGAAGCCCGCGACCGGCTTCTTGCGGCCGCGCTTCGCTTCGTCCTTCAGGAACTGCGCGGCCTCTTCCTCGGCCGAGCCGCCTATTTCGCCGATCATGATGATCGACTGGGTCTCGTCGTCCGCAAGGAACCATTCGAGTACGTCGATATGCTCGGTTCCCTTGATCGGGTCACCGCCGATGCCCACGCAGGTGGACTGGCCAAGGCCAACGTCGGTCGTCTGCTTCACGGCCTCATATGTAAGCGTGCCGGACCGGCTGACCACCCCGACGGAGCCGCGCTTGTGGATATGGCCCGGCATGATCCCGATCTTGCAGGCGCCGGGCGTGATGACGCCGGGGCAGTTCGGGCCGATCAGCGTGGTCTTCGAGCCTTCGAGCGTCCGCTTGACGCGCATCATGTCGAGGACCGGGATGCCTTCGGTGATGCAGACGACCAGCGGAATCTCGGCGTCGACCGCTTCGAGGATCGAGTCCGCGGCGAACGGCGGGGGAACGTAGATCACCGAGGCATTGGCGCCGGTCTGCGCGACGGCCTCGTGGACCGAGTTGAAGACCGGAAGGCCCAAGTGATCCGTCCCGCCCTTGCCGGGGGTGACGCCGCCGACCATCTTGGTGCCGTAGGCGATGGCCTGTTCCGTGTGGAACGTGCCCTGGCTGCCGGTAAGGCCCTGGCAGATGACGCGGGTGTTTTCGTTGACGAGTACGGCCATGTTCTTACCCCTTCACCGCCTTGACGATCTTCTGCGCGGCGTCGGACAGGTCGTCCGCCGCGATGACGTTCAGGCCGCTTTCGTTGATGATCTTCTTGCCGAGGTCCACGTTCGTTCCCTCGAGCCGGACGACGAGCGGAACCTGCAGGCCGACTTCCTTCACGGCCGCGATCACGCCCTCCGCGATGATGTCGCAGCGCATGATGCCGCCGAAGATGTTCACGAGGATGCCCTTCACGTTCGGGTCCGACGTGATGATCTTGAAGGCTTCCGTCACCTTCTCCTTCGTCGCGCCTCCGCCCACGTCGAGGAAGTTCGCCGGCTCCGCCCCATAGAGCTTGATGATGTCCATCGTGGCCATCGCGAGGCCCGCGCCGTTCACCATGCAGCCGATCTCGCCGTCGAGCGCGATGTAGTTCAGGTCGAACTTCGAGGCGGCGAGTTCCTTCGGGTCCTCCTCGGTCTCGTCACGCAGCGCGAGGATGTCGGCCTGGCGGTAGAGAGCGTTGTTGTCGAAGCCCATCTTCGCGTCGAGGCACTTTAGGTTGCCGTCGGCGGTGACGATCAGCGGGTTGATCTCAAGCATCTCCATGTCTTTTTCAACGAAGAGCTTGTAGAGCGTGCGGATCAGCGCGACGCACTGCTTCACCTGCCCGCCCTGAAGACCCAGCGCGTAGGCCACGCGACGGCCATGGAAATCCGAAAGCCCCGAAGCCGGATCGACGCTGAACGTCAGGATCTTTTCCGGCGTCTTCGCCGCGACTTCCTCGATGTCCATGCCGCCCTCGGTCGAGCAGACGAAGGCCACGCGCGAGGTCGTGCGGTCCACCAGCAGCGCGAGGTAAAGTTCGCGCGCGATGTCGGAACCGTCTTCGATGTAGATCCGGTTCACCTGCTTGCCAGCCGGTCCGGTCTGGTGCGTCACCAGCGTCCGACCCAGCATCTGGCGGGCCAGCGTCGCGGCTTCCTCAACCGATTTCGCGATCCGGACGCCGCCCTTTTCGCCGGCCTCCGGCTCCTTGAATTTGCCCTTGCCGCGTCCGCCCGCATGGATCTGCGCCTTCACGACCCAAAGGGGCCCGTCGAGTTCCCCGGCAGCGGTCTTGGCCTCTTCCGCACGAAGCACCACGCGGCCATCGGAAACCGGGGCCCCGTAGCTCCGCAGCAGCGCCTTCGCCTGGTATTCGTGGATGTTCATGGGCCTGTCCCTGATCTGGTACGGTTTGGCGCCTAATCTCACAGGGATGCAGGGTGGCGAAACGGTAAATCGCTGTTAGCGCAAGCCGGTCGCAGAAAATCCGACATTTGTGATCACGGCGGGAAAAAGTGTGATCACAAGCCCCGGGATTGCTGCGCGGTCCAGGTGGATGGCAGCAGTCAGGCGATTCAGTTCAGGAACACGACGAACAACAGGGCGTCACCCCGGAACATCTGTTCGAAGCGGAACCAGTTGTCGCCGGTGACCCGGACGCCCTTTTCCGCGTAGGGCAGGGCGCCCGCCCCCTGGATCCAGTCGACGAGGTCCACGGGCCGCGGTTCCAGGAACATCCGCTTCAGGTTCAGCCCCGCGCCGCGGTCGAGCCGCCAATAGGGGATGAGCTTCTCGCCATTCAGCAGGGCTTCGGCGTCGTCCAGAACGCCCTGCCAGACCGCGCCGGTGCCCTCCGGCACTTCGAAGCCGAGCGCCGCCTTCTGCATGTCGTTCGGAAGCCATTCGCGGTCGTCGTCGGTCTCGGCCGCGACAAGCCGCCAGAAGCGCCGGTTTTCGTCGATCATTTCAAGGAAATGCGCGTGCGCCGCAGCCGCGTGGTCCTGATCGGGTTCGCTCCGCAGCGCGTGCCAGACCATCGCCAGCCGGTCCACGAAGAAGCCGAATTCCATGTCCATCGCGTTGCTGGGCGGAAGCTCCGTGTCGAGCGCGGCGAGGCCATCCTTCACCGCAATCACATCGGCGACGGCGTCCGTCGGATCGTAGGCGAGAACGGCCTCCGACACGCCCGAGATGAAGTGGGTGTAGGCCACGAGCCAGGGCACGTCCGCGGCGTCGAACCGGACAACGACGTCCTGCATCTCTACGCGGCCAAGGGCGCGCGCGCCCATCAGGGCAAGGCCCGCGACCTCCATCAGACCCTCGCGCTCGCCCCGCACGCCATCCATGTCGATGTCGAACCACAGGTCCGACAGCGCGATCTCGAGCCCGAAGTCCGATTCCTCTGGCACTTCGGCCAGCGCGTCGCGCGCGGCGGCCATATCCTCGGCGACGTCGGCGAAGAGGTCGCGGACGAAGGCGGGTTCGAATGGATCGGGCGCGGGGTTGTCCGGCACCGGCAGCCGCAGAACCGGGATCTCCGTGTAGCGGGTATTGAGCCCCACGCGCCAGCGTTCCTGCAGGCTGACCTCGATCGCCCTCAGGAAGGTCACGCCTCCCAGGGCGAAGCGTTCCGCATCCGACGGCTCTGCCATTTCCGCAAGCCGCGTCCGCACTGCCTCGAGCCCCTCGGCGCTAATCTGGGCAGAGATTTCCGACTGCGCGAAGGCGGGTTGGGCGGCGATGAGTGCCAGAACGGCAAGCAGGTTACGCATGACGAAAGTCCTCCCTCGGAACAAAATGAGAATGCGCGCCCGAAGACGCGCATTCAACCCGGGGTGGGATTTCCGTAACGTCAGGCGAGCGTGGCGTCGATCGCCTTGCAGGCCTCGACAAGACCCTTCACCGCGTCGACCGACTTTTCGAACATCGCCTGCTCGTCCTTGTCGAGCTTGATGTCCACGACACGTTCGACACCGCCCGCGCCGAGGATCGTCGGAACGCCGACGTAAAGGCCCTTCAGCCCGAAGGCGCCGTCCACGTAGGCAGCGCAGGGCAGGAGGCGCTTCTGGTCCTTGAGGTAGGCTTCCGCCATCTCGATCGCCGCGGTCGCGGGCGCGTAGAAGGCCGAACCGGTCTTCAGCAGCCCGACGATCTCCGCGCCGCCGTCGCGGGTGCGCTGGATGATCGCGTCGAGCCGGTCCTGCGTGGTCCAGCCCATCTGCACGAGGTCGGGAAGCGGAATGCCGGCGACCGTCGAGTAGCGGGACAGCGGAACCATCGTGTCGCCATGGCCGCCCAGGACGAAGGCCGTGACGTCGCGCATCGAGACGTTGAACTCGAGCGAGAGGAAGTGGCGGAAGCGGGCCGAATCGAGAACGCCCGCCATGCCCACGACCTTGTTGTGCGGCAGACCGGAGAATTCGCGCAGCGCCCAGACCATCGCGTCGAGCGGGTTGGTGATGCAGATCACGAAGGCGTTCGGGGCGTGGGCCTTGATGCCCTCACCGACGGATTTCATGACCTTCAGGTTGATGCCCAGGAGGTCGTCGCGGCTCATGCCGGGTTTGCGCGGAACGCCCGCGGTCACGATGCAGACGTCGGCGCCGGCGATGTCCGCGTAGTCGTTGGTGCCCTTCATGACCGCGTCGAAGCCCTCGGACGGGCCGGATTCAGCGATGTCGAGTGCCTTGCCCTGCGGCGTGCCTTCGGCGATGTCGAAGAGGGTCACGTCACCGAGTTCCTTGATCGCGGCGAGATGAGCGAGCGTGCCGCCGATCTGCCCCGCGCCGATGAGAGCGATCTTGGGTCTGGCCATGAAATGGTTCTCCGGGTCCGGTTGAAATCCGCCGCGATGCGTAAGCCTTCCGGCCCCGCCGCGCAAGCCTGCTGCGTCGCAGCGAGGGCTTTCGGCCTTCCCGTGACCTCCTGTTTGCGCTAGCGCTCGGGCGCCGGTGTGCCGTTGTATGCCGCCGGGCGGCCCATCGCATAGGGGTGATTCGCTTTGGAAGAGACCACGATCGGCTACTGGGTCGCCGCCGGCATCGCGGCGGTGCTGGTGGGCATGTCAAAGGGCGGGCTACCCGTCGTCGGCATACTCGCCGTGCCGGTCCTGTCGCTGTTCATCCCGCCGGTGACGGCCGCGGGACTGCTTCTGCCGGTCTACATCGTTTCGGACGTCTTCGGCCTGTACGCCTACCGCAAGGAATTCGATTCTCGTGTCCTCCTGATCCTTGCTCCGGCCGCGACCATAGGCATCGCGGTAGGCTGGGCGACGGCCAGCCTCGTGCCGGAACGCGCGGTCACGGGGCTTGTCGGGACCATCGGCCTCGCCTTTTCGCTGAACCTGTTGCTGCGGCGGGGCGGACCCGGGGCCCCGCGTCGGGCGGAGATCGCTCCAGGATTATTCTGGGGCACGATCACCGGCTTCACGAGCTTCGTGAGCCACGCGGGCGGGCCCCCGTACCAAGTCTACGTGCTACCGCTCCGCCTCGAAAAAGCGGTCTTCGCGGGCACCTCGACCGTGCTCTTCGCCTATGTGAACGCAGTGAAACTCATTCCCTACTGGGCGCTCGGACAGCTGAACACGTCCAACCTGAAAGTCGCCGCCACACTGATGATACCTGCATCGCTCGCTGTCTTCGCGGGCGTCCGGCTTGTCCGCGTCCTGCCGCCGGTACTGTTCTTCCGCCTCGTCACCTGGGCCCTTTTCGCCGTTTCGGTGAAGCTCCTTTGGGACGCTGCGACGGGATAGCGCCTAGGCGGGGTCGCCAATGGCTGGCGGTTCCTCGGCGACCGGCTCGAACCCTTCGCCCGAAGCCATGAGGCAGGTGTGCCCCGTGGCCGTCGTGAAGGTGATGGTCCAGGTGCCGGTCTCGGTGGAGGCAAAGACCTCCACCACCGTGTTGTCCGCCGAAAGACCGATGCCGCGACGCGTTTCGCCGTAGGTGCCGGCCAGATGCCCGACCACGCTGGCGTGGTCGCTGCACCGGGAAGTCGTCTCACCATAGGCATTGTGCGCCGCAAGGATCAGCCCGGCGAAACCGAGGGAAAGAGCGAAGAGCTTCTGGTGCATCGTTCACCGCCTTTGTCTGAATCTACGGCCCGACGAACCGTGTCGGCCTTACGCGCTACGGTGCTGTTGTCTTGCTGGCGCCTGGGGCAAAGACTCAGCGGGAAGCTGAAAAATGTGGTTAATTCCGCGTCCGAAGGCCCCTTCGCAGCGGCGCGATTTCTGCGCTGCGGCAAATCGGGGCTTGCCGAAAGTGCCGCGAATGTGGTCCTTGGCGAAAGAAAATTGCGAGGAGAGAATCATGGACCGCCGTCCCGATGCGCATCACCGGCCCTTCCGTTCGGTCCTCTACATTCCCGGTTCGAACGAACGGGCGCTGGAAAAGGCTCTCACGCTGCCGGTCGACGCGATCATCTTCGATCTGGAGGACGCGGTGTCGCCCGAGGAGAAGACCAATGCCCGCATGATCCTGTCCCGCAAGCTGGCCGAGGCCGATTACGGCCCGCGCGCGAAGATCGTGCGGATAAACGGCTTCGACACCGAATGGGGCCGGGCCGACGCCGCCGCCTTCGCCGAGGCGCCGGTGGACGCGATCCTGATCCCCAAGGTTTCCCGCGCCGATGACGTCGAAGAGGTCGCCGCGACCGTCCCCCACCGCCCGCTATGGGCGATGATGGAAACGCCGCTCGCAATGCTGAACGCGGGCGAAATCGCGGCGCATCCCCGGCTTGAGGGCATGGTGATGGGCACGAACGACCTCGCCAAGGAACTCGGCTCCCGTTTTCGCTCGGATCGCCTGCCGATGCAGGCGGGCCTCGGCCTGTGCCTGCTCGCCGCACGCGCCCACGCACTCGTCATCGTCGATGGTGTCTACAACGCCTTCAAGGATGACGAGGGGCTCGCGGCGGAATGCGCGCAGGGCCGCGACATGGGTTTCGACGGCAAGACCCTGATCCACCCCGCGCAGGTTGCCATCGCCAACGCGGCATTCGCCCCCTCCGAAGACGAGGTGACTCTCGCCCGCCGCCAGATCGAGGCATTCGAGGCGGCGGAGCGCGAGGGCAAGGGCGTTGCCGTGGTGGATGGGAAAATCGTCGAGAATCTGCATATCGTGACGGCGCGGCAACTTCTGGCGCGCGCCGAAGCGATTGCCGCGATGGCGGCCACCTGAGGGGATTCTCCATGACGCTCCTGATCCTTGGCGTCCTTCTCTATTCGCTCCTTCACCTCTTCAAGCGCATCCTGCCCGGACCCCGGGCAGCGATGGGCGACGCAGGCAAGGGCGTCGTCGCGCTGGGCTCACTTGCCGGTATCGTTCTCATGGTCATCGGCTACCGCGCGGCCGAACTCGTGCCGGTCTACACGCCGCTTCCGGGCATGGGCCACCTCAACAACACGCTGATGCTGATCTCGATCTTCCTCTTCGGCGTCGGCGGCACTAAAGGCACACTCTACCCGCGCATGCGCCACCCCATGCTGACCGGCATGCTGCTGTGGGCGGTCGCGCATCTTCTGGTGAATGGCGACGTCGCCTCGATCATCCTCTTCGGCGGTCTCGGTCTCTGGGCGATCTTCGAGATTGTGGCAATCAACCGCGCCGGAAGCTGGACGCCGCCCACGGACGGGCGCGGCCTGAAAGGCGACGCCATGAACCTCGTGGGCACGGTCGTCCTCTACGGGATCATCGCCGGCATCCACATCTGGCTCGGCTACAACCCCTTCCTCGGGACCTACGGATGAAACTCTACCGCTTCCTTTCGGACGACGACACGTCCGCCTTCTGTCACAAGGTCACGGCCGCCCTGAACAAGGGCTGGGAACTCCACGGTGGCGCCACGTATGCCTACGACGGGGCAAGGGGCGTCATGCGTTGCGGCCAGGCCGTCGTGAAGCAGGTGCCGGGCACCTACACCCCCGATATCAAGCTGGGCGAGCAATGATGAAGACGAATCCCGGACGTTTCTTCGAGGACTACCGCATGGGCGAAGTCATCGCCCACGCCGTGCCACGTACCGTCTCCGGCGGAGAACGCGCGCTCTACCATGCGCTCTATCCGGCGCGGCACGCACTCCATTCCTCGGATGAATTCGCCCGGGCCTGTGGTCTTCCGGCCGCGCCGATCGACGATCTCGCGGCCTTCCACGTCGTCTTCGGCAAGACAGTCCCCGACATCTCGCTGAACGCGGTAGCGAACCTCGGATATGCCGAAGGGCGCTGGCTGAAGCCGGTCTATACCGGCGATACGCTCCGGGCCGAAAGCACCGTGATCGGGCTCAAGGAAAATTCGAACGGCAAGTCCGGCGTCGTCTGGGTCGGCACGCGGGGCATCAACCAGCACGGCGAGACTGTTCTGGAATACGTCCGCTGGGTCATGGTCCGGAAGGGCGACACTTCCTCCCCCGCGCCGGATCCGGTCATTCCGAAGCTTGCCGCCTCGGTCGCGCCCGACGGGCTCGTCGTCCCCGAGGGGCTCGATTTTTCCAACTACGACTTCGGGCTCGCGGGCGAGCCGCACCGCTGGGGCGACTACCAGGTCGGCGAAACGATCGACCACGTCGATGGCGTGACGATCGAAGAGGCCGAGCACATGCTTGCCACGCGCCTCTGGCAGAACACCGCCAAGGTTCATTTCGACGCCACCTTCCGAGAGGACGGCAAGCGCCTCATCTACGGCGGCCACGTCATTTCGATGGCCCGCGCGCTCAGCTTCAACGGGCTGGCCAACGCGCAGATGATCGTCGCGCTGAACGGCGGCGCGCACGCCAACCCCTGTTTCGCGGGCGATACGGTCAAGGCGTGGACGGAGGTTCTGGACAAGGCCGAAACCTCCGCGCCGGGCGTCGGCGCGCTCCGGCTGCGGCTCGTGGCGACGAAAGGCGGGGAGCCATTCGCCCTTAGGGGCGAGGACGGGAAGTATCTGCCCGAGGTCCTGCTCGACCTCGACTACTGGGCGCTGATTCCACGCTGATCGTCGATAGCGCCAACATGTGATCACGCCTGCAAAATTCGTGATCACGAATTGAATTTTCTGCGTCGCGGCGAGCCCAAACGGGCCTTTTTCGGGTATTGGGCGCGTGACTTGCGAAAAAAAGGCGTTATTCAGAGTACCGATGTATTCCAGCAGCCGTGCCGCCCATGCTGCGCGCACGGGGGCGAAACAGAGGGAACCGCTCATGGCTGACGTGAACCGGGGCAACCGGCCGCTTTCCCCGCATCTTCAGATCTACCGCTGGCAGGTGCCGATGCTCACCTCGATCCTGACAAGGATCACCGGGAACGCGCTGATCGTCGCCGCGCTCCTGATCGTATGGTGGCTGCTCGCGGCCGCGACCAGCGCGGAATACTTCGCCGTCGCGGATGCGGTGGTGCGGTCCTGGTTCGGCAAGCTCGTCTTCCTCGGCTCGATCTGGGCCGTCTGGTATCACATGCTCGCCGGTCTCCGTCACCTTTACTACGACAGCGGGCGCGGCCTCGACATCCCGACGGCGGAAAAGCTCGGCTGGGCCTGCATCATCGGGTCGGTCGTCCTGACCGTTGTCACCGTCGTCATTCTCTGAGGGAGGGGAAGATGCGTTATCTCACCGACCGCAAGCGCGCCGCCGGCCTCGGTTCCGCCAAGACGGGAACCGAGCATTTCTGGAACATGCAGGTTTCGGCCGTCGCGCTCGCCGTGCTCGTCCCGATCTTCATCTTCACCTTCGGCGCGGCGCTCGGCGGCACCTACGAAGAGGTGACGGCCCATTTCGCCCGGCCCTTCCCCGCGATCGTGACGGCGCTCACGCTCGTCGTGGGGCTCACGCATTTCAAGAACGGCGCGCAGATCATGATCGAGGACTACGCCGAGGGTCTGACCCGCAAGGCCCTGATCATCGGCACGATCTGCCTGAGCTACGCCGCGATGGCCACCGGGCTCTTCGCGCTCATCAAGCTCGCGCTCTGAGGCAAGGACACAACATGGCTGCTTATCCTTACGAGACGCATGAATACGACGTGGTGGTTGTGGGCGCCGGGGGCTCGGGCCTGCGCGCGACGCTCGGCATGGCCGAACAGGGGCTCCGCACCGCCTGCGTGACCAAGGTCTTCCCGACCCGCTCGCACACCGTCGCTGCGCAGGGCGGCATCGCGGCATCGCTGTCGAACATGGGCCCGGACCACTGGCAGTGGCACATGTACGACACGGTGAAGGGCTCCGACTGGCTCGGAGACACCGACGCGATGGAATACCTCGCGCGCGAGGCGCCGAAGGCGGTCTACGAGCTGGAGCACTACGGCGTTCCCTTCTCCCGCACCGAGGAAGGCAAGATCTACCAGCGCCCGTTTGGCGGCCACACGACCGAATTCGGCGAGGGCCCGCCGGTGCAGCGCACCTGCGCCGCGGCCGACCGCACCGGCCACGCGATCCTGCACACGCTCTACGGCCAGTCGTTGAAGCAGCAGGCAGAGTTCTTCATCGAGTATTTCGCGATCGACCTCCTGATGTCCGAGGACGGCCGTTGCCAGGGCGTCGTGGCCTGGAAACTCGACGACGGCACGATCCACGTCTTCAACGCGAAGATGACGGTTCTGGCGACCGGCGGCTACGGCCGCGCCTACTTCTCCGCGACCTCGGCGCATACCTGCACCGGCGACGGCGGCGGCATGGTCGCCCGCGCGGGGCTTCCGCTGCAGGACATGGAATTCGTGCAGTTCCACCCGACGGGCATCTACGGCTCTGGCTGCCTCATCACAGAGGGCGCGCGCGGTGAGGGTGGCTACCTGACGAACTCCGAGGGCGAGCGCTTCATGGAACGCTACGCGCCGACCTACAAGGACCTCGCCTCGCGCGACGTGGTCAGCCGCTGCATGACCATGGAAATCCGCGAGGGCAGGGGCGTGGGCGAGCACAAGGACCACATCCACCTGCACTTGAACCATTTGCCGCCGGAAACGCTGGCCGAACGCCTTCCGGGCATCTCCGAATCGGCGAAGATCTTCGCCGGCGTGGACGTCACGAAGGAACCGATCCCGGTCCTGCCGACGGTCCACTACAACATGGGCGGCATCCCGACGAACTACTGGGGCGAAGTGCTGAACGCCGACGCCAAGAACCCCGACCGCGTCGCGCCGGGCCTGATGGCAGTGGGCGAGGCGGGCTGCGCCTCGGTCCACGGGGCGAACCGCCTCGGCTCCAACTCACTCATCGACCTCGTGGTCTTCGGCCGCGCCGCCGCGATCCGCGCGGGCGAGATCGTGGACCCGAAGGAACGGAACGAGCCGGTGAACAAGGCCGCGGTCGAGGCCGCGCTCGCCCGGTTCGATGAGATGCGCCATGCCAATGGCAGCGTGCCGACGGCGGAACTCCGGCTTGAAATGCAGAAGACGATGCAGGCGGACGCCGCCGTCTTCCGCACCGACAAGACGCTGGCCGAAGGGGTCGAGAAGATGACCGCCGTCGCCGGAAAGATGGGCGATCTGAAGGTCACCGACCGTTCGCTGATCTGGAACTCCGACCTGATGGAGACGCTGGAGCTGGCGAACCTCATGCCGAACGCGCTCGCGACCATCGTCTCGGCCGAGGCGCGCAAGGAAAGCCGCGGCGCCCATGCGCACGAGGACTACCCCGACCGCGACGACAAGAACTGGCGCAAGCACACGCTCGCCTGGGTCGAGGACGCGAAGGTCAAGCTCGACTACCGGCCGGTGCATCTCGACCCGCTGACAAAACCCGAAGAGGGAGGGATCGACCTCAAGAAGATCGCGCCGAAGGCGAGGGTTTACTGAGCCATGGCACACGCGGCGCCGCCGATTGAATCCGCGCGGCGCCACGTGGACCTGCCTGCAACCCGCCGGACAAAGGCACTACCCGCTGGCTGATGGAGGAGAGAATGCAGAATTCGATGACCCTTTGCGCGCAAGGAACGGGCCGCCGACTGGCCGCAGGCGCGGCGTTTGCCGTGCTCCTTCTTGCCGGTTGCGCGGAAACCAGAGCCCCGGACCCTTTCGACCGCGCCGTCACGGGCTGCATTGCCGAAACCGGCGCGCCCGGGCGCTATACTTACGATCGCAGCGCAATCGGCCCGAACGGCCTGCCGGTGATCCGGGCCGCCGAGGGCGGCACGATTCGCGGCGAGGCGTTTGTGACAGCCTGCGTGGAAGCGCGGATGAGCCCCGGTTCGGGGAGGATCGTCACCGCCGCGCCGACGCCAGCGGTCGTGAAGCCGGCACCCGGCAAGAACCTCGGCGGGTTGCCGTTGCCCACGCAATACGCGTTGATGCCCGGCGATGCCGAGTTGTGGAACACGCTGACCCGCGAACAGCAGGAACGCGCGCTTCGCTTCCTCGCCAGCGGCTCGACGATCCGTTCCTCGTTGCGCGGTGACCCCTGATGCGCCTTTTCGCCGCTCTCCTGCCACTACCACTCGTTCTTGGGCTGGGCGCCTGCGCGCCGATGTCCATCGAGCGCGCCGAGCAGGTCTGTTTCGAGCGCGCCCGCCTCGCGCTCAGGCCCCGCGGGGAGGCCTATTTCGGCGCGACAACCGAAGGTCCCGCCTACGGATTGGAGGTGGAGATCACCTCCGACTACCTGCAGGGCCGCGATCCGGCAGAGGTCTACGACGCCTGCGTTTTCGAGAAGTCGGGCCAGTTCCCCAGGCGCCCGCTCTATGCCCGCGAAGATTGGAAGGGATGAAAGATGGTCCAGTTCACGCTCCCCAAGAACTCCAAGATCCGGGTCGGCAAGACCTGGCCCAAGCCCGAGGGCGCGACCAATGTCCGCAAGTTCCAGATCTACCGCTGGGATCCTGACACGGGCGAAAACCCGCGCGTGGACACATATTTCCTCGACATTGACAAGTGCGGGCCGATGGTTCTCGACGCCCTCATCAAGATCAAGAACGAGGTCGACCCGACGCTGACTTTCCGCCGGTCGTGCCGCGAGGGGATCTGCGGCTCCTGCGCAATGAACATCGACGGGATCAACACGCTGGCGTGCATCTACGGCCTCGACGAGATCACCGGCGACGTGAAGATCTATCCCCTGCCGCATATGCCGGTGATCAAGGACCTGATCCCCGACCTGACCCATTTCTACGCCCAGCACGCCTCGATCATGCCGTGGCTGGAAACGAAGACGAACCGTCCCGCGAAGGAATGGCGCCAGTCGATCGAGGACCGCAAGAAACTCGACGGCCTCTACGAGTGCGTGATGTGTGCCTCCTGTTCGACGTCCTGCCCGAGCTACTGGTGGAACGGCGACCGTTACCTCGGCCCGGCCGCTCTCCTGCATGCCTACCGCTGGATCATCGATAGCCGCGACGAGGCGACGGGCGAACGGCTCGACCAGCTCGAGGACCCGTTCAAGCTCTACCGCTGCCACACGATCATGAACTGCGCCAAGACCTGCCCGAAGGGGCTGAACCCCGCGAAAGCCATCGCGGAGATCAAGAAGATGATGGTCGAGCGGGTGGTCTGAGCCCGCCCCGGTCGCGGCCGACTTGGAATTTCGGCGCTGACCGGGGTAGAGTGACGGGGAGCCATCGCCCCGGAGGTGCTTCACCGTGCACGACCACGAGGTGCGGTTCTGCGAAAGCTTCGACGGCACCCGCATCGCCTACAGCCTTTCAGGGAGCGGGCCTCCAGTCGTGCTTCTGCCGAGTTGGCTGACCCATCTGGGCTTCCAGCGGCGTAGCGTGGCATGGAAACCCTGGCTGACGGCACTGTCGGCCGGCTACAGGCTTGTCCGCTACGATCCGCGGGGCTGCGGCATGTCCGACCGCCAGGTTGCGGATCTCTCGTTCGGCGCGTGGGTCCGCGATCTGGAGGCGCTCGCCAGTCACCTCGAACTCGATCATTTTTCGCTGGTTGGCACGTGCCAGGGTGGCGCCGTGGCGATCGAATACGCCGCCCGCTACCCGAGCCGCGTCAGCCGGCTGGTCCTGTGCGGTGCTTACGCGCGGGGGCGCAACAAACGCCGCGATGCGCCGATCGAACCGGAAAAGGCGCGCGTCATGCTGGACATGATCAGAGTGGGCTGGGGCAGCGAGGATCACGCGTTCTCCATGGCCTTCGCTCAGCAGTTCCAGCCGGACGGCGCGGCGGATCACCTGCAGTCCTGGTGCGAGTTGCAGCGCAGGGCCGCGACCCCGCGAGAGGCCGCAGCACTGACCGAGATCATGTTCGACATCGATGTCCAGACGGCATTGCGGGTCATCGGCTGTCCGACCCTGGTCGCCCATGCCCGCCGCGATTCCGTGGTGCCGATCGAGGAAGGCCGGCTGCTCGCCCGGCAGATCCAGGGTGCGCGGTTCCTGGAACTCGACACCGCCAACCACTTCATGCGCGAGGACGAGCCTGCCTGGTCCACCCTCGTCGATGCGGTGCGCGAATTCCTTCCGACGCGGGAAGCCAACGACGCTCGTATGAGCGAACTGAGCCCGCGGGAGCGTGAGGTCCTCGATCACCTGGCGAGGGGCCTCGACAATCGCGAAATCGGCGAAAGGCTTGGCATCAGCGAGAAGACCGTGCGCAACCACGTCTGGAGCATCTTCGGCAAACTGGGGGTAAGGACGCGGGCGCAGGCAATCGTTGCGATTCGCGATGCCCGCCACGGAAAGCCGCCGGCCAAGACCTGACCCCGGACGAATGTCCCATTGGCAACAGGCTCTTTCGACCGGATTTCGGCACTGACCGGGACAGCCGCCTCAGGCGGCGGTCGCCTCCTCCCGTCTAGGATTCCGGAATGGAGGCCCTGCCCCCTGCCGGGCCCGCAATCCGGGAGGCCGCGATGTTCCCTTCAAGAAACCCCCGCGCCGCTGCGTCAGCCCCTCTGTCCGCCGCTTTGTTGCTCGCGGCGGCATTTCCCGCGGCCGCCGAGAGCCAAAGTCCGGAACCGGCAATCGAGGCGATGAAGCGTGCCTACCTCGACTGCGAGCGCGCCGCGATGGCCAACGCGCTGGACGACGGCGGGATCATGTCCTGCTCGGTTCTGTACGAGGAACTCAAGGCCGAAGGATTCGACGGCAGCTTCAAGGCGCTGCGGCGATGGTACGATCTGCAGGACATTGGCCGGGAGGACACAGCGGTATGACCGCGCCGCACGGCTAGTCGGCCTTCGTGCTCCGTGCTAGCCTGATCGAGGAGATCTTTCCGAAAGGCTGCGGCCATGCCCAGCGACGTCACCCTCCTCGTAGGCACCACCAAGGGCCTGTTCCTGATAGATGGCGACACCACCCGTTCGGGCTGGACCGTATCCGGCCCCCACTGCAACGGCTGGCCGATCAACCACGCCGTGGGCGACCCCGCGTCCGGCACAATCTGGGCCGGCGGTGGCGGCGACTGGCAGGGTGCGGGCGTCTGGCGATCCCATGACGGTGGCCGGAGCTGGACGCTCGCCAAGCTCACGACGGGGCAGATCGACGACTGGGCCGCGAACGACCCGGACTTCGCCGAGATGATCGGCTGGAAGGCCACCGCGGCACCCTTCGGCAAGGACTTCAGCCAGGTCTGGTCACTCGGGTTCTCGCAAGGCACGCTCTACGCGGGCACCAAACCTGCGGCGCTCCTTGCGAGCCGGGATGGCGGTGAAAGCTGGGAAAAGGTCCACGGCCTCACCGATCACCCTTCCGCCGCCAACTGGAACCCGGGCGCGGCGGGGCTCGTTCTGCACTCCATCGTGGCCGACGCCGATGATCCGGCGAAGATGTGGGTCGGAATCTCGGCGGCGGGCGTCTTCGCCACCGAGAATGGCGGCGCGACATGGGAACGGCGCAACCGCCTTTCGAACGCCGAGGCTCATGCCCACCATGACCATCCCGCCGCGCCGAAGGACGGCGAGACCGGACACTGCGTGCACAACATGATGCGCGCGCCGGGGGCAGGCGACGTTCTCTACCAGCAGAATCACCACGGTGTGTTCCGCAGTTCTGACGGCGGGCGCAGCTGGGATGATATCACCGAGGGCCTGCCCTCGACTTTCGGCTTTCCGATCCGCGTCCACCCGCGCGATCCCGGCACTGTCTGGACCCTGCCATTGAACGGCGATACCCAGGGCCGTTTCCCGCCGGGTGCCGCCGCCGCGGTCTGGCGCACGCGTGACGGCGGGGCAAACTGGCAGGCGATGCGCGAGGGCCTGCCGCAGCAGAACTGCTTCTTCACCGTGCTCCGGCAGGCGATGGCGGGCGACACCCGCGACCCTGCGGGGGTCTATTTCGGCACGAACTCCGGCTCGGTCTTTGCGAGCGTGGACGAAGGCGACAGCTGGCAGGAGATTGCGCGCCATCTGCCGACGGTCCTGGCCGTCGAGGTGCTGGAGCGGGCCTGATCGTCCCGCGGCTCTGCGGGCCGATCGTCTTGCGCCGCGATGGCGTGAATCCGGTTGCCGTCGGACGCGCTCGATGATGCGTCCGAAACCGAAGTCACGCCGGGCATCCCGCCCGAGAAAAACTCTCCGCCATTGACTTTCCGCACCGGAGCGCCGATGTAGCCACCATCCCAAGGCCCCCCGCCGCGTGAGCGGGGCCGGCGCCAGGCGCGCCGAAGGCCGGGAAAGGGCGTCACGGCCCGCAACCAGGTTCCCACAATCACGCAGGGGGTCCGCCGGCAGGTCGGCATCGTGGGCAATCCGGTCCGCGGGCGAGCTCTGCCGCACTCATGCGCAACCGTCCCGCCTTCCCTCGGAAGGCGTGCGGGCGACCCTTGTTACCGTGCCCTCAGGGGCCCGACCGAAAGAAGAATATGACAACGTTCAAATCCCTTGGCCTCTCCGACCGCCTCCTCGCGCGGCTTTCGGAACTCGGCCTGACCGCGCCGACGCCGATCCAGGCGCAGGCCATCCCGCACGTCCTCGACGGCCGCGACGTGATGGGCCTCGCCCAGACCGGCACCGGCAAGACCGCGGCCTTCGGCCTGCCGCTCGTCCAGCACCTTTCCCGCGAACGGGGAAAACCCGCGCCGAAGACCGCGCGCGCGCTCGTGCTCGCGCCGACCCGCGAACTCGCGAAGCAGATCGAGGCGACGCTCAAGTCCCTCACGCAGGGCACGCCGACCCGCACGACTGTCGTCGTGGGCGGGGCCTCGCTCAACGTCCAGGCGGAGCGGCTCTCGCGCGGGACGGACATCCTGGTGGCGACACCGGGGCGCCTCATGGACCTTCTGGAACGCGATGCGGTCGATATCACCGGCACGCGGTTCCTCGTCCTCGACGAGGCCGACCAGATGCTGGACATGGGCTTCATCCACGCGCTGCGCCGGATCGTCCGCTACCTCCCGCGCCAGCGGCAGACGCTTCTCTTCTCCGCGACCATGCCCAAACTCATGGCCGAGGTGGCGGCAAGCTACCTGAACGACCCGATCCGGGTCGAGGTCACGCCTCCGGGGAAGGCTGCCGACAAGATCGACCAGGCCGTGCATTTCGTCACGCAGGGCGACAAGGCGAAGCTTCTCGAATCCTACCTCGACAAGCACCGCGATGAACTCGCGCTCGTCTTCGGGCGCACGAAGCACGGGGCGGAGAAGCTGATGAAGCTCCTCGCCAGCTGGGGTTTCGCCGCCGCCTCGATCCACGGCAACAAGAGCCAGGGTCAGCGCGACCGTGCGCTCGCGGCGTTCAAGTCGGGCGAGATCCGTGTTCTTGTCGCGACCGACGTCGCCGCCCGCGGCCTGGACATCCCGGCGGTGCGCCACGTCTACAACTACGACCTGCCGAACGTGCCGGAGAACTACGTCCACCGCATCGGCCGCACCGCGCGGGCCGGGGCCGATGGCAAGGCCATCGCTTTCTGTGCCCCCGCCGAGATGGACGAGCTTCGCGCGATCGAGAAGGTGATGAAGATCCAGGTTCCCGTGATTGGCGGAGAGCCCTGGACACCCGCTCCGCTTGCCACCCCCGCCGCAAAGGGCAAGCCTGGCGCCAAGGGCAAGGCTGACGCCAAGAGCCGCCCGCGTCGGCGGCGCCCGAAGCGGAAGGCCGAGGTGAAACAGGCCGCCTGATCCGAACCCCTCAGCCCCGGCCCGCAAGGTCGGGGCTTTTCTTCAGGCGTAACCGGTCTCGCGCAGGAAGCTGTCGACCGCGTCGAACAACTCGGCTTCCCGCCCGACCCAGACATGGCCCCCGTCGGGATAGACGATGAGCCGGGCGTCCGGAATGCGGCCGGCGATGTGCCGTGCGCTCTCTGCCGTGAGGAAGCGGTCATCCTCCAGCGAGATCACGAGCGTCGGCGCATGGACGCTCTCGTAATCGAAATCCATCGGCCGCCCTGTCGCCGCCGCGTCGTTCAGAAGCCCCTTGGCACGTGCGCTGATCGGAAGGATCCCCTCGAGAACCTGCCGCACCCGGGCTTCCTCCGCAGGCCCCGCCGCGTGGATCAGCGCCGGATCGGTCGCCAGGAGCGCGCCGGTCATCGTGTCAGGTGCCGCCGTGATCGCGGCCCAGAAGACGAAGTCCGATTTCAGCGCTGCCTCCGCGAGCCATCGCTGCACCGGGCCCCAAGGCTCGACCGCCGGCCGGCCAGGCGCGTAGACGGCCGGCACGATCGGCAGGAGTGCCGCGGTGCGTGCCGGATAACGGATCGCGAATCCGATGGCAGGAATCGCCCCGGCGGACCCGCCCGACACCGCCACCCGGTCGATGCCGAGGTGATCCAGCAAATCCGCCAGCGCATCCGCCTGCGTCTCGGGGCCAGGGTCCTCCGGAAAGCTCGACCGAAGGTAGCCGAAGCGGGAGGGCGCGATGATCCGGTAGCCGCGCTCCACGAGAGGCGAGCCCATGTCGAGCCCCTGGTCGAAACCGCCGCCGGTTCCGTGCAGGAACAGGACCGGCGGGCCTGAACCAGCCTCGGCGTATTCCAAGGGGCCGTGCCGCGTCTCGATCAGAAGGCTTCGGTCCGGTGAAATGCGGGCGGCCGCCTCGTGCATGCTCCGGCGGTAGCCAACGGCGATCCCGCCACCCGTCGTGACGGCCACGAGCCCAAGACCGCCCAACAGCACGCCTCTTCTGGAAAGCATCGGCCGCCCCTGAATCCACTTTTCCTAGGAACCCAAGGCTTGCAACTCCCGCATCAAGACGCCTTGATGCCGGTCAAATCCAGTTCGGAGTCCATGGACCGATGAAGACCGCGCACCCGGAAACGCCCGTTCCCACCGACGCAGATGACCGGCGCGGCGTCCGGCCGGTCATCTGCTACCCGGTCGACACGCTGCCGGAGCCGGACATGACGCTATACCGCGCCGCGCGCGAAACCCTCACGCCCGTGTCGGAAGTCCTCGTTCCCCCGCGTGACGCTCGATGCTTCCGCGTCCCTGCAGGCCACTTCTTCCGCATCCATTCGGTCGCGGGTCCGCAGGTCGGCGACCTCAATCTCTGGAACGCGGCCGACCTTTCGGAACGCTTCTACTCGGGCAAGACCCGCGCGCTGCACGGCACGCACCTATCGACCGGCGATCGGATGTGGTCCTCTTTCCCGCACCTGAGACCGATGGCCACGATCACGCGGGACACGCTCGACTGGTATGGTTTCGACAGCTTCGGCGGCTCCGTGCACGACGTCATCGGCACCCGCTGCGATCCCTATACGCACAACCTTCTGTCGCATGGCGGGCTGTATCACCATTGCTGCCATTCGAACCTGACCCGCGCGCTGAGCAGGGAGGCGGGGCTGCCGCTTGCCGAGGCCGAGCCTCACGTTCACGATGTGCTGAACGTGTTCATGTGCACGGGTTTCACGCGGGATACGGGGCAGTATTTCATGAAGGCCTCGCCCGTTCGCCCCGGCGACTACATAGAGTTCCTGGCCGAGATCGACCTTCTGGGCGCGCTTTCCGCCTGTCCGGGCGGCGACTGCTCCGCCGAGCATTCGAGCGACGTGGCCAGGTGCCATCCTCTCCGCGTCGAGGTCCTGAAGCCGGCTGATGGCGCGCTCACAGGCTGGCGCCCGCCGGCCCGGAACGGATACGACCGGAGCCACGGCCGTTAGCCTGGCTCCGACCCATTCGGCAGAAGCCCTCAGCAGTAACGCTCGACGCCAACGATCTGTGCGTCGGAATACCTGTCGCCATGCGCGAATCCGGGCGGCAGAAGCCGGTCGATCTCCGCGAGGTCATCGTCCGAAAACGTGATCTCGTCCGCGTCGGCCCATTCCGCGAGGTGCTCCGCGCTGCGTGTCCCGGGAATCGGTATCAGGTGCTCGCCGCGCGTGAGGACCCAGGCCAGAGCCGCCCCCGACACTGTCCAACCCCGCGAGCGGGCGAATTTCTTGAAGCCGTCGACGATCGCGCGGTTGCGCGGATAGTTGTCAGCCGAAAAGCGGGGAATGTTCCGGCGGAAGTCCTTCTCCGACATCTTCGCCGGGTCCGGGTAGCCCTCGCCGAAGACGCCGCGGGCGAGCGGAGAGAAGGGCACGAAGGTGACACCGAGTTCGGCGCAGGTCCTGATAAGGCCGAGTTCCGGCTGGCGGCTCCAGAGCGAGTATTCGTTCTGGACCGCCACGCACGGATGCACCTCCTGTGCGCGGCGCAGCGTCGCCGGCGAGACCTCGGAAAGGCCGTAACCTCCGATCTTGCCCTCCTCGATCAGCCGCGTGAGCGTTCCCACCACTTCCTCGACAGGCCGCTCCTGCTCACGCCGGTGGATGTAATATAGCGCGACATGATCCACGCCGAGTCGCTTCAGAGAGCCCTCGAGCTCTGACCGGATGTAGTCTTCCGAGTTGTCGAAGGCCCGAGCCGGGCCGCGCACGATTCCGACCTTCGTGGCGATCTTCACGTCTGCCTTGCGGCTAGCGAGCCACTTCCCGATGACCTGCTCTGACCTGCCGTCCCCATAGATGTTCGACGTGTCGAGGAAATCGATCCCGTGGTCGACGGCCGCGTCGAGGCAACGGTGGCTTTCCGCTTCGTTGGTCTCTCCGAAGAAGCCGGCGAAGCTCATGCACCCGAGCCCGATCGCCGAGACGATGGGCCCGTTCGCCCCGAGTTGCCGTTTCTTCATCATGCCCTCCCGTCGGTTGGGCCAGAGCGAACCGCACGAGGGGGCAGAGGTCAAGACTCGCGGACGAAATGCAGCCCCGCGAACCGGCGCCGCAGGTCCGCCACCCGGGGCGCCAGAGTGGCCGGGTCGTTGCTTCTGAGCGCATCCGCGATGAGCCGTGCAAGCTCGGGCGCGTGCTCCTCGCCGACGCCCCGCCGGACGATTTCCGGCGTGCCGAGCCGGAGTCCGTTCAGATCGCCTGCGACTTCGGGCAATGGCAGCCCGATCCCGCAGGCGAGGAATCCTGCTTGCCTCAGCGCCTTGGATGCCGTCTGGCCGCCGCCGAACGCCGCGGCCTCCAGCGCGAACTGGTGCGAAGAGGTGCAGCCGCGCGCTGCGGCGAAGACCGGCAGCCCCTCCTCCGCCAGGGCCTCGGCCAGGAACTTCGCGACCGAGACCATCTTCGCCGCGTAGGCCCGCCCGAACGAGCGCCAGTCGAGGAGAGTGATCGCAAGTGCCGCGACCCGCCCCGCGTCGAAATTCGCCGTCATCCCCGGAAAGGCGATATGGTCAAGCCGCTCCGCGATCCCTGCGTCATTCGTCACGATGAGGCCGCCTGCCGGCCCGCCGAGGCTCTTGTAGGTCGACATCGTCATCAGATGCGCACCTTCCGCCAGGGGATTGGACCACTGGCCCCCCGCGATCATCCCGCATTGATGCGCCGCATCGAAGAGAACCGCGGCCCCCACCTCGTCCGCGATCGCGCGAACCTCCCGCACCGGATGCTGGAAGAGGTTGAGGCTGCCCCCGATGGTGATGACCTTCGGCCGGACCTTCCGCGCGAGGGCACTGAGCGCGTCGAGATCCACCGAATATCCGTCCGCATCGACCGGGGCCGGGTGCGTGACAAGTCCGTAGAGCCCCGCGCACCCGGCCTTGTGATGGGTCACATGGCCCCCGACCGCAGCAGGCGGGGCAATGACGGCATCGCCCGGCTTCGCCAGTGCCATGAACCCGTAAAGGTTGGCCAGCGCCCCTGATCCCACCCGCACCTCTGCGAAATCCGCCTCGAAGATCTCCGCGGCAAGCTCAGCCGCTATCACCTCGATCTCCTCGATCGCCTCGAGCCCCATCTCGTACTTGTCGCCGGGATAACCGAGCGAGGGGCGCGTGCCGAGGCCACGTGACAGCGCCGCCTCCGCCCTCGGGTTCATCACGTTTGCCGCGGGGTTGAGGTTGAAGCACTCGCTGTCGTGAATCTCGAGGTTCCGTGCGATCAGGGCCTCGATCCGCGCATCGACCGCGTGATCCGCCGCCGCTTCGGTCTTTGCCGCGAAGCGTTGGACGAGCGTCTCGCAATGTTCGGGGACCCAGGGACGGGGAGTGAGGCGGTGCATGTGCGTCTCCATTTTGCGCGCAGGCAGTCGAGCCGATTTCGCGTGCCACCGCAAATGCGAAAGTGACCGCGCCGGCGTCCTTGCGAAGGCTGGGACCCGCCGGAAAAAGGCGCCATGTCGCATTGGTCTGAAACGCGCGACAAAGATGGCGCATTCGCGCTATTCGCGCGTCCGACTCCCGTGCTTCTATTTCCGGGAAACAGGCCCGCAACGGGGGAGGGGACCATGCACGACGACCGGAAAGTCGGCTTCACGCAGATGAAGGACGGCACGAAGGAGGACTACGAGCTTCTGGCCGAGCTTGAAAAGCCTTTCCACGCGATGACGCCGGAGCGCGTGCTCGACGAATTGCGCCGGCAGGGAGAGACGACGCTGGAAGGCTACCGGATCACGCGGCTCGATCATGGGCTTCAGGCGGCGACCCGCGCGCATCGTGAGGGCGCCGACGTCGACTGGGTCGTGGGGGCGCTCCTGCACGACATCGGCGACGGGCTGGCACCGCAGAACCACGACCGGATGTCCGCAGAAATCATCCGGCCTTTCGTGCGTGAAGAGGTGGCCTGGGTCGTCGAGCATCACGGCATCTTCCAGATGCTCTACTACGGCCATCACTACGGTTGGGACCGGAACGCGCGCGACCGGTTCCGCGACCACCCCTGTTTCGATTCCTGCGCGGAATTCTGCGAACGGTGGGACCAGTCCTCCTTCGACCCCGATTACCAATCCGAGCCGCTGGAGTTCTTCGTTCCCATGGTCCAGGAGGTCTTCGGCCGGAAGGCATACGACCCCGCAGTCACCCGCCCCGGCGTCGTGACCGGGCTGCCGCCCCTTCCCTGAGGCGCAGTCGTCAGGCGGTTTGTCCGGCGGCCATGGCATCATAAGCGGCGGCGTTCGGGCAGAACGCCGTCTCTGCCGCAGTCACGGAGGCGTTGGCCAATGCCTTCTCGCAGGTCCGAACCGCCCCGCAGTGGCGGCACTCCGCGACGAAACCCACGTAGTCCGACCGGTTTTCGGTCAGGGCACGGTGCGAAAGGCCGTGCAGCGCCGCCATCTTCTCCATCCGTGCAAGCACCTCCGGACCGGTCGTCAGCACCGCGCGAAGGTCGCCCTTGCTCATCCCGATCTCGTCGAGGTCCCTCTGCGACAGCGCGTCCACCTCGTGAAGTGCGCGAAGGTGCTGCTTGAAACGCTCGAACATGGCCCTGGTCCTTTCCCGGTTCAGCCTTCCGGGGAGACCATAGAGGCGGCCCTTGGAGCGGATTTGATCTGGCTCAAATCCGCGCCGGCGGGGCATCAGATTCCCGATGGGATTCCCTCAGTTCTGACGAAAACACATCAAGCCGCCGCTGCCTTCGGCTCGGCGAGCACCACGATGTCGGCCATGATGCGGTTCAGCTCGAAGTCCTTGGGCGTGTAGACGCGCGCCACGCCCATCTTCCTCAGCCGCGCGGCATCCTCCTCGGGGATGATCCCTCCGACCACGACCGGGATGTCCCCGATCCCCTCGGACCGCATCGCCTCCAGAACGTCCGCGATGAGGGGCAGGTGCGATCCCGACAGGATCGACAGACCGACGACGTGAGGCCGCTTCTCGGCCGCCGCCGCCACGATCTCCGCAGGCGTCAGGCGGATGCCCTCATAGTTGATCTCCATCCCGCAGTCCCGTGCCCGCGCGGCGATCTGTTCCGCGCCGTTGGAATGCCCGTCGAGCCCCGGCTTGCCCATCAGGAAGGACAGCCGCCGCCCGAGCTTGCGGGAAACCGCGTCAACGGCTTCGCGAATCTCCTCAAGCCCTTCGGTCCGGTTCGAGGGTGCCCGCGCGACACCCGTGGGGCCGCGGTATTCGCCGTGGACCGTACGCATCACGCCCGCCCATTCGCCCGTCGTCACGCCTGCCTTCGCCGCCGCGAGGGACGCGGGCATGATGTTCTCGCCCGCCGTCGCCGCCGCCCTGAGAGCGGCCAGAGCGGCAGCCACCGCTTCCGCGTCGCGGGAGCTTTTCCACTCCTGAAGTCGCGCGACCTGATCGGCCTCGACGCCCGGGTCCACGACCATGATGCCGCCGTCGCCCGCGATCAGGGGCGACGCCTCGCCCTTTTCCCAGCGGTTCACGCCGACAACGACCGTCTCTCCCCGCTCGATCCGCGCGATGCGCTCCGCGTTGGCCTCGACGAGCCGCGCCTTCATGTAGTCGATGGCCGCGATCGCGCCGCCCATTCCGTCGAGCGTCGCAAGCTCCTCCCGCGCGCCGGTCTTCAGGGCCTCGACCTTGGCGGCAACGACCGGGTTCCCGTCGAAGAGGTCGCCGTATTCCAGGAGGTCCGTCTCGTAGGCCATGATCTGCTGCATCCTGAGCGACCACTGCTGGTCCCATGGCCGCGGCAGGCCAAGGGCCTCGTTCCACGCCGGCAGCTGCACCGCCCGCGCGCGGGCGTTCTTCGACAGCGTCACGGCGAGCATTTCCAGGAGGATCCGGTAGACGTTGTTCTCTGGCTGCTGCTCGGTGAGGCCAAGCGAGTTCACCTGCACACCGTAGCGGAAGCGGCGGAACTTCTCCTCCTCGATCCCGTAGCGTTCCCGGCAGATCTCGTCCCAGAGCTCGGTGAAGGCGCGCATCTTGCACATCTCGGTAACGAACCGGATGCCGGCGTTCACGAAGAAGGAAATCCGTCCGGCCATCGCCGGGAAGGCGGCCGGATCGACCCGGCCCTTGAGGTCGTCGAGAACCGCCACCGCCGTCGCCAGCGCGAAGGCAAGCTCCTGTTCGGGCGTCGCGCCGGCCTCCTGCAGGTGGTAGGAGCAGACGTTCATCGGATTCCACTTGGGCAGATGCTCCGCCGTGAAGGCCGCGACGTCGGTGATCATCCTGAGGCTCGGCTTCGGCGGGCAGATGTAGGTCCCCCGGCTCAGGTATTCCTTTATGATGTCGTTCTGAACCGTGCCCTGAAGCGCGGACACGGCCGCGCCCTGTTCCTCCGCCACCGCGATGTAGAGCGCCAGCAGCCAGGGCGCGGTCGCGTTGATCGTCATCGAGGTGTTCATCCGCTCGAGCGGGATCCCCTCGAACAGCGCGCGCATGTCCCCGAGGTGGCAGACCGGCACGCCGACCTTGCCGACCTCGCCCTTCGCGCGCGGGTCGTCGCTGTCGTAGCCGGTCTGAGTCGGGAGATCGAAGGCGACGGACAGCCCAGTCTGCCCCTTATCCAGGTTCGACCGGTAGAGCGCGTTGGAGGCTTTCGCCGTCGAATGTCCGGCATAGGTCCGAAAGAGCCAGGGCTTGTCCTTCTGAACTTCCGTCATCGCCGGGTCTCCTGAATCGTCTGCGCAACTTTGTTGCCCAACACGTGCCACAGGAGGAAGAATGTGTCCACGGCAAAATTGCTGCGTCGCGGCATTACGGGATTTACCCTTGCTGCAATTGCTGCCACGTTCGCGCCTCATGACACAGCCCGTCACGCTGCCTCTCTGGCTCCTCCTCCTGATCCTCGCCTTCGCGGCAGTCGCGGCGCTCACGCACGTATTCGTGCCGCCGGTCCGCTGGTTCTTCCGCCGCCGCATGGAACGCCTTGTAGAGCGGCTGAACGCGCGTCTCGACCAGCCGATACGTCCTTTCAAGCTGATGCGGCGGCCCGACATGATCGTGCGTCTCGTCCACGACCCGGAGGTGATGGAGGCGGTCGTCGCAGAGGCGGCGGAGAAGGGCGAACCCGAAAGCGTCGTCTTCGCCCGGGCCCGCCGTTACGCGAAGGAAATCGTCCCCGCCTTCTCCGCCACGGTCTACTTCGGCTTCGCAACCCGCGCGGCGAAGAGCTTCGCCCGCATGCTCTACAAGGTCCGCATCGGTCACTACGATGCCGAGGGGATCGCGAAGATCGATCGCGACGCGACCGTGGTCTTCGTGATGAACCATCGTTCCAACATGGATTACGTATTGGTCACTCACCTCGTGGCCGAGCGGTCCGCGCTTTCATACGCGGTCGGGGAATGGGCGCGGATCTGGCCGCTTTCCGGGCTGATCCGCGCGATGGGCGCCTACTTCATCCGCCGCAGGTCAGGCAATCCGCTCTATCGCCGCGTTCTGGCACATTACGTCAGCATGGCGACCGAGGAAGGCGTCACGCAGGCCATCTTTCCCGAAGGCGGGCTCAGCCTCGATGGAAGGGTGGGGAGGCCGAAACTCGGCCTCATCTCCTACATCCTGGGCGGCTACCGCGAAGGGCGGCGCGACGTGGTCTTCGTCCCGGTCGCGCTGTCCTATGACCGCGTGCTCGAAGATCGCGTCCTGATCCAGGCTGCGGCGCTGGGTATTCGCCGGTTCCGCGCGAGGGTCGCGACAATCCTCGCATTCGTTGGCCGAAACATCTTGCGCAAGCTTTTCGGCCGCTACGAACGCTTCGGCTTTGCGGCCGTCAGTTTCGGCACGCCGCTATCGCTCCGTGAATTCCTGGACCAACCGCACCGAGACGCGGCCACGGAACTTGCCCGCGAACTTATGTCCCGCGTCACGCGGGTCGTGACGGTCCTGCCCGTGCCCCTTGTCGCCGCGGCGTTCGGAGGCGAATCCGTCCTTCCCCGAAGCGAACTGATCGAACGGGCCGAGAGGCTGGCCGATGAACTCGCCAAGGCCGGCGCGCATCTGCATCTGCCCGATGGTGACGCGCGCAAAGCAGCCGAGGCCGGCATCCACTCGCTCAGCCTGCGCGGCATCCTCAGGGCTGAAGGCGACCAGATCCGCGCCCGGGCCGAGGACGGACCCCTGCTTGCCTTCTACGCGGCGTCGATTTTGCAGCTGCAAGATGCGCTTGCGGCATCGAACGCCCCGAAAATCGCCAAGCCGAAATCCGGCGCGACATAAAATTACGCAAATGGTGAGCGGTGCTATTGCAATATTGCGCAATGATCTCTATCCCAAGCTGGAACCCCGCTCCGATTCTGCGGCGCGGCATAATCAGGCCAGCACGGAGGCACCCATGGCTCTCGATGTGAACACCGATATCGTCGCCTATGACGCGCCGGTCAAAGACCTCTACGAAATGGGCGAGATGCCGCCCCTCGGCCATGTGCCGAAGCAGATGTATGCTTGGGCGATCCGCCGCGAGCGTCATGGCGAACCCGACAAGGCGATGCAGGTCGAGGTCGTCGAAACGCCCGAGATCGACAGTCACGAGGTGCTGGTCCTCGTGATGGCCGCGGGCGTGAACTACAACGGCGTCTGGGCGGCCCTCGGCACGCCGATCTCGCCCTTCGACGGCCACGGCGCGCCCTATCACATCGCGGGCTCCGACGCCTCCGGAATCGTCTGGAAGGTCGGCGACAAGGTGAAGCGCTGGAAGGTCGGCGACGAGGTCGTGATCCACTGCAATCAGGACGACGGCGACGACGAAGAGTGCAACGGTGGCGACCCGATGTTCTCGCCGTCTCAGCGGATCTGGGGCTACGAGACGCCTGACGGCTCCTTCGCCCAGTTTACCCGTGTCCAGGCGCAGCAGCTCATGGCCCGGCCGAAGCACCTCACCTGGGAAGAATCGGCCTGCTACACGCTGACGCTGGCCACCGCCTACCGGATGCTCTTCGGCCACCGCCCGCACATCCTGAAGCCCGGCGACAATGTCCTCGTCTGGGGCGCGTCGGGCGGTCTGGGTTCCTATGCGATCCAGCTCATCAATGCAGCCGGCGGGAACGCCATCGGCGTGATCTCGGAAGAGAACAAGCGGGACTTCGTGATGAGCCTCGGCGCCAAGGGAGTGATCAACCGCAAGGACTTCAAGTGCTGGGGCCAGATGCCCACGGTGAACACGCCCGAATACAAGGAATGGTTCGCCGAGGTCCGCAAGTTCGGCAAGGCGATCTGGGACATCACCGGCAAGGGCGTGAACGTCGACATGGTCTTCGAACACCCCGGTGAGGCGACCATCCCGGTTTCGGTCTTCGTGGTGAAGCGGGGCGGCATGGTCGTGATCTGCGCCGGCACGACGGGCTACAACCTGACGATGGACGCTCGTTACCTCTGGATGCACCAGAAGCGCGTGCAGGGTTCGCACTTCGCCAACCTCAAGCAGGCTTCGGCCGCGAACAAGCTGATGCTCGAACGCCGGCTCGACCCCTGCATGTCCGAGGTCTTCCCCTGGGCGGAGATTCCGGCGGCGCACATGAAGATGCGCCGGAACGAACACAAGCCCGGCAACATGGCCGTGCTCGTCCAGTCGCCGCGCACCGGTCTCCGGACTTTCGAGGACGCGCTGGAAGCCGGTCCGAACCGCTGAGACACCGATCCGCCGCCCGTGCCCGGGACAGAGTTCCGCGGCACGGGCGGCTTTTTTTTGACCTAGCGGGAATCCGACATTCGACTGGCCTGCCCCCGCCATTTTCGGGGAATTGAAATTCTGCCGAACCGTGCGGAAGATGTTCACGTTCTGATTGTATAACGACAAAAAACACACTTCACGCGAGTTCCCGAATGACCTACGCTTGGATTCTGGATGTGCTGGACGACCTAAGGTCCTTCGCCGCCGCCAATGGTCTGCCAGACCTGGCGGAGCGACTGGATGACGCAAGCCTGCTTGCCGCGGAAGAGATCGCGCAGCTTTCCGAAAAACCGCCGGCGCGGCAGACGGAGGCACATGCGCAAACGGCTCGAACCCGTCATCGAGGCATTGCAGCGCACGACAACGCTTGAGGATTTGCAGGCGACGATCCTCGCGCTTCGCGACCGGTTCGGGGTCGATCACCTCGTCTACTACTCTGCCATGCCCTCTGACCGTCCATATGCTGCGCTGACCTATCCCTCCCGGTGGGTGGAACGGTATGTCGAACAGCGCTACGCGCGCATCGACCCCGTGGTGCAGGGTTGCTTCGGCCGCTTCAGCGCGGTGGACTGGAAGCATCTCGACTGGTCGGCGCGGAAGGTCCGCGCCTTCCTGGCGGAGGCGCTGGAGGAGGGCATCGGCAATCAGGGCCTGTCCGTGCCGATCCGGGGCCCGAACGGCAAGTTCGCGCTTTTCACGCTCAGCCACCGTTCGCCTGACGCCCTCTGGGAAAGCTACACGCGCCAGCACATTGATGACGTCATCCTCGTGGCGCATTTCGTCAGCCAGAAGGCGCTCGAGATCGAAAGCGGTCCGGACCCTCTGCCCGCGACGGCGCTTTCTCCGCGCGAGGTCGACGTCCTCACGCTGCTGGCAACGGGCCATTCCCGCGCACATGCGGCCGAGAGCCTCGGCATCTCCGAACACACCCTCCGCGTCTACATCGAAAGCGCGCGCCGAAAGCTCGGCGCGGCGAACACGACCCATGCGGTTGCCTGCGCGCTGACGCGCGGGCTTCTCGTCGTCTGATTTCCTTCCTCGCCGCCGGCTGATCCGTCTGGCATCCCCCGGGCGCCGCCGCTAGGGTCGCGCGCATGTCGCTTCCTGCGCTCCAGTTCTCGGAAGACCAGGCCGAAGCCTGGGACCGCCTCGCGGACATGCTGCGCGGCGCGGGCGTGGATATCGACGAGGGCGAACTTACCCCGGAAGCCTCCGGCAAGCCCGCGGTCATGGCCGTAGTCGGCAAGGCGGGATCGGGCAAGACGATGCTGCTCGCCGCGCTCACCAAGGCGCTGGACGAGGCCGGGGTGGACGTCATCTCGGGCGACTATGAAGGCCGGCGCCGGAAGGACCGCCGAACGCTCGCAGTCCTGGCCCCGACGAACAAGGCCGCGTCGGTGCTCCGTTCCCGCGGTGTGCCGGCCACGACGATCCACCGGATCCTCTACACTCCGGTCTACGATCCCGAATACGAGAAGATCGCGGAGTGGCTGGCGGGGCAGGGCGACCGCCCGGTGGTCGAGGATTTGAGCGACGTCGCTCTCGACCGGGCCAAGGCCTTCTACGACCAAGTGAAATCCATCCCCGGAGCGCTCGCGGCGGCCGGGCTCCGGGGCTCTGATTTCATCCTCGGCTGGAAACGGCGCGAGGAACCTCTCGACATCGGGTTCGTGGACGAATCCTCGATGCTCGACGAGCGCCAGTTCGACGACCTGCGGGAGATCTTCCCAACCCTCGTGCTTTTCGGCGATCCGGCCCAGCTCGCCCCGGTGGGTGAACACGGCCACATGGTCTTCGACAAGCTGTCGGAGGGGCGCAAGCTCATCCTCCATCGCATTCACCGGCAGGCCGAGGATAATCCGATCCTCGACCTTGCCCATGCGCTCGCCGACGAGAGCCTGACTTTCGAGGGGTTCGAGCGCATGGTGGAGGACGCCGCGCGGCGCGACCCCCGCGTGGTCTGGGCCGAGCGCGCGGAGGCCGGGCTCATGGCCCGCTCCCCGGTGCTCGTCTGGCGCAACGCCACCCGCATCCGGCTGATACAGGCCTTCCGCGCAGCCTACGGCGCGCCCGAGGACGCGCTCCTGCCGGGGGAACCCTTGATCTGCGATGGCATCGAACTCCCCCTGAAACACCGCAAGAAGCGCATAGATCTCGAGGCGCGCGGCCTCATCAAGGGCGCGCAGGTCATCTACCTCGGTCCCGGAAAGAAGCCCGGCTTCTCACGCCTCCACGTCATCGGAGCGGAGGACCCCCGCCTCTCCGCCGCTTCGATCATCAAGATCGAGCTTCCCGACACCGAGGAGCCCTTCATCCCCTACGCGGCGCGCATGGGCGCGGCCTTCCTGCACGGCGCGGCGGTGACGATCCACAAGGCGCAGGGCTCGCAGTGGGAGGACGTGCAGGTCTTCGCCCCGGACCTTTATGCCGCCTACCGTTCTGGCCGGACCGAGGCCGGCATTCCCCTGTGGAAACGCCTTGCCTACGTCGCCATCACGCGGGCCGAAAAGCGCCTCCTCTGGGTCACACGCAACCGCCTCGCCCTGCCGCAGGCGCCCCTGACCACCGAAGACCTGCCAAAGGCCGCAAGCGCCCTTGCGCTGGAATCCGAGGAGTGATCGCGGGCGGGCGTCATCCCTCTGGCCGAAGCCGCAAGCACGGCTTAGGCTCTGCCCCAAAAGGGAGGCCCAGATGCGCTGCGTTTTCGTCCAGTTCCGTTGCCAGCCCGGCAAGACATACGAGGTCGCCGACGCGATCTATGACCGCGAGATAGTGTCCGAACTCTATTCGACCTCGGGGGAATACGACCTGATCGCGAAGATCTACGTGCCCGACGACGTCGATATCGGCCACTATCTGACCGAGAAGCTTTTCGACATCCCCGGCATCAGCCGAACGCTTACGACAATGACCTTCAAGGCGTTCTGACATGGCCAAGACGATCGTGATCACCGGCGCGAGTTCCGGCATCGGGCGCGCAACCGCGTTGCGCTTTCTGAGGGGCGGATGGAATGTCGCGCTGATCGCCCGCCGCGCCGAAAAGCTCGAAGAGCTTGCCGCCGGCCGCTCCGATGCGCTGGCGCTGCCCTGCGATGTCACCGACGAAACGGCCATTGAAGCCGCCTTCGACGCCGCGGTGCAGAGATTCGGCCGGATCGACGCGCTCTTCAACAACGCCGGCAGCTTCGGCCCGCAGGTCACGATCGACGAGGTTTCGCTCGCCGACTGGAAATCGGTCCTGGATGTGAACCTGACGGGAATGTTCATCGCTGCGCGCGCGGCCTTTTCACGCATGCGGCGCCAGAACCCGCAGGGCGGCCGGATCATCAACAACGGCTCGATCTCGGCCCATACCCCACGCGAGAGATCCGTCTGCTACACGACGACGAAGCACGCCATCACGGGGCTCACGAAGACGCTCGCACTGGACGGCCGCCCCTTCGACATCGCCTGCGGCCAGATCGACATCGGCAATGCGCGGACCGAGATGGTGGATGCGCTCAACGCCCGCCTGATCGCGGCTGGCGCGGAGCCGAACCCGGTGATGGAGGTCGGGGACGCCGCCGACGGCGTATTCAACATGGCCTCGCTGCCCCTCTCGGCCAACGTCCTCAACATGACGATCATGGCGACGAAGATGCCCTTCGTTGGCCGGGGCTGAAGCCTCAGCTTCTGAGGAACCGGAAGACCGCCGAGGCCGCATAGCCGGCGGCGACGGCCAGGAAGATCGAAAGAAGACCGTAAACGAGCGGCTGGTTCTGCGAAAGCATGTAGAGCCAGCGTTCGAGCCCGACCTTCTGCACGTGGATCACCGCCTCGTAAAGGTCGACGACCGCGCGATCCCGCGTCAGGAAAATACGCGTCTTGTAGTCGCCCTCGATCAGGTTCGCGGGCAGCTCGAACCGTGTGAACAGCAGCGTGTCCTCCGACAGATCCACCTTCCCCGGCTTGTCGGAGTAACGCCCCTCTTCCGTGCGGATACGGATCAACGCTTCGCTGAATCTCTGCGCGTCCTGAATCTGCATCGGCGCGCCCACGGAACGGATCGCGCGGGGGACGGAAACCGAATAGCGCAGGTCGTCGACCTGGCTCAGCACGTCCCTGAGCGGCCCCGTCGAAGCGACCGCGTAGAAGGACGGCGCAAGGTCCACATCGACCGACTCCGTGTTGACCCAGATCCCCGCAACGCGCGATTTGCGGCGGACCGTGACCGGGTGCGCGGGTCCTTCGACGGTGACGATGGCCTGAAGCGGGCCACCCGGTGGCACCGGACGGTCCCGCTTGACCGCGCCGTAGACGAGTATCTCCGAGCCGTCGAAGCTTGCCGTGATCGCGATCCTGTCCTGGCTCAGCCCCGCAACGATCTCCTCTGCCCGGGCGGGCAGGGCGAGGCAGAGGAGGGCGAGGAGAATACGCAACATCACGCGCGCCCCTCGCTCAGCGAATAGAGTTCGTCGGGCGTCAGCAACAGGTCCAGTGCGAGCTTGCCGCAGACAGCGAGCACGAGAAGCGCGAGGAGGATCCGGAGCTGCTCTGCCTTGAGTCTCGCCCCGATCCGGGTGCCGAGCTGGGCGCCCAGCACGCCGCCAAGGATCAGGAGCAGCGCCAGCATGAGGTCCACCGACCGGTTCGTCGTCGCGTGCATCAGCGTCGTGAAGGCGGTCACGAAGGTGATCTGGAACAGGGACGTGCCCACGACCACCTTCGTCGGCATGCCGAGCAGGTAGATCATGGCCGGCACCATGATGAACCCGCCGCCGACGCCCATGATCGCGGCGAGAACACCTACGAACATGCCGACGAAAAGCGGCGGGACCACGCTGATGTAGAGACCTGAGGCGCGGAACTTCACCTTGAGCGGAAGGTTGTGCACCCAGATGTGCGTGTGCCGTTTCACCGGCTTCGTTGACCGACGGGCGCGCCCGAGCGCGCGGATGCTCTCTTGCAGCATCAGAAGCCCGATCAGGCCGAGGAACAGCACGTAGGACAGCTGCACCACGAGGTCGATCTGGCCGAGGGCCTTAAGGGCGTTGAAGGCCCAGATGCCCAACGCGGAGCCGAAGAGGCCCCCGACGAGCAATACCGTGCCCATCCGGAAATCGACGGTCTTGCGCTTCACATGCGCAAGCACCCCGGAAACCGAGGCCGCCACGACCTGGTTCGCGCCGGTCGCAACGGCGACGGGTGGAGGGATGCCGATGAAGAAGAGAAGCGGCGTGATGAGGAAGCCGCCGCCGACGCCGAACATGCCCGACAGGACGCCGACGATGCCGCCCAGCCCGAACAGCAGGTAGGCATTCACGGAAACCTCGGCGATGGGCAGGTAAATCTGCATGAAAAGCAGGCGCCAACTGAAGGAAGTGTTGCAAGTCATGCCCCCCAAACGGGGCTTGTGTCAAATGGCGGGGACAGAGCCCCTGGTGCCAGATCGACAGCGAGGATCAGTCCAGATCACGCAAATATCGTCGGAGAACGCGTTCAAGCTTGCCGGCACCCAGCGGCGCCATGGCTTTAGTATGCTCGTGGCTCAGTTTTTCGTCCGACATCCCGGCCGCCATGTTTGTGATTACCGAGATGGCTGCGACGTTAAGTCCCAGGAAGCGGGCGAGAATAACCTCCGGAACCGTCGACATTCCGACCGCATCCGCACCGAGGATTCGCGCCGCGCGGATCTCGGCAGGCGTTTCGAAGGAGGGGCCCGAGAACCAGGCATAGACACCCTCTGCCAGATCCACGCCCTCGGATAGGGCCGCCGATCGAAGCGCTGCGCGCATCTTCGGGTCGTGTGCCTCCGTCATCGGCACGAAGCGCGCCTCCGAAGGTTCCCCGATCAGCGGGTTGCGGCCGGAGAAGTCGATGTGGTCGGACAGCATCATCAGCGCGCCCGGCGGATTTGCCGGATCGAGCGACCCGGCCGCGTTGGTCAGGATCAGTCCCTCGGCCCCCAAGGCTTTCAACACCTCGAGCGGCAGCCGCATCGCATCCGATCGTCCGTTCTCGTAGTAATGCTCTCGCCCTCCGAAGACCGCGACGCGGACGCCCTCGAGCTGGCCGATCACAAGCTTCGCCTTGTGCCCGGACACGCCCGCATGCGGGAACCCCGGGAGATCGGCATAGTCTGTTGCCACGCCCTCGACCGCGTCGACGAGATGACCGAGCCCGGATCCGAGGACCAGGCCCAGGCGCACCGGCTCTGCCCCCGCACGCTCGCGGATGGCGGCAACCAGTTCCTCAGCGCTCCTCGACATGGCGTACCCCTCCAGCGCGCGGTGGAATCGACCGGCGAGGCACGCCGGCACGATCACGGTCCGACCATAGGACAGAGATTCCGGCGCGGAAACCGGAACCTTTGTCCGCGCGGCCGGAAGCCACGCAAACGGTCAGGTTTCCGACGGCACCGGCGCGATCCGCTTCCCGAGGACGAGCGCATCCACCGATCGCCCGTCCAGGCCTGTCACGTAACCGCGACGCCGCCCTGCCGGTTTCCACCCCGCAGCGGCGTAGAGAGCGCGGGCCGCCGCGTTGTTCTCCGCCACCTCGAGGAAGGCGTCTTCGGCGCCGCGCGTTCGTGCCGTTTCGTCGAACCGCGACAGAAGCGCACGTCCAAGCCCGCGCCGGCGCGCCTCGGGCGCGACCGCCAGCGTCAGGAGTTCGGCCTCGCCCGCGACGACGCGCCCGAGGATGAAACCTTGCCCCTCCTCCAGGAGAAACACGGAAGGCTGGGAGAGGAGAGAGGCGAATTCCCCGGCGCCCCAGGGGCGCGGTGCCGTGAAGCAGCGGGAATGGAGCGCGGCCAGGTCTTCCGGGCTCACGGCAGGATCACCGGCGGTGGCTCCGACGGCAGCGCGGCGTCTGCGGCGCGGAGGTAGAGCGGCGCGGGTCGGGGCAGCACTGGCCCGGAAAATTTCTCGCAGGCGACCCGCGCGACAGCTTCCGCGATCGGCACCGCCGGTTGCATGATGAGCCCGTCGCAGAGCGCGGCGATTGGCCCTGCCGCCGACCCCACCAGAACGGCGCCCGGCGCCAGCTCAGCCGCGAGCGCTTCGGCCGCCATCAGCCGCGGCGCGCCACCTTCGAAACTTTGCGCATAGACATCGCCCCGACGCGCGTCGAGCACCGCCGTCACCGGACGCGCGAGCCCGAAGGCCGCGGCCTCCAGCGTCGTCACGCCCACGGCCGGAATGCGCAGGGACAGGGCGAGGCCACGTGCCGCGGCCACCGCTATGCGAACGCCCGTGAAATTCCCCGGACCCGTTCCGACGCCGAGTGCGTCGAGATCGCTCCAGGCGGCACCGGCCTCGGCCAGCACTTCTTCCAGCATCGGGAAAAGCCGCTCCGCCTGGCCCTTGCCCATCTCCTCGTCGCGACGGGCGAGGATGGTGTCAGCGGACAGCAAAGCGGCCGCGCAATGCGCGGCCGACGTGTCGAAGCCAAGGATCAGCGGCCCGGTCGCAAGCATTCCGTCGCGTGTCCGTCAGGCCGCGACGGGCCGAACCTCGATGACCTCGGGGATGTAGTGGCGCAGCAGGTTCTCGATCCCCATCTTCAGCGTCAGCGTCGAAGAGGGGCAACCAGCGCAGGCGCCCTGCATGTGCAGGTAGACGATGCCGCGGTCGAAGCCGTGGAAGGTGATGTCGCCCCCGTCCTGCGCCACTGCGGGGCGCACCCGCGTGTCCAGGAGTTCCTTGATCTGTTTCACGATCTCGGCATCGGGGCCGTCATGCGCGGCATGACCCGAAGCCGCAGAGGCTTCTCCTTCCATGACCGGCTGGCCGGACTGGAAATGCTCCATGATCGCGCCGAGGATCGCCGGTTTGAGGTGTTCCCAGGCAATGCTCTCAGCCTTGGTCACCGTGACAAAATCGGTGCCGAAGAAGACCCCCGTCACGCCCGATACGGCGAAGATGCGCTGCGCCAGCGGCGAATTCGCCGCAGCATCGGCATTGGGGAAGTCCGCCGTGCCCGCCGCCAGCACTTCCTGCCCGGGCAGGAACTTGAGCGTTGCGGGGTTGGGCGTGGATTCGGTCTGAATGAACATGGGCACGTCTCCGTTATGTCCCTCGATATGCGCCCCGAGGTCGTCCAAGTCAAGAATTAGAACGATTCTAGATTTTGGCGCCCATCTTTGCCTCACCCCGGCCAGAACGGCGCGAACACGCCGGGAAAGGGCTCAGGTGATTTCCTCGAGCCGTTCCTTCGACATCTCTCCCGGCACGATCGTGATCGGAATGGGCAGGCTGCCGGAATTCCGCGACAGTTGCGTGACCAGCGGCCCTGGCCCCGATTTTTCGGTCCCCGCGCCCAGAACCAGCACGCCGATCTCGGGATCCTCGCGGACCTGGGCGAAGATCTCCGTCACCGGTTCGCCTTCGCGGATCACCAGTTCCGGATCGATTCCCTGCTTGTCGCGCATCCATTTCGCGAAGACTTCGAAATGCGCTTCGATCCGCTCCCGCGCCTCCGCGCGCATGATGTCCGCGACCCCGATCCAGTGCTGGAATTCCTCGGGCGGGATCACCGACAGGATCGTCACCCCGGCCCCCGTATGAGAGGCCCTGAGCGCTGCAAATCGCATCGCGTTGAGGCACTCCCGGCTTTCGTCGAGCACGACCAGAAACTTGCGCATTTCATCCCCCGGTTCTGGACGCGGATCATGGCCGAGCGGCGCATGGCTGGCAAGTGCGGAGGTCAGGCTTTCGAATGGGCCCAGTCCCAATACAGCTCCCGCACGCGCTTCGTCACCGGCCCAACCTGGTAGTGCGTGCCGTCGAATTCCTTGACCGGGGTGACCTTGGACATGTTCCCCGAAAGGAAGACCTCATCCGCGCTGCGGAAGTCGTCGAAGGTGAGGACCGTCTCGTGCACCCTGGCACCGTCCGCACGGAGGTTCTCGATGTGACGCGAGCGCGTGATCCCGGCGAGGAACGTGCCGTTCGGGATCGGGGTGAAGATTTCCCCGTCCTTCACCATGAAGACATTGGCCGTAGCACTTTCCGCCACGTTGCCCATCGCGTCCGCCACCAGCGCGTTGCCGTAACCTTTCGAGCGCGCCTCGCTCAGCATCCGCGCGTTGTTCGGATAAAGGCACCCTGCCTTGGCGTTCGTCACCGCGTTCTCCAGGACCGGGCGACGGAAGCGTGTCGTCGTGAGCGTCGTGGACGCCTCGGGCGGCGCCATCGGGATCTCTTCCAGGCAAAGGGCAAAACCGGTCGCGTCGAGCTTCGGCACCACGCCAAGCTCGTCGCCATCGAGCGCCCAGTACATCGGGCGGATGTAGACGGCGGTTCCCTTTGGGTAACGGCGCAATCCTTCCCAGACGATTTCGATCATGTCCTCGGCCGATACGGTCGGCGTGATCATCAGCGCCTCGGCCGAGCGGTTGACGCGAGCGAGGTGCTTGTCGAGGTCCGGGGCGATCCCTTCGAAGTAGCGACCCCCGTCGAATACCGTCGTGCCGAGCCAGCTTCCATGATCGGCCGCGCGCATGATCGGCACGTCGCCGTCATGCCAGCGCCCGTCATAATAGGTGCGGATGTTGGTCCCGGTGGCCATTCTGTCCTCCAAGCTTGCGCGAGGCGGAGTTAATCACCCGCGAAGCAGCGGGTCCAGCCTGCTTGGCGCGCAACGCGAGCGGGGCCTTCGTTCGGGAAATGAGGAAGGGCCTGCGAAAAAAAGACCCCCGGTTGCGGAACCGGGGGCTGGCGGAGGCATGCTTGCCTGCATTTCCACCGAGTGACAGGGGACCGTGCCGAGCCGGCAGGGCAGCCAGGCGCGGCGCTTGGGGAAGGGAAGAAGGGCGGCCCCTGTGCGCGTTCCGGAACGGGACTGCGCACCGGAACGGCGTCAGGATAGGGCGGCTATGATTCCGATTTGCGACAATCGGGCCGTTTGACGCGCAAGAAAACACATTCGTGATTTGAAATGTGAGTTCGGGCCCAGGATTCTCTCGGAGCGAACACGAAGTGCAACGGGGAAACGAGAAATGACCACAATCAACCGGCGCCGCACCATCCTGGGCGCCGCCGCCGGAATCGCGGCGTTTTCGGCGCCGACGATCATGCATGCGAGCGACCGCGCGCAGGAAGAGGCCGGCGCGCGCCAGAACATCTCTAGCTTTCGGACGCTCGACTGGCGGGATCACTTCCCGTCCCTTCGGAATGGCGCGATCCTTGCGGACACCGTCTCGCGGGCCGTTCACTTCTGGTCGGAAGATGGCAGCATCTACCGGCTCTGGCCGTCATCAGTGCCGATATCCGAGGAACTGACACGCCGTGGCATTACGGAAGTTGTGCGGAAGGTCGTAGGACCGACGTGGCGCCCTACGCCGTCGATGAGGGAGCGCGACCCGACACTGCCCGCGGTCGTCGAACCTGGACCCCGCAACCCACTTGGGACCCATGCTCTCTACCTGTCCTGGCAGTACTACCGTGTCCATGGCACGCACGACACCCGCAAGATCGGGCGACGTTCCTCCGATGGCTGTATAGGGCTCTACAACGAAGACATCGCCGAACTCTTCGCACTGGCGAAGATTGGCACTCAGGTCCGGCTCATCTGACCGTGCGCTGACTTGTGTCCCGCGGGTCGGGCCGCGGGACATTTCAGCGCGAGCGGATCATGCCCATTATGTCGAGCGTCCGCGCGAGGATCGGCTGGGCGATCTCGTCCGCCCGCCGCGCGCCGTCGCCGAGGATGCGGTCGATCTCTGCCGGGTCCGCCATGAGCCGGGTCATCTCCGTCGTGATCGGTTCTAGCTTCGCCACGGCGAGGTCCGCGAGCGCCGGCTTGAACGCCCCGAAGCCCTGGCCCGCGAACTGCGCGATGACCGCCTCGGCGGTTTCGCCCGAAAGCGCCGCGTAGATGTTGACGAGGTTGCGCGCCTCGGGCCGGTCCTTCAGGCCGTCGATGTTGTCGGGCAGCGGCTCCGGATCGGTGCGCGCCTTCCGGATCTTCTGCGCGATCGCGTCGGCGCTGTCGGTGAGGTTGATCCGGCTCTGGTCCGACGGGTCGGACTTCGACATCTTTTTGGTCCCGTCGCGCAGCGACATCACGCGCGTAGCGGCCCCCTCGATCACGGGTTCCGGCACCGGGAAGAAGTCGACCTTGTAATCGTGGTTGAACTTGGCCGCGATGTCGCGGGTCAGTTCGACGTGCTGCTTCTGGTCCTCGCCCACGGGCACCATCGTCGCGTGGTAAAGAAGGATGTCCGCCGCCATCAGCGAGGGATAGGCGTAAAGGCCCAGCGAAGCGTTTTCGCTGTTCTTGCCGGCCTTGTCCTTGAACTGTGTCATCCGGTTCATCCAGCCGAGCCGGGCGACGCAGTTGAAGATCCAGCCAAGCTCGGCATGGGCGCTGACCTGGCTCTGGTTGAACAGGACCGAGCGCACCGGGTCGATCCCCGCGGCGATGAAGGCCGCCGCCGCCTCGCGTGTGGCGTGGCGAAGCTTCTCGGGGTCCTGCCAGACGGTGATCGCGTGGAGGTCGACGATGCAGTAGATCGTCTCGATCCCCTCGTTCTGCTTTTCGACGAAGCGCTTCAGCGCGCCGAGATAGTTGCCGAGCGTCAGCCCGCCAGAGGGCTGGATCCCGGAAAAGATCCGGGGGGCAAAGGCGGCGTTCTGATCCGCTTTGACTTCGGCGGCTTGCATAGAAGGCTCCGTCTGGAAAATTCTGCCTCGCTCGCGTATCGCAAGCAGGCAAGGAAGGTCAACCGAGAGGCAGGCGCGATGCGCGATGGTTTCGACAACTCCCCGCTCAACGAGATACCTCCCGTCGTCTGGGCGCTGCTCATTCCGGTGGTGGCCGTCGAGGTCGTCGTCGCCGCGGGAGCGTCGGGGTTCGTCGGTGGACCGGGCGCCGTCGGCTGGCGGCTCGATGCGCTCCAGCGCTTCGCCTTCTCGCCGGAGATCCTGAAATACATGCTCGAAACCGGCGCGTGGCCGGCAGAGCACGTGACGCGGTTCGTGACGTATCTCTTCGTGCACGGCAGCACGACCCACGCCGTATTCGCCAGCGTCTTCGTCCTCGCCCTGGGCAAATTCGTGGGCGAGGTCTTCCGCGCCTGGGCCGTCGTCGCGGTCTTCTTCACGTCGGCCATCGTCGGCGCGCTTGCCTATTCCGCGATCCCCGACCTTCGGGTGCCGTTGTTCGGAGCCTATCCGGCCGTCTATGGCCTGATAGGCGCCTTCACCTTCATCCTGTGGGCGCGGCTCGGGGCGGAGCACGCGAACCGTTATCGCGCGTTCACGCTGATCGGCTTCCTGATGGGCATCAAGCTTGTCTTCGGTCTCCTGTTCGGCGGCGGGCTCGACTGGGTCGCCGACCTCGCCGGGTTCGTGGCGGGTTTCGCGCTGTCCTTCGTCGTCAGCCCCGGAGGCTGGACGGCGGTGGTGGCGAGGCTCCGTCAGCGCTGACGCCGGAAGCCCGCACGGAAGTCACCCAGCCGGAAAGCGCCGAGCGCGTAGGCGGCGGCGAAATAGACCACGAAGCCCGCGACGATCAGCAGGGCGAGCGCCCAGACCCGGTCGCCCGAACGGGCGAGAGGCTCCGAGAAGGCCGAGGTGAGCCACCAGAGGCTGAGACCCATGATGGCGGAAGCCCCGGCGATTCGGGGCAGGCGCCCGTGAAGCCTCGCGTCCGTTCGCGCGGCTTCCCCCATGTGCCGCGTTCCCCACCAGAGCTGCGCGACCATCGCCCATCCGGCGAGCGTCGTGCCCCATGCGGCGGCGATGAAGCCTATGAAGGGGGCGAGACCGATGGCGATGACCGCGTTCACGACCATCGAATGCACCGCGAAACGGAATGGCGTCGCCGTGTCCTCCCGCGCGAAATAGAGGGGTTGCAGAACTTTCTGCAAGACGAAGGCCGGTAGGCCAAGTCCGTAGACGGCGAGCGTAAGGGCGGTGGGCAGGGTGTCCGAAGGCCCGAACGCGCCGCGCTCGAAGAGGACGGTGATCAGCGGAACCGGGATCACAACGAGCGCGACGGCGGCGGGCACCGTCAGGAACAGAGCGAACTCGGTCGCGCGGCTCAGGGCGTGGCGGCTGCCGCCGATGTCGTTGGCCTTCAGTCGCCGCGATATGTCGGGCAGGAGCACGATCCCGATGGCGATGCCGACCACGCCGAGCGGAAGCTGATAAAGGCGGTCCGCGTAGTTCAGCCAGGCGATCGCGCCCTCGAAGAAGCTGCCGACCTGCCGGCCGACAAGAAGGTTGATCTGCACCACGCCGCCGGCCAGAACCGCCGGCCCTGCGATCTTCAGAAGCCGGCGGAGCTCGGGCGTCATGCGGGGGCGCTTCAGGCGCAGAGCGAAGCCCATCCGCGCCGCCGCGAACCAGACCAGCGCGAGTTGTGCCGCCCCGGTCAGCGGCGTCGCCCAGGCGAGCGTCAGCCCCATGTCCCAGCCGAGATGCTGCGCCAGCACCATCGCCGCGATGAAGATCGCGTTGAGAAGCACCGGCGCGCCCGCCGCCGCGACGAACCGCCCGCCGGCGTTCAGGAGACCTGACAGAAGCGCCGTCAGCGAGATGAACAGGATGTAGGGAAAGCAGATGCGGCCATAGAGGACCGCGAGCGGCAGCCTTTCGTCGCCGGCGAAGCCCGCAGCCATGGCGAGGACGAGCCAGGGCATGGCCACCATCGCGACCACCGAGAAGACGAGCACCGTCGAGGCGAGCCCCGAAAACGCATCCTCGGCGAAGCCCTTCGCATCCTCTTCGGCTTCGAGCTTCTTGGCGAAAAGCGGAACGAAGGCGGTGTTGAAGGCCCCTTCGGCGAAGAAGCGGCGGAACATGTTCGGCAGCGAGAAGGCCACGAGGAACGCCTCCGCCACCGGCCCCGTGCCGAGGTAGGCGGCGATGAGGACGTCGCGGATGAAACCCGCGATCCGACTCGCCAGCGTCCAGGCCCCCACGGTGAGGAACCCGCGTATCAGACGGATCGGCTGCATCTCAGGCCCTTGCCCTCTCTGCCCCTTCGGCGATCGCTTGGCGCAGTTTCTTCTCCAGCGCCTCCTGCCGCGATTTCGCGTGCAGTTTCAGGCCGAACATGTCCTTGACGTAGAACGTGTCCACGACCTGCGCCCCGAAGGTCGCGATCACGGCCGAGGCGATGTAGATGTTGTTGTTGGCGAGCGTCCGGGTGAGGTCGTAAAGCAGCGCCGGACGGTCACGGGTATCGACCTCGATGATCGTGTAGATCTCCGAGCCCTCGTTGTCGAAGGTGATCGATGTAGGGAAGGTGAACTGTCGTTCCCGCTTCTTGATCTTGTCTCGGTCCTTGAGCGCCTCGCGGGCAACTACCTCGCCCTTCAGCGTCTTGCCGATCATCGAGCGCAGCTTCGGGATCCGGTCGGATTCGTAGGGGTGGCCGTCGGCGTCCTGGATCCAGAACACCGCGGTGGCGTAGCCGTCCTTCGAGGTATAGGTGCGCGCGTCCACGACGTTCGCGCCGACAAGCGCGAGGGCGCCGGCGAGGCGCGAGAAGATGCCCGGGTGGTCCGCCAGCGCGAAGCAGGCGCGCGTCGCGTCGCGGTCGAGGTCCGGCTTGATGTCGATGCGGATCTCGTCGTCGGGAAGGTCACGCAGGAGATGGGCGAAGACGACCTGCGTTTCGGTCGACAGACCCTGCCAGTAGGGCGCGTAGTGCCGCGCTGTCTCGCGGCGGAGATCCTTCGGGTCCCAGTCCGCGATGGCCTCGCGGAAGGCCCGCTTCGCCTCGTTCTCCCGCTTCTCCCGGTTGATGCTTTCGAGCCCCGCCTCGAGCGCCTCTGCCGTCTCCGTGTAGAGGCGGCGCAGCAGCATGGCCTTCCAGTTGTTCCATGTCCCAGGACCCACGCCGCGGATGTCGCAGACCGTGAGCACGGTCAGCAGGTCGAGCCGCTTTTTCGTCTTCACCGCCTTGGCGAAGTCCCTGAGCGTCCGCGGGTCGGACAGGTCCCGTTTCTGGGCCATGTCGGACATCAGCAGGTGGTAACGCACCAGCCATTCGACGGTCTCGCATTCCTCGGCGGTCAGCCCGAGGCGCGGCGCCACCCGCCGCGCGATCTGCGAGCCCAGGACGGAATGATCCTCCGGTCGGCCCTTGCCGATGTCGTGCAGCAGAAGCGCGACGTAGATGACCTTGCGGTTCACGCCCTCTTCCAGGATGCGACTGGCGATGGGTAGTTCTTCCACCAGTTCGCCGCGCTCGATCTGGGCGAGGACGGAGATGCATTGGATGATGTGCTCGTCCACCGTGTAGTGGTGGTAGACGTTGAACTGCATCATCGCGACGACGGGCTCGAATTCCGGCAGGAATGCCGAAAGCACCCCGAGTTCGTTCATCCGGCGCAGCGCGCGTTCCGGGTTCCCGTGCTTCAGAAGCAGGTCGAGGAAGATCCGCACGGCCTCGCTGTTCTCGCGCATGTCGTCGTCGATGACGTCGAGGTTCGCAGCGATGAGCCGCATCACGTCGGGGTGGATGAGAAGGCCGGTCCGCAGGCCCTCTTCGAAGATCCGCAGGATGTTGAGCTTGTCCGTGAGGAACTCCGCCCCATTCTCGACCGTCAGGCGGTTCTGCTCGATCCGGTAGCCTGGCCGGACGCGGGAGCGGCGGCGCAGGATTCGCTGCAGCATCGTCTCGCGCATCAGGTGGCGCGCTTCGAGCGCGGTCAGGAAGATGCGGGTGAGTTCCCCGACGTGCGTCGCATGCCGGAAATAGTCCTGCATGAAATGCTCGACCGCGCGGCGACCGCCCTTGTCGACGTAGCCCATCCGCGCCGCCACCTCGACCTGCATGTCGAAGGTCAGCTGATCCATTGGGCGCCCGGTGATCAGGTGCAGATGGCAGCGCACCGCCCAGAGGAAATCCTCTGCCTGGTGGAAGCTCTGATGTTCCTCCTGCGTGAAGACGCCGATGCCCACGAGTTCGGCGGCGCGCTTCACGCCGTGGATGTATTTCGCGATCCAGTAGAGCGTCTGGAGGTCCCGAAGGCCGCCCTTGCCCTCCTTGACGTTGGGTTCGAGGACGTAGCGCTGTCCGCCTTGGCGCTTGTGCCGTTCGGCCCGCTCCGAGAGCTTCGCTTCGATGAATTCCGGGCCGGTGCCCTTGAAAAGCTCGGAACGGAGGCGGCCGCGCAACTCGCTCGCAAGCTCCGCGTCCCCGGCGACGAAGCGGTGTTCCAGAAGCGCGGTGCGGATCGTCATGTCCTCTCGGCCGAGCCTGAGGCAGTCGCCAACGGTCCGGCTCGAATGCCCGACCTTCAGCTTCAGGTCCCACAGGATGTAGAGCATCGATTCGATGACGCTCTCGGCCCAGGGCGTGATCTTCCAGGGCGTGAGGAACAGCAGGTCCACGTCCGATTGTGGCGCCATCTCCGCCCGACCATAACCGCCGACGGCAAGAACGCTGAGTCGTTCCGCCTCCGTCGGCGTCGGCAGTGGGTGGAGATCGCTCGTGGCGACGGTGAACGCGCCGGTGACGACCTCGTCCGTCAGGGCGGCAATCGCCTCCACGGTTTCGCGGGCGCTTCGCGGGTGCTTCAGGAAAGCGACCTCGATACGGGCCAGACCCTCGCGGCGGTGGTCTGCCAGCACGCGGACGGCGGCGGCGCGGACGTCCTTGGTATCGGACAGCCCTTCGAGAGCTGCCCGAAGCCGGCCATCCAATCCTTCGGTCAGCGGCAGGTCCATCGCGGCGGGATCAGAACCCGGCGCCGCCAAAGTTTCTCGGGGCGGGGTCAATCACGAACACCTGGTTGTTGCGGATCTGCGCGACGGCAAGGCCACGCTCATTCGTGCCGTCGGGCAGGAGGCGGAACACGCCGTTGACGCCCACGAAGCCGGAGCCTTGCGTCAGCGCGGACCGTGTCAGGGCGTCCGGCTTCCCGGCCTTGACCAGCGCGCCGATCGCCGCGATGCCGTCATATGCGAGGCCGGCGATCGGGTGCGGCGGCTCGCCATATGTGGCCTGGAACCGGGTCTGGAACTGGCCGTTGAGCCCGGGATCGGGCAGCGCGAACCAACCGCCCTGCACACCCGGCAGCGACAGCGTGGCCGGCGGAATGTCCCAGCGGGTCAGGCCGATATACTTCACGGAGTCGGGGTTCACCCCAGCCTCCGGAAGCATCTGCGCAAGGAGCGGCAGCGCACCGGCCGTGTCGGCCGTCAGGAAGAGGGCGTCGGCGCCGCTGCTCCGGACCTGCGTGGCGATGTTCGGAACCGCCGACACCACGCCTTCTTGCGAGAACTGGTAGGCAACGGCGCCCGCAAGGCGCGCGGGTGAACGCGATACCGCGGTTTCGATCGCACGGCGGCCGACTTCGCCAGCCGTGGTGGCATCATGCACGACGAGGATGTTTCGCTTTCCCTGCCGCGCCGCGTAGGAAACCAGCCGATTGGCCGTATTCTCGAACGTCGGTCCCAGAACGAAGACGTTGCCCCCGGCGATGTCGGCGTTGTTCGAGAAGGACAGGACGTTGACGTTCCTGCTCGCGACCGCGATGCCGACGGCGTTCGCGGCTTCGGCGAAGACCGGGCCGAGGATGATCTTGGCGCCCTCGTCGACGGCCCTCACGGCCGTCTGCGCCGCCATGGCGGGGCTTGCACCCGTGTTGTAGACGCGCAGGTCGATCTGGACCCCGTCGAGATCCGAAATCGCCATCTCCGCCGCTTGCCGCAGCGCGCGGGCGATCACCTCGTCGCCGGAATTGCCCGAACCGCCGGGCAGGAGAAGCGCGACCGGAACCGGAGCGCGCGTGTTGATCGCGGGGCCGTTGTTCCCCGCCGGCACGCAGGCGGCGAGCCAGACAGCGGACAGCAGTACGAGAATCTTCGGCAGCGGGTTGCGGGCGAACTGCAAAACGGCAAACATCCGGGTATCCTCTTCCCTGGCTACGGGCGGCGGGCGCACGGCGGCAAATCGTCAGCGACCCTAAGCGCTTCGCGGTCGTAAGTAAACTTGGCAGACACGCATGAACAGCACGATCGGCGAAGCGAAGCCCATCGTTTCGGCCCTGGCCCCAGGCCTTTATTTCGTGGCGACGCCGATCGGCGCGGCACGCGACATCACCCTTCGCGCGCTGGACATCCTCGCCTCGGCGGACGTCCTTGCCGCCGAGGACACGCGAAGCCTGCGGCACCTCATGGACATCCACGGGATCGCGCTCGGGGACCGGCCTCTCATCGCCTACCACGACCACAACGGCGAAGCGGTGCGGCCACGGCTCCTGCGGCTGCTGGCGGAGGGCAAGTCGCTCGCCTACGCGTCGGAGGCGGGAACGCCCCTTGTCGCGGACCCTGGCTATCAACTGGGCCGTGCCGCCATCGAGGAAGGACACAAGGTCATCGCCGCCCCCGGCCCATCGGCCGCGCTGGCAGCCCTCACCGTGTCAGGCCTTCCTTCCGACCGTTTCCTTTTCGCCGGTTTCCCGCCCCCCGCGGCGGGTGCCCGCGCAAGGTGGCTGGCGGAAATCGGCGAGGTTCCCGCGACGCTCATTCTCTACGAGAGCCCCAAACGCGTTAGCAGTTTGTTGACGGATCTCGCGGCAAGTCTGGGGGGCGACCGTCAGGCCGCCGTCTGCCGCGAATTGACGAAACGATTCGAGGAGGTCACCCGCGCGACGCTGGACGAACTCGCGGCGGCTTTCGCCGACCGCGCGGTCAAGGGCGAGATCGTGGTACTCGTGGACCGGGCGCGCGGCCGGAAGGCCGACGCCGAAAGTGTGGAGGAAGCTCTGAGGAAGGCGCTGAAATCGATGTCGGTGAAGGATGCCGCGTCCGAAGTGGCCGCAGCCCTGGGCCTGCCAAGGCGCGAGGTCTACCAGACAGCTCTCAAGCTCTCGGCCGAGGAATGACAGGCGAAGTCGGTTATCGCGCCGGCCTCGCCGCGGAAGACCAGGTCGCCGCGCGATACGAACGCATTGGGTGCGCAATAGCGGCCCGACGCTGGCGCGGCTCGGGCGGAGAAATCGACATCGTGGTGAGGGATGGCGATTCGATAGTCTTCGTCGAGGTGAAGAAGAGCCGCACCTTCGCAGGGGCCGCCGAGCGGCTTTCGCGCAGGCAGATGGAACGCATCTGCGCCACCGCCAGCGAGTTCATCGCGAGGGAGCCGCGCGGGCAGGCGACCGAGGTGCGCTTCGACGTGGCGCTGGTCGATGCGGCCGGAAGGATCGACATCGTCGAGAACGCCTTCGGCCAGTTCTGAACGCCGCGCCGATTGCATCCGCCGCGCCCCTGCGCCATCAAGGCGAAAACAGGGGGCATGCATGGGCCTGAAAGTCGCTTTCCAGATGGACCCGATCGGCGCGATCAACATCGACGCCGACAGCACCTTCCGCATTGCGCTCGAGGCGCAGGCGCGGGGGCACGAACTCTTCTTCTACACGCCGGACCAGCTTTTCTTCCGCGAGGGCCGGGTGCTCGCTCGTGGCAAGCCGCTGACGGTCCGCCGCGAGTACGGCAATCACTTCACGCTCGGCGAAGAAGCCGAGGTCGACCTCGCGGAGTGGGACGTCGTCTGGCTGCGGCAGGACCCGCCCTTCGACATGGGCTACATCACGACGACGCACCTGCTGGAGCGCATCCACCCGAAGACGCTTGTCGTCAACGACCCGTTCTGGGTCCGGAACTACCCCGAGAAACTTCTCGTCCTGAATTTCCCCGACCTGACCCCGCCGACGCTCATCGCGAGGGATCTCCTGACGATCCGGGCCTTCAAGGCCCTTCACGGCGACATCATCCTGAAGCCTCTCTACGGGAACGGCGGCGCGGGCGTGTTCCGCCTCGATCCCTCGGACCGCAACCTCGCTTCTCTCCACGAACTCTTCACCGGCATGAGCCGTGAGCCGCTGATCGCGCAGAAATTCATTCCCGCGGTCGAAAAGGGCGACAAGCGCATCATCCTCGTCAACGGCGAGCCGGTCGGCGCGATCAACCGGGTGCCGGCCATCGGGGAAACGCGGTCGAACCTTCACGTCGGAGGGCGACCCGAGAAGATCGGCCTCACCGACCGTGACCAAGAAATCTGCGCCCGTATCGGCCCGCTGCTGCGGGAAAAGGGCCAGATCTTCGTCGGCATCGACGTGATCGGCGACTGGCTGACCGAGATCAACGTGACCTCGCCCACGGGCATCCAGGAACTCGAACGCTTCGATGGCGTCAATGCCGCCGGAAAGATCTGGGAAGTGATCGAAGCCAAGCGGGCGGGTGAGGGGTGAGCCTGCGCGCGGCGGCAACGACCATTGCCCTTCGGAGGTTGGCGAAGCCGCTCCTCGCCCGAATTCAGGATCCGGGCTTTGCGCGTTCGAGCTTCGAACTGGCTGCCCGATTCATCTTCCGCCCCGCGCCGAATGCGCTCTACCTTCCCGCGCCGCCGGGAGCGAACGCGGGGCTCTGGATTTCTTCCGGTCGGGTCGCGCCGCGCCGGGTCATCCTCTATCTGCACGGCGGCGCCTACATCGCGGGAAGCCCGCGCACCCATCGCGAAATGATCGCGAGGATATCCCGCCGCTCGGGGTTGCGCGTCTTCGCGCCCGATTACCCGCTCGTGCCGGAAGCCGTCGCGCCGGCGGCTTTCGACGCGGCCCTGTCTGCCTGGCGGGGACTGGTCGCGATCGGCTACCGTCCGAGCGACATCGTGCTGGGTGGTGACAGCGCGGGCGGAGGACTTGCGCTCGCGCTCCTCGGTCGGCTCTGTGCGGAGGGCACGCCGCCCGCCGGGCTCTTCGCGTTTTCGCCCTGGACCGACCTCACGCTGTCCGGCCGTTCCCTTCAGGCGAACGCCGCCAAGGACCCACTACTGCCGGCGGCGCGCGTCGCGGAGATCCGCGATATGGTCATCGGCTCTCTCGCGCCCGAGGACCCGCGCATATCCCCCGTGTTCGCGCGGTTCCCCGGCTGCCCCCCGGTCTTCCTCCAGGCATCGGAGTCCGAGATCCTCCGCGACGACACGCTTCGGATGGCGGAGCGCCTGAAGGCGGAGGGCGCGCGCGTGACGGTCGATCTCTGGCCTCCCTTGCCGCATGTGTGGCCGATCCTGTACGGCCACATTCCCGAGGCCGCCCCGGCGCTCGACCGGATCGCGGCGTTCCTGCGCGGTCTCACGCCTCTCGCGCGGTGACGAGGCGATAGCTGACCGCTTCCGCGACGTGGGGCTTCCGGACACTTTCCGACCCGGCCAGGTCAGCGATCGTCCGCGCGACCCGCAGCACCCGGTGATACCCCCGCGCCGACAGGCCGAACCGTTCCGCCACCCGGATCAGGAGTTCGCGGCCCTCGGGGTCGGGCGTCGCGATCTGCTCCAGCGCCGCGCCCTCGGCATCGGCGTTGACGCGCGCCGTGGGGTGGTCGCGGTAGCGGGCCGCCTGTACCGCGCGCGCCGCCGCGACACGCGCCGCGACCGTTGCCGAGGCATCGCCGGATTCGGGCAGATCGAGGTCGGTGTAGGCGACCGGCGGCACCTCCACCCGCAGGTCGAACCGGTCCATCAAGGGGCCCGAGATGCGGCCGAGGTAATCCTCCCCGCAGTTGGGCACCCGCGCGCAGGCCCTCGCGGGATCGGTCAGGTATCCGCATTTGCAGGGGTTCGCCGCCGCCACCAGCAGGAACCGGCAAGGGTAGCGCACATGGGCGTTGGCGCGTGCAACGACGACCTCTCCGGTTTCGATCGGCTGGCGCAGCGTCTCCAGCACGGCGCGCGGGAATTCCGGGAATTCGTCCATGAACAGTACGCCGTTGTGGGCGAGGCTGATCTCCCCCGGCTTCGCGCCGCGCCCGCCCCCGACGATCGCGGCCATCGAGGCGGTGTGGTGAGGTTCCCGGAACGGCCGGCTGCGCGAGATGCCGCCTTCGTCAAGAAGTCCCGAGAGTGAATGGATCATCGAGGTTTCCAGCGCCTCGACCGCCGACAGGGGCGGCAGGATCCCCGGCATCCGGGCGGCGAGCATGGACTTGCCGGACCCCGGTGTGCCGACCATCAGGAAATGGTGTCGGCCGGCGGCCGCGATCTCGAGCGCCCGCTTCGCGCGTTCCTGGCCCTTGACGTCGCGCAGGTCGCGCGACTGTGGGTCACGTGTCACCTCTCCGGGCAGGGCCGGGGAGAGCGGCGACTGGCCCGTGTAATGCCGGATCACATCCGCGAGCGTCGCCGCGGCGAAAACCGGCGTCGCGCCGACCCAGGCCGCCTCTGCCCCGCAGGCTGCCGGACACAGAAGCTGACGCTCCTCCTCCGCCGCCGCCATGGCGGCGGGAAGGGCACCGATCACCGGAACAAGGCGACCGTCGAGCGACAGCTCCCCCAATGCGACGGTTGCCTCCACGTCCTCGCGCGGCACGATGTCGAGCGCCGCGAGGAGGGCGAGCGCAACCGGCAGATCGAAGTGCGACCCCTCTTTCGGCAGGTCGGCCGGGGACAGGTTCACCGTGATCCGCTTCGACGGCAGCGCGATCGCCATCGCCGTCAGGGCAGAGCGCACGCGTTCCTTCGCTTCGCTGACGGCCTTGTCCGGCAGCCCCACGATGGTGAAGGCCGGGAGTCCGGCCGTCACCGCGCACTGCACCTCGACGATCCGCGCCTCAACGCCTTCGAAGGCCACGGTATAGGCCCGCGCCACCATCCAAGTCTCCCGTTCACCTTGGTTAACGGGTAACGGGCCAATGGTTTAGGAACGGTAAATTACCATGAACTGAGGCCAGGCCTCCGGGTCGGCCAGCGTCTTGTCGCGGCAGAAGGCGTTGCAGAACCCAAAGACCCGGCCACCGGCCTCGAGAAAATGCGTGACGGGCTTGCCGGAATAGGGACATTCCGCGTTGACGGACGGGCCGTCGCACGCCCGCGCTGCCATCGCTTCAGGACCGGGCCAGGGACGCTCGGGGTAGGGTTTGCGGTAGAAGGATTGCTCGAAATGCTCCGCCCAGCCCATGGCCCGCCAGCGCCGGAAGGCCGGATCGGCCAGATGTGCGGAGACATAGGCCGCCGCCTGTGCTTCGACGGGAAGGTTGTATCCCGCGATCCGGGCCGCCACAGGGGCGAAGAAGGCGTCCGCCGCCGTGTACCGGCCGAAGAGCCACGGGCCGTCCGCCCCGTGCCGCGCGCGGGCATGGGTCCACAGCGCCTCAATCCGAGCGACATCGGCCAGGACCTCCGGCCGGGGCGCACTTTCCGAATAGCTTTTGGCCAGGTTCATCGCGCAGTCGTTCCGAAGGTTCGTGAATCCCGCATGCATCTCGGAGCAAAGCCACCGCGCCGAAGCCCGCGCCTCCGCGTCTTCCGGCCAGAGCCCCGCCTCCGGGTGACGCTCCGCCAGCGTCTCGGCGATGGCGAGCGTCTCGGCCACCACGTAACCCTCGGGCACACGCATGGCCGGCACCATCCGCGCCGGAGCGAACTCTGCCATCAGTCGCGAAAAGTCAGGCGAATAAAGCCTTCCTGTGCGCACCCGCACAGGGATCCCGAACTTGACGAACAGAAGCCAGCCACGCAGCGACCAACTGGAATAGGTGCGGTCGCCGATCGCGAGGTCATACATGGGCGCAACTCCTTGAGGTTTCGCAAGAAAACTTAGCCGCGCAACAACTGTTGCGCACATGATGTTTCGTTCGGCGATACATCACCGAAAGCGATGATGCCGCGCGTCCGGCGGTCGGAAGCCTTGGAAGAAAATGAACTTTTCCGTGATCCGGGTGCAATTGCCAGCCGTATCGAAGATACTGAAAGGGCAGAGAGCCTTGTCCTGAGCCAGAGAAACTGGGGGGTTGGAATGGCACTCGATGGATTTTCTGAAAACACCCTGCCCCGGCAGGCGATGCGCGCAGAACTGCTGGACGCGGAAACCGAACTTGAACTTGCCTACGCCTGGCGGGACCGACGAGACGAAGCGGCGCTGCACCGTCTCGTGACCGCCTATATGCGGCTCGCGATCTCGATGGCGGCCAAGTTTCGCCGCTACGGCGCGCCGATGAACGACCTGATCCAAGAGGCCGGCCTCGGGCTGATGAAAGCCGCCGACAAGTTCGATCCCGACCGGGGTGTGCGGTTTTCCACCTACGCGGTGTGGTGGATCAAGGCATCGATCCAGGACTACGTGATGCGCAACTGGTCGATGGTGCGGACGGGGTCCACCTCCGCCCAGAAGGCGCTGTTCTTCAACCTTCGTCGGGTCCAGGCCCGGCTGGAACGGGAGGCCGACGCTGCGGGCGAGACGCTCGACGGGCACCAGTTGCGTGAAAGGATCGCGCGCGAGGTTGGCGTTCCGCTTGCCGATGTCGAGATGATGGAGGGGCGCCTTGCCGGCTCGGACTACTCCCTGAACGCGACGCAGTCGGCAGAGGATGAGGGTCGCGAATGGATCGAGGCGCTCGAGGACGAGGGCGAGCAGGCGGCCGAGAAGGTCGAGGCGGAGCACGATACGGAGACCCTTCGCGGCTGGCTCGTCGAGGCGATGGAGGCGCTGACGGACCGCGAAAGATTCATCGTGACTGAAAGGAAGCTTCGGGAGGAGACGCGGACGCTCGAGTCGCTCGGGCAGGAACTCGGGCTTTCGAAGGAACGCGTCCGTCAGCTGGAAGCGGCTGCCTTCCAGAAGTTGCGCAAGCAGCTGGAGGGGCGGTCACGCGAGGTCAGGGCGCTTCTGCACTGAAGAAACGGAAGCGGCGCACCGTTCCCAGAGAGGCGGCTTGGCCATCAGCGATAGATGTGGCCTCCGAGGTATTTCGACCCGTTGTCGCAGCCGATCGTCACAACCCGCTTCCCTTTCCCGGCCTCCCGGGCCAGCTCGATCGCGGCGACGACGTTGAGCCCGGTCGATCCTCCGCAGAAGATGCCGACCTCGCTCGCAAGTCGCCGGCACATGCCAAAGCCGAGATCCTGGTCGATCGCCCTGATGTCGTGCAGCAGGCTTCGGTCCAGGAATGGAGGCTCGAACCCGACACCGACGCCTTCCACCCGGTGCGGGCCGCCCTTGCCGGTCGTGAGCAGCGGCGACTGCAACGGCTCGAGCGCGATGACATGCGGCTCGAGCCCCTCTTTCCGCAGTGCATCGGCCATCCCCATAAGCGCGGCGCCCGTTCCCACAGCAGAAACGAGGACGTCGATCCCGCCGTCGAGGTCGGCAGCTATCTCTTGCCCCATCGGCTCGTAACCCTGCCTGACATCGGGCGATCCGAACTGGTCGGCGTAATAGCTGCCCGGCTCTCCGGCGAGGGCAAGCGCGCGCTTCTTCATGCGCTGGATCAGTTCGGGCGTGATTGCCCCTCCGTCGCTTCCCTCGACCAGAACCTCGGCCCCGAATGCCTCCATCGCCTTGCGCTTGCTGTCGGAGAATGCGTCCGAGAAGACCGCGGTGAACTTCAGGCCCAGAACGGACGCGACGAAGGCGAGCGCCGTGCCGGTGCTGCCGCCCGTGTATTCCACGATGCGGTCTCCGGGGCGAACGTCGCCGCGTTCGAGGGCGCGGCCGAGGACCGAGATGGCCATGCGGTCCTTGTATGATCCGGTCGGGTTTCCGCCCTCCAGCTTGATCCAGATCTCGGCCCCGTCTTCGGGTTCGAAAGATTTCAGCCGGACCAAGGGCGTGTGGCCGATGGTCTCGAGAACGTTCGTCGCAAGCATGCTGGTCCCCTTTCTGTCCGGCCGTCTGGCTTGCTCATACGTTACGCGCGTTTTGCCGAACGGTCACGCCGCGCGGGGTCCGAGGTTCCGCGCACGCAACAGGAGCCAGAGGCAGAAGGCGCTTTCCGCGAGCAGAGGCAGCGCGTAGGCCGGGGCGAAGGCCCCCGAGGCGTCTGGCGCGAGGAAGGTGAGCACGCTGCCGGTCAGGTAGACCGGGCCGGAGGCCCCGATGGCCAGGCCGATCGCGCGGGGAAGGAAGCCCGAGCGGTAGATCAGAACGCCGGTCACAAGGCAGTTGATCCCGAAGAAGACGAGGCCGAGGTCGTAGCCGTGGCTCTGCGCTTGAAGTGAGAGCAGCGCGAGGGCGTCCTGCTGTCCGGGTGCGAAAGCGGAGGTGGGCGCATCGAGGATCAATAGCGCCTCGTGCTGGTTCATCAGGTTCGCGCCGAGGATCGCGGTCTGGATCAGGCGGAAGGCCGCCGCGAGGAACGCGAGGGTCTCGCTGACCGGGCGGAAGATCAGGAACAGAAGGATGGCCAGGGCCGCGTCGCTGACCGTCATCAGGACATCCGCGGCGAAGCTCGCCTGGAACAGGCCCGTTGCAGCGCGGATGTTCGCCGCCGTCGCGGATGCGTCGCCGGGAACGACGAGGGAGGCGCGGGCGAAGCCTTCGCTCCAGACACCCGCGACGATAATGACGAGGTAGAGAGCGCCGGCGACGCGGGCGAGGTTGGGTGTGGGGCGCGTGTCAGTCATGGCCATGTCCCTTTCCTTGGTTCGCCCGAGAGAATGATCCATGCGAGTTAGCAATAGAATTGCCTTAATCTGTTCTTCTGATATGCATTAATGCATGGATTGGCGGGCGGTGACTTTCGACTGGAACCGGGCGCGGGCTTTCCTCGTTACGGCGGAGGAGGGCTCGCTGTCGGCGGCGGCGCGCGCGCTCGGCATGACCCAGCCAACGCTCGGGCGTCAGGTCGCGGCGCTGGAGGAGGAACTGGGCGTCGCTCTTTTCGAACGCGCGGGCCGCGGGCTCGAACTCACGCCCGGGGGCGTCGAGCTTCTGGAGCATGCCCGCGCGATGGGGGAAGCGGCCGGGCGCATTTCCCTCGCTGCGTCGGGGCAGTCGCGGTCCGTCGAGGGGATTGTCACGGTTGCCGCGAGCGAGGCCGTGGCGGCTTTCCTTCTTCCCGGGATCGTCGCGAAGCTGCGGGCGCAGGCCCCTGGGATCGTGGTGGAGGTCATCGCCTCGAACGCGACACAGGATCTGAGGCGGCGCGAGGCGGACATCGCCGTCCGAAGCTTCCGGCCGACGCAGCCGGGGCTCATCGCGCGGAAGCTGCGCGATGTGAAGGCGCGGCTCTACGCGTCCGATGCCTATCTCGAGCGGCTCGGGGAACCGAAAGGCCCGGAGGATCTGTCGCGCGCCGAGTTCATCGGCTTCGACACGACGGATGCGCTGATCCGCGCGCTAAACGGGCTCGGGCTTGAACTGGGGCCGGAGAACTTCCCCATCCTGTCGGAAAACCATCTCGTGCAGTGGGAGATGGTGAAGGGTGGGCTCGGGATCGGGGTGATGCCCGAAGAGATCGGCGAAGCGGAGCCTTCGGTGCGCCAGGTGCTGGCGGCGCTCAGGCCGATCGTCGTGCCCATGTGGCTCGTGTCGCACCGGGAACTGGCGACGAGCCGGCGCGTGCGGCTCGTCTTCGACCTGCTGGCCGAGGCGCTGCTCTAGCGCCTTTCGGGCGGGTCGGTGAGGACGATCACGAGGGTCGAGCCAACGATCCAGACCGCGAGCATCGCGAAGGTCGCGATCCTGCCGGAGGAGAGCCCGCCGACATACCCGCCGAGCCCGGCGACGAGGCCGATGGCTCCGACGAGGCCCTGGAGTTCGCGGCGTTTCTTCTTGAGGTTCATGCAATCCTCCGGGATCGACAATGCCGGGCCTGGCCGTCAGGCGCATTGATTTGCATCAGTCCAGGGACCCCGCTGGTCGGGCGTGGCGCCGCCCGCCGGGGTCAGGCGCCTTGCCACGCGCCCTTCCGGACCCTAATCCTTCCATGAAGGAGCCGGAGGGGCCATGCTGGCGGGCAAGCGCATATTGTTGATCATCGGCGGCGGGATCGCGGCCTACAAGGCGCTGGACCTGATCCGGCGGCTGAAGGAGCGCGGCGCCTCGGTCACGCCGGTCCTGACGCGGGCGGGCGAGGAATTCGTGACGCCGCTGACGGTGGGGGCCCTGGCGGGCGAGAAGGTGTTTCGCCATCTCTTCGACCTCACCGACGAGGCCGAGATGGGCCATATCGAGTTGAGCCGCGCGGCCGACCTCGTCGTCGTTGCGCCCTGCACGGCGGACATGATGGCGAAGATGGCTGGGGGGCACGCCGACGACCTCGCCTCCACCCTTCTCATGGCGACCGACAAGCGGGTGCTGATCGCGCCGGCGATGAACGTGCGGATGTGGGAACATCCCGCGACGCGGCGGAACCAGTCGGTGCTCCTTGGCGACGGGGTCCTGACCGTGGGGCCGAACGAGGGCGAGATGGCCTGCGGAGAGTTCGGCTTCGGTCGGATGGCGGAGCCGCTCGAGATCGTGGCCGCGGTCGAGGCGGCACTGGGCGAAGGGCCTCTCACGGGCCGGCACGTCCTCGTGACCTCGGGGCCGACCCATGAGCCGATAGACCCGGTGCGCTACATCGCCAACCGGTCTTCCGGCGCGCAGGGCACCGCGCTTGCAACGGCGCTGAGGGATCTGGGCGCCCGGGTGACATTCGTCACGGGGCCGGCAAGCGTTCCGCCTCCAGAGGGCGTGACGGTGGTGAAGGTCGAGACGGCGCGGGAGATGCTTGCGGCGGTCGTGGCTGCCCTGCCGGCGGACGCGGCGGTTTTCGCGGCGGCGGTGGCGGACTGGCGCGTAGCCAATGCCGCTGGTTCGAAGCTCAAGAAGGACGGTTCCGGCAAGGCGCCCTCGCTCGAGTTCGCGGAGAACCCCGACATCCTCGCCACCGTGAGCGCGATCAAGGAGCGGCGACCCGGGCTCGTGGTCGGCTTCGCCGCCGAAACGGACGATGTCGTGGCCCATGCAACGGCCAAACGGGCGCGCAAGGGCTGCGACTGGATCGTGGCGAACGACGTTTCGCCCGGGACCGGGATCATGGGCGGCTCCGAAAACGCGGTCACGCTGATCACCGAATCGGGGGCCGAGGAATGGCCCCGCATGGCCAAGGACGAGGTGGCTCGACGCATCGCGACCCGAATCGCGGAGGCTTTGGCATGAACGGCTGGCATTCGGGGGCGCCTGACGGCAGGACCTGCCGCGGGGCAAAAGGGGGCGCGAGATGGTTCCGGTGATCCAGATTCTCTGGGAAGACTGGGCCGACCGGTCGCTGCCCCTGCCGTCCTACGCGACAGCGGGTGCGGCGGGTGCGGACGTTCGCGCCAACCTCCCGCCCGGCGTGCGAGGAGAGGGGATCGTGCTGGAGCCGATGGAGCGAGCGGTCGTCCCCACCGGCATCCGGATCGAGATCCCGCCGGGTTTCGAGGTGCAGATCCGCCCGCGCTCCGGGCTCGCCCTGAAGCACGGGATCAGCCTCCCGAACACGCCCGGCACCATCGACAGCGATTATCGGGGGCCTCTCGGCGTGCTTCTCATCAACTACGGGCACGAGCCCTTCCAGATCGGGCACGGCGACCGCATCGCGCAGATGATCGTCGCGCCGGTCGTTCAGGCGCGGTTCGAGGTGGCCGAGGGGCTTTCGGATACGGACCGGGGCGAGGGGGGCTTCGGCTCCACGGGGCGGTCATGACGGTTCTTCTGGTGGCGCTGGCGCTGATCGCGCTGGGCCTTCTTCTCCGGCTGCCGGTGCGCGGGATCGCGGCGATGCTCGGGCTTCTCTGGCTCGCGGTGGTGCTGGCCCATCTCGTTCTGCCGGAGGCAAGCCCGCTTCTTGAGGCGCTGGGCGGGACGCTTCAGCACTGGCTGGCGCTGGGCGTCGTCGTGGCCGCCGCGCTTGGCTATCGCGAGATCCTTGGCCGTCTCCGGGCGCGGGCCGCGGCAGTGGCCGAGACGCCGAAGGCGGGCACTTTCTCCGACGCGGAGCTTGACCGATACGCGCGCCACATCGTCCTGCGCGAAGTGGGCGGCACCGGGCAGAAGAGGCTCAAGGCGGCGAAGGTTCTCGTCGTCGGTGCGGGCGGGCTCGGCTCACCCTCGCTTCTCTATCTAGCGGCGGCCGGCGTGGGGCTGATCGGGGTGATTGATGACGACGAAGTGTCGAACTCGAATCTTCAGCGGCAGGTGATCCACACGGACGCGCGGATCGGGCAGCCGAAGGTCTTCTCCGCGGAGGCGGCGATGAAGGCGCTCAACCCGTTCATCGAGGTGCGGCCATATAACCGCCGCCTCGAAAAGACGGAGGCGGAGGCGCTTTTCGCCGAGTACGACCTGATCCTGGACGGGTCGGACAATTTCACGACGCGCTACCTCGTCAACGCGGCTGCCGTGGCGGCCGGGAAGCCCCTCATCTCGGCGGCGATCACGCAATGGGAGGGCCAGATCAGCCTCTACGATCCGGCCCGCGGGGCGCCCTGCTACGCTTGCGTCTTCCCTGAACCGCCCGCGGCGGGTCTCGCGCCGGCCTGCGCGGAAGCGGGCGTGATGGGGGCGCTGCCGGGGGTCGTGGGCGCGATGATGGCGGCGGAGGCGATCAAGGAAATCACGGGCGCCGGCGAAAGCCTGCGGGGCCGCATGATCATCTACGACGCGCTCTATGGCGAGAGCCGCGTGATGAAGCTGAAGCGGCGCGCGGACTGCGCCGTCTGCGGCGGGGTGTGAGGCGGATTGCCACCGAACCGCCCGCGGCGATGTTCCCGATAGTATGACAGGTGGGCTGGAAGTCACCGTCGCGGGCGCCTAGCTTTCGCGGAAAAGGGAGAAAGCGCATGGCCAATCCGCTTCTGGAAGACTGGACGGGTGAGTTCGGGATGCCGCCGTTCGGGCGGATCGTAGACGAGGATTTCGGACCGGCCTTCGAGGCGGGTCTTGAGGAAGCGCGGGCGGCGATCAGGGAAATCGGGGAAAGCCCCGAGGCGCCGACCTTCGCCAACACGATCGCGGCTCTCGAACTGGCCGAGAAGACGCTCGACAGGGTGGCGGGCGTGTTCTTCAACCTCGCGGGGGCGGATTCCAATCCGGCGCGGGAGGCGATGCAGAGGGAACTCGCCCCGAAGCTCGCGGCGTTTTCGTCGGAGGTGACGATGAACGCCGCGCTCTACGGGCGGATCGCTGAGCTTTGGGAGCGGCGCGACAGCTTGGGGCTTGCGCCCGAGGAGGCGCGTGTGCTGGACCTCTACCGGCGGATGTTCGTCCGCGCGGGCGCCGAGCTTTCCGGCGAGGCGCGGGAGCGGATGGCGAAGGTGAAGGAACGACTTGCGGTCCTGTCGACGCAATTCTCGCAGAACCTGCTTGCGGACGAGCGCGACTGGTTCCTGGAACTCGAGCCCGCGGACCTCGACGGCCTGCCGGGGTTCGTCGTGGACGGCGCGAAGGCCGCGGCGGAGGAGCGGGGATTGCAGGGCCATGTCCTGACCCTCAACCGGTCGCTGATCGTGCCGTTCCTCCAGTTCTCCCCCCGCCGGGACCTGCGGGAGAAGGCCTATGAGGCCTGGGTGGCACGAGGCGCGAACGGAGGCGAGACGGACAACCGCGCGCTCGCGGCGGAAATCCTCAAGCTCAGGGAGGAGCGGGCGCGGCTTCTGGGATACGGAAGCTTCGCGGAATACAAGCTCGAACCCGAAATGGCGAAGACGCCCGCCGCGGTGCGCGACCTTCTGATGCAGGTCTGGCGCCCGGCACGGGCGAAGGCCGAGGCGGATGCCGCAGTGCTGGAGCGGATGATGCACGAGGACGGCATCAACGGCCGGCTCGAGGCCTGGGACTGGCGTTACTACTCCGAGAAGCGGCGAAAGGCCGAGCACGACCTCGATGAGGCGGCGGTGAAGCCCTACCTGTCGCTGGACGCGATGATCGGGGCGGCCTTCGAGACCGCGAAAAGGCTCTTCGGGCTCGAATTCCGGGAACTCGACTCAGCCCTCTACCACCCCGATGCACGGGCCTGGGACGTGACGCGGAACGGCCGGCACATGGCTGTCTTCATCGGCGACTACTTCGCGCGGGCCTCGAAACGCTCTGGCGCCTGGTGCTCGGCGTTCCGGTCGCAGAGGAAACTCGGCGGAGAGGTTCGGCCCATCGTCGTGAACGTCTGCAACTTCGCCAAGGGGGATCCGGCGCTTCTGTCCTGGGACGATGCCCGAACGCTCTTCCACGAATTCGGGCACGCGCTTCACCAGATGCTGTCGGACGTGACGTTCTCCTTCATTTCCGGGACCTCGGTGGCGCGCGACTTCGTGGAACTGCCGAGCCAGCTTTACGAACACTGGCTGGAGGTGCCCGAGGTGCTGGAGCGCCATGCGCGGCACTGGCGGACGGGCGAGCCGATGCCGGAGGACCTGCGTGACAGGCTTCTGAAAGCAGCGACCTATGACCAGGGCTTCGCGACGGTCGAATACGTGGCCTCCGCGCTGGTGGACCTCGCCTTCCACGAAGGCGCGGCGCCGGACGATCCGATGGCCGTGCAGGAGAAGGTCCTGGCCGGGATCGGCATGCCTCATGCGATCCGGATGCGGCACGCGACGCCCCATTTCGCGCATGTCTTCTCGGGTGACGGCTATTCTTCGGGTTACTACAGCTACATGTGGTCCGAGGTGATGGACGCGGATGCCTTCGCCGCCTTCGAGGAAGCCGAGGACCCGTTCCACCCGGAAATCGCCGAAAAACTTGAACGTTACATCCTGTCGGCCGGCGGGTCGGAGGAGGCCGAGGCGCTTTACCTGAAGTTCCGCGGACGGATGCCGGGGGTCGAGGCGCTTCTGAAGGGCCGCGGGCTGCACGACGCGGCGTAAGACGCGGCGATCAGGTCTCCCGGGCGACGTCCTTGTGAATGATGACGTCGCATTGCGGGTAGGTCGCGATGATCTTGCGGCGGAGCGCGGCGCCGATGGCATGGGCGTCGCGCAAGGGCAGGTCGCCGTCGAGTTCGATATGCAGGTGGACGAAGATCCGCGACCCGGCAGTGCGGGTCTTCAGGTCATGGAACCCCTGAACGCCAGGGAAATCACTGGCGAGCGCGGCAATGCCCTCGATCGTTTCGCGGTCGGCGCTTCGGTCCATCAGCGCGTCCCAGGCGCCCCGGCCGATGCGCAGCGCGCCTGTGGCCAGCATGAGCGCTGCGGCGAGCGCGACGACGCTGTCGATGTTCTGCAGGCCGAAGCGGGCGGAAGCCCAGAGCGCAGCGATGGCGCCGAGGCTCGGTAACAGGTCGCCCATGTAGTGCAGAGAATCGGCCGCGACGACGCGACTTCCTGTCTTCCGCGCGACGCGCCGCTGCCAGAGGACGAGTGCAAGCGTGAGAGCGACAGATGCGACCATCACTGCGATCCCTTGATGCTCCGCTGCGAGGGGCGGTGGCGTCTCGGCGAGAAGCCGGGAGACCGCAGCCCAGGCGATGACGCCGGCGGAGACGATAATGAACAGGGACTGGCCGAGGGCGGTGAGGTCCTCGACCGAGGTATGGCCGAAGGCATGGTCCTCGTCCGCGGGCCGAGCCGCGTAGATGATCGCGGCAAGGCCGGCGGCGGACATCATCAGGTCAAGCGCGCTGTCGGCAAGCGAGGCCGCGACGGAGAGCGACGACGTGGCGCCGAGCGCCCAGAGTTTCAGCGCGACGAGAGTCACCGCCACGGTGACGGAGGCTAGACCCGCCGAGAGGTTGAGGCCGATACCTGAAACGCGGTCTGACATGGGAGAGTCCTATTCCCGGACCTCGTCCGGGTCCACGCCCCAGAGCGCGGTCTTCGGAACCCAGCCCTTCTGGCCGCCGGCGCTTATCTGGCACCAGAGCGGATCGCAGGCGCCGAGCCGCGCGATGGCTCCCTGTTCCGCCTGTGCCATGACCGGCGTTCCGGGATCAGGCTTGAGGTGGAGTTCGGCGAGGTCTTCCGTCACGACGACGGTGCGAACGCCCGAGAGCAGCGAATAGTGCACCCAGCCTCCCTGACCCTCGCGGTCCTCGACCCTGCGCCAGTGGCCGTATTCGGCCGTAAGCCGCAGCGGCATGCTGGGATGGCGAAAGACCCAGTCGATCCGGTGGGAAAGGCTCGGGCCGCGGCGGGCGTTGCCCTCGGAGGTCTTGAGCGACACGAAGCGCGGCAGGGGCAGGTTCGTCACGGGACCGCGCGCCGGCTCCTCCGCCGCGGCGGCCGCGCCGGTCAGGAGACCCGCAAGCGCGAGCACCGCCAGGAAATTGCCAATGAAACGCAACCGCACGACTCTTGCCTCGATGTCTCGCATTCGGGGCTTGTAGCCTGCCCCGTTCGCCCCGTAGTTTGCCAGTGACCGTTCCCGGTTGGAAGTGAGGAGGCGCATCGAATGGCTGCAGCGCGGCTGAGTGTTGTCGTGACGCGACGGTTGCCGGAGGCCGTCGAGACGCGGATGAAAGAGCTCTTTGACGTAGAGCTGCGCGACCCGGACACGAAGATGAACCGCGAGGAACTGGCCCAAGCAATGCGGCGGGCCGATGTCCTGGTGCCCTGCGTCACCGACCAGATCGACGCAAACCTGCTGGCCCAGGCCGGGGAAAAGCTGAAGCTGATCGCCAACTACGGCGCGGGTGTCGACCATATCGACGTGCAGTCGGCGCGGCAGCGCGGGGTTCTCGTTTCGAACACTCCGGGCGTCGTGACCGAGGATACGGCCGACATGGCTCTGGCGCTGATTCTCGGCGTCGTGCGGCGCATCCCGGAGGGGCTTCAGGTCATGCAGGCCGGAGAATGGCAGGGCTGGGCGCCCACGGCCTTCATGGGCGGGCGTATCGCCGGCCGGCGGCTCGGCATCCTCGGGATGGGCAGGATCGGCCAGGCCGTCGCGAAGCGCGCCCGCGCCTTCGGGATGCAGATCCACTACCACAACCGCAAGCGGCTCCGGCCCGAGGTCGAGGAGGAGCACGAGGCCACCTATTGGGAGAGCCTCGACCAGATGGTGACCAGGATCGACATCCTGTCGATCAACTGCCCGCACACGCCGTCGACCTTCCACCTGCTGAACGCGCGCCGGCTGAAGCTCATGAAGCCCACGGCGGTGATCGTGAACACCTCGCGCGGCGAGGTCATCGACGAGAACGCGCTGACGCGGATGTTGCGCGCGGGGGAGATCGCGGGCGCGGGCCTCGACGTGTTCGAGCACGGACACGAGATCAACCCGAGGCTCCGCCAGCTTCCCAACGTCGTCCTCCTGCCGCACATGGGCTCCGCCACCGTCGAGGGGCGGATCGAGATGGGCGAGAAGGTCATCATCAATATCAAGACCTTCGCCGACGGGCACCGGCCGCCGGATCTGGTCGTGCCGAGCATGCTCTGAGGCTCGGCCGCGCCGCCCCGATATGGGGCCAGCGCGTCCATATTTTTTCCACGGTTTCCTGTCATACGTTGTGCGTAGTGATTATGGAGTGACCAGTGGGAAAGTTTTTTGCGGTTCTGTTTGCGTGTATTCTGGCCCTGACATTCGTCGGCCTGGACTACCTTCTCGCCCGCCAGGCCAAGGCCGGCGTGGACTATGGCTTCACCGAGCATCTCAACTTGCGCAGCGGCGGGCTGACCGAGTCGGTCTTCCCGCCCGAATTGGCGGACATGTTCCCGCCCGTTCCGGAGGGCTGGACCGTCAAGACGGCCGACGCCACCGACCTCGCGCTGGTCACGGGCCGGCCGGTCTCGGACGTTCCGGCCGATCTGCAGGGGCAGATGGACGCCCAGGCGACTGCGCTCAAGGCGCTCATGCCGGGCCTCGAGATGGAGCGGCGGACTTACCAGGAAGGCAACGACACTATCCTGGTCGAGTTGATCCTCGTGCCGGCCGAAGTCATGCAGGGGCCGGGCGGAGACGCGCTCGACGCCCATTTCGACATGGCCAATCAGATGGGCGAGCCCGAGTATTTCGGGATGCTCCATGGCGTCGTTGTCGACGAGAGGCCCGTGACGCCGGAAGGCGACGTCCGTAGTCTCACCGCGCGTATCGGGCGGCAGGTCCATCTCAACGTGATGACGAATGCGAGCGACCGTCGCACCTTCGAACTCCTTGCGGGGCTGGACATGACCGGGCTGAGCCGGATGTCCGCCGAGCCGGTCGAGGGGCTGGACAAGGGCCGCTTCCACCTGGCTTCGGATCCCGCAGCCGGTCCCGCGATCGAGGAGGCGCTGGGGCTTTCGCCCGTGGGCGATGCGACCGGCGGGCCGAAAGTCGGCTTCAAGAGAGCCGAGGCCGGTTTCGGTCAGACCTGTGGCAGCCGCGCTGGCGGCAAGTTCTGCAGCATCACCGGCTCCGAATAGGAAGAGTCCATTAGGCTTTGTGGGCAGGCGGCCGCCGATGGCGGCCGCTCGCCATATTTCCTTGCCCAGGTTGCGAAACTCGCCTGCGGCGTTGCCTTGAACCGGCGCCGCGTTGGTCGGCAGGTGGTCGGCGGGAGACAGGAAAATGTCGGAACTGGCTCGGACATGGTCGTAGCGTCGCGTTCGCCAAATCCCGCCGCGCGGCATAAGGCGGGCGTAATTCAGACTCCGGAGCGAGCATCGCCATGAAAACCCATGTCAAAGCCCTAGTCGTCGGCGGCGGCGCCGTCGGAACCGGGATCGCCTACCACCTCGCCAAAGCCGGGTGGGATACGATGCTTCTGGAACGCGACGAGCTCACCTCCGGCTCGACCTGGCATGCTGCGGGACTTCTGCCCCTGTTCAACATGTCCTACGCGACGACGCACATCCACAAGTACTCGGTCGACTTCTACAAGACCCTCGAGGCCGAGACCGGCCTGAACGCCGGCTTCGCCGTCGTGGGCAACCTGCGCATGGCGCAGACCGATGCGCGGATGGACGAATACATGCTGTACTCGTCGGTCGCCGAGACCGCCGATGTCTACCATGAATTCCTCACGCCCGCGCAGATCAAGGAGCGCTGGCCGCTGGTCCGCACCGAGGACCTGAAGGGCGCTCTGTTCCACCCGCAGGACGGCTATATCAACCCCGCCGACGTGACCCAGGCGATGGCCAAGGGCGCCCGTCAGCTCGGCGTGACGATCGAGCGCAAATGGCAGGTCGACGGCTACAAGTGGACCGGCTCGGAATGGATCGTCTCGGTCACGAAGATGGTCGAGAAGGGCGGCAACCTGGTTCCGGGCGAAGAGACGGCCGAAATCCGCGCCGAGCATGTCGTCACCGCGACCGGCAACCACGCCCAGCGCACAGCGCGCCTTCTCGGCATCAAGATCCCGGCGATCCCGGTCGAGCACCAATACATCGTGACCGAGCCCGACCCGGCGCTTCAGGCCTGGCGCGCTGCCGGCAACGCCGAGCACCCCGTTCTGCGTGACGCCGATGCCAAGTGGTACGTCCGCGAAGAGCGCGGCGGCTGGATCCTCGGCCCCTACGAGCGCAACGCGCCGGCCCGTTTCCTCTACGACGTGCCGGAATCGTTCCGTGCCGACCTCTTCCCGCTCGACCTCGAGCGGATCGAGGAAGAGTACATGTCGATGATCCACCGGATCCCGTCGTCCGAAACCGTCGGCCTCAAGGACGACTTCAACGGCCCGATCTGCTACACGCCCGACGGCAACCCGCTGGTCGGCCCGGCGCCGGGCCTGCGCAACATGTGGCTGGCCGAAGGCTTCTCGTTCGGCATCACCGCTGCGGGCGGCACCGGCTACTACCTCGCCCAGATGATGACCGAGGGCGAAGCCGAGATCGACATGGCCTCGCTCGATCCCAAGCGCTACGGCTCGTGGATGACCACGGAATACGCGGCGCGGAAGAACGAGGAGTGCTACGAGCACGTCTTCATCCTTCACCACCCCGACGAGGAGCGCGAAGCCTGCCGGCCGCTGCGCACCTCGCCCGCCTACGATCGCCAGAAGTCGCGCGGCGCGCAGTTCGGCCAGGTTAACGGCTGGGATCGCCCGAACTACTACGGACCGCTGGATGCGGCGCCGGACTTCGACCACAACTCCCGCAGCTTCCGCCGTGGCGGCTGGTGGCAGTACGCGGTCGACGAAGCCAAGGCGATCCGCGAGACCGCCGGCCTGATCGACGCGACGGCCTTCACCAAGCACCTCGTGCGTGGCCCCGGCGCGACGGCGTTCCTCGACTGGTTCACCTGCAACGCGCTGCCGAAGGTCGGCCGCATCAACCTGACCTATGCGCTGACGCCCACCGGCACGACGCGGACGGAGTACACCATCGTCCGCAACGGCGAGAACGACTACTATCTCGTCTCCGCCGGCGCCTGGACGGCCTATGACGCGGACTACCTCCGCAAGTCGGCCGAGGACTTCATGGCGAACGGTGGCGGCTACCTGGACATCCACGACGTCACGACCCAGTGGGGCGTCTTCGCCATCGCCGGTCCGAAGTCGCGCGACATCCTGAAGGAGATCGTCAAGGACGCCAATCCCGACACGGTCCTGTCGAACAAGCGCTTCCCGTGGCTCTCGGCCCGGAAGATCGAACTCGGCATGTGCCCGGTCAACGCGATCCGCGTGGCCTACACCGGCGAACTCGGCTGGGAACTGCATCACCCGATCGAGATGCAGAACTACCTCTTCGACCAGCTGATGGTGGCCGGTGAGAAGCACGGGATGAAGCTCGTCGGCGCCCGCGCCCAGAACTGGCTCCGCCAGGAGAAGTCCTACCGCGCCTTCGGCACCGAACTTGGCCGCGACGCGACGCCGATGGAGGCCGGTCTCGACCGCTTCATCGACCTGTCGAAGGACTTCCAGGGCAAGCAGGCGATGATCGACACGGGCGTCCGCTTCAAGTGCGTGACGGTCCTGATCGACGGGCCGGCTGACGCGGATCCGTGGGGCAAGGAAGCCATCATCGTGAACGGCGAGAAGGTTGGCCGTCTCACTTCCGGCGGCTATTCGGTGGCCTTCGGCAAGCAGATCGGCATGGGCTATGTCCGCCCCGATCTGGCCGAAGTCGGCACGAAGCTGCAGGTCCGGATGTTCCGCGAGCTCTACGACGGGGTCGTGACCGAGGACAGCCCGTTCGACCCGACGAACGCACGTATCCGCGTCGACGGCTGACAAGACAGAGAGGTCCGGGGGATGCCCCCGGACCTCTTGAACCATTCAAGCCAGTTACTCGTCAAAAACTGGAAGTCAGCGGCCGAAATCGGCTGCGGTTATGACCCCATCGCCGTTCCGGTCGCGCATTGCGAACCAATCGGCCGTTCCAGCCAAGAATTCAGCCCGTACGATCACGCCGTCACCGTCCGCGTCGAAGCGCTTCATGCCCTCGGCGGCGGGTTGTGCGAAGTCGGCGCCCCCTTGCATTCCGCGACCGTGACCCCGGCCCCCGCCCATGGCGTGGTGGCCCTTTCCGTTGCCGGGACCATGTCCCGCCTCGGCCTCAAGCGCCCGGTGTTCGTCGATAAGCGCGAATTCCGCTGCCGAGAAGATTCCGTCGCCGTCCTGGTCGAACATCTCGAAGATCGACGCACGGCGTTCTTCGGCCTCGACGAGCGTGACCCGGCCGTCACCGTCGGCATCCCATTGCTGGATGAATTCGGCGCCGCGCGTGTTGGCGGTGGCGATACCGGCGACGAGGGCAAGCGCGGCGGCGAGGGGGAGGGTGCGTTTCATCTTGCGTCCTTTCACATTCATGCAACTGCATGTGTAGAACGCGGCCGCCCCGCATTTCCGTCGCGGGGCGGGTCAGAATGTCGCAAGTGGGCTCAACCCGCCTTCTCGGCGAGCTCGTCCCAGCAGGCCAGCGCGTGGGCGGCGTACATCAGCGCCGGCCCCCCGCCCATCTGGATCGACATGGCGAGGACGTCGCAAAGCTCCTCCCGCGTCGCGCCGGCCTTCATCAGAGCGTCGATATGGAAGTTGATGCAGGGCGTGCACTGTTGCGCCACCGCGATGCCCACAGCCACGTATTCCTTTTCCTTGAGGCCGATGACGCCTTCCTCCTTCACCGCCTTCGAGAGAGTGGCGAAGCCGCTGGTCGCGCCGGGAACGGCCTTGTAGAGGCCGCGGAGTTCGTTCCGCATGTCGGCGATCTGGTCGGTGTAACTCATTGAAACCGGTCCTTTTGCGTGGGTTTGCGCAGGCTTCGCACGAGGGCCCCGCCGCCGCCTTGATCGGGGTCAAACCGGGCGGCGGAAGGCGAGGACGAGGTTGTTGGCGGGCATCTCGACGCGGTCTTCGGGCGCGAGGCCAGCATCGGAAGCCCAGCGGGCGACTTCGGCGGTGTCCTTGTAGCCGATCTCGGGGTCCTGGGCGCGGAGGGCCGCGTCGAAGCGGCGGTCCCCCTCGCTCGTCAGCGCGCCGTCGCGCCGGAAGGGGCCGTAGATCATCGCAAGGCCGCCGGGAACAAGGGCCGCGCCGATGCCTTCGAGGACGTGGCGGGCTTCCGCCCCGGAGATCAGGTGGAGGAGGTTCACCGCCAGGATCAGGTCGAAGCCCGCGTGACGCCGGCCCCAGCCGGGCTCGGCCGCGTCCAGCAGGATCGGAGGACGGAGGTTGGGCAGGCTGGCTGCCTCCACCCACGCAGAGATGCTGGCAAGGGCAGCGGGATTTGCGTCCGAAGGCTGCCATTCAAGGCCGGGAAGCGCCGCGGCGAAACACGCGGCATGCTGCCCGGTGCCGGAGGCGATTTCGAGGACGCGACCACGCGCGGGGGCGCGGCGGGCAAGCTCTGCGAGGATCGGTTCGGCGTTTCGTTCAGCCGAAGGGGCGCAAAGGCGGGCATCGGCGCCTGCGGCAAGCGCGGCGGAATCCGGAAGGGAAAGGTGGCGGGGCGCCATCAGCCGAAGCGGGCCGGTGACAGCGCGGCGACCGTCGTGGCGTCGAGTTCCGGCGCGCCTCCCCCGATCAGGTCGGCCGCGAGGCGGCTTGCGGCGGGTGCGGTTTGGAAGCCGTAGCCGCCTTGGCCCGCGAGCCAGAAGAAGGCGGGTTCAACGGGGTCGTGGCCGATCACGAGCACACGGTCTGGCGCAAAGGTTCGCAGGCCCGCCCACGAGGCGAGGAGGCGCGTGACGGGTTCGGTGACCATTTCCTCGTAGCGGGCGAGGCCCTCGGCAAGCACCATGTCGTCGGCCCAGGCGTCGTGCGGGTCCATGAGGTGTTCCTCGGCGGGCGAGACGATCAACGCGCCGGCGTCGGGCTTGGCATACCATGTTTCACCCGCGCCGAAGATCATCGGCCAGGCGCGGATGTCATGGCCACCGGGCGCCGGGATCCGCGCCATCGAACGGCGATACGGAGTGAAGCCCAAGGGTGCGACGCCGGCCATCCTCGCCACCTCGTCCACCCAGGCGCCGGCCGCGTTGACGATGATGCGCGCTGAGTGAGTGCACGTCGCGGTATCGGCCTCCCACCCGGCGGATGTGCGGCGGATCGCCGTCACGCGGGCTCCGGTCAGAACCTTTGCCCCGTTCGCCTTGGCCTCGCGCTGGAAATCCTGGATCAGCTTGTCGGTGTCGAGATCCCATGCGTGTTCGGCGTAGGCCGCGTGCTCCAGGGCGTCAGCGCGTAGAATCGGCACCATGGCGCGGGCTTCGGCAGGGCTGATGCGCGCGAGATTCATCACCGCCGCTTCGTGCTCGAATGCATCGCGCAGCAACTGTGTCGCGACGATCATCAGGCCGCGCGGCGAAAGAACGCCGCCATTCGCGCGGCGGTGATGGTCGTCGCTGGCGAGGCTGAGCGCCACCACGGGCGGCAGGCCGTAGTTCGGCTCGAACAGCGCGGCGGAGCGGCCCGAGGCGTGGTGGGCAAGGTGGTCCTCGGCCTCGAGGAGAGTCACCCGGCCGAGGTGCGACAGCCGCGCCGCGGCAGAGACGCCGGCGATGCCGCCGCCGATGATCAGGAAATCGTCCATGGTTCTCCCTCGCGCAATCGTGGGCAGACTAGCCGCAAAGCGCGCGTCGGCAAGGGCACAGTTCGTCTTTCGGGGTGGGTATGCTGCGCCCCGCACCCGGGGGCATACCCGCCGTTTCCGGGAGCCGAAAAAAACCGGCCCGCGCGGAGAATTGCGCGGGCCGTTCAGCTTGCCGGGGCCGAAGCTCAGCCCTTCGTCACTTCCTTGAGCTTGGCGATGCCGAGAAGGTCGAGCATGGCCTTTTCGTAGAAGGTCTCGCTCTTGCCCTTCCGCATCTTCCCGAGGAAGTATTTCTCGAACCCGATCTTGGCCTTGTGCACCCACTTGCCGTGCGACGCCCAGTTGACGTTGCGCGGCGGGATCTGGGGTTGGGCCACGAAGGCGACGCCGGAGTCGCCGAAATCTGCGAGGCAGACAGCGTTCCAGGTGCCGACGTTGTCGGGTTCCTGCCCGCGCAGGATCTGGCCGATGTTGAGCGCGGTGGCGGTGACCATGCTCTCGATCATGAAGCCGGTCTTCGGCACGCCGCAGGGCACAGGGGTCGGCCCCATCGGCGGGATCGCGATGCAGACGCCGACGGCGAAGATGTTAGGATACTTCGGGTTCCGCTGATGCTGATCCACGATGGTGAAGCCGCGCGGGTTCGACAGCCCCTCGATCCCCGAGACAGCCTTGATGCCGCGGAAGGCGGGAAGCATCATCGCGAATCCGAAGGGCAGTTCCTTTTCCGCCTTGACCGACCCGTCGTCGGCGATCTCCTCGACGAACATCTTGCCTTCCTCGACCTTCTTCACCTTGGTCGAGGTCATCCACTTGATGTGGTGGTCGCGCATTTCGGCTTCGAGCAGGCCCTTGGTGTCGCCAACCCCGTCGAGGCCGAGATGCCCGATGTAGGGCTCGGCGGTGACGAAGGTCATCGGCACCTTGTCGCGGATCTTGCGCCGGCGCAGTTCGGTTTCGAGGATGAAGGTGAATTCGTAGGCCGGACCGAAGCAGGACGCGCCCTGCACCGCGCCGACGATGATCGGACCCGGGTTCTTGCAGAAGTCTTCGAATCTCGTGTAGGCGGCCTCGGCATGGTCGACGTGGCAGATCGACTGGGTGAAGCCGCCATTTGGGCCGAGGCCCTCGATCTCGTCGAATGCAAGTTCGGGCCCAGTGGCGATCACGAGGAAGTCGTAATCGACCGAGCTTCCGTCCACGAGTTCGATCTTGTTCTGTTCGGGGTGAACCTTCTCGGCCGCGACGGGGCGGAACCCGATGCCCTTCTTGGCGAAGGTCTGGGCAAGGTCCACGGTGATGTCACGCCGGCTGCGCCAGCCCACGGCCACCCAGGGGTTCGACGGAACGAAGTGATACTGCGGGTCCTTGGTGACGACCGTCAGCTTGTCTTCTGGCCGAAGCTGATCCTTCAGTTCGTAGGCCATGATGGCGCCGCCAAGTCCGGCGCCGAGAACCACGATATGTGCCATCGGAAATCTCCTCCCGTCTGCGAGCGGCCTGTCCGCCGCTCACATTCTTTCCTTGGAATTTGACTGCCCGGTATGATTCAGGTCAACTTTCCGGCGAAAGCGACATGAAAAGGCCCGCCAGCGGCGGGCCTTTCCTGCTTTCCAGACGGGATCCCGGCGGCTTACTGCGGGATCTCGCCCTCGATGCCCTCGACATAGAAGTTCATGCCGAGCAGGTCGCCGTCCGGCGCGGTCTCGCCCTCGGCAAGCCACGGCGAGCCGTCCTGCTTGTTGATCGGGCCCGTGAACGGGTGGTAGGTGCCTGCCGCGATCGCGTCGCGGATCGCCTCGGCCTCGGCCTTGACCTCGGCCGGGACGGCCTCGGTGATCTCGCCGATCTCGACCTCGCCGCCCGCGATACCTTCCCAGGCGTCCACCTGCTCATAGGTGCCGTCGAGGAGCGCGCCCACGCGCTTCACGTAGTAGGGGGCCCAGTTGTCGACGATCGCGGAGACGCGGGGGCTGGGCTTGTATTCGGCCATGTCGGAGGCCTGACCGAAGCCGATGACCGCGCCGTTGGTCTTGGCGGCTTCGGCCAAAGGTGCCGTCGAGTCGGTGTGGGAGGCGATGACGTCCACGCCCTGTTCGATCATGGCCTTGGCTGCGTCGGCCTCCTTCGCGGGGTCGAACCAGGTATAGGCCCAGACCACCGTCAGCTGGACGTCCGGGTTCACCTTCTTTGCGTGGAGGTAGTAGGAGTTGATCCCCTGGATGACCTCGGGGATCGGAAAGGAGGCGATGTAGCCGATCTTGTTGGTCTTCGTCATCCGCCCCGCGATCGTCCCGATCACCGCGCGGCCCTCGTAGAAGCGGGAGTTGTAGGTCGAGACGTTCGGATGTTCGCGCTTGAAGCCGGTGGCGTGTTCGAACTTCACCTCGGGGAACTTGCCGGCCACGGCGTTCGTCGGGTCCATGTAGCCGAAGGAGGTCGTGAAGATGATGTTGCAGCCCGAAAGCGCCATCTGGGTCATCACCCGCTCGGCATCGGCGCCTTCGGGGACGTTTTCCTGGTAGGCGGTTTCCACCTTGTCGCCATAGGCGGCTTCGACGGCGAGACGGCCCTGGTCGTGCTGGTAGGTCCAGCCCCCGTCGCCGATCGGGCCGACATACACGAAGCACGCCTTGACCTTGTCCTGGGCAAGAGCGGCGCCCGGCAGCGCGAGCGCCAGCGCGGTGGCGGCGAGAAGGGTTCTGCGGTTCATCGAAGTCTCCTTGTTGGTCGGGGTCGTTGCCCCTGTGGCAGCTTTTGCCTCAGCGCGAGGCGTGGAAATTCTGTCCGAGAGAGGCTGGTGCGTTGAGCGCGGCGCGGCTTCGGTCGGCGGAAATTATCACGAGTACGAGGATGGTTATCAGATAGGGCGCCATCGACAAGTACTGCACGGGGATTGCGACGCCTGCCGCCTGCAGGTTCAGCTGAAGAACGGTCACGCCGCCGAAGAGATAGGCGCCAAGAAGCACGCGTTCCGCCTTCCAGGAGGCGAAGACGACGATGGCGAGAGCGATCCAGCCCGCCCCGGCGGTCATTCCTTCCGTCCATTGAGGGACGCGGATCAGGCTCAGATAGGCGCCGCCGAGTCCCGCGCAGGCCCCGCCGAAGAGAAGCGCCATGAGCCGGATGCGGATCACCTTGTAGCCGAGCGCGTGGGCCGCGTCGTGGCTTTCCCCGACAGCGCGCAGGATCAGCCCCGCGCGGCTGTATTTCAGGAAGGCCCAGGTGGCGGCGACGAGCGCGAGCGAGCCGTAGACCAGCCAGTCGTGGCTGAAGAGGATCTTTCCGAGAACGGGCAGGTCCGACACCGGACCGAGATCGAGCGCCGCCGTCGCGGGCGGGCGGATCCCATTGTAGCCCTGCCCCATCAGCGAGGAGAGCCCGAGCCCGAAGAGCGTCAGCGCGAGGCCCGTGGCGACCTGGTTCGACAGGAGGATCTGCGTCAGGATACCGAACAGAAGAGCCATCAACGCCCCGCCACAGGCCGCGGCCGCGAAGCCCACAAGCGGCGAGCCGCTTTCCACCGCCGCTATGAAGCCCGTGATCGCGCCGACGATCATCATGCCCTCGACCCCGAGGTTCAGGACGCCGGCCTTCTCGACGATCATCTCGCCGATCGCGGCGAGGAGGATCGGCGTGGAGGCGACCATCAGCGAGGCGATGAGAAGGACAGGGTCGATCGAGCCGATCATCGTGCGACCTCCACCCGGCCGAAGCGCAGCCGGAAATTCGCGAAGACGTCGAAGGCAAGGAGGAAGAAGAGGAGCATCCCCTGGAATGCCTGGATCGCCGCCGAAGGCAGGTTGAGCGTGAGCTGGGCAAGCTCGCCGCCGATGTAGGTCAGCGCCATGAGAAGCCCGGCGAGAAGGATTCCGACCGGGTGAAGCCGCCCGAGGAAGGCCACGATGATCGCCGTGAAGCCGTAGCCCGACGCGAAGTCGGTCGAGATCTGGCCCGCCGGGCCCGAAACCTCGAAGAGACCGGCGAGGCCTGCGAGCGCGCCCGAGATCCCGAGGCAGATCGCGGTGAGCCGTCCGGGGCTGACGCCCGCGAAGCGCGCGGCCCTCGGCGCCTGGCCCGCGACGCGGACCTGGAAGCCGAAGATATGCCGCGACAGGAGCACGTAGCCGCCGATCACCGCGAGGAAGGCCGTGACCGTGCCCCAGTGCATCCCCGTCCCGGCGAAGATCTCGGCGTTGTGGGCGGCGGGGAACTGCTGGAAGTTACGGCTTCCCGGAAAGCCCATGCCCTCCGGGTTCTTCAGCAGCCCGAAAGACGCCGCGGAGAGGATATGCCCGGCGACATAGACGAGCATCAGGGAAACGAGGATTTCCGAGGTGTTGAACCTCACCTTGAGGATCGCCGGGATCATTGCCCAGGCCCAGCCGCCAAGGGCGCCGGCGAGGATCATCAGGGGGAAGATCAGCGGGCTTTCCGACGGGTAGAAGGCGAGGCCCGCGCCCGCGCCGCAAACCGCGCCGATGATGTATTGCCCCTCCGCGCCGATGTTCCATATCCCGGCGCGGAAGCCGAGCGATAGGCCCACGGCGATGACGATGAGCGGACCGGCCTTCACCAGAAGCTGCGGGCGCGAATAGCTCGCGAACTGGCCGAACAGGGGGTCCCAGAAGATCGTGCGGATGGCGACGAACGGATCCTTGCCGAGCAGCGCGAACAGCACGCCACCGGCGATCATGGTGGCGAGGACCGCCAGAAGGGGCGTGGCGGTCGACCAGAACCGCGAGGCGGAAGGGCGACGCTCAAGCCTCAGCATGGTGGACCTCCGCCAAATGCATGTCGTGCGCGCCGCCGAGCATCAGGCCGATCTCGTCCAGCGTCAGCCCGTCGGTCGGGCGTGGAGCGGACAGCCGCCCCTCGTTCAGCGCGGCAAAGCTGTCGGCGACCTCCATCAGCTCGTCGAGGTCCTGGCTGATGACGATCACCGCCGCGCCCTTCGCGGCGAGATCGAGCAGCGCCTGCCGGATCGCGGCTGCGGCCGCCGCGTCGACGCCCCAGGTGGGCTGGTTGACGACGAGCACCTCAGGACGCTGCAGCACCTCGCGCCCGATCACGAACTTCTGGAGGTTGCCCCCCGAAAGCGCCCGCGCGGCGACATCGGGTCCCGGCGTGCGCACGTCGAAGCCCGAAATGATGGCCTCGGCGAAGCGCCGCGCGCCCTGCCAGTCGACGAAGCCATGGCGCAGCAGGCCACGGCGGATGCTGCCGGTCAGCGCGGCGTTCTCGGTCAGGTTCATGTCCGGGGCGGCCGCATGGCCGAGCCGTTCCTCCGGCGCGCAGAGAAGTCCGCGCGCGCGGCGCGCGTTCGGTCCGAGGTTGCCGATTTCCTCACCCCTGAGCGTGATCGCCCCCGGCGGAGAGAGCGCTTCGCCCGACAGCGCCGCGAGAAGCTCGTCCTGCCCGTTCCCTGCGACGCCACCGATACCGAGAACCTCGCCCGCGCGGAGCGTCATGCCAACGTTCTTCAGCACTGTGCCGAAGGGGTTCGCGGGCGTGAGCGACAGGCCCCGGACCTCGAGGACCGTCTTGCCCGGCTCGCCCGCTTCCTTCTTCGGGCTCTGAAGGGTCGCCCCCACCATCATCTCGGCCAGTTCCCGCGCGGTCTTCGCGCGCGGATCGCAACTTCCCACGACCTTGCCGTGCCGGAGGATAGTGGCGCCGTCGCAGAGCGCGCGGATCTCCTCGAGCTTGTGCGAGATGTAGAGGATCGAGGTGCCTTCCTCGGCCAGTTGCCGGAGCGTGTCGAAGAGGATCTCGACCTCCTGCGGGGTCAGGACGCTCGTCGGCTCGTCCATGATGAGAAGCTTCGGGTCCTGCAGGAGGCAGCGGATGATCTCCACCCTCTGACGCTCGCCCGCGGAAAGGTCGCCAACCATCCGCATCGGGTCGAGCGGCAGGCCGTATTCCTCGCTCACCTCCCGGATCCGTGCGGACAGGGTGCGTTGCGGGGGTGGGCTTTCCATGCCGAGCGCGACGTTCTCGGCGACGGTCAGCGCCTCGAACAGGCTGAAATGCTGGAACACCATCGCGACCCCGGCGGAACGGGCCGCGCGGGGCTCGGGCGGGGCGTAATCCTTGCCGTCGAAGCGCATCTTCCCGTCGTCCGGTCGGACGAGCCCGTAGATCGTCTTGACGAGCGTGGACTTGCCCGCGCCGTTTTCCCCCAGAAGCGCATGAACCTCGCCCTTGGCGACGGAAAAGGAAACGCCGTCATTAGCCACGACCCCCGGATAGGCCTTGGTGAGGCCCTCGATGGCCAGAAGTACGTCCCCCGTCATCCCGCGCGCTCCTTTTTCGTTCTGGCGGCGCCTTGTGCCTTGAGTAGCGCGGCGGCCACGCCCACGGCAATGGCCTGCGGGTGCTTGCCGAGGGAGGGATCGCCGATCGGGCAGTCGATGCGCCCGATGTCGGCGGCGCCGTGGCCGAGGGTGGCAAGCCGCGACCGGAACCGCGCCCATTTCGTCGCCGAACCGATAAGCCCAAGGCGCGCGAAGCCGTGCGTGAGGAGCCTGTGGCAAAGGTCGAGGTCGAGCGCATGCGAGAAGGTCAGCACCAGGTGTTCGGCATCCCTTGGCGCATGGGCGACGAGGCGTCCGGGTTCGGCTGCAACGATCTGCTCGACCCTCTCGGGGATAACGGGAGGGAAGCGGTCGGCCGAGGTGTCGACCCAGGTGATCGCGAAGTCCGGGAGCCGCGCGAGGACCGAGACGAGCGCGCGCCCGACATGGCCCGCGCCCCAGATCCAGAGCGTGCGGGAAGGGGCCGACGCAGGCTCCACCATCCAGCCTTCGACAAGTTGCGGGCTTGGCGCGAGCCCCTCGCGGGCGCGCTGGACCAGGCGCCGCACTGATAGCGGCATCTCCGCCGGGTCGCCGACCGGCCGTGCGATGACGGGGGCGTCGGGAAGGGCGGCCAGCGCCGTTCGGTCGAAGCGTTCGAGGACAATCGTCACCGCACCGCCGCAGCACTGGCCGAGCGCGGGGCCGAGCGGAACCTTCACCACGCGGGGCGCCGCGCCTTCGGCGAGCATGCGCCGCGCCCGGTCTGTCGCCTCCCATTCCAGCGTCCCACCGCCGATCGTGCCGTCCTGCCCGCTTTCCCAGACGAGCATCGACGCGCCAGTCTCGCGCGGGGTCGAGCCAGAGGCGCCCGCGACGACGATGCGGACGACGCTTCCATGCGCCGCGACGGCGCGGGCGAGGGCTTCGCGGTCAAAGCTCACGGGGTCCCCCTTGCGCGCCTGATCGCGCCCAGAACCCGCTCCGGCGTCGCGGGCGCGTCGAGTGCGGGGTAGTGCGGCCCGCAGGCAGCACAGGCGTCCGACAGCGCGAGAAAGGCGGAGATGCCCAGCATGAAGGGCGGCTCTCCCACGGCCTTGGAGCGGTAGATCGTCTCCTCCCGGTTCTCGCCGTCCCAGAGCGCGACGTTGAAGACGCGCGGCCGGTCGGAACAGGCGGGGATCTTGTAGGTCGACGGCGCGTAGGTCCGGAGCCGGCCCTTGTCGTCCCAGACGATCTCCTCCATCGTGAGCCAGCCCGCGCCCTGGACGTAGCCGCCCTCGATCTGGCCTACGTCGATCGCGGGGTTCAGGCTTTGACCGACGTCGTGCAGGATGTCCGCGCGCAGGATCCGGTTCTCGCCCGTCAGCGTATCGACCACCACTTCCGTCACTGCGGCACCATAGGCGAAGTAATAGAACGGGCGCCCGCGCCCCTGCAGCCGGTCCCAGTTGATCTTCGGTGTGGCGTAGAAGCCGGTTGCCGAGAGGCTCACGCGGCCCTGGTAGGCCCGCATCGCCGCCTCGGCGAAGGTCATCTCGTCATCACCCGCAAAGACCTTGCCGCCGGCGAAATGCACACGCCGCGGCTCGGTCTGATAGCGTTCGGCGAGGAAGACGGCGATCCGGTCCCGGATCGTGTCGCAGGCGGCCTTCACCGCCATCCCGTTCATGTCCGAGCCCGACGAGGCCGCGGTGGCCGAGGTGTTCGGCACCTTGCCGGTATCGGTCGCGGTGATCCTGACCGACCCCATATCCACCCCGAAGGCCGCGGCCGCCACCTGCGCGACCTTCTGGTTCAGGCCCTGGCCCATCTCGGTGCCGCCGTGGTTCAGATGTATCGAACCGTCCTGGTAGACGTGGACCAGCGCGCCCGCCTGGTTGAGATGCGTGAGCGTGAAGCTGATCCCGAACTTCACCGGGGACAGCGCGATCCCCTTCTTGAGGATGTCGTTCGCGGCATTCCACTCCGCCACCGCGCGCCTGCGCGCAGCGAAATCCGATCGCTTCTCCAGATCGGCGATGAGGCCGCGCAGGATGAAATCCTCGACGGGCATGTGGTAGGGCGTCGTCGCAACGCCCGCGTCTTTCCTATCGGATGTCGCGGGTGCCTTCGCTTCCGGATAGAAGTTCCGCCGCCGCACCTCGACCGGGTCGAGCTTCAGCGCGTGCGCGACGTGATCCATCACCCGCTCGATCCCGATCATCCCCTGCGGCCCGCCGAAGCCGCGGAAGGCGGTGGCGGACTGGGTGTTGGTCCTGAGCCGGTGGCTCTCGATCCGGATGTTCGGCAGGTCGTAGGCGTTGTCCGCGTGCAGCATCGCCCGGTCGGCGACGGGCAGCGACAGGTCCTGCGCCCAGCCGCAGCGGACGAGGTGGCGGAACTCGATCCCCAGGACGCGGCCCTCGCGGTCCACGCCCGCGCGGTATTCGATCCGGAAATCGTGGCGCTTGCCCGTGATCGTCATGTCGTCGTCACGGTCATAGCGCATCTTGCAGGCGCGGCCCGTGGCGCGCGCCGCCACCGCGCAGGCGACCGCGAGCGCGTTCCCCTGGCTTTCCTTTCCGCCGAAACCGCCGCCCATCCGGCGCGTCTCGACGCGCACCGAGTGCATTGGCAGGCCAAGCGCCTCGCCCACCTTGTGCTGGATCTCGGTCGGATGCTGGGAGGAGGCCATGACCACCATCCCGTCCTCGGCCGGAAGGGCCAGCGCGGCCTGCCCCTCGAGGTAGAAGTGCTCCTGTGCGCCGGTTTCGAGCGTCCCTTCGATCACCCGCTCCGCGCCTTCTATGGCCGCGGCGGCAGCGCCCTTTTCCCAGACGACCGGCCCGCTCTCGAACCGGGACCCGGCGGCGATCGCGTCATCCAATGTCAGGATCGCGGGCAGTTCCTCATATTCGATCCTCCCCAGACGCGCCGCCTTTCGCGCCGCGAGATGTGTCTCGGCCACGACGAGGAAGACGGGCTGGCCCACGTGGTGAACCGTCCCCTGTGCAAGCAGCGGCTCGTCATGGGCGGAGGAGGAAACATCGTTGGCGAAGGGAAGGTCCTCTGCCGTCAGCACGGCGATGACGCCCGGCGCCGCGCGGGCCGCCGAGAGGTCCATTGCGGCGATGCGGCCATGCGCGACGGACGACAGGCCGAAGGCGAGGTGAAGCGTTCCGGCTGGGCTCGGTATGTCGTCGATGTAGCGCGCCTCCCCGGTGACGTGGAGGCGGGCGGAATCGTGGGGGAGCGGTCTGGAGATCGTCATGGGGAGACCTCCAGCACCGAAACCCGCGCGCCCTGGCTTTCATGCAGGTAGCGCAGCGCCATGTTCCGCGCGGTTTCCAGCCGGTACTCGGCGGAGGCGCGCATGTCCGAAATCGGCGCGTAGTCCTCCGCGAAGGCGGGGAACGCAGCCTCGACGGTGGCGAGTGTCCAGGGCTTGCCGGCAAGCGCTTCCTCCACGGCGGAGGCGCGCTTGGGAACACCGGCCATGCCGCCGAAAGCGATGCGCGCGCTGGTCACGGCACCCTCTTCGACGGTGACGTTGAAGCAGCCGCAAACGGCGGAGATGTCCTGGTCGAAGCGCTTAGAGAGCTTGTAGCACGCGAGCGCCGGGGCCGTTGCGGGGATTGTCACCGCCTCGATGAACTCGCCGGCGCGGCGGTCCTGCTTGCCGTAGTCGATGAAGAAGGACTCGAGCGGGATATCCCGACGCCCCTCCCCGCGCCGGAGGTGGAGCGTCGCGCCCATCGCGATGAGCGCAGGCGGCGCGTCGCCGATGGGCGAGCCGTTCGCGATGTTGCCGCCGATCGTCGCGGCGGCGCGGACCTGTTCTGAGGCAAAGCGGCGGAGAAGTTCGGCGAAGGCGGGGTGCGGGCCTTCCATCGCGGCGCGGAGCGCGGCGATGGTGACGCCCGCGCCGACGCGAAAGCCCACGGCCGTCTCATCGATCCGCTTCAGGTCGGCGCAGCCGTGAAGGAAGGCGACCTCGGGCAGGTCGCGGAGCGCCTTCGTCACCCATAGGCCGACGTCGGTCGCCCCGGCGATCAGCGTCGCCCCGGGGTGGTCGACATACCAGGCGGCGAGTTCGTCGGCGGTCTCCGGAAGGCAGGCGGGGGCCGACTTCCCCCGGGCCCCCGAGGATATTTCCGGCCAGAAGAAACGGGGATCGTCGCGGATCCAGTCCGGGACGGGGGCGGCATGGGCGGCCTCGGCGGCACGGACGATCGGCGCGTAGCCGGTGCAGCGGCAGAGGTTGCCGGCGAGGACGTCGTCATGGTCCGTGCGGCCATTCAGGTGTGCCGCGGCCATCGAGACGGCGAAGCCCGGGGTGCAGAAGCCGCATTGCGAGCCGTGGTGGTCGATCAGTGCCTGCTGGACGGGATGCAGCGCGCCGTCGGGGGCAGATAGGCCCTCGACCGTGCGGACTGCCTTGCCGTGAAGCTGCGGCAGGAACAGGATGCAGGAATTGACCGCACGGGTGCCGGCTTCATCCGTCAGCATCACCGTGCAGGCGCCGCAGTCGCCCTCGTTGCAGCCTTCCTTGGTGCCTTTCAGGCCGCGCGCCTCGCGCAGCCAGTCCAGAAGCGTCCGTGTCGCGGGCTCTCCGCCGACGCGCACCGTCTCTCCGTTCAGAAGAAACGTTATGTCGTTCATTCGAGCGTACCGCCGCCTTCTCCCCGACCAAGGCTTTCGCGCGCCCGCCCGATGCGGCGTAAAGCAGGTCGCGCGCCCTTGCTCATTTGTTCCAGTGAGCATCCGCCCAATAATCATGGCAAGTGAATTTTCTCCAAAACACGGTGAAGGAGTTTTCGGATTTGCCGATTAATCAGGTGACCTTTTCCCGCCGGAGCCGCTTCTGTAGGCTCCGCGCATGACCAGGCCAGCCCGATTCATCCACCTCCGCGTCCATACCGAATACTCGCTTCTCGAAGGGGCGGTTCCGGTGAAGAAACTGCCCGCGCTCGCGGAGGCGGGCGGCATGCCGGCCGTGGCCGTCACGGACACGAACAACATGTTCGCGGCGCTGGAGTTTTCGGTCACGGCCTCGGGGGCTGGGGTGCAGCCGATCATCGGCTGCCAGGTTGATCTTGCATACGAGGCGGCGGAGCCAGGGGGCAAGCCGAAGCTGCCGGCGCCCGTGGTTCTTCTGGCGCAGGACGAGTCGGGCTACCTGAACCTTCTGAAGCTGAACAGTTGCCTCTACATCGGCAAGGGCGGCCAACTGCCCCAGGTGACGCTCGAGGAGCTTGAATCTCATGCCGGCGGCATAATCTGCTTGACCGGCGGGCCGGAGGGGCCGGTCGGGAAGCTGCTTCAGTCGGGGCAGGGGGCGAAGGCCGAGGCGCTTGTGAAGCGGCTCGCGGCGGCGTTTCCGGATAGGCTCTACGTGGAACTCCAGCGGCATCCGGGCGAGGGCGGGGCGCTGACCGAGGCCGAGCGGGCAACCGAGCGCGGGCATGTGGAGATGGCCTATGCGCTGGGCCTGCCGCTCGTCGCCACCAACGACGTCTACTTCCCGAAGGCCGGCATGTACGAGGCGCATGACGCGCTGATCTGCATCGCCGAGGGCGCCTATGTCGACCAGCAGGAGCCGCGCCGGCGGCTGACCCCGCAGCACTACTTCAAGAGCGCGGACGAGATGGCCGCGCTTTTCGCCGACCTCCCCGAAGCCCTCGAGAACACGATCGAGATCGCGCGTCGCTGCGCCTTCGCCGCGAAGAAGCGGTCGCCGATCCTGCCGCGCTTCGCCGACGACGAGGTCGAGGAACTCCGGCGGCAGGCGCGCGAGGGGCTGAAGGCCCGGCTCGCGGTCATCCCACATGCCGCGTCGGTCGAGGAATACGAGAAGCGGCTCGATTTCGAGCTGGGGATCATCGAGCAGATGGGCTTCCCCGGCTACTTCCTGATCGTTGCGGATTTCATCAAATGGGCGAAGGCGCACGACATTCCGGTGGGTCCGGGGCGGGGTTCGGGCGCAGGTTCTCTCGTCGCCTATGCGCTGACGATCACCGACCTCGATCCGCTGCGCTACTCCCTTCTGTTCGAACGCTTCCTGAACCCGGAACGGGTTTCGATGCCCGACTTCGACATCGACTTCTGCATGGACCGGCGGGAAGAGGTGATACGCTACGTGCAGGACCGCTATGGCCGTGACCGCGTGGGGCAGATCATCACCTTCGGCGCGCTTCTGTCGAAGGCGGCGGTCAGGGACGTGGGCCGCGTGTTGCAGATGCCCTACGGGCAGGTGGACCGGCTGTCGAAGATGATCCCGGTCGAGGGGGTGAAGCCCGTCTCGATCGAGAAGGCGCTGGCGGACGAGCCGCGTCTGCGCGAGGCGGCGCGGGCGGAGGAGGTCGTCGACCGGCTTCTGACCTACGCGCGGCAGGTCGAGGGGCTTCTGCGCAACGCCTCCACCCACGCTGCGGGCGTCGTGATCGGCGACCGGCCGCTGGACGAGCTGGTGCCGCTTTACCAGGATCCGCGGTCGGACATGCCGGCCACCCAGTTCAACATGAAATGGGTCGAAGCCGCGGGCCTCGTGAAATTCGACTTCCTTGGGCTGAAGACGCTGACGGTCATCCAGAACGCGCTCGACCTTCTGAAGCTGCGCGGCGTCGAGGTGGATATCGGGCTGATCCCTCTCGACGATACGAAGACCTACGAACTCTACGCCTCGGCACGCACCGTCGCGGTGTTCCAGGTGGAAAGCTCAGGCATGATGGACGCGCTGCGGCGCATGAAGCCCACCTGCATCGAGGACATCGTTGCGCTCGTGGCGCTTTACCGTCCGGGTCCGATGGAGAACATCCCGACCTATTGCGAGGTGAAGAACGGGCTGAAGGATCGCGCCTCGATCCATCCCTCGATCGACCATATTCTGGAAGAGACGCAGGGCATCATCGTCTACCAGGAACAGGTGATGCAGATCGCGCAGGAGATGGCGGGCTACAGCCTGGGGGGCGCCGACCTTCTGCGGCGCGCCATGGGCAAGAAGATCGCCGAGGAGATGGCGAAGGAGCGGCCGAAGTTCATCGAGGGCTCGGTGAAGAACGGCGTTTCGAAGGAGAAGGCGGGCGAAGTCTTCGACCTTCTGGAGAAGTTCGCGAACTACGGCTTCAACAAGTCGCACGCGGCGGCCTATGCGGTGGTGAGCTACCAGACCGCCTGGCTGAAGGCGAACCACCCGGTCGAGTTCATGGCTGCGGTGATGAACTGCGATATCCATCTCACCGACAAGCTCGCGATCTACAAGCGGGAGGTGGACCGGCTGGGGATCGAGACGGTGGCGCCCTGCGTCAACCGGTCGGGCGCGACCTTCACGGTGTCGGAGGGGCGGATCGTCTACGCGCTGGGCGCGCTGAAGAACGTCGGCGTCGAGGCGATGAAGATGATTGTGGAGGCGAGGGGAGCGAAGCCCTTCGTGTCGCTCTTCGATTTCGCGCGGCGGGTGGACCTGAAAAGGGTGGGCAAACGGCCCCTGGAAATGCTGGCGCGGGCCGGGGCCTTCGACGTGCTCGACCGGAACCGCGCGCGGGTGTTCGACTCGCTCGACGCGCTTGTGGCCTATTCGGCCGCGGTGCACGAGGCGGCGGGTTCCGCTCAGGTGTCCCTCTTCGGCGAGGCGGGCGAAGACCTGCCCGAGCCCCGGCTTCCGAACCGCGACGACTGGCTGCCGACGGAGCGGTTGGGGGAAGAGCACAAGGCTATCGGTTTCTACCTGTCCGGCCATCCGCTCGACGACTACCTGCCGGCGCTCAAGCGCAAGAACGTCATGACGCTTGCCGAAATCACGGCGGCGGCGGAGCGTGGACCGCTGGTCGCGAAGATCGCGGGCAACGTCTCGGCGCGGCAGGAACGGAAATCGGCGCGGGGGAACCGTTTCGCCTTCGTGTCGCTGTCGGACCCGACGGGGCTCTACGAGGTCACGGTGTTCTCCGACACGCTGGAGCAGGCGCGGGCGCATCTGGAGCCCGGAAGCGCGGTCGTCCTGACCGTCGAGGCGACGATGGAGGGCGAGACGCTGAAACTTCTCGCCCGCGCGGCGCAGCCGATCGACGGCGTGGCGATGGACGCGGGTGGCGCGGGGCTGCGCATCCACATCGCGGAGGCGACGGCCGTCGCCTCCGTAGCCTCGCTGCTCGAACGGCTGAAAGGGGAGGCCAAGTCACGGTCGAAGGGGCCGATTGTCTTCTGCATCGCCGACCGGGAGACGGGTGACGAGATCGATATCTCGGTGGGTGAGGATTTCCCTGTGAACCCGCAGATCAAGGGCGCGATCAAGTCGATGGGCGGGGTGCTGACCGTCGAGGAGATCTAGATGCGGCCGCGCCGGCTTCTTCGCTGGCTGCGCCGTCTGGCCTTCGTCGTCGCAATTGCCGCGCTGGGTGTCTTGGCCGCGCGCCTTTCCTTCCCCTTGCCGTCGCTGGACGGCCGGGTCCCGTCGCAGGCGATCGCGGCATCGGAATCGACTGCCCTCGGCGCAGGGATTTCGCTGGTGGCGGCCGAGCATCCCGGATTGTCCGGCGTGGCATCGCTGCGTCGCGGGCCCGACGCTTTCGGGGCCCGCGTGACGCTGGCGCGCGCGGCGGAGTCCTCCATCGACGCGCAGTACTACATCTGGCAGCGGGATGTGACGGGGTTTTTGTTGCTCGACGAACTTCGCGCGGCGGCGGAGCGGGGGGTCCGGGTCCGGCTTCTCCTGGACGACGTGGGAACCGCGGGGCTTGATGCGGAACTTGCCGCGCTCGACGCGCTGCCGAATTTCGAGGTGCGGCTGTTCAACCCCTTCACGCTGAGGACATTGCGCTCGGCAGGATACCTTTTCGATGTCGTCCGGCTGAACCGGCGGATGCACAACAAGGCCTTCACGGTGGACGGGGCCGTCACGATCGTCGGCGGACGCAATGTCGGTGACATCTACTTCGCCCGCGCGGCCGAGGGGCATTATTCGGATTTCGATGTCCTGGTGGTCGGGCCGGCCGCGGCCGAGGTCTCGACGGACTTCGATGCCTATTGGGCGAGTGCGTCCGCCTATCCCGTGAACCTTCTGGTCGAGCCATCCGAAGGGGGCCTCGATAGCCTTCGCGAGGCGGTCGCAGGGGCTGCATCGGACCCGGCGGCAGAGGTGTTTCTCGACGCCGTGGAGGCTTCGACCCTGGTGCCCGGTCTCAAGGCCGGAGCGGCCGGGCTCGATTGGGTGGCCGCGCGCCTTCTGAGCGATGATCCGGCGAAGGCGCTTGGGCTTGCCGGGAAGGACGAGATTCTGATGGCGCGACTGTCCGAGGAGATGGGCAGGTCGGTGCGCGGTCTCGACCTCATCTCCGCCTATTTCATTCCAGGCAGGCGGGGCGCCGCGTTGCTCGCCGGCCTCGCGGAGCAGGGGCTCCGCGTCCGGATCCTCACGAACTCGCTCGAGTCGACCGACGTGCCACCGGTTCATTCCGGCTATGTCGAATACCGCGACGAGCTGCTCGATGCCGGGGTCGAGCTTTACGAGATGAAGTCGACGACCGTCCCGCGCGAGGATGCAGACCATTTCGGCGTCCTCGCCTCCGCCACGTCGAGCCTCCATGCGAAGGTCCTGACCATCGACGGCGAGAGGGTCTTCGTCGGCTCGTTCAACTTCGATCCCCGGTCCTTCTTCCTGAACTGCGAGATGGGGATCCTGATCGACAGCGTGGCGATCGCGTCCGAGTTCGACGGGATCTTCGACGAGCGGGTACGGGTCAATGCCTACCGCGTGATACGCGCCGAGGACGGCGGGACGGAATGGATCGAGACGCTGCCGGACGGCGGAGAGGTCACCTACGGCTCGGAACCCCGGACGACGTTCCTCGAACGGGCGGCGGTCGCGGTGATCGGCTGGCTGCCGGTGGACTGGATGCTCTAGCGCCGGATCCGGTTCGCGAAGAGGCGGGCCACCGTCACGGCGAGGATGATGCGGGCGATGTGGTGGGCGGTGACATAGAGCACGCTCATCTGGAGCGAGAGCGCGATGAGTGCCATTTCGGCAAGCCCGCCGGGGGCGAAGGCAAGGAAGACGGCCGCCGGCGGTTCGTGGACGTGGCGGGCGAGTACGAAGGCCACGGCGGTCGCGGCGCCGATCGTGAGCGCGACGTTCAGCACGGCGAGACGGACGCCCGTCACGAAATGCGAGGCCGGCGTGCCGGCAAAGCGGACGCCGAGGCTCGTGCCGATCACGACCTGGGTGAGCGCGATGAGCCAGCCCGGCGGAACCGTCGCCGTAAGGCCCGCAAGGTGCGCCGCGCCGGAAAGGATGATGGGGCCGGTGATCATTCCCGCAGGCAGGTTCGACTTCATGCCCAGCCAGGCCCCGACGATCGCGGCGGCGGCGAGGATCAGGGCGTCCTGGATCGTCAGCGGCACCGTCGTCGCGCCCATGGTCGTGCCGCCGGCCGAGCCCACGGCATGCCCGGTGATCCAGGTGAATGCGAGCGGCACCAGGATGATCGTGAGGATGAGCCGCAGGAATTGCAGCATCGTCAGCATGCGTGGATCGGCTCCCATCTCCTCCCCCATCTGCACCGCTTCGATGAGCCCGCCGGGCGCGGTGCCGAAGTAGGCGGTGATCGGGTCCACCCGCCCAGTCGCGCGGAGCGCGCGGTAGCCGACGAAGTGGACGGCCGGGATGAAGAGACAGAGCGCGAGCAGCGATGGCCACCAGAGCTTCGCTTCGCTCAGGATATCGGGGCTGAAGGCGCCTCCGATCGCGACGCCGATGATGGGGATGAAATACTGCCGCAGTTTCTGGGGCACTTGGGGCAGGTGGCCTGCAAGCTTCATCCCGGTGACCGACGCGGTTCCGACGGCCAGAAGCGAGCCCAGCAGCATCGGCAGTGGCAGGTGCAGCGCCTTCGCCGCGAACCCGCCCACGGCGCCAAGCGCGTAGCTCAGCATCACGGTTCGAAGGTGAAGTCCTTCAGCGGATTGCGGAAGTCGGAGGGCCATCGGGTCGGTCGGCAGCGTTCGGCTCGCGCAACGTGACAGGCGGGACGCCCACCGGCAAGCCCCTACCAGTGCGGCGGCTTCTGGTCGGCGAGCGGGATCGAACCGCCAAGTTCGGCCTCGCGCGCGGCCTCGCGTTCGAGGAGAAGCCCGAGGCGGCGTTTCAGCACATCGACCTCGCGCCCCTGGCGGGCGACGACCTCGGAAAGCTCGTCCGTCAACTTCATGAGGTGGGCGATCTGTTCTTCCGCCCGTTTCAGCCTGTCTTCCATGGTCGTGCTCCCTGGCGGTCCGCGGTCCTTCTACGCCCGGCAGTTCGTCGCCGCATCCTTTTTTCGCGCCGCTTGTCCCTTTTCCCCCCATCCGCTACACCCGCGCCGAATAGGCGAAGGCACAGGCTATGGCGAAGGACAAAGGGCCCAGACGACCGCGCGCGGAAACCCCGAAGGGATTCCGCGACTATTTCGGCGCCGAGGTGACCGAGCGCAAGGCGATGCTCGACACCATCGCCGAGGTCTATCACCGCTACGGCTTCGACCCCTTGGAGACGGCGGCGGTCGAGACGGTGGAGGCGCTGGGCAAGTTCCTGCCCGACGTGGACCGCCCGAACGAGGGCGTCTTCGCCTGGCAGGAAGAGGACGGCGACTGGCTGGCGCTGCGCTACGATCTGACCGCGCCGCTCGCCCGCGTGGCCGCGCAGTTCCGCAACGACCTTGCCGCGCCCTATCGCCGTTACGCGATGGGCCCGGTCTGGCGCAACGAGAAGCCGGGGCCGGGGCGGTTCCGGCAGTTCTACCAATGCGACGCCGACACGGTCGGCGCGGCCACGGTCGCGGCGGATGCGGAGATCTGCGCGATGCTCGCCGACGCGCTGGAAGCAACGGGCATCCCGCGCGGCGACTACATCGTGCGGGTGAACAACCGCAAGGTCCTGAACGGCGTGATGGAGGTGGCGGGCGTCCTCGACCCCGCGGACCCCGAGCGCTTCGCGCATGAGCGCGGGATCGTGCTGCGCGCCATCGACAAGCTCGACCGGCTTGGCGAGGCGGGCGTGCGCGCGCTTCTGGGCGAGGGCCGCAAGGACGAGTCGGGCGATTTCACCCAAGGCGCCGGGCTGTCGGCCGAGCAGGCGGAAATCGTCATGGGCTTCATGGAAGCCAAGCGCGCCGACTGGGAAGCGACGGTGGGCCGCCTGCGGGAACTCGCCGGGGCCTCGGCCACCGGTCTCGAAGGCGTTCAGGAACTCGAGACCATCGCGGAACTCCTCGAGGCGCAGGGCTATGGGCCCGAGCGCGTCGACATCGATCCCTCGGTGGTCCGCGGTCTCGGCTATTATACGGGGCCCGTGTTCGAGGCAGAACTGACCTTCGAGATCCTCGACGAGAAGGGCCGCAAGCGTCAGTTCGGCTCCGTCGCTGGCGGCGGGCGTTACGACGATCTCGTGAAACGCTTCACCGGGCAGTCGGTGCCGGCGACGGGTGTCTCCGTCGGCGTGGACCGACTGCTCGCCGCGCTGCGGGAAAAGGGGCGTGTCGGCACCGACACGCGTGGACCGGTGGTGGTGACCGTGATGGACCGCGACCGGATGGAGGACTACCAGGCTATGGCCGGCGAGTTGCGCCGTGCCGGGATCCGGGCGGAAGTCTACCTCGGCAATCCGAAGAACTTCGGCAACCAGCTCAAATACGCGGACAAGCGCAATTCCCCGGTCGCCGTGATCCAGGGGGGCGACGAGGCGGAGCGCGGTGTCGTGCAGCTGAAGGACCTCTACCTCGGTGCCAAGATCGCCGCGGAGGCGACTCATGAGGAGTGGAAGGCGCAGCCTGCCCAGACCGAGGTGCCGCGTGCGGCGCTGGTGGCAGAGGTCAAGCGCCTCCTCGGGGGCGCGTGATGGCGGGGAAGGTTGAGGCGCGGGCCCAGGCCGAGCGGCTTCTCACGGCCTTCCGTGCCGCGGGCGCGGTTCCGGTCGAGGCCGACATCCTGCAGCCGGCGGAGGTTCTTCTGGACCTCTACGGCGAGGATATCCGGTCGCGCGCCTACGTGACCCGGGACCCCCTCCGGGGAGAGATGATGCTGCGCCCGGACTTCACCGTTCCGGTGGTGCGGATGCACATGGAGGAGGGCGCCGAGCCTGCGCGCTACTGCTACCTCGGCGAGGTGTTCCGGAAACAGGAACATCGCAGCGGCCGGCCGGCGGAATTCCTTCAGGTCGGCTACGAGATCTTTGACCGCGTCGATCCGGTCGCGGCCGACGCGGAGGTGTTCGCGCTTTTCGCCGAGCTTCTCTCGCCTCTGGACCTGCGGGCGGCGACGGGGGACATCGGCATCCTCATGGCCGCCGTGAAGGGCCTCACGACGACCGACCGGCGCAAGGCCGCGCTCCTGCGCCACATATGGCGGCCGGCCCGGTTCCGGGCGCTTCTGGAACGGTTCGGCGGGCTTGCTCCTGTGCCACCCGCGCGCGCGGCGCTGATCGCGCAACTCGCGAGCGGCGAGGTGCCGGAGAGCGGCGCACCGCAGATCGGGCTCCGCAGCCCCGAGGAGATCGCGGACCGCCTTTCCGCGCTGGCGGAGGACGCGGCCGCGCCGCCAATCGCGGCCGAGGAAGTGGCGCTTCTGGACGACATCCTGGACCTTCGCGCGCCCGCACCGCAGGCGCTCGACCGGCTGCGCAAGATAGCCGACGAATTGCCGCCGATCCGTCCGGCCGTCGAACGGCTCGCCGCCCGGCTTGATGCGCTGGCCGCTCTTGGCGTGGAGGTGGAAACGCTCGACTTCGAGGCGAGCCACGGCCGCACGACGCTCGAGTACTACGACGGCTTCGTCTTCAGCTTCCACGCCGCGCAGGAGGGTCTGCCGCCCGTCGCGAGCGGAGGGCGTTATGACGCGCTCACGGCGGTCCTGGGGCAGGGCAATTCGATCCCGGCGGTCGGGGGCGTCGTGCGCCCCGCGCTCGTCGCCGAACTGGGAGGGATCGGCTGATGCTCAAGCTTGGCGTGCCATCCAAAGGCCGGCTGATGGACCAGTGCTTCGACTGGTTCGGCGCGCGCGGCATCCAGCTGCGCCGTACCGGATCGGAGCGCGAATACGCGGGTGCGGTCGACGGCGCGGATGGCGTGGAACTCGTCCTCCTTTCCGCCTCGGAAGTGCCGCGCGAACTGGCGGCGGGGCGCATCCACCTCGGCGTGACCGGGTCGGACCTCGTGCGGGAGACGCTGGCGGACTGGGAAGACCAGGTGGCGGAACTCGCCGGTCTCGGATTCGGCCACGCGGACCTCGTGATCGCCGTACCGGCCTGCTGGGTCGATGTGGACAACCTCGACGACCTCGACGCGGCGGCGGCCGCGTTCCGGCGCACGCATGGCTTTCGGCTGAGGATTGCCACGAAGTACCACCGCCTGGTGCGGGACTTCCTGCGGAAGAACGGGGTCGCGGATTATCAGCTGGTCGACAGCCAGGGTGCGACCGAGGGAACGGTGAAGAACCTGACCGCGGAAGCTGTGGCGGATATCACCTCGACAGGCGAAACCCTCCGCGCGAACCACCTGAAGATTCTGTCAGACGGTCTGGTCCACCAGAGCCAGGCGACGCTATACGCTTCGCGCGCGGCCGATTGGGGGAATGGTGCCCGGCCGGCTCTCGCGGGCATTGCCGACAGGCTAGGGCTTCACCTGCCCGAAGGTTTGTGATCACCGGATCGGACGAGCCCGACGGGCGAGGCTTCAGCGCAGGCCGATCTCGGCAAGCGCGGTGAGAAGCTCGCGCGGAAGCGCTTCTTCCGTCGTGCGCCCCTTTGGAAGGTCACGCGGACTGTCCTTCGGGTCGAGGTAGCGCCAGCCCTGGAACGGGCGCCTGGGCATCGCCTCGGTCCGGACGACTTCCGGGTCGAGGACGATGGCGCAGCGGGTGATGCCGTCGGCGCCCGGGCTTTCCTCCAGTCCCACGATACGCTGGCGGGCCAGGATCACGCCCTTGAACACCCAGTAGAGTGAACCGCCGTTCAGCACCTCTTCGGCGCGTTTCGGCCACATCCGGGTGACGTGGACGGGGTTCGCCTTCCCGTAGCGCGCGGCCTGCCACGAGGTCAGGTCCTCGACCTTCTCCGCGCCCACGCAGAGCTTCACGAGATTCACGTAGTCGGCCACGGCAGCACCCCTATCCCTCGGGGATCATAGCGGTCCGAACCGCGAGATCAAGTTGACCGGTCCTGCGTCGCGGCGTATCTTCGATCCTCCCCGCAACGCGCCAAGGACTCCTGACATGACCCGTTTCGCCGCCCCGATCGCCGAGGCTATCTGGGACATGAAATATCGCTTCAAGGATGCAGATGATGCAGCCGTCGACCTTACGGTCGAGGACAGCTGGCGCCGCGTTGCCCGTGCTCTCGCGTCCGTCGAGAAGGAGCCGGCGGCATGGGAAGAGAAGTTCTATGGCGCGCTTGAGGACTTCCGGTTCCTGCCGGCGGGGCGAATCCTTGCGGGGGCGGGCACCCAGCGGTCGGTGACGCTGTTCAACTGCTTCGTGATGGGGACGATCCCCGATTCGATGGGCGGCATCTTCGACATGCTGAAGGAAGCCGCGCTGACCATGCAGCAGGGCGGCGGGATCGGCTACGACTTCTCGACCATCCGTCCTCGCGGCGCCGAGGTGCACGGCGTGGCGGCGGATGCCTCCGGGCCCCTGTCCTTCATGGATGTATGGGACGCGATGTGCCGCACGATCATGTCGGCGGGCTCGCGGCGCGGTGCGATGATGGCGACGATGCGCTGCGACCACCCCGATATCGAGGCCTTCATCGAGGCAAAGCAGGACGCCGCGCGCCTCAGGATGTTCAACCTGTCCGTTCTGGTGACGGACGACTTCATGTCGGCGGTGAAAGCCGACGGGCCATGGGAACTGCAATTCGACGGCAAGGTCTGGCACACGGTCCAGGCGCGCGATCTCTGGAACAAGATCATGCGCGCGACCTACGACTACGCCGAGCCGGGCGTGATATTCATCGACCGGATCAACGCGATGAACAACCTCGCCTATTGCGAGACCATCGCGGCCACCAACCCCTGCGGCGAACAGCCCCTGCCGCCCTACGGCGCCTGCCTTCTGGGTTCGATCAACCTCGCCCGCCTCGTCAAGGACCCCTTCGAACCCGAAGCGTCGCTCGACGCCGACGGACTGGACGACCTCGTGCGCGTCGCTGTCCGGATGATGGACAACGTGGTCGATGCCTCGCGCTTCCCACTCGCGAAGCAGGCGGAGGAAGCGGCCAACAAGCGGCGGATCGGGCTTGGTGTCACGGGCCTCGCGGATGCGCTCCTGATGGTGGGGTTGCGCTACGGGACCGAGAAGGCCGCGAAGCAGACCGAGGCGTGGATGCACCGGATCGCGCGGTCGGCCTACCTGGCCTCTGTCGATCTCGCGCGCGAAAAGGGTGCCTTCCCGCTCTTCGACGCGGACAAGTATCTCGCCTCGGGCAACATGAAGCAGATGGACGCCGACGTGCGCGAGGCCGTGCGCAAGCACGGGATTCGCAACGCTCTCCTGACATCGATCGCACCCACGGGCACGATCAGCCTTTACGCGGGCAATGTGTCTTCAGGGATCGAACCGGTCTTTGCCTATGCCTACAAGCGCAAGGTCCTGCAAAAGGACGGCTCGCGGACCGAGGAGGAGGTCGTCGACTACGCCGTGCATCTGTGGCGGGAGAAGTTCGGCGACGCGCCGCTGCCGGACTACTTCGTCGACGCCCAGACTCTGCCGCCCCTCGATCACGTCCGCATGCAGGCTTCCGCGCAGCGCTGGGTGGACAGCTCGATTTCCAAGACGATCAACTGCCCCGAGGACATTTCCTTCGAGGATTTCAAGGACGTCTACATGGCGGCCTGGGACCAGGGCTGCAAAGGCTGCACGACCTACCGTCCGAACCTCGTGACCGGATCGGTCCTCTCCGTCTCCGAGAAGGAGGAGAAGGCGCCCGAAGCGGACCGGGGGGCCGAGGTCGTCTATCTCTCCGAACCGCTGGACCGTCCGGCGGCGCTCGAAGGGCAGACCTACAAGCTCAAGTGGCCCGACAGCGAGCACGCGATCTACATCACGGTGAACGACATCGTCCAGGGCGGGCACCGGCGGCCGTTCGAGGTCTTCATAAACTCGAAAAACATGGAACATTACGCCTGGACCGTCGCGCTGACGCGGATGATCTCGGCCGTGTTCCGGCGTGGCGGGGACATCTCCTTCGTCGTGGAAGAGCTGAAAGCGGTCTTCGATCCGCGTGGCGGGGCCTGGATGAACGGACGTTACGTGCCCTCGATCCTCGCGGCGATCGGCGGCGTGATCGAGCGGCACCTCATCTCCATCGGCTTCATCGACGGCGAGGGGCTCGGCCTCAAATCAGATCCCAAGGCGCAGGTGATGAAAGTGGGCGAGGCTCCGCGCGGCCCGGCGTGCCCCTCCTGCGGGCAGTTCGGCATGCAGATGGTCGAGGGCTGCATGACGTGCCCCCACTGCGGCTACTCGAAGTGTTCTTGAGTCGGGTCTGAGCCAGTGCTGTTGTTGTAGGACCCGAGAATAAATGACCATTTCCGGGGTTTTTCGACCACTCCGGCACAAGTCAAATGACCACCGGTCGCAGAGCGATCGGTGGTTTTTGTTTTATATCAATGCGTTGCTTTCACTTCGAAGCACTGCAGCTTCTGGATGCCGCCGCGCCAAGGATCCGCAAGCTGCAGTGCTTGACCAGATCGCGCCGCCATGACCTCTATCCCGCCACACCCGGGTTCTTCTCTCATCGCGCTTCTGCCCTGACCGCTCTGGTGCGGCGGGCGCCGTGGCGGCGCATGCCGCTACTGTTTCGGAAAGGACCATACCCATGCCCCGCATCCCCTTCATCGCGGCCCGCTTCCCCGACCTGGACCAGTCGAAGTATGACATCGAGACCCGGCTGAGCCGGCACCTCCGGGCCCTCCGCGTCCGCAAGGCGGAAGCGCAGGTCGACGATCCGATCAGCGACGCGCTGGAAGAGGACCTGGGCAACGGCTGGCGACGGCCGACGGATCTCGGCGAAGACGACCACCGGCGCATCCGGCGCCGTGCCGCGGCGCTCGTCGCCCGGCGCGAGGCGGCCTCCAGGCTGGGCCACCTCAGGAAGGAAGAGCGCGAGCAGCTTTCCGTCCTGCGCGACGGGGTGCGCCTCGTTTCGATCCCCAGCGAACAGCGGGCCGACGAGCTTGCCGCCGAGCTTCATGCCGAGATGCCCTGGTTGGGGCAGGCGACCGAGGCGGTCTGGCATGCGATGCGCGCCTCGGTCCGCGCGGGCGCAGCCGGATTCCGGCTGCCGCCGCTCCTGCTCGATGGCCCTCCGGGCATCGGCAAGAGCACCTGGGCACAGCGCCTGGCATCGCTGGTCGGCACCGCGACGATGCAGATCGACGCCGCCTCCGAGGCCGCCGGTTTCGCCGTCGCGGACTGCCAGCGCTGCTGGTCCAGCGCCGCGCCCGAGCGGCCGCTCGAACTGATCCTGCGCCAGCGCATCGGCAATCCGATCATCGTGGTCGACGAGGTCGAAAACCCCGGCAGGGTCACGTTGGCCGGGGGCCGCGCCCATGACCTGACCGATGCGCTGCTGGGCCCTCTGGAGCCCATGACGGCCCGGGGCTGGGCCTGCCCCCATTTCCGCGTGACCTTCGACATGGGCTGGATCGGCTGGGTCATGACCTCCAACGACTGGCGACACCTGTCGCCCCCCTTTCTCAGCCGCTGCCGGCTGATCCGCCTCGGCCCCCTCACGCGCGGAGACGTGCGCGGCTTCGTCGAGAGGGAAGCCAAACGCCGCGGCATCGAGGGCGAGACCGTTGAGATGATCTTCGAAGCGTTGGCCCGGTGCGCGACCCAGCCGGACCTGCGCAGCCTGAACCGGCTGCTCGATCACATTGCCGAACTGCAGAACCGTCCGCCCCTGCACTAGGATCGGGTCGATTTCAGATGAGACACAGATGACGAAGACCTTGATCCTTGCCGACCTTCATCACGACTTCTGGCGCCAGGCCGGGCGCGATCCGCTTGAACACGCGGACTTCTCGGGGCTGGACCGCTGATCATCGCCGGAGACCTGGCGAACAAGTCCTGCGTGCGCTGGAAGCCCGCGCTCGAGGCGATCGGGCGGCACATCCCGCTCGACCGCGTCCACATCTTTCCCGGCAACCACGACTACTACGACGGGCGTCTGGACCGCGACGACAAGCTCGAAGCGATCACGCAGGACGTCAGCGCGCATTTCGCGCAGAAGCAGGAGATCGTGCAGGGCGACACCCGTTTCCTCTGCTGCACGCTCTGGACGGACATGTGCCTTGGCGAGGACAACGCCGACCGGAACGCGCGGGAGGCCGCGACGCGGATGAACGACTACCGTTACATCCGCATTGAAGCCGAGAACTACTGCCGCGCCAAGCCGAGGCACACCATCGCCGTTCACCGCGACCATCGCGCCTGGCTCGAGAGCCGCCTGAGCACCCCGTTCGACGGGCGGACTGTTGTCGTCACCCATAACGCGCCCCATGCGCTCAGCCTCTCAGACAACGCCCAGGTCGGTCCAGCCTACGCCTCCGATCTGAGCAGCCTCATCGAGCGGCACGCGCCCGACCTCTGGTTCTTTGGTCACACGCACCACGGCGCGTCGTTCCGATGTGGCAGGACGGAGTTCCGCAACGTGTCCGTCGGCTATCCCGACGCTCATGGGCGTGCGCCCGCGCTGGATCAGGGATGGCCGGGGTTTCTTGGAGCAGAAGGCAGATGATTTGGCGCCGTGGGAAACCGAACACCCTGACAGGGCGCGTGAACTCGCGGCCAGGCAGGTCTTCAGGCGGGCGCGACTTGTGGCGTGGACAGCAGAGCGAACGGGACGCCGCCGGATGAGCGCCTATGATTCAGTTCCGGAAGTCCTCGGTGTGACGATTGACGGCAGGGCGCCAACGCCAATCGAACTCATGCGCCTCATCAAAGAAGGCCTGCCCAGGAGCGCGCTGCTTTCGATTGCGGCGACGATCGGCGCGTCGCCTGCCGCGATCGTCGCGGGTCGCGAGCCCGGGGCGGCGCGCGCGCGGCGAAAGAGCCAGGCAACGCTCACGCCCGCCGAGGGCGCAGTTGTGGCGCGGCTCGCGGCGGTGTGGCCCGTCGCGCTCGAGATCTGGGGCGATGGAAACGAAGCGCGCGCGTTCCTCAACCGGCCGCATCCGCTGCTCGAAGGGCGCTGCCCCCTCGATGTCATTCTGCAAGGCGAGATCGGCCGAGCGCTCGTCGGGGAGATCCTCGAGCGCCTGCGGCATGGCAGCGCCGGCTGACCGTGCCGCTCCAAGCTTGCCATCGAAGCGAGGGTTTCGAGCGAGAGGCCCGGTCGCTGACCAACGATGCGATTTGATCGAAGACGTCGGGCGTTTTGCAGCAAGCCGCCAACCTCGGAAGCCAGCCAATTCGCTGCAGGAAGGGGGGAAGCGGTCATTCGCTGCGATTTGCACTGATGTCAAACCGCCTGAAAAAACGGACTACTGTGATTAGTGATTTGAACACCAAGATTGGCGTTCCCGACGCTCGAGACCGCGGGCTGAAGCGGCCCGTCAGGCCATCAGCGCCACGAAGGCCGCGACGCCCGCGAGGAGTGCCAGACCGAGCCCCATGAAACGCCGCCTGAGGCGACGGTCGAGCCGCGAGGCGCCCTCGGAATAGTCGAAGCGCTCATAAATCACCCGGTCCATCGGCAGCCCGAGGTCGATCAGCCCGTCGGCGACCGCCGTCACCATCGGCCCCGGCCCGCAGATGAGCGCGACAGTCCGCTCCGGGTCGAGCCCGCGGAGCATCTCCGACAGCCGGTTCCGGTCGAGCCGCCCGATCTCCCCCTGCCAACCGTGAGCCTCCTCCTCGCTGAGAAGAAGCGTTTCGAGATCGAGCGCCGATCGCACTGCGGCGATCTCATCGATGCAGGCAAGGTTTTCCGGCCTGCCGGCGGCATAGGCGAGGCGGATGGGATGCCGGTATTCCTGCGCCACGAGATCGCGGAGAAGCCCGAGAATCGGCGCGATGCCGACGCCACCCGCGATCAGGAGGACGGCATCCTCGCCATGTTCCTCAAGCGTGAAGCTGCCGTAGGGTCCGTCGATCCCGATCGGGGTGCCGGGCGCGAGCGTCCCGATCTGCTTTGTGAAGTCGCCTGCCTCCTTGACGACGAGGCTAAGGCCCGGACGCAAGGGGCTGTCGGCGATGGAGAAGGGATGATCGAACAGCGGGAAGCGCCGGACGCCCTCCGTCATCCAGACAAACTGGCCTGCGCGGTAGCCGAGCGGCGGCGTGCCCTCGGCGGGCTGGATGTCGAGCTCCCACATCCGGTCCGCCACCTTGGTGACCGAGGCGAGCCGCCATGGCCGCAGGTGCAGCCGCGCCCAGCGCAGCCCGTAGAGGACGACGACGACGCCGACGGCCGCCGCGCCCATGGCCCACCAGTAGCCGTTCAGAAGTCCCGCGGCGCTGAACCGGCCGGCGCTGACCGCGTGGTGGAGCCCCGCCCCCAGCACCACCGCGGCGAGCACGAGATGAGCGGCGCGCCATGCCTCGTAGCGCAGCGGCAGGCGCGCGCGGAGGGCCGAGCCCACGACCAGCAGGACGAGCACCGACAGCGCGACGACGCCGCTGCGGTAGTGCGGCAGCGTGTGGTAGGCCCAGAGCCGCTCGCCCCCCAGCCCGGGATCGGCGAGGAAGGTCGGAACGACGTAGATCACGGGATGCAGGAGGAGGGCCAGCAGAACCCACCATGCGGTGGTCTTGTGAAACGCCATCACGCGGTCGATGCCGAGACGCCCCGAGACGATCTCGAACCGGCCCGACGTTACGGACTGCACTGCCATACCCGCGAGTCCGACGAGGCCGAGTCCCGCCGCCGCGAGCCCCCAGCCGGACGTCGCCACGACGTCCCGCGTCGCGGCGAGGACGAGCGGCGCGAGGCAGACCACGGGATAGAGCACGGCCACGGCCCATGCCGGCAGACGCGGCGTTCTCCGGCCGTCCCCGGAATTTGCGCCGGTCGCTTTGTCCCGCATGTCGCGTCTCCTTCCATCCCGGGCCCGATTCAGGACCCCGGCGGCGCCTCGCGTCCTTGATTTGGATTAAGGCCGCCGGGCTCGGGCATGGCACACTCGCGCGCACCTTGTCCAAGGGAGGCCGCCATGCGCATGTTGCGTATCCTGTCGTCAGTCGCGGCGGTCGCGATCGCGGCTGCCGCCCCGATCGCCGCGCAGGACTTCAGCCTGACCGAGATCACCGAGGCGTGGCTCATGGGGCCGCATAGCGGCTACCACTCGCCCTCCTTCACCCACTGGAACGAGGACGGCGAGATCCCGGCGGCCTGCGCCGCTTGCCACTCCGAGACGGGCATGCTCGACTGGCTCGGCGCCGACGACACACCGGCGCTTTCGGTGGAGCATCCCGGCACGATCAACACGGTGATCGGCTGCGCCACGTGCCACGTGACCGAGGCTGAGACGCTCGACGCGGTGCCCTTCCCTTCGGGCGTGACCATAGGCGGCCTCGGCGCCTCGGCCAACTGCACGATGTGCCACCAGGGCCGCGCCTCGACCGATCGGGTCCTGTCCGCCATCGACGGGATGGATCTCGACACGGTGTCGCCCGATCTCGGCTTCATCAACGTCCATTACGGCATCGCGGCGGCGGTGATGCATGGCGCGGAGGTGCGGGGCGGCTTCCAGTATCCGGACCACGCCTACGCCGGGCGCTTCGCCCACGTCCCGAGCGCGGGCACCTGCGTCGCCTGCCACGAACCGCATACGACGGAGGTCGCGACCGAGGGCTGCATCGCCTGCCACGATGGGGTGAACGACATCACCGCCATCCGCACCCGCCACGCCGATTTCGACGGCGACGGCTCGGCCGGCGGCGGCATCCGCACGGAGATCGAAGGCCTGCACGCCATCCTCGGAACGGCCATCGCCGAATACGCGCGCGAAGTCTCGGACGCGCCCATCGGTTACGCGCCGGACAGCTTCCCCTACTTCTTCAACGACAGCGACGGCGACGGCACGATTGGCCCCGAGGAGGCCGCCTTCCCGAACCGCTACGCCAGCTGGACTCCGCGTCTTCTGATGGCGGCCTACAACTACCAGGTCGTGGCGAAGGACCACGGCGCCTGGGTCCACAACCCGGCCTACGCGATACAACTCCTCCACGACAGCATCGTGAGCCTCGCCGAACGCGTGGAGGTGGAGATCGGAGGGCTGACCCGGCCGTGAGGATGCTGCCTCGACGGGACCGGTCCCCGGGCGGGGACTCTCACCGACTGCCCTTCGCGCCGACCGTGATCCTGCGCGGATGGTGCCCCCAGAGAAACCCGCGACCTTCAGATTGCCCGGTATTTCCCATGTGACGGTGCTGGCAGACGGACTTGTCATACACCAAGAGTGAAACCAGCCCACATAATTGGGGCAGGCAATGGCCTGGTTGGGTGCGAAGGTGGTATTCGCCGCGCACGTCACGGATGTCGGCTCAGGGCCGTTGAGGGACGAACGCCTTGCTCGCCTCCCGCCTCTATGCCGCGACGCGGAGAAGGTCAGGTCCGAGCCCAAAAGCGGACTTTGCCGATCGTCAATCTTGCACTGCCGCACCGGCCGGTGGGCGGGTGCCGGAGAAGCGGGTGAATCGGCTCCATGTCGGATGGCATGTCGATCGGTATTGACGGGTCTCGAATGCGGGTATCACGTGACCTTGCGCGCGAGGAGAGGGGAGGCAACCATGTGGATCGATCCGGAAATCGCGGGTTACGTCGACGGACCCGGCGGGCGCACCTGGTATCGGCAGAACGGGCTACAACCGACGCGCGCGGCCGTTCTGGGCATTACTGGCGGCCCCGGAATGTCGCATCATTATCTTATGGCGCTTGCGGCGCTCGATGACCTGCAACCCGTCGTCCTCTACGACCAGCTCGACACCGGAAACTCCGACCGGCCGGGCGACCGGTCGAACTGGACCATCGATTACTACGTCGATGAGATCGAGCGGGTGCGCGCGGCACTGGGATTCGAGAGACTTATCCCGGCCGGGCATTCTTGGGGCGGCCTCCTGGCCTACGAATACGCCCTCAAACATCCCGATCGCACGGCGGGGCTTATCCTCGTCAGCCCCTGTCTCAGCGCCGAACGGTGGAGCAGGGATGCCCAGGAGTTGATTGCCGGGCTGCCCGACTACTTGCAGCGGCTCATCCGGGAATGCGAAGCCGACAACGACTTCGACAACCCGGGCTATCAGCACGCAAACGAAGTGTTCATGAAGCGACACGTCCGGCGCAAGGGAGACAGGCCCCCGCATCATGCAAGGTCGGGCGAGTTGTTCAACGAGGCGCTGTACAACTTCATCTGGGGGCCGAGCGAGTTTACCGCGCGTGGCGTCATCCGCGACTACGATGGTCTGGACAGGATTGGAGAGGTGTCGGCGCCCGTGCTCTTCGTGTGTGGTGAACATGATGAAGCCCGGCCCGACACGTTGCGCGCCTTCGCCTCGATGATGAAAGACGCCACCGTCGTCGAGATCCCGGAGGTGGCGCATCTTTCCTTTGTCGAAGATGAGCCCGCCTTCCTAGGCGTCGTTCGGGATTTCCTCGAGCGCCGGTTCCCTTGACCGACGTGTAATGAGGCGGGCAGGAGCCAACTGATCTGGCACACGCTCCGTCCCGCATGACGTGAATTCGGCAACCATCAGATTCCGCATCTGCGGCGAATGTCGGAAATGCGGGCTGCAACCGCGGCGTTCGAATGGTGTGCTGGAGGGCGGCTGTGGGTCGCCAGTGACGGCGGCCCAAGTTCTTAGATTTCCACGCTCTCAGAGATCGCCAGAGCGTCTTCGAGCTCGACCCCGAGATAGCGGACAGTGCTGTCCATCTTGGTGTGACCGAGCAGGAGCTGGACAGCCCGCAGGTTGCCAGTCTTCCTGTAGATGTGGGCGACCTTGGTCCACCGCATGGAATGCGTGCCGTAGGACGTGGGTCCAACCCGATGGAACTCACCCAGTCCCGCACGAGGCGGGCGTATTGCCGCGTCGAAATATGCAGACGTTCGTGAAACCGGCCCGGCCAAAGATACTCTGAGCCAACCATCAGCGGTTCCTCCATCCATCGTGAGGGCGACTTGTTCGTGCCCTCCGTGATCTCAAAACGCACCGGCCTCTGCGTCTTACTTTGCATGATCGAGGCGCGCTCCTTGACGTGGCCGGAGGCGTAGACATCGGCCACCTTCAGCTTCACCAGGTCACAACCACGCAGCTTGCTGTCGATAGCGAGGTTGAACAGCGCCAGGTCTCTGAGATTCTCGGCGATCTCAAGGCGAACGCGGATGGCCCAGACGTGCTTGGGCATCAAGGGTCGCTTCTGGCCGACGACACGGCCCTTGTTCTAGGCAGGTCGGCAGGCTCGAATGGCAGGTAGGTTGGCAATTGTCATGGCGGCTACTCCGATCCGCCGCTCCCTGCCACAACTCCAACCCGACGTTGGCACTATAGCCTATCATCGTGAAGTGCGTCGGCAGAGAAGGTCAGGTCCGAGCCCGAAGCGGTCGCATAGGCCCGGCCCGCGGATACCTGAACGCAACTCGGTGGGACTGTCTTGTTTGGACATCTTGGCCACCGAAGTTTCATTACCCGCCCGGAAGTGCTGCTTCCGGCAGATCTATTCGCTCTTCAACAACGCGTCGGAGACTAGAGCCTTTATGCTCGTGTCTTCGGCCACCTCGGCATCAAGGCGGATCTGATCGCCGACCGCGCTGACCAGGTTGCCTCTGTCGTCAAAGCTAACCTGAAGTTCGCCCAAGGTATTGCCGAATGGCCATGCATGGACGATCGGAACGCCGTTTTCCGTGGTCGGGTACGGCCCCTGTGAGGGTTTGAGTGTGTTCGACAAATAGGTGTGGGTATGACCGCCGACGATCACGTCTATGCCGGTCGTTTCGCGCGCTATGCGTTTGTCAGCTTCGTAGCCGGAGTGGCTCAGAACGATGATCTTGTCCACGCCGTCCGCGGTCAGCTTGTCGACTTCTGTCTGCACGGCAGTGACAGAATCGCTAATGGTAATGTAGTCGACATCTCTCCAGTAGGTGCTTCCTTCTGGGGTAAGACCGATGATGCCCAGCCTTTCACCCCCTCGCTCGATCACTGTCGACTTCTGCACCGCACCCACAAGAAGGGGCGCCTCCGAAAGATCGGCATTCGCCATCAGAGCCGGAAATTCCAGGCGGTCAAGGAAGGTGCGCGTAATTTGAGGACCTTCGTCGAATTCGTGGCTCCCCAGCGCCATCGCGTCATAGCCCATCCTGTTCATCAGTTCGGCCAGCAACTTTGGCCGCGCGTTGCTGGGGTCGTTTAGGCTCGGAAACTGATCTCCGGCATCAAGTAGCACGGTGTTGTCCGAGCGTGCCCGCGCCTCGGCGATCGCGGTCGCAAGCCTGGCAGACCCCCCGAAGCATTTCCCGGCGTCGTTCTCGTCGGCTGGGCAGTCTCTGTCGAAGAAGTCTATCGGTCCGAACTGAGAGTGGAAATCGTTGGTGTGCAGGATCGTCAGGCTGTAATCGGCATTCGCCGCTCCTGCGCCGAGCGACAACACTGCCAAAGATGCGAGGACAAGGCTTTTCATTGAGCTGCTAGGTTCGTCCTCGGTACAGTCTGACGCAGACAGAACCAGTATGTCACAATGCTTCCTTGGCCCAAAGTCTGTTTCGTCCCGCACTGCGGTCCTATAAAATCCTGAAATGCTGCGCTGACGACGAACGGCCGCTTTAAGTCAGTTGCGCCGCAGCACGCTGCGCCCTGCGAATGTCCGGATTGGGCCGTCCATGTCGATCCAGTTGTTGTGTGTCCTGACAACAACTCGCCGCGCCGCCGCAAGGTGGCTTCGAGCCCGGAGCTGCCATTGTTAATGCGTCAGGGCATAAGTAGACGGATAACGCTGAGTTCGGTCGAAGTCGGTCTGATCAGAATGAAGAGACTGGAAAATTCGCTTTGCTCGATTGAAACGTCTTCCGGCACGCCGAAGCTTTCCAAGATGCGAGGAATCGTCTCGGCATGAGCAACAACCAGAACCGTGTCATCTTCGTGATCGAATTCAAGGACATCAACTAGACCGGCGATGTCGCCTCTAGGTAGGGTTGAGTATTGCAGGCCGAGTGCCTCGGCTACAATTTGACCAGTTTGTCGGGTGCGTAGCGCGTCCGACGTAATGATGGCATCGAGGCCGACGTGCTGCAGCATTTCGGCCCAATGAGCCGCGCGCTGCCGTCCCTCGGGTGTCAGCTCTGGCTCCTCACCGGTAAGTTCTTTCTCGCCGTGTCTGATCAGATAGACCGCTTCCTGAGCGGCAACGGAAATACTGCTCGCAACGAGCACGAGAAGTGAGACGCAGATTGCACGCATCATTTTCACGGACCTGAGCTGTCAGTCTTCCGGCCAGCCTTGCAGCTTGGTCTCACGAAAACAATGGATACCGTACCTCCAACGAGGCCCGCTCCGTCCCGCATTTCGGACACACAGCAGAACTCGGACCGAGCGCCAGCAGCGAATGTCTGCTTCGACGGGCTGCTATGCAGAACACGATGAGCGGATGAACGGCGGGAATGGGCCGGTTCCGGACGCTCCAAAAAGCGGGCGTGAAGCTGTCGTTCTCTGCGCACGGCACCAACGACAGCTAAGCGGGACCAAGTGGACGTTCAGCCCTCTGGTGGCAAGGCCGCCTGCAGTCACGGGGGGCAGCTAAGTTGGAACCATTGGAGCCAGCCATCCGCCGGAAGAGCCGTTTTGCGTTGGTGCCGCCCGACAACGGCGTCTGTCTCTTTCGGCTGATCCTGTCGGGCGACGCTCCTCAGTCCTCGCGAAGTTCAAACGTTTGGCGACAATCTGAGTTGGGCCAGCATCTGGCCGCTGTCGATGACACCCCAGTGCTCTCGCAGCTTGCCATCCTCGACACGCAGAATATCGACCCCATCGACCTCGAACACGCGGCCCGTCGGTCTTTCGCCAAGGAATTCGCCATGGTGGGTGCCACTGATGCGGACGATGGCTGCGACCTTGCCATCTTCCTCGAAGACCCTCAGCGGCTTGATCGCCAGGTCGGGAAAAGCGGCCTTCATCTCCGCCGTTCCCGCCCGGAACCCCTCGCGCGTTGCCGGGTGTCCGGGCCATGGCGCATGGTCGAGGAAATCTTCCGACATGAAGTGTTCGGTGGCTGAGATATCTCCCGTTTGAAAGACGGTTTCATAGAACTGCTTCACGACGTCGATTGCAGCTTTGGTCATGTCGATCTCCCTTTTCAGTCGTCGAGATACCCATTGGAATCTCTGAGCGAAGGAGTAATTTTTTGCGGATGTGCAAAACAGTCCTATCTTTGCGAACCAATTTTGCAATAATGCAATCATGGACTGGGATGATCTAAAATACGTGCTGGCATTACATCGGGCGGGCACCTTGGTGCGGGCCGGGAAGCTTCTGCATGTGAACACCAGCACCGTCGGCCGTCGCATCCTCGCGCTGGAGCAGAGTCTGGAAGCCAAGCTTTTCGATCGCATAGGCGGAGGCTACCAGTCGACACCCGCCGCACTGCGCGTGGTTGCATGCGCAGAGGAAATGGAGTTGCAGGCCAATGCGATGCACCGGCAGATCAAGGGGCTGGACAACCGCGTGGAGGGTTCCGTGCGGATCACGGCACTGGACAATTTTCTTGATGCGATTGTCGTGCCCGCACTGCCCGAGTTCTTGCGGCGAAATCCAGAAATAGAGATAACCTTGGAGTCAGACTTGCGGTTGTTCGAGCTGACCGAAGGGGACGCCGACATAGCAGTTCGATCCGTGAAGCCGGTCAAACCCGAACTGGTCGCCCGCTCACTAGGATCCTTTCCCGCCGGCTTCTACCAGCGGCGCGGAATGAACTGGGCAGGCAACCTTCCGCTGATCGGACTGCCCGCCAGACCCGAACATGCTGCGTACAATGACAGCCTTGTAGCGAAAGTCCCGCGAGGCAGGATTGTCGCGCGAGCCAACACCGAGGCACGCATCACCGAACTGGTGAAGCTTGGCGTAGGAATCGGATTCATCGATTGTTTTGTGGGCGAGCTTGACCCCAGCCTGGAGCGGATACCCGGATTTGGCCTCGCCATGGCCGAGGTTTGGGCCATTGCCCATGTCGATATGCGGCGCTCGCCGCGGGTGCTCGCCACCTTGGACTTCCTCAAAGACGCAGCCGCCCGCGCATCGTGGAAGAATGTGCCGTAGCCATCTGCTTGGCGGCCTGCGCGTTGCCGTGCGCCCGATCAAGCGGCCCCTTTGGTCGTCGGGTCCCCTTTTTTTCGACCGCAGGCTGGTCGCCGTGAGGTCGCCTTCAAATAGGTCGCGTCGATCATCACCGTCTTCGGAACTGCCGCCTCGGACGCCAGGCCTTCCACCATCCGGGCGAAGATGCCCTTGTCGCCCAATCGCTTCCAGCGGTTGTAGAGGGTCTTCGAGGGACCATACCCCCTGGGCGCATCGCGCCATCGCAACCCATTGCGATTAATGAAGATAATGCCGCTCAGCACACCTCGGGTCATCGACGCGCGGCTTGCCGTGGCTCTTGGGAAAGAAAGGCCGAAGCCGAGCCATCTGCGCGTCCGTCAGCCAGAAAAGGTTGCTCATCGTTCGGTCTCCTTGCGGAGCCTGAATCATCCCGCCAGCGCGAGACCAATAGGTCTTGAGCCCAAATGCTACAAGCTTCAGCCGTCCCTGAAGCGCTTGTTCTACTTATTCCAAAATGAGCCTGTAGTTATTCATGCGATCAGAGATCACGAGCCAGCTTCCGCTCGCCCGACTTCCAGTGCTTCTGGACGCGCCACCAGATGCCCATTGCCAATGTCGATCAGGCTGGCGCGTTCTGGTCCATGGCCGACAGGATGAACCGGGCTGGGTACATCCCCCGAGAGCCGCGTTGTGTCCAGGCGCCTGAACGTCGGGTCCGGGACCGGAACTGCGTCGATCAGCCGCTTTGTATAGGGGTGCTGGGGATTCCCGAAGATCTGCGCCCGGGTTCCAAGCTCGACGATCTGGCCCAGATACATCACACCGACCCGGTCCGAGACGTTCTCGACCACCGCCATGTCGTGGCTGATGAAAAGAAAGGCGATGCCGTAGTCCTTCTGCAATTCCCGCAGGAGGTCCAGCACCTTCGCCTGCACGCTGACATCAAGCGCCGAGACACTTTCGTCGGCGATTATCAGGCCGGGATTGAGCGCGAGCGCGCGGGCAATGCAGATGCGCTGGCGCTGCCCGCCGGAAAATTCGTGCGGGTACCGGCCAAGCTGGTCGCGGGTCAGGCCGACACGATCCATCAGGTCGGCGGCGCGGGCGCGGCGTTCGGCGGCATCGCCGATCCCGTGTATCACCAGCGGTTCGGCGATCTGGTCGCCCACCGTCATGCGGGGATCGAGCGCCGCCATCGGGTCCTGAAAAACCATCTGGATCTTGCGGCGCAGGGCCGTCATCGCGGGGCCCCGTGCTGCTGCCACCAAGCTGCCGCCGATCTCGATCACCCCCTCATGCGGCACGAGTCCTACCATCGCCTTGGCGATCGTCGACTTGCCGCAGCCGGACTCCCCGACAAGCGCGAAGGTCTCGCCCTTGCGGATGTCGAAACTGACATGTTCGACGGCATGGACCTGATGGGTCACCCTGCCAAGGACCCCGCCCTTCAGGGGAAAGCGCACACTTACATCGGCAAGCCGCGCGACGGGTGACGCGACGACCTCGGCCCGCTTCGCGCCCCCGCCGATGCGCGGCACGGCGGCCAGAAGGTCGCGCGTATATTGCTGGGCGGGCCGGGCGAAAAGGTCGGTGGTAGCTGCCTCTTCCACCATCCTGCCGTCGCGCATGACGATGACGCGGTCAGCCATTTCGGCCACCACGCCCATGTCATGGGTGATGAGGATGATCGCGGTGCCCATCTCGCGCTGAAGATCGCGCAAAAGGTCGAGGACCTCGCGCTGCACGGTCACGTCAAGTGCGGTGGTCGGTTCGTCGGCGATCAGCACCTCGGGGCGCAAGGCCAGCGCCATGGCGATCATCACCCGCTGGCGCATGCCGCCCGAAAGCTCGTGCGGATACTGGTCCATGCGACGCTCGGGCTGGCTGAGCCGCACCGCCTTCAGCGCCGCCAGTGCCTGGGCGCGGGCCTCGGCCCGGGCAACGGGCTCATGCGCCCGGATTGCCTCGGCAAGCTGGGTGCCGACGGTCATCACCGGGTTGAGGCTGGTCATTGGTTCCTGAAAGATCATCGCGATACGGTCGCCGCGGACGGCGCGCATCTCGGACTCGCGCAGCGCGGTCAGCTCGGTCGCGCCAAGATGGACCCTGCCGCCGGTCACGCGCACGGCGGGGGGCGGCAACAGCCCCATGATCGCCAGCGAGGTGATCGACTTGCCCGAGCCGCTTTCCCCGGCAATACACAGGGTCTCGCCGCGACGGAGCGCAAAGGAAAGATCCGAGACCAGCGGCTTCAGCCCGGCCCCGGTCCGGACCGAAACGGTCAATTCCTCGACCGTCAGCACGGGCGCGGCATCCGGGGCCAGATCGGCCCCGGACCGGCTTTTCGGCAGTGCGCCCGGCGTCAGGTTCATTCGAAGACGCACCGGGGGAAGTAGAAGCTGACCACCCAGTTCGGCATGTCGACGATCTCGGAGATGCGAAGGTCGCCGCAGACCGAGCAGAGCATGTAGGCATCGACCGCCGATATCCCGCGCTGGGCCGTCAAAAGGTCGATCATGTTCGACACCGCATCTCGCGCCGCCGCCATCAGGTCGGGACCGATGCCGGTCGTGGCCTCATATCCCTCGGCATCGAGGTGGCGCGTCACCGGACCCGGCGTGGTGAAGCGCGGGGTCTTGAGGTTAGCGCCCTTCACGACATCGAGCGTCAGCACCACGTCCATCGGGCTTTCGATGGCCGTGCCGCAAACCTCTCCGTCGCCCTGCGCCGCATGGGTATCGCCGACACTAAAGAGCGCGCCTTCGACCTCGACCGGCAGATAGAGCGTGCTGCCCGCTGCCAAGTCACGGATATCGAGATTGCCGCCGACCCGCCGGGGCGGGACGACGGAATGGAGCCCGGCCTCGGCCGGGGCATTGCCGATCGTGCCCGCGAAGGGCTTGAGCGGAATGCGCGCCTCCTTGCCCCAAAGTGCCGGGGCAAGGCTATCGGGATCGTAGGACCAGATCGTCAGGGCCGGATCCGCGAACTGATCGGCGAGAAGCCCGAAGCCGGGGATATTCGCCGTCCAGCCGAAGCCCTTGCCGTCGAACTGGCGGGGCGTGAACCCCTCGATCGTCACCTTGAGTGCGTCACCCGGCTTCGCGCCTTCGACGTAGATCGGCCCCGAGACCGGGTTGATCTTGCCGAAGTCGAGGTCGATGACGCTTTGCAGCTTCGACGACGGGCCAAGCTGGCCCGCCGAACTATCCTGACAGTGGAACTGGATCGTCGATCCGGGCTCGGCGCGCAACGCCGGGGGCAGGGAATTGTCCCAGCCGAAATGATGCTGCGCGCCGTGGATCGTATAGTTGCAATCCTTGCACATCTTACTGCTTCACCCAGACGTAGTCGTAATTGACGGGGATCGAGACCGGATCGACGTAAAGCGCATCCTCGCCGCCCATGCGTTCTGACTTCATGGTGTAGCGTTCCTCGTTGAAGACCGGGACCCAGGGCGCTTCTTCCATCACGCCCATGTAGACGTCGGACCAGAGCTTCAGGCGCTCCTCTGCCTTGGTCGGGTCGGACAGACTGTCGGCCTCCACCGCTTTGGCGTCCAGCGCCTCGTCGCAGAACTTCGACCAGTTCCAGCCGCCCTCACCAGCGCCTGCACAGCCAAGGATCGGACCGTAGAAGTTCGACGGATCGGGGAAATCGGCGATCCAGGCCATGCCGCCCGACCAGATCATCGGTGCGGTGCCTGCCCCGCCTGCCTCGATCACGTTGGCCTGAGCCAGCGACTGGATGTTGGCCTTGATGCCGATGGCCGACAGGTCCTGCTGGATCGCCTGCGCGATGCGCGGATTGGGGTCGGTGTTCATGACGTAAAGATCGGTCTCGAACCCGTCGGCAAGGCCCGCCCCGGCGAGGAGCGCCTTCGCCCCCTCGACGTCATAGGGATAGCCTGCATAGCCTTCGGTATAGCCCGGCATTGAGGGCGGCAGCGGCTGGGTCGCGGGCACGGCGCGGCCGTTGATGATCTGGGTGATCCGCTCCTTGTTGATCGCCATGTTCACGGCCTTGCGCACATCGAGATTGTCGAAGGGCGGAATGGTGACATTGAGCGTGATATAGCCGGTGTGAAGCTGACCGCCCTGCACGACGCGCGCGGCCTGCGCCGGATCGCCCATCACCTCGGTGAACTTCGCGGGCGGAATGCCGTCGCCGGGCACGTCCACCTCGCCGTTCTGAAGGCGCAGAAGGGCGACCACCGGCTCCTGCCCGACCTCGAAGACGACTGAATCCAGATAGGGCACGCCGTCGCGCCAGTAGTCGGCATTCTTCTCGAAGACGAGCCTTTGCCCGAGCGTCCATTCACCCAGCTTGAAGGCGCCCGTGCCGACGGGTTTCTTGCCGAAATCGGCGCCCGCCTCATCCACGGCCTCTTTCGCAACGACGCTGGCAAAGTTCAGCGCCATGACATGAAGGAAGGTTGCGTCGGGGCGTGAGAGAGTGATCTTCACCGTCGCCGGATCGACCACCTCGACGCCCGACAGGCCGTCCGGCCCCGCATTCTCGAACCCGGCAATTGAGCCGAAGAAGCCCGCACCGGGCGATTGCGTCGCGGGATCGGTCACGCGGTCGAGCGAATACTTGACGTCGTCCGCCGTCATCTCGCGCCCGTTGTGGAATTTCACGCCCGCGCGCAGGTGGAAGGTATAGCTCAGCCCGTCCTCGGAGATTTCATAGCTTTCGGCAAGGCCCGGGCGCAGGGTCGTGGTGCCCGGCACGTAATCCATCAGCCCGTCGAACAGCGACTTGATCATCGACCAGTTCTGCCAGTCGTAGCCGATGGCGGGGTCGAGCGTCGCGACGTCATCCTTGTAGGTGATGACAATTGAACCGCCCGGCTGGGCATCCGGGTCGGGCGTATACTCTTGCGCCACGGTAGGCATGGCCAGGGCGAGCAGGACGGCGGTGGATGCAAGCAGTCTTTTCATTCTCTCTCTCCTGTTGGTTACTTCAGTCGTATTCTCGGGTCGATCAGGGGCGCGATCAGATCGGCCAGAAGGTTGCCAAGGACGATGGCACAGGCCGAAACCAGCGTGACGCCCATGATGATGGGGATGTCGACGCGCTGGATCGCCTGCCAAGCAAGCTGTCCGATGCCGGGCCAGCCGAAGACGCTTTCCACGACGACGATGCCGCCCATGAAGATGCCGATATCGATGCCGATCATCGCGATAACCGGCAGGATGGCGTTCGGCAAAGCATGGGCCAGAACCACCCGGACGCGGCCCAGCCCCTTGGCGCGGGCGGTGCGGATGAAATCGGCCCTCAGGACGTCGAGCATCGAGGACCGCATCATCCGGCTGTACCAGCCCGAGCCGAGGATCCCGAGCGTGAGCGAGGGCAGCACGAGATGTGCGAAGGTGCCGTAGCCGCCGATGGGGAACCAGCCGAGCTTGACCGCGAAGACATAGAGAAGAAGGAGGCCCACGACGAATTGCGGCGCCGACACGGTGACGAAGGACATCATCATCAGGCTGTGGTCGAGCGTGGTGCCCCGCCTCAAAGCCGCGAAAATCCCCATTGTCAGGCCGATGGCCAGTTCGCAGACGATCGCCCCGAGCATGAGGAGAAGCGTGGCGGGCAGGCGCGAGGCGATGAGTTCGGCCACCTCGGTCTTTTGCAGGTAGCTGCGGCCCAGATCGCCCTGCACCATCCCGGCAAGGTAGCGCGCGTATTGCACGACGAAGGGTTGGTCGAGGCCGAGCTCGCGCCGGATGTTTTCAACCGTCTGGGCGGTGGCGGACCGCCCGGCGATCTGGCGCACCGGATCGGCGGGCAGCACATACAAGAGGACAAAGGTGATGAAGCTGACGCCGAGAAGGATCAGCAGGGATTGCAGGAGGCGGCGGATGAGATAGGCGGCCATGTCAGTCCTGCCCCCTCTGCATCGGGTCGAGCACATCCCGGAGCGCGTCGCCGACAAGGTTGAAGGCCAGGGCCAGAAGGATGATGGCCGCGCCGGGGATGAAGACGAGCCAGGGGGCCGACTGGAAGTAGGTCTGGTTCTCGAAGATGATATTGCCCCAGCTTGGTGTCGGCGGCTGCACCCCCACACCGAGGAAGGAAAGCGTCGCCTCCAGAAGCACTGTCGTCGAAATGCCGAGCGTGCCCCAGACGATGATCGTCGGCACCAGATGCGGCAGTATATGGCGAAAGAGGATGCGACCTGTGCCTGCGCCCAAAGTGCGCTCGGCCGCGATGAAGTCGCGTTCGGCGAGCGAACTGGTCTGTGTATAGATCACCCGCGCAGTCTGCACCCAGTTCACCAGCGCGATAACGATGGCCACGATCCATAGTGACGGATGAAAAATTGCCGCAAGGCAGATCGCGAGGAGAAGCGCGGGAAAGGCCATCATCAGGTCGGTGAATCGCATCAGAAGCGCCCCGATCCAGCCCCGGAAGAACCCCGCCGTGATGCCGATCAGCGTGCCTATGACCAGTGACAGCCCGTTCGCCGCCACGCCGATGATGAGCGACGTCCGCGCGCCATGCAGGATACGACTCAGAAGATCGCGGCCGAGAAGGTCGGTGCCGAGCAGGAAGGTCTCGTTCGGCGGCAAGGGCGCACCTTCCAGCGTCAGCCCGTCGAAATGCTGCTCATCTGGCGCATAGGGGGCAAGCACAGGCGCGAAGACCGCACTTGTGACGACGAGGATGATCAGGGCAAGGCCGATGAGCGCCAGCTTGCGCTGAATCAGCCGGGCAAGGGCGCCCTTCGGGATATGTGCCTCAGCCGCGATCGCGTCTGTCATCATCGTCATCCTGTCGGTTCGTCATCTGTGCGACGACCCGCGCGGCGGCGTCCTCGAAGCTGATGCGCCAGGCCATCGCCATCTGACGAAGCTGGTCATAGGCGGCCGCATCGTCCTTGCCCGCCCGTGATGCGAGCATCGTCACCGCCCGCACGACCGTCTGCCGTTCGTCCAGCCGCTGCCTCAGGCCGGCGATCTCGACCGAGAGGGCGCGCTGGACATCGAAGGCATCCCGCGCGATCAGGAGCGCCGAATAGGCGCCGCTGTCCCCCACGGGCTTCAGAAGCTGGGCATGCGCGCCTGCGCGCAAGGCCCATTCGATCCGGCCGGGCGCTTCGGACCCGATGAGCGCGATCATCGGCATCGGGCTTTCACCCGGGCGCCACGGGAACTGGTCGTCATGCCCCATATCGGCGTCGAAAAAGACGAAATCGGCGGCCAAAGCCCCGGGCCCCAGATCGGGCCAGGATTGCTGCACCTCAAGCCCGATGGCGCGCAATTGCCGCTCCAAGGCCTGAACCACCGGATGCGGGCGGTGCAGGATCACCGCCGTCGCCCCGCCGAGGTTATGTATCCGCAGCGGCCGCCGTTTCATGACACCACCTTCAGGGTCGGAAAGGCGGGTGCCGGACGCGGACGCGTTAGATAGGGATCGCCCGCCACCGATGGCAGCGCCTTCAGCGTTCGGAAGGCGCCGCCCTCCACGCGCGCGATGAGAACAGGCAGGGAGGTGTGATGCGTCGCCATGTCGATCACGCCGCCCGGCGCCTGCTGCAAAAGGGTCCCAAGGGGAAGGTCCTCGGCCCCGGGGCGGCCGTTCAGCAGCCGCGCAAGCTCGCGCACCGCGGCATAGGCCGCGGCCTCATGCGAGGAGGCGAAGCCATCGCTGCCGGGCCAGCCCTGCGCGCCACGGAAATAGGGACCGGCGGCGATAAGCCCGTCAGCGACATATTTCAGCGCAGGAAATTCGGCCTCGGTCAGGTTGCAGGACAGGATCGGGCAACGCGACGGAGCGAAGGCGGGATCGTCCTCGGCCAGCCGGTGCATGGCTTCGAGGAATTCGTAGGTCGAGGTGCCGACAAGGTTGTTGAGGACGAAGTCGGGTCGCGCATGACGGATTTCCTCGACCATGCGGCCGATATCGCGCGAGCCGAGCGGCAGGTAGCGTTCGCCCAGAACCTCTCCCCCCGCGGCCGTAATGTATTCGCGGGCCAGCCGGTTCATCTCCCAGCCCCAGATATAGTTCGATCCGGTAAGATAGGCGCGCCGCCCATGCTCGGGCATCACCCAGTCAAGCAGCGGCAGCAGATGCTGGTTCGGACAGGCATGAGTATAGACGACATGATCGGATGCCTCGAAACCTTCGTAGGGGAGGGCATACCAAAGCGTGCCGCCGAGACGTTCGAGAACCGGAATGACCTCCTTGCGGCTCCACGAGGTCACGCAGCCGATGACGTGACGGGCGCGGCTGTTGCGCAGGATGTCATCGCACAAGGGACCGTAGGCATCCGCATTCCCGCCAGGATCGCGCTCTACCGGTACGAAAGTTATGTCGAGCGCCGGGTCGCCGTTAACCGCGGCCAGTGCCGCCAGCGCCCCTGCGCGGCTCGCCTCGGAAAAGAGCGAGTAGCCGCCTGAGCGGGAGTACAGCATGCCGAGTTCGATGCGCCGTTTCCTGTCGAACATGGGGCCCAAATCAAAAAGCCCCGAAGCGGACCGAGGGGTCTGCATTCAGGGCCTGTCTGCCGTCCGGCTCTTCGCCAATGTGCTTTCAGACTATATTGGTCTGGAAACTGGTCAAGTGGGTTCGACCACTGCCTGAGACAGGGAGTTCGTCAGCGTCGCTCTGCAGCCGAGAACGGCAGACGTCAAAAGGGGCTTGGCGAATTGGCGCTCCGATAGGCTGCTCTCTTTGTTGCGCAGCAAAATCTGGGCGCTCAACGAACGGTCGGTATTTGGAAGCCGCACCGCCGCATCAGATAGGTCAGCGAAGGTCGGCTTTGGGCCGGTCCTGACCGGCAGCCAGGGCGAAGAGTCTGACGGCGGCCCGCTGCGCCGCCGCAAGGCAGCTCTGAGCCGGGAGCGGATGCACAATTCCTGTCGCATCGCGGGACTGCCTAGGTGCTTGCCCTGTTTGTCCGGTGTTTTTTCAGAACAAGAATTACTGCGGTTGAGCCGAGCGCCGTGTGAAGCTCGTTCGCGTGCGGTTGGCCAGAGCCACGAGGGACAGCATGACCGGCACCTCGACCAGGACCCCGACGACTGTGGCGAGTGCGGCTCCGGAGTTCAGGCCGAAAAGACTTATTGCCACCGCGACGGCAAGCTCGAAGAAGTTCGATGTTCCGATCAAGGCGCAGGGAGCCGCGATCTTGTGGGGGACACGCAGCGCCCATGCGGACGTATAGGCAAGCACGAAGATACCGTAGGACTGGATCAGTATCGGCACTGCGATCATCGCCATGACCTGTGGCCGATCGAGGATCACCTGCCCTTGCAGGCCGAACAGGATCACTACCGTGGCAATCAGGCCGACGACAGACCATGGCTTGATCCTTTCGCGGAACGCATCGATGCGGGCTGCACTGCCGAGCCTCTTCCGCGTCCAGACGCCGGCGGCAAGAGGCAGGGCCACAAACATAACCACGGAGAGAACGAGCGTCTCCCACGGCACCGCAATATCCGTGACGCCCAAAAGAAACGCGACGATGGGCGCGAAGGCGAAGACCATAACCAGGTCGTTTATTGAGACCTGAAAGAGCGTATAGCTTTCGTCGCCATGGGTCAGCTGCGACCAGACGAAGACCATGGCTGTGCAGGGTGCAGCGCCAAGCAGGATGAGCCCGGCGATGTATTGCTGCGCATCCTCGGGCGCGATGAGGTCTGCGAAGACGAACTCGAAAAACAGGACACCGAGCGCGGCCATCGTGAATGGCTTGACCAGCCAATTCACCGTCAACGTAATCGCGAGGCCCTTCGGCTGCTTCGCCACGCCTTTCAGACTGCCCGGATCGACCCCCACCATCATCGGGTAGACCATCGCCCAGATCAGGACCGCTACCACGAGGTTGACGCTCGCCACCTCTGCCGCCGCAATTGCCGCGACCAGAACGGGTGCGGCGCTGCCAATGAGGATGCCGCCCGCCATGGCCAGCGCGATCCAAAGCGAAAGATATCGTTCGAAGATGCTCATGCGCCGACGAATACGGCTCCGATTGGGTGAAGTCGAGAGGCGGCTCCTGCACTTGCGAACAAGCGTCCGCTTTGTCCCGCATTGAAGACGTTCGTCGCCGCAACAATGCTGCGCGAAGCACGAATGACCGGCTCGGAGACGCTGCGATGCAGCCGCCGATCGGACCGCGAGCGTCCGCTCTGGGCCGTTAGTGACGCAGGCCTAGCTTGCCTCCCGCCTGTATGCCGCGACGCGGAGAAGGTCAGGTCCGAGCCCAGAGCGGAAAAAACAGATAGTATCCTCAACCACAATAATCATCGCCCAGAGCCAACCGCGCCGCTATAGTTTCACTATCCTGCTTGGGGATGCGGATCATGTTCATAAAGACAATAGAGCCGGAAGAGGCGACCGGGGAGATCGAAAGGCTATACAGCGCAGAAATCGCGTCGATGGGCTTGGTCATGCAAGCCACTCAGTGCTGGTCTGCTCGACCAGACGTCATTCTTCCCATCGAAAGCCTCTTGCATCAGATCCGTGACGGGTTCTCGCTCGGTGTACTCAATTTCAGGCTGATCACATTCGTCGCCGCAAAGTTCGTGCCGTCGAGTTACTGTTCGCACGTGTATTTCCGGGTGCTGTCACAGGCTCTGGGACGGGAGAAAGCACTCGCGATCCAGAGAGATCACCGCAACGCAGGTCTTTCAGACAAGGAAGTCGCGATGCTGGATTACGCTGCGCAGATCAGCGAGGACGCTTCGCGTGTAACCGAGGCCGACATCCAGAGGCTACGTTCACTCGGTTTCAGCGATCTCAACATCGCCGATATCGCACTTGCCGCATCGTTTCGTGCCTTCATGAGCCGTTATTTCGATGCAGTCGGAGCTATGGTGGAACCGCAGTTTTTGGATGCTGACCCCGCGGTCCGGAGTGAGCTGTCGGTTGGACGAAAACTCGACAGCGAGACAACCAGGACGGAAACTGCCGACTGAGGACAACATGGACGGCCGCCAAGTAGAGACAAGCTGTGCGCGGCTTGGGAGTGGTTCATTTGGATGCCGTCATCACGGCCGAAAGGCCCGGCTTGCGGGGGCAAGCTGCTCCAGATCTGCTGTCAAATGGGTGGAGCGGACATCCGTGGCACCTCATTAGATAGCGGTGCGAGGCAGTCGAGGCGATTTCATTCCTTGGCAGCGATCGCCTGTACTTTGATCTTTCCGCCAAAGGGTAGTCGGGCAGCTTGATAAATGGTGCGAGCGGGTCGGCGCCCGGCCTCAAACAACGAAGCGTAGAGTTCATTGACGGCCCCAACGTCGGCGAGATCGGAGAACGCGATATCGACATAGACAATATCCGTGCGCTCGAAGCCCGCCGCTTCGGCGATCCGGAACACGTGTGCGAAGGCTGTTTCGGCCTCCTCACGTGCGGTACCTTCAACATAGCCCTCAGGTCCAACCGAGAGCTGCCCGCTGATCCAGCATGTGTTTCCGACTACAACCGCATTACTTATGGGTGAAGGAGACGCCGGCACTCCTTCCACCTCGACAACATATTTTCGCGACATCTTCATCCCCGCTAGACACGCCAAAATGTCTCCAGACATAGGTCGGGCGACTTGAATGACGCACGGCCTGAGCGCGAACTATAATATAGCGGAGTTCCAGATTGTCGCGCTCAGAACGACCCGGCGAATGTCGGCTTTGTCCCGCATTGAAGACGCTCATCGCCGAAACAATGCTGCGCGAAGCACGAATGACCGGTTCGGAGACGCTGCGATGCAGCCGCTGATCGGACCGCGGGCGTCCGCTCTGGGCCGTTCCGGGCGCCCACACGATCGGCAGAAAGCGGTCTTTCGCTGCATGTTTCTGCAAAGCCCGCTTTGCAGAAACTGATGAAATTCCAGCGATCGACCTCAACGGCCGTTCCGGAAGCGGCTTAAGTGTATTCGCCCAGAGCGCGCTACACACGTTTCTCTCTTTGCCCGGCATTCGGACAGTTCTGGTGTTTCAAACCAAGCGCGCAGAAGATCGGGGCCTCAATCGCCACATCCTGGCCAGCGGCGCCGAGCGTGCAAAATGGTGGACCATGGCCATGCCGGCATGGGTGATCAGATAGACCCAGACGAGGTTGGCAAGCGCGAAGTGGACCGACATGGCCAGCGAACCATCGGGTTCAGCCGATTGCAGCCCTGCCCAGACCTGTGCCGGGTACACGCCGCCGGTGGCCGCCATCGACGTCATCAGGATAAGGCCGAGGCCATGCACGGCGGAGGCTAGGGGACTGGGGTTGCGAGCGCATGATCGAACATCAGTTGACCGAGTACGGCCTGCGCGACGCCGTCACGCATAGCTACGCGCATCTGCAGAAGCCTGCGGCCTGAGGCAACAAAGTCGCCCGGCAGGATGCATCCTGCCGGGCATTTCTTGTCCTAAGCTGTCCCGCATTGGGGCAGCGTCAGGGCCGCCCCCTCATGCCGCGCGGCCGGAAGCACATCGAAATCGATGCCGTCACGGCACTGCAGGGTTCATGCTCCTCGACCCATCAGGGCTCGTCCGGGTCGCCTCAGGGAGCAACGCCACATGTCGGGCAGACATAATGTGGCGCAACCAAGCTTCCTCAGACATCGGCTGCAAGTTTATCCTGCCCGGCTAGGATACGAACCTGATCGCGCTCTACGATCCAGTGCAGAAACCCGGCCTTACCGCAGATGGAACGGGTGCATTCCATCGCACCATCCGGCCTGACTTCGTCTTCGAACCGAACTTTGCCGCTATAGAATGACCCCATGTAAACCATCGTTTCCCACACCGTCCCGAATGCACGAGGTACAAACCTCCCGACGGTTCCAACGGCCGCGGAAGGGCTTACCGGCAAGCGAGAGAACTTCGGTGATGTTGTGAGCCTCGCTCAACGCGGAAAAGGTGGGCTCAGTTCCGGTGCAAAGCGAATGGTCCTAATGCAATTGCCTTCTGCAATCGCGGCTTTCTCCCGCCCAGCGACATCCTACGGGGAACTTCGCTGCAGTACATACGAACGGCTGCATCGCTGAAAGCCGCACTGCAGCGCAAGCGGGTTGGCAGGAGTCGGCTTAGGGCCGTTCACGCCCACTGCAAAAATAAACGGAGAGCGGGCGATCCGAGTCGCCCGCACTGCACTCTGTGGGAAAACCTCAAGCAGCCTCGTTCAGACGCCTCAAGATGTCCAGCATGGCGCCGGACAGGTCCGTGTGGTGGTGGACCAGTTTCCAGTCTCCGTTCACCCGCCGGTAGACGTTGGTCACGCGGTGATGAATTGCGGCCTCGTGACCGGCGATAACAAGTGTTCCGGTCTCGACGCCCGTTTCGACTGCCATGTCGGATCCCGCGTCGATCTTCTGATCCATAAGCCTGATATTGCCGCCACCCGCGATCGCGGCGACCTTCGCAAAACTGGCAATGACCGTGTCGTACCCCTCGTCGCGCCCCCCGATCGGGTGCTGTGCCGTCGCTTGGCCGCTCTGGAGCCAGACATCGGCCATTGGCGCCGCATCCCCATGGGCCATGCGGTTCAGCGCATCGTAGAATCTCTCAGACGCGGCAAGGACTTCGTTCATTGCGGACATGGAAATCTCCTTCCTTGATGGCGAGCGGAGCCGGCCCCGGTCCACGCCAGGTGCCGCTCATCGGTTGATTTGGTGGGGTTCGTTTAGCCGGCGGTTTCTTCGATACCGGACTTCACCGAGGCGAAGAACTCGGCCCGCGGGTCGGTCTTGGGGTAGGGCTCGTCCGGCACCTCGACGCCGAGGAACCTGCAGAGCGGCTCCCAGCCGTCCCGCGCGCGGAAGACCAGTGCGCCCCCCTCGGCTGCGAGTTCGCGTGCCGCCGCCGCGTTCGCGCGGTAGGCGGAGAGGATGCCGTCGCGGTCCTTACGCCCGCTGAGCGCCTTACCGATGACCACCTTGTCGATCATCTCGAACCAGGCGCGGCGGTCGTCCGGCCAGGATGCCTTGTCGAGTATGAGTGGCAGGATGGTCTGCGAGAAGCTCCCGTACCAGTCCTCGGGGTCGCGATCGGACAGAATGACTTTCGCGCCGGGGGTCGCCGCCAGGACATCCCGCCAGTAGGCCGCGACAGGAAAGTCCACCGCCGAACGGAAGCCGGTGAAGATGCTTGCGTAGTCTGGGCGACCTTCCGTAACCGCCGTCCAGAGCCTGACTTGCTCGGAATCTCCGATCACCTCGGACATGTGGTGGCAGGGACCGAAGCCGAGCCGCTCGAGCGCCGCCTTCAACGAGTAGGTGCCGGTCCGTCCGAACCCGGCGCCGATGATTTCGAGTGCCATAGCCCGTCTTCTCCTATATGAATGAAATCTATCGGAAACATCCACATACGCTTTGATGGAATGATGATGGCTTCAGGCAGGCATTTTTGTCGAACGAAACGTTTTCATGCATCATGAATGAAATCGATCTACATCACGTCGATCTCAATCTTCTCGTGGTCTTCGAAGTGCTCATGGAGACGCGGAGCGTTACTGCGACCGCCGACAGGATCGGGCGCACGCAGTCGGCTGTAAGCCATTCTCTTGCACGGCTGAGAGAACAGCTCGGGGACCCGCTGCTCGTCCGGGTCGGCGGGAAGATGCAGCCGAGCCCGTTTGCCGAATTGATCGTCGAGGACGTGCGTCCGATCCTTCGGAGCATACGCCGTGTCATCGCTCCAAGGACGCTGTTCGATCCGGCGACGAGCGACCGCGTCTTCCGGATCGCCATGCCGACACTCACGAAGGTCATCGCGGAAGTCTCGGTCCGGGTCGAGGCGGAAGCGCCCAACGTGAAGATTGAATGGCTCCCCGCGCATCACGACGTCTACGCCGCCCTGAGTGAAGGGCTCATCGACCTGGCGCACCTCGGCGGCGAGCCGCGCCTGCCGGACGGCATTGAGGAGCAGGTGATGGATCCCTTCTCATGGGTAACCTTCGCGCGCCGGGATCATCCCGCCTGCGAAGCCTGGGGGATCGACGCGTGGCGCAAGTACCCGCACCTCATGGTCAACGTTACGCGGTCGATGCAGAACCCCTTCCCCGTCACCTCTCAGGGCGATGCCAGCGCAAGACGCGTGAGCGCGATGATCGGGGATTCGGCGGGAGTTGCGTCGCTGCTCGAGAAGTCGGACTTCCTGGCAACGTTCCCGGCGATACTGTTGGCCTGGGACATGGAGGTCTTTGGGCTTCGTGCGATGAGGCCGCCGGTCGATCTCGGCCCGGTCCTCGTCCGCTTCTTCTGGAGTTCGCGGCTTGCCAACGATGCCGGCAGTATCTGGATCCGCTCAATCGTGATCGAGACCTATCGCCGCCTCCATGCCGAGGCGGAAAGGAAGCTCTCCGGCGATGCCCTGCTTCAGCCATCACCGAACGTCCAACCTCCGAATCTTCGGTGAATCCGAGACAATGCTCCTGCAGCGAATGGCCGCAATCATGGGCCGCACCGCGGCATTCCGAGTGGCGACTGAAGGTCGGTCAAGGGCCGGTCGCGCCCGGAAGGGTGTCTTCGGTTCGCAAGTTTGCCCGGGGTGCTTCCTGCGCATCGCTGACATTCGCGCCCGGTGCAGCGAAGGCCGGCTTCCCGCCTTCCGGCACCGGATTCCGTGTCATGCAGCGTCTGGCACAAATGTCGTGGAAGGCTAAGAGGATACATTCGCGGCGTTTGGCGGGAGTGGCAGTCTTCGTCCAGGCCGGCCGCAGGCTCTTGGCCGCAATTATTGATGTTGCCGCGTATGACTACAAACGCAGTCGGTCGGTTAGAGTCAGGACCCATTGATATTGGGCGTTCGGCATGATTCAGGCGCCGCAAGGAGACCGAACGATGAGAAACTTTTCTGGCTGACAGACGCGCAGATGGAGCGGCTTCGGCCTTTCTTTCCCGAGAGCCACGGCAAGCCGCGCGTCGATGACCGGCGTGTGCTGAGCGGCATCATCTTCATCAATCGCAATGGGTTGCGGTGGTGTGATGCGCCCAGGGAGTATGGTCCCCCGAAGACCCTATACAACCGCTGGAAGCGATGGGGCGACAAGGGCATCTTCGCCCGGATGATGGAAGGCCTGGCGTCCGAGGCGGCCGTTCCGAAGACGGTGATGATCGACGCGACCTATTTGAAGGCACACCGCACGGCGACCAGCCTGCGGCCGAAAAAAGGGGGCCCGACGACCAAAGGAGCCGCCTGATCGGCCGAACCAAGGGCGGCATGAACACCAAACTGCATGCCGTCACCGATGCCGATGGCCGCCCGATCCGCTTCTTCATGACCGCAGGTCAGGTCAGCGACTACACGGGTGCCGCGGCCTTGCTGCACAGCCTGCCCGCCGCCGAATGGCTGCTGGCTGATCGGGGCTATGATGCGGACTGGTTCAGGGATGCCTTGAAAGACAGGGGGATAGAGCCCTGCATCCCGGGTCGGAAGTCGCGCGGAAAGACCGTCAGATACGACAAACGCCGCTACAAACGCCGCAACAGGATCGAGATCATGTTCGGGCGCCTGAAGGATTGGCGACGAGTGGCCACGAGGTGCGACAGATGCCCGAAGGTCTTCCTCTCTGCCGTCGCACTCGCCGCAACCGTCATGTTCTGGCTATGAAACGAGAACGAGTCCTGACCCTAGATTCTTGAGTGGGCCTCAATTGCCCGCCTTTTCAATTCCCGGTCGTGCGCTGAAATTTTGACCCGGCAGAAGAATCGGACCTATATTGCCGAATGGCCTCGCCGACACAGCTCGAAGCCCTGTTGCCGGAACTGCGCGCATATGCGCGCTCGCTCGACTCGCATTCAGATACCGCCGAGGACCTTGTACAGGACGCGATCGAGCGGACCCTAAGGGCGCCCAACGTTCCCGTCGCGCTCTCCGAACTCAGACCCTGGATGTTCCGGGTCATCCGGAACCTTCACTACGACGAATTGCGGAAATGGCGTGTCCGCAGGGAATATATCGCGTCCGAGAAACGTCGATATTCCGTCATGGGCACGGTCGCGGACCACGCGCGCGACGTCTTGCTTCGGCTGGCCTACGAGCGGCTGCCGCCCGAGAAGCGCGAGATTCTCTTCCTGGTGGACATCATGGGCCTGCGGTATTCCGAAGCAGCCGATATAATAGGGATTGCGCGTGGCACCGTGATGAGCAGGCTGAGCCGTGCGCGCCACGCGCTTCGCATGGAAGTGGACAGGGACCGCGCGGTGGGCACCAAGAGACGTAGCGGGAATGCCAGTGAATGACTTTGTCCGATTCTGATCTCGAACGCGCGAATGCCTTCCATGACGGCGAACTCGAACCCGAGGAGGCAGAGCGCTTTCGCGCGCGTCTCGCGAAGGATCCCGAGCTTCGGCAGGCACTCGAGGAGATCCGCGAGGTCTCGTCGGCGCTGCGCGCGCTGAGGCCCGAGACGGCATCGCACGCAAGCAAGGCGACGAGGAAACGGCGCCCGTGGCGTACCGTCGCCGCGGCCGTCGCGACCGCCGCGATCCTGATCGGCGGCCTGGTCATGGGGTCCGCCCCTGACGATCCGCGCGCGCCTCTCGACTGGCACAACGCCTTCGTCGCAAAGCGATACGATGTCCGCGAGGGCGCCGGCGCGGTCCCGGTGTCGAAATGGATCGGCCAGCAGCCCGACTTGTCCTCGGCGAACCTCACGCTCGTCGACATGGCGGGCGACGTGGAGCGGGAGTTCTACCTTCATTACGCCGGCGTGAACGACTGCCGCCTGACATTCGGCGCGCATGCCGCCGCGCCGGATCCGATCCGACCGCAAGAGGGCCTTCTGACCGATGAATGGAACGATGCCGAGTTCCATTACACGCTGATCGCGGTCGGGATGGATCGGGGGCGGTTCGATTCGATTGCGAGCCTCTTGCGGGAACACACGCGCATTGATCGCCCGGACGACGGCACGCTCGTCGCGGTCCGCGAGGCGACGCGCGACGCCGTGCCCTGCGCCTGAGCCCCTCGCGGCGCCGCGATCAGCGACGGGGGAAGTTCGGCCTGTCCGTGTTGTAGTGTTCGGCCAGGTAGTCGAGGATGACATCGCGTTCCTCTTGCGGAAGCTCGGCCATCCCCTGCTCCTCGATCATCCAGTCGAAGAGCTTGTCCCAGTTCTCGCGCGTCTTGCCCTGCTGGGCGACGATCATCTCCGAGTGACAGGCCGTGCAGGTGTAGTAGGTCTCCTCTACGCCTTCCCCCGTGACGAGCAGGCCGAAATCCTCCTCGCGCTCTTCTGCAGTCCCGTCGCCGGAGGCCGGCGCGCCGCCTTCCGCCAATTCGAGCGGCTCGTCGGAGTGCGCGTTCAGATAGGCGATGACGTTCGCCCGGTCCTGAGGGTCCCGCAGCCCGGCGAAAGTCATGCGGGTCCCCGGCATCGCCTTGCGCGGGTTTTCAAGAAAGGCATCGAGTTCCTCCAGCGACCAGGTGCCCCCGGCCTCGGCGATGGTCGGGGAATAGCGGAATCCTTCAGTCGCGGCCTTTGGGCCGCCGACCACGCCATAGAGGTTCGGCCCGACGCGGTTGCCGCCATCCTTCTCGACCGTGTGGCATGCCATGCACTTGCGGAAGACGGCTTCGCCCGCCTCGGCGCTGGCCGCGGCCATGCGCTCTTCGACGGTCTGAGCCTCTGCGGACGTGGCAAAGGAAATGGCCACCGCGACCATCACGGCGGAAATCCCAGCGTAATTCATTGAATGCTCCAGACAGGGGAAAAGGGTGGCGGCCCTGAGGCCGCCACCGCTTCGATCAACCAACCTTCAGGCCGACGCGGTGCATCGTGTTGTTCAGGTACCCTTTCGGGTTCCAGTCGATGGCGAAGGGCTGCATCTCGCCCGCGCTGTCGGTCGCCCGCGCCCAGACCTCGTAGTATCCGGCCTGCGGGAAGGTGACGTTCGAGCGCCAGTTCTGCCACGCGCCGCTGTTGGCTGGCGCGTCAAGCTCGGCGCTTTGCCACGTCGCGCCGAAGTCGATCGAGATGTCCAGGCGATCGATGCTGCGGTCACCCGACCAGGCGTGCCCGCGAACCTCGCTCGCCATCCCGATCTCGGCGCCATTCGCCGGGAAGGTGATCAGCGACTTGACCGGCATGCGTTCGATGATCTGGAAATCCTCCTCCGGAACATCGGTGCCCGGCGCGACCGGATAGGCGGGAACCCGGTAGGAGGTCCCGGTCATCTTCGGGCCGTCATGGACGACGTCGCGCAACTCGATCCGCCGCAGCCATTTCTGCGAACAGGACCCCGGCCAGCCGGGCACGACCAGCCGCAGCGGCGCGCCGTTCATGGGATGAAGGTCCTCGCCGTTCATCCGGAAGGCGATGAGGATGTTGTCCGTCAGGGCCTTCTCGATGGGCACCCCGCGCGAGATCGGCAGCTTTGACGCGTCGCCGGAAAGATGGGCATCCGCACCGTAATGGGCGGTATAGACGACACCGTCCTTCACGCCCGCGGCTTCCAGAACGTCCTTCAGCCGCACGCCTGTCCATTCCGAGCAGGCCACGGCGCCGTAAGTCCACTGGTTGCCGCTTGCCGGAGGGTCGAAGAAGGCGCGCCCGTTGCCTCCGCATTCGATGGTAAGCGCCATCGTCACGACTTCGAACTGGTTCTGGAGGTCGGCGATGGACATCTCCATTGGGTTGTCGACCAGGCCGTCGACCGTCAGGGTCCAGTTGTCCGCGCTCGTATCGTCCGGCACGAGCCCGTTGTTGCGGACGAAGTGACGGTTCGTGGGCGTGATCGCGTCATCGAGAAGTTCCGGCGGGGTCTCGGCATTCACCGGGCGGTCGTTGAGCAGTGTGAGACCGTCCTTCCCGGCCAGGACGTTGTCCTGCGCGAAAGCGGCGGGGATGAAGCCTTGGGGAATGTTGCGGTGGAACGGTATGGTCATCCCGACTGCGGCACCCATCGTCGCCAGCCCGGCGCCTTTGAGGAACCCCCGCCGGTCCGGGTGGGACCGCCGCCCGAAGACCTCGAGATCCGCCGCTTCGGGGTCCTCCGCGAAGAGTTTTCTCAGATCCTTTGTGCCGTTGCCGTCGTGGGCCATGGTGTTCCTCCCGTTTGTTTTTCGCACGGCGCACTTGATGTGCGCTGATTGAATAACGTCTCAGACGGGCGTTCTATTCCGTGGCGGCAAGATTCCGGTAACGCCGTCAGGTTCAAAGCGCGCGTCATGCCACGCATCGCCGTGGAGATCCCTCGGCTCTGCTCTGACCGGATCAGGCGTCCTTGGCCGTGATCGTGGCGAAGCGGACAGGCTGGTTGTCGACGGGAACGCCGATATGGCTCAGGCGAGACAGCAGAACATCCGCCGCGCGCTCGCTTCGCGCTCGGTGCGGACCCAAATCTGTGTCGAAATCGAAGCGCCGACGGCCGAACCGGCCCGACGTCATAGCCCTTCGACAATCACGACATGGCCTGAGGAACAACTCTGGCGCAAGTGTTTCAGTGGGGCATATTCATCGCTGCTAAAGAGCTTTCGAGCGGTCTCGATGTGCAGAAACTCCAGCAGGACAAGCCTGGTCGGTTTCCAGTCGTCTTCCAGAACTTCATGAGAGCCGCCCCGGACCAGGTACTGACCACCAAGTGACTCAGCGAGAGGCTTCACGCGCTCCATGAACTCACCGTAGGTGCGCGGAAGGTGCGCGGATCGTGAATTTCGACATCATGAATCAGGTGGGCGCTCATGGAAATTCTCCCAGGAAAGAAAAGGGTATCGCGCTGCAGAATAGGGGCATCGGTGACAGGAGCGACCAGCATGATCAGTTGACCGTTCGCAGTCGAAACAAAGCGACGGCCGCGAACTGGGCATTCGAGATCATCATGTCGAGTGTCCCCCTTCCGACCTTTCTGGACTCTGACCACCGGCCATGGATGCCGAGCGGCGGCCCGTCATGTCCGCCGTCGGGACTTCGCGCCTCGGTTTCACGGCCGCGGAGTTCGAACGGAGGCTTGTGGAGCGGCTGGATCACGAGGCTGTTCTCCCGATCCGACGCTGCTAATCTGCAGGCATGAAACTGAAGCCGCTGGCAAGAATTGCAGGTTTGTTGCTGTTGATCGCGCCTGTCTTCCTGCCGGCGCCGGACGGCATGGCCGACGCCGCCTGGCTGGCATCGGGTCTCGCGCTCGCCATGGCGCTTTGGTGGCTTGCCGAGGCATTGCCACTTGCCGCCACGGCGCTTCTGCCGCTTGCCGCGGCGCCGGTTCTGGGGATCGCGGATCTCGGCGATGTTGCCCGGTCCTACAGCCACCCCCTGATCATTCTCTTTCTCGGAGGCTTCCTGCTGGCGAAGGCGATCGAGAAATCCGGGCTGCATCAGCGGCTGGCTTTTACCCTTCTGGGTGTCGCCGGAAAGAGCCCCGGTCGTGTCCTCGCGGCGATCATGCTGACGACGGCTTTCTTAAGTCTTTGGATAAGCAATACGGCGTCGGCGATGGTGGTTGCGCCGATCGCCGGCTCGATCGCCGCATCGCAGAGCGATCGACCGGCGTTCGGAACGGCGCTGATGCTTGGCGTCGCGTTCGCCGCCACGATTGGCGGTATGGGGTCGTTGATAGGAACGCCCCCGAATGCGATCTTCGCCGCCTATGTCAGCACGGCCTATTCGCTCGACGTGGGTTTCGCGCAGTGGGCCGCGGTCGGGGTGCCTGTCGCGGTGATCCTGTTGGGGCTCTCCTGGCTTGTCCTGGCACGCCTCACGCCCGGGCTGGATCGGCGTGAACTTGCAGCGTCCTTTGATGGCCGCCAGAAAGCCATGAGCATTGCGGAGCGTCGCGTGGCGCTCATCGCCGGCCTGACGGCGCTGGCATGGATCTCCCGGCCGCTGATCGAGTGGTTCTTTCCCGCTATCGTGCTCACGGACGCGGGCATTGCCATGCTGGCCGCGATGACCCTCTTCCTCGTGCCCTCCGGGAATGGTGGGCAATTGCTCGATTGGGAGACGGCGGCGACGTTGCGTTGGGACGTGCTGGTTCTCTTTGGCGGGGGGCTGGCGCTGGCCGGAATCCTGGACCAGACCGATCTCGCCGCCTGGATAGGTGGAACCATCCAAGGACTTGCCCACCTGCCGGAACTCTTGTTTCTTCTCGTCATCGCCGCGCTCGTGGTCTTCATCGGCGAACTGGCCAGCAATACCGCGATGGCAGCAATCTTCCTGCCGATCGCCGGAGCGGCCGCAACGTCTCTGAACGTCGATCCCGTTGTCTTCATGCTGCCTGTGGCGTTTTCGGCCTCAATCGGGTTCATGCTTCCTGTCGCGACGCCGCCCAACGCGATCGTGTTTGCCAACCCGGCCGTCACGCGCAGCGATATGCTTCGCGCCGGCGCTCCGCTTGATGTCATCGGGATACTGGTTGCCGTGGGGATGAGCTCGGTCTTGGGGCCATTTTTCTTTGGCTGATCCGCGGCCCGAAGCTCATCGGCCCCGGAAGATTCCACACTGGACCGCCCGCAAGCCGAGGCCCTCGGGGCCGCAAGCGACTGCTTCAGGCCGATCGATGCGTCCTGACCCTGACCTCAAGGCGGGGCGATGTCCGGAAAGCGGCCCACTACGAATGGGACGCGGTCTCGGACGTGGACAGGCGTTCAGGGACGAAGCCCGGTGGTGAAGTGCCCGAGTACTACGAATTCATTCGCGCCTTCTTTTTCTTGAAGCGCTCGTTCATCCGCTGTTGCGCCTCGGCCGTGCCATCGTGCCAGGTTCCCATCCACTTGTCGATCGGCAGCATCCCGTCGGCGTAGTTCACCTCGAAGTACTTGTGGTGCAGGTAGTGGGCATAGGCGTGTGTGTCGATCGCCGTGTCTTCGCCGGTCTCGATCTTGTCGAAGCCGATATGGCCGATGACCGCGCCGGTGCCGCTGATCTGCAGGTGGTAGAGCACGAGCAGCGGGTGCGAGGGCAGGAGGATGTGGATCAGGGTCCCGGACCAGTACAGAAGATGTTCAACCGGGTGCATCGACAGTGACGACCAGGGGCTCGGGTTGACCGAGTTGTGGTGCACCGAGTGCACCCACTTGTAGAGCACCGGAACGTGGATAAGCCGGTGGATGCAGTAGAAATGCGCCTCGTGGAACAGGGGCAGGACAAGGGCCAGCGCCGCCAGCCACCAAAGGCTGTCACCAAAGGCGGTCCAAGGGCCATATCCGTTGGCCCAGGCCCAGAGCAGCAGTACCTCATAGGCGGTCCAGATCGGCAGGCCGGTGGCAAAGGTCCGGATGATGTTGTCGATGTTCTGGCTCTTGAACATGAAGACGTCGGACGGGTGGTCGGACGGGAACTTGCCGTTGTACTTGAAATGCGTTCCCTGGCGCCGTTTCACATAGAGGCGCAGTTCCAACGCACCGTAGAGAAGGACGATCAGGGCCGAGTTGCGCAGCAGGATATACGCGATCCAACCCGGTTCGAGAGACTGCAGCGTCTGGCGCGCCGGAGTCAGCCAGACCCAGAACGTCGCCGCAAGTCCCATGAACACGGCGTTCCAGGGCAGGAAATAGCCGGGAAGCCATTTCAGGATCCGCAGCGGGCTCCACGGCCAGTCCAGCAACGGGCCCACCTTCAGCGGTTCGTTCGGCGACCAGTCGCCGCGCCTGTTCCGAGTTCCGTGCTTCAGGTCATCCATTGCGCCACATGTCCTGGGTTCGGGGGCCGTTGCCGGACCCGAAATTCGATCACGGCACTCTGTTCGCGCCAGAGTTTGCCTGGGCCTTCCACCCTCTTCCTGACGATACGCCGTCCGTCCCCGCATGTCGGCCAGGACGATCTGGTGGAAGTCAGGGGAAGGATCGCCTTAACCGCCTCAAGTCGTCGGGTTGCGAACCGCCGGCCGCGCAGGACCAAGCCTCGCGCGCCAATTCCATTGCAGGGGTTGTCCAGTTTCCGGGCATCGGCAACACCGTGACCACAATCAGACATTTTCCGAAGTGTAGATCTCGAACCCGAGGTTAACCGTCAGCGCCCCGGCGTCGGGACCGGACCGCTTGGATTTCACCAGAGTCGCGATCGTCTCCTTCGCCAGCGCTTCCATCGGGTGTGAAATCACCATCGTGAGGGACCCATCGATCAAGCCCGACCGCGTCGGTTCGATCAGCTCGTATCCGACGCTCACGAAGCCCTCCCTGGGTTTGCAGCTCCGTATTGCGGCGAGTGCACCGGTGATGCCGCCCCCTGATATGAAGAGCCCGCACATGTCGGGGTGTTCGGCGAAAAGCTGCTCCGTCATCTCTCTCGCGACGGCCGCCGATTCATAGGTCGACAGTGGTTCAAGCAAGGTGAAGCCCGAGTTATGCTCGCGGAAGTATGATCGGAATCCGCTCTCGTTGAGTTCCTGGTTCCGGTACCTGTGGTTCCCGACGAGGATGCCGATCTCGCCGGGGGCCTTGCACATCTTGTCGAATGCCCAGGCGGCCGTTCGCCCGACCTTCCAGTTGTCCAGCCCGACGTAGCCCACGCTTCCGCGCGCCGTCAGAGGCGCGATCAGGCCCGCGACCGGGACGCCCTTGCGGATCAGGGAATCGATCGCATCGGAGACCAGCGGATGCTCCGCCGCAACCAGAGCTACGGATTCGCAATTTGTCCCCAGGGCCGTCAGTCGGTTTGAGACATTGTCCGGAGACAAATCGTCCAGGAATTCCAGTGACAGCTCCACCTTGCCATCCGAAAACTCGCGCGCCGCGCGCCGCAAGGCTTCGCCCAGATCGCGATAGAAGGCCCGGCCGCCTTGCTGCAGCAGGATGCCCAAGCGATGCGTTTCCCGGCTGTCGAGGATCGAACGTTCGATCGATCCAAGGCCATAAAACCCAATCTTTTCAGCGGCATGAAGAACACGCTCCCGGGTGGGCCGCCGAACCGCTCCGGCCTCGTGAATGACGCGGTTCACCGTCGAGACCGAAACGCCGGCCGCCTCCGCAAGATCCTTGATTGTCGGTCGTGCCACCATCTGGCAATGCCTTCATTTTGTTTCATGTCTTCTGCCAATATGAGGCAAAATGAAATGAAAATCTCTTTCGGACAGTCTTAGGCTTGATTTGATCTATGTCAAACGGTCATTCAGTTGCGACGTCTCGCCGCACCTGACTCACAGTCGTGGCGGCAATGATTGAGAGGAGCTGTCACATGGACGATCTCAAGTTTGGGACCCGCGACAAGCGTGGGAACTGGGCCCCGAACAAGCCGCTGGAAGTCGCGCCTTTCTGGACCGGCAAGTTTGGCGAGATCGGGAAGTGGCTGGTCGGCTACATCTGGCCGCACAACACGATCTTCATGCTGGTGACGCTGGCCTACTGGTACTTCGTCCTGCCCGAGTGGGACACCATGAAGACCATGTCGTGGGGCTGGGGCCTCTGGCTCTATGCCGTGAACGCCGGGGGCATCTTCCTGTTCTACGGCTCGATCGAGTTCTTCTACTACATCAAGCGCAAGCAGGGCACGCGGTTCAAGTACAACCACAAGTTCCCGGCCGACAACCCGTCCGACGTTTTCTGGTTCAAGAGCCAGAACATCGACAACTTCCTGCGCACGTTCCTGATCTCGATCCCGCTGTGGACCCTGATCGAGGTGTTCACGCTGTGGTGCTTCGCCAACGGCTACGCGCTCTGGCTCAGCCCTGAAAGCCACTGGCTGTGGCTCGCCATCCTGATCTTCCTCGCCCCCGCGATCCACGAGGTGCATTTCTTCTGCGGGCATTGGCTGATCCACCAGGGCGCGCTCTACAAGTGGATCCACTCGGTCCACCACAACTCGATCAACCCGAGCCCGTGGTCGTCGATGTCGATGCATCCCGTCGAAGCCGCCTTCTTCTTCTCCGAGATGATGTGGCACCTCCTGATCCCGTCGAACCCCTTCGTCGCCATGTTCCAGCTGACGAGCACGGCCTATGGCGCGGTCGTCGGGCACATCGGCTTCGACAAGCTCGAACTGACCGACGAGCGCGCGATGGATAGCCACGCCTACACCCACTACCTGCACCACAAGTACTTCGAGGTGAACTACGGCGGCGACGGGGTGATCCCGCTCGATAAGTGGTTCGGCACCTGGCACGACGGTACGAAGGAAGCCGACGAGCGGATGAAGGAACGCTTCCGGAAGAAGAAAGAGCGCGCGAACGCCAGGAAGGCGGCAAACACCGCGGCCGAGTGACGATATACGCCCGGTCGGTCGAGGAGGCGCGGCCGGGCAGAAATCCCCAAAGTTTTCAATCGGCGCACGGTAGCGGCGCCAACCACCAGGGAGGAAACCTGAAAATGAAACTGAGCAAGACGTTTGTTGCCGCAGCGACGACGGCCATCATCGCGACGAACGCGATGGCCGCGGACATCTTCGTCATCGGTGGCAAGCCCGACGATCCGTTCTGGTCGCGCGTCAAGATGGGCGCCGAAGATGCTGGCAAGGTTGCCGAGGCCCAAGGCGGCTCGGTCACCTGGCTTGGCCCCCAGAACTACGACAACCTCGGACCCGATGCTGCGGAACTGATCCGTCAGGCCATCGACCAGGGCGCCGACGCCATTGTTGGACCGGACTGGGTGCCCGAGGCGATGGACCCGGCATTCGAGGCCGTCGTGGCTGCCGGGATACCCCTGGTCATCTACAACGCCGGAGGCATCGAGGCGGCTGACCGCCTGGGCGCGATGAACTACGTCGGCGCCGTGGACTACAAGTCCGGCTACGCGGGCGGCGAGTACCTCTCCAACGCGGGCCACAAGAACGGTGCCTGCGTCAACACGCTCCCCGGCGCGGCCAACATCGAAGCCTTCTGCAACGGTTTCAATGACGGTCTTGCCGCCGGCGGTGGCACCGGGTCGGTTCTTCAGCTTCCCGCCACGGCCTTCGGTGATGCCACCGCGGTTGCGCAGGCTGTCCGTGCGCACCTGCTGCAGAACCCGGACATCGACGCCATGTTCGCCATCGGCGACGGCGACACGAACGCGACGGTGAGCGGTGTCGCTCAGGCCGGCAAAGCCGGTCAGGTTCACGTCTGCGGGATGAACTTCAACGACTCGATCCTGAACAACATCCAGCAGGGCACCCAAGCCTGCGCGATCGATCAGCAGGGCTACCAGCAGGGCTTCTTCGCCGTGTCGATCCTGAACAACTTCGTCAACTACGGCGTGACGATCCCGACCCGGGAGATCCTTACGGGCCCGGGCGTCATCGATGCGAGCAACGTCGAACTCGTTATCGCAGGCGTCAAGGCGGGCGCACGCTGAGACCCATGCTTCCGCCCGCCGCACATGAGGCGGCGGGCGGACAGAACGCCGTGAGCTTGCTACTCGGTTCCAGCGGGCTCCGCCGACGGAATGCACTCGTCCGTCGCGCGACGCGCGAGCCGACTGCCGCAAAAGGGAATAGCCAGATGTCCATACGATCAGAGGGCCGCGCTTCAGGTTTGTCGCTCAGCATGCTCGCCAGACGGCCCGAGGCCGGGTCCTTCGTCGGTTTGGTCGTCGTCTATGCATTCTTCGCATTTCTCGGGGGCGCGGTCTTCACTGGTGCACCCGGTTGGTCCAGCTGGCTCAACATTGCGGCAGAGGTGGGCATCGTCGCGCTTCCCGTCGGCCTTCTGATGATCGCCGGCGAGCTTGATATCTCGGTCGGCTCCGTCATTCCGGCATCCTCGATGACTGCGGCCATCGTGTCGGGCCATTATGGCCTGCCGGCCCCCGTCGGGATCGCGTGCGGACTGGGCACCGGACTGCTCGTCGGCTTCGTCAACGGATATCTGGTCACACGCACGAGGATCCCCTCGCTTATCGTCACCATCGGCACGATGTTCGGGGTCATGGGCCTGACGCTTGGCTTTGCCGTGCTGATTGTTGGCTCCACGAGTGTCTCTCTGGTCCCCGATGCCTTCACGAAGCTGATCCTCGGCACCTTCATCGGCGGGATGTTCAACGTCTCGATGTTCTGGTGGGCTGCCTTCGTTGTTTCAGTCTTCTTTCTTCTGCACGTGTCTCCGGTCGGGAACTGGATTTTCGCGATCGGCGGCGATCGGGAAAGTGCACGAAACGCGGGCATTCCGACCCGCCAGCTGACCGTGGCGCTCTACATGCTTTCGGGCTTTGCCGCCGCCTTCGTCGGCATCCTGCAACTGATGACCTACCAAAGCGCGCAGGTCGCGACCGGACAGTCCTTCATCTTCAACTCGATCATGTGCGTGGTGATCGGTGGCGTGCTGCTGACCGGCGGTTCGGGTTCGGTGATCGGCATCGTCACCGGCACGGTCACGTTCGCCATCGTGAACCAGGGCATCTTCTTTTCCGGACTCGACCCCAACATCGGCTCCGTCATCATCGGCGCCCTCCTGTTGGCGGCCGTTCTGTCCAACGACACCTTCCGCGCGCTGGCGCTGAGCTATTCGGCGAAGAAGAAGTGAGAACTCAATCATGGATCTGATCACATCCCTTGTCCGCCGTCCCGCTGCCGCCTCGGTATTGAGCCTCGTCGGGGTGGTCCTGTTCTACGTGATCTTCGGGGGGGTCGAACTCGGCAAGCTTGCAGGTGCGGCGAGTTGGGTCAATTTCGCGGCCAATCTCGGCATCGTCGCCATACCGGTCGGGTTGCTGATGATCTCGGGCGAACTGGACATCTCGATCGGAGCGATGATCCCGGCGGGTTCCATGACCACGGCGATCATCTCCGGGTATTACGAGTTGCCGATCATCTACGGCATGGCCGGCGCACTGGCGGTCGGGGTGGTCGTGGGCCTCGTGAACGGCATTCTCACCATCCGCACGACAGTGCCCTCGTTGATCATCACCCTCGGCACGCTGGTTGCGATGCAGGGGGTCGTCCTGTCGGCCTCGAAGCTCCTGACCGGCGACGCCAGCGTGGCGCTGACCGCGCCGGAGTGGTCGAAATTCATCTTCGGCCGGCTGATCGGCGGCAGTCATCAGATCATCATCTTCTGGTGGATCCTTATCGCTGCGGTCTACGCATTCGTCGTCCATCAGAGCCGCTACGGCAACTGGCTCTTCGCCATGGGAGGCGACCGCGAAAGCGCCCGCAATTGCGGCATCCCGGTCGACCGGATGACAATCATCCTGTTCGTCCTGTCGGCCACATCTGCCGCCTTCGTCGGCATGTGCCAGGCAATCCTGTTCAATTCGGCGCAGGTGTCAGGCGGCATGAACTACATCTTCAACACGATCGTCAGCGTCGTCGTCGGCGGCGTGCTGCTGACGGGGGGCTTCGGGTCGGTCGTGGGGATCTTCTTCGGGACGCTGACCTTCGCGATCGTGAGCCAGGGGATCTACTTCACCGACATCGACCGCAACTGGTCGAACCTGATCATCGGCGTGATGCTCCTGATCGCGGTAGCGATGAACGAGAGCTTCCGCAGCATGGCGACGAGCGCGTCGACCTCAAGGAAAAAGTGAGGACCTGAAAATGTCGGAAACGACACCAGTCATAGAACTGCGCAACGTCGACAAGAGCTTTGGCCCCATAGACGTGCTGCACGAAATCTCGCTCAAGGTGAACAAGGGCGAAGTGCTCTGCCTTCTGGGAGACAACGGCGCCGGCAAGTCGACGCTGATCAAGACGCTGGCCGGCGTGCACAAGCCGACGCGCGGCGAGATCCTGATGGATGGTCAGCCCGTCGCGTTCGACCGGCCGAAGGATGCCGCAGACCGCGGCATCGCCACGGTGCACCAGTTCGGCGGCACCTTCCCGCTGATGAGCATCGGCCGCTCTTTCTTCGTGGGCGTGGAGCCGACCAAGGGCTGGGGGCCCTTCAAGGTATTCGACCGCAAGACGGCCAACCGGATCGCCATCAAGGCGGTTCAGGACTTCGGCATCACCCGGATCGACGACGGCGACCGGCTGGTCGGCGGCCTGTCTGGTGGCGAGCGCCAGTCGCTCGCAATTGCCCGCGCGGTGCATTTCGGCGCGCGCGTGCTGATCCTTGACGAGCCGACCGCCGCGCTCGGCGTGAAGCAGGCCGCCCATGTGCTGCGCATCGTGAACGAGGCAAAGCGCCGTGGCCTGGCGGTGATCTTCATCACCCACCAGGTGATGCACGCGATGGCCGTCGGCGATCACTTCGCGGTGCTCATCCGTGGTGCCATCGCCGCAGATTTCCGCAAGGGTGAAAAGACCCGGGAAGAAATCACCGACCTGATGGCGGGCGGTGAAACCATGGCTGGCCTCGAATCCGAGATCGAAGGCTACATGAATACCCACGAAGGCCATCCACCGCCGCCCAGGCACTGATAGCTTCTCCCTTGAGGGGGTGCTTTGCGTCCCCTTCTCCTCCCGCGGCGACCCGGCCTGGGCCGGGTCGCCGGTCAACCCAAAGAAAGGGAACAGAGATGACTGTCCGTATTGCCGTCATAGGTGCGGGAATCATGGGGGCCGACCACGCCCGGATCGTGGCGGGGAACCTGCCCGGCGCCGCGTTGCAGGTCGTGTGCGACATGGACGCGGGCCGGGCGCGCAACGTCGCCGATGCCTGTGGAGCGGCGGATGCCGCCACGGACCCCGAAGCGGTGATCGCGCGCGCCGACGTGGACGCGGTTATCGTGGCAAGCCCCGATTTCACCCATGCGCCGCTGTCGATGGCCTGCATCAGGGCCGGCAAGAAGGTGCTTTGCGAGAAGCCGCTGTCGCAGTCCTCGGCGGAATGCCTCGAGGTGATGGAGGCCGAACAGAAGGCGGGCGAAAAGTTCGTCCAGGTGGGCTTCATGCGCCGTTACGACCAGTCCTATGTCGAGATGAAGCAGGCGCTGTCCGAAGGCACGCTGGGCCGTGCCCTGATGATGCACAACTTCCACCGCAACGTGGAAACGCCCGCCGCCGATTTCACTGGCGCGATGGCCATCACGAACTCGGCTCCGCACGAATTCGACGTGGTGCGCCACGTTCTGGACACCGAGTACGCGACGATCTCGGCCTACCAGCCGCGGCGCTCCGACGCGCTGGTCGCCCCGGTCGTCATGGTTCTGGAGACCACCGACGGGCAACTTGTCAGCATCGAGATCAACAACAACGCTGCCTATGGCTACGACGTGCGCGCCGAGCTGGTCGGTGAAAAGGGCTCGATCGCCATGAACAACGTGGCCTATTCGCGCCTCGACAGGGCGTTGTCGCAAAGCACGCGCTACGACGCCGACTGGCGCGGCCGCTATGCCGAGGCGTACCGCCGCCAGAACCACGCCTTCGTGCGCTTCGTCGAAACGGGCCAGTTCCCGGCCATCGCTTCGAGCAGCTGGGACGGCTATTGCGCGGCCATCGTTGCCGAAGCGGGCGTCAAGGCGCTGCAAGAGGGCCGCAAGGTCGCTGTCGAGATGATCGCAAAGCCGGAGTTCTATGCATGAAACTGGGGTTCGTATCCGACAGCCTCGGCGGCCTGTCGTTCGAGGCGATGCTTGACCAGGCCGCCCGCATGGGCGTCTCGGGCGTCGAGGTGAACACCTGTGGCTGGTCCACAGCGCCGCATTTCGATCTGAAGGGCATGTTGGGCAACGCCTCGGCGCAGAAAGCCTTCCTGAAGGCGTTTGGCGACCGCGGGCTCGAGGTGATCAGCCTCAACGCAAACGGCAATCCGTTGCACCCGACCGATCCGGCGCAGGGCGAGGGGCTGAAGAACACGATCCGCGTGGCGGGCGAGCTCGGCATCAAGACGGTCTGCACCATGTCGGGCCTTCCCGCCGGCAACGCCACCGACACGATGCCGAACTGGGTCGTGTCATCCTGGCCGCCGGAGACGCAGGCCATCCTGAAATACCAGTGGGAGGAGAGGCTCCTCCCGTTCTGGAGCGAAATCGTCGCGCTGGCCAGGGAGTGCGGCGTCGAGCGCATCGCGCTCGAACTCCATGGAAACCAGTGCGTCTACAACGTTCCCTCCCTCAAGAAACTGCGCGAAGCGGTCGGGCCCGTCGTCGGGGCGAACCTCGACCCTTCGCACCTCTTCTGGATGGGAGCGGACCCGCTGGTCGCCGCCGAGGCACTGGGCGAGGCGGTCTACCACGTCCACGCCAAGGACACGTTCATGAACGCACCCGTGCAGGCGACGACCTCGCTTCTGGAAAACGGCTCCCTCATGAACATCCCGGCCCGCAGCTGGTCCTACATCACGCTCGGCTTCGGGCACGGCGAGGAATGGTGGCGGCAGTTCTGCTACCGGCTCAAGATGGCGGGCTACGACGGCTGGCTGTCGATCGAGCACGAGGACGTGCTTCTGAACAGTCTCGAGGGGCTGGAGAAATCCGTCACGCTCCTCAAGGGGGTCATGCCCGTGGCTCCTTCCGATTTCAAACCACAAGACATCTGAAGGGGGACCCATGCCCTGGATCGACGCCTGTTCCACCGATGACATCGACGCCGAAGACGTGATCCGTTTCGATCACGGCGGCCGGACCTTCATCATCGTCCGCAACCACCAGGACCAATACTACTGCACCGATGGGCATTGCACGCACGAGGATGTGCATCTTGCCGACGGGATGGTGGTCGAGAACACCATCGAGTGCCCCAAGCATTCGAGCATCTTCGACGTCACCACCGGCGAGGTCGAGACGCCCCCGGCCTGCGAGAACCTCCACACCTATGCCACCAGGGTCGAGAACGGCCGGGTCATGATCGAGATCTGACGGAAAATGACGCAACATTTCTCCCTCGCCGCCTGCGCGGAAATGCTCTGGCAGGACAAACCGATCGACTGGCGGGCGAGCCGGCTGAAAGAGATGGGCTTTGGGGTCGGCCTCTGGAACTGGCCCGCGCATGATCTGGACGCGCTGGAAAGAACCGGCGCCACCTTCACGATCATGAACGGTTACCTCGAGGGCCGTCTGGCGGATGACGATGGCGCCCAGATGCTTCTCAGGTCCGCGCGTGAGACGGCGCAGGTGGGCAAGCGCCTTGGGGTCCAGCGTCTCAATCTGCACGGCACGGGCCTCGGCGACGGTGGCATCCCGATCTGGCAGCACGACGTGGTCACGGGCGCCATGTGGCTGAAGGCGCGCGATACGTTGAACCGCATCTGCGACATGGCCGAAGAAGAGGGTGTGGTCTTCACGCTGGAGAACCTCAACCTTCTTGACCACCCGGGCTGCCCGTTCGGGTCCACGGGGGACGTCCTGGCGCTCGTCTCTGCTGTCGATCGTCCACAGCTCCGGATCAACCTCGACCTCTACCACACCCAGATCGGCGAGGGCGATCTCGTGCGCTGGTGCAAGAAGTGCCTGCCGTGGATCGGCGAGGTCCAGGTGGCGGACAATCCCGGCCGCTGCGAGCCGGGCACGGGCGAGATCAACTATGCAGGCGTCGCGAAGGCCCTGAAGGAAATGGGCTACGCCGGTCCGGTAGGCATGGAAGCCTTCGCCGCCGACGACCCGGAAGCGGCGCTGGAAGCCTTCCGCGCTGCGTTCACGCTCTGAACGGGGAGAAGGGAATGGGCATGTATCACAACCGTCCTCACGTCGAGGACCTCCGGAACATGAAGAAGCGTGGCGAGAAGATCTCCATGCTCTATGTCACGACGCTCGAAGAGGCCGCCGCGGCAAGCGCGGCGGGCATCCACATGCTGTCCATCGAAGGCCGTTTCTGGGGCCCGGAAATGCGCGAGGCCGCGGGCGACTGCTTTGTCCAGGTCGGCCTGCCTTACGGCGGGTGGGGCAGCTTCAACGGCCGGCCCCTCGCGACGGCGGAAGACTACCTGCGCGCCGCGTTCCATTATGCCGGCTTCGGCGGCGATGCGTTCTACTGCTCGGCCTCCTATGACATCCAGAAGACCCTCGCCGACAACCACATCCCCGTGGTCGGCCATATCGGTCTGATCCCGTCCTACATCAGCTGGACCGGCTGGCGCGCCGTGGGCAAGACCTCGAACGAGGCGCTGGCGTTGTGGCGGCACACGCAGAAACTCGAGGAAATCGGCGTCTTCGGTGCCGAACTCGAAGTGGTGCCGGACCGCGTGGCAAGATTCCTGTCCGAGAATTCCTCGCTTCTGATGCTGGGCATGGGCGCGGGCAAATACGCCGATGCGCAGTACCTCTTCACCGAAGACGTCTGCGGCTACGGCAAGAACCACAAGCCGCGCCACGGCAAGGTCTACCGGAACTTCGCGCCCGAGCTCGAGCGCCTGCAGAACGAACGCATCGCCGCGTTCAAGGAGTTCAGGGCAGACGTCGATTCCGGCGGATATCCCGCGCCGGAACACACCGTCCTGATCGGGGACGATGAGTTCGACGCCTTCCTCAAGGCGGCGAAGGGCTGAGAGCATGCGGATCGGGGTCGTCGGTTACGGGACCGAAGGGCGTCACTTCCACAAGCCCTTCATCGCCGCCGGCGTGCACGTGATCGCCGACAAGCCCTTCGCGCCGAACGCCGAGGGCGCGATGGAACTCGATGCCGCGGCGAAAACGAAGGGTGTCGTGCCAGGGGTGTATCAGAACCGCCGGTACGACGCAGACACGCAGACGCTCTGCAAGCTCGTGAAGGATGGTCGGCCCGGCAGGATCTGGCGCGTGCATTCGCGAATGGACCAGGACGGTGCGCACGCAGCCATGTCTCGGCCAGCAAGCTCGACCACATCGAAGCCCATGAGTTCCGGGCTTACGGAGATCCTGGCAGCTACACGTCATCCACGACCGACGTGCAGGCTCAGGACATCTTCGCCGGCGAGCGCCCGGTGCACGACCACCCGTGACGGCCGAAGAGGGCGCCCGAACCCTCGCCGTCCTCGATGCCGCGCGCCAGAGCGCGCAAGAGGGGCGGTCGATTTCCCTCTGCCCCCGAGGCTCTTTGATCCATACCTGAAAGGCTGAACGAAATGCTCAAAGTCGGACTTCTCGGTGCTGGCCGCATCGCCGGTGTTCATGCGACGGCGATCTCGTCGCATCCCGGCAGCACGCTTGTCGCCGTGTCGGACATCAACCAGGCTGCCGCAGAAAAGCTGGCCGCCCAGTATGGCGCCGAGGCGCGGGACACCGACGCTATCATCGCCGATCCGGCCATTGACGCGGTCCTGATCGCGACCTCGACGGATACCCATTCCGACCTGATCGAGCGCGCGACCGCTGCGGGCAAGGCCGTTCTCTGTGAAAAGCCGGTGGACCTGAGCCTCGAACGCGCCCGTGCCTGCCAGAAAGTCGCGGCGGCGAACGGCAAGCCGGTGATGATCGGCTTCAACCGCCGGTTCGACCCGAACTTCGGGGCGCTCAAGGCGGCGCTTGAAGCGGGCGAGATCGGCAAACCCGAGTTGCTGGCGATCACCTCCTTCGACCCGGCCCCGCCGCCGGTCGCCTACATCAAGGTCTCGGGCGGTCTCTTCCGGGACATGATGATCCATGACTTCGACATGGCGAACTTCATCATGGGAGAAGCGCCGGTGTCGGTGTCCGCGGTGGGATCTTCCATCGTCGATCCCGAGATCGGCGCGGCGGGCGACGTCGACACGGCGGTGGTCACGCTGACCTATGCCGACGGCCGTATCGCCGTCATCAATAACTCGCGCCGCGCGGTCTATGGCTATGACCAGCGTGTCGAGCTTCTGGGGTCCGAAGGGCTTCTTCAGGCGCAGAACATGCTCGAAAACACCGTTGTCAAATCCACGGTCAACGGCGTCACCGGGGCCAAGCCGACCTACTTCTTCCTTGAGCGCTACATGCCGGCATATGCGGCGGAATGGTACGCCTTCGTGGAAGCGGTGACGAGCGGCGGCCCCCTTCCCGTGACCCTCGACGACGGTGTTGCGGCGCTTGCCATGGCCGAAGCCGCCACGCTCTCGGCGCAAAGTGGCGCACCGGTTCGGCTGGACAGCATCTAGTCCGAGATCTGGGCCGGTCCGTCCTGACGGCGGCCCGGCCATTCTGCAAGGCCACTGAGGAGCCAGTCTTGGCTCTTCGTGACGGACAGGTTCAGCTGCTGGAACTGGCGACCGGAACAATCGATCCCATCGTCCTGGAGAGAGTCGGTTTTCGACTTTCCGGCCATTGCCGGCCGAGGTCGATGGATAGAGGTCGATGGATACACGTCTTTCGTCCATACCAAGGCGCAGAAGCACGACGACTAAAGATGTCGACAAACAGCCTTGATCGCTCAACCAGCCATTCAATGACGCGGTACTAGATCTTCCGACTGAGTTTTCGAACCGGAGTCGGAAGTGTTCAGAAGTGTTGTACTTTTTTTCGCCGCCAGCTTTCTGACAGCCATCGCGTCAGCAGCTTCCGCCGAAAGCGTCTCTGTAACGTTCGTCGAGGGTTTCGTCGGCCGTTATGGCAGCAGCAACCGGGAAGCCGATAACGTCGTGGTCTTCGCCGATTTCTCCGCAGAAGCCGCCCTTGTTCAGCAGAACAGTTCAGGAGTTGCATTCGAGTCTCCGACAGGCAACGACATTCCAGTCGACCTTGTCCTGATCGTGGGTGGTGCGGAATACAGGGTCCCCGGATCGATCAGTTGGAAGGTCAAGCAGGGAAACGATCTGCAGGTATTCGGCTTTACGCCTGACAGCAGCAGCCCGTATTTCCAGACCTTCTCATTTCCGGTCACGGCCACTCCCGACCCAGGCGACTACGTCACCCTCGACGCCGGCTCGAACTACGGCTTCCTCGAGATCACGGAAAGCCTTGCCGCTCTCGGTATCAACACTGGCGATGACGTTTCCGGATCCAACGACATGGTCGGAGTTCTCGAGTCATTGAACTCGTACCTGGCGTACACACGAACCTTGCCGCCGTTCGGCCCCGTGGGCACGGATTATCTGACCACGACCGACACAACCCCGATCGTGACCGGAACGGCGACGCTTGGCGAGAACGAATACCTGACCGTCACGGTAAACGGCATCCGGTACACGTATGAGGCTGGCCTCAACTGCGTCTCCGAAACTGGTACCTGGTCTCTCGAGATTCCTGAGGGCGATGCGCTTGAGCCTTGAACCTACAACGTCTCGGCCGTCATCACGAATACCGTTAACCGGAACATGCTCGAGGATGCCAACTCGGGCGAACTGACTATCATCGGTTTCGTCGAGGCGCCCGCGCTGAGTGTCACGAAGGTAAGCGGCGTGAATGCCGCAGCCACGATCAGGCAGTCCGGCGGTCCATGCAGAAATACCCCGATCATTGCGGTCACGGCCCATGTCCAGAAAGCCGAGGTGGAGAATTTCCTGCAGGCCGGAATGAACGGTGCGATCGCGAAACCCATATCGCGGCAGAAGCTGCGTGAACTGATTGCGGGTTTGACGGCAAAGGCAACGCGCGATCAGTCCAACATCGCGAATGCGATTGACCGAGCGACCGCGCAAGAACTCGTCGAGCTTTTGGGCGCGACCCGCACCGAAACCCTGCTGGAAGAAATCACGGCGGAGCTTGCGGCGTTTGCTGAGCGGCTCGAGCAACCTGCCGACACGGCAAGGGACCTTGGTGCGCTGAAGGCTGAGGCGCATCGGCTGGCAGGGGCAGTGGCGATCGTCGGCGCCTCGGCCGTGCGAACAATCCTGATCGAGGCCGAGGAACTTCTGAAAAGCGAGGGCAATGAAGAGCGGTTGACGTCCTTGGCAAAGACCACCTCGGACCTTTGGCGCGGGGCGAAAGCGCAGATATCCGAAACCGTTGCGGATGTTGGCCGCGAGGCATCGAAAGCGGCGCTCGCGTTGGATCCTGCAAACTAGAGCGGGCGTTCATCCCGTCCGAGGCAGCGATGTCGCGCAGCACGGCCTGCCGCGCTCCGGGCGCCGGGACAATCCGGATACGACCGCGCCGGCACGGGCTTGCGCAAGACGCCAGGTATCGCGACGATCCGGTTTCTCGGGCAGCTGACGGGGTGAAGGGCCGAATGGGCGCGGACGGGTTCCTCTGCGATGCGATGCTGGGCCGGCTTGCGCGCTGGCTCAGGGCGGCCGGTCACGACGCCCTGCTGGCGGATGAGGAATCCGACGACGCGAAGTTGTTGAACGTCGCGGCCAACGAGCGCCGCCTGCTTCTGACCCGCGATCGCCGCATGGCAGAGAGGAACGCGGCGCGGGGGCGAATTCTGGTGCTTCGAGCCGAAACGACCGAAGGGCAGGCGCGCGAACTGAAACGGGAACTCGGCATCGACTGGCTCCACGCGCCCTTCAGCCGCTGTGTCGTCGACAACACCCCATTGCGCCCCGCGACGGAGAAGGAAACCGCCGCTCTGCCGGCGAAGGTACGGACTCTCGGCGGTCCGGTCCGTGCCTGCCCGACTTGCGGGCGCGTTTACTGGACCGGCGATCACCATCGGCGCATGCGCGAGCGGCTGGAGGACTGGAACGGCGACCATTGATCGAGCAAAGACGAATCCGACATGGCTTGGTCGCAAAATCGCGCCGCAGGGTTTCGTCTGCCGCCATTTGCCGTTAAACGGCCCGCAGCGAACAGATCAATTCCCCGAGGACTCCGATGACCCGCTCCGCGCTCGCGGCTTTTGCCGCCGCCGTATCGCCGCCCCATGCGCCTGCCTTCCCGCTTTCTGTCGCGGCCATCCGGACCGAGCTTCTGTCCGGTCTGACCGTGGCGCTCGCACTCGTGCCGGAAGCGGTGGCCTTCGCGTTCGTGGCGGGAGTGCATCCGTTGGTCGGTCTCTACGCGGCGTTCCTTGTCGGGCTGATCACGGCGCTCATCGGCGGCAGGCCCGGGATGATCTCCGGGGCCACCGGGGCGCTGGCCGTCGTGATGGTCAGCCTCGTCTCGTCGCACGGGGTGGATTACCTCTTCGCGACCGTGGTCCTGATGGGCCTCATCCAGATCGCCGCCGGGTTCTTGAGGCTCGGCAAGTTCATCCGCCTCGTGCCGCATTCCGTGATGCTGGGTTTCGTCAACGGACTCGCCATCGTCATCGGCCTTGCACAGCTTGAACAATTTCGCATCCCGGACGGGCAGGGCGGGCATGCCTGGATGATGGGCTGGCCGCTTGCGACGATGCTGGCACTCGTCATCGCGACGATGGCGATCATCTGGGTCATGCCGCGGTTGACCCGGGCGATCCCGGCGCCGCTGGCCGGCATCGCGATCATCGCCGCGCTGGTCATCGCGTTCGGGATCGACGTGCCGCGCGTCGGCGATCTCGCCTCGATCCAAGGCGGGCTGCCGGCCTTTCACCTGCCCTCCGTTCCCCTGAGTTTCGAGACGCTCGAAATCATCCTCCCCTACGCGGTGATCCTCGCGGCGATCGGGCTGATCGAAAGCCTTCTTACCCTCAACCTCGTGGGCGAGATCACCGGCAAGCGCGGCGGCGCCAGCCAGGAATGCGTGGCCCAGGGCGTGGCCAACACGGTGACCGGCTTCTTCGGCGGCATGGGTGGCTGCGCGATGATCGGCCAGTCGATGATCAACGTTAGCTCGGGCGGGCGCACGCGCCTTGCCGCCGTGGCCGCCTCCTTGTTCCTCCTGTCGTTCATCCTCTTCGGGTCGGCGCTGATCGAGCAGATCCCGCTCGCGGCGCTCGTCGGGGTGATGTTCATGGTGGTGATCGGCACCTTCGCCTGGCAGAGCTTCCGCATCCTGCGGCGCGTGCCGAAGGCGGACGCGGTCGTGATCGTGCTCGTGACCGCGATCACCGTGGCGACCGATCTTGCCACCGCGGTCGTCGCCGGGGTCGTCGTTTCCGCGCTGGCCTATGCCTGGCAAAACGCCAAGCGCATCCAGGCGCGCACCAGCTTCACGGATGACGGGGCCAAGCTCTACCAGATCGAGGGGCCGCTGTTCTTCGGGTCGGCTGACGGGTTTGCCGAACTCTTCACGCCCGAGGATGACCCTGATCGCGTCATTGTCGATTTCGCCGGAAGCCGTGTGGCCGACCAATCCGCGCTTGCTGCGGTCGAGGCGCTCGCCGCGCGGTACGAGGCGCGGGGCAAGTCGCTCGCCCTTCGGCACCTGAGCCGCGATTGCCACCGTCTGCTGAACCGCGCGGGACAGCTCATGATCGACAGCGACGACGACCCCGACTACGGCATCGCGGTGGATTACGACGTCAGGGCCGGAGCATTTGGCGGCGCGCACTGACGCCGCCTCGAGAACTGCGAACACCTGACGCGGGGCATCCGTCCGGGAAGCGCCACGACCGGGCTTCATCGTGAGATCCCTTTTGTCCTCGGGACCAATCCGTGGCCGCTGGCGAGAATTCCGCCAGGCCCGCGGATCTGATGAAGATGAGGCGAAAGAGGCCCCCTATCCGTGGCCCGATCGGGCCGTTGCGCGCCGTCAATCGGGGTCATCCGCTGTATATCGCCGCCATCCGGATGAGCGCGAACTTCGAAAGTGGAACGCGGAGCCGGGTCGATATGCCCGGTGCAAACAGGGGCTCTCATCCGTGATGCGGGCTGGCGCCTTTGGACCCGCTGCGGACCGGCGCCCGGTGTCTCGGCCGAGGCTGCCGTTCGAATCCCGATTCGAATGACAGGGGGAGGTCCCCTGCGGCGAATCGCTTGACGGCAAAAAACGACAAAGAGTCGCTTTTGGGTTGTGCTCTCGTGCCGTCCGGCCGTGCGAATCTTCTGGCGGCGGCGAAAAAAACCAAGGAAGTATTACTGACTTGTCAGCCTTAGGGGCGCGAAACCGTTTTGGGTCCATGTTGCGCCCAAATTCGGCCTTTTTCCTCCAGTGCAAGTAATACTCAGTTCACATTTTTTGTTCGATTTCACGAGTATGGCAGTGAAGGAAAGGCAGCGCTGCCACGCGTTTCAATCGCCTGTCGAGAGTGCTGAAACGTGGGGGAATTGATGTCGAAACCGCAGGAAGTCGTGGCGGAAACCGCGGTGCAAGAAGATTTCGTCGACGAGCTTCCCGTCGGGACCAAGCTTCTCAAGGGTCAGTACACGATTTCCCGCTATCTCAACCATGGCGGGTTTGGCATCACGTATCAGGCGAAGGACAGCCTCGACCGCGACGTGGTGATCAAGGAATGCTTCCCCGGATCCTTCTGCCGGCGCAGCGCAACGATCGTGGGCGCCAGGTCACGCGCCCATCAGGCCGAGTTCCGCTCGATCGTCAAGCTCTTCGTTCAGGAGGCCCGAAACCTTTCGAAGCTCGTCCATCCGAACATCGTGGGCGTGCACCAGGTGTTCGAGGACAACGACACCGCCTACATGGCGATCGACTACGTGAAGGGGCGCGACCTCCTCGACATGATCGAGGATCCGGAGGTCACGTTCGCGCCGGACGCGGTCGTTTCGATCACGCGCAAGATGCTCGGCGCTGTCGGTTTCGTGCATGAAAACGGAATCCTCCATCGCGACATCTCGCCCGACAACATTCTCGTCAATGCAGCCGGGGAGCCGATCCTGATTGACTTCGGCGCCGCCCGCGAGGAGGCGTCCCGGGCAAGCCGCGCCTTGACGGCTCTGAGGGTCGTGAAGGACGGTTACTCCCCGCAGGAGTTCTACATCGCGGGCAGCGAACAGGGCCCGTGGAGCGATCTCTACGCCCTCGGCGCGTCGATCACGCACCTCGTGTCCGGCCAGCCTCCGGCGAACAGCCAGGTGCGCCTGGCGGCGATCGCGGAAGGCAAGCCCGACCCCTACGAAGCCCTCGCGGGCCGTTTCGAGGGCTATCCGCCGGGTTTCCTCGAAGCCATCGACAAGGTCATGAACACCATCCCCAAGAACCGTATCCAGTCGGCGAAGGAATGGCTTGCCATGCTCGATGGATCCGCTGCGCCGTTGGCCGAAGCACGGCCCGTGTCGAAGGGCGGTGTCGAACCCGCCGCGCCGAATAAGGAAGTGCCGGCACCGAAGGCGAAGGTATCCGCCGAAGCCAAGAAGGGTGGCAAGGGCCTGATGATCGGTGTCGCCGCGGTGGCGGTCGTCGCGGTAATCGGCGTCGCCGTGACGATGACGGGCCGCGAGCCCGCGGCTGCGGCGACTGCCCCGACGGCCAAGTCCGTTGCCGCACCGGCTGGGGCTCCGAAGAAGGAGGAACCGGCCGCCGCCCCGAAGAAGGTCGCTGCGGCCCCGTCGCCCGTCGCGCCGGCCAAAGCGGTGGCCGCGCCTGCCGAACCGAAGACCGCTGCAGCGAGCTCCGCGCCCGCGCCGACGGTGACGAAGGAGGCAGCGGCAAGCGCCCAGCCCGCCGCCCCAGCCCCCGAAACGCCCGCTGAAAGCAGCACTGCGGCATCCGCCGTGGCGCCTGCGCAGGGCCAGATCTCCTACGCGCTTTGGGACGTGAAGCTTCCCTTCGACTCGAACATTCGCACCGTGGGCAGCACCCGTTTCGCGCAGGTGAGGTCGATCGGTACGGACGCGGACCCGGCCCTGACCGAAAGCTGGCTCAAGATCGGAACGATGATCTTCTCGGTTAACGGGAAGACCATTGCCGACAGCGCCGATCTCGGGTCGCAGATCCTGACGGACATGAAGACCGCCAAGGGCGGCGCGCTTCAGACGAAGCTTCGGGTCAAGATCCCCGGCGCGTCCGCCTACGACAACGTCGAACTGGCCGTTCCCGCCATCAGGCGCATCGGCCTTGCGAACACGATCAGCCTGGAAAGCCGCATGGCTGACGGTGCCTGGGAAACCGTCACGACCGGAGTCGATGCCTCAGGCAAGTCCGAACTGCGGGCGGGCGACATCCTGTTGCGCGAAACGACGACGGGAACCGTGTTCGACACCGCCGACGCAGCGGAGCGGCTCATGGATGCGCTGGTCGGCCGGGGGATCGCCGACGCACGGCTCGAAGTCCTCCGCGGCGAACAACGCCTGAGCGTGAGGATGGCTCTCGTCCCGGCGAGTTGACGGCCGGCATGCGGCCAGCCCGGAAGCCGGGCCGGCACCTCTGCAAGTGCAGTAAAGATTTCCCGCGCGTGCCGCGGAAGCCAACCCAAACAGCAAGGGACGTACAAATGCGCATGCGGCACATTCCCGGACTCGGAGAGCGCGGCTTTTCCTTCGATCTCGTCTCGAGGCGCGATCAGTCTCGGCAGTCGTCGGCCGACAGGTCCGCAGGAGAGGCCGAGGCTCGGGCGAATGCCGCGCCAGAGGGCGCTCCGCGGGAAGCGAAGGACGCTTTCGAAGCGCGGATCCTCGAACGGATTTCATCGATCCGGAACGCAAACTCCGCCGCCGGAAGCGAACGGGCACCCGAACTGCGGAGCGCTCAGGCCATGCCCTTCGCCGAAGAGCTGGAACGGCCCGTGGAAACGACAGTCGCGGCAGCGCTTGAAGCCGCGCCGGCCGCCGCCGCATCGTCCCCCGATGTGGCGCCCGGTCGCGGATCGAGCCGGGTCAAGACGACCTTCCTGGGCTTCCAGCGACCTGGCATGACGATGAAGGACATCTTCGCCGAAGGTGCTGCGGCCAAGCCGGCTCCGGGCCGCGCTGAATTTCCCTTCGGCTGGGTCGTCGTCATGAAGGGGCCGGGCCGCGGCACGTCCTTCCCCCTGCAGGCCGGCGTTTCGCAGATCGGCCGGGGCGAGGACCAGGCGATCCAGCTCGACTTCGGCGACACCAGCATCTCGCGTTCGAACCATGCGGCCATCGCCTTCGATGACGAGGAGCGCAAGTTCTACCTGGGCCACGGCGGCAAGACGAACCTCGTTCGCCTGAACGGCAAGCCGGTGCTCGCCACGGAAGCCCTGAAAGATCGCGACCTGATCCGGATCGGAGAAACGACGCTGGCCTTCGTGGCGCTCTGCGGCGGGGATTTCTCCTGGGATGACGAATAAGAGAGAGGGCGCATTGATGCGTTACGATGTGGCGACCGCGCTCGACAAGGGAAAGCGCGACTACCAGGAAGACGCGGTGGCTGTCACGTTTCCGGCGAACTGCCCGATCGGGTTCGCGGTTCTGGCGGATGGAATGGGCGGCCACGCCGCGGGGGATGTCGCCAGTTCCCTCGTCGTCGAGGAGGTCGGCCGGAGGCTCAGCGTCAGGCTCGCTTCGGGCGAAGTAAGCGACGACGATATTCCGGGCATCCTGCATGACGCGGCAACTGGCGCCAACGCCTCGATCGCGGCCTACATCTCGAGAAACCGGGACATGATGGGGATGGGCACGACGCTGATCACGCCATTCCTGCTAGAGGACCGGCTGCACTGGCTGTCGGTGGGAGACTCGCCTCTCTATGTCTTCAGCGAAGACGGCCTGCGGCAGGTCAACGAGGACCATTCCATGGGGCCTCAGATAGACATGATGGTGCGCGCCGGGATGCTCGACCCCGACACCGCGCGCAACCACCCCGACCGCAACTGCCTGACGTCGGTTCTCATGGGGGCTCCGATCCCGCGGATCGACTTCGGCAAGGCGCCGCTCAAGCTCTTGCCGGGTGACATCGTCATCGCATCCAGCGACGGTCTCCAGTTCCTCACGAACGAGGACATCCGGAACGTGGTGCACAAGCACAGGAAGGAAAGCAGTGCGGCCCTGGCCGAGGCTCTCGTGGCGTCAGTCCGGTCACTCGACGATCCGGATCAGGACAACATTTCGGTAGCGGTAATCAAGGTCAGTTAGTCATCGGAAAGCCGGCAAGTAACTGCCGGCACAGCAAAAATTTCTAACAGGCAGGTGGCGCGACCGGGCGACTGGAAACACCGAACCTGCACGAACAGAAGGTCGTCAGATGAAACTCAGCCGATTTCGAAACACGGTTGCCGTCACCTGCCTCGCTCTTTCCGCGGGCGGGCACGGCGCCTTGGCTCAGGAAGTCTGCGCCACCTACACGGTGCAGCCGGGCGACATGCTCGCGAACATTTCCTTCGCCACCCTCGGGACGCACAATTTCCAGCGCCTTTACAGCGCCAACCGCGATGTGATCGGCAACAACCCCAACCTGATCGAGGTCGGGGTCACGCTGCAGATTCCCTGCGATGGCACGCAAGTGAGCGCCGACACGCAAAGCGCCGAACCAGTGGTGGAACCCGAGACGGCAGCGACGGAAGAAGAAACCGCCGTGCAGGCAGTGGCGGCCGCGGTGCCGTCGGCGGAAGAAGTCGCGCCTCTCGAATCCATTTCGTTCATAACGGCTGACGACTATCCGCCCTTCACCGGCGAAGACCTGCCCGGCGGCGGGATCATGCCGCAGCTGGTCCGGACCGCCCTCGTGCGGGCAAACACGAAGGCCGACGTTTCGATCGCCTTCGTCAACGATTGGGGCTCGCATCTCGACACGCTTCTGCCAAGCGGCGCCTTCGATGCGAGCTTCCCCTGGAGCCTGCCGGAGTGCGACCATCTCGGCGCGCTCAGTGCGGCCGACGCGTATCGCTGCACCGACTTCGATCACAGCGAGTCGTTCTACGAGATCGTCGACGGCTACTTCGCGCTGAAGGGCAGCGGGCTGGAGAGCGCCGCCAGCTACGACGCGTTCCTCGGCAAGCGCATCTGCCGGCCGGACGGCTATTCCCTCTCCGCGCTGACGAGCGCCGGCATCAGCGAGACCGCCGTCGTCCTCATGCGCCCGAAAACGGTGGCTGAATGCTTCACGGCCCTGATGACCGGCGAAGTCGATCTCGCGCATCTCGAGGTGCAGGTCGCGTCCGACGCCATCGCGAAACTGGGCATCAAGTCCGAAGTGATCGAGAACCCGAACCTCGCATACATCAAGACCCTGCGCGTCTTCGTCCACAAGTCGAACCCGCACAGCAGGGAAATCATCGACACCATCAACTCCGGCCTCGCGATCATGCGCCAGAGCGGCGAGTGGTTCGAAATCGTTTCGGACGGTCTGAGGCAGCAGGCACAGGAGGAGGCAAGGACAAACTGATCGGGACCTGCCGCGCCGCACGGTGCAGGGCACCTCCCGGTCAGGCAATCCCGCGCAAGATCGCTGCGCAAAGAGCGATGCAGGCCAGAAAGGATCCTACGGATAGTCCGCAGAACAGGAGAAAATATCGTGAAAATTCAAGCCACTATTGTTAAACTCGCCGCGACCTGCGCCACTCTCGCCATCATGGCGACCAGCGCATCGGCTCAGGAAGCCTGTACGACCTACACGGTCAAGGAGGGCGATACGCTCGGCAGCATCGCCAAGGCGGCCTACGGCTCTCTCGACTACCAGATCATCTTCAACGCCAACCGGCAGGTGCTCGGCGCGAACCCGAACGGCCTCGAACCGGGCACCCAACTTGCCCTGCCCTGCGCCGACGGCCGTCTGAGCGCGGACGCGCCGGCGCCGGCGATCAAGGTCGAGGAACAGACGTCGCAGGCATCGAGTGGCAACAGTGTTGGCGCCTACCGGCCGAAGATCAAGTTCGTGTCGGGAGGCGACTGGGCGCCGTTCGCCGAGGAATCACTTTCGGGTGGCGGCATCGTTGTTCGACTGGCGACGACGTCGCTGCACCGTGCCGGCAACGACCGCGAATACTCGGTCAACTGGGTGGACGACTGGGACGCCCACATCACCGCTCTTCTGCCGACCAACGCGTTCGACATCGGCCTGGCCTGGTACGTGCCGGACTGCGAAAAGATCGATCTTCTGTCCGAAGGCATGAAGAAGCGCTGCACCGATTTCGATGCGTCCCTGCCGCTTTACGAACCGGTCAGCGGCTTCTACGCCAAGAAGGGCGGCAAGTTCGCCGACGCCAAGACCTACGAGGACTACAAGGGTGCCCGGATCTGCCGTCCGGAAGGTTACTACACGTTCGACCTCGAGGTTGAGGGGCTGATCGCGCCGGCGGTCGAAATGGTTATGCCGAAGAAGCGCGAGGAATGCTTCGAGAAGCTCGTCTTCGGGGATGTCGACGTGGTCGCGCTTGAAGTCCAGTCGGCCGCAGACGTCATCAAGACGCTCAACATCGAAGCCGACGTCGTCGAAAACGTCTACCTCTCCAAGGTGCTGTCGCTGTCGGCGCTCACGCACAAGTCGAACCCGTTCGGCCGCGAATACATCGCGATGATCAACCGCGGTCTGACCGAGATGCGTGATACCGGCGAGTGGTACGACATCATCGCGAGCACGCTTCAAGAGCATAACCAGAAGCTCAGCGCGACGAACTGATCGGGCGCCGCGGACCTTTCAAGGTCCGCGGATCTCTTCGGGAACCTCCGGGATAAGGGGATGCGGATCGAAGCGACTAGTCCTGCCGGTGCAAGCCGGCAGGGCTTTTTCTTTCAGGGCCGCGATGACGCCTCGCGGCTTTCTAGGCGAAAGATGTCGAATTGGATCAAGGTGTTCCGCCCTGCCGGAGGTCTTCAGGATCGAAGCGCCGATAATCCTGACGACCGCGGGTGTGGGGGCAAGCTCGCTTGCGGCGGTCTTTGGAGGAAGGGCCCCGTGCAGGGCCTGGAAACCCCGGACCGTCTTCGCGCCGAAGCTGCCAAGGGCTCCTCAACCAAGCGTCAGAGGCAATGGCGCCTCGGTCACAAGACGAGTTCCGAGCGGTCTCCGCCGCCACCTTCCCTGTCTTCGACACGCCTGAAGTTGCCGCGCTGCCCCTCCTTGCTGCTTGCCGCGAGGAATTCCTCGATCAGCGTCAGAATATCCGACACCGTCTCGACGCGCGGAGAGCGGGCCACGAGGCTCCGCCAAAGGTCGAGTACGCTGGCATCGCTGCCGAGCAGCACTTTCTCTGCAGGCGTCGTCTCCTGCTCGACGCAGGAAACGCTATCCCAGGACGTTGGGGCGGGCTCGGCGGGGGGCTCCGCCATCGCAACGCTCGCAATCGCTTCGGAAACCATGCGGCTCAGACCGCCGTCTTCAGGAGTGGCATCTTCCGCCTCTCCCGTCTGTTCCGTCCTTATAGGCCCCCCGCTCGCGGCCTCCATGGGGAGGTCGTCGGCAAGCAGATCTTCATTTTCCGGCGTTTCGCTGGCGGGTTTAGCAGTGGTGATCGGCGTGAGAAGAATGAGGGGGCCGGTTCCCTGATCGTTCGCTGGCGCAACCTCCTTCAGCATCCTTGAACGCATCGTATCGGCTTCCGTGCGGCTCAGGCGCGTCCGTGAATCGTTGGATTTCTCCATGGACGCCGCGCTTGGGGCGACCCGTTTCGGCGCGATGCGCAAGGCAGGTGCTGAATCTTCGTTCGCGGCGGGGAGCGTAGCGTCATCCGGTTGCCTCCGGTTCTGCGCCGGGGAAGCTTCGCCGGTGTTGACCGCGTAGCGCGACAGCATGTCCTTGCGCTGAAGCGCGATGTCATCGGCGATCTCCTGAAGCGCGGCCAGAAGCTCTGCGCCGCCGCTCGTGTGCCAGAGCGTGCCGGTCTCCCCCTCCGTCGCGGCCTTGATCGCGTCGGTGGCCGAGAACATCACGATCTTGCGGAAATATCCCGACGCTTCCCGGTTCAGCCGTTGCGCCACCCGTTCGCGGTCCGAAGGGCTGAGCTTGTCGGACCGGGTGGCCAAAAGCACGCCATTGGCCCGAACGCGTTCGGGCAGCGATTCCCACGCGCTCCGCTCCGACTGCCGCCAGGCCTGCGTCGAATGGGTGCACCACAGGATCGCGTTGGCGTATCCAACGGCGATTTCCCAGATTCGCCTGGGGATGTTCGGGTCCGAAATGCCCGGCGTGTCGATCAGATCGACCATTTCGAGGATCCGGCCGCGGCAGAACAGTCGGATGTAGCGGACGCCCTGGACCGGCACGGAGTGAATGTCGTCGAACGCAAGGTCGTGCCGGCGCCCCAGACTGTCGACATAGTATGCCGAGGGCTCGCCGTGGCTGAGCCAAACGGGCGGCAATTGGGTTGCCGTCACGCGGGTCGGAAGCACGTCCTCGCCGACGAGGAAGTTGATCAGCGTCGATTTGCCAGCGCTGAACTCACCCATCAGCGCGATGCAGGGTTTCCGGTTCGCCCAGTCTTCCAGACGCGACAGTTGCGCGGCGGTCACGGTGCGCTGATCGGTCTGCATCCCCTTGGTCATGTCCACTTCCTGCCCCGTCTTCGATGTTCACGTGCCCATCGGAATTCTTCCGTCGGGCGAATTCGTTTGGTTCACGTTCGGGACTTAAGGAAAGACTCGCATGGGCGTGCGGCAGCGCCCGGAGACTTCGCGTGCCCCGACTTGAGTGTTTAGATCGATGGATTGCGCGCCCATCCGCCTCGGACGCGATGCTGAATTTGGCTGTTTTCCATGCCACAGCTAGAAATTGAATGTGGCAAGAAGGTGGTTCAAATAGGCCCCTGTGTCATTGATTTCACGGCAAAATCAGTGCGGCTGCCGGAGCGGTTTCCGGCTTTGCACGGTGCCGTCCATTCTTCCCGGTTCCGGGTTGGTGGCCTCTGCCGCTTGGCGCGCGTTTCTGCGATGCGGTAGCGGCCCGAAAGGGTCCACAAGCCTCAGGATCGCAGGCTCAGCCGCGCCTCCGGCGCCGCTGGCTAAGGGTCATGCCAGCAAGGATAAGGACCACTCCAGCCGCCTTGGGCCAGAGGCCATCAGCCCGCCCCAACACGAGATCCAGCACCACACCGGAGATCATCTGTCCGGCGATCACGAGAATCGCCGTCATCGTCGCGCCGATTCGGGCGATGAGCCAGCTGCCGGAGGCCACGAAGACCACGCCGAGCGTTCCGCCAAGCCACGCGGTGGTTGGCGCATCGGGCAGGCCGCCGGCCGGCATCAGCCCACCGAAGATGAGAGCCCAGGCGGAAAGGAACGCGAAACCGACGATGTGGTTCCAGAACGAGGCCCGCAGAGGCGATGTGGAAAGGCTCAGGCGGCCGTTCAGCGATCGGCTCGTTCCGACGAGCGCTCCGGCGGCGAGAGCGAGGAGGGATGCGAGGGCCAGCGGGCTCGTCATCTTCATCTTCCGCCCGCGAAGATGATGAGGAAGCTCCCCCCGAGGATCATCAGAATGGCGCCCCAGTCGGCAAGCTCGATCCGGCGCCGGGGCAGGCCGAACAGGCCGAAACGGTCGGCCAGCAAGCTGTATCCCGCTTGCCCTACAAGCCCCAGCGCGAGCGTTCCCGAAAGTGCGAGGATGCCGTTCACAGTCGTGGATGTGAGCATGACGGTGACCGCTCCGGACAGTCCGCCGAGATAGGCCCAGGCGGGGGCAACCGGCAGAGGTGCGGGCCGCACCCGTCGCCCGACCCGGAGAATGCCGAGAAAGACGAGCGCGGCGATCGTTCCCGTTCCATGCGCCATCCAGGATGCCAGGAGCGCCGTGCCGGATGCCGCCCACTGCCCGTTGAAGAGAACCATGAGGGTCAGAAGGCCGCCGGATGCGAAGGCCGCGACGAAGGGAAGGCTTTGTCTCATGGGCTGCGCCCCGCTGCACCGGTAAATTGAGCCACAAGGCGGACAATCCGGCAAGCACCGGGCTGCAGGGCTTGACACCCCGGGTGCCACACATATAAGTCCGCCGTCCCGGTTCCGAGCGAGCCGGGCAATTCATTGGTGTTGGTGGCCCCCGCAAGGGGATCCCTGTCGCCCCGAAAGGGGAAAGGACAACGCCCTTCGCAGCCGCGCTCGCAAAGCGCATCAGAAGGAGATCAGCGGTGACCAAACGCACCTCTGCCAAGTACAAGATCGACCGCCGGATGGGCGAGAACATCTGGGGCCGTCCGAAATCCCCGGTCAACAAGCGTGAATACGGCCCCGGCCAGCACGGCCAGCGCCGCAAGGCCAAGCTTTCCGACTTCGGCACGCAGCTGCGCGCCAAGCAGAAGCTGAAGGGCTACTACGGCGACCTGACCGAGAAGCAGTTCAAGCGGATCTACAACGAAGCCGCGCGCGTCAAGGGCGACACCGGCGAGAACCTGATCGGCCTCCTGGAGCGCCGTCTGGACGCCGTCGTCTACCGCGCCAAGTTCGTGCCGACCGTCTTTGCCGCGCGCCAGTTCGTGAACCACGGCCACGTCAAGGTGAACGGCGTCCGCGTCAACATCCCGTCCTACCGCGTGAAGGAAGGCGATGTGATCGAGGTCCGCGACAAGTCCCGTCAGCTCGCTCTCGTGCTGGAGGCCGTCGGCCTCGCCGAGCGTGACGTTCCCGACTACATCGAGGCCGATCATTCCAAGATGACCGCGAAGTTCGTGCGGACCCCGTCGCTGGGCGACGTGCCGTACCCGGTCATGATGGAACCGAACCTCGTCGTCGAATACTACGCGAAGAACGGCTGATAATCGGCCACATCCCGAAACGAAGGCCGCGCCGTTCCGGCGCGGCCTTTTTCATTTTCGGGATATGGCCGCAAAGGCAGCCCGGGCGCCTCGTTCCCGGTCATTCTGCGAAGCGAGTCGCGCTTTTGGCGTGACAAGGGGTGGGACTCGACGGCATCGCCCCCAAACGCTGTGCAACTCTGGCAGTTCCGCAACGCATTGGCATCAGAACGCTCCGCTGCTGCCGCGGCGGCAACATCATGCTGGCAATGCCCCCCAGCGGCGGCTAAGAAGCGCCGAATTCCGGAGTCACTGCCATGACCAATCAAATTCGCCCCCAGCCGGGAATCATGGACATCGCCCTGTACGAGGGCGGGGCGGCCCATGTGGCGGGCGTGTCCGACGCCATCAAGCTGTCGTCGAACGAAAATCCCTTCGGCCCGTCGGACAAGGCGCGCGAGGCATATGCCCGCGCCGTGCACAAGCTGCACCGCTACCCTTCGACCGATCATGCCGCGCTCCGGCGCGCGATCGGAGAGGTTCACGGGCTCGATCCCGCGCAGATCATCTGCGGCGTCGGTTCGGACGAGATCATCGGGCTTCTCTGCAACGCCTACGCCGGGCGGGGCGACGAGGTGCTGTTCACGGAACACGGCTTCCTGATGTACCGCATCTACGCCCAGGCAGCCGGGGCGACGCCCGTTTCGGTCGCGGAACGCGACAGGACGACGGATGTCGACGCGCTCCTCGCGGCGTGTTCGAAGCGGACGAAACTCGTCTTCATCGCCAACCCGAACAACCCCACCGGCACCATGATCGGCCTGCCCGAAATCCGCAGGCTGGCCGACGGGCTTCCGCCGCAGGCGATCCTCGTGCTTGACGGTGCCTACGCCGAATACGTCGAAGGCTACGACGGCGGCGCGAAGCTCGCGACAGAGCGGGGCAACGTCTTCATGACGCGAACGTTCTCGAAGATCTACGGCCTCGGCGGGCTCCGGATCGGCTGGGGCTATGGGCCGAAGCCCATCGTGGACGTGCTGAACCGCGTGCGCGGCCCTTTCAACCTTTCGACATCGCAACTCGAAACGGCAGAGGCCGCCGTGCGCGACCAGGAACATGTCCAGCGCTGCCGTGAGGAAAACGCGCGGATGCGCGCCTGGCTCGCCGAGGCGCTGGCCGAGCATGGCGTGCCGTCGGACACGTCGACCGCGAACTTCATTCTCGCACGTTTTGCCGATGAGGCCGAAGCGCAGGCCTGTGACGCCTACCTTCAATCGCAGGGGCTGATCGTGCGACGGGTTGCGGGCTACGGCCTGCCCCAGTGTCTGCGGATCACGGTTGGGGACGAAGCCTCCTGCCGCCGCGTCGCGCATGCCGTGGGGCAGTTCAAGGGCCAGACGCGATGAGCGTCGTATACGAACGCGTGGCCCTGATCGGTCTGGGGCTCATTGCCTCGTCGATGGCGCATGCGATGAAGCAGTGGGGTCTCGCGGGCTCGATCGCGGGCCACGCGAAGACCGAGGAGACGCGCAAGACCGCGCTCGAGATCGGTTTCTGCGACGAGGTATTCGCGACCGCCGCCGAAGCCGCGAAGGATGCCGACCTTGTTGTGCTGGCGGTTCCCGTGGGTGCCATGGGCGCCGTCGCGGCCGAAATCAGCCCGCACCTGAAGCCGGGCGCGACGGTGACGGACGTGGGATCCGTGAAACAGGCCGTCGTCGAAGCGGTTGCGCCGCACATCCCGGAAGGCGTGCACTTCATCCCCGGCCACCCCCTTGCGGGGACCGAGCATTCCGGGCCCCGGTCTGGGTTCGCGACGCTCTTCCAGAACCGTTGGTGCCTTCTCGTGCCGACCGACGGCGTTCCCGCCGAGGCCACCGCGCGGCTGCGGGCGCTTTGGGAAGGAATGGGCGCCAATGTGGACGAGATGGACGCCTCGCACCACGACCTGGTACTGGCCGTCACCAGCCACACGCCGCATCTCATCGCCTACACGATGGTCGGCGTGGCGGACCACCTGCGCCGCGTGACGGAAAGCGAGATCATCAAGTATTCCGCCGCCGGTTTCCGCGACTTCACGCGGATCGCGGCCTCCGACCCCACGATGTGGCGGGACGTGTTCCTCACGAACAAGGAAGCGACGCTCGATATCCTCGGGCGGTTCACGGAGGAGCTTTTCATGCTCCAGCGTGCGATCCGGATGGGCGACGGCGATTTCCTCTTCGATTACTTCACCCGCACGCGCGCGATCCGGCGTGGCATCATCGAGGCGGGGCAGGATACGGCGGCCCCGGACTTCGGCCGCGTGAAGGCGGCCAAATGAGGACGCTCGGCGCCGCCGGGCTGGTGCTCGCGCTCCTGATCGGGGGCGCGGCGCAGGCCGAAGCGCCCGAGAAATCCCTGCAGCCGAAGGCCCGCCCTGTGCATGCCGCCGCGACCGACACGGCGTCGGAGGCAACCCACCGCCATCCTCAGGCACGTCCCGGCAGCACCGCCGTCAAGGTCATCGCCAGCGGTGCCGCGTTGCCGGGACGACGGCCAGAGCCTCGCCCGCACGCCGCGCAGCGTCCCGCCGAAATCGTCCAGGTCGCGGCGTCGGCGGCGGCCGTGACGCGCTCGATCCGACCGGAGGAGCGGCCGGAGAACCTGCGCCGTCTGGTCACGGTGTCGGCTTCAGGCTTCCGCACGCAGCCGCTTCCGGAAGCGATCACCGGCCGCAAGGGCTCTGTCTGCGGCGACCCGGCGATCAAGGGGGAGACGATCGCGCCCATCGCGGGGCGGGTGAAAGGCTGCGGCCTCGAGGACGGGGTCAAGGTCACCTCGGTCGCTGGCGTGGCCCTTTCGACGCCGGCGATCATGGATTGCACGACGGCCGGGGCGCTCAGGAGTTGGGTCGAGAGCGGGGTGAAGCCTGCCGTGGGCAGGCTTGGCGGCGGTGTCGCGAAGCTTCAGGTCGCGTCCAGCTACGTGTGCCGGCCGAGGAACAACCAGAAGGGCGAAAAGGTCAGCGAGCACGGGCGCGGCCGCGCGATCGACATCTCGGCCATCGTGCTGGAAAACGGTGTCGCGATCACGGTCCTGAAGGGCTGGGGAGACGGCCAGCACGGCAAGGTCCTGAAATCCATGCACAAGGCGGCCTGCGGACCCTTCGGCACCGTTCTGGGCCCGGCCGCGAACGCCTTCCACCGCGACCACCTGCATCTCGACACCGCGCGCTACCGCGGCGGCAGCTTCTGCCGCTAGCCGGCGAACTCAGAACCTTGGTGCGGGGCCAAGGGGTAGGGGGCCCAGGCTCATCCGCCCGTTCGCGAAGACCAGGGGCAACGCGAGAACCTCTTCCGAACCGCCCGCGATCGCCAGCCGTTCGAGGCCGTTTTCGATCGTCGGCGCGATTTCGGCGCGCAGCGCGCCGGCGGCGACCGCCAGTTGCACCATCTTGCGCCATTCCCTTGCGCGGAAGGTGATCCGGCCTTCCGGCACTCCGTCCGCGTCGACCAAGACCTCGCCTTCTCCGTCAAGACGCAGTTCGCCCCAACCGAAGCTGATCTCCTTCACCTGGATATCAGTGAGCCGCGGCCCGCCGGCCTCCGTCACGAAACGGTCGATAGGCCGGTCGAAACCGATGACCGCGTCGAGTTTCGCCCAGTCGGCGGTTGGGGGAAGAGCCCCCTCCGGATCGATGAGCGCGCGAAGATCAGGCGAGGGCGTCGCGCGCAGAATCTCGATGCCGGCGCGGTGCGAAAGGCCGTCCTCGCTTGCCCGCTGAGTTGCGAAACGGGCTTCGTCGAGGTCGAGACGCCACCCCGCCTTGGACGCCAACCCGACGGCCTTGGAGACGAAGATCGTCCGGTCGAGAGCCAGGGCGACGCCGGCTTCGATGTCGAGGTTCGCCCGCATGTCCTCGCTCGTCACGGAGATGGTCTCCGGCCCGATCGTCACGTCCTGCTCATGCGGCCAGACAACGATGAGATGGTTGGGCCTGTAGGATAGCGCAAGAAGCTGCAGGAATGGCGCGCGCCACTCGGCGATGCCGTCGGAAGTGCGCAGCGCGGGATCGGAGATCGTCAGGTCGAAGCGGCTGGGGAAGCCGGCAAGCGAAACCTCGGAATAATCCGCCTGTCCCGAGGCCCGCATCCGTTCCAGCGCAGAGTTGACGCTGGATTCCACCGCGGCCGAGCCCACGGCCCAGTAGCCGCCATAGGCGATGCCGGCAGCGAGGGAGAGTGTCATGAGGGCGCGATACATGGCCGGGCCTTTCGCAAAGGGGCGCGATGCTGTTTATAGGGCGCGGGAGACGAGGGCCAGAAGCATGGGCGACACAACTTTGTGGGTTTTCGGTTACGGTTCGCTGATCTGGCAACCGGGATTTGCGCATGCCGAGCGTCTTCCCGCGCTGCTTGACGGCTGGCATCGATCGTTCTGCATGCACTCTGTTCACTACCGGGGAACCGTGGAAGCGCCCGGCCTCGTCCTCGCGCTCGACGCGGCGGATGGCGCGGCCTGCGCCGGCGTCGCCTTCGGCATCGCCGAGCCCGAGGCCGACAGCGTGATCGAGTACCTGCGCGAACGGGAACTCGTCGCCTCGGCCTATGTCGAACGCATGCTTCCCCTTTCGCTGGCGGACGGCAGGGAGGTGGAGGCAGTCACCTACGTCATCGACCGCGACCATCCGCTTTATGCGGGCGCGCTGGACCTCGAGGATCAGGCGGCGATCATCGCGCGGGCGGAGGGAAATCGCGGCTGCAACGCCGATTATCTGTTCAACACGGCGGCACATCTGGCAGAACTGGGTTTCGCGGACCCTGACCTCGAACATCTCGCCGCGCGGGTCCGGGCAATCCGGGCATCGGGTCCCGGCCCGCTTTAAGAGGTTGGCAGAACCTTCTGCCCCGAATATCCTCGCCGTGAAAATCAGAGGGGCACCCTTCCGGATGGACAAGCCCAAGCACGAGGCCGAGCCGTATTTTTCGCAACCCGTCCGACAGATCGTGATGATGCTTGTCGTCGTCGCTCTGGTCGGGACAGGCGGCTATCTGGCATATTCGCGGATATTCCCGATCTTCGTATCGAGCCCTTGGCTCAATGGCGTGATCCTCACCGTCTTCTTCCTGGGTGTCGTGTCCTGCTTCTGGCAGGTGGTGCAGCTGACACGCTCGGTAACCTGGATCGAGGATTTCGCCGCCCATCGGCCGGGGCACGAACTGACCAAGGCGCCGCTTTTGCTCGCGCCTCTCGCCGCGCTCCTGCGCGCACGCGGCGCGCGCACGCAGATCGCCTATTCCTCGGCCCGCTCGATCCTCGAATCCGTCGCGACGCGGATCGAGGAAGCGCGCGACATCACGCGCTACACCTCGAGCCTTCTCGTGTTCCTCGGCCTCCTCGGCACGTTCTACGGCCTCGCCACGACGGTACCGGCGGTGGTCGAGACGATCCGGGCGCTTGCACCGGAGGAGGGTGAAAGCGGGATCGCCGTCTTCGAGAAGCTGATGACCGGGCTTGAGGCGCAGCTTGGCGGCATGGGCACGGCGTTCTCAAGCTCGCTCCTCGGTCTTGCGGGGTCGCTGGTCGTGGGGCTTCTCGAGCTTTTCGTCAGCCACGGCCAGAACCGTTTTTACCGGGAACTGGAGGAATGGCTGTCCTCGATCACGCGGCTGTCCTTCGCTGCCGCCGATGGCGATGGCGGGGGCGACAGTTCCGGTGTGGCCGTGGTTCTGGACCACATGGCCGAGCAGATGGAGGCACTGCAGCGGATCTATACCGAGAGCGACATCAGCCGAAGCCTCGTCGACGAGCAGCTGAGCCTCATGTCGAATTCGATCGAGAAGCTTCTGCACCGCCTCGATCAGGATGCCGGGTCGACCGAGATACTGGCCCGGATCGCCGATGGGCAGGAGCGGATGATCGCCGCGCTGGCCGGGCGCGAGCCGGCCGGCGGCGAGGAGATGGACGCCGAAAGCCGGATGCGGCTTCGGTCCATCGACGTGCAGCTTCTGCGGCTTCTGGAAGAGGTTGCCGCGGGACGGCAGGAATCGGTTGCCGACCTGCGCGGCGACATCGCGGAACTGACGCGGGCGGTCCGGGCGCTGGCCTGGCAGTCGGGCGGTCAGCGGAGCAGCTGAGATGGCACTTGGAAGCCGGGGACAGCAGCGGTTTTCGACCAATATCTGGCCGGGCTTCGTGGATGCGATAACCTCGCTCCTCATGGTCATGATGTTCGTCCTGACGATTTTCATGATCGTCCAGTCCGTACTGCGCGAGACCATCTCCACCCAGGACGACGAGCTCGACGCGCTTTCCGCGCAGGTCGCGAGCCTCGCGGACGCGCTGGGGCTCGAACGCGGGCGGTCGGCCGAACTCGAGAACAGGGTTGCCGGGCTGTCGGCGGACCTCGACGCGGCCGCGGAAGCGGCCGACGCGCAGGCGGCGCTTATCGCGACGCTGAATTCCCAGCTGGCGGACGAGCGCGCGGCGCTTTCCGAGGCGCAGACCCGGATCACGAGTTTCGAGGCGCAGGTCGCCGCCCTTCTTTCTCAGCGGGATTCTGCCCTCGGCGAGGTCGCCGCCCTGAGCGAGGCGCGCGACAAGCTTCTGTCCGAGCAGGAGGCGCTGAACCTCGCCCTGGCGACGGCGCGACAGGAGATCGACGCGCAGGAAGAGGCGGCCCGCCTCGCGGCCGCGCGGCGCGAGGCGCTGGAGGCGCTCGTGGCCGACCTTCGTGCGCGGAACGAGGAGGACAAGGCCGCGCTGGAAAACCGGGTGACCGAGCTGGAAACCGAGCTTTCGGAGGCCGAGAAGGTGCGCCTGGCGGAGGCGGCTGCGGCTGCGGCGCTCAGGGAAAGGCTCAAGTCCTCCGCGGACGAGCTTACGGCCATGACGTTGGCGCTGGAGGAGCAGCGCAAGCAGGCAGAGGAGACGCTGACGCTGCTTGCCGCGGCAGAGGCCGCTCGGCGGAAACTCGACGCCGAACTCGCCGCGGTGCGCGCGGCCGGGGAGACGACCGAAGAGCGTCTGACCCAGGCCGAAAGGGACGCGGCCCTGCTGGCCGTGGCGCGGGCGGAACTTGCGGAGGAAAAAGAGGTTTCGGCCGAAGCCGCCCGCAAGGTGGCCCTTCTGAACGAGCAGATCGCGGCCCTTCGGTCGCAGCTCGGTTCGCTGCAGGCCCTGCTGGATGCGTCCGCCGAAAGGGACAAGGAAGCCAAGGTCCAGATCGAGGCGCTTGGCACCCAGCTCAACACCGCGCTGGCCCGGGTCGCAGCCGAGGAGCGTCGGCGGGCTGAACTCGAGGAGGCGGAGCGCAAGCGGCTGGAGGAAGAGGCCGCAGGGCTGCAGGCGACGGCAGAGGAGCTTGCGAAATACCGCTCGGAGTTCTTTGGGCGGCTGAGGGAGATCCTCTCCGGGCGCGAGGGTGTCCGCGTCGTGGGCGACCGGTTCGTGTTCTCCTCGGAGGTTCTGTTCGAGACCGGCTCGGCGGATCTCGCGCCCGAGGGCCGGGAACAGATCGCCAGCGTTTCGGCGCTGTTGCTCGACGTCGCCGAGGAGATCCCGCCGGGGATCGACTGGATCCTCCGGGTCGACGGCCATACCGACAACGTTCCGGTCAATCCAGGCGCCCGGTACGCCGACAACTGGGAGCTGAGCCAGGCAAGGGCGCTCTCTGTCGTGCGGTTCATGACCGAGAGACTGGGCTTCCCGCCGGAACGGCTGGCCGCGACCGGGTTCGGCGAGTACCAGCCGGTGGCCGAAGGGGACACCCCCGAGGCCCTCGCGCAGAATCGGCGGATCGAGTTGAAACTGACGGAGCGGTGACGGATTCCCTGGTCGGCCGGTATCAGCACATGCAGTCGGATCAGCTTCTGGCAGAACTCCTGGCCTGCGAGCGAAAGGTCTGGGACGCCCTCGTCTCCGGCGACGCCGAGGTTGACCGGGCTGCGCTAGATGACCGGTTTCTCGGCGTGTACCCTGACGGTTTCGCGGGCAAGGAGGGCCATGTCCGGCAACTTGGCCAAGGGCCAACCGTCCGGAGTTACGATCTTTCCGAGCTTAGGGTCATGCGGCTGGGCGAGGAATACGCGCTGCTCGCCTACAGGGCCACCTTCATCCGCTCGGAATGCGAGGAACCGGAAGAGATGTTCGTGAGCTCGATCTGGCAGCGTCGCCCGGGCGGCTGGATCAACGTCTTCAGCCAGGATACGCCTGCAACCGGAATAAGCGTCCCCTGAACGCCGCCGACAAAGGAAAACGACGCCCGCCGGGCGCCGTTTCCAAAGGTTTCAGTCAAGCTCAGTCCGCTGTCAGCAGCGGCGGCTTCTGGCCTGACAGGCGCCGCGTTTCCGGCTCCTCGATCTGGAGTTCGATCGCGTCGTCCTTGAGCTTCACCCGGACCACCCCGCCCTTGACGAGCCTGCCGAACAGCAGTTCTTCCGCGAGCGGTTTCTTGATGTGCTCCTGGATCACCCGGCCAAGCGGGCGGGCGCCCATCTTGTCGTCGTAGCCCTTCTCGCCCAGCCAGTTCGCGGCCTCCGGCGTAAGCTCGATATGGACGTTCCGGTCCATGAGTTGAGCCTCGAGTTGCAGGACGAACTTGTCCACGACCTGCAGGATCACTTCGCGCGAAAGCGGCGCGAAGGAGATCACGGCGTCCAGACGGTTGCGGAACTCGGGCGTGAAGGTGCGTTCGATTGCGGCCGTATCCTCGCCCTCGCGACGCTCGCGGCCGAAGCCGATGGCGGTCTTGGCCTGCTCGGCCGCGCCCGCGTTCGAGGTCATGATCAGGATCACGTTGCGGAAATCCACCTGGCGGCCGTTGTGGTCCGTCAGCTTCCCGTGGTCCATCACCTGCAGGAGGATGTTGTAGACATCCGGATGCGCCTTCTCGATCTCGTCGAGGAGAAGGACGCAATGCGGGTGCTGGTCCACGCCGTCGGTCAGCATGCCGCCCTGATCGAAGCCGACATAGCCCGGAGGCGCGCCGATCAGGCGTGAAACCGCGTGCTTCTCCATGTATTCCGACATGTCGAAGCGCAGAAGCTCCACGCCGAGCGTGTCGGCGAGTTGCTTCGCGACCTCGGTCTTGCCGACGCCGGTAGGGCCCGCGAAGAGGTAGTTGCCGATCGGCTTCTCCGGCTCACGCAGGCCAGCACGCGCCAGCTTGATCGCCGAGGACAGCGCCTCGATCGCCTTGTCCTGGCCGAAGACCACGCGCTTGAGGGTCTTTTCCAGATCCTTGAGCACTTCGGCATCGTCCTTGGACACGTTCTTCGGCGGGATCCGGGCAATCTTGGCCACGACGGCTTCGATCTCCTTCGGGCCGATCGTCTTGCGCCGCTTCGATTCTGCCACGAGGTGCTGCGCCGCACCCGCTTCGTCGATCACGTCGATCGCCTTGTCGGGAAGCTTGCGGTCATGGATGTAGCGCGCCGAAAGATCGACCGCCGCCCTGATCGCGTCGTGCGTGTAGCGGAGTTCGTGGTGCTTCTCGAAATAGGGCTTCAGCCCCATCAGGATCTTCACCGTGTCATCGACCGAAGGCTCGTTCACGTCGATCTTCTGGAACCGCCGCGAAAGCGCGCGGTCCTTTTCGAAGTGCTGGCGGAACTCCTTGTAGGTGGTCGAGCCCATGCAGCGGAGGCTTCCGCCCTGAAGCGCGGGCTTGAGGAGGTTCGACGCATCCATGGCGCCGCCGGAGGTGGCGCCGGCTCCGATCACGGTATGGATCTCGTCGATGAAGAGGATCGCGTCGGGGTGATCCTCCAGTTCCTTCACGACGGCCTTCAGCCGCTCCTCGAAATCGCCACGGTAGCGCGTGCCTGCCAGCAGCGCGCCCATGTCGAGCGAATAGATCGTCGCGTCCGCGAGAATGTCCGGGGTCTCCCCGAGCGTGATCTTGCGCGCGAGGCCCTCGGCGATGGCGGTCTTGCCAACGCCGGGGTCGCCGACGAGCAGGGGGTTGTTCTTGCGCCGGCGGCAGAGAACCTGGATGCAGCGCTCCACCTCGGTCTCGCGGCCGATCAGCGGATCGACGTCGCCCTTCATGGCTTTCGCGTTGAGGTCGACGCAGTACTTGGACAGCGCGGATTCCTTCTGTTCCGCCTCAGGAGCGTGGGTCGTGCTTTCCTCTTCTTCCTTGGCTCCGGTGACCGGACGGGTCTCGCCGAAGGACGGATCCTTTGCCACGCCGTGAGCGATGAAGTTGACCGCGTCGTAACGGGTCATGTCCTGTTCTTGCAGGAAATAGGCCGCGTTCGATTCCCGCTCCGCGAAGATCGCCACAAGCACGTTGGCTCCCGTCACCTCGGTCCGGCCGGAGCTTTGGACATGGATGGCGGCGCGCTGGATCACGCGCTGGAAAGCGGCGGTCGGCACGGCTTCCGAACCCTCGACGTCCGTGACCAGCGTCGAGAGGTCCTCGTCGATGAAATCGGTCAGCGTCTTGCGCAGTTCGTCCAGATCGACCGAGCAAGCCCGCATCACCTTCGCCGCATCGGGTTCATCGATGAGAGCAAGGAGCAGGTGCTCGAGCGTCGCGAGCTCGTGCCGGCGCGTGTTGGCGAGCGCGAGAGCCGCGTGGATTGCCTGTTCGAGCGTGTTCGAGAAAGATGGCACTTTGCTGTGCTCCTTTTTCGTCAGTGGCAGGCCAGAGGTCTTGGGCCCCCGTGCCTACCGTGGCCTCATACCTTTAAAGTTCGGTGGATTTCGCGCCGCTTCAAGTCCTTTTTCGCGGATTCTGTTCTGCCGCGGGAGCGAGGCGCAAAATGTGATCGCAGAGAAACGTTTTGTGAGCAGCCCTGAATCAGAACCGATCCTTGCGTGCCCGGATCTCCGCGAAACATTCGGCGTCGGAGGCGCCCGCCATCCCGATCGCCGCCTTCACCTCGGGCAGCGAGGCCCGAAGGAACGGATTGGTCGCCAACTCCTCCTCGAGCGTCGAGGGAACCGTCGGCTGCCCCTTTGAGCGCGCGGCGTCCACCGCCGCAGCACGGGAGATAAGCGCTTCGTTCCCCGGTTCAATGGTCAGCGCGAAACGAGCGTTCGAGGTCGTGTATTCATGGCCCGAATAGACGAGCGTTTCGGGCGGAAGCGCGGCGAGCTTGGAAAGGCTTTCCCACATCATGGGCGCCGTCCCTTCGAAGATCCGTCCGCAGCCGAGCGCCATCAGGCTGTCGCCCGTGAAGACGGCGTTGGAGTCAGGGAAATGGAAGGCGATATGGCCGACAGTGTGGCCGGAGACGTCAATGACGGTGCCTCGCGCCATGCCGACGCGGACGGTGTCGCCCTCGGAAACGGCCTCCGTCAGGGGCGGCAGGCGGTGTGCGTCGGCTGTCGCGCCAATGACGCGCGCGCCGGTCGCGGCGGCCAGCGCGGGGACCCCGTCGATGTGGTCGCCATGGTGGTGGGTGATGAGGATGTGGCTGAGCTTCCAGCCCCGCGACTGAAGCGCCGTCAGTATCGGCGCGGCCTCCGGCACGTCGATGACCGCGGTCGCTTCGGTCGCGGCATCATGCGCGAGGAAGGCGTAGTTGTCCTTCAGGCAGGGCACGGTCACGATCTCGAGCGGCATGGTCTTTCGTTCCAAATTCTTTATCTTCGGCCAGAGTTTTGCCGATGCGCGAGGCAGGTGCAATGCATCTCGACGTTCTGGACCTGCGGAGTTTCTATTACCGCACCGGCCTCGGCCGGGTGGCGCAGAAGGCGATCCGCGACCAGGTCCTTGCGCTTTGGCCCGAGGCGAAGGGCCAGACGGTGGCGGGATTCGGCTTTGCCGTGCCGCTCCTGCGGCCGTACCTTCAGGACGCGCGGCGGGTGATCGGCCTCATGCCCGGGCCGCAGGGCGTCATGCCCTGGCCGGCGGGCATGCCCAACGTGTCGGTGCTCTGCGAGGAGACGCAGTGGCCGATCGAGACGGGCATGGTGGACAAGCTGATCCTCATGCACGGGCTCGACACCTCGGAGAATCCCACCGCGCTTCTCGATGAATGCTGGCGCGTTCTCGGGCCGGGGGGGCGCGCGCTTTTCATCGTGCCGAACCGGGCGGGGCTCTGGGCGCGGCGCGACGCGACGCCGTTCGGGTTCGGGCGACCCTATTCGCTGGGCCAGCTGGACGCGCAGCTCCGCCGCCACAATTTCGTGGCGGAACGGCATGTTGCCGCGCTTTTCATCCCGCCCACGCAACGGCGCTTCTGGCTGCGCACCGCACCATGGTGGGAGGGAATTGGGCGGCGCGTGTCGTCCGCCGTGGCGGGCGGAGTGCTTCTGCTGGAGGTCTCCAAGCAGGTCCACGCGCCGATGCGCGGCGGGCTGAAAGAGGCGGTGCGCCGGCCGCTCAAGGTGCTCGAAGGGATGCCCAGTCCGGCCGCCGGGCGTGTCTGAATCACCCCCTCTCGGCAACTTCCGGGGCCGGGATTCACGGCAATCTCGGCGGGCAAAATCGACGCATAAGGGCCCTGACCGGGCAAGTCTCGGAAAAGGCTGGATTTTACCCTTCACGGCGAGTTGACCAAGGCGGTTGCGGGGCGCGCGGTGCTCTGCTACACCCGCGCCGAATTCGGCCGCGCGCGTCAGCGTGCTGGCCATAGTGTGTCCTTGCCCCATCCCGGGAGCCGGGACGAGGCTTAAGACATCGGAAGGGTGGACGTGTCCGAACCAGCTTCGATCTCCGCAAGCATCGCCGGCCGCTACGCGGCGGCCATTTTCGACCTCGCGAACGAGGCCAAGGGGCTCAAGGCCCTCGAAGCCGACGCGGATGCGCTTGATGCGGCGCTGAAAGAAAGCGCAGACTTCCGCGCGCTCATCTCCTCGCCGATCTATTCGCGCGACGATCAGGGCAAGGCCGTTGCCGCCCTCGCGGCGAAGATGGGCCTCTCCGCCATCCTGGCCAACGGGCTCGCGCTCATGGCCGAGAAGCGGCGCCTCTTCGTGCTGCCGCAGCTCATCTCGGCGCTGCGAGACATGATCGCAGAGGAAAAGGGTGAAGTGACCGCCGACGTCACCGCCGCGCAGGCGCTGACCAAGACGCAGGCCGACGCCCTCGCCAAGACGCTCAAGGAGCGTATCGGCAAGACCGTGAAACTCAACGTCGCCGTCGATGAAAGCCTCATCGGCGGCCTTATCGTCAAGGTGGGCTCGAAGATGATCGACACCTCGATCCGCTCGAAGCTCGGCCAACTCCAGAATGCAATGAAAGAGGTCGGATAAATGGGTATCCAAGCAGCTGAGATCTCTGCGATCCTGAAGGAGCAGATCAAAAACTTCGGCAAGGAAGCCGAAGTTGCCGAGGTGGGCCGCGTGCTCTCCGTCGGCGACGGTATCGCCCGTGTCTACGGCCTCGACAACGTCCAGGCCGGCGAGATGGTCGAATTCCCGGGCGGGATCCGCGGGATGGCGCTGAACCTCGAAGTCGACAACGTCGGTATCGTTATCTTCGGTGACGACCGCGACATCAAGGAAGGCGACACCGTCAAGCGCACCAAGTCGATCGTGGACGTCCCGGTGGGCGACGCCCTCCTCGGCCGCGTCGTCGACGCTCTCGGCAACCCGATCGACGGCAAGGGCCCGATCGCCGCGGCCGAGCGCCGTATCGCCGACGTCAAGGCCCCCGGCATCATTCCGCGCCGTTCGGTGCACGAGCCGATGGCGACCGGCCTCAAGTCGGTCGACGCGATGATCCCGATCGGCCGTGGCCAGCGGGAACTCATCATCGGCGACCGTCAGACCGGCAAGACCGCCGTGGCGCTCGACACGATCCTGAACCAGAAGAGCTACAACGAGGCCGCCGGCGACGACGAGTCGAAGAAGCTGTACTGCGTCTACGTCGCCGTGGGCCAGAAGCGCTCGACCGTTGCCCAGCTCGTGAAGAAGCTCGAGGAAACCGGCGCGATGGCCTACTCCATCGTCGTGGCCGCAACCGCCTCGGACCCGGCGCCGATGCAGTTCCTCGCGCCGTACTCGGCGACCGCCATGGGCGAGTTCTTCCGTGACAACGGCCGCCACGCTCTGATGATCTACGACGACCTGTCGAAGCAGGCCGTTTCGTATCGCCAGATGTCGCTTCTCCTCCGCCGTCCGCCGGGGCGCGAAGCCTATCCGGGCGACGTGTTCTACCTGCACTCGCGGCTTCTGGAGCGTTCGGCGAAGCTCAACGCCGACAACGGCTCGGGCTCGCTGACGGCGCTGCCGATCATCGAAACGCAGGCCGGCGACGTGTCGGCCTACATCCCGACGAACGTGATCTCGATCACCGACGGCCAGATCTTCCTCGAAACGGAACTCTTCTACCAGGGTATCCGCCCGGCCGTTAACACCGGTCTGTCGGTTTCGCGCGTGGGCTCCTCGGCCCAGACGAACGCGATGAAGTCGGTAGCCGGCCCGGTGAAGCTGGAACTCGCGCAGTACCGCGAAATGGCGGCCTTCGCGCAGTTCGGTTCGGACCTCGACGCGGCGACGCAGAAGCTTCTGAACCGCGGTGCGCGCCTGACCGAGCTGATGAAGCAGCCGCAGTACTCGCCGCTGACCAACGCCGAGATCGTCTGCGTCATCTTCGCCGGCACGAAGGGCTACCTCGACAAGATCGCCGTGAAAGACGTCGGCCGGTTCGAGGCGGGCCTCCTGAAGCACCTCCGCACCGAGCGTCGTGACGTCCTCGACTGGATCACCAAGGAAGATCCGAAGATCAAGGGCGATGCCGAGGACAAGATCCGCGCCGCGATCGACGAGTTCGCCAAGACCTTCGCGTAAGCGGGGGGAGGGACAGGGATATGCCCAGCCTTAAGGACCTTAAGAACCGGATCGGAAGCGTCAAGTCGACGCGGAAGATCACCAAGGCGATGCAGATGGTCGCGGCGGCGAAGCTCCGCCGCGCCCAGGATGCCGCCGAAGCCGCTCGGCCCTATGCCGAGCGGATGACGGCCGTGATGGCGGGTCTCGCCGCCTCGGTCGGTGGGTCGGATTCCGCGCCGCGCCTTCTTTCCGGCACCGGGAGCAACCAGACTCACCTCCTGGTGGTCATGACCTCGGAGCGTGGCCTCTGCGGCGGCTTCAACTCGACGATCGTGCGCCTCGCGCGGACCCGGATCGCCGAGCTGCAATCGCAGGGCAAGACGGTGAAGATCATCACCGTCGGCAAGAAGGGCCGCGAGCAGCTGAAGCGTGACTACGCGAAGCTCTTCGTCGCGCATGTCGACCTCTCGGAGGTCAAGCGCATCGGCTACGACACCGCCCAAGGCATCGCGCGCGACCTGATCAAGCGTTTCGAGGCCGGCGAGTTCGACGTCGCGACGCTGTTCTTCAACCGCTTCCAGTCGGTGATCGCCCAGGTCCCGACGGCGCAGCAGGTGATCCCCGCCGTCTTCGAAGAAGGCGCAGGCGAAGCCAGCACGCTTTACGACTACGAACCCTCCGAGGAAGGCATCCTTGCCGACCTCCTGCCGCGCGGCGTGGCTACCCAGGTCTTCACCGCGCTCCTTGAGAACGGGGCTTCCGAACAGGGCGCGCGGATGACCGCGATGGACAACGCCACCCGCAACGCGGGCGACATGATCGACCGGCTGACCATCCAGTACAACCGTTCGCGCCAGGCTGCGATCACCAAGGAACTCATCGAAATCATTTCGGGCGCCGAGGCGCTCTGACGGAACCGGAGATACGACATGGCAAAAGCACCGAAAGCAGCAACGGGCAAGGTGACGCAGGTCATCGGCGCCGTCGTGGACGTGCAGTTCGACGACCACCTGCCGGCGATTCTCAACGCGCTTGAAACCGAAAACCAGGGCAAGCGGCTGGTGCTGGAAGTCGCCCAGCACCTTGGCGAGAACACCGTGCGGACCATCGCGATGGACGCGACCGAGGGCCTCGTGCGCGGCGCCGTCGTGACCGACACCGGCAGCCCGATCACCGTGCCCGTCGGCAACGCCACGCTGGGCCGGATCCTGAACGTCATCGGCGAGCCGGTGGACGAAAAGGGCGACGTCGCCAAGACCGAAGCGCGGGCAATCCACCAGCCGGCACCGGAATTCGCCGAACAGTCGACGGAATCGGAAATCCTCGTCACCGGCATCAAGGTCATCGACCTTCTCGCTCCCTACTCCAAGGGCGGCAAGATCGGCCTCTTCGGCGGCGCCGGCGTGGGCAAGACGGTTCTCATCATGGAACTGATCAACAACATCGCCAAGGTGCACTCGGGCTTCTCGGTGTTCGCCGGCGTTGGTGAACGGACCCGCGAGGGCAACGACCTCTATCACGAGATGATCGAGTCGGGCGTTATCAACATCGACAACCTCGAAGAGTCGAAGGTGGCGCTGGTCTACGGTCAGATGAACGAGCCTCCGGGGGCGCGTGCCCGCGTGGCGCTTACGGGCCTGACGCTCGCGGAACAGTTCCGCGACCAGTCGGGTACGGACGTTCTGTTCTTCGTCGACAACATCTTCCGCTTCACCCAGGCCGGTTCGGAAGTGTCGGCGCTTCTCGGCCGTATTCCTTCGGCCGTGGGCTACCAGCCGACGCTCGCCACCGACATGGGCGCGCTGCAGGAACGCATCACCTCGACGAAGGCCGGCTCGATCACCTCGGTGCAGGCCATCTACGTTCCGGCCGACGACCTTACCGACCCGGCACCCGCGACCTCGTTCGCCCACCTCGACGCGACGACCGTGCTTTCGCGCGCGATCTCGGAACTCGGCATCTACCCGGCCGTGGACCCGCTCGACTCGACCTCGCGGATCCTCGACCCGCAGATCGTCGGCGAAGAGCACTACCAGGTTGCCCGTGACGTCCAGGGTATCCTCCAGCGCTACAAGTCGCTGCAGGACATCATCGCCATTCTCGGCATGGACGAACTGTCGGAAGAGGACAAGCTGACCGTGGCCCGCGCCCGGAAGATCCAGCGCTTCCTCTCCCAGCCGTTCGACGTTGCGAAGGTGTTCACCGGTTCCGACGGTGTGCAGGTTCCGCTCGAAAAGACCATCGCCTCGTTCAAGGCCGTGGTCGCGGGCGAATACGACCACCTGCCGGAAGCCGCCTTCTACATGGTTGGCGACATCGAGGAAGTGAAAGCCAAGGCGCAGCGTCTGGCCGCGGAAGCGGCGTAAGGGGGCGAGATGGCCGACACGATGCAGTTCGACCTCGTCAGCCCGGAGCGGCGGCTCGCCTCGCTCCAGGCGCGCGAGGTCCGCATTCCGGGCACCGACGGCGACCTGACCGCGATGCCCGGCCATGCGCCCCTCATCACGACCCTGCGTCCGGGCGTGCTCCGGATCATCAAGGCGGACGGATCGTCTGACGATTACGCGGTGACCGGCGGCTTCGCCGAGATCTCCTCGGCCGGGACGACGCTCCTCGCCGAAGAGGCGCTGCACGTCAGCGAGGTCACGCCCGAGATCGTTAAGCGCTTCGTCGAGCGCGCGAGCGAAGCTCTGCGCGCTGCCAAGGAAGCCGGGCACCACGACCTGATCGACGATGCCGCGAAGCTGATGGCCGACATGGTCGCGATGGGTGACCACATCGGCATCTCGCCGGCGCCCTGACACGACGGGACGCGCGTAGCGAAGAAACAGGGCGGCTCCTCGCGGGGCCGCCCTTTTTTTCGGCCTCGGGACGCGGACCGCGAATGCCTCGCGCGACAGGGCCGAAAAGCATCAGGCGCACCCTGCGGGAGGGTGCCGATCGAAAGACGTTCCAGCGCCGTTCGCGTGTGTCTGGATTGCTCGCGGAGCCCCAATTCGAGCTTGTATTTTAACTTTTTGTTGCCCGAATTGCGTGCCAGATCCGAGGGCAGCTAGGTGGAGTAACCATGCGGCGCTTGTCGAGTCACATACTTGGCGTGGACCAAGGCTCCCTCGTCCTGTTTTCCGACTTCAAGGACGGGGGCGAGATGTGGACCGGGGGCGGGGCCCGGGAGACCCGGCGCAGAGTCGCCTTTTCCGAAACCTACCGGAATCCTCCGGTCGTACACGTGGCGATGTCCATGTGGGACTTCGACAGCGCAGCAAACCAGCGCGCCGACATATCGTCCGATTGCGTCACTGAAACCGGGTTCGAGATCGTGTTTCGTACCTGGGGGGACACGCGCGTAGCGCGTATCCGGGCCGACTGGATGGCGATTGGAGAGGTCAGTGGCGAAGGAGATTGGGACGTTTGACGCGCCCCTATCAGCCCCGCGAATACATCCCCTCATAGATCGGGCCAAGCGTCTCCGCGTCAAAGAGCGAGGATACGGAGGTACCGTTCCAGATGTTCAGGATCGCCTGAGCGAAAAGCGGTGCGGTGGGAACGATGCGGATGTTCGGGGCGGCGCGCACCGCCTCCGTCGCCTCGATCGAATCCGTGATGACGAGGCTCTTCATCTTGGAGTTCGTCACCCTTTCGACCGCGGGGCCGGACAGCACGCCGTGCGTGATGTAGCTGTGCACTTCGGTCGCGCCGTTGTCGATCAGCACCTCCGCCGCCTTGCAGAGCGTTCCGGCCGTGTCGCAGATGTCGTCAACGATGATGCAGGTCTGGCCCTGGACGTCGCCGATGACAGTCATCTCGGCGACTTCGCCGGGACGGGTACGGCGCTTGTCGACGATTGCCAAGCCGCAGCCGATCCGCTGCGCCAGTTCGCGCGCGCGCGCCACGCCGCCGACGTCCGGCGACACGACCGTGACCTTGTCGAGTTTCCCCTTGAAGTGATGCTCGATATCCAGCGCGAAGATCGGCGCGGCGTAGAGGTTGTCCACGGGAATGTCGAAGAACCCCTGGATCTGTGCGGCGTGGAGGTCGAGCGTGAGGATACGGTCGATGCCCGCCTCGGTGAGGAGGTTCGCGACGAGTTTCGCCGAGATAGGCGTGCGGGCCTTGGCTCGGCGGTCCTGCCGCGCATAGCCGAAGTAGGGCATGACCGCGGTGATCCGCTCGGCCGAGGAACGCTTCAGCGCGTCGGCGATGATCAGCAGTTCCATGAGGTTGTCGTTCGCCGGGTTCGAGGTCGGCTGGACCACGAACATGTCCTCGCCGCGGACGTTCTCGAAGACCTCGACGAAGATCTCCTGGTCGTTGAACCGTTCCACCCGGGCGTTGACGAGGTTGACCGACATGCCCCGGTGCATCGACATGCGCCGGGCAATTGCCGTGGCGAGCGTGCGGTTGGCGTTGCCGGAAATCAGTTTCGGCTCGGTCATTGCGGGCATGAGCGGGGTCCCTAGGTCGGCGCCTGGCGGCGGATTCGTGGCGTTGCACCCCGCTTAGCACCGGGCTAGCCTGCCCGCAAACCGAAGCGCGACAAGAAAGCCCCGAGATGCCCCATATCGACTATTTTTTCTCAACTGTGTCGCCGTTCACCTACCTTGCCGGGACCAAGCTCGAGGAAATCGCGGCGCGGCACGGGGCGACGATTGCATACAAGCCCGTCGATATCGCGGCGCTCTTCTCGCGCACGGGAGGCGTTGCGCTCAAGGATCGGCATGAGAGCCGCAGGGAATACCGGCTGCAGGAGATAAGGCGGCAATCAAGCAAAGCGGGTCTGCCGATCAACGCACAGCCTGCGCATTTTCCGACGAACGCGGCACCCTCCAGCTACGCGATCATCGCGGCTCAGGCCGCGAAGGCGAAGGGAGCCGAAGGCGACCTAGGCGCGCTCGCCCACGGATTTCTTCGCGCCTGCTGGGCAGAAGACCGCGACATAGCCGAGGACGAGGTCGTCCGCGACGTGCTGTCTTCGGCCGGGTTCGACCCATCCCTGGCGGACAAGGGGCTGCTTCTGGGCGCGGAAACCTACGCCGCGAACCTCGAGGAGGCGGTGAGCCGGGGCGTCTTCGGCTCGCCCTTCTACATCACCGACGGGGATGAAAGGTTCTGGGGTCAGGACCGCCTGGACGATCTCGACGCCCATCTGTCCGGGCGGCTCTGATGCCGAAGGACCTGCGCGCGGGGCAGGAAATCTATTGGCAGGTACTGGGCGAGGGGCCGCGCCGCGCGGTGGCGATCCATTGCTCCCTCGCCCATTCCGGGGCCTGGAAGGGCGTGGCCGAGGAGCTTCGGGGCACGCTTGCCATCACCGCATTCGACCTGCCCGGCCACGGCCAGTCAGCGGATTGGGACGGTCGGGGGGATTTCGTGACGCTGACGGCCCAGATCGCGGCCTCTTTCATGGACGGTCCCGTGGACCTGATCGGCCATTCGGTGGGCGGCGTCGCCGCGCTGCAACTTGCGTTCGCGGTGCCGGAGATGGTTCGAACGCTGACGCTGATCGAGCCCGTCCTGTTTGCCGCCGCCCGAGGCTTCCCGGAGTGGGACGAGCATCTTGCGGAGATGGCCGCCTACCAGCGGGCGCTCGAGACCGGCGACCGCTCCGCCGCAGCGCGGGAGTTCACGCGCGTCTGGGGGACGGGGGTGGAGTGGGAAAGCCTTTCGCCTCGCAGCCGCTCCTACACGGAGGAACGCATACACCTGATTTCGGCGGGCAATCCCGCCAACGTCGATGACGCCGGAGGCATCCTGCAACCGGGCGCCCTGGAATCGCTATCGGTGCCGGTCATGCTGATCCGGGGCGAGAATTCGCCCTCCATCATCTGGCGCATCAGCGAGGAGATCGCCGCACGGCTTCCGGACGTGGGCGTCGCGGACGTTCAGGGCGCCGGCCATATGCTGCCCATCACGCACCCGTCCCAGGTGGCAGGGCTGATCGAGGTCAACCTCAGTCGCGGATAAGGGCGAGGAAGCGTTCCACGTCCTCTTCCGTCGTCGACCACGAACAGACGAGCCGGGCAGAAAGCGGTTCCTCGTCCGGTCCATCGAGAGACTGGTCGAAAGGCCAGAAATAGTACTTCGCTCCGGCCTCAATCGCCTTCCGGTGCCCGCCGCGGGGCCAGGCGGCAAAGACCGCATTCGCCTCCGTCGGGTGGACGAGCCGCGCTCCCGGGATCTGCCGTATCCCCGCTGAAAGCGCAGCGGCCGCCCGGTTGGCGCGCGCCGCCAGATCAAGCCACAGGCCGTCGGCCAGGTATGCATCCATCTGGGCTGACAGGTAGCGGTGCTTGGAGAAGAGATGCCCGCCGCGCTTGCGCCGCAACTCGAATTCCCAGGCCTTGGCCGGATCGAATATCACGACCGCCTCGACCCCCATGCAGCCGTTCTTGCTGCCGCCGAAGGAAAGCACGTCCACGCCCGCCTTCCACGTCATCTCCGCGGGCGAGCAACCCGCCGAGACGAGCGCGTTGGCAAACCTTGCGCCATCCATGTGGACAGGGAGGTCATAGCCCTTGGCGATCCCGGACAGCTGCTTGACCTCGGCCGGGGAGTAGACCGTCCCGTTCTCGGTCGCATTCGTGAGCGTCAGCATGCCGCGCTGCACGTTGTGAACACCCGCGCGCGCGGTGAACTTCAGCGCGCGGCGAAGCCCCTCGGGCGTCATCTTCGCATGTTCGCCGTCGATTAGGACGAGTTTCGCGCCGCCGGTATAGAACTCGGGCGCACCGCATTCATCCTCTTCGACGTGGGAGTTGCGGTGGCAGAAGACCGCTCCCCAAGGCTGGGTCAGGATCGCAAGCGACAGGGCGTTGGCGGCGGTTCCGGTCGCGACGAGGTAGACGGCGGCCTCAGGGGCCTCGAACACCTCGCGGATGCGCGCGCGAACGCGGTCCATGATCGGGTCGTTGCCGTAGGGCGTCGCATAGCCCTCGTTCGCGGCGACGACCGAGGCCATGACCTCGGGTGCGGCACCGGAGGTGTTGTCGGAGGCGAAGAACATGTCAGAGGTCCTCGATGATGTAGTCTTCCCACTCTTCGTCCGGCACCTCGTATTCCGGCACCGTCCATCCCTGCACCGACTGCCCCGCCTTGTGGACGCTGTCCGGGTCGCCCGAGATGAGAGGGTGCCAGTCGAAGAGAGGCTTGCCCTCCAGACGCAGCCGGTATGCGCAAGTGGAGGGCATCCAGTAGGCCGAGGTCTTGATCGTTTGCGGCGTCAGCACGACGCATTCAGGCACGAAGGTCTTGCGCTTCTCATATTGGCCGCAACGGCAGGTTTCGCCGTCGAGCAGCCGGCAGGCGATGCGCGTGAACGCAATCTCGCCCGTATCGGCATCCTCGAGCTTGTTGAGGCAGCATTTCCCGCAGCCGTCGCATAGCGCCTCCCACTCGCGCGGCGTGAGCGAGTTGAGGGGGAGTTTCCAGAACTCCGGACGCAGGCGGTCGCGGTGCTTGTCGTCTTTCATGACCGAAAGGTGGGGCATGGAGGAGGGAAAGGAAAGGGTGCAGCGGGCAAGGGTCAGATCCGGCCGAGGATCTCTTTCGCGCGATCGGTATCGCGCTTCATCTGGGTGATCAGCGCGGGAAGGCCCTCGAAGGTCATCTCCGGGCGCAGGAACTCCACCAGTGCGATCGACAGGTGCTGACCGTAAAGGTCGCCCTCGAAGTCGAAGATGAAGGTTTCGAGATTCGGCCGGTTCTCGCCGAACATCGGCCGGACGCCGAGGCTCGCGACTCCGTGGAAGGATCCGGCATTGGGGCCGGTCAGAACGTCCGCCAGGACGGCGTAGACGCCGAAACGCGGCAGGTGCAGCCCCTCGACGCTCATGTTGGCCGTGGGAAATCCGAGGTCGCGCCCGCGCTTGTCGCCGTGCAGGACCTCGCCTTCGATCCGGTGCCAGTGGCCGAGCATATGCGCCGCGTCGCGGGGGCGTCCTTCGGACAGCGCGGACCGGATCGCAGTGGACGAGATTTCCTCGCCTCCGATCTTCACGAGGCGCGCCCTCGTGACGCCAAAACCCATCTCCGCGCCGAACATCGATAGGTCCGAGACCTTTCCCGCGCGGTGTTTCCCGAAGCGGAAATCCTCGCCCACGGTCACGTGGGCGACACCGAGCCCCTCGGAGAGAACCTCGCGGGCGAAACGTTCCGGGTCCATTCCGGAAAGCCGCGGGTCGAAGGGCAGTTCGTAAAGGACGTCGACGCCGAGCTTTTCCAGCCGGTGCGAGCGTGCTTCGGCGTTCATGAGCCGGAAAGGGGGGGCTTCGGCGGCGAAGACTTCGCGCGGGTGCGGCTCGAACGTGACGATGCCAAGGGGTGCGCCGAGGATCTTTGCTTCCGTCCGGGCGAGGTCGATGACGGCCTGATGGCCGAGATGGACGCCGTCGAAATTGCCCATCGCGACCGAAGCGCCGCGGTCTTCAGGGCGTAGGCCCGTCCAGGTGGTGATGGTGCGCATCGGCCCCCGTCCGGCGGGGAGGGCCCGCCCGTTGTCAGTCGAACTTCCGGCTCGGCGCCAGAACCAGCGCCTCGCCTTTCAGGACCACCGTATCACCCACGGCGCAGTGGGTTTCAAGGGTGACACGCCGCCGCGCGTGGTCGATCGCGGTGACTTTCACCTCTGCCTTGACCATGTCGCCGGGGCGAACCGGGGCCATGAACTTGAGGCTCTGGCCAAGATAGACGGTCCCGTGTCCGGGGAGCTGTTCCCCGATCACGGCGGAGATCAGCCCCGCCGTCAGCATGCCGTGCGCGATGCGGCCTTCGAAGATCGTGTCGCGCGCGTACTCGTCATCGAGATGCACCGGGTTGCGGTCCGTCGACACCTCTGCGAACAGCTCGATATCCCGGTCGGTGACGACCTTCCGGAGCGAGCGCGTCATGCCGATCTCGAGGTCCTCGATGCAGATCGTTCCGCGTGGGCTGTTGTCGAGCATCATCCCGAATCCCGTATTCCATGTTGCAGTGCAGCATAACGGCCCCGGCATCTCCGGGCAAGACAGGCGAGCAATAATTTGTCAACCGTGGCGTCGACTGCGCAACTTTGTTGCTGGCTTGCCGGGGCTCCGATCAGCGCAGCTTGCTTATCGCATAGGTCGGCGAAAGCTGCTTCCCGTCGAGCCAGGCATCGAGCATCGCCGCATCCGGCGCTTCGGGATCGTCCCCGAATTGGTCCGCCGCGAGCCCGCCGGTGATGAAGAGCGTGTCGATACCCTCTCCGATGCCGCCCTTGATGTCGGTGAAGATCCCGTCGCCCACGGCAAGGATCGCGCTGTCTGGGATTTCGTGCCCAAGCGCGGCAAGGCGGCGCCGGGCGAGGTCGTAGATCGGCGGGTGCGGCTTGCCGAAATAGAGCGCCTCGCCCCCCATTTCCTCGTAAAGCGCGGCAAGGGCGCCGGCGCAGTAGATGCGGGTTTCGCCAAGATCAACGACGTGATCGGGGTTGGTGCAGAGCATCGGCAGCCCCTTGGTCTTGGCGTAGAGGAAGCGCGCGCGGTAGTCCTCCGGCACCTCATTCATCTCGTCGAAGGGGCCGGTGCAGACGATGCCCTCCGCCTCATCCAGCGGGACGCGCGTGATTTCGACGGGATCGGCGAGGCCCTCGGGATGCGAGGTGAAGAAGCTGTCGTCCTTCTCGGGGCCGAGATGCCAGATCTTCTGGCCAACTGCCCCGGTGAAAAGCGCGTATTGCGCCGCGTCACCGGAAGAGACGACGAAATCCCAGGCATCGCGCGGCACCCCCATCCGGTCGAGCTGTGCCACGACGCGCTCGTTCGGGCGCGGAGCGTTGGTCATCAGGACGACCTTGCCGCCCTTCTTGCGGAATGCCTGAAGCGCCGCGACCGCCGCCGGAAACGGCGCACGGCCGTTGTGCAGGCAACCCCAGAGGTCGCAGAACAGCGCCTCGTAGGTCGATGAGATTTCGGCGAGCGACTGGATCAGGCGGGTCATGGCGGATCTCTTCCGAGGGACGGGCGGCGCAGGGAGCGGCCGCAGGCAGGGCCGAAGCGGGGATTTGCCCCCCGGCGCCACGTTCGATCAGATCTTCAGGGCCGGGATGATCTGCTTCTTCCGCGACATGATCCCCGGCAGCACGACGGCGTCGCCGGTGACGGTGCAGGGGAAGCTCGCCTCGGCGATCTGCTTCACGAGGTCGTTCGGGACGAGGAGCGTGGCCTCCTCCTTCAGGATGTCGACGATGAAGAGCAGCACCTGATCCGCGCCATCCTCTTTCGCGACGCCGGGCATCGCCTCCATCAGCGACGCCTTCCGGTCGAGAAGCACCTGGGGCGCGGTCGTTTCGAGCACCGAAACGCGAAGCTGCTTTCCGCCCACTTCGTATTCCTTCGAGTCCATCCGCAGGAGTTCGGCATCAGAGAATTCCGAGACGTCGGACTTGGCCGCGAACATCTCTCCCGCGTAATCGGGGATCGAGATGCCGAGGTCCGCGGCGAGCTTCTCGGCAACGGCGCGGTCATGGTCGGTCGTCGTGGGCGAGCGGAACTCGAGCGTGTCGGAGAGGATGCAGGAAAGCATGGCGCCCTTGATCGCCTCGGGCATCTTGCCGGCGTCGTCGCCCATCAGGTCGTACATGATGGTCGCCGTGCAGGCGAGCGGGCGGATCGTGATGTCGATCGGCGTCTTGGTCTTGAGGCCGCCGGCGAGCAGGTGGTGGTCGATCAGCTGGACGACCTTCGCGTCGTTGATCGAAGCAGGAAGCTCGGCCGGGTTGTTGGTGTCGACGACGACGCAGGTGTCATCGGCGGAAACGTCGGCGATGATCTCGGGCTTGTCGAAGCCCCAGCGGGTCAGCATGAAGGCGGCTTCGGTGTTGGGCTCGCCGAGAAGAACGGCCTTCGCCGGGGTGCCTTTGACCTCGGAAAGGTACCACGCCCAGATGATGGGCGAGCCGGTCGAGTCGGTGTCGGGGGCCTTGTGGCCGAAAACCTTGATCATGGGAGCGTCCGTTATCGGTTCTGGAAATCGCCGGCTTTATAGGGCGGGGCCGCAGGAATGTCACGGGGGCGGCGGGCCCGGGTATTCATCCGCAGAATTCCGGGCAAGCTATTGAAAGTGCGTTCGATTCCAGAGGTGGATCGGCAAGTCGGGCCAACTGCGCAGCGAAAGGGCGACAAAACGCCCCCAGACGGTTGTCCCCGCCAGAGCCCCCGAGCGCGGTCCTTGCCCCTGATCCGGCCGGCGCGGGTATCCTTCAGGAAAGCGCGCTGGTGGCAATGCCGCCGACGCGCCGGATTGGCCGGCAGAGGCGGTTCAGAACGGAAGGCGCCCGAGCTCGTAGCCCGCTTCGGCCAGAAGGTTCAGCACGCCTTCCTCGCCGGACAGATGCGCTGCCCCGACGGCGACGACGATGGACCGGTTCTCGGCGGCGGGCAGGATCACCTCCATCCACGCGCGGTTGCGCCCGTTCAGAAGTGCCTCCTCCATCAGCGCGAAGTCCTTTTCCATCTTCCCGCTGTCCGCCCCCGCTGCGGTGACGGCCTGCAGCCGGGAGAGTTCCCAGATGCGGCGGTGTTCTTCGGTGAAATAGGCTTCCGTCATCGTGACGAACAGGTCCTCGGCCTGGGCGACGAGCGGCAGCGTCGCGCGGACCATGTCGATCTGTTCCTCCGCCGACAGCGCCAGAAAGACCTGGAAGACGGTGTCGAATTCCTCAAGCGGGTGCGTCGGCACTCCTGCCGCTTCGGCCACACCCATCACCATCTGGTCGAGCCCCTCGCGTTGCTGGGTGACCGTCTCCATCGCGCAGGGTGGCATGGAAAGAAGCATCGTCACGTACCAGGGCCGGAACTTGGCCGCCATGAAGGGCGGAATGCCGCGCGCGCGCATCTCTTCGGACAGGAGTGCCCATTCGTCGGGGGCGAGAAGCTCGGGGAGCGTATGGTCGCCATGCGGGATGACGAGGATGTCGGGATTGCGGCCGATTTCCCGCTGCAGCTGCGTCATCTCGGCGTCGGTGGCCTCGAGGTAGACGGCGTCGGCGGCGCGGATCACCGGGTCGAGGCCGGTAATGGGGCCTTCCATCCGTTCGTCGTAGAGATGGAAGGTCCCGATCACGTTGATGGTGGAGCCGGATTTCCGCGCGATCCAGTGATTGCCGGCGGCATAGGGCGCCGCGGCGACCGCGGCATCAAGCGCGGCGCGCTGGTCGGGTGGAAGATCGCCAAGCAGGTTCCGCCCCTCGCAGGCCGCGGTGACGGGACCGGCCGAGAAGAAGAAGGCGAAGGCGAGGAAGAGGTGCTTCAGCATCCGCAGGACGCTGGCACGGAGGCAGCGCCATTTCCAGAGCGAGGCAGTGATTTTTTCGCGTCCAGCGCTGTTGACTCACGTGAATGTGCATCCTAAATCCGCGCCGTTAGCACTCGCACACAGTGAGTGCCAACAGTTGAAACCTGGAACCTAGGGAGTGTTGCCAGATGGCATTCAAACCGCTGCATGACCGTGTCGTCGTCAAGCGTGTCGAGAGCGACGAAAAGACCAAAGGCGGGCTGATTATCCCCGACAGCGCCAAGGAAAAGCCGGCCGAGGGCGAAGTGGTCGCCGTGGGCGAGGGCGCACGCAAGGATTCGGGCGAACTGATCCCGATGTCGGTGAAGGCGGGCGACCGCGTTCTCTTCGGCAAGTGGTCGGGCACCGAAGTCACGCTCGACGGTCAGGAACTCCTGATCATGAAGGAAAGCGACATTCTCGGCGTCATCGCCTGAGATCCGCCGAAACACTGAAATCCAGACAACCAGGAGCAAGCGAAAATGGCTGCTAAGGACGTCAAGTTCGATTCCGATGCCCGCGACCGGATGCTCAAAGGCGTCAATATCCTCGCCGACGCGGTGAAGGTGACGCTGGGCCCGAAAGGCCGCAACGTCGTGATCGAGAAATCGTTCGGCGCGCCGCGCATCACCAAGGACGGTGTGTCGGTCGCCAAGGAAATCGAGCTTTCCGACAAGTTCGAGAACATGGGCGCGCAGATGGTGAAAGAAGTCGCCTCGCGCACCAACGACGAGGCCGGCGACGGCACCACGACCGCGACCGTTCTCGCCCAGGCGATCGTCCGCGAGGGCATGAAGGCCGTGGCCGCGGGCATGAACCCGATGGACCTCAAGCGCGGCATCGACCTCGCGACCCACAAGGTCGTGGAAGAGATCAAGGCTGCGGCGCGCAAGGTGGCCGACTCGGCCGAGGTCGCGCAGGTCGGCACCATCTCCGCGAACGGCGAGGCCGAGATCGGCCGTCAGATCGCCGACGCGATGCAGAAGGTCGGCAACGAGGGTGTCATCACCGTCGAGGAGAACAAGGGCCTCGAGACTGAGACCGAGGTCGTCGAAGGCATGCAGTTCGACCGCGGCTACCTGTCGCCCTACTTCGTGACCAACGCCGACAAGATGATCGCGGAGCTCGAAGACTGCTACATCCTCCTGCACGAGAAGAAGCTCTCCTCGCTGCAGCCGATGGTCCCGCTGCTCGAGGCGGTCATCCAGTCGCAGAAGCCGCTCCTCATCATCGCGGAAGACGTCGAGGGTGAAGCTCTCGCCACGCTCGTCGTCAACAAGCTGCGTGGTGGTCTGAAGATCGCTGCCGTCAAGGCTCCGGGCTTCGGCGACCGCCGCAAGGCCATGCTCCAGGACATCGCGATCCTGACCGGCGGTCAGGTCATCAGCGAAGACCTCGGCATGAAGCTCGAGAACGTCGGCATCAACATGCTTGGCCGCGCCAAGAAGGTGGCGATCAACAAGGACACCACGACGATCGTCGACGGTGCCGGTGACAAGGCCGAGATCGAAGCCCGCGTGGCCCAGATCCGCACGCAGATCGAGGAAACCACCTCGGACTACGACCGCGAGAAGCTGCAGGAGCGTGTTGCGAAACTCGCCGGTGGCGTCGCCGTCATCCGCGTCGGCGGCATGACCGAAGTCGAAGTGAAAGAGCGCAAGGACCGCGTCGATGACGCGCTGAACGCGACCCGCGCCGCGGTGCAGGAAGGCATCGTCGTGGGCGGTGGCGTGGCTCTGGTCCAGGCCGCCAAGAAGCTCGACGGCGTCAAGGGCGTCAACAGCGACCAGGATGCCGGCATCGCGATCGTCCGCCGCGCGCTCGAAGCGCCGCTGCGCCAGATCGCTGAAAACGCGGGCGTCGACGGTTCGGTCGTTGCCGGCAAGGTGCGCGAGTCGAATGACGCGAAGTTCGGCTTCAACGCTCAGACCGAGGAATATGGCGACATGTTCAAGTTCGGCGTCATCGACCCCGCGAAGGTCGTGCGCACCGCACTCGAGGATGCGGCCTCGGTTGCCGGTCTGCTCATCACCACCGAAGCCATGGTCGCCGAAAAGCCCGAGCCGAAGGGTGCGGGCGCTGGCGCCGGCATGGGCGGCATGGGCGGCATGGAAGGCATGATGTAAGCCGACCGTCCGTTCGGACAGACAGGAAGGGGCCCCCGCGCGGGGCCTCTTTTCTTTTTTCCCGAACCGCCCGGCACTTACGGGTCACGGCCTTCCCCTCTTGATCTGCGGCAAGGCGCGGCGCGGCGGATCGGGGCATCCTCGTTGCGACCTTCGCAGGGAGGATAGGTTGATGACACGCATTTTACTGACGATACTGGCCACTTTCCTGGCCTCGGCGGCGCTTGCCCAGGACGAGGCGATGACCCGCATCGGAGACGACGAGTTCATGGCGGGGAGCACCGTGGTTCACGACGGCACGGGGGTCGACGACCTCTTCATGGCGGGGGAAAGCGTCACGTCGGCGGCCCCGATCGACGGGACCGCACATCTTGCCGGGCGGAAGGTCACTCTCGCCGCTCGGGCGGGCGAGGTCTACGCCGCCGGGATGGAGGTCACCGTCACCGGGCAGGTCATAGGCGATGCCTCGCTGGCGGGCTATGACGTGCAGGTAGAGGGCGCCGTCGGCGGCGACCTTCGCGCCTCAGGCGCGAACGTGACACTGGCAGCCCCGGTCGCGGGCTACGCCAGCCTCGCGGGAGATGAGATCCGGATCGACTCGGCCATCGCGGGGGAGGCGCATATCGCGGGGCGGAACGTGATCTTCGGGCCCCGTGCGCGGGTGGACGGCAAGCTCACTCTCTACGAGAAGGCAGTGGGCCAGATCGAAGTTCCGGAAACCGTGGTTCCCGCTGAGCGCATCACTCGGGTCAAGGTCGAGGAATGGGGCCCGGAGGGGATGCCTGAGGCGCTGAGGCCGTTCAGCTGGTGGCAATACACACTGAACTTCCTCGGCGGCGTGATCTTTATCGCGATCCTCGCCGCCCTGATCGCGGCGCTTCTGCCCGGGCCGCTCGCCGGCCTCCGCCGGCAGGTCCTCGCCGCGCCGCTCCGGTCGGTGTGGTTCGGATTCCTCGCGCTCTCGACGCTTTCCGGGGCGGCGATCCTTCTGGCAATGACGCTGATCGGGTTGCTGATCACTCCCGCCGCGATCATCGCAGCGCTTCTGGCGGGGTTCGTGGGCTACGTGATCGGCGCCTACGCGCTGGGCGTGGGCCTGATGCTGGGCATCGGCCGGGGTGAGCCGCAGACCTTCGGCGCGCGGGCGCTCGCCGCGGCTGCCGGTGCGCTTGTCGCGGGGGTCATCGGCCTGATCCCGTTCCTCGGTTGGCTCTTCGTGTTGGCCGTGACGCTTGCCGGTGTGGGCGCGCTGACGCTGAGACAGTTGCGCCCGGCCTTCTTCGTCCGGACGGTCGCCTGAGCGCGCGCCGTCCCGAGGCTGGAAGGGCAGATCATGCCGATACGCCAAGTCCGCCCAGAGGATCATGCGGAGATCGACAAGCTCCTGACCGCCGCTTTCGGCGGAACGGAGGAGGTGGCGCTCGTCGCTGCGCTTCGGAGCGACGGAGCGGTCCAGGCCGAGTTGGTGGAAGAGGATTCGGCGGGGGCGATCGTAGGCCACGCGATGACGAGCCGGATGGCAGGGCCGGAGGGCTGGGTCGCGCTCGCGCCGGTCGCAACGCTGCCTGGCTTCGAGCGCCGGGGTATCGCCAGCGGGCTGATACGCGCGCTCCTCGGCGAGGCGCGTGACTCCGGCGCGCAGGCAGCGGTGGTGTTGGGGGATCCCGAATTCTACGGCCGGTTCGGCTTCTCGGTCGCGGCGGCGGCGCGGATGTCCTCGCCCTATCCGATCGCCTATACCGGCGTCCGCATCCTGAATGGCGGACCGCTTACGGAAGCCGAGGCAATTGCGGAATTGAGATACGCCCCGGCCTTTGCCGCCGTGTGAGGCGATCCGGGCTGCGCGACCTCGGCCGCTTCACAGGGGTTTCACCATGCGTGTGGCGACATGCTCCTTCGAGCCGAGCCGAACCCTGCTGTTGGCGAGCGCGACCGCGAAGCCCTCCCGATCCCAGAACGCCCGGCCGCGCGGGTTCTCGTCGAGGACGGCGATGAACAGGCGGGGGGCGCCGCGATCCTTCGCGGCTGCCTCGATGTGGCGCAGGAACGCGGCGCCGAGGCCCTGATCGCGCGCGTCTGTCGCGAGTTGCAGGAGGCCGAGGAAGGCGTCACCGGGCTCGGGGAAGTCGAAGCCGACGTCCGCGATGCCGGCAAGGGTGCCGTCGGAGAGAAACAGGCCGAACTTGAGCGACTTCGCCGGGTCCGCGCCGGGAGGGGCGTCATCGAAGAACTCATCGGCCAGCGTCTCGCCAGGCTCCTCCCCCCGCTCGAGGCGCACGTAGTCGGCCGAGCGGCGGAAGAGGTCGTTGACCAGGTCCCGGTCGGCCCGTGGCTCAAGCGGGCGGATGGCGAAGCTCATTCCGCCTCCGGATAATCGATGGCGACGACTTCGATCTCCTCCCGGCCGGATGGCTTCCGCCATTCGACGACGTCGCCCACATTCGCGCCGAGAAGCGCGCGAGCGAGGGGGGAATGGGGTGCAATGCGGCCGAGGCTCGCGTCCGCCTCGTCTTCGCCCACGATCTCGTAGGACGATTCGTGCCCCTCCTCGTCCGCGACGGTGACGCGGGCGGCGAAGGCGACCTCGTCCCTTGGCTGGGACGCAGTGTCCACCGGGATCGCGCTGCGCAGCCGCGCCTCCAGATACCTGATGTCGCGCTCAGCGGCTTTCTCCGGCAGCCGGTCGAGCCTTTCGGCGCGGGCGCGAAGGCGGGCCAGTTCGGCCTGCGTCTCGGCAAGGCGGGCGCGCAGCGCCGCAAGGCCCCGCGGCGTCACGTAATTCGGGTGCGGGCTGAGGGGCAGGTCGGGCAGCGGTTCGTTGTCCGGCCCGTCCTCCTTCACGAAGGCTCGGCTCATCGAACGATCACTTCCAGGGGGTCGTAGAGGATGCCCGCGCCCCAAGCCGCCTCAGCGAGGCTATCGGGCTTGTGGCGGAGGGCCGCGAGTTCCGCGCGCGTCACGTAGCGGCGTTGGCTGACGATGCCTTCCGGGTCGGTCCAGTGCGCCGGCAGGGGGCCGAGGGGCGTGCAGCGAAAGTAGATGTCGACCTGGTGAAAGCCGGTGTCCGGGTCGTGGAATTCATTGACGAGCGCGGGGTCGCCCACCGCGATCTCGAGACCGGTTTCCTCTTGGATCTCGCGGACGAGGTTGTCGGGGATCGAGGTTCCGGCATGGACCCCGCCGCCCGGGGCGCACCAGAGATCGGAGCGGCCTTCGGGATAGGCGTTGACCACCAGGAGCCGGTCCCCGGAGAGGATCAGCGCGCGGGCGGAAAGGCGGGGCGAGCGGGGCTTCATCCCGCAACCGTGGCGCGGCGCGCGGGGATTGGCAAGCGGACCCGCGATGCATATTTCGGAGCGCATGGGACGGCTGGCTTTCTTCTTGACCGGGATGCTGATGGCGGCGCTGCCTGCGCGGGCCGCGGATTGCGTGGTCCTGCTTCATGGCCTCGCGCGGACCGAGGTGTCACTTACGGCAATCGAGGGCGCGCTGAAATCGGGGGGTTACCGGGTGGTCAACCGGGGCTACCCGTCAACGAAGGAAGGGATCGCCGAACTGGTGCGGGAACACGTAGTGCCGGCCGTCGCGGAGTGCGGCGAAGATGCCCGGGTGAACTTCGTGACGCATTCGATGGGCGGGATCCTCGTGCGGGCCTGGGCGCAGGAGGCACAGTCGATGAACATGGGCCGCGTCGTGATGCTTGCCCCGCCGAACAGCGGGTCGGAGATCGTCGATGCCTTCGGCGACTGGGACGCCTTCGAATGGATCAACGGCCCGGCGGGGCTGGAGCTTGGCACGGGGCCGGGGAGTACGCCGAACCTGCTGGGCGCCGTGCGGTTCGAGCTGGGCGTGATCGCGGGGGACCGGTCGCTCAATCCGATCTATTCCTCGCTGATCCCGGGTCCCGACGACGGGAAGGTGAGCGTCGAGAGCACGCGGATCGTCGGCATGAACGATCACATCACGCTCCATGTCACGCATACGTTCATGATGCTGAACCCCCTCGTGATCGCCCAGGTGCTGGAATTCCTGCGGAACGGCCAGTTCGACCATGCGCTCACCTGGGGTCAGGCGGTGGAACGGCTCTGGCCGTGAGGGGGAGGGGGCCGTGCGGCCCCCCTTGTTGTCCGTCAGAAGCAGTGGCGGCTCAGCCTCGGGTCAGGATCCGGTTGACGTGGCCCATCTTGCGGCCCGGCTTTGCCTCGCGCTTGCCGTAGAGGTGGAGCGCCGCGTTGGATTCGCGCGTGATTGCGGGAACCTGATCCACGTCGGCGCCGATGAGGTTCGTCATCTCGACATCGGCATAGCGTCTTCCGTCGCCAAGGGGCCAGCCGGCGATCGCGCGGATATGCTGTTCGAACTGGTCGACCGTGCAGCCGTTCTGCGTCCAGTGCCCGGAATTGTGAACGCGCGGGGCGATCTCGTTCACAAGGAGGCCCTGCGGCGTCACGAAGAGCTCGACGCCGATGACACCCACGTAATCGAGTTCGTTCAGGATGCGCGCGGCGAGGAGGACGGCGTCGCTGCGTTCGGCCGCGGAAAGGCGCGCCGGGACGGTCGTGGTATGCAGGATGCCGCCGCGGTGGACGTTCTCGCCGGGGTCGAACGCCGCCACGTCGCCAAGAAGGCCGCGCGCCGCGATGACGGAAACCTCGCGGCTGAAATTCACGAAGCCCTCGAGGACGGCGGGCGCGCCAGCCATCGCGGCCAGAGCGTGCGGAGCACCTTCCGGGCTGTCGATCCGGGCCTGGCCCTTGCCGTCGTAGCCGAGCCGCGTGGTCTTGAGGATCGCGGGCGTCCCGATCTCGGCCAGCGCGGCGTCGAGATCCTCGGCGCTGTTCACCGCGCGGTACGGCGCGGTGGCGAGGCCGATGGAGGTGAGGAAGTCCTTCTCCAGGATACGGTCCTGCGAGATCGCCAGAGCCCGGCGGTTCGGCCGGATCGGCAGCCGCGATTCGAGGAAGTCGAGCGCGGAGGTGGGGATGTTCTCGAATTCGTAGGTGACGACGTCGACCGAGCCGGCGAAGGCGGCGAGCGCCGTCTCGTCGTCATAGGACGCCGTGGTTACGGCGTGGGCCACGTCGGCGGCGGGCGGGTTTTCGCCCGGTTCGAAGATGTGGCAACGGAAGCCGAGGCGCGCGGCCGCGACCGAAAGCATGCGGCCAAGCTGGCCGCCGCCGAGAATGCCGATGGTCGCGCCGGGGGCGAGAGGCGCGGGAGTAGCAGTGTCAGTCATCCGTGGGCTCTTCGGGGATCGATTCGGAAAGGGCGTCGCGCCATGCGTCGAGGCGTTCGGCAAGCGCCGGGTCGGAAACGGCAAGGATCGCGGCGGCCATGAGCCCCGCGTTCGCTGCACCGGCGGCGCCGATCGCCATCGTCGCGACGGGATAGCCCTTGGGCATCTGGACGATCGAGTAAAGGCTGTCGACGCCATTGAGCGCCCTGGTCTGCACCGGGACGCCGATCACGGGGATCCGGGTCTTCGAGGCCATCATGCCCGGAAGATGCGCCGCCCCGCCTGCGCCCGCGATGATGACTTTCAGGCCACGCCCCGCCGCTTCCTTGCCGTAGCTCCAGAGCCGGTCCGGCGTGCGGTGCGCGGAGACGATCCGCGACTCATAGGGGATGCCGAGCTCGTCAAGGATCAGCGCGGCCTCCTTCATCGTGGCCCAGTCGGACTGGCTGCCCATGATTATCCCGACGCTCACGCCCATCACCGTCCCCTTGCTTTGAGGCGCGCACTATAGCCAGAGCGGGGCCTTACGCAATGATGTCCGGCGTCAGAAGGTCTTCGAGGCGCGAGATCTGGTCCTTGAGAAGAAGCTTGCGCTTCTTCAGCCGCCGGATTGCCAGCTGATCGCCGCGCCCGGAGGTTTCGAGGACGTGAATCGCCTCGTCAAGGTCCCGGTGCTCGCGCACCAGGCCCGAGAGTTTCACGCGGAGCACCTCCGTGGGTTCGAGTTCCATCGGCGCGTTCATGGCAAGCCTTCGACGAGTCGGGAGTTACACGGGGTTGTATAGCAATTCCCGGCCCTTGCGGGAAGCTTGACGCTCGCCCCCGCACCCTTGCCGGGCGCGCGCGGCGTCCCCATATTGTTCTCACGGGGCCGCCGTCTGCGGGGCCTCGACCAGCAATGTCGCTTCGTGAAGGGCTTGCCTGATGACGAAACTGAGCTTTGGGGCGCATCCGTTCCTTCTGGGCTTCGACCAGCTCGAACGCCTGGTAGAACGCACCGCGAAATCCTCGAACGAAGGCTATCCGCCTTTCAACATCGAACAATCTTCCGAAAACGGGTTTCGGATCACGCTGGCCGTCGCCGGTTTCCGCGAGGAAGACCTGTCGATCACGGTCGAGGATCGACAACTCGTGATCCGGGGCAAGCAGTCCGATGATGAGGGCAAGCGCGTCTACCTGCATCGTGGCATCGCCGCACGGGCCTTCCAGCGCAGCTTCGTGCTTGCGGAAGGCGTCGAAGTTGCCGGCGCGATGATCGAGAACGGGCTTCTGCACGTGGACCTGAAACGGGTCGTGCCAGAGCCCAGGGTGCAGACGATCGCGATCAGCCGGGGGAAAGAAAGGAGGAACGCGTAATGAATGCCAAATACGATTTCGGACCCGAATCGGGCGAGCGCATTGTTTACATCCGCCCCGTTTCCGTTTCCGACCTGCCCAAGGAGGTGCAGGCGCAGGCCGGGGGGCTGGAGACGCTTTACGCACTCCACGACGCTGCGGGCGCGCGCATCGCGCTGGTCGCCGACCGCCGGATGGCCTTCGTCCTGGCCCGGCAGAACGACATGGCGCCGGTGAGCGTGCACTGAGGACTCCATTCGGCGGCCGGGCCCGACCGGCCGCCTGATATTCCCGAACAATTTAGGCGATCTGCCCGCATCCCGAAGGGCTGTACGGCCCTGCAAGTTCCTTTGCAGAGGCCGTTTATTCTGTCCTGCGTCAAATGGCGCCCTGCACCTTCGGCGCGTAACCTTGTCAGAGTGTTGCAGGCTATTGCGCTCGGGGAGGTATCCAGGCTCCTCCGCGGGCGCGGGTGCGTCACAGCACCGGAAGACAGGTTCAAGACAGGTCCCAATCATGAAAACCCGTGAAAGCTACAGCAAGCTCCAGATCGCGCTCCACTGGCTGATCTTCGTTCTGTTCGCCGTGAACTACATCGTGTCCGATGACATGGGCAGGGCGCTGCGACAGGTCCAGGAAACCGGCGGGATGGACAACGTCGCCCCGACGGTCAGGGTCCACGTGCTCGTCGGCATCGCGATCCTCGCGTTGACGGTCATCCGGCTACTCGTCAAGTTCGTGCAGGGCGCACCGGCGCAGCCAGAAGGCAACGCGCTTCTGAACAAGCTGGCGAAGCTCGGGCACATGGCGCTTTATGTGCTTCTCGTTCTGCTGCCCCTCTCGGGTCTCATGGCCTGGTTCGGCGGCGTGCGCGAGGCGGGCGAGGTGCACGAGGTGTTGGTGAACCTCACGCTCGCGCTGATCATCGTCCACGCGGCCGCGGCGCTGTTCCACCAGTTCGTCCTGAAGGACAACCTGATGGCGCGGATGCGCCCCCGGTGATCCGGGCGGCAACGCCGAACAAGAAAGGCCCCGGCATTCGCCGGGGCCTTTTTCGTTTTGCCGGGTGGCCCAGCATCAGACGGCGATGAGACCCATCGCCTCGAGCTTGAGGATCACCTGGTGGGCGCAGTTGTCGACCTCGACGTTTTCCGTATCGAGGCGGAGTTCCGGGTTCTCCGGCACTTCGTAGGGGTCCGAGATCCCGGTGAATTCCTTGATCTTGCCCTCGCGCGCGAGCTTGTAGAGCCCCTTGCGGTCGCGGCGTTCGCATTCCTCGAGCGAGGTCGCGACGTGAACCTCCACGAAGGCGCCGTATTGCTCGATCATCTCGCGCACCGCCCGCCGGGTCGAGGTGTAGGGCGCGATCGGAGCGCAAAGAGCGATGCCGCCGTTCTTCGTGATCTCGGAGGCGACGTAGCCGATGCGCTTGATGTTGATGTCACGATGCTCTTTCGAGAAGCCAAGCTCGGACGACAGGTGCTTGCGCACGACGTCGCCGTCGAGGAGCGTGACGGGACGGCCGCCCATCTCCATCAGCTTGACCATGAGCGCGTTGGCGACCGTGGACTTGCCCGACCCGGAGAAGCCGGTGAAGAACACCGTGAAGCCCTGTTTCGAGCGCGCCGGGCGGGTGCGGCGCAGTTCGGCCACGACGTCGGGGAAGGAGAACCAGTCTGGAATCTCCAGCCCCTCGGCGAGGCGGCGGCGGAGTTCGGTGCCCGAGATGTCGAGGACGGTCGCGCCTTCCGGAACCTCGTCGACAGGGAAGTACTGGGCCTTCTCCTGGACGTAGACCATCTGTTTGAAATCGACCATTTCGATCCCGATTTCCGCAGCGTGCTTCTTGAACAGCTCCTGCGCTTCGTAGGGGCCGTAGAAGTCCTTGCCCTGGCTGTTCTTGCCCGGGCCCGCGTGGTCGCGGCCGACGATCATGTGAGTGCAGCCGTGGTTCTTGCGGATAATCCCGTGCCAGAGCGCCTCGCGCGGGCCCCCCATCCGCATGGCGAGGTTGAGGAGCGAAAGCGTCGTGGTCGAGGCCGGATACTGGTCAAGCACCGCCTCGTAGCAGCGCACGCGGGTGAAGTGGTCGATGTCGCCGGGCTTCGTCATGCCGACGACGGGGTGGATGAGGAGGTTCGCCTGGGCCTCCTTCGCGGCGCGGAACGTCAGTTCCTGGTGCGCGCGGTGCAGCGGGTTGCGGGTCTGGAACGCGACGACGCGGCGCCAGCCCACTTTGCGGAAATAGGCGCGCAGTTCGTTCGGCGTGTCGCGGCGGGCCTTGAAGTCGTAGTGCACCGGCGGCTGGATCCCGGTGACCGGACCGCCGAGATAGACCTTTCCCGCCGCGTTGTGGAGGTAGTTGACCGACGGATGGGCGATGTCGTTTGCGCCGAAGACCTTCTCGGCCTCGCGCGCCTTGTCGGGGGTCCAGAGATCGGTCACCGACAGGATCGCGAGGATCACGCCTTCCTGGTCGCGCAGCGCGATGTCCTGACCGGGCTCGATCTTCGCGGCGAAGTCCTCGGAAACGTCGAGGTTGATCGGCATCGGCCAGAGCGTGCCGTCCGAAAGCCGCATGTTCTCGACCACGCCGTTGTAGTCTTCCTCGGTCATGAAGCCCTTCAGGGGATTGAAGCCCCCGTTCATCAGGAGCTCCAGATCGCAGATCTGGCGGGGCGTCAGATCCCAGGAGGGCAGGTTCCCCGCCTCTTCCTTCAGCTTCTGAGCGGATTCATAGGAAACGTAGAGCTCCGGGATCGGAGCGAGATTTGGAAGAGACATGCCGATGGAACCTCTGCAAGACCTGGCGCGGCGGAACGGCCGCATTCGCGCGGGGCATAGACCCGAAAACGGACGAAATTCAAGCCATGCGGAAAAATCCGCGTCATTTCGGACGAAAAGTGCGAAAATCCCTGCCGTCAGCGAACGTGGTCACCGGCGCGGTGCCCTTTCCGGGAAGGGCGCCGCGCCATCTGACAATCCTATGGAAGCACGATCACGAGATGTGCCGGCGCGGGGAATGCGACTCGGCCATCCGGACCGATATGCCTCGCAAGCCGGCTCCGAGCCGCGTCCTTGAGGCGGCGGAGCTGATCGGCCGAGACCATGTCGGCGAGCGTCCAGCCGCCGATCTCAGTGTCCAGCCAGTCGTCCAGCGAGGCGTGACGCGCTGTGCCGGTCAGCATGCGACGTTCGGCCACGGCCAGGCCAGCCTTGTCGAGTTCAGCCGCGATGTCGTCCGGCTCGCCCAGGACGAAAGGCGCCGAGAGGGCTTCGGCCGCCTCGTCACCCACGACTTCGCGCAGCAGCGGCACGAGCCTGTCGTAGCCCGGGCTGCGGTCGAGCGATTCCCAGACCAGAAGTGCGATCCGGCCCCCGGGCCTGGTCACGCGGGCCATTTCCCGGAGCGCGCCCGCGCGATCCGCCAGAAACATCAGCGCGAACTGGCTCAGAACGGCGTCGAAGCTGCCATCCATAAACGGCAAAGCCTCGGCCGGAGCTTGGCGCCAGTCGACGTGACGGGATTTGGCCCGCGCGACGGCGAGCATTCCGGGATTGATGTCGACGCCCGTCACCTGCCCGGACGGCCCGGCTCGTTCGGCGGCGGCGAGGGCCGCGACGCCGGTGCCGCAGCCGACATCGAGCACGGATTCTCCTTCGGCAATTGCGGCGGCCTCGGCCAGCATCGGGCCGAACTGGCCGAACAGGGCGGGAACGAATGCGCGGTCGTAGATCTCGGCGGCGGTCGCGGCGACCTGACCCGCCTGAGTCTTGGTCATGGCGGTCATTGGGTCCTCCTTTCGCGGCAGGGAGGATACCGATTGGGTAGCGCCTACCGATAGTCCTGATTCTGTAGTAACCTTGCAAAAGGCCCTGGCCGGTCCTCGCCCGCATGGAAAGGAGTGTCAGATGCGCAGCTACGGTCAGTTCTGTCCCGTCGCGAAAACGGCCGAGGTCTTCTGCCAGCGCTGGACGCCGCTCATACTGAGGAACATCACCTGGGGCGCGCACCGCTTTTCCGAGATCCAGCGCGGCGTCCCCATGATGTCCCCGACCCTGTTGTCGCAGCGGCTGAAGCAACTGGAGAAGGAAGGCATCCTGGAACGCCGCAAGGATGGGCGCGCCGTCAGCTACCACCTCACGCTTTCGGGCCGCGAATTCTCCCCGATCATCGAGGCGATGGGCGTCTGGGGCCAGCGCTGGACGCGGCGCGAGCTGGAGGCGGGCGAGATCGACATGGATCTTCTGCTATGGGGGATCGAGCGCGGCGCGCGGGCGGATGCCTTCGGGGGGCGGGCGGTGGTGCGGATCGAATTCACCGACCAGCCGGCGCACAAGGCGCTGTGGTGGTTCCTGAACGAGGATGGCCGCTGCCAGCTTTGCGTCGACGACCCCGGTGGGGTCACGGACCTCTATCTTGCCGCGACGGTGACGGATTTCATCCGCGTATACCGTGGCGACATCACGCTGCGCACCGCGCTGGCGGAGGAACGGCTGGAAGCGATCGGCGACCACGCGGCGCGCGAGGCCCTGCCGGACTGGCTGAACCTCGGCACGCTCTCGTCAATCAGGCCGGCACGGGCTCTGTAGCCTCGACCGAAGCAAGGAAGCGTTCCGCGTCGAGCGCGGCCATGCAGCCCATGCCCGCCGAGGTCACGGCCTGGCGATAGACATGGTCGGTCAGGTCGCCCGCAGCGAAAACGCCGGGGATCGAGGTCTCGGTCGTGCCGGGCTTCACCTTGACGTAGCCACCGTTGTGCAGCTCGAGCTGGTCATTCACGAGCTCTGAGGCCGGCGCATGGCCGATCGCTACGAAGAAGCCCGCGCAGGGAACGTCGGTCGTTTCGCCGGTGTCGACGTGCTTGGCGCGGACAGCGGTGACGCCCAAGGGCTGTTCGGTGCCGAGCACTTCCTCGACGGTATGGTTCCAGAGAATCTCGACCTTCGGGTTCTTGAACAGGCGCTCCTGCATGATCTTTTCCGCGCGCAACGAGTCGCGGCGGTGGATCAGCGTGACCTTGGTGGCGAAGTTCGTCAGGAACAGCGCCTCCTCCACGGCGGTGTTGCCGCCGCCGATCACCACGACCTCCTTGCCGCGGTAGAAGAACCCGTCGCAGGTCGCGCAGGCCGAGACGCCGAAGCCCTTGAACTTCTCTTCGGAAGGAAGGCCCAGCCACTTCGCCTGGGCGCCGGTGGCGAGGATCACGGCGTCCGCGGTGTAGGTCGTTCCGGTGTCGCCCTTCGCGGTGAAGGGGCGCTTCGAAAGGTCGAGAGAGCTGATGATGTCGGACACGACCTCGGCGCCCATCGCCCTGGCATGCTCCTCCATCCGGGACATGAGTTCGGGGCCCATGACTTCCTTGTCGCCGGGCCAGTTTTCGACCTCGGTCGTGATCGTCAGCTGCCCGCCGGGCTGGATCCCCTGGATCAGGACCGGTTCGAGCATCGCGCGGGAGGCATAGACCGCGGCCGTGTAGCCTGCCGGGCCGGAGCCGATGATCAGAACCTTCGTGTGCCGAGTGTCGCCCATTGCCATGCCTCCAATCCGTTCCGCGCCGATATAGTCGGCCCAGCGGCCGGGGAAAAGCCCCGGGACGCGAGGCTTCACGGGGTCCTGTATTGAAAACTTGCGCAGACGCGAAATATTATTGCGCATGCGGCGGTGGAATTGTACTAACCGCACGCAAATCGGAGGGCGCGCGATGCCGGGAGCGAAACTGGACGAGATTGACCGCAAGATCCTGGCGGAGCTTCAGGCCGACGGGCGGATGACCAACGTGGAACTGGCAAGCCGCGTCGGAATCTCCGCGCCGCCCTGCCTGCGCCGGGTCCGGACGCTGGAAGAGGCAGGCTACATCCGCGGCTACCACGCCGACGTGAGCCCGCGGGAACTGGGCTTCGAGGTGGCGGTCTTCGCGATGGTCGGCCTCGACAACCAGTCGGAGGCCGCGCTGTCGGCCTTCGAGGCGCGCTGCCGGGCCTGGCCGCTCGTGCGCGAATGCCACATGCTGAACGGCGAGATCGACTTCATCCTGAAATGCGTGGCGCCGGACCTGTCCTCGTTCCAGAGCTTCCTGACGGAGGAACTTCTGCGCGCCGATCACGTGGCGAGCGTCAAGACCTCGCTCGTCATCCGTTGTGCCAAGGACGACCCCGGCGTGCCATTCGAGGTCGTCGAGGAGCGGCTTGGGTAGGCCGCCTAGAGCCTGATCGCCGACAGCAGACGGCCGTAATCCGCCTCGCCCCGGTGCACGGAGCGACGGTAGGAATAGAACCGGTCAGGATCGGAATAGGTGCAGTGGCGCGTCCACTCGGCCTCGCGCACGCCGGCTTCGCGCAGGCGGTGGAGGCTGAGCCCCGGCAGGTCGAACATCGCGCGGTCGCCCTCGCCCCCGGCGAAGAAACGGTCGTATTCGGGATCCTCGGCGAGGAAGGCGTCGAGGAACTCGGGGCCCACTTCATATGCGCGTTGGCTGATCGTCGGGCCGATCACGGCCGTGATGTTCCCCCGTTCGGCGCCAAGCGCCTCCATCGCCGCGATCGTCGATTCCAGAACGCCCGCAAGCGTGCCGCGCCAGCCGGCATGGGCAGCGCCGATGACTCCCGCCTCGGGGTCGGCGAAGAGGACGGGCTGGCAATCCGCGGTCAGCACCGTCAGGGCAATCCCGAGGGTGCGCGTCACGATCGCGTCGGCCTTCACGCGTTCCGTGAGCGGTTCTTCGACCGTCACCACATCGGGCGAATGGACCTGGTGCACTCCGACGAGGGCGTCGGGCGGAACCTCAAGTGCCTCAGCAACGCGACGACGGTTCAGCGCCACCGCCTCGGTCTGGTCGGAAGAGCCATGGCCACAGTTGAGCCCGGCGAAGATCCCGGAGGAAGCGCCTCCCTTGCGCGTGAAGAACCCGTGGCGGATCGGGCGCAGCGCGGTCGAGGTCAGGATTTCGAGCGTCATGGCGCGGTCACTGGCTCCAGTCCTGGGGGCGGCGGGCTGCCCTTCGGGTGAAAGGCCAGCACCTTGAACAGCGCCCCCATCTCGTCAGGGTGGGTGAGGCGACGATGGGCCGCACTATGGCTTCTGAGCCGCTCGCCCTCAAGACCCTGCGCGAGCCTCTGCGCGCGCGCCGTGATGCCGAGTCGTTCCAGCAAGACGCCCTGCGGCACCATCGCGCTGGCCTCTGCGCCGGCGGCGCGGGCCGCTTCGGCGAGGGGCTCGAAATCCACATGGGCGGTCAGGTCCGCCTCGCCTGGTTCGGCGAAGGGATCGACGGGCTGGTGGGCCTTCAGTGCCTGGAACGTGTCGCCGAGGCTGTGCCATCCGCCATAGTCGACGATCAGCGCCGCACCGCCGTGCCGCGCGATTCGTCCCGCGATTCCTGAGGCGGTCGGGATGGCGGCGGGGCAGACCTCGACGATGTCGCCGTCGCGGGTGTCGGCGATCCTGCGTTCCAGGAACTCGTAACGGGTGAGCGGCGCGAGAGCCGGGGCGAGGTTCCCTTCCTCGTCCAGCCCGACGACACGCTCCCGCCAGCCGTTGCCTTGACGTTGAAACTGGCGGATCGGGAGGGCATCGAAGAACTCGTTGGCGACGAGGAAGAGCGGAGCTTCGGGCAGCGTCTCCACCCGGTCGTGGAAGCTGATGCCGGTCCCGGCGAGGGTTTCGCGCTGCCGCGCACGGAGCATTTCGGAGGCTTCGACGAGGTGAACCCGCGCGGCCTCGGGCATGCAGGGTGCGGCACGGATCGTCCGGAGGATGTCGGCCATCAGCGTGCCTCGCCCGGGGCCGATCTCGGCCAGCGTGAACGGGGACGGCGCGCGCTGGTCCAGCCAGCTCTGCGCGAGGCAGAGGCCCAGCATCTCGCCGAACATCTGCGATATTTCCGGGGCGGTGGTGAAATCTCCCCGCGCCCCGAATGGGTCGCGCGTGGCATAGTAGCCATGCGCCGGATGGATCAGGCATTCCGCCATGTAGTCCGACAGCCGCATCGGGCCGTCGGCCCGGATCCGGGTGACGAGGAGGCGGCCGAGGTCGTTCATGCCTTCCGGGCGCGGAGCGCGAAGAAGAGGCCCGCGGCGATCATCGGAAGCGACAGAAGCTGACCCATCGACAGGCCCCAGCCGGCCCAGTGGATTGCGTATCCCATCGGATTGTCGGCCGCGATGAATTGCGGGTCGGCCTGCCGGAAGAACTCCACGATGAAGCGCGACAGGCCGTAGCCGATCAGGAAGACCCCTGTGACGAGGCCCGGACGGTGGAGAGCGCCCCTGCGGATCAGGACCAAGACGACGAGGCCCAGGATCACGCCCTCCAGCCCCGCTTCGTAAAGCTGCGAGGGGTGTCGCGCGCAGGGTCCCACGATGCCGGGGCAGTCCTGCGCGGCATCGCCCGGGAAGATGACCGCCCATGGGAGATCCGAGGGGCGGCCCCAGAGCTCGGCGTTGATGAAGTTCGCGATCCGGCCAAGGAGAAGGCCGGGGGCGACTGCGGCGGAGAGCGAATCGGAAACTTGCATCGCCGGGATGCCGTGGCGCCAGCAGAACCAGAGGCCAGCCACCACGACGCCCAGGAAGCCGCCATGGAAGCTCATGCCCCCCTGCCAGATCTTGAGGATGTCGAGCGGGTGCGTGAGGTAATAGCCCGGCTGGTAGATCAGAACGAACCCGAGACGCCCCCCGAGGACGACCCCGAGGACGATGGCGGTGAGGAGTTCTTCGGCGAGTTTGGGTTCCATCGGGGCCTTGCGGCCGGGCCAGAGATGGGGGCGTTTCATCAATTCCACGATGATCCGCCAGCCGACGAGCAGCCCCGCGATGTAGGCGAGCGCATACCAGCGCAGCGAAAACTCCGTCCCGAAGAGCGGGATGGTGAAGATCTCCGGCCTAAATCCGGGGAATTCGATGACGGCCTGCATGGAGGGCCCTCCTTTGGGCGCCAAAGAGCGCGGGGCGCGCGCGCTGTCAACCTTGCCCACGGCGCCCGCTGTCGCCATATAGGGGCAAAGCCCGAGGAGGGAAGCGATGCAAGGCCAGAACAAGTTCTTCGACGACATCTCGCGACTGATGACCAACGCCATGGGCGTGGCTCAGGGTGCCAAGACCGAGGCCGAGACGGCCATGAAAGGCTGGGTCGACCGCTGGATGGCCGACCGCGACTTCGTCACGCGCGAGGAATTCGATGCCGTGCGCGCGATGGCCGTGAAGGCACGCGAGGAGAACGCCGCGCTCGCCGCGCGGGTGGCGGCGCTCGAGGCGGCTCTGGCGGGTGGCAAACCCGCCGCTGCGGAGAAGAAGCCGGCTTCGAGCCGCGCGAAGAAGACCGACTGAGACCACCCGACCAGATTCGGTTCGCCGGCAAATTGCGGCGTGAGGATGATCCGTGGGTATCGCTTGCGGTGCCGGACGCTTCATCCACAACTTAGTGTGTGCGCGTCGCATATAAAGCTTTACAGGTCAGCGCCCATGCCCCACCATATCTTGTAAGGGCACGGCGCGGGCAACGCCGGCCCTTGTAAAACACCCAGCTTCTGGTGGGTCCGCGCCCGCCGGAAGCTAGAGACAAAGGGGCCGGGCATGTCACTTTCTGAGGATTTCCTTCACACGGACGAGCTTCACCCGATCGACCTCGTCGAACATATCGCCGAACACCACGAGTGGGATTTCGACCGGGTGACCGAAGACCAGATCGCCATGGCGGTCGAGGGCCAATGGCGGACCTACTCGATCACGCTGGCATGGTCTCCGCAGGACGAGACCCTTCGGCTCATCTGCACGTTCGAGATGGAGCCGCCGGAAGAAAAGCTTCCCGCCCTCTACGAACTTCTGAACCGTACCAACGACATGGTCTGGTCCGGCGCCTTCACGTTCTGGGCCGAGCAGCGGCTGATGGTCTGGCGCTACGGCCTCGTGCTTGCCGGTGGCCAGGTTGCCGGCCCCGAGCAGATCGATCGTTTGATCGTTCAGGCCGTGATGGCGGCTGAACGATTCTACCCTGCCTTCCAACTGGCGGCCTGGAGCGACAAGACCCCCGAGGAATCGCTGGAGATCGCCATCGCGGAGGCCTACGGAAGGGCCTGATCCCTCTGCGGCGTCCGGCGTCAAAAACGGGTTCCACTTTTTCCCGCAGTGCGTAATCTTCGCCTCCCGGCGAGGGAGGTTGGAATGGAATTTCAGGATGTAGCGACGCGCGGCCTCGTGCTTTTGGGCTGCGGCAAGATGGGGTCGGCCATGCTCGCGGGCTGGCTGGCCGGCGGGTTGCCGGCAGGGTCGGTCTGGGTGCTGGACCCGAATCCCTCGGACTGGCTCAAGGGGCTCGGCATCCACCTGAACGAGGAACTACCCGAAGCCCCCGCAATCGTGCTGATCGCCGTCAAACCGCAGATGATGGCCGAGGCATTGCCCCGCCTCGCGCCCTTGGGGAATGGCAAGACGCTTTTCGTCTCCGTCGCCGCGGGGACGACCATCGCCCATTACGAAAAGGTGCTTGGCGCGCGGACGCCGGTGATCCGGGCGATGCCGAACACACCCGCCGCGATCGGCAAGGGAATCACCGCGATCTGCGGAAACGCGAATGCCAGTGAGCCGCAGATATCGCTGGCTGAATCGCTCCTGTCGGCGGTCGGGCAGGTGGTGCGGCTGGAAGGCGAACACCAGATGGACGTGGTGACGGCGGTTTCGGGCTCTGGCCCCGCCTATGTCTTCCACCTGATCGAGACGCTCGCCGCGGCGGGTGAAGCCGAGGGCCTGCCGGCAGACCTCGCGATGCAACTGGCCAAGGCGACGGTGGCCGGGGCAGGGGCGCTGGCAGAGGCGGCGCCAGAGGACCCCGCGCAGCTTCGCGTGAACGTGACCTCGCCCGGCGGGACGACAGCCGCTGCGCTCAAGGTCCTCATGGACGAGAACACGGGGTTCCCGGCGCTCTTGAAGGCCGCGGTAAAGGCGGCGGCGGATCGCGGGCGGGAGCTGGGCAAATGACGATCACATTCGACGATTTCCTCAAGGTAGACATTCGCGTCGGGCGGATCGTGCGGGCAGAGCCCTTCCCCGAGGCGCGGAAGCCCGCCTACAGGCTCTGGATCGATTTCGGCCCCGAGATCGGCGAGAAGAAAAGTTCCGCCCAGATCACCAAGCACTACACGCTGGATGAACTCGTCGGGCGGCAGATTCTGGCCGTTGTAAACTTCCCGCCGCGCCAGATCGGGCCGATGAAATCGGAGGTGCTGACTCTCGGCGTGCCGGACGAGGACGGAGAGGTCGTGCTGATCGGACCGGGCCATGACGTGCCGCTCGGCGGTCGTCTTTACTGAGGAAACGCAATGAAACTCCTGATCACGAGGAACCTGCCCGAGGCTGTTCTGGACGCAGCACGGGCCGAGTTCGATGCGACGGTACGCGATGACACCCGGCCGATGACGTCCGAGGAGGCGGCGGCGGCGCTGCGGGACTACGACGCGATACTTCCGACGCTGGGTGATGCGTTCCGCGCGCCGGCCTTCGACGCGGCGCCAGGCGCTCGCTGCAAGATCCTCGCCAACTTCGGCGTGGGCTACAACCACATCGACGTTGCCGCGGCGCGCGCCGCGGGGATCGAGGTCACGAACACCCCCGGTGCCGTGACCGACGCGACCGCTGATATCGCGATGGCGCTGATCCTGATGTCGGCGCGCCGTGCGGGCGAGGGCGAGAGGCTCGTCCGTTCCGGCAAGTGGGAGGGCTGGCATCCGACGCAGATGCTGGGCCTTCACGTCACGGGCAAGACGCTCGGCATCGTCGGCATGGGCCGGATCGGCAAGGCGATCGCACAGCGCTGCCATTTCGGATTCGGGATGGAGATCGTGTATTACAACCGGTCTCCGCGGTCCTCGCTCGACCTTCCCGCGCGGCAGCTGGAAACGCTCACCGACGTGATGGCGGAGGCCGATATCGTCGTGGTCGCCGTGCCGGGCGGTCCGACGACGCACCACCTGATCGGGGCCGAGGAGCTGTCGGCGATGCGGCCGCATGCGCATCTCGTGAACATCTCGCGCGGCGACGTGGTGAACGAGGCCGCGCTGATCGCCGCGCTGAATGAGCGGCGGATCGGTGGCGCCGGCCTCGACGTTTACGAGTTCGAGCCGGAGGTGCCTGAGGCTCTGAGACGGCTCGACAACGTCGTGCTGCTGCCGCATCTGGGGACCGCGGCGCTTGAGGTCAGGACGGCGATGGGGATGATGGCGGTCGACAACCTGCGCGCCTTCGCGCGCGGCGAGCCGCCCCCGAACCGGGTCTAGTTTCCGGTCGCTTCCCGCCAGTGGCGGCGGCAGAGCGAGACATAGGTCTCGTTCCCGCCGATCTGGACCTGCGCGCCGTCCTTTAGCGCCTTCCCGTCCTCGCCCTTCCTGACCACCATCGTGGCCTTCTTTCCGCAGTGGCAGATCGTGCGGACCTCGCGCATCTCGTCGGCGAGCGCGAGGAGGGCGGCGGAGCCGGGGAAAAGTTCGCCCCGGAAATCGACGCGGAGGCCATAGCACATCACCGGAACGCCGAGGTCGTCGACAGCGCGCGCGAGTTGCCAGACCTGGCCCTTGGTCAGGAACTGCGCTTCATCGAGAAAGACGCAGTCGAGGGCGCCGGCGGACCTGCGGGCGGCGATCTTTTCGAAGAGGTCCGTCTGGGCGTCGAATGTATCGGCCTCGGCCCCGATCCCGATGCGGGAACCGATCCGGCCGGCGCCGGCACGGTCGTCAAACCGGGCGGTGAGGAGGTAGGTGGCCATCCCCCGCTCTATGTAGTTGTAGGACGCCTGGAGAAGCAGGGTCGATTTCCCGGCGTTCATGGTCGAGTAGTGGAAATAGAGCTTGGCCATGGGGGTGCGGTCAGCAGTTGGAGCGAGCAGTCGAATACCGGCGGTTTCGCCGAGCTTTGTCGGGGCCGCGCCGGCCGGCCCTCAGTTTTTCACTCCGGGCCCGCAAGCGTTGCGTCCGTCTCGGCTGACTACGAAGCGTTCGGGCCCGAAATCGGTCCGCTGGACCGGTTTCACCCCTGCAACGTCCTCACATCCACCTCGCCTTCCCGCCGTGATTCCATCGCGGCGACGGCGGCGATGCTGGCGGCGGCGGTGGTGAAGTAGGGGATCTTGTCGTAGAGCGCGACGGAGCGGATGTCTCGGCTGTCGGCGACGGCCTGGGCGCCTTCGGTCGTGTTCATCACGAGGGAGATCTCGCCGTCCTTCAGGCGGTCGACGATGTTCGGGCGGCCTTCGTAGACCTTGTTCACGGTCTCGGCCTTCACGCCGTTCTCGGCGAGGAAGGTGGCGGTGCCGCGGGTCGCGATGATGTCGAAGCCCATCTCCACGAGGCCCTTGGCGGCGGCGGCCATCTCCGGCGTCTTGTCCATGTCCTTGACCGACAGGAAGACGCGGCCCGCTTCCGGCAGGTGCGTGCCGGCGCCCAGCTGGGCCTTGAGGAAGGCGCGGGCGAAGCTGCGGTCCCAGCCCATGACCTCGCCGGTGGAGCGCATTTCCGGCCCGAGGATCGTGTCGACGCCCGGGAAGCGGGCAAACGGCATGACGGCTTCCTTGACCGAGAACCAGGGCGTGATCGGGTCGGCGAGCGTCAGCGGGTCCATCAGCGGCAGCGGCGTGTCGGGGCCGACGCCCTGCGGGTAGGCGGGGCGCATCGGGAAGGCCGACATGGGCTCGCCGGCCATGAGGCGGGCGGCGATGGAGGCGATGGCCGAGTCTGTGGCCTTCGCGACGAAGGGCACGGTGCGCGAGGCGCGTGGGTTCACCTCGAGGACGTAGATCGTGCCGTCCTTGATCGCGAACTGGACGTTCATCAGGCCGACGACCTTGAGCGCGAGGGCCATGGCGACGGTCTGGCGCTTCAGTTCCTCGACGATGTCGGCGGAAAGCGTGTGCGGCGGCAGCGAGCAGGCACTGTCGCCCGAGTGGACGCCCGCTTCCTCGATATGTTCCATGATGCCCGCGACGTGGACGTTGGTGCCGTCGCAGAGCGCGTCGACGTCGACCTCGATCGCGCCGGAAAGGTAGCTGTCGAGGAGGACGGGGTTCTTGCCCGAGACGGTCACGGCGTCGCGGATGTAGCGGCGGAGTTGGTCCATGTCGCGAACGATTTCCATCGCACGGCCGCCCAGCACGTAGGAGGGGCGAATGACCAGCGGGAATCCGACCTTTTCCGCGATGGCGAGGGCTTCCTCGTCCGAGGAGGCGATGCCGTTCACGGGTTGCCTGAGGCCGAGGTCGTTCAGAAGCTTCTGGAACCGCTCGCGGTCCTCGGCGAGGTCGATCGCGTCGGGCGTGGTGCCGAGGATCGGGATGCCTTCGGCTTCCAGCGCGTTGGCGAGTTTCAGCGGCGTCTGGCCGCCGAACTGGACGATGACGCCGTGCAGCGTGCCGGCCTCCTGCTCGACGCGCAGGATTTCGAGGACGTGCTCGAGGGTGAGCGGCTCGAAATACAGGCGGTCGGAGGTGTCGTAGTCGGTCGAGACGGTCTCCGGGTTGCAGTTGACCATGATCGTCTCGTAGCCCGCCTTCGTCAGCGCGAAGCAGGCGTGGCAGCAGCAGTAGTCGAATTCGATCCCCTGGCCGATTCGGTTCGGACCGCCGCCGAGGATGACGACCTTCCTGGCATTGCTCGGGCGGGATTCGCATTCGACTTCGCCCATCGCGGGGACTTCATAGGTCGAATACATGTATGGCGTCTGCGCTTCGAACTCGGCGGCGCAGGTGTCGATGCGCTTGAACACGGCCTGGACGCCGAGGTTGCGGCGGGCGCGGCGGACCTGGGCCTCGTCGCGGCCGGTCAGCGTTGCCAGGCGGGCGTCGGTGAAGCCCATCATCTTGAGCGCGCGCAGGCCCTTTTCGTCGAGCGGCAGGCCATCCCGGCGGATGCGCGCCTCGGTTTCCACGATCTCGCGGATGCGGGCGAGGAACCAGGGGTCGAAGGACGTGGCGTGCTGGATGTCCTGGTCCGTCAGGCCGTGGCGCATGGCCTGGGCGATGAGCCGCAGGCGGTCCGGCGTCTGGGCCGAGATCGCCTTGATGACGGCCGACTTCTCGGGCGCGCCCTCGATCGCGATCTCGTCGAAGCCGGTCAGGCCGGTTTCCATCGAGGCGAGCGCCTTCTGGAGCGATTCGTGGATCGTGCGGCCGATGGCCATGGCTTCGCCCACCGACTTCATCGCGGTGGTGAGCTCGGGTTTGGAGCCCGGAAATTTCTCGAAGGCGAAGCGCGGGATCTTGGTGACGACGTAGTCGATGGTCGGCTCGAATGAGGCGGGCGTGACCTTGGTGATGTCGTTGTCCAGTTCGTCAAGCGTGTAGCCGACGGCGAGCTTCGCGGCGATCTTGGCGATCGGGAAGCCCGTGGCCTTCGACGCGAGCGCCGAGGAGCGCGACACGCGCGGGTTCATCTCGATCACGACCATGCGGCCGTCGGCGGGGTTGATCGCCCACTGGACGTTCGAGCCGCCGGTTTCGACGCCGATCTCGCGCAGGACGGCGATCGAGCCGTTGCGCATGATCTGGTATTCCTTGTCGGTCAGCGTCAGCGCCGGGGCGACGGTGATCGAGTCGCCCGTGTGAACGCCCATCGGGTCGATGTTCTCGATCGAGCAGACGATGATGGCGTTGTCGGCTTTGTCGCGGACAACCTCCATCTCGTATTCCTTCCAGCCGAGGAGGGATTCGTCGACGAGGATCTGGCCCGCGGGCGAGGCGTCGAGGCCGGAGCGGCAGATCGCCTCGTAGTCGTCGCGGTTGTAGGCCACGCCGCCGCCGGTGCCGCCGAGCGTGAAGGCGGGGCGGATGATCGCCGGAAGGCCGATGTCCTCCAGGGCCTCCATCGCCTTCGCAACGCCGGCCTTGACGTCGTACTTGCCGTTGAAAAGCTTCGGCGCCGAGATGATCGTGGCGCGCGGGTTTTCCAGGCCGATCCGGTCCATCGCCTCGCGGAACAGCTTGCGGTCTTCGGCCATTTCGATGGCGCGGCGGTTGGCGCCGATCAGCTCGACGTTGAACTTCTCCAGGACGCCCATGTCGGCGAGCGACAGCGCGGTGTTGAGGCCGGTCTGGCCGCCCATCGTCGGCAGGAGCGCGTCGGGGCGTTCCTTCTCGATGATCTTGGCGACGACCTCGGGGGTGATCGGCTCGATATAGGTCGCGTCGGCCATGCCCGGGTCGGTCATGATCGTCGCCGGGTTCGAGTTCACCAGGATCACCCGGTAGCCCTCTTCGCGGAGCGCCTTGCAGGCTTGTGCGCCCGAGTAGTCGAACTCGCAGGCCTGCCCGATGACGATGGGTCCCGCGCCGATGATCAGGATGGACTTGATATCGGTTCTTTTCGGCATGTTCGGACCCCCGGACGCAAATTTCTCGGGGTTATAGCCATGGAGCGGCTCGGCGCAAGAGCGGAAGGGTGGTGCGAGCGGCCAGCGGCGGCCGGGGCCAGCGCAAAGAGCGCAGGAAGGACGAAAACGCCTGAAAAAGCCTTGGGGCGCTCCGCGGCCGCGTCGCATCGAATGGCGGGTCGAAGACTGCCCGGCCGCAGAGGAACGCCGGACATCAAGGCGAGAATCGCCGCGATGCGCGGGGCGGTCCCGCAGTCCGCGCGTTGATTCAGGTCATCGCGGCTCTCTCCTGCCGTGTTAGTTGATTGCCGGTAACGGTCGCGGGGCTCAAGCATGTCGGTGCCGGAGGCAGCCACGAAGGGGAGGGCACAACTCGCCGCGGAATTCGCGACCCTCTATGTCGTGGTGCCGCTGCTGATGGCTTTCGCGCTTCCGCCCACCACGATGTTTCCCATGCTGTTCGCCGTCACCCTGGTCGGAATCGCGCTCCTGCACCGGACGCCGGGCTTCAGGTGGCTTGACCTCCTGAAAGGTCGGGTGGACTGGATCATGGTCGCGTTGTTCGGGCTGAGCTCGCTAGCGGTCGGTTACGCGGTTATCCGTATCATCGCGCCGGGAGCCGAATTCGCGCTGGCGCGTCGGGACCCGGCCCGCTTGGCGATGATCTTCCTTCTGTATCCCCTGCTCTCCGCGCTGCCGCAGGAGCTTCTGTTCCGACCGCTCTTCTTCCGACGCTACGCAGCCCTGCTGCCTCGGTGCAGGTTCGCGATCGTCATCAACGCCGCAGTGTTTTCGCTGGCGCATCTGATGTACTGGAGCTGGATCGTCGCCGTGATGACTTTCGCGGGCGGCCTGGTCTTCGCGGCCGCCTACGAGTTGCGGCGAAGCTTCCCGTTTGCCCTGGCGCTCCACGCGGTGGCGGGCTGGGCCGTGTTCGGCGTTGGGCTTGGCATCCTCTTCTATTCCGGCAACGTCGGGAGGCCGTTCTGAGTGCCTGCGCCACGCGCGAGAACGAGAGGTACCGCGAGTGCGCCGAAGTCCGACCTCGGATGGCGGGTTTCCCTCGCGGAGGTCGATCCGCAAGCACAGGAGCGCGTCATCGCAGATGCAGAAGGCCGAGGTCTCTTCGGACCGCTATTCCGCCGCGTGGCTGAGGCGGTCCTCACCCTTGTAGAGGTAATCGCGCGTCAGCGGGACCGCTTCCTGGTGGCGGGCAAGCTGGAACTGGAAGACGACCTGCCTGTCATGCCGGAACGTGAGTTCCGATCCGATCAAGTAGTAGCGCCACATGCGGCAGAAGCGGTCGTCGTAGATTTCGCGCACCTTGTCGACGTTCTCCATGAAGCGGCTGTGCCAGTGCTTCAGCGTCTCGGCGTAGTGCAGGCGCCAGACCTCGATGTCGGTGGCAATGAGGTCCGCCTTCTGGACGGCCTTCATGACTTCGGACATCGCGGGGACATAGCCGCCGGGGAAGATGTATTTCGCGATGAAGGGGCTGGTATCGCCCGGTGGGCTGGTCCGGCCAATCGTGTGGATCAGCGCGACGCCATCTTCGGTCAGCTTGTTTCGCACATGCGTGAAGTACTCCAGGTAGTGCGGCACACCCACATGTTCGAACATGCCGACCGAAACGATGCGGTCGAAGACGTCGTCGACGTGGCGATAGTCCATCAGCCGGAATTCCACCCTGTCGTCCAGCCCGGCCTTTCGTGCCCGTGCGGATGCGACGCGCTGCTGCTCCTCCGACAGTGTGACCCCCAGGACATTGACGCCGAAGTCGCGCGCGAGCGTCAGGCCCAGCCCACCCCAGCCGCATCCGATGTCAAGGACGCGCATGCCCGGCTCAAGCAGAAGCTTGCCGGCGATATGCGCCTTCTTCTGCATCTGAGCCCGTTCAAGCGTGTCATCCGGGGAGCGGAAGTAGGCGCAGCTGTACTGCCGGTCCTCGTCCAGAAAGAGATCGTAGAGGGTGCCGGAAAGGTCATAGTGATGCGCGACGTTGGACCGCGCGCGGCCCACCGGGTTCCATTGGCGCGTCAGTCGCAGCGCTCGGCGCCAGGCTTCGAGTGGGCGCTGGAACCACGCGAAGGACGACTTGGACCTGTTGAGGATGGCGAGGGACAGGAAGGAATAGAGATCGTCGTTCGCGATCGTGAGCTTTCCGTCCATGTAGGCCTCGCCGACCGCCATGTCGGGATTGAGAACGATCCGCCTCGGCAAATCGGGATCGTTGAGTGTCACGGAAACCTTCGGATCCCCGCCGTCGCCGTAGCTTCGACAGGTGCCGTCGGGCAGGGCCAGATCGATGCTTCCCTGCACCACAAACCGCCGCATCATGTGGTCAAGGAGTTTTTCCCACATTGCCCCACCCTTGCGCGAATTCGCGGCCCAAGAGGGCCGCAGTCCCTTGTCCGTTGATAATACTGCACGATTTCGCCCAAGGAATCAAAGGCCATCGGAAAGACCGGTCGCGTGGGCTCCCTTGACTTCCGCGCGCGGTCAATGTGTATCGGCGCGGACCACAAAGGACCGTCCGAAGGGGGCACCCATGCACGCCTATCGCAGCCATACCTGCGCGGAACTCACGAAGGCCCATGCGGGGCAGGAGGTCCGGCTTTCGGGCTGGGTGCACCGCGTGCGGGACCACGGGGGCGTGCTGTTCATCGACCTGCGCGACCATTACGGGATGACGCAGGTCCTCGCCGATCCCGACAGCCCGGCCTTCAAGGCGGTAGAGAAAGTGCGCGCGGAATGGGTCATTCGCGTGGACGGCCGTGTCAAGGCGCGCGACACCGCGCTCGTGAACCCCAGGATCCCGACCGGTGAGATCGAGGTCTACATCACTGCGCTGGACGTTCTCGGGCCGTCTGACGAACTGCCGCTGCCGGTCTTCGGCGATCTCGAATACCCCGAGGAGACCCGGCTCGCCTACCGTTTCCTCGACCTGCGCCGCGAGAGCCTGCACAACAACATCATGCTGCGGTCGCGCGTGGTCAAATCGCTCCGCGACCGGATGTGGGACGTGGGCTTCACCGAGTTCCAGACGCCGATCATCACCGCATCCTCGCCCGAGGGCGCGCGCGACTTCCTCATCCCGTCGCGGCTGCATCCGGGCAAGTTCTACGCCCTCCCGCAGGCACCCCAGCAGTTCAAGCAGCTGATCATGGTCGCGGGCTTCGACAAGTATTTCCAGATCGCGCCCTGCTTCCGCGACGAGGACCCGCGCGCGGACCGGTCGCCAACGGACTTCTACCAGCTGGACGTCGAGATGAGCTTCGTCGAGCAGGAGGACGTCTTCGCCGCAGTGCAGCCGGTGATCCAGGGCGTGTTCGAGGAATTCGGCGGCGGGCGCGAAGTGTCGAAGGTCTGGCCTCGTATCGCCTACAAGGATTCGATGTTGTGGTATGGGACCGACAAGCCCGACCTCCGCAACCCGATCAAGATGCAGATCGTCTCCGAGCATTTCCGCGACTCGGGCTTCGCGATCTTCGCGCGCCTCCTGAACGAGGAAGGCACCGAGATCCGCGCGATCCCGGCGCCGGGCGGCGGGTCGCGCAAGTTCTGCGACCGCATGAATGCCTTCGCGCAACAGCAGGGTCTGCCCGGAATGGGCTACATCTTCTGGCGCGAGGCAGAAGACGGATCGGGCATGGAAGCCGCCGGGCCGCTCGCCAAGAACATCGGCCCCGAGCGGACCGAAGCGATCCGCACGCAGCTGAAGCTCGGCAAGGGCGACGCGGTCTTCTTCCTCGGCGGCCGTCCGGCCGATTTCGAGGCGGTCGCCGGGCGCGCGCGGAACGAGATCGGGCGCGAGCTTGGCCTGACGGAAGAGAACGTCTTCCGCTTCGCCTGGATCGTCGATTTCCCGATGTACGAGAAGGATCCCGAAACCGGGAAAGTGGACTTCAGCCACAACCCGTTCTCGATGCCGCAGGGCGGGATGGAGGCGCTGAAGGGCGATCCGCTTTCGGTTCTCGGCTACCAGTACGACCTTGCCTGCAACGGCTACGAACTCGTGTCGGGCGCGATCCGGAACCACAAGCCGGAGATCATGTTCAAGGCTTTCGAACTGGCCGGCTACCCGGCGGCCGAGGTCGAGAAGCGCTTCGGCGGGATGGTCAAGGCGTTCAAGTACGGTGCGCCGCCCCACGGTGGCTGCGCCGCGGGCATCGACCGGATGGTGATGCTGCTCGCAGATGAGCAGAACATCCGCGAGGTCATCATGTTCCCGATGAACCAGCGTGCCGAGGACCTGATGATGGGCGCACCGTCCGAGCCCACGAACGAGCAGCTTCGCGAGCTTGGGCTTCGGGTCATTCCGAAGGACTGAAGGTCGGGGCTCCGATCGCGGGGTCCCAATCCGCCTCCGAGATGCGCCATTTTCGGCGTGTCGTCTCGTTGAGTTCGATCAGGAAATCCTCGAAGACCCGGAGCTTCCGGGGCTTCAGCCTGTGGCGCGGGTGCAGGATGCGCAACTCCACTCCCTGGGGCCGGAAGCTGTTGAGCACGGGGACGAGGCGCCCCGATCGGATCTCGTTGTAGACGAGGTAACTTGCCACCTGCAGAAGCCCCCCGCCGCGGCTCGCGGCGGCGACGCCCGCCTCCGCGCTTTCAAAGGCGAGCGGGCCCCCAGGCATTTGGACGACGGCTTCCTCGCCTTCCCGGAACCGCCATGGAACCGGGGCGCCGGTCGCCGAGGACAGGATCGCGACGGTGGCGTGGTTGGCGAGGTCGGCGGGGACCTTCGGCGCACCCCGCGCCGCCAGGTAGGCGGGCGAGGCGACGGTGAGGACGGGCAGGCGGCCGACGGAACGCGCGGTCAGATCGCGGTCGGGCACTTCGCCCGCGAAGACTGCGGCATCCAGCCGGTCTCCGACAAAATCGGGCAAGCTGTTGCGCGACAGGATGTGGACTTCGACTTCCGGGTAAGTCTCGATGAAGCTTGGAAGCGCAGGGGCCAGGATGGCGCGGGCAAGTCCCGGCGGGATCTGCACGCGCAGGAGCCCGCGCGGCGAACGCTCGGCCGAGCCGATGTCATCCTCCAGCATGGTCACGTCGTCGAGGATCTTCCGTGCGCGTTCCGCGTAGGCGCGGCCGTCTTCGGTGAGGCGCAGGCTCCGCGTCGTGCGCTCGACCAGCTGGACACCGAGGTGGCGCTCGAGTTCCTTCAGGATCGCGCTTGCCGCGCCCTTCGCATAGCCGAGATCCTCGCTCGCGGCCGTCAGGCTTCCGAGTTCGGCCACCCTGAGGAAGACGCGCATAGCCCGTAGGTGGTCCATCGATTGTCCGAAAATGTCAGAGACTGAAACCGAGTATCGCTGGGTTTTCGCAACTTGGGAATGGGCTAATGCAGCCCAATCCGGCCCGGCCGATCGGGCAAAGACAAGGGAGACAAGAAATGAACGCTGAAACGCCGGTCAAGGTCGAAGCCGAGGACCTGTACTACGGGGTGCACAAGGGCATCCGCCTTGCCAACGCGCGCATGCTCGTGCGGCTCGGGTCCGTGGACCCGACGGACGAAAAGGCGCTGGCCGAGACGCTCAAGGCCCTCGAACAGCATCTCGAGATGAGCCTGAGCCACCTCGTTCATGAAAACCACCAAATCCACACGGCGCTGGAAAGCCGCTGCCCGGGAGCGACCCATGACGCAGGCGACGACCACGAACATCACGAAGAATCCTTTGTCGAACTTCGGCGCCTGGCAGCCGAAGTTGCAGGCGCCGGAGCCGACCGTCCGAAGCGGCTGCGCCGGCTGTACCAGCGCTTCGCCCTGTTCGTCGCGGACGACCTCGCCCACATGCACGAGGAAGAAACCAAGCTGATGCCGCTGATCGAGGCCAACTTCACGCCGGAGGAGATCGTCGGCATCCGGGAGCGGATCGTCGCCGACATCGAGCCCGACATGATGGTTCGTTTCATGCGGGCGATGCTCGCCGCCGCGACCGAGACAGAGCGGCGCGAGATGGTCGGTGGTATGCAGGCGGGCATGCCGACCGAGGTCTTCTCCGGAATGATGACCGCGGTCAGCGGGGCGCCATGGGTGCCGGGTGACTGGGCCGGACTCGGCCGTGCGCTCGCTGCGGCCTGAGGCAGCGCGGGCGAGAAAAGCAGACGGGCGGGTGCAATGCGCCCGCCCGTCGTGCGTCAGGTCACGGGCTCGGCGCCCGCGGACCTTCTCAGAAAGCCGAGGCGGCCGTCGCCCCGATCGAGAAGGTCAGTGACAGGAGCCCGATCGCGAAGACCGTCCAGTGGGCCGCGGCGCTGAGCTTTCCGTCGCGGGCGAGCTTGCGGATCCTTTCGCGCATGGCTTTCACTCCTTGGTCCCCCTCGCAGCCTTGCAGCTGCTTGCGGGACAAGGCTGGGCGCGAAATGCGGCATGAATTGGGAAAGCTTCGTGCGGATTCTGGACGATTCGCCCGAATCGACTGAACGGGATTGGCTTTTCCCTTGAACCGGGATTAGGCAGGTGCGGGCGAAGGCGGAGGGTAGCAGGATGCCGGAATTCGGATTCCCCGTGCCGGGTTGGGTGCCGCCCGAGCGGCCCGGACCCGAGTTGATGGAAGGGCGCTGGGCGCGGCTCGAGCGGCTCGACCCGGGCGCCCATACGCCGGGTCTCTGGCGCGCCTTCCGCGATGCGGACGCGGTCTGGAACTACTTGCCCTATGGCCCCTTTGCCACGGAGGCGGAATACGGCGCCTGGGCAGAGGGGATGGCGGGGCGGGGGGATCCCTTCTTCTACGCGATCCGTGATCTCGAGACGGGGACTCTCGGCGGGGTGGCGAGCTATCTCAGGATCACGCCGGAAGCGGGGTCGATCGAGGTCGGGCACATAAACCTGTCGCCCGGGCTGCAGCGGACGCGGGCGGCGACGGAGGCCATGTTCCTGATGATGGGCTGGGCCTTCGGGGCGGGCTACCGGCGCTATGAATGGAAATGCGACGCGCTGAACCTGCCATCGCGCCGGGCGGCGGAAAGGTTGGGCTTCAGCTATGAAGGCGTGTTCCGGCAAGCTGCCGTCGTCAAGGGTCGGAACCGCGACACTGCGTGGTTTGCGGTGGCGGATGGCGACTGGGCGGCGCTTGAGGGCGCTTTCGGGGAGTGGCTCGCACCAGCGAACTTCGACGAGGCCGGGCGCCAGCGGCGTGGCCTTTCGTCACTCACGGCACCGATCCGCGTGGCTTCCGATCCCGTCCTCGCGCGCTGACGCCACGAAGCTCTCTGGCCGAGCCTAGAACCGTGCGCCGGAGGCGAGGCGCTGCCGTACGAGACCGGTTATGCGGGTCACGTCGCCGGAGGTCGATCGGCCCGCCCGACGGTCGCGGGCAAGGTCTGCCGCCGCCGCCTCCAGCGCAGCGTCATGCGCGCTGATCGCAAGGCCCGACAGGAACTGCGCGACATAGTCCAGCCTGGTCTCGTCTCCGCTTTCCGAGAGGATTCCGGCGGCAAGGCTCAGATCGTCGCGGAGTGCGAGAGGGTCGGGAGTGACGATGTCATTTGCAAGTGCGCGCGGCCCCTTGGGCCGCGCTGCCGATGGCAGCGCGGACAGGATCGCCGCCTGGAAGGCCGCGAGGCTTTCGATCGGCTTTTCAAGAAAACCGTCCGCGCCCGCCTCGCGCGCCACTTCGGCGCCATCCGCGTTTCCGGAAGTGCCGAGCACCACTGGCACACGCACAGACATCGCCGCCAGGTCGCGGATCAGTTCCTGGCCGAAGCCGTCTGGCAGGCCAAGGTCGACGATCACCACGGTCGGCCGGTAGGTCGCGAGGTGCCGACGCGCCGAGCGAAGGCAGTCGGCGCGCCGTATCCGCGCCCCGGAACGCAGGCAGAGAATCCGCATCGCTTCGCAAGCGAAGCGGCTGTCCTCCACCACGAGCACGGTCATTCCCTGAAGTGGGCGGTCCGCCGTCTGGCATCGCTGTGTCAGGAAACCAGTCATATCGTCGCTCATGCCTTAGCCTCCTCTCGTTCCGGGTCCTGGTCTGCGACTCGGAGTAGAGAACGGGTTTGCCTAATGGCAGGTTAATTCGACGGGCTGGCCCAACTGCGGCCACGCGCCGCTTGCGCCTTCGCGCGCCCTTGCCCATAAGTCCTGCGACAACCCGGAGGGAGCCATGATCGGACGCTTGAACCATGTCGCCATCGCCGTGCCGGACCTCGAGGCGGCCGCGGAACAATACCGCACGACGCTCGGTGCCAATGTGCGCCCGCCGCAGGACGAACCGGACCACGGCGTCACGGTCGTCTTCATCGAGCTTCCGAACACCAAGATCGAGCTTTTGCATCCCCTGGGCGAGAATTCCCCCATCGCCGGGTTTCTTGAAAAGAACCCCTCGGGCGGCATCCACCACATCTGCTACGAGGTCGAGGACATCATCGCCGCGCGCGACAAGCTGAAGGCCGAGGGCGCGCGCGTCCTGGGCAGCGGCGAGCCGAAGATCGGCGCGCATGGCAAGCCCGTCCTGTTCCTGCACCCGAAGGACTTCAATGGCTGCCTGATCGAACTGGAGCAGGTCTGATGAACCTCACCGGCGGCATCGTCCTCTACGCGGTCATCTGGTTCATGGTCTTCTTCGTGGTCCTGCCGATCCGATTCGAGAGCCAGGAGGAGTCGGGTGAGGTCGTGCCGGGCACCCCGGCCTCGGCGCCTTCCGAAGCGGGCGTGGTGCGCAAGGCGAAGATCACCACCATCGTCGCGACGGCGATCTGGGCGGTCGTTGCCGCGATCATCCTTTCGGGCTGGGTGTCGATCTACGACATCGACTGGCTAGGCCGGCTCGGGCCGGAGCCGGCGGCGGTGTCGAACTGAGCCGGCGCCCTCAGCGCCCGCCGCGGGCGCGGTCTTCCGCCAGGACACGGTGGAAGAAATGGGTGAAGGTCGCCGCGCCTAGAACCGGGATGAAGAAGTTGATGACCGGCACCGTAAGCGGCGCGGCCATCAGCGTGCCCGCGATCCAGACCCGCAGCCGGTAGCGGCGGCGCAACGCGCTCGCCTCTTTCCGGCCCAGCCTGCGCATCGCTACCATCTGGAAATATTCCCGCCCGAGCAGGTAGCCGTTTACCGCCCAGAAGACGAGCGGCGAGAACGGGCCGACCAAGGCGAAGAGGATCAGCGCGAGCGTGTTCGCCGCGATCAGGACGCCGAAGAAGTTCAGGCTGTCAATCAGCGCCTCGTAGAAGGGTATGCGGGGAACGGGGGGCAGGTCGGGGTAGTGGCGCGCTTCGACCGCGGCGGCGACGTCCTCGAGAAAGAAGCCGGTGAAGGCCGAGGCCACGGGGACCATGAGGAAGATCGACAGGAAGATCATCAGCGCGAGCGATGCCCAGCCGAGGAGGTCATCGACCCAGGTCACCTCGCCCACCCAGGGCAGCGTCAACGGATCGGGCGTCACCCAGTCGATGATCTGGACGAAGCCCGCGTAGACCCCGAAGAGCAGCGCGAGCGTCAGCGCGACACCGATCAGGAACACGCGCAGGAAGCGGCGGTCGGACAGCTGGCCGAGCGCCTTCAGGAAGTCGCCGACGATCATTCCGTCATCCAGGTGGTGATCTCGGCGACGTCTGGGCGCGGGCGTTCGGGCGGTACCGAGGTTTCCGTTCCGATATGGATGATCCCGGCAACCTTTTCGCCGGCGGCGAGGCCGAAGCCCTCTCGGCAGAAGCCTTCGTCATGGGACGGCCAACCGGTGATCCAGTTCGCTCCCCAACCCGAGGCGAGCGCCGCGTTCAGAAGCGAGAAGCAGGCCGCGCCGGCGGAGAGAAGCTGCTCGACCTCTGGAACCTTCTCGCTGTCGCGGGGCACGAAGACCACGGCCACGGCGAGGTGCGAGCCGCCGAAGTTGAGCGCGGATTTCTCGACCTTCTCCGGGTCGATGCCGAGACCGGGGCCGAGGCGGCGGACAAGGTCGGCCAGCCGCAGAAGCGCCGCGCGTTCGAGGACGACGAAGCGCCAGGGCACGAGCTTGCCGTGATCGGGCACGCGCGCGGCGGCGGTCAGAATCGGCAGGAGTTGGTCGCGCGTCGGCACGGGCGTCTTCAGCGTCTTCGCGGGGCGCGAGCTGCGGGACAAGAGGAAGTCCAGCGCGGCCTGGTTCGGTTGGGGCATTGGGGGCTCCTTTCTTGGCGCCAGATATGGCAGCTCCCATGCCGAAGGCAAACCCCGGCGCGAGGTATTCCGGTCGCGCTTGACTTGGGTCATTGCGCATGGACGCCGAGGGCCCAGACTTCCCTGCAGGGAGGAACCGGCATGAGGCTCATCAGCGCAGTTCTCGCCCTCGCGCTGCCCGCGAGCGGCGCGGCGGCGGCCGAGGTCATCGACATAGACGTTGCCGAAGCCCATGGCTGCGCGCTTTACGACGACGGCGCGGTCTGGTGCTGGGGGGATTTCCCCGGCACGGAGCTGGAACTGCCGTTCAGTGCCTGGCCCGTGGATGGCTTGCCGGCCGCCAAAACCATCGCGACGGGGCGTTTCGGGGCCTGCGCAGTGGATCATGGCGGCGATCTGTGGTGCTGGGGCTTCGATCTTCAGAGAAGCCTGCGGAACGACGATTTCACCATGACGCTGGAGCCGTTCCGCATCGATGGGCTCCCGAGGGTGAAGGCCGTCGACCTCGGCTTCGTCCATTATTGCGCGATCTCGATAGCTGGCGAGGTCTGGTGCTGGGGCGACAATCCCTGCGGGGAACTCGGCTGCGGCGACAGGGAGCCGAGAGTGGATCCGACGCGGGTTCTCTACGTGCTCGGTGCACGGGCGGTTTCGGCCGGCGTCAACAACACATGCGTCGTGCTCTGGAGCGGGCAGCTGTCCTGCTGGGGGTCCGACAACCCAACGATGGTGGGCAAGCCCTTCATCTACGAATCAAGCGAGCCGCTCCTGTTCGACATGGACGCCGCCGGCCCCTTCCGCACGGTTTCGAACGGCCGGAACTTCGCCTGCGGGATTCTCACATCGGGCGAGGTCACCTGTTTCGGCTCGAACATCATGGGACAGATCGGCACGGAGGAACCGCGCCTGGGAGAGGGCTGGTCCGGGATCGGCGAGGTAGATGGAATCACAAAGGCCGAGGACCTCGATACAAGCTATTTCAACGCCTGTGCGGTTCAGGGCGGAAAGGTGATCTGCTGGGGGGCGCCGCTCTTCACCCCGGTCGAGGTGGGCGAGATGGCGCAGTTGCCCAAGGAAGTGCCCGGAATCGAGGGGGCGACGCGGGTGGCCCTTGGACCCGTCTTCGGCTGCGCCGTCACAGGGGGGCGCGTGATGTGTTGGGGAACGGCGGAATTGTTCGGCTCGCCGCTCATCAAGGGAATGACCCCGAACCAGGCCGCTCCGGTGCCGGGGCTGCCCTAGGCCCGGCCACGCCTAAAGATAGTAGTCCGCGAGCCGCCCGATATGTGCGGAGACATGCGTTTGCCATTCCAGGCCCGGCTGGCGGGTCGCAAGCGTGTCGGCAAGCGGGTCCGGGGCGCGCGTCGCGCTGCCGGTCAGTTCCTCAAGCACGGCATGGCCGCAGAACGGGACATGCGCTTCCGAATAGCCGCCCTCGTGGACGAGGACCAGGCGGCCGCCGCAAAGGTCCTCGGCGGCATCCTTCGCCATGCGCGTAAGCGACCGGAATGTTTCGGCAGTCGCCAGCATGCGGCCGAGCGGGTCGAGAGCGGAGGCATCGTAGCCGCAGGCCACAACGATCGCCTCGGGGCGGAAGCGGGCGAGGAGAGGCAGCACGATCCTCTCCATCGCTTCCAGGTAGTTCACGTGGCCGGTGCCGGGGGGCAGCGGGATGTTCGCGTTGAACCCCAGCCCCTTGCCCTCGCCGCGCGCCTCGGCCCCGCCAGTGTCCAGCGGATAGTTCCGTTCCTGGTGGAGCGAGATCGTCAGCACCTCCGGATCGCGCCAGAAGACGGCCTCGGTCCCGTTGCCGTGGTGCACGTCCCAGTCGATGACCGCGATGCGGCGGGCGAGTCCCGCGGCCTGAGCCGCGCGAATGGCGATGCCGATGTTGTTCAGCAGGCAGAAGCCGTTGGCGAAGTCGGGAAGGCAATGATGACCGGGGGGGCGCGAGAGGGCGTAGGCGTTCTTCGCCCGGCCCTCGAGAACGGTCATCAGCGCGCCCTTTGCGAGGCCCGCCGACAGCGCCGCGATCTCGTAGCCGCCAGCACCGAAGGGGGCGCGGAGGCCGATCTCGCCGCCGCCGGTGTCCGAAAGTGCCTTGAAGGCGTCCAGGTAACTTGCCGGATGAACGCGCAGCAGGTCCTCGCGGCTCGCTTCTGGCGCGGACTGCACCTGCATTTCCGACAGAAGCCCCGTCACGGCGAGGAGGTTGACGAGGCGCCGCTTGGTTTCCGGGCTTTCCGGGAGTCCCGCGCCGGGCTGGACGAGTCCCCCAGCCTTCATCGTCAGCGCGTATTGCCCGCCGTGGTGCCAGAGGCAGCGTTCGTCGTGGAAGAATGCGGTTGTCATGGCTCCCCCGGCTTTCGGTTCGCGCGCAGCCTACCGGGGACCGGTCCGGCGGGCCAGCAGGAAGCGGGGGCGAGGTGGACAAACGCGCCGCGCCCGCCGCAGAGTGCCGGAATGAGCGGCAAGGCCAGAAACAGCACGGGTGCCATCCCCGAAATCGCGCCGGGCGAAGAGATCGCCGTGCGGGTCACGCCCCGTGCTTCCCGCAACGCCGTCGTGGCGGAAGAGGGTCTGGTCAGGGTCTATGTCACGGTGCCGCCGGAGGGCGGCAAGGCGAATGCCGCCGTTCAGGAGCTTCTCGCGGAGGCGCTGGGTGTCGCCAAGACGCGGCTCGAACTCGTGCGCGGGGCTTCGTCGCGCGAAAAGACCTTCCGCCTCTTGCCCTGAAGGGCGTCAGTAGCCGAGTTGCTCCAGTCGCTCGACATAGGCGGCCTCGATACAGGTGGCATCAACGGCGCAGGCGTTTCGGTTTGCCATCCACGAAAGCTGATCGAACCGCAGTTTTGCCGCGGACATGGGCGTCATCTGCCGCGAAAGGCGTTCCACGCGCTTGACGAGCGCGAGGTCGAGAGCGGCAAGGCGGCCTTCGGCGCAGATCAGCCTGTCGGTCGGCGTCCTGGCCGTCGCGCAGTCGAAGCCGGGGCCGACGACGGGCGGCGCTCCGGGCGGGGGAAGGCCGGGCGGCGCGGCAGGCGCGGGGCGCGCGTCCTCGGCGGCAAGCCGGATTCTCGCGAGCGCCGCGAGGTCTTCGTCGAAGCTGTCCCCGGTGTTCAGACCTTCCTCGGCAAGTTCCCTCGCGCCGAACCAGTACATGCCGGAATTCGGGGTCTCGAACATCCTTATGAAGAAGACGGGCGGGGTGCCCTGCCCGGAAAGAAGCGAGATGATCCGGGACACGGTTTCCTGGGTCTCGTCCTCGATGTTCGCGACGGTCGCTCTGGTGAAGTCCTCCGAGGTGAAACGGTGGACGCCGAGCCGGCCGGCGGCATGACGCTTCACGCCGGCGACGAAGAGGAAGGCGCAGGCCGACGCGCATTCGGCCTCGGGCGGGACGAGGGTGGAAAGGCCGTGCGTGCGGATGCGCGAGGCGAGCGTCAGCGCCGGGAAGATCCGTCCTCCCGGGCTGTCGAGGACGAGGAGCGTGAGGTCATGGTCGCTGAGTGCGGCGCGGAAATCGCGCAGCGTGAGGCGGTCGATCTCTCCCCGGAAGATGAGCGCGTGGGGCATGGCGCTGTCGTGACTGAAAGCGCCGTAACGCGTGACTTCGGCCCGCGCCGGGGACAAGGCAAAGGCGAGAGCAAGAGCCGCGATGAGAAGCCGGAACATCGCGCGCCCGCCTCCGGTCAGCCCTTGCGGGTCATGCGGTAGACGCCCTCGGGCAGGTTCAGTGCCGCGGCGAGCTCGCGGAGCTGGTGCGTGGACAGCGTGATCTTCACCACCGCATCGCGGCGTGGATCGTATTGCTCGATCGTCACGCAATCCTCGAAGCCGTGGATGACCACGTCCTCCTGGAGACTTGGGGCGCCCTCGTCGACGAGGGTGATGACGGTCGCGTCGAATTCGTGCTCGATGGTGAACATGGATCGAGCGTAGCGCGCCGCGCGGCGGGGCTCAATGCCCGGAGACAGGCGTTGTGTGCGCGGGGCTCCGCACATCGGCGTGAGGCCCCGCGTGCAGGTCTTTTCCGCCGTTGGCGACGGGGATAGTTTCCTTCCCGAAACGCGCGGAGGAGATGTTGCGTCGGATGGGACTGAACCGTTTTTCCCCTCTTGCCTTCATGGCGGTGCTGGCGCTTGCGGGCTGCTACGACGCCCCGCCCGAACAAGCGCGCCCTCTCCCCGAGGATATCCGCTTCGATCCCGCCGGGCCACGACCCGCGCCGGAAGTGGCGGCGCGGAACTTCATGTCGGTCGTGGCGCGAATGGAACCGATCGTCGAAGACGAATGCCGGGCCCGGACGCGGGGAATCGTCTGCGATTTCAACATTGTCGTCGACGATCGGGCGGGGCAGCCCCCGAACGCCTACCAGACGCTCGACCGGACCGGCCGGCCGATCATCGCCTTCACGGTGCCCCTGATCGCGGAGGCCCGCAACCAGGATGAACTCGCATTCATCCTGGGCCACGAAGCCGCCCACCATATCGAGAAGCACATCCCCCGCCAGAGCCAGCAGGCAATGGCCGGTGCGCTTCTGGGCGGTGTCCTCGCCGCGGCCTCCGGCGCCGACGCCTCGGCGATCCGATCGGCGCAGGACGTGGGCGCGACGATCGGCGCGCGCCGCTATTCGAAGGACTTCGAACTGGAGGCGGACGAGCTTGGCACAGTGATCGCCTACCGCGCGGGCTACGACCCGCTGCGCGGGGCGGCGTTCTTCGACCGCATCCCTGATCCCGGCAACCGCTTCCTCGGCACGCACCCGCCGAACGCGGACCGGATCGCGACCGTTCGCCGGACACTCGCCTCCCTCCGCTGAGCCCTTGCGCCCCGCCGGCCCCTGCCGCAGCATTGGCCGAAGCTGGCTCGGAAGACGGGGAGGCGTGTCGACATGACCTCGAAATGGTTCTGGCTAATGGCGCTGGCGACCCGGAAGCTGTGGCTTCAGGCGGTGCTGTTCGCCTTCGTTTCGGTCGTGGCGGCGCTTGCCGGTCTTGCCGTCGCCCAGTTCCTTCCCGAGGTTTTCGGGCAGCGGATCGGGGCGCAAGCGGTGGACGAGATCCTCACGATCCTCGCCTCGTCGATGCTCGCGGTGACCACGTTCTCGCTTTCGGTCATGGTGCAGGCCTATTCCGCGGCCTCGGCGAGCGTCACGCCGAGGGCCACGCAGCTCCTGATCGAGGATCGCACGACGCACACGGTGCTCGCGACCTTTCTCGGCGCCTTCATCTTCGCGCTGGTCGGGCTGATCGCACTCAAATCTGGGCTCTATGACGAGAGCGGGCAGGTTGGGCTCTTTGCCGTCACGCTCGCGGTCGTGGCGGCGGTGGTCATGACGGTGATGCGCTGGATCGAGCACCTGACCCATTTCGGACGGGTCCGGGAGACGACCGAGGCGGTCGAAGCGGCGGCGGCGCGGGCGATGAAGGAGCGGCGGGGAGCGACGTTTCTTGGCGGTCATGCGTTGACCGATCCCGGCCGGGTGCCGAAGGGCGCGCGGCCAATCCTTGCGACCCAGACGGGCTATGTGCAGCATGTCGACAGTGCCGCGCTGTCCGCTTGCGCCGAGGCTTTCGGGGGCGAAGTCTACCTCGAGGCGCAGCCCGGGACCTTCGTCCATCCGGCCCGCCCGCTCGTCCGCGTCTCGGGGTTCGAGGATCCCGAGGCGGCGTCCGCGCGCGTCCGCGCCGCGTTCACGGTGGCCGATCGCAGGAGCTTCGACAACGACCCGCGCTTCGGGCTCTGCGTCCTTACCGAAATCGCTTCCCGCGCGCTGTCGCCCGGCGTCAACGACCCCGGCACGGCGATCGACGTGATCGGGCGGGTGCTGAGGCTCCTCGCGTTATGGGCCGAGCCGCAACCGGCCGAGGAGGTGCGTTATCCCCGGCTCTGGGTGCCTCCCCTGAAGCCGGACGACCTTCTGGACGATTCGCTCGCACCCATCGCCCGAGATGGCGCCGCGCTGATCGAGATCCAGATCCGCGTGCAGAAGGCGCTTCTGGCGCTGGCGCAGATGGCACCCGGGGTCTTTGGCGAAGCCGCGGCCACCGAGGCGCGGCGGGCGCTTGAACTCGCCGTCGCGGCTCTCGTTCTCGATAGCGAAAAGGAGCTTGTCGCCGGGCTTGCCGGTGAGGTGGCGAAGGCGGCGCGGGAGGCTTGATCTGGATCATGGTGTCCGAACGGCGGCTTTCGGATGCTCGGACCGTGGACTTGGGAGAGGACGCCACGATGTTCGGAGCGAAAGCCATCAACCGGCATGCCGCGCTAATGAACCGAATGGGGGAGGAGCTTGGACTGGACCTCAACGAGGCCCTGGCCGACGGGACCCTGCCGGTGGAGACCTGGCGCGGCGCGGTGGTTCGCTGCACCGGCTGTTCCGATCCCGAAGACTGCCAGCGCTGGCTGGCCGACCACGCGGAAACCGGCGCTGAGGAGGCGCCCGGCTACTGCCGGAACCGGGGGCTGATGGAGAGCCTGCGCGCGGTCGCCGCGCGCAGGGAGGGAGCAGAGAAATGACGATCATGATGGCGGGAAACGCCGACGCGATGCCCTTCTGGTTGACGCACGGACTGGCACGACGGCTGGGGCTCAGACTTTCCGGCGCATTGCGCGAGGGGGTCCTCACTCGGAACGATCTGGCGGAGATGGTGGAACGTTGTGGCAGCTGCGATTCGCAGAGATGTTGCCTGGACTATCTCTCGGAACGCCCTGGTGCCCCCAAGGCGCCTCCGGGCGAGTGCGCCAATGCGGCGACGCTCGCGGAACTCGCCGAGCTTCAATAGGACAAGCCGCTGGTGTGCGGACTTTCCCTTGCGTAGCCTTGCCTGAGGGGCCGGAAGAGGGATCGCGATGTTCCGTTTCTTGCGCAACGAGGGCCGGCGCTTTGCCAACAACGTGATCTGGTCGATCGCAGGATGGCGGGCTGCCTGGGCGACAGAAAAGACGTTGCGGCAATGGACGATCGTGAACGTCCTTTCGGCGACGCTGGCATTCGTCCTTGACCTGACGGCGGGCGAACGCGCCCTGATCCTCGCGCTGGGGCTCCTGCTCCTCGCGGCGGAGCTTCTCAACACCGCGATCGAGGAGGTCGTGGATTACGTCTCGTCCGCCGAACACCCCCGTGCGAAGAAGGCCAAGGATTGCGGCAGCGCGGGCGTCGCTCTCACGGCGCTTGCGGGCGGGGTGGCCTGGGCCGTCGTGCTGATCGGGTAGGCATGGGATCTGGACGGTCGACAGCGGCAACGATGCGTCAAAGGCATTCGCGGAGCCAGCGCTCATTTCGCGCTAACCTTGCCGAAAATGTGGAAAAATCCTCGCCGATTTGATCCGGGACAAGGTCCCGGTGGCGCTGCGTGTCTAATTTGCTAAGGTACTAGGCAAACAAATCCGAGGGAGGAAGTAACGATGAAGGACATCAGATCCGCCGCACTGATCCCGGCCGTGGCTGCGATCCTCGCGGCGACGCCTGCGCTTGCACAGGATACGGAACTCGGCAAGGAGATCTACCTCGACCGCTGCTCGGTCTGCCACGGCGCTGAGGGCGGTGGTGACGGGGTTGTGGGCGAATTGCTGGCGCGGCGGCCGAAGAACCTGAAACTCCTGGCCAAGGACAATGGCGGCGAATTCCCCTTCGAGGCCGTTTACCAGTCGATCGACGGACGCAGTCTGATCGCGGGTCACGGCAATCCGGACATGCCGATCTGGGGTGAGTTCTTCATGACCCAGGCTCTGGAGGACCGGGCGGTCAACCCGAAGGACGCGCGCCACGTGGTCGAGGGGCGGATCCTGTCGGTCGTCTATTTCATCGAGTCTCTCCAGGTGACCGAGTAAGCAGCGGAAGAAACCGGGGGGTTGCACTCTCCGGGCCATTCCTCGCTCAAATCCGGGCGTCCGTCATGGGGCGGACGCCCGGACATGTTTTCAAGCCGCGTTGCGGTAGAGGTTGATCGCGAACGTCACCGCCCCGAGGAGAATGGCGAGTTCGGCAACTGGCATAACCGGCCCGACGGTGGCCTCGGCCACGCTGCCGCTCATCATGAGAAAGAGCAGCGCCAGCAGGATCAGTGCGCCCGCCTGGTGAAGCCAGAAATGCGCTTTCGCCAGAGACGAGCCGGCGAGCTGCGGGACCATGACGTAGGCGAGCCCGAAGATCGTCATCAGCGTGAAGCCCAGCAGGTTGATATGCGCATGCACTGGCGCGAGCGTGTGGTTGCCCGATCCGCCCATGTACATGCCCAGAAGAATACCCACGATAAGATACAAAGAACCCGTCACCAGAAACGCGCGGGAGATGTTCATTTCCTGTCCCCTTGGTGTTGCGCGGACGTTCTGTCCGCGCGCGGAGGATAGTCATCTCCCGCGACAAATTGCCACATATTTCGGCAGCTTGGCCGGTGACGGTCAAAGAGTTTTGTGCGAGCCGTCGCAATAGGGTTTGTTGCCCGAATGCTTGCATCCGCAGAGCCAGGCCTTGCCGGTCTTCTTCGCCTCGAATTTCACCGGCCTGACGCTGGTTTCCCTGTGGGAGCCGTCGCAGAAGGGCTGGGTCTTCGACCGGCCGCAGGCGCACCACAGGTAGGTCTTTCCCTCCTCGAGCTCTACCGGGAAGGATCCCTTCTGGGCGATGATCGGGGCGTCGGACATGGCGTTCTCCTTGCGATTGCCGGGCGCAACCTAGAACTGCCCGGGCGGCCGTCAACGGACCGATCCAAGCTCATGCGCAGAAGCCATGTGCGTCTTCAGACGACGCGTCCCCAGAGGTCGTATTCCCCCGCCTCGTCCACTTCGACGGTGACGATGTCGCCGGGCTTCAGGTTCTCGAAACCCTCGTCGATGAAGAGGTTCCCGTCGATCTCGGGAGCGTCGGCCTTGGTCCGGCAGGTCGCGCCTTCCTCGTCGACGGAGTCGACGATGACCTCCTGACGGGTGCCGACCTTGGCGGCGAGCTTCGCCTCGGAAATTGCCTGCGCCCTTTCCATGAAGCGATGCCAGCGTTCCTCCTTGACCTCGTCGGGGATGTGGTCGGGCAGGTCGTTGGCGCGGGCGCCCTTGACGTTCTCGTACCGGAAGCAGCCGACCCGGTCGAGCTGCGCCTCGTCGAGCCAGTCGAGGAGCGTCTGGAACTCCTCCTCGGTCTCGCCGGGATAACCGACGATGAAGGTCGAGCGCAGCGCGATATCCGGGCAGGCCGCGCGCCAGGCGGCGATCTCGTCCAGCGTTTTCGCGGCCGCGGCGGGGCGCGCCATCCGTTTCAGCGTATCCGGGTGGGCATGCTGGAACGGGATGTCGAGATAGGGAAGCACCAGCCCTTCGGCCATGAGAGGGATCAGGTCGCGCACATGCGGGTAGGGGTAGACGTAATGGAGCCGCACCCAGGCGCCGAGCGACCCGAGGTCGCGGGCGAGGTCGGTGATGTGGGCCCGGTGGCCCTTCGCCTCGGCGTGCTTCAGGTCCACGCCGTAGGCCGAGGTGTCCTGCGAGATGACGAGAAGCTCCCTCACGCCTGCTTCGACCAGTTTTTCGGCCTCGCGCACGACGGCATGGGCGGGGCGGGAGACGAGTCGGCCGCGCATGTCGGGGATGATGCAGAAGCGGCACTTGTGGTTACAGCCCTCGGAGATCTTGAGGTAGCTGTAGTGGCGCGGCGTCAGCTTCACGCCCGAGGCGGGCAGAAGGTCGACGAACGGGTTCGGCGCGGGCGGCACCGCCTGGTGCACCGCGTCCAGCACCGCCTCATATTGCTGCGGCCCGGTCACGGCGAGCACCTGCGGGTGGGCGCCGGTGATGTAGTCCGGTTCCGCCCCGAGGCAGCCCGTCACAATCACTCGGCCGTTCTCGGCCAGCGCCTCGCCGATCGCTTCGAGGCTCTCGGCCTTGGCGCTGTCGAGGAAACCGCATGTGTTCACGATCACCGCGCCCGCGCCCTTGTAGTCGGGTGAAATGGCGTAGCCCTCGGCCCGGAGCCGGGTGAGAATCCGCTCGCTGTCCACGAGCGCCTTGGGGCAGCCGAGCGACACCATGCCGATCACCGGCTGTCCTTCACGCGGGGGGGCGTCGAAGACAGGTGCTGGGGCAAGGTCAGGGCGGAGATTGGGCGGGTTTTGCGACATGGTCGGCATATAAACGCGCGAAGGCCCCGCGAAAAGACCCCGCATGAATCGGCATGCCGCGCCGCGGCGATGAATTTCCTACCCCAAATTCAGAAATTCTGATTTCATGATGGGTATCACGTTGCAGGCGTCGGCGGGCCACTCCCCCGAAATGCACGGGGAAGACTGTCTGGCCAGGCGGCGCTCCGCGAATAAGGGGAGGAGTCTGGACATGTTGAGAAGAACGACGTGCGAGGGGGCACTGAAGGCGGCCCTCGCATTCACGGTGGCCGGAATCGCGACGCCGGCCATGGCGACGGAAGGCTACTTCGCCTTGGGCTACGGCCCGGTTCAACGCGGTACGGCGGGGGCGGGCGTCGCCGCGCCGGCCGGCGACGCGATGGCCTCGGCCCTGAACCCGGCGGCAGTGGCGGGCCTCGGGCGGGAACTCAGCATGGGGATCGAACTCTTCGCGCCCGATCGGGGGTACGAGGCGACCGGGACGACGATGGTCGCGCCGGGATCTTATCGCAGCGGTCACAGAGTATTCCCGATCCCGAACTTCGCCTACAACCTCCCGCTTTCCAACGGCCACGTGCTGAACTTCGCAGCCTACGGCAACGGCGGGATGAACACGAGCTATTCGGATCCGATCTTCGGCGAAGCTCCGGCCGGTGTCGACCTGGCGCAGCTATTCCTCTCGGCGACCTATGCCGGGGAAACCAACGGGATTTCCTGGGGTATCGCGCCCACGCTTGCGATCCAGTCATTCCAGGCGCGCGGTCTTGGCGCCTTCGCCGGGATGTCGGTGGATCCGACAGCGCTAAGCAACAATGGCCATGATTTGTCCTGGGGTGTCGGTCTTCGCGCCGGCATCCAGGCGGAAATCGCGCCGGGCGTCCGGGCGGGTATCTCCGGCCAGACCAAGTTCAACATGACAAAGTTCGACAAGTACGCGGGTCTCTTCGAGGGCGGCGGCGATTTCGACATTCCGGCCTCGATCACAGCCGGCCTCGCCTTCGATCCGCGGCCCGATACGACGGTCATGTTCGACTACCAGCGCATCTTCTATTCAGGCGTTCCCGCCGTGAGCAACGCGACCGACGCGGGCCCGTTGGGTGCCCCCGGCGGCGCGGGGTTCGGCTGGGACGACGTGGACGTGCTGAAGATCGGTGTCGAGTGGCGCAAATCCCCGCAGATGACCTGGCGCTTCGGCTATGCCTATGCCACCAACCCGATCGGGGCGGAGGACGTCTTGCTCAACGTCATCGCGCCGGGCGTGGTGCAGCATCATTTCACCGCCGGCGGGTCGTGGCAATTGAACGCCAGCGACAGGATCGATTTCGCGGCGGTCTGCGCGTTGAACAACTCGGTCACCGGGGCCGTGCCGCCCGGTGAGGTCACGATCGACATGGACCAGATCGAACTCGCCGTGGGCTGGACGCGGAGGTTCTGACGGGCATTTCATGCCGCGAGAAAGAGAAGGGGGCCGATGATGGCCCCCTTTTTCGTAGGTCGGTCGTCTTCCGGCCGGCGGTCGGCCCGGCTGCGTCGCGTTACCTGCGACGATCGCGCCGTGCGCTCATCGGCTGGAACGCCACGCCGACATGCGCCTCGCAATAGGGCTTGCCTGCTTGCGCGGGCAGGCCGCAGAACCAGAAATCCTCGGTCGCCGGGTCGCCAATCGGCCATTTGCAGGTCCGTTCGGTCAGTTCCATGAGCGTCAGCTTGCGCGCCTTCTTCTCCGCCTCCCGGACCGTGGCCATCGCCTCGGGGCTGATCTCGCCCGCCGAGGGCTGCGGCGGAAGCGGTTGGCCGGCTGGCACGATAGGCTTACGCGCGGCCGGCGCCGTTTGCGGCGCGGGGGCCGGCGCTGCGGCCGGGCGCTGCGGAGCCTCCGCGCGCTGCGGTTCACGCGCGGGCTTCTCCGGCGCAGCGGTTGCCGGTTCGGCGGCGGGACGTTCCGGTTCGGCCTTGGCTTTCGCAGGTTCCGCCTTCGCGGGCTGCGGAGCGCCGGCCACGCGGTTCGACAGGCCAAGGCGGTGCACCTTTCCGATCACGGCATTGCGCGTCACGCCGCCCAGCTCCTTGGCGATCTGGCTCGCCGACTGGCCTTCGTTCCACATCCTTTTCAGCGTCTCGACGCGCTCGTCGGTCCAGGACATTTCTGACCTTTTCGGGGTTGGCCGCCACGGCCGAGAGGGCGTGGCGCGCGGGTCTTGTATCGTTTCGCACGGCATTCTAGCCGGGAGCGTTTCAGATACAAGCGCATAGCCCGGATTTCAAGGTTGCCGGGCGGTTTCGGCGCAGGCTTCTTCCGAATCGAGGGCGTTCAGCGCCTGGGTCAGCTCCGCCTGCGCGGCCCGGATCGCTTCGTTGCCGGTTCCGGCCGGACTGATCGGCCGCTCGGCCACATGGACCTTCACGCGCGAGAAGGGCAGCGGGATTTCCATGTGATCCCAGCGCCGTGACAGCCTGAGCGCCGGGCGGGCCTCGAAGCTCACGGGCAGGGCGAAGGTGCCAAGGCCCGCGGCGATGCGCAGGGCGCCGGACTTCGCCTTGCGCCGGGGGCCAAGTGGGCCATCGACCGCGATCGCGGCGAAGCCGCCGTCGCGGCTGAGCGTGCCGACGAGGCGGCCGAGCCCCTCGTGGTGGCCGTCCCCTTGCGTGAGGAGGGCGCGGTTCCCGTAGCTTTGGGCGATACCGGCGATGACGCGGCCGCGCGGAGATCGGGAGGCGACGATCACCGCTCCACGGTTGCGACTGAAGAGGAAGAGCGGCACGTATTTCTCGTGCCAGAAGGCCAGCACGAAGGGCCGCCCCTCTGCCTGGACACGGTCCAGGCGGGCGATCTCGGCCCGGTCGACACGCAACGACGCGCCCCAGAGTCGCAGGAGGGTCGTGGCAAGAAAGACGACAATCCGCTGCCGCAGGCTGAGGCCGAGGCTATCGCCGTCGCCTGCCCCGGACAGGCTTGGGGCGGCGTCAGGTTTCATTTCCACCCGGAAGGACGGCTTCGCCCAGTGCCTGGACGATATTCCAGAGGATCTCTCCCTCTGCGACGACCACGCGCCATGCGCTGCTCCACTCGGCTTCGTCCCTTTCGCGTTCCGGTTCGTGCGCCGCGATGACGTCCCGGTAGAGCGCGAGCATGCGGTCGGCCATCACCTCGACCGAAAAGCTCTTCACGCGGTGCAGCGCCGCCTCGCGCATCGCGCCGTAGGTGGCGGCGTCCATCGCGGCGATCCGCCCCAGCGCCGCTGCGAAGTCCGCGTGGGATGCGTCTTCGGCAAGAAGGAAGCCCGTCTCGCCCTCCGCCACCGCTTCGCGCGCGCCCGGCGCGTCAAGCGCGACGAGAGGACACCCCGCCGCCATCGCCTCGCTCAGCACGATACCCTGTGTCTCGGAAAGGGAGGCAAAGGCGAAGACGTCAAGTGCGGCGTAGAAATCCGGGAGGTCGCTGCCCATCTGGATTCCCGTCAGATGTAGCCGCGATGCGAGGCCCTCGTCCTGGAACCGCGCCGCGATCCGGGGTTTCAGGTCTCCTTCGCCAGCGATCACGACATGGGCCATGGAATTGGCCTTCAGAAACGCAATCAGCGCTTCCGCCAGGTAGTCGAGGTTCTTTTCCGTGGCGAGCCGTCCGAGGTGGCCCGCGACGAAGGCGCCTTCCGGCAGGCCCAGCAGTCGCCGTGCCCGGGCGCGGTCGCCGCTCGCGAAATCCTCCAGAACGATGCCGGTGGGGATCACCCGAACGGGCCGCTTGACGCCCCTTTCGATCAGCATTTCGCGGATGCTTTCACTTGGCGCCACGACGGCATCGCAAAGGTTGCAGTAGCCGACGGCAAGGCTCCACATCGCCCTGCCAATTCGCTCCTTCGCGACGGTCAGGTTCCGTGCATAGAGGTCGAAGCGGGTGTGGTTCGTGTCGACGATCGGAATTCCACGCTGGGCCGCGACCCGAAGCGCCGTGTCGCCCAGAAGGAACGGATGGTGCGAATGCACGATGTCGGGCGCGAACGCGTCGATCTCGTCGCCTATGCGTCGGCTGAGGGGGATCGGGACGGAATAGTCAGATCCGCTCACTTGCTGAAACGCGGGGAAGCGCAGGACCCCTTCGCTGTCCTCCTCGCCGCCCTCGAAGGACGGCGCGACGATAAGAACGCGGTGACCCCGTTCACGGAGCGCGTTCGCCACCAGCGTCACGCTGCGTGCGACCCCGCCGACGTGAGGCAGGAAGGTGTTGGTGAACATCAGGATATTCATGAAGCCGTTCTCGGTACTCTCCCGTCCGTCTGACAGTCCCAACCTGTTCCGTGCTGCGCGCCCTTGCGTTGACCTGCATCAACGCAAGGGCGCGCCTCAGAGGCCAACATTAGTGCAAACTTCGCGGGAGGCACAGGATGGGGGGAACGACCGGGGCCGCTTCCGGCGCGAAAGGTCCGGAAGACCGCGCCGTGCCCGAGGAGAACCGCCGCATCGCCGGTATGCTGTCGGATTACGCCGACCTCCTCGATGAACAGGGAGAGGACGGCTTCCGCATCCGCGCTTACCGCGCCGCTTCCGAAACGGTCGGCGCCGAAACCCGCCCGCTTCGGGATATCCACGACGAGGGTGGGCAGGCAGCACTTGTCGCGATGCCCACGATCGGGAAGGGGATCGCCGGGGCGATCGCGGAGATGCTGAGATCCGGGCGCTGGGCGCAGCTCGACCGGCTCAAGGGCGAACTGTCGCCGGAAAAGCTCTTCCGCACGCTGCCGGGCATAGGGCCGAAACTCGCCGAGACCCTGGCGGACGACTACGGCCTTGAAAGCCTAGAACAGCTCGAGACGGCGCTGAGTTTCGGCACGCCGAAGATCGCCGGGATAGGGCCGCGAAGGCGCAAGGCGCTTCTGGCGGTTCTGGCGGACCGGCTCGGCCGGCCGCTGCAACGGCGCCGGGCCGAAGGGGTGTCGGAGCCGCCGGTGGCGATGCTTCTGGAGGCGGATGCGCTCTACCGCGACCGTGCGGCCGCGGGAAAGCTCAGGAAAATCGCGCCGAAGCGGTTCAACCCGTCGGGCGAGGCGTGGCTGCCGATCATGCATGCCCGCGAGGGCGACTGGCACTTCACCGTTCTCTACTCGAACACGGAACTTGCCCACAGGCTCGGCCGGACGGACGACTGGGTCGTGATCTACTTCCAGGAGGGCGAGGGGCCCGAAGGGCGCTGCACGATCGTCACCGAGACGCGAGGAGAGCTGGAGGGAAGGCGAGTCGTTCGCGGGCGCGAAGAGGACTGCGCAGAACATTACGCCGGAAGCGGCTGAGCCGGCGCCATGTGCAAGTGACGGCGCGGGGAAAGGCCAATCAAGGAACCGCTCATCGCCCCGGAAGACCCCATGGAATTCATGGCTTCGGCCCCCGTCGACCGATCACATAATGGCCCCAATCCCTGCTGGCCGGGCCTTATTGTCGCCCATATTGCGTGGTGTCTCAGGAGGTGTCGGAGTCCCCGTTCCGGGCTCGTGGCGCGGGCTCGCCACGCCCGGTCGACACTTGAGGTTAGGATGGCGTCCCGTTTTCCCATGCCGCATCTGGCGATCTTGCTGATCGCAACATCCCTGGGCCTTCCGGTGCCAGCCGTTGCGCAGGAAGTTCTGCTGAGAGGCAAGCAGAGTCAGCTGAACATCAGCGGCACGCTGGTTTCGGCCGAGGGCGGAATGTTCGTCGTCCGGACGGCGATCGGGGAATTCGAGATCGAACGGAAACTCGTGACCTGCGAGGGCTCCGGCTGTCCGAAACGGCGGGGACCCGCCTTTGCCCTCGATCTCGCCAGCGAGAGCAGTCTTGCCCGCGGATTGATCCCGATCCTCGCGGAGGGTTACGCGGCGAGCCTCGACGCGGAGGCGATCGCGACGGATGCGGCTGGAAATCCGGTTGATCCGGCGGCCGCCGGGCCCGGCGAGGACGGCAAGAGCCACATTGCGTTCGTTGACTACGACGGCCAGCCCGTTGCGCATCTGGGCATCCTCGAGGCCAACGGGATGGAGGCTGTCGAGGCGCTGGTGGCCGGCAGGGCATCGCTTCTGTTCCAGAACGAACGCGCCACCCGGAAGGCCCGTGCGATGGTTGCGGAGGCCGGTCTCGGCGACCTCGAGTCCCCCGATCAGGACCGGGTCATGGCGCTGGAAGGTTATGCGGTCGTCGTGAACCCGAAGAATGCAGTCGGCGCGATAACGATCGAACAGGCGGGCGACATTCTCGCGGGCCGGATCACGGACTGGTCCGAACTTGGCGGTGCCCCGGGGCCGATCAACGTCTATTCGCTTGCCGAGGGCATGGGTGCCTTCGATTCCATCAGCGAGGCGCTCCTGTCCGGCAAGGCGGCGGACCAGGATGCGGCGCGGATCATCACGCTTGCGCCCTCGTCCCGGATCGTTGCCGACACGGAGGAACTGACCGAAGCGGTGGCGAACGACGAGGCGGGCGTCGGCATCGTGAGCTACTTGAGCCGGAGCGACACGCGCCCGCTTCCGCTGACCAACGAGTGCGGCATGACGTTCTATGTCTCGCCCTTCACGATCAAGACCGAGGAATACCCCCTGGCCCGCCGCGTCCATGTCTACAGCCTCCCGCAGCCGGAGGGGCAGGCCCAGGCTTTCCTCGACTATCTCCTGGGCCCGGAGGCCGACGAACTCGTCCAGAGGGCGGGGCTCGTCGGGCGTGACGTGCAGTCCGAAATCCAGATCGACGCGACCGATCGGCTCGCCACAGCGGCGGCGGCGGCGACGGACCCCTACGAAAAGGGCCTGATGCAGGAACTGATCGACAAGCAGGGCCTCCATGAGCGCCTGACCACCACATTCCGCTTCGCGCCGGGCTCGGATGCGCTCGATCAGCGCGGCCAATACGAACTCGCGCGGCTCATCGCTTACCTGAAACAGCGTGCGCCCGCCGAGGTCGTCGCCGTCGGCTTCACCGATGACCGGGGGCTTTTCGACGCGAACCTCGCCGTGAGCGAACAGCGCGCCGGGCAGGTTATCCGGTGGATCGAAGCGGCAGCGGCGGAAGCCGGGATCGAGGGCATCCGTTTCTCCGCGGTCGGATACGGTGAAATTTCGCCCGTCGCCTGCAATTCCAGCCCGCGTGGGCGCGCAAGCAACCGGCGGGTCGAGATCTGGATCCGGTGAGCGTGGTCGAGGCGGCTCTCGTGAGACGTGGGGTGTTGAAGATGAAGAACTCCAAGGCGGCACTTCTGGGATCGCTTTCTCTTGCGGCGCTGATCCTGGCCGGCCCTGTCGGCGCGCAGGAAGTGCGGATCCTTTCCGGGGACGGCAGCATCGACATCACCGGAACGCTCCTTTCCGCCGAGGGCGGCCAGCTGGTTCTGTCGACGCCGATCGGGGAAATCACGGTCGACCAGAGCCTCGTCACCTGCCAGGGGGAGGCCTGCCCGGTCGTCAGGCAAGCCGACGTCGATTTCACCCTTTCCGGCCCGGCCGACGTTTCCGAGATGCTGGTGCCGGTCCTGTTCGACGGCTTCGCCGCGCGTCAGGAAGGCCACGCGGAGGTTCTGGACGAGGCGGGGGCGGCGGTCGCGGAGGCCGATATCGCGGGAACGATACGGCCCGGATCGGTGGTGCCCATTCAGGTTCATGACGAGACCGGCGCGGTAACCGCGCGGGTCGGCATCCGGGAAGTCGCGGACGGCGAAGGCTTCGGCCTTCTCGCGGCGGGCGAGGTCGAACTGGCCTTCTCGAAAGTGGCCGCGACGCCGGCGGATCTCCGAAATGTCAGGGACGCAGGCGGTGGTGACCTGACGAGCTTCGAACAGGAGGACCTCGTCGCGCTGGACGGTCTGACGATCATCGCCCATCCCGACAACCCGGTCCCGAGCCTCACGATGGCGGAACTTTCAGGCATCCTCGCCGGAGAGATCGTGAACTGGGCCGAAGTGGGCGGGCCGGACGCGCCGATCGGCATCTATGCGCATGCGGATGCGTCGGAGGACGTCGCGGCTCTCCTGCTCGATCCGGTGGAAAAGGCGCTGTCAGCCGCTGCGAAGGTCGTTGCCTCGGCCGAGGAACTCACCGCGGCAGTCAGTGCCGATCCTCACGGGATAGCCGTCACGGGGTTCCATCTGCGCCGCAATGCCCGGGCGATCCCGATCCGGGACGAATGCGGAGCCATCATTGCGGCCTCGCCCTTCACGATCAAGAACGGAGAATATCCGCTCGTGCGGCAGGTCACCGCCTATCGGCATGGGGCCGCAAGCGACGTCGCGAACGAATTCGCCGGTTTCCTCGACAGTCCCGCACTTGACGGCCTGGTCGCGAAATCGGGCTTCATCGACCTGTCGATCGTGCCCGAGGGGGAGGCTTATGCCGCAGGACGTATCGAGGCACTGCGGACCACGCCCGTCGAGCCCGCCGCACAGGAACGGCTGGCTGCGCTTGTTCCCGAACTCGAACAGGTCGAGCGTCTGTCCACGACCTTCCGCTTCCCGCCGAAATCCAGCGTTCTCGACAATCGTGCCCGCCGGGACCTCATCAGGCTTGTCCGCCATGTCGGCAAGACCAAGCCCTCGAAGCTCTATGTCGTCGGGTTTGCCGATCGTGGTGGCTCGTTCAAAGTGAACCAGCGGCTGGCGCAGGAACGCGCTACACAGGTGGCGGCCGAGATCGCGGCGGCCGCGACGGGCGGAGAACTGGATGGTGTCGCCGTTGAAGTGCAGGCCTACAGTGAGCTGCTTCCGGTGGCCTGCAACGAGACATTCGAGGGCCGCTCCATTAACCGTCGTGTCGAGATCTGGGTGAAATAGGCGACCCCGGCGGCCGCCTGAAGGTTATGGCGGCACTCGGAAAACACTCAAAAATTCAATGTCTTGAAGCTCGCTTCACGTCAGAAAGCTCCGGGACTTCGCGGGCCCCTGCCTCATTGTTGGCATTTTTTGAACAATAAATTGTATCGGTTTCCTGCAATAAGGGGACGGGTAATTACGGCCTTGGCGGCGCAAGCCGATTCTCGGTCGTTTTCACAGTGGGGGTTGGTGTGCCTCGAGAATTCTTGGAGGAAGAGAAGCGCAGCTTCGCTGACGAGCTGAAGCCGGGGACGCAGCTCCTGCGCGGCCAGTACACGATCCTGAAGTTCCTCAACAGTGGCGGCTTCGGCATCACTTATCTGGCCCAGAACAGCCTCGATCGCGACGTTGTCATCAAGGAATGCTTCCCCGGATCTCTGTGCCGGCGGGAAGACCTGACCGTGACTCCGAGATCGCGCGCCCACATGCCTGAATACCAGAAGGTCGTGCGGCTCTTCGTCCAGGAGGCGAAGAGCCTCGCCAAGCTCATCCATCCCCACATCGTCGGTGTCCACCAGGTCTTCGAGGACAACGAAACCGCCTACATGGCGATGGACTATGTCGACGGTCGGGACCTGATCAAGATCATCGAGACGGACCGCGCCTCGATCACGCCGCCCCAGGTGATGGCGATGCTGCGCAAGCTCCTGGGCGCGGTGGGTTTCATCCACGAACACGGGATGCTGCATCGCGACATCTCTCCCGACAACGTGCTCGTCGACAGGAAGGGAGAGCCGATCCTGATCGATTTCGGTGCCGCGCGGCAGCAGGCATCGGCGATCGGCGGCAAGGCGCTGTCGGCGATGCGGGTCGTGAAGGAAGGCTATTCGCCGCAGGAATTCTATGTCTCGGGCAGCCTCCAGAACCAGTCGAGCGACCTCTATGGCCTCGGTGCGACTTTCTATCATCTCATCTCCGGTGAGGCTCCGCCCGACAGCCAGGCCCGCCTGGTCGCCATTGCCGAGGGGGGCAGGGACCCCTACGTTCCGCTCGCCGGGCGTGTTTCGGGTTATCCCGACAATTTCCTCTCCGCGATCGACAAGGCTCTCAGGGTTCTGCCGAAGGACCGGCTGCAATCCGCGCAGGAGTGGCTCGACCTGATCGACACGCGGCCCGGTCTGAAGGTCGTAGCGCTGAGAGATCGCAAGGACATCGGCGCGGCGCGTTCGGAGCCTCGGTCGAAACAATCTGGCAGCCCGGAGCCGGCGGCAACCGCGGAAACGAAGAAGGTTTCAGCGCGCCCGCCCGTGGCGGAGGCCGCAGAGACAAAGGCCAAGATGCCGGCCCGCGACGCGCGTCAGGCTGCCGGGAATGGTGCAGCGAAGCCGGGGAAGGACGAAGCCGATCCGCGGTCCATCGCGGCGACCCTGACGCCCACGTCTGGCCGGAAAGGCGCGAAGAACCGCGCGGCCCTTCTTGCCGGGGCGACGGCGCTGGTCGCATTGTCGATCGCCATCACCGTCTATCCGAAGCTGCAGTCCGTCGAGGCGGTCGCGGTCGCCGTACCGTCGGTTGCGCCGCAGGCAGCCGTGACGGGTCCGGCAGCCGCGCCGTCCGCAGCGATCCCCCAGGAGGGGCCGAGTGCGGTGGCGGAACCTGAAGTGGCCGCCGCGGCGGCGCCCCCCGAAGCGGCCCCGCAAACCCCCGAATCCGGATCGGCCCAAGGCGCGTCCGCCCCGCAGATTTCCGCGGCAGAAGCCTTCAATCTCGTTCCCGTCGTGGCAGAGGTGGCGGCGGTCAAGGAGGTGGCGAGCACCGTCCCTGCGGAGCCCGCACGAAAGCCCGTCGTCGAAAGGGTCGTCGGCACCGAGCCGGAAGCAAATGCTCAGGTGGAGCCGGAGACCAGCGTCGACGTTTCGGCAAACCAGATCGCCGAGGCCACCTGGAGGGTCGCGCTGCCGTTCGAGACAGCCCCGACGGCCATCGCGGGCCGCAGCTTTCCCCAGATCACCGCAGTGAAACCCGACGCGTCGGCAGACGAGGTCAACGCCTGGATTGCAGATGGCGCCGTGATCTTTGCCGTTGCTGGCAGCTTTGTTTCCGGCGAGGGCGAAATCGTCGAGATCCTGAGCGGCCTGGCCGGCTCCGGCGCGGAGGAGTTCCTCTATGTGCCGCTGCGGATCAAGGACGAGCCTTCGGGGCCTTTCCGCGAAGTGACGCTCGCGGTTACGAACGCGCGGCACGTGGAACTGGTGAACGGTGTGAACTTCGAGGTGCGCGCGGCCTCCGGTGGCTGGCGGACCACGGTATCCGCTGTCGCGGAAGAGACCGAGGGCGGGCTTCGCGTGGGCGATGTCATTCTGGCCGACGCGCAGACGGGCGAGGGGCTCGACGGTCCCGATGCCATCGAAGCGTTGATCGGCCAAAGGGCGCGGGCGCTGCAAAGCGCGGTGATCTTCGACGTGGAGCGCGACGGTGCCCCCGTCAGGGCAGCGATGGCGCTGTCGACAAAAGGACAGGTTTCGAAGTGAACCGAAGACGGGCAGTGAAAATAACCGAAGGACCGGAAGGCGATGGCGGATCCCTCCGGGAAACGGACAGAGGCGAAGGGTGAACGCAAGATGTCGGTGATGCAGAGACTGTTTGCCATCAGCCGGGGCCGAACGGCTTCGACCGGCCGTGGCGAGAAACATTTCGATTGGATCGAGCCGGAAGCGGAAGATGCCGTTTCTCCGGACCTGGACGAGCTTCGGGCCCCGAAGGCGGCGAAAGTCGTGGACGAACCCGTGGCGCGCGAGGTCCAGGCAGAGGCCGTCAGACCTTCGGTGTCCGAAGAGCCCGACAACTACGACGAATCAGCGGCCTCCATAGCGGCGGCAGTCTTCGCGGAACTCTCTCCGTCCGAGGAAGCGAGGGCCGGGGTGGAACGCGCTGAACCGACGGAAACCGCGCCGCCTTCCGCGCCTGCCGAGGGTCCGAAAAGCATCTTCGCCTTCGAAATCGCGGATGAGGCAGAGGCTCAGGAGCCCGAACCGGAGGCGCTGGGTGTTCCGGAAGAAGCACCCAGCATGTGGAGCCTCGTGACGGAAGAGGCGGAAGCCGTCGCGCCGCAGCCCGAGCCCGAGGCGCCCGCTGAGGATGCGGTCCGGCCGGCCTCGGCCCGGCGCCGGTCCCTCCGCGTGAAGACGCGGCTTCTCGGCTTCGACCATTCCAACGGCGAGAGCGATGACATCCACCTGAGCGGCACGCCAAACGGCCCGGAGGCGGTGGGCCAGCTGTTTCCGGTTGGCTGGATCGTGGTCGTGCGGGGGCCGGGCAAGGGCAAGTCGTTCGCCCTTCAGCCGGGCGTGTCGCAGATCGGGCGGGACGAGGAGCAGGCCATCCAGCTCGACTTCGGCGACCTCAGCATTTCCCGGACCAACCACGCCGCCATCGCCTTCGACGAGGAGGAGCGGAAATTCTACATCGGCCACGGCGGCAAGTCGAACCTCGTGCGCCTCAACGGCCGCCCGCTTCTCAGCACCGAGCCGGCGAAGAACGGCGACATGATCCGGATCGGTGAAACGACTTTGCGTCTTGTAACCCTTTGCGGCGAAGGCTTCACTTGGGCTGACGAGGAGAAAGATTCCGAGCCCGCAAAAGGTTGATATGAATTATGATGTTGCCACGGCCCTGAGCAGGGGCCAGCGCGATTACCAGGAAGACGCGGTGATCGCAGATTTCAGTGTTGGTGCCGATTTCGGCTTTGCCGTGCTTGGTGACGGCATGGGCGGCCATGCCGCCGGCGACGTCGCGAGCAAGATCGTCGTGACAGAGGTCTTCGCCGAACTGAAGTTTCAATCCGGCGCCCCTGAGGTGTTCGAGGGGGCGGTCGCTGACATGCTCCTGAGTGCGGCGGAGACGGCCAATGCGGCGATCGCCGCCCAGGTGGCGGAGGACTCTTCGCTGCACGGGATGGGCTCGACGCTGGTCGCGCCGGTGATCTTCAAGGACCGGCTTTACTGGATTTCGATCGGCGACTCGCCGCTTTACCTTTACCGCGATGGCACGCTGCGGCAGATCAACGAGGATCACTCGATGGGGCCGCAGATAGACCTCATGGTGAAGACCGGCCAGCTTGCGCCCGAACTCGCGCGCGACCATCCAGACCGTAACTTGCTGCGATCGGTCGTGATGGGGGCCCGGATTTCCATGATCGACTGCAAGCCGATGCCCACGAAGCTTCTGCCCGGCGACACCGTCATCGCGGCGAGCGACGGGATCCAGTACCTGACGGACGAGGAGATCGTGCAAGTCCTTGCCGAGACCAAGGCGAAGTCGAGCGACGACACCGCGCGTGCGCTCCTCGCGGCGGTGAATGAGCTTGACGATCCCGAACAGGACAACGTTGCGCTTGTCGTCGTCAAGCTTTCCTCGAGTGGCTGAGATGACACGCAGGGCTGAAAAAGCGTCGTCACATCCTGCACTTGCAGCTTTGTGCGCCGTTCCGGCCTGTGGCAAGAAGAATGGGAACGAAGTCTCCGTGCGAGGAGGACTCGCCGCGGAGGAAGGAGTGGCATGATCCAGTTCCCGAGCGCCGAAGCGGAAATCGCGGGTCTCACGCGGTTCCTCTCGGATTCCGAGGGGCCCGCAGATTTGCGCGCCCGGGCCGAGAGGCTCGTGCTGAAGCTCTCACATCCGGTGCGGGTCGCGTTCCTCGGCCCGCCGTCATCCGGCAAGACGGAACTGGCTGGCTTCCTCGTCGGCGAGAAGCTTTCGTTGCCCGACGCGAACAGCGGGCACCGCCCGCCGCTTATCCTCAGCTATGCCGAAACACCTTCCGCGCGCGCCGGCTGGTGGGACGGAAAGGAACTCGCCGTGCCGCCGCGGGATCTGGGCGTCGCATACCGCGCGAGACCGGATTTCGTCGAACTGCGGCTTCCGAACCCAATCCTGAAGCTCATCAACTTCATCGACATGCCGGGGCTCGACAAGCTCCAGTGGCAGGCGGAACAGGTCCGCTGGACCGCCGCGCGGGCCGAGGTCCTGATCTGGTGCACGCATGCGGCCTGGGCCTGGAACGCCGAGGAGGATCAGCTTTGGTCGCTGGTTCCCCCAAAACTGCAGAAGTCGAGCCTGCTTGCCGTGACGCACACGGACGTCACGCTTGCGGTCATCACGCTCGACAAGACGCTCGAGCGGCTGCGCTCCATCGCCCTGCCGAAGTTCCGCGAGATGGTGACGATGGCGACGCCGGCGGCAGCGGCCGCTGCGCCGGGTGGGAGCGTGCAGGACGTCGCCGCCTGGGACGCTGCCGGAGGCCGTGCGATGGTCGGCAAGCTTCTTGCCGCCGCCCGCGCCGTCCGCGAGGCGGATATCGAGACGGCCCGCGCGTTTCTCGCCGAAGTCGCGATCCAGCCCTCCGAAGTGTCCGAGCTTGAGCCCGGGCTCGAGACGGCCTCGCCGCCGGCCAGCGCCGCCGCCGTTTTGCGGGACGATCTCCAACGCCGGCTCGACGACCTTGTGGCTCTCGCCTCGGAGGATGGCGAATTCCGAATGGAAGCTTTCCTCACACGCTCGGCCGAACTGGCCGAAGCGCTTGGCGAGGATCTCTCCGCACCCGGTGCCCTGACCGAAGAGGGAGCCTGGGTCCGCGACGAGATGAAGGCCGCCGCAGCCGAACTTGGTCACCTTCTGGAAAAGGGCGGCATGGCGGCCTGCCTGGACGCCGCGGGTATCATCCTGCAACTCGGCCGCGACCTCGGCTGGGCGTTGCCGCATCTGGAGGAGGGCTGAAATGTCGCTCGACAATGCGCTTTCGACGGCGCGGCAGGCGGTGGAGGGCTGCGATTTCGTGGGCTACGTCGACCTCGAGCTCGGCATGATGCTGGGGTTCAACGCGTCCGAGGAACCTTCGCAGGACTTCACGGAAAACCTCGCCGCAGGCGTGGTGAACTTCCTCGACAGTGGGCCGGCGGTGCAGATCGAATCCGATCTCCGCAGCGCGACGGGGACAGAGGCGGAACTCGCGCCCTATTTTCAGGACATCGTCGTCGGCGGGACCGATGGGTTGCATCTCTACCTGCGTCTGGAGAGCGAGCCGAACCATGTCGTCTGCTTCGTTTGCGGATTCGCGGCGGATCCTGCCGGGGCGCTGCATGCGGCCCGCGCCGCAGTCGCGGAATTCTCGGGTCTGGTCTAGGTGGGGGGTGAGCATGCGCAGACGGACCAGCCATGAGCGCCGCGTGAGGCCCCGCACGGACCGGGAGGCGACACAGTGACGGAACGCGCTACGATCAGGGAACTCCTTCTCGAAGCCAGCGAGGCCGCACGGCCCGGCCGGGACGCGGTTCGCGCGCTTGTCCCAACTCCGGAGGCCGGCCACCTCGGCGCGCTCATCATGGAGATCGGCGAAACGATCCTGCCGCGACGCCTGACGTTTTCCTTTGGCCGGGGAAGCGAGCTGTTCGTCGAGGCGGGCAACCGCAGGCTTCTCGGAATCGGCTTCTCCGGACGGGAGGCAGCGGAGCGTCTGGGCGTCGATGCGTCGCGCAGGTCGAAGGAACTTCAGAGCCTCTGCGAAATTCTGATTGGCTTCGTGGAGGACGGTTCCGGGAACGGTCTGGCCGTCCGTTCCGACCCGTCGTCCCTCTCCGAAGGCGCGGCGGCTGGCGCTGGCTTCTCTCTGTCCGAGATCGTGGATGCTCTTCAGGCAACGGAGTCCGAAGCCGAGCCGGCAGACGAAGCCGAGGCCGCAGAGGAACCGGAGGCGGAGGCCGCAGCGGCGCCCGAGACCGAGGTGGAACCCGAGCCCACGCTGGAGCCGGAAGAGGCGCCCGAAGCCGAGGCGGAGATTGAACAGGAGCCTGAGCACGCGACCGCGGAGGAAGTTGGACCCGAGGCGGAGCCCGAAGCCGCACCCAGCGAGGATGAGGAACTGAGGGCCGCGCCAGAGGAGGCGGCGGAACAGGAAGAACAACCGGAACCAATCGAGGAAGCCGAGCCCGCCGCAGAACCGGAAACCATGCCCGCGGCAGGCCTTGGCGAGGCGTTGTCGCGCCCGAGGGCGATGATCGAGGCCTGCGAGGATCACGCCAGTGTCGGCGCCATCGCCAGCATCGATGGCAAGGTGACGGCGCTCAGGGGCGACGAGGATGCGTTTCCAATCGGCAATATCGCGACGCAGGTCGCGCGGCAGGTCAGAATGAACAGTCCCTTCCTTGACGTGACCATGCCGGGCGAGTTCTTCGTTCTCATGGGCCCGCGGTCGGCTGACCTGCCTTCGCTCTGCTATTTCTCCGACGGGGAAGAAGTCATCGTCTCGACCGTCTCGCCGGAGGATCTGGACAGCGTGCTGTCCGGGGGGGCGCGGGAAGAGTGACCGGGCGCGCGGCGCGGGGTTGACCCTCGGCCCGGCCCGCAGCAAACCTTCGGCAGCGACGGCGCGGCGCCAGCCAGGTCCCGCCAGGAAGAACCGCTGAAGGGATAGCGACTTATGGCCAACCCGCTCTATGACGCGCTTTTCGGTCGCCACGAGGGGCGGCAGACGCCGTTTCTTCTGCTCGACGACGGGAAAACCGTTACCCATGCCGAGTTCCTCGCCCAAGCGGCGCGTTTCGCCGGGGAGGTCACGGCGCTCGGGCTCGAACCCGGCGACCGGCTGGCCGCGCAGGTGGCGAAATCGCCCGACGCGCTTGCCGTCTACGCCGCCTGTGCGCAGGCGGGCGTGATATTCCTGCCGCTCAACACCGCCTACACGCCGTCCGAAGTGTCCTATTTCGTCGAAGACAGCGGGGCGAAGCTGTTCCTCTGCGACCCGTCCAGCGAGGCCGCGCTCGCGCCGGTTGCGGAGGCGGCGGGCGCGACACTCAGGACCCTCGGGTCGAAGGGCGAGGGCAGCTTCGCCGAGGCCGCCGCGAGCCGTCCGCCGGAATTCCCGACGGTTGAGCGGCAGCCAGACGACCTCGCGGCCTTCCTCTACACCTCGGGCACCACCGGCCGGTCGAAAGGCGCGATGCTCACGCAGGCGAACCTTCTGTCGAACGCGGAAGTCCTGAAGGATTACTGGCGCTTCACGGAAGACGACGTGCTGCTGCACGCGCTGCCGATCTTCCACACGCACGGTCTCTTCGTGGCCACCAACATCATGCTGCTTGTCGGCGGGCCGATGATCTTCCTGCCGAGGTTCGACGCCGATGCCGTGATCCGCTGGCTGCCGATGGCGACGTCGATGATGGGCGTGCCCACATTCTACACCCGGCTTCTGGACGACCCGCGGCTGACGCGCGATCTGGTCGCACACATGCGCCTCTTCATCTCAGGCTCGGCGCCGCTCCTTGCCGATACCCACCGCCAGTGGGAAGCGCGCACGGGCCACAGGATTCTCGAGCGCTACGGCATGACCGAAACGAACATGAACACCTCCAACCCCTATGACGGGGACAGGCGGGCGGGAACGGTGGGCTTCCCGCTGCCGGGGGTGGAACTCAAGGTCACCGACCCGGTGACGGGCGCGGAACTGCCCAACGGCGAAATCGGCATGATCGAGGTCAGGGGCCCCAACGTCTTCAAGGGCTACTGGCAGATGCCCGACAAGACCAGAGAGGAGCTGCGCGAGAACGGATTCTTCATCACCGGCGACCTCGGGATGATTGACGCGGACGGCTACGTTCACATCGTCGGACGCGGCAAGGACCTGATCATCTCCGGCGGCTACAACGTCTATCCGAAGGAGATCGAGCTTCTGATCGATGAACAGGATGGGGTCCTTGAAAGCGCCATCATCGGCGTTCCGCACCCGGACTTTGGCGAGGCGGTGCTGGCGGTCGTCGTGCGGAATCCGGGGGCCGAGACCTCTGCCGAGGCGCTTGGCGCCGCGCTTTCAGGCAAGCTTGCGAGGTTCAAGCAGCCGAAGCGGATCGTCTTCGTGGAGGAACTGCCGCGGAACACGATGGGCAAGGTGCAGAAGAACATCCTTCGCAAGGACTACGAGGCCGCATTCAAGGGATAGGGCGGCGGCGGTGGACATCGCCGCGCTTCGGGGCGAACGTGGACGGAACGGCGAACAACAGGAGGGCGACATGGGTTTCCGGGCTTTGGTGGTGGAGAAGGATGAAGCGGGCGAGGTCCATGTCGGCGTCAAGCACCTGGACGAGGCGCAGCTTCCCGAAGGCGACGTGACCGTTGCCGTCGAGTATTCCACGGTGAACTACAAGGACGGGCTGTGCATGTCGCCTTCGGGCGGCGGGCTCGTCCGGAAGTATCCCCATGTGCCGGGCGTGGACTTCGCCGGGACCGTCGAAGCCTCGTCGGATCCCCGCTACACGGCGGGCGACAAGGTGATCCTGACCGGCTGGCGCGTGGGTGAGGTCCACTGGGGCGGTTACGCGCAGAAGGCGCGGGTGAAGGCGGACTGGCTCGTCCCGCTGCCGGGCGGCCTCACGACGCGGCAGGCGATGGCGGTTGGAACCGCCGGTCTCACCTCGATGCTCGCCATCGTGGCGCTCGAGGATCACGGGTTGAAGCCCGGGCAAGGGCCGGTCCTCGTGACCGGCGCCGCGGGAGGCGTAGGCTCGGTCGCCGTCGCGATCCTCGCACATCTGGGATACGAGGTCGCGGCAGTCACCGGGCGGCCGGAGACCGAGGAATACCTGCGCGGCCTTGGCGCCGGACTCATCGTCCCGCGTGCGGATCTGGCCGAGACGGTGAAGCGGCCGCTAGAATCCGAAACCTGGTCGGGCTGCATCGACGCGGTCGGGGGCGCGATGCTGGCGCGGGTCCTGGGTCAGATGAAATACGGCTCCTCCGTCGCTGCCGTGGGGCTCGCCGGCGGCGCCGGGCTTCCGGCCTCTGTCATCCCGTTCATCCTCCGGGGCGTCAACCTTCTTGGCATCGACAGCGTCAGCAAGCCCTACGAGGACCGCGTCCGCGCCTGGGGTCGGATCGCGCGCGAATTGCCGATGGACAAGCTCGAAGCGATGATCGAACCCGCGACGCTCCCTGACCTTCCCGCCCTCGGCGCGGCGATCCTGAAGGGCGGGGTCCGTGGTCGGGTCGTCGTGGACGTCAACGCCTGAGCCTCGGTGGCAATGAACCCGGTGCGCGGCATAATCCTGAAGGTCCTGTCCGTCGCGGTCTTCGTCGGAATGGCGAGCCTCATCAAGGCCACGGCGGATGAGATTCCGCCCGGAGAAAGGGTGTTCTTCCGCTCGGCCTTCGCCGTGCCCGTGATCCTCGTCTGGCTTGCATTCACCCGGAAACTCGGCGGGGGGCTGCGGACATCGAACCCGATGGGGCATATCTGGCGTGCCGTCGTCGGAACCGCGGCCATGGGCTTCGGCTTCGCCGGGCTCGGGCTTCTGCCTTTGCCGGAAGTCACGGCGATCGGCTACGCGGCGCCGTTGCTTACCGTCGTCTTCGCCGCGATGTTTCTTGGCGAAGAGGTGCGCGCTTTCAGGATCTTCACCGTCATGCTCGGGCTTGTAGGTGTCCTCATCATACTGTCGCCGCGCCTGACTGCGCTGGCCGACGAACAGGCCGGCGCGACGGAGGCGCTTGGCGCGATGGTGGTGCTGACCGGAGCGGTTTTCGCGGCCCTCGCCCAGGTCTTCGTCCGTCGCCTCGTCCACAAGGAAACGACCTCTGCCATCGTCTTCTACTTCTCGGTCAATGCCGCGATCCTGTCCCTCGTGACGCTGCCCTGGGGCTGGGTGATGCCGGCGCCGGGGACCGCGGTGATGCTTGTGCTCGCGGGCTTCCTTGGCGGGCTCGGGCAGGTCCTGCTGACATCGAGCTACCGCTACGCCGATACCTCGGTCATCGCTCCCTTCGAATATTCCTCGATGCTTCTCGCGCTCGGCGTGGGCTACTTCGTCTTCGATGAGGTCCCGACGCTCGTGATGCTGGGCGGCGCCGCGCTCGTGACTGCCGCGGGCATCCTCATCATCTGGCGAGAGCATTGGCTTGGGCTGGAACGCGCTCGTCAGCGGCGGTCCATGACACCGCAGGGTTGAGAGGCGGGGCGCGCGCAGTTAATCTCGCCGGAAGCCCCCTGCAGGACGGGGCGGGGCAAGGAACGAGGTGAAGCCGTGGCCGTCAAGACCATGCTGAAGAGCATTGCGCTCGCCGCGCTAGTCGCGAGCGCCTTCTCGGCGGCCCGCGCCGAAAGCTGCGCGGTTCCCGTCGGCGCGCAGGCCGAGATCGCCAAGGCGATCGCCGCGACGAACGCCGAACGCCGCGCCCGCGGTCTTCCGGAACTCAAGGTCTCCTCGGCGCTGACAAAGGCGGCCCAGGGCCATGCCTGCGCGATGGTCAGGACGGATACGTTCAGCCATCGCCTCGCCGGCTCGTCCGGACCGAAGGCGCGGATCCGTGCGGCCGGTTGCCGGACGACGCTTGCCGCCGAGAACATCGCGATGGGGTATTCCAGCGCCGAAGCCACGATGGCCCTGTGGATGAAATCGAGCGGCCACCGGCGCAACATCCTGCTTCGTGGGGTCACGTCGGTCGGGATCGCGCTGGCCGCGCCGAGGCCGGGGCAGGGCGGCGGACCGCGTTGGGTCCAGGTTTTCGCGAAGGGCTGCTAGGGCCGCTCAGACCTTTTCGGCCGTGTCCATCCAGATCGTCACCGGCCCGTCGTTCAGAAGCCGCACCGCCATGTCCGCGCCGAATTCGCCATTGGCGACAGTGATCCCCTCTGCGCGGAGCCGGTCCGAGAAGTATTCGTAGAGCCGTTCGCCCTCCGCCGGCGCAGCGGCGTAGGAGAACCCCGGCCGGTTCCCGCGCGACGTGTCGGCGGCCAGCGTGAACTGCGACACGACGAGTGCCGCGCCACCGATGTCGAGGATCGAGCGGTTCATCTTGCCCGCTTCGTCCTTGAAGATCCTGAGCCGCGCGATCTTGGCCGCAAGCCGGTCGGCCTCCGCCTCGCCGTCGCCGGCCATCGCGCAGATGAGGATGAGAAGCCCCGGCCCGATCTCGCCCGTGACCCGGTCCTCGACCGTGACCGACGCTTCGGTCACACGCTGGATAAGCGCTCGCATCATTCTTCTCCCGGAAGTTCGTCCGCCCAGGGCGGGTTCGCGCCTGCGCGCGCGACGGTGACGGATGCGGCGCGGTTGCCAAGCGACAGGGCCGCCGTCAGGTCCGCCGTCGACAGCGAGGAGACCGCCGTCTTGTCGAGGCGGCCCGCCGCGTGGAGCGCCGCGAGGATGCCCGCGTTGAACGTGTCGCCCGCGCCGACCGTGTCGGCCACGGTGACCTTGCGGCCCGGGACGAAGACCGCGTCGTCGCCCGCGAAGCCATGCGCGCCCTTCGCACCCTCGGTCACGAAGACGGCCCTGGGGCCACGCGCCAGGATGTCCCGCGCCAGATCCGCGATCCCGCCTTCGCCCGCGATCCAGCGCAGGTCTTCGTCCGAGACCTTGACGATGTCGGCGGCCGCGATCATCCGGTCGACGCGGGCGCGGTAGCCGACCTCGTCGCGGATGAAGCCCACGCGGATGTTCGGGTCGAGCATCGTCACGTGCTTCTTCGCCTCGCGCAGCATGAGCGTTTCGTAGAACTCGCCGCAGGGTTCGACGACGAGGCTGATACCGCCGAAGAACAACGCGCCGACGCTCTCTGGGATCGCCGGCAGGTCAGCGGGTGTCAGCATCCGTCCGGCTGTGTTCTCGTCGTAAAAGGCGTAGCTGGCCTGGCCATCCACGAGCTTGACGAAGGCGAGGGTCGTGGGGCGGTCGGACCGGACGGCAAGCTGCGTGTCCACCTTCGAGGCGGAAAGGAAGTCTTCCAGAATCTCGCCAAAGAGGTCGGTGGACAGCCCCGACAGGAAGCCCGATGGCGCACCGAGCCTGCCAAGCGCGACCGCCGTGTTGAAGACTGCGCCGCCCGGGTAGGGGGCGAAGGCCGCCTCGCCCGCCGTCGTCTCGCGCGGCAGCATGTCGATCAGCGCTTCGCCGCAGCTCAGGATCGTCTTGCCTGCCATCGTCTCCTCCCCTGTGCAGAGTTCCTGCCGCTATAGCCTGACCTCCCGCGGCGGGCAATCCGGGGGGTGATTGACGCAGGTCAATGCGTCGGGTCGGCACGGTGGCGACAGTCGCGCATCCACGGTGATTTTCGCGACAAGGAGACAGGTCATGGTCGAGAAATCGCATACTTCGGGCTTCTGGCCCTCACTCTACGAACCCTTCCGGACGATGGGCACGCGGCTTGCCGAGTTCTTCGCCCCGGCCTCCGAGGCGTCGACCGACGGCGGAGCCTACCGGATCGCGATGGAGCTTCCCGGCGTCGAGGAGAAGGACATCGACGTCCACATGGACGAAGGTGTCGTGACCGTGAAGGGCGAAAAACGCACGAGCCGGGAGGAGAAGGGAGAAACCTGGTACTTCTCCGAACGCCAATACGGGTCGTTCAGCCGCTCCTTCCGCCTGCCGCCCGACGCGGACGAGACGGGGGTGAAGGCGGAACTCAAGGACGGCGTCCTGACCGTCGTCGTGCCGAAGAAAGGCCCAGCGGAAACCGCCAAGGCCAAGCGCATCCCGATCAGTCGGGGCAAGTGAGGCGGGTCGCGGGGCGGCGTCTTTGCCGCCCCCTTCACTGGTTCTGGCTCAGCCCGAAGATGATGCCCGCGACGATGGCAGCCAGGAGGACGGCGAAGGCGATCTTGATCCAGGACCAGGGCCTTTCGCCCCTGACCTTTCCCGTCTGGCCGTTGACGACGAACCGATAGCTTTTGCCGCCATACTTGTAGGCCGCGGTCCAGACCGGCAGGAGGATGTGCTTGAAGGTCTCGGCGGAAAAGTCCGTATCGACCGCCTCCACCCGCTGCGCGTCGCCACCGATGTCGCGGCGCACGTCCATTTCGATCACTCTCGCCATTTCCTCCCGGCCGATCCGATGGCCGTCGTCGAGGTCAACCGTGTAGCCCTCGGCCCGGAACCCCGCGAGGTAGTCGGGCTGGTAGGGCACCAGCGCCGAAAGGTCCCAGGGCTTCAGCGCGTCGGTGAAGCTTCGCGGCAGGCTTGTCGCGGCAAGAACCAGCACGTCGTCGAAATGCCGCGCAACCCGGCCCGAGACCGGGGTCCAGCGGATCTTGCGCACCTGTTCCTGCCGGTGCTGGCGCTTGCCGTTTACCGTGACGGTGACCGTGCGGGTTTCGTAGTAATACGTCCCGCGCTGGCCGCGGTAGCGGCTGCGGGTGTCGGCGTCGAAGGTCCAGAAGGGCGAGTATATGCCGTTCATGCGGCGGCCCTTGCGGGCATAGACCTTCAGCCCGTTCGGCGCGAACCAGAGACTTCGGAGCCAGCGACCGAGCGAGTCGCGCGCCTCCTCCTCCGTTATCGAGAAGGGGACGAGGCCCTGGGGCTTGATCTGACGCCGGGCGCCGGTGTCGATGACGACGGGCGTGGCGCAGAACGGGCATTCGCCGGCATGCGCCTCCTCCGACAACTCGATCACTGCGCCGCAGTTCGGGCAGGAGATGCTCCTCAGGTCCTCGACCGCATCGTCCATCAGCGCGTTGCGCAAGCCCGCCCGCAGGTCAAGCTCGTGCAAGCCGAGCGCCGTGCCGCGGCCGACGGCGGCCGGGATTGCCTGCTCATGCCCGCAGTGATCGCAGACCAGCCGCGTCTGCCCGGGGGCAAACCGCAGGTCCGCGCCGCATTGATCGCAGGGGTAGTGGTATTCCTCCAAAGGCCCGTGGGCCATTCGTCAGGCTCCGGGTGGTGGGGGCGGCGGGGGAGGGGGCATCACCGTGAAGAGCTGGGCAAGCTCCGCGATCTCGCCCGCAGGCTTCCAGCCGTCCTGGCCCGGGGACCAGACCAGCGTCTCGCGGGTGAAGCTGCCATCCGTCACCATGCGGCCCAGATGCCCGCGGCCGTAGGGCCCCTTGGTCTGCCCCGCCTCGGCGATGTGCCAGACCTTCTCTACCGGCGGCGGAGGTGGCGGCGGAGGCGCGGCGGCAACCTGCGGCGCGGGACCCCAGGGGCCCGGCTGGATCATCTGCTGGCCAAGCGCCACGCCCATTCCCGCGCCGAGAGCGGCGCCCATGCCGCCACCCGGCTGCGCCGCGGCGGCGCCCATCGCTTCGGCTGCGGCGAACTTCGTGTATTGCGTCAGGTCGCCCGCGATCCCCATGGAGGTGCGCTTGTCGAGAACCTTCTCCACCTCCTCGGGCAGCGAGACGTTCTCGATGTAGAATTCCGGAATCGACAGGCCATAGGCCGCGACGGTGGGCTCGATCGCCTTCACGATCAGCTTGCCGAGGTCCAGCGTGTTCGCCGCCATGTCGAGCACGGGGATTCCGGATCCGGCGATCACCCGGCTGAACTCCTGCACGATGATATTGCGGATCTGGAAGCTGATCTCGTCCGAGGTGAATTCCCCGTCCGTCCCCACGATCTCGGTCATGAACCTGCCCGGATCGGTGACGCGCAGCGTGTAGGTGCCGTAGGCGCGGATCCGAACGGGCCCGAATTCCGGGTCGCGGCAGATGACCGGGTTCTTCGTGCCCCATTTCTGGTCCGTGAAACGGGTGGTGTTGACGAAGTAGATCTCGGACTTGAAGGGTGACCGGAAGCCGTGGTCCCAGTGCTGAAGCGTCGTCAGCACCGGCATGTTGTTGGTTTCCAGCATGTAGAGGCCCGGGGTGAACACGTCGGCAAGCTGGCCCTCGTGCACGAAGACGGCCGCCTGGCCCTCGCGCACCGTCAGCTTCGCACCATACTTGATCGCGTGGCCTTCCCTCTCGAACCGCCAGACCATCGTGTCGCGGGTGTCGTCCGTCCAGTGGATGACGTCGATCAGTTCGCCGGTGAGGAAATCGAGAATGCCCATGGGACCCTCCTATTGGCTCTCGCGGCTCAACTCTCGCCGCCAAGAAGTTCCGATGCAATGACTTCGACGATGGGCCGCGCCTCGTCCTCGATCATGCCGGGCTTCAGGCGGCGGTCGTAGAGGATGCGCAGCAAGAGTTCGTCGTGGCGCGTGAGCAGCCCGAATTCCTCGTCGTCGTTGAAGATCGAGGGTCGCGCCGCCGGGCTGTCGTTGGCAAGGCCCATGCCCTGCGCCAGTTCCTCGTGGATGCAGGACAGGCGAAGCGCGTCGGGATGCTCGGCGCGGATCACCGCCACCGCCTTGGAATAGGTGGAGCCCGAGCCGTTCGAAAACGCGAAGACAAGGCAGAAGGTCGATGGCGGCATGTCCGCGATGGATCGGACGGAAGACCGGTCGATGCCCGGGACCAGTTCCATCAGTCGCGGGCCAATTGCCCGCCGTTCGTCCTCGTTCAGCATAAGGACGATGTAGTTCGGATTCCTGTCGCTCATGCGGACCGGATGGCGGGCGGAGCGGGCAAGCCGCGCGACGTAGCCGGCGATGTCCGCCTTGTCCTTTTCCCGCTGGGCCAGCGGAACCGATGGGCCGAACTCGACCGACATGCGGATCGGCTCTTCCCAGCGGCGGAGCCGCGAGGGCGTCTGGCGTGCGATGAGACCGCCGCCCGCCGTCACGTACTCGTCATAGAGCGCGATGCGAACGAAGTTCTCCACGAGCTGCCGAGTGGAAAATGGTGTGTCCGTTCCGCCGCCATCGGTCCGCAGAAGCCCCTGCGCGAGCAGGTTCGTCTGGACCCGCCGGTAATAGACCGCCATCGCCTCGCTCTCGGGCGAGCGGGGCGCGACCTCGAGCGCCGCAGGCTCCTCGGGCGGCGGCGCCGGTGTGGCGGGCGGCTGGGCAAGCTCGGCGCAGCCCGAAAGGGCGCTCAGGAGCAGCAGGAGCCCGAGGGCCTTACCGGGGATGGGGCTCTGGTTCATCGCGTCTCCGATTGTCAGGCGCTGGTGCCGACCGCGTCGCCGAGGCCGGTCTGTTTCGCTCTGGCCGCAGCCAGCGTGTCGCGCAACTCCGCCTCCATCTTCTTCAGGTCGGCTTCCGCCGCGGCGCGCTTCCGCTTGCCCTCGTCGGCGATCTGGAGTGATTCCTCGATCGTCGCGATGAGTTCGGCATTCGCGGTCTTCACCGCCTCGATGTCGAAGACCCCGCGCTCCATCTCCTCGCGCACGGCCTTTGTCGCCTGCCGAAGGTTGCGCGCGTTCGCCGTCAGAAGCTCGTTCGTGAGGTCGGTGGCCTCCCTGACCGCTACGGCGGCCTCGGAGGACCGCTGGATCGTCACCGCCTGCGCCAGCTGCGTTTCCCACAGCGGCACGGTGTTGACGAGTGTGGAGTTGATCTTCGTCACCAGGGACTTGTCGTTTTCCTGCACCAGCCGGATCGAGGGCAGCGACTGCATCGTCACCTGCCGCGTCAGCTTCAGGTCGTGCACCCGGCGTTCGAGGTCGTCGCGTGCCGCGCGAAGGTCGCGCAGTTCCTGCGCCTTTATCACCTGGTCATCCTCGGGCGCGGCATTCACCTCGGCCTCCTTGGAGGGGATCACGGCCGTGTCGAGTTCCCGCAGTTTCTCCTCGCCCGCCGCGATGTAGAGCGCGAGCTCGTCGTAGAAATCGAGCGTCTTCTCGTAGAGATTGTCGAGCGACTTGATGTCCTTGAGCAGCTTGTGCTCGTGCGTCAGAAGGTTGTCCGTGATCCGGTCGATCTGGTCCTGGACCTTCTCGAAGCGCGCGAGAAAGTTCGCGAAGGGGGCCGTCCGCCCCAGAAGCCGTTCCCACCACGACGCCTTGCGCCGCACGTCGAGTTCGGACACCGAGAAGCCGCGGATCGTGGTGACGATCTCGCGCAGGCTGTCGCCGGCAGGTCCCGCGTCCTTGTTGCGCACGTCGGTGAGCATCGCCTGGCTGATCTGCTGAAGTTCCGCCTGCGCGGTGGAGCCGAAATTGACGATCGACCCGGTGTCCGACATGTCGATCTCGCCCATCCGCTTGCGGATCTCATCGGCGACTTCCGCTGGCGCCTTCTGCAGCGGAACCACTTCCTCGGCGGGTTTGGGCTCGGGCAGGATCACCGCCGTAGCCTGCTCTATCGCCGCAAGGTCGGCGGCGGCTTGATCGCGCACGGTCTCGGTCATTGGGCTTCTCCCTTTCCGTTGATGCTGAGGCCCTCGCGGGCCAGCCGGTCGCGCAGGACCTCGATTTCCACGTCGAGGTCGCTCCTGTCGTCCAGAAGAAGTGTGCGGGTGCGCGCGGCGAAGTTCGTCTCGAGGTCAGTCAGAAGGGTTTCGTAGTCGGCCCGCGCCTTCTGGTCCTTCGTCCGGGTCCAGATGTCGGCGAACTTCACCGTCGCATCGCGCGCGCCCATCAGGTAGACGCCGAGGTAACGGCGCGCCGCCGTGAGGTCGCGCGGGTCCTCCTCGACCGTGCGGAAGAGGTCGCGGGCAGTGGTCTGGAACTGCTCCACGCGCCGGATCAGGTGCCGGTCGCCGACGCGCTGGATCGCCTCGCGCATGGAGGCCAGGTATTTCTCACCCTCCTCGACGGCGCGGCCGACGCGGTGCTGCTGGAAGCGGTCCACGCCCTCCATGCCCTTGTCCTTCAGTGGATCGGGTCCGAAGGCGAGGAAGTGCAGGACTGCGCCGAGCAGGCCGAAGATGACCGGGTTCAGTACGCTCACTCCAGGAGCGAACCCACCGAGAAAGAGCCCCACGCCCGTCAGGACGCTCGCGAAGATCTTTCGCGGGATCGCGGGGCGGCGGGCGACCTTGCGCGCCTCGTAGGCCTCGTGGGCAAGCTCGCCCTCGCGGGTGAGCCAGGCGGCCAGGATCAGTGTGCCGAAGGCCGCGAGGTCGACGGCAAGGCCCGCCGCGTTCTCTCCGAACGCGGTCAGGACCAAGGGAAACGGTGCGAAGAAGAGCATGTTGACCCGGCCGCCGGCGCGGGTCGGGCGCCGCCCTTCGAACGGGTGTTTCCGCGAGGGAGTTCCCGGCTTCTCGCGCCGGGAATTATCCGGGCTGTAGGGGCCGCCGAACCGTTCCGCCATCAGCCGCCTCCCGTGCCACCACCGGTGGCCGCGACGTAGAAAGTCAGCGCCAGCAGAAGGAAAAACGCAAGTTTCTGCAATCCCGTGCCGGACATCACCGCCCCTGACCCAGCCGATCTACATACTCAAATTCAGCTATAAGCCAGCGGGCTCCGTGGCGCCAGTGCGTTGGGCCCGCGCGGCTGGGCGTTTTGCGCAACGGGCATGATCCCGCCAGCCGCTAGCGCCCTTATTTCAGACGCCGCGCTCGCGATTCAGGCAATTCTGCCCGCCAATGAGCCGTTCGGCGCCACGCCCCATCAATGGCGGGCGCGAAGGCTCTCCGCAATCGTGTTCCGTCAGCGCTCGCCGCGCCCGCCCGGCTTCGGCCCGCGCGGGCGGCCGCCCGGTCCCTTGCCGCCGGGTTTCGGCCCGCGCGGCTTGCGGTCCGCGCCCTCGGTGCGCGGTGCGCGGGGTTTCCACTCGCGCTCGCCGGCGCCTTCCGGCCTCGGTCCGCGCGGCTTGCGGTCCGCACCCTCGGTGCGCGGTGCGCGGGGTTTCCACTCGCGGTCTCCCGATCCCTCCGGCCTCGGCCCGCGCGGCTTGCGGTCCGCACCCTCGGCGCGCGGTGCGCGGGGTTTCCATTCGCGCTCGCCGGCGCCTTCCGGCCTCGGTCCGCGCGGCTTGCGGTCCGCGCCCTCGGCGCGCGGTGCGCGGGGTTTCCATTCGCGCTCGCCGACGCCTTCCGGCCTCGGCCCGCGCGGCTTGCGGTCCGCACCCTCGGTGCGCGGTGCGCGGGGTTTCCACTCGCGCTCGCCGGCGCCTTCCGGCCTCGGTCCGCGCGGCTTGCGGTCCGCGCCCTCGGCGCGCGGTGCGCGGGGTTTCCATTCGCGCTCGCCGACGCCTTCCGGCCTCGGCCCGCGCGGTTTCCGGTCCGCACCCTCGGTGCGCGGTGCGCGGGGTTTCCACTCGCGCTCGCCGGCGCCTTCCGGCCTCGGCCCACGCGGCTTGCGGTCCGCGCCTGATTCGTCGCGCGAACGCGGCCGGAATGGCCTGTCGCCGTCGCGGCGTTCGCCTCCCTCCCTGTCCCGCCGCGGCGCCGCGCCGCGGTCGGGCCTGCCTTCCCCCCGGTCGCCGCGCGCACGCTCGGACCCTTCGCGCTGCGGCTCCTCTCCGGTCAGAAGGCTGCCAAGCTGGTCGCGCAGCACGCGCCGTTTCACCTCGACGACATCGCCCGGCTGCATCTCGTTCAGCCGGAACGGCCCGTAGCTGACCCGGATCAGCCGGTTCACGATCAGCCCGACCTCGGCCATCGCGCGCCGGACCTCGCGGTTCTTCCCTTCGCGGATCCCCACGGTCAGCCAGGCGTTCGCCCCCTGCTGGCGGTCGAGCGCCACCTCCATCGGCTGGAATTCCTCGCCGTCGATGACGATGCCCCGGCGAAGGGGGTCGAAGGTTGCGTTGTTGGGCTGGCCGTTCACCCGCACCCGGTATTTTCTGAGCCATCCGGTCGAGGGCAACTCCAGTCGCCGTTTCAGCCCGCCGTCGTTCGTCAGAAGCAGGAGACCTTCGGAATTGAGGTCGAGCCGCCCGACGCTCATCACGCGCGGCATCCCTTCCGGCAGCGTGTCGAAGACGGTCTGCCGGCCCTTTTCATCCTTCTCGGAGGTCACGAGGCCAATGGGCTTGTAGTAGAGCCAGAGCCGCGTTTCCTGCGGCGCGTCGATCGGCTTGCCGTCGAGCGTTACCTTGTCCGTCGGCAGGACGTCCAGCGCGGGGCTCGTCACCTTTACCCCGTTCACCTTGACGCGCCCGGCGAGGATCATCTTCTCGGCGTCGCGCCGCGAGGCCACACCGGCCCGCGCCATCGCCTTGGCGATGCGTTCGCCCTTGTCACCTGTTTCGCCCATCGCCGTAACCCCGCAGCCTTGCCGAAGGCCGCCTTCTAACGCCTCGCGCGGCAAACCGGAAGCGCTTGCGTGAATGCGGGGCTTCGGCGAAGAGAGGCCATGAGCCGGTTCAGGAGCTACATGGAGGAAGCCCTTGCCGAGGCCCGCGCAGCGGGGCTTCGCGGCGAGGTGCCTGTGGGCGCCGTCGTCGTCGCCCCCGACGGGCGCGTCGTTGCGGCGGCAGGGAACCGCACCCGCGAGCTCAACGACCCTTCCGCCCATGCCGAGATGCTCGCGCTTCGCGCGGCCTGCGCCGAGGCGGGGTCGGAGCGGCTTCCGGGGCACGACCTCTACGTCACGCTCGAACCCTGCCCGATGTGCGCGGGCGCCATCTCCTTTGCCCGGATCGCGCGGCTCTACTACGGTGCGTCGGACCCGAAGTCGGGCGGCGTCGCCCATGGCGCGCGGGTCTTTTCCCACCCGCAATGCCATCACGCGCCCGAGGTCTATGACGGCATCGGCGCGGCGGAGGCCGAGCGGCTTCTGAAGAGCTTCTTCGCAGACCGCCGCTGACGGTTCGACGTTGCGCAGCGCTCAAGCCATGCGCGCGAGGTGCCACAGGCCCCAACCTGCCCAAAGCACTATCACCGGCAGGACGATCCAGTAATCGCGCTCCTTGGGCAGGGACCATCCGGGCGCTGCGCGCGCCTTCGCCACCGTGGCCAGCGACACGATGGGCCAGTAGACGGTAATGCCGAGCGCGGCGGCCAGGATGACCTCGCCCCAGCCCCGTCCCGTCGCATGGCCGATCAGATCTAGACCGAGCAGCGGCGTGTAGAATACGAGATCGCCAAGGGCGAGCGCCCACCAGAAGGCCACTCCGACCTTGGTGATCCGCTCTTCGGGCTCCTGCGTGCCCATGCGGACTCCCAGATCGTAATCGAGCGCCGACAGGCACTGCGCCACGGCGAGATAGGCGAATAGAAGCCATCCCGGCCCCTGAAGCACCCAGAAGGCGAAGCCTTGGCTGTCCATCCTGTCCCTCCGTCATCGTGCCTTCGCGAACGCAGGGCCGGGCGAAGGACGCTTTTTCCGGGAAGCTTGCCGCCGGTCAGATATCGATCGGCTTCAGCACCTCGGGTTCGATCACCTCGACGCCTGGAAGCCGGGCCTTAAGTTCGTCGGCCGACTGGGCAAGCAGCGGAAATGTCTTGTAGTGGCAGGGAATCACCGTCTTGAAGCTGAAATACTTCTTCGCCGCCCAGGCCGCGGCCTTCATGTCCATGGTGAAATGCCCGCCCGCGCAAAGGATGCCGATGTCGGGATTGTGGTATTCCCCCATCCATTCCATGTCGGCCATGATGGTGGTGTCGCCGGTGATGTAGATCACGTGGCCCTCGCCCGCGATCATGAAGCCCGCCTCGTGGCCGGCATAGATCGGGCCGTCGGGCCCCCCGATCGAGGACGAATGGCTTGCGTTGACCATCGTCACCTTGGCGCCGCCAAGGTCCACCGTGCCGCCCTTGTTGAAGCCCGTCCCCTCGATCCCCTCCTTCTCGCTCCACCAGGACACGAGGTCGTAGATCCCTACGAGAGGGATGCCCTTCTCCTTGCAGATCGCGACGGCGTTGCTCGAATGGTCGCCATGGCCGTGGGTCACGAGGACATGCGTCGCGCCCTCGATCGCCTCCGCGCGCCGTTCCTCCGGGAACATCGGGTTGCCGGCGAGCCAGGGATCGACCAGGAGGACCGCCCCCTCGATCTCGATGCGGAAGCCGGAATGGCCGAGCCAGGTGATCTTCATCTACTCGCCTCCCAATTGTCTCGCTAAGACACTAGCGAAAAAGGCAGGGGTTGGAAGTGGACTGGCGCGCTGGGGTGGATGCCTATTGCGAACGGACGAGCCCGGAATTCTGGGCCGAGCCCGTGAACGCGGTCACGAACGCGGCGTTCCTGGCCGCCGCAATCCTCATGTGGCGACGCGCGCCCTTGCCCATGGCCCGCGCACTGAGCGCGGTTCTCGGCGTCATCGGCGTGGGCTCCTTCCTTTTCCACACCTTCGCGGAGCGCTGGGCGGGCCTCGCCGACGTCCTGCCGATCCTTGCGTTCATCCTTCTCTACATCTTCGCTGCCAACCGCGACTTCCTCGGCCTTTCGCCCCTCAGATCGTTCCTCGGTGTGCTGGCCTTCTTCCCCTACGCGGCCCTTGCGGTTCCCCTCTTCGCCAGGCTGGGTTTCCTCGGGTCGTCGGCGGGCTACGCGCCGATTCCCGTGCTCATCCTGGTCTACTCGGCCTTCCTCCGACCGCGTGCGCGTGAAACCGCGCGCGGGATGGCCATGGGCGCGCTGCTTCTCATCGTTTCGCTGACCTTCCGCACACTCGACGGGCCGCTCTGCGCCACAGTTCCCATGGGCACGCATTTCATGTGGCACATCCTCAACGCCGTCATGCTCGCATGGATGATCGAGACCTATTCCCGCCACATGCTTGCGGGCCGCCGTCATAGCGCGTAAATCCCGGGCCGACCAAAAGGACGGAGCCAGGCCCCATGTCCATCGACACCGATACCGCGCGCCGCGTCGCGCACCTCGCGCGCATCGCCGTGAAACCCGAGGATCTTCCCGAACTCGCCCGCGAGCTTTCGGGCATCCTCACCTTCATGGAACAGCTGAACGAAGTGGACGTGGAGGGCGTGGAGCCCATGACCTCGGTCACGCCGATGCGGCTGAAGCGCCGGAAGGACGTTGTGACCGAAGGCAACATCCAGTCCCAGATCCTATCCAACGCCCCCGATGCCCGCGAGGGCTTCTTCGCCGTTCCGAAGGTGGTCGAATGAGCGCGCTGAACTCCCTTACGATCGCCGAAGCCCGCGATCTTCTGCGCAAGCGCGAGGTCACGTCGCTCGAGATCACCGAGGCGTGCCTCAAGTCGATCGAGGGCGCCGGTGCGCTGAACGCCTTCGTCCACAAGACTCCCGAGATCGCCCATGCCCAAGCGCAGGCCGCCGACGAGCGGCTGCAGTCGGACCCCGATGCGCCCGCCATGTGCGGCATCCCGGTTGGCATCAAGGACCTCTTCTGCACCGAGGGCGTGCCATCGCAGGCCGCGTCGCGGATCCTCGAGGGCTTCCTTCCCGAATACGAATCGACCGTGAGCCGCCAGCTGAAAGAGGCGGGCTCGGTCATGCTCGGCAAGCTCAACATGGACGAATTCGCCATGGGCTCGTCGAACGAAACCTCCTGCTACGGGAACGCGGTCAACCCGTGGCGCCGCAGTGGCGACGCCACCCCGCTGACGCCCGGCGGCTCCTCGGGCGGCTCCGCCTCGGCGGTAGCGGCCGACCTCTGCCTTGGCGCGACGGGCACCGACACCGGCGGCTCGATCCGCCAGCCAGCGGCCTTCACCGGCATCGTCGGCATCAAGCCGACCTATGGCCGCTGCTCGCGCTGGGGCACGGTCGCCTTCGCCTCCTCGCTGGACCAGGCGGGGCCGATGACTAAGACGGTGCGTGACGCCGCGATCATGCTTCAGGCCATGTCGGGACCCGACCACAAGGATTCGACCTCGGCCGAGATCCCGGTTCCGGATTTCGAGGCGGCGCTTACCGGCGACATCCGCGGCAAGAAGATCGGCATTCCGAAGGAATACCGGATGGAGGGCATGCCCGCCGAGATCGAGAAACTCTGGGCCGACGGTGCGGCGATGCTGAAGGACGCGGGTGCCGAGATCGTCGACATCTCGCTTCCCTACACGAAATACGCGCTGCCCGCCTATTACGTGATCGCGCCCGCGGAGGCCTCGTCGAACCTCGCTCGATACGACGGCGTCCGCTACGGCCACCGCGCGAAGCTTGCGCAGGGCGACGGTGTCACCGAGCTTTACGAAAAGACCCGCGCCGAGGGCTTCGGCAAGGAGGTCCAGCGGCGGGTCATGATCGGGACCTACGTGCTGTCGGCCGGCTTCTATGACGCCTATTACAACCGCGCCCGCAAGATCCGCACGCTGATCAAGCGCGACTTCGACCAGGCATTCGCGTCGGGAATTGACGCGATCCTGACGCCCGCCACACCGTCGGCAGCCTTCGGCCTCGGCGAGATGGCGGAGGCGGATCCGGTGCAGATGTATCTGAACGACGTCTTCACCGTGACGGTGAACCTCGCTGGTCTGCCGGGTGTCGCCGTGCCTGCGGGGCTCGACCGCCAGGGCCTGCCGCTCGGGCTTCAGCTCATCGGCCGTCCCTGGGAAGAGGGCGACCTGCTGAATCACGCTTATGTGCTGGAACGCGCCCTGGGCTTTGTTTCCAAGCCGGAGAAATGGTGGTAAGAGCCGCCAAAACCGAAAAACCTCAGAGGTAGATCGATGCGGGTTCTTCTTCCGGTCCTGTCCGCTTTGGTGCTGGCCTCGTGCGATGCACCGGCACCGAGCCCCGACAGGGGCGTGGGCTTCCAAAGCTACGGCGATTATCAGCGCCAACGCGAGGCGGAGCTTCAGGCCGCACAGCGCGCGCGCGCCGCCGCGCTCCCGCGGCAGCCGGTCGTCGTGACCCCGGGAACGCCCTATTACGCGACGCCTGCCTACGCGGGGACCGCCCCGGCCGCGCCGCCCCAGGGCGACGCCCAGTCCGTCGCGGCCGACGCGATGGCGGCGATCCGTCCCGGCGCGGCACCCGCTGCGGCCTCCGCTGCCCCGGTCGGCGCTCCCTTGTCGGCGATGACGCCCGCTCCCGCGCCGATGGAAACCGCGTCTGCGCCCGCGCAGGTGCCGGCCACGGCTCCGAACAACTTAGGCATCTCGGACGAACAGAACTTCGCGGCCGTCTCGTCCCGCGAGACGATCGAGAGCGACAAGGCGCGCATCGCAGCGAACCGTGCGCAATACCAGGAAGTCGCGCCGACACCCGTGCCCGCGCGTCCCGCTGACATCGGGCCGAGCATCGTGGAATTCGCGCTGGCGACGACGAACCTGCCCGGTCAGGCGATCTACAGGCGCAGCGCCGTGGCGCTGTCGTCTCACGAACGCGCCTGCGCCGCCTTCGCCTCCCCCGACCTCGCCCAGGAAGCGTTCCTGAAGCGCGGCGGACCGGAGCGCGATCCGAAGAACCTCGATCCAGATGGCGACGGCTTCGCTTGCTCTTGGGACCCGCGGCCGTTCCGGAACGCACGCGGCGGCTGACGCTGTGACCGGCCTGCATCCTTCGCCCAACCACGGTGAACGCCGGGGCGGGGCGCGGCCGGACCTGATCGTAATTCATTACACGGCGATGGCAACGGCGGCCGAGGCGCGCGTGCGCCTCTGCGACCCGTCGGCCGAGGTCTCTGCCCACTGGCTGATCGCCGAGGACGGCACGGCCGAGGCGCTGGTGCCGGAGGAGGCCCGCGCCTGGCATGCCGGGGCAGGGGCCTGGGGCAGCGTCACGGACGTCAATTCCCGCTCCGTCGGCATCGAGCTTGCCAACACCGGCGACGCTCCGTTTCCCGAGCGGCAGATGGCCGCGCTGGAGCGGCTTCTTTCCGACGTCATGGCCCGCCACGGCATCCCGCAGGAGCGCGTCATCGCCCATTCCGACATGGCTCCCGGACGCAAGCGCGACCCTGGCCCCCGCTTCGACTGGCGCCGGCTCGCGCTCTCTGGCCTGTCCGTCTGGCCGGGGCAGGGCGATCCCGAAGCGCCCCTCGTTCCCTCGCTCCGCTCCTTCGGCTACCCCGAGGCGCCCCCTGAGACGCTTCTCGCCGCCTTCCGCTTGCGCTTCCGGCCTTGGGCGCGCGGGCCCGAGGCACCTGAGGACCGCGCGCTCGCCCATGACCTCGCCCGCCGCTTCCCTGTTGACGTGGGCGTCACGACTTCCTAACTGACATCTCGCGCGGATGGCCGGATGACCGCGGGGGGCGCGAGCCCCGCGAGGAAAGTCCGGACTCCATGAAGCAACGGTGCCGGGTAACGCCCGGCCGGGGAAACCCGAGGGAAAGCGCCACAGAGAAGATACCGCCCGTGCATGCACGGGTAAGGGTGAAACGGTGGGGTAAGAGCCCACCGCGGGACGGGCAACCGGACCGGCACGGCAAGCCCCACCGGGAGCAATGCCGAATAGGGGTCTCGCGCGGGACAGGTCGGGCAACCGATACCGCCGCAGGGCAGCTTCGGCCCGAGAGACCCGGGTTGGCAGCTGGAGCGCGTCGGCAACGGCGTGCCTAGAGGAATGGTCATCAGGGCGGAAACGTCCTACAGAATCCGGCTTACAGGCCATCCGCGCAGGTTTCCCCGACCGCAATGGGGGAGATGGCCCGCAAAAGGCAATTCGCCCGCGGCGTGGCCGCGATGTTTTGCTCGCCACGGCGGTTTTGCCTGTTGACTCGGGCGCGGCCCCGGGTAAAAGGCGGGCTTCAAAGGACTTCGCGGGCGGTCTGCCGTCCGGCTCTAGGAGAACGACAATGGCGAAGCCGACGACGATCAAGATCCGTCTGAACTCGACGGCGGGCACCGGGCACTTCTACGTGACCAAGAAGAATGCCCGCACCATGACCGAAAAGATGGTCGTGCGCAAATACGACCCCGTGAAGCGGGAGCACGTCGAATACAAGGAAGGCAAGATCAAGTAAGATCGCGCCGTCCGGAAGGATCAAAGGCCGCGCAGATGCGCGGCCTTTTTCTTTGTCCGGACGCTGGCCTGGAAGGGCGCAATGAAAAAGGGCCGGGGAGACCCCGGCCCTCTGTCTTCGGATGTCTCTCAGATCACTCGCGGTTGCCGAGGAACTGCAGCAGGAACATGAAGAGGTTGATGAAGTCGAGATAGAGGTTCAGCGCCCCCATGATCGCCGACTTCCCAAGCCATTCCGCATCGCCGTGATGGGCGTGCTGGATGTAGTCCATCTTCAGCCGCTGCGTGTCGTAGGCCGTCAGGCCCGCGAAGATCAGAACGCCGATCGCCGAGATCGCGAGGTGCACGATGGGCGAACCAAGGAAGATGTTCACGATCGAGGCGACGATCAGCCCGACGAGGCCCATGATGAGGAACGCGCCGAGGCCCGAGATGTCGCGCTTGGTCGTGTATCCGTAGAGCGAAAGGCTCGCGAAGGCGATCGCGGTCACGAGGAAGGTCTGCGCGATCGACATCCCGGTGAAGACCAGGAAGATCGAGCTGAGCGACAGGCCCATCAGCGACGCATAGACGTAGAAGTAGATCTGCGCGCCGGCGGCGGAGATGCGGTTGAGCACCGCGCCGAAGCCGAAGACCATCGCGAGCGGCGCGAACATCACGACCCATTTCAGCGGCGTCGTGTAGAGCGCGACGCCAAGGCCGGTGAGGTACTCGTCCGCGCCGATCTGATAAGGCGTCGGCGCCGAAGTGACCGAAAGCCCCGCGATCGCCCACGCGGCGAGCGCGGTGATCAGCAGGCCAACGGACATCGTGCCGTAGACCTTGTTCATATGGGCGCGAAGGCCCTCATCGATCCTGACTGCACCGGCCGTGGCCTGGCCCGCGCGGATCGTGTTGTATTCAGCCATTGAAGCCTCCAGTTGCGTTTCCCGTGGCGGGCGATTTCGTGCCGCCGCGCCTTGCCGGAAAATATCGGCTGCATGGCCGTTCATTTCAAGGTTTTACGCTCCCGAAATCGGACGTTCAGCGCAGCCAGGTCTGCGGCACGTCCCAGACAGGCCGCTTCGCCTCGGCCCGCGCCGCACTTTCGTCGACGCCGACGTCGTCCAGAAGCCTCCCGTCAAGCCGTGCAAGGTCCCGGCGCTGGCGCCCCGCCTCTGACATGAGCCGGATGAACCTGAAGGGGTGAAACCCCCGGAAACTGCGGGAAACAAGTGTCCATTCCATTTCATCCTCCATAAGTGGTGATCCAAAATTCCGCTTCCATCAGGAAGCTTGATGTTTTTCGCCGATCGTGGTTCTTTATGGAAACGAATGATTGTGGCGTGATGTATCACGGATCTTGATATGCCCCGAAATCTCGACATGACTGCGCTCCGTGCTTTCGTGACCGTCGCCGAAGCAGGCGGCGTCACCCGCGCCGCGGGGCTTCTGAACCTGACGCAGTCGGCCGTTTCCATGCAGATCAAGCGGCTGGAAGAGGGCTTGGGGCGGGCGTTCTTCACCCGCGCGGCGCGGCGTCTCGCGCTCACGCCAGAGGGCGAGCAGCTGCTGGGCTACGCCCGCCGGATGCTTGAGTTGAACGACGAGGCTCTGTCACGTCTGACGGACGATGCCTACGAAGGTGAAATCCGCCTCGGCGTGCCACACGACATCGTCTACCCGTACATCCCGCGCATCCTGAAACGTCTCGCGGCCGACTATCCGCGGCTTCGGGTGAACCTCGTCTCGTCGTTTTCGATCCCGCTGAAGGAAGGTTTCGCGCATGGCGATTTCGACATGATCCTTACGACGGAGGCGACCCCGGGTACGGGCGGCGAGGTGATCGCGCGGCGCGAGCTCGTCTGGATCGGAGCCCCGGACGGCACCGCGTGGCAGCGCCGTCCCCTGCGGCTTGGCTTCATCGAGGACTGCTATTTCCGCCCGATCGCCCGCGCGGCGCTGGATGCTGCTGGAATCCCGTGGGAAATGGCCGTGGACGGCAAGTCCGAACAGGTCGTGGAGGCTTCGGTCGCCGCCGATCTTGCCGTCTCGGCACGGCTGCGGGGCGGCGTGCCGGAGGGCACCGCGGCGATCGAGCCTGGCAACGTGTTGCCCCAGCTCGGGAGCCTCGCGATCTGCCTCTACCGTGCACCGGGCGGCCTCGGCGGAGCGCCGGCGGAAGCCCTTCTCTCGCAATTGCGGGCCGCCTATTCCGGCGCGGACTGAGGCCGAAGACGCTCTTCAGGCCTCCATCGTGACGACGACCTTCCCGGTCGATTTCCTGGCACGGAGTAGCTCAAGCGCCTCCTCTGCACGGTCCAGCGGAAGAGTGTGGCTCACATGCGGCTTGATCTTGCCATCGGCATACCAGCCCAGAAGCTCCGCGAGGCTCTCGGTCAGGACTTTCGGACGGAAGGCCAGGTAGCCGCCCCAGTAGAGCCCGATCACGGTCAGGTTCTTCACGAGAAGATGGTTCGCCGCGATCTGCGGCACCTCCCCGCTCGCGAAGCCCACGGGGATGATGCGCCCCTCCGGCCGCATCGCGCGCAGTGCCGCCTTGAACTGATCGCCCCCAACCGGGTCATAGCAGACATCCGCCCCGCCAAGGGCCTTCACCTCGGCCCTGATATCCGCCGTGTCGCTGTCGATCAGGTGATCGGCCCCGGCCGCCTTTGCGACCTCAAGCTTGTCTTTCCCCCGCGCGACCGCGATCACGCGCGCTCCCATCAGCTTGCCGATCTCGACCGCCGTGAGCCCGACGCCCCCCGCCGCGCCCAGAACGAGAAGGGTCTCTCCCGGCTGGAGCCGCGCGCGGTGGCGAAGCGCCACATGGCTTGTCCCGTAGGCGACCTGGAACGCCGCGGCGTGCTCGAAGCTCATGCCGTCGGGCAGTGGCAGGCAGCGTTCGGCCGGGAAGCAACCGTAGTCGGCAAGCCCGCCATGTCCGGCGAAGACCGCGACGCGCGTCCCCGGCGCGGGGGCGTCGACACCCTCGCCGACCGCCTGCACGGTCCCCGCAAGCTCCATGCCGAGCGTGAAGGGCAGGTCCGGGCGCTCCTGATATCGGCCCTCGATCATCAGGAGATCTGCGAAGTTGAGCCCGCAGGTCGCAATCCTCACTGCTACCTCGCCGGGTCCGGGCACGGGTTTCGGCAACTCGGCAAGCCTGGGTTGCGTTCCGAATTCGACGATCTGCAGGGCGCGCATGTCAGTCCTCCTTTGCCATGCCGAAAGGGCTAGGGAATTCGGCGGGATTCTGCCAGAGGTCGCGCCGAAATCCGCTCATTCGGACGCACCGGAGGTTCGCTTCGGGTGCCCACCGTCGCCGGAAAAGCGATTCGTTTTGCTGCGGGACAACCTGTGGCGCCGGCGGTGCCGCACACGCTATGCGCGTAAACTGACCGCAAGACCTATCTAAAAGGATAGCCAAAAAGGCTCCCGCAGAGGGCGAATTCCACACGGAAATCTCGTATGATTGGGCATGAGCTTGGGAGACCGTACATGAAACATCCAGTTGACGCCCATGTCGGCAAACGCATCCGTCACCGCCGGTGGATGGTTGGCATGACTCAACAGCAACTTGCGGACAAGGTTGGCATCAAGTTCCAGCAAATCCAGAAATACGAGACCGGCATGAACCGCGTCTCGGCCTCGCGGCTGTGGGATATCGCAGACGCTCTGGGCGTTCCGATCAACTTCTTCTTCGAGGGGATCGACTCTCGGGCATCGCGCCGGCAGGAAGTCGAGGGCGACATCCTCGCGGACAAGGAAGCGCTGCTTCTGGTCCGGTCCTACTACGCGATCCCGGAGGCTCAGCGCCGCCGGCTCTTCGAACTCGCCCGCGTTCTGTCCGACGCCGCGTAAGCCCCTGTCGTCCCGGCCTGCTTGACGGGCCGGGATGCGCCCTCTACCGCTACGCTCCGCGAGGGGCGGAGGAGTTGATGGTTGATGCGGGTAGACCTTTCTGATGACGACCGCGCTGCGCTGATCGCGACGGCAGATGCCTTGGCCGACGCCGCGCGTGTCGAAACGCTCGCGCATTTCCGGACCGCGGAACTCTCGGCTGAAAACAAAGAGAAAATACGCTTCGATCCCGTGACGGTCGCCGACCGCGCGGCAGAACGGGCGATGCGCGAGATCCTCGGACGGATGCGCCCGGGCGACGCGATCCTTGGCGAGGAATACGGGGCGAAATCCGGAACGTCGGGCCTGACCTGGGTCATCGACCCTATCGACGGGACGCGCAGCTACCTTTCGGGAACGCCGACCTGGGGTGTCCTCATTGCGGTCGCGGACGCGCGCGGCCCGATCTACGGCCTGATCGATCAGCCCTATATCGGCGAGCGTTTTGCTGGCGGCCTCGGCGTGGCCGAGGCCACGGGGCCGATGGGCAAGCGCACGCTCCGTGCGCGCGCTCCAAGGCCGCTGTCGGACGCGATCCTGTTCTCGACCTTCCCCGAAGTCGGAACCGAGGCCGAGGGCCGCGCGTTCCACAGCCTCTCCGCCCGGACGAAGCTGACCCGCTACGGGACCGACTGTTACGCCTACGCTCTCGTCGCTTTGGGGCAGATCGACCTCGTCGTCGAGGCGGGCCTTCAGCCCTATGACGTGCAGGCCCCGATTGCTGTCATCGAGGCTGCTGGAGGCATCGTGACCGACTGGAAGGGCGGCCCCGCGCATCAGGGCGGGCGTATCCTAGCGGCGGCGAACAGGGAAGTCCACGAAGCTGCGCTGGCGATCCTCGGCAAGACACCCGAGGGTTGATTGGGACAAACCTGCGCCGCGCACGCAGTGGCGGGAGGAGTGCCGTCAGCCGAGCGGCCCCTTGTCGCCGCGTCGGTCAGTCATGGCCGATGACCGGGGTGCAGGCAGACCGATTTCCGGCGGCGGAAAGACGCCGAGACGGTCAAATCGCCAATCGAAACCGAAAGTGTGCGGCCGGAACCTTGCGTCGGGTCCGGCGCCGTCGCTAGTTTGCGGATGCGGCGCCCGAGTCCTTCAGCCCCCTTCTGTCGGGTCCCGTTTCCCCATCCGCCGAAGGGGGCGGAGAGAAGGGGGACTCCATGCGCGAAATCCTGATCCGTGGTGCGGCCGTTGTCGTGACGATGGATGCCGATCGCCGCGAGCTTGCCGGCGGCGACGTCCTGATCCGCGACGGCGTAGTTGCCGGGGTAGGGCATGGCCTTTCCTCATCGGGCGAGGTTCTCGAGGCGGCGGGATGCGTCGTCACGCCGGGGTTCGTCAATACCCATCACCATCTCTACCAGACCCTTACCCGGGCAGTTCCGGGCGGGCAGGACGCGCTTCTCTTCGGCTGGCTCAAGACGCTCTACCCGATCTGGGCGCGGATGGGCCCTGAGGAGATACGGGTGTCAGCGCTGGTGGGGCTCGCGGAACTTGCACTGACGGGCTGCTCGCTGACCTCGGACCACCTCTACCTTTTCCCGAACGGCGCGCGGCTGGACGACACAATCGACGCGGCGCGCGAGATCGGGCTGCGGTTCCACGCGACGCGGGGCGCCATGTCGATCGGGGAGAGCGCGGGCGGGCTTCCCCCCGACAGCCTTGTGGAACGGGAGCCCGCGATCCTCGAGGATTGCATCCGGGTCATCGACGCCTTCCACGATCGGGGCGAAGGCGCGATGGTCCGCGTGGGCGTGGCGCCCTGTTCACCCTTCTCGGTCAGCCGGGAACTGATGCGGGACGCGGCGCTGCTCGCCCGCGACAAGGGCGTGATGCTTCACACGCATCTCGCGGAGAACGACGAGGACATCGCCTATTCGCTGTCGCAGTTCGGCTGCCGGCCCGGGCAATATGCCGAGGACCTCGGCTGGACTGGCGACGATGTCTGGCATGCCCATTGCGTCAAACTCGACGGGGCGGAGATCGACCTATTCGCCCGGTCGCGCACCGGGGTGGCGCATTGCCCATGTTCGAACTGCCGTCTCGGGTCCGGGATCGCGCCGGTCCGGGCGATGAGGGATGCTGGCGTGAAGGTCGGGCTCGGCGTCGACGGTTCGGCATCGAACGATGCTGGCAGCCTTGTAGGCGAGGCGCGGCAGGCGATGCTTCTGCAGCGCGTGGCGAACGGCGCGGATGCGATGAGCGCACGTGAGGCGCTGGAGATCGCGACGCTCGGCGGCGCGCGGGTGCTGGGGCGGACCGATTGCGGCTCGCTGGAACCTGGAAAGCGGGCCGATATCGCGATCTGGGACGTCTCTGGCGTCGAGGCAGCGGGTGCCTGGGACCCGGTGGCGGCGCTTGTGCTTTGCGGGCCTGCGCGCGTGCGCGACCTTTTCGTCGAGGGGCGGCAGGTCGTACGGGCCGGGCAGGTGGCGACGATCGATCTGCCCCGGGTCATGGAAAACCAGAACCGTCTGGCGCGGCGGCTGATGGGGTGAGCCCGCGGCCGCTCAGGTCCTTTCGGCGGGGGCAACGGGCTTCCCGCCCACCCACACGGCCCTCACCGCCCGGTCGTCGCCCATCATGATCGTCGGGAAGAGCGCCTCCCAGATATCCCCGGCGCGGGTCGCGCGCTGGGCGATGGCGGGCGTGGAGGCGAGGTCGATCACCACGATGTCGGCCTCCATCCCCGGCATCAGGTTGCCGACCCTGTCCTCGATTCTGAGCGCGCGGGCCGAGCCCTGCGTCGCCAGCCACCAGAGCTGCGCGGGATGCAGCGCGACATGGCGAAGCTGCGCCACCTCGTAGGCGGCCGCCATCGTCCGCAGCATCGAGAAGGACGACCCGCCTCCGGTATCCGTCGCGAGCCCGATCCGTTGACCCTGCGCCATGAGACCCGCCATGTCGAAGAGCCCGGAGCCGATGAAGGTGTTCGAGGTCGGGCAGTGGACGAGGCTCGCGCCCACTTCGTAGAGCCGGTCCCGCTCGCGCTCCGTCAGGTGGATCGCGTGGCCGAAGACCGCGCCGGGGCCGAGCAGAAGGAAGCGTTCGTAGGTGTCGAGATAGTCGCGCGCGTCGGGGAAAAGGCTGCGCACCCACTCGATCTCGTCGTGTTGTTCGGACAGGTGCGTCTGCATCAGGCAGGTGGGCTTCTCTGACCAGAGGGTGCCCAGTGCCTCCAGCTGCGCGGGCGTCGACGTCGGCGAGAAACGCGGCGTAATCACATAGGAGAGGCGGTCGACCCCGTGCCATTTCTCCAGGAGCCGCTTGGAGTCGTCGTAGGCCGACTGCGCGGTGTCGCGCAGGCCGTCGGGAGCATTGCGGTCCATGCAGGTCTTGCCCGCAAACGCGCGCAGCCCCCTCTCACGCGCGGCGGTGAAGAAGGCGTCCACGCTTTCGGGGTGAATCGTGCAGTAGCTCGCCATCGTGGTCGTGCCGTTCGCCAGCGCGAGGTCGAAGTAGCGCCCCGCGACCTCGGCGGCATAGGCGGGGTCGGAGAACCGCATCTCTTCAGGAAAGGTGTAGGTGTTCAGCCAGTCGATCAGCCGCTTGCCCCAGCTCGCGATGATACCAGTCTGCGGATAGTGCATGTGCGCGTCGATGAAGCCCGCCGAGATCAGCGCCTCTCCGTAGTCGTGAACCCGCGCATCGGGATGCGCGGCCCGAAGTGTTACTGCGTCGCCGGTGACGGCGATCTTGCCGTCCCTCACCAGAACCGCGCCGCGCGAGACATGTCGCGCGGCCTCCGGTCCTTCGGCGAAGGGATCGGCTGCGAAGGCGAGCGTCTGGCCGATGAGCAGGTCTTCCATGCTGCGGGTCTCCTGTCCGTCGAGGCCAGACTAGGGGGCTTTGGCGGCAACGTAAATTTGCCGCTTGCCTCTGTTTCTTTGAAACACCTTCCGATAAGGTCCGCGCAATCGCGGCGCGGGAGGCTAACAAGCCCGGACGAGGGAGCATTCATGGCCGAAAACCAGGCGGAAGAGCACGAGTGGGACGACGAGGACTACGGCCTCGATTCCCGTGTCGTCGACCAGATCCTTGATGCCGTCGAGGCCGAGGATACCGCGCGACTGAACGAGCTTCTCGAGCCGCTCCACGCCGCCGACATCGCCGACCTTCTGGAACAGGTGAGCGCGTCCGAGCGGCGCGATCTTCTGCGGCTGTGGTCAGGCGAGATCGACGGCGAGATCCTGTCGGAGATCGACGAGGCGATCCGCGAGGAGGTGATCGAATACCTGCCGCGGGAAGTCCTGGCCGAGGCTGTCCGCGAGCTTGATTCAGACGACGTCGTCGACCTCATCGAGGACCTCGAGGAGCCGCAGCAGGAAATCATCCTCAGCTCGCTCGAGGAAAGCGACCGGGCGGCGGTCGAGCAATCGCTGACTTATCCGGAATACTCCGCCGGCCGCCTCATGCAACGCGAGGTGGTGACGGCACCCGAACACTGGTCCGTCGGCGAGGCGATCGACTACCTGCGTTCGGCCGAGGAACTGCCGGACCAGTTCTACCACGTCATCCTCATCGATCCCCGGGTGCATCCGGTGGGCTACGTCACGCTCGGCAAGCTGTTGTCGTCGCGGCGCGACGTGATGCTCAGGGACCTCGCCGAGGACAGCTTTCGCACGATTTCCGTCTACGAGGAGGAAGGCGACGTCGCCTATGCCTTCAACCAGTACCACCTGATCTCGGCGCCGGTGGTGGACGACGACGGACGGCTCGCCGGCGTCATCACCATCGACGACGCCATGACGGTTCTCGACGAAGAGCACGAGGAAGACATCCTGCGCCTTGCCGGTGTCGGCGAGGGGAGCCTGTCGGACCGCGTGATCGAGACGACGAAGCAGCGCCTGCCCTGGCTTGGCGTGAACCTGGCGACGGCGATCATCGCTTCAATCGTCATCGCGCAGTTCGAGGATGTCATCGCGCAGATCGTGGCGCTGGCCGTGCTCATGCCGATCGTCGCCTCGATGGGCGGAAATGCGGGGACGCAGTCGCTGACTGTCGCGGTCCGTTCGATAGCGACGCGCGACCTCACCGGGTCGAACGTCTGGCGGGTGGTCCGGCGCGAGGCTCTCGTGGGCCTCGTGAACGGGCTGATTTTCGCGGTGGTCATGGGGATCATCGGCTGGATATGGTTCGGCCTGCCGGGAATCGGCGGCGTGATCGCCGCGGCCATGGTGGTGAACCTGCTGATCGCCGGGCTCGCGGGAATCCTCATTCCTGTCGCACTCGACAAGATTGGAGTCGATCCCGCGCTCGCGTCGGGTGCCTTTGTGACGACAGTTACGGACGTGGTGGGCTTCTTCGCCTTCCTTGGCCTCGCAGCGGTATTCCTCCTATGAACCTCGAACTTCCCGACCAGATGACCGAACTCAGCCTCACCGAGCAGAAGACCGAAGCTCGGCGGCTTGCCTTTGCCGCCCGGAAGGCTGCCCATGCTGCCGGGCAGGGGCGCGCGGCCGAGCGGCTCGCCGAGGTGCTTGCGCCCTATGCCGGCAAACCACTTGCCGGCTACATGCCCATGCGGACGGAAATCGACCCCTTGCCGGCGATGGCCGCGCACGAGGGGCAGGTCGGCGTGCCCGTGATCCTCGGCGCGGGTCAGGCGCTTCGTTTCCGGGAATGGTCGGCCACGGCGCCGATGGTCACCGGAGATTTCGGCGCGCTCATCCCGGAGACGGGCAACTGGATCGACCCCGAGGTCCTGATCGTCCCGCTCGTCGCCTTCGACCGGCGCGGCTATCGGCTGGGCTATGGCGGGGGCTTCTACGACCGGACGCTCGAAGGGCTGAAGGCGCTTCACCCGGTCGTCGCCATCGGCTTCGCCTTTGGCGCGCAGGAACTTCCCGAGGTCCCGATCGAGCCGACCGACCAGCGCCTGGATTTCATCGTCACCGAAAGCGAAGTGCTGAGCTTCTAGTCCTCGCCGAGGAAGCCGAGGATCAGCGCGTTCACCGCTTCGGGCCTTTCCGCCGCCATCAGGTGCCCCGCCTCGATCACTTCGACGCGGGCATCCGGGACGTCCGCGACGGAGGCGCGGGCGGCCTCGGGATCGCCGACGACGTTGTCGCGCGTGCCGAAGACGAAGAGCGTGGGTACGGACAGCGCCTGTCGTTCCTCCGCCGAAAAGGGCCAGGGCGCGACCTTCGCGGGGAAGGTGCCGGACATCAGCAGCGGGAACCATTCGGCGTAGTCCGCCCGGAGCTTCGCGCTGTCGCTGAAAGCCCAGCGGAAGGTCGCGTCCTGCACCGGCTTCACCGGGAAAAGCTGGGCGAGCGTGATGGCGATCGCGGCGCGGGTGGCTCCGGAATAGCCCATCGGGCCGAGGAGGACGAGCTTCTCGACCCTTTCGGGGTAGTGGAGCGCGTAGTTCGTGGCGATGAACCCGCCCTCGGACGCTCCCACGACCGGGGCGCGCATCACGCCAAGAAGCGTCGCGACTTCGGCGTAGTGGTCGGCCTCGTCCTTGCCCGTCCGCATCCGGTTCGAAAGGTCCGCGTATTCGGAGAGCCCCGCGTCGCTTATGAGGTCTATCGCGTAGATCCGGTAATTCCTCGACAGTTCTTCGGCGTTGTACTTCCACGACCAGCCCGCCACGCCCGAGGCGTGCAGAAGTAGCAGCGGTGGCGCGTCCTCCGCGCCGCTCGCGATCACGTGGACCGGGCCGTAGCGGGTTCCGACAATTTTCTCCTCGTAAGGCACAGGCCATTCGGCCAGCTTCTCGGCGTAGATCGCGTGGAAACGGGCGCGGATTTCAGGGCTGCCGTAGATGGACGTCCGCTCGATCGAAGCCGCCGTGACTGCGAGACCCGCGATGGCGACGAGCGCGGTCGCTCCGCGCCAGATCCATCCGCGCCGGCCGAACATCCGCCGGAACATCCTTCCGGCGAAGGGAAGGCACAGGAGGGCCAGTGCCACGAATACGGCCGCGACGCGAGGGGTGTCGTTCAGGGACGCTGACAGAGCGGCGAGGGCGAAGACGAGGCCGAACAAATAGCCGAACGCAGCAAGCAAATTTCGCATCCAAGGCCCTCCGATTGCCCTGTGCGCCGCCCCGGGAAGCCTAGGCGCCCCCCGTCGGTGCGGCAACCCCTTGCCCTTCGGGCGTGGGGGCCCTAGGCAGAAGCCATGAAACTCCTATTTCTCGGCGATGTCGTTGGCCGCGCGGGGCGCGCGGCGATCACCCAGAGGCTTCCGACGCTCAGGGCGGAGTGGAGCCTCGATTTCGTCGTGGTGAACGGCGAAAACGCCACGGGCGGCATGGGCATTTCCCCGGACCACGCCCGCGCGATCCTCTCGGCCGGGGCGGATTGCCTGACGCTTGGCGACCATGCCTTCGACCAGAAGGACATGATGCAGTTCATCGAGCAGGAGCCGCGCATCCTCAGGCCGCTCAATTATGCGAAGGCCGCCCCCGGGAAGGGGGCGCGGCTCTTCGAGGCCAAGGGTGGTCGGAAGGTGCTCGTGGCGCAGGCCCTGGGCCAGGTCTTCATGAAGCGCGCCTTCGACGATCCTTTCTCGGCCGTGGACGCGGTCCTTCGCGCCCATCCGCTGGGCGGGCTCGCCCAGGCCACGATCGTCGACATGCACTGCGAGGCGACCTCCGAGAAGATGGCGATGGGCCACTGGTGCGACGGACGGGCGAGCCTCGTCGTAGGCACCCATACCCACATCCCCACGGCCGACGCGCAGATCCTGTCGGCCGGCACCGGATACCAGAGCGACGCCGGCATGTGCGGCGACTACAACTCGGTCATCGGCATGGACCGGGCTGAACCCATGCGCCGGTTCATCACCGGCATGGGCAAGGAAAGGCTTACCCCCGCGAACGGAGAGGCGACGCTGTCGGGCACCTATGTCGAGACCGACGACAAGACCGGCCTCGCGACGCGCATCCGGATGATCCGCGTGGGAGGACGGCTGGAAGCAGCCGCACCATGACCCGCGCGGCCCTGCTCCTCGCGCTTTTGTGCATCGGGGCGGGGTGGGGCTTCACCCAGCCTCTGGCCAAGATCGCGGTCTCGGAGGGCTATCGCGGCTTCGGGATCATCGTCTGGCAGTTCGCCATCGGCGTGTTCGTCCTTGGCGTCATCACGGCGCTGCGCGGCCGGCGCCTTCCGCTCGGCCGCGCGCCGCTGGCGCTTTACGCGGTGGTCGCGCTCATCGGCACGGTTCTTCCGAACGCGGCCTCCTACCAGGCGGCGGTGTATCTGCCGGCCGGGATCATTTCGATCTGCATTTCGCTCGTGCCGATCCTCGCGTTTCCTGTCGCGCTTCTGATGCGGCTCGACCGCTTCGGCTGGGTCCGCTTTACCGGGCTTGTTCTGGGGCTGACGGGCGTCCTGATGATCGTCGTGCCGGGATCGAGCCTGCCCGACCGCGCCATGCTGGCCGCCGTGCCGCTCGCGCTGATCGCGCCGCTCTGCTACGCCTTCGAGGGCAACATCGTCGCGAAATGGGGAACATTCGGCATGGACCCGATTCAGGTGCTGCTGGGCGCCTCCGTCGTCGGCATCCTCTTCGCGGTGCCGCTGGCATTCGTGACGGGCCAGTGGATCACCCCGCCCGCCGTGTTCCGAGCGCCGGACTGGGCCATCGTCGTTTCCTCGGCGATCCACGCCTTCGCCTATGCCGCCTACGTCGGCATGGTCGGCCGCGCGGGCCCGGTCTTCGCGGTGCAGGTCGCCTACCTCGTCACGGGCTTCGGCGTCCTCTGGGCCATGGCGATCCTGGGCGAGGCCTATAGCGGCTGGATCTGGGCGTCCCTGGCGCTCATGTTCGCGGGAATGTTTCTCGTTCAACCCCGGAAGATCCGCCGGGCGGCCGCAGCCGCGCTTGTGCCCCCCGGGCCCTCGGCTAATATCTGAGCCGATGCGCGCGCGAAGGATTCGATGCTAGACCTTGCCCTGCCGGCCCAGACAGAGGCCATTTTCACGCTCCTCGTCGTCGTGGGGATGTTCCTTCTCTTCGTGACAGAGCGCTACCCCGCCGAGGTCGTGGCGATGTCGGGGGCGGCGCTCTTCATCTTCACCGGCATCCTTCCTGTCGACGAGGCGACTAAGGTCCTGTCGAATCCCGCGCCCTGGACCATCGCCTTCATGTTCCTCATCATGGGCGGTCTCGTGCGCACCGGCGCGCTGGAGACCATGACGCGGATGGCCGAACGCTATGCCCAGACCGCGCCGAAGCGCACTATCATCGGGCTGTTCTTCGCCGTCATCGCCGCCTCGGCCTTCATGAACAACACCCCTGTCGTCGCCGTCGCGATCCCGATCATGATCCAGATCGCGCGCCGGATCGGCTCGACACCCTCGAAACTCCTGATCCCGCTGTCCTACTGCACCATTCTTGGCGGGATGATCACGCTCATCGGCACCTCGACGAACCTCCTCGTCGACGGTGTCGCGCGCCACAAGGGGCTCGAGCCCTTCGGAATTTTCGAGATCGCGCCACTCGGGCTCGCCATGACGGTCGCGGGGGCGACTCTGATGGCGATCGCCGGGCCGAGGCTTCTGCCGGTTCGCGCCTCTCTCGGGATGCTCATGTCCGACAGGGCGCGGATGAAGTTCTTCACCGAGGTCGCGGTGCCGGAGGATTCCGCGCTGATCGGCCAGAAGGTGCTCGAGGTCGACGTCTTCCGCCGCGACGGTGTCCGGGTCATCGACGTCCTTCGCGGCGATGCCTCGCTCCGCCGCGATCTCGCGCCCGTCGTTCTCGAGGCCGGCGACCGGGTGGTTCTGCGAACCGAGATGGCGGAACTTCTGGGCCTTCAGCAGCACCGCGACGTGCGGATGGTGGACAAGCTGTCCTCGGTCCAGACCGAGACGGTCGAGGTTCTGATCACGCCCGGCTGCCGCATGATCGGCCGTTCGCTTGGCGAGCTTCGCCTGCGCCGCCGTTATGGCGTCTATCCGCTTGCCGTGCACCGGCGGAACCAGAACATCGGCCGCCAACTCGATGATCTCGTGATCACGGTGGGCGACACGCTCCTCCTCGAAGGCGCGCCGGCCGACATCCGGCGTCTGGCCGACGACCAGGAGCTTGTCGACATCACCCATCCCAAGGCGCGGCCTTACCGTCGGGCGCACGCGCCCGTGGCGATCGGCGCCCTGGCGGGGATCGTGATCCTGGCGGCATTCGACGTCGCGCCGATCCTCGTTCTGTCCTTCCTCGCGGTGGCCGTGATCCTCGTCCTGCGCTGCGTCGATGCCGACGAGGCGTTCAGCTTCATCGAGGGCCGGCTGCTCGCCCTGATCTTCGGAATGCTCGCCGTGGGTGCGGCGCTGGATGCCTCTGGCGCGGTCGACATGATCGTGGGCGTCGTCGCGCCGCATCTCAAGGGCCTGCCGCCGTGGGCGGCCATCGCGGCGGTCTACATCCTCGGCCTGACGCTGACGGAGTTCCTGTCGAACAACGCGGTCGCGGTCATCTTCACACCCATCGCCATCGAACTCGGCCTGTCACTAGGACTGGACCCGCGACCATTCGCGGTGGCGGTGATGTTCTCCGCCTCCGTCGCCTTCGCGACGCCGATCGGGTACCAGACGAACATGATGGTCTTCGGTCCGGGCGGCTACCGCTTCACCGATTACATGCGCCTCGGCCTGCCTCTGAACATTGTCACGGCGCTGGTTGGATGCCTTCTGATCCCGGTGCTGTGGCCGGTCTGACGGTACGCCTAGGGATATAGCGGCCAGAAGAACAGGATCAGCGGCACCCCGGCCGCCACGACGATGATCTCCAGCGGAAGGCCCATGCGCCAGTAATCCCCGAAGCCGTAGCCTCCGGGGCCGAGGATCAGCGTGTTGTTCTTGTGCCCGATGGGCGTGAGGAAGGCGCAGGAAGCCGCGACCGCGACGGCCATCAGGAAAGGGTCCGGGGCGACGCCGTAGCTTTGGGCCATGCCAAGGCCGATCGGCGCCGCGACGATCGCGGTCGCCGTGTTGTTCAGGACGTCCGACAGCGTCATCGTCACGGCCATCAGGAGGGTCAGCGCAACCCAGGGCGGCAGGTCGCCCGCAAGCCAGGTGAGCCCCTCGACGATCAGTTGCGTGCCGCCCGATGTCTCCAGCGCCGCGCCGAGCGGGATCATCGAGCCGAGGAGCACGATGACCGGCCATTCCACTTGGTCGTAAAGCTCCGAAAGCGGCAATATCCCGAGGACGACGTAAAGGACGACGACGCAGCCGAGGGCGATCGGCAGGTAGAGGAAGCCGAGGCTCGCGAGCGCCACCGCGGCGGCGAAGATGCCAATCGCGGCCCAGGTCTTGGTCTCGACCGTCACGGCGAGGCCTCGCTCCGCCAGCGGCAGGCAGCCCAGCCACTTGACGACCTCCCCGGCCGTCTCCGCCGGCGCGACCAGAAGGAGGATGTCCCCCGGCCGCACGATCTCGCGCCGGACATGGGACGTGATCCGGCGCCCCTGCCGCGCGATCCCCACCAGCACCGTCCGGCGCCGCCATCCGAGCCCGATCGCGGCAGCGGAGCGCCCCGCGATGCGCGCGCCCTCCGGCACCACGGCCTCGACCACGGTCAGGCCATCGCCTCCGGACTCGCTGCGGAGCGCGGCGAGGCGTTTTTCATCGGCGAAATCCAGGGACAGCGCCGCCCGGAATTCGTCCAGCGCGCCCGGCTCGGCCTCCAGCACGATCCCGTCGCCCGCTTCCAGTACCCGCACCCGAGCCGCCGCCCCAAGGCGTCGTCGCCCGTTGCGGACGAGCCCCACGATCTCCACCCCGGCGGTGTCGGCTTCCTCGTCGAGATCGGCAAGCGCCCGCCCGATCAGGCGAGAGTCCTCCGGAACGGTGAGTTCCGCGATATAGTGCGCGATCTCACCCATAGGCGCCCCGCCGGCCACTGCCTCGGCCCGGACGGGGATCAGCCGCCAGCCGACCGTCGCGACGAAAAGAAGCCCGATCAGCGCGACGAGCGCCCCGACCGGCGCGAAGTCGAACATCTCGTAGGATTGGCCAAGCGCGCTTTCGCGGTAGGTCGCGATGATGATGTTCGGCGGCGTGCCGATCAGCGTTGCCATGCCCCCGAGGATCGTGGCGAAGGACAGCGGCATCAGCGACAGCCCCGGCGCGCGCCCCGCCTTGCGCGAAGTCTGGACGTCGACCGGCATCAGGAGCGCAAGCGCAGCCACATTGTTCATGAAGGCCGAAAGAACGCCCCCGACGACCCCCATCACCGCAATATGCCCGCCAAGGGACCGGCCCGCGTCCACGAGCGTGCGGGTGATGAGATAGACCGCCCCCGACCGCACGAGGCCGGCCGAGACGATCAGGACGAGCGCGACGACCATCGTGGCGGGATGCCCGAATCCTGTGAACGCGACATCCACCGGTACCGTCCCGAGCACCACGCCCGCCATCAACGCGGCGAACGCGACGAGGTCATAACGCCAGCGGCCCCAGATCAGGAGCGCGAAGACGATTCCGAAGAGCGAGAAGAGGATGATCTGGTCCTGGGGCATTGCGCGATCTCCGATTGGCCCCACTCTGCGCCGGCCCGGACGCCGGACGCAAGGCGCGCGGGGGTTGAAGCCCTGCGCCGCGGTAGCATATAGAAGCGCCGAAACCCGACATCAGTGATGGAACGAAGGTCATGGCAGGCCACTCAAAGTGGGCGAACATCCAGCACCGCAAGGGCAAGCAGGATGCGTTGCGCTCGAAGCTCTTCTCGAAGCTCGCGAAGGAGATCACCGTCGCCGCCAAGATGGGCGACCCCGATCCCGACAAGAACCCGCGCCTGCGCCTTGCGGTGAAGGAAGCGAAGTCCAACTCGGTGCCGAAGGACGTGATCGACCGCGCGATCAAGAAGTCGCAGGGCGGCGATGCCGAGAACTATGACGAGATCCGCTATGAGGGCTATGGCCCGAACGGCATCGCGATCATCGTCGAGGCGATGACCGACAACCGCAACCGCACCGCGTCGAACGTCCGCAGCTACTTCACGAAGTTCGGCGGGAACCTCGGCGAGACGGGGTCTGTCTCGTTCATGTTCGACCGGGTGGGGGAAATCAAGTATCCGACCTCCGTGGGCGACGCCGACATGGTGATGATGGCCGCGCTGGAAGCCGGGGCCGATGATTTCGAGGCCGACGAGGAAGGCTACTGGATCACCTGCGCCGACACCGCGCTGAACGAGGTCTCGACCGCGCTCGAAGCCGATCTCGGCGAAAGCGAGACGGCGAAACTCATCTGGCGGCCGCAGACCCGGACGGAGCTCGACCTCGAAGGGGCGCAGAAGCTGATGAAACTCATCGACGCGCTCGAAGAGGATGACGACGTCCAGAATGTGACCGGGAACTTTGACATTCCCGACGAGGTCGCGGCGCAGCTCTGAACGCGAAACCGACGGCGCGTGGACTGCGCGCCGTCGAACCGCGGTGCTCCGGCGGATTTCGGCGGGAGTGATCACCAGGACGCGACCTGATCGCTCTCTGCCTCAAGTCGGTCCCCGAGACACCGGAGAGCCCGATGACGTCTTCCTTCCTGGACGGGATGCTGCTGTCACTCGGCCTGATCGCGGCGATCGGGGCGCAGAACGCCTTCGTGCTGCGCCAGGGGCTTCGGCGTGAGCATGTGTTGCCGGTCGTTCTCTTCTGCGCGGCGTCCGACGCATTCCTGATCGCCGTCGGGGTATCGGGCTTCGCTGTGGCCTCCAATGCTGCCCCGTGGCTCATGAAGGGCCTCCTTTGGGGCGGCATCGCATTTCTTCTCTGGTATGGCGCGCGGGCTTTCCGTTCCGCGTGGCGCGGTGGCGAGGCACTGGCCGCGGCGAACGGCGCGAAGGCCGCGCTTCTGCCGACGCTCGGGACGATTGCCGCCCTGACCTGGGGCAATCCGCATGTCTACCTGGACACGGTCGTCTTTCTGGGCACGATCTCGTCGCAATACCCGGGCCGGGAGGCGATGTTCGGCATGGGCGCGGCCACGGGGTCCTTCCTGTTCTTCTCGTCGCTCGGGTTCGGCGCCCGGCTCGCGGCGCCCCTCTTCGCGCGCCCGCTGGCCTGGCGGATCCTCGATACCGTGATCGGGATCACCATGTGGTCGATCGCAGCGCGCCTTGCGCTGGGCTGAGCCTTGCACGCGGCGCGGCGTTGGGATCATGTGTCGGCATGACTTCCGAGGCCCCTCCCAATCCTCTCCGCGGCATTCTCTGGATGCTCGCCTCCGGCCTGAGCTTCGTCGGCGTCACCGGGATCGTGCGGCACCTCGGCACGGCGCTCCCCGCCGTCGAAAGCGCATTCATCCGCTTCGCCTTCGGGCTCCTGTTCCTCGTCCCCACGCTCCTGCCCGCGCTGCGGGCGGGTTTCGCGCCGGGCGCGATGCGTCTTTTCGCGGCCCGGGGTGCGCTTCACACGCTCGCGGTGACGCTCTGGTTCTTTGCCATGGCCCGCATCCCGGTCGCCGAGGTGACGGCGATCGGCTACCTGAACCCGATCGTGGTGACGATTGGCGCCGCACTCGTCTTCGGAGAGAGACTGGCCGTCCGCCGGATCCTGGCCATCGTCGTCGCCTTCGCGGGCGCGGTCGTGATCCTGCGGCCCGGCCTGCGCGAGGTTCTGCCCGGCCATTTCGCCCAGCTCGGCGCGGCGACGAGCTTCGGGCTCTCATACCTCATCGCCAAGCGGCTTTCGGCAATCGCGCCGGCAAGTGTCGTGGTCGCGATGATGTCGCTTGTCGTGACGGTCGGTCTCCTGCCGTTTGCCCTTCTGGTCTGGGTGCCGCCGGAGCCCGCTCAGGTCGGCTGGCTCGCGCTTGTCGCGGTCTTCGCGACGACGGGCCATTACGCCATGACCCGGGCCTTTGCCTTGGCACCGCTGACGGTCACCCAGCCCGTCACGTTCCTCCAGCTCGTCTGGGCGACGCTCCTTGGCGCGCTGGCATTCGGGGAAATCGTGGATCCGTTCGTTCTTCTGGGCGGCGGCATGATCATCGCCGCGATCACCTACATCACCTGGCGCGAGGCCCGGCTCAGGCGCCTCGGCGTGACGCCGCCGGTCGGCGCGACCAAGCTATAGGTCAGCTCCGCGGGTCGAGAAGCTTCCGGATCACGCCCTCGCGCGTGACCCGGCCCACGGCGGTGCCGTTCTCGGTCACGGTGAGCGCCTCGATATCCCTCAGCCGTTCCATCACGTCCCGAACCGTCATCTCCGCGCCGATCCCGGCTCCGGAGGGAGCCTCGCCGGGCTCCATCACGTCGCGGGCCGTCAGGACCCCCATCGGGTTCATGTGCGCGACGAAGTCCGCGACATAGTCGGACGCCGGAGAGGAGAATATCTCGCGCGCGGTGCCGCACTGGACGATGCGGCCCCCCTCCATCAGCGCGATGCGGTTGCCGATCTTGAACGCCTCGTCGAGGTCGTGGGAGACGAAGATGATCGTGCGCTTCAGCGACTTCTGGAGGTCGAGGAGTTCGTCCTGCAGGTGCGTCCGGATCAGTGGGTCCAGGGCCGAGAACGGTTCGTCCATCAGGAGGATGGGGGCTTCGGTCGCGAAGGCGCGGGCGAGACCCACGCGCTGCTGCATGCCGCCCGACAACTCCCCAACCTTGCGGTCGGCCCAGTCGGAAAGGCCCACGAGGTCGAGCTGCCCGGCGATCCGCCCGGCCCGCTCGGATGCCGACATCCCGGCGAGTTCGAGGCCCAGCCCCACGTTTTCCTCGACCGTCCGCCAGGGCAGGAGGCCGAACTGCTGGAACACCATGGCGATGCGCGAGAGCCGCAGTTCCCGCAGTTTCGCGGGATTGGCGTGGGTCACGCTCACCATGCCCGAACCGTCGTCGACCCTGACATCTCCCCGCACGACGGGGTTGAGGCCGTTCACCGCCCTCAGCAGGGTGGATTTGCCCGAGCCCGAAAGCCCCATCAGGACGAGGATTTCCCCGGTCTCGACGGAAAGGGAACAGTCGTGGACGCCGAGGACCTGCCCGGTCGCCTCCTGGATCTCGGCGCGCGTCTTGCCCTCGTCCATGAGCGGCAGCGCGCGCGATGGCTTGTCCCCGAAGACGATGGAGACCTTGTCGAATTCGACGGCTACGCTCATTTCGTTTTTCCCCAACGCAGCATCCGGTCAAGAAGGACCGCGACCACGACGATGACGAAGCCGCTCTCGAACCCGAGCGAGGTGGAAACGCGGGCGAGCGCCTGGACGACCGGCTTCCCGAGACCATCGGCGCCGACATAGGCCGCGATGACGACCATCGACAGCGACAGCATGATCGTCTGGTTGAGCCCCGCCATGATCTGCGGCAGGGCGTAAGGAAGCTCCACCTTCCAGAGCCGCTGACGCGGCGTGGCGCCAAAGGCGGTCGCGGCCTCCAGCAGCGTCTGCGGCGTTGCGGCGACGCCAAGGTAGGTCAGCCGGATCGGAGCGGGCAGGACGAAGATCACCGTCGCGATGAGGCCCGGCACCATGCCGAGGCCGAAGAAGATGATCGCGGGGATCAGATAGACGAAGGTGGGGAGCGTCTGCATCAGGTCGAGCACCGGGCTCGTGAACTGGTAGACGCGCGGGCGGTGAGCGAGCCAGATGCCGACCGGCACGCCGATCCCCATGCAGACCATGCAAGCCGAAATGACGAGCGCGAGGCTTTCCGTCGTCTCTTCCCAGTAGCCCTGGTTCAGGATGAAAAGGAACCCGAGAAGCACCAGCAGGCAGACCTTCCAGGACCGCTGGAGGGCCCAGGTGAGGGCGACGAAGGCCAGGGTCACGATGAGAGGATGGGGTGTCTGCAACAGCCACAGCAGTGCGTCGATGAGCACTTCCATGACCCAGGTGAGCGCGTCGAAGAACCAGCGCGCGTTCGCCTTGAGCCAGCTGAAGGCCTGATCGGCCGTCTGCCCGACCGGGATCTTCGGGATCTGCGTCCAGTCCATAGCGAGCGTCTCCGGCAGGGTCCGGAAGACGCGGCCCGTCGAGGGCCGCATCTCCCGCGCGTGGCGCCGGGGTCGATCCCCGGCGCCGCGCGGTCATCGTGCTTACTGCAGCGCCGCGGTCACCGCGGCCATGGCGTCGCCGCCATCCTTGGTCGTCACGCCTTCGAGCCAGGGACCGAGGGTGTCGGCGTTCGCGGCAAGCCATGCCTTGGCGGCCGCCTCGGGCTGCGCACCGTCGTTCAGGATGGCGCCCATGATCTCGTTCTCCATGGCCAGCGTGAACTTCAGGTTCTGCAGGAGCTTCCCGACGTTCGGGCACTCCTCCACGTAGCCGGCCCGCGTGTTGGTGTAGACCGTCGCGCCGCCGAGGTCGGGGCCGAAATAGTCGTCCCCGCCGGTGAGGTAGGTCACCTCGAAGTTGGAGTTCATCGGATGCGGTTCCCAACCGAGGAACACCACCGGCTCGCCCCGCTCGTCGGCGCGGGCGACCTGGGCAAGCATCCCCTGTTCGGAGCTTTCCACGACTTCGAACCCTTCGAGCCCGAATGCATTGGCCGCGATCATGTCGAGGATCAGGCGGTTGCCGTCGTTGCCGGCTTCGATGCCGTAGATCTTGCCGTCGAGCGCGTCCGCGTGATCCGCGATGTTGCCAAAATCGGTGATGCCGATCTCGGCGCCCTTGCCGTTCGTCGCCAGCGTGTATTTCGCGCCCTCGAGGTTTTCGCGCACGGTGTCGACGGTCCCGGCTTCGCGGTAGGGCGCGATGTCGCCTTCCATCGTCGGCATCCAGTTGCCGAGGAACACGTCGATGTCACCTTCCGCGAGCGAGGTGTAGGTGACGGGGACCGACAGGACCTTCGTTTCGGCGCCATAGCCCAAAGCCTCGACGATCAGCGATGTCACAGCCGTCGTCGCCGTGATGTCGGTCCAGCCGACGTCCGAGAAAGTCACCGTGTCGCAGCCCGCCGCATGGACCGGCGCGGCGAGGGCGATGCCGGCGGTTGCGGCGAGAAGGGTGGAACGGAGTGTCATTGCGGGGCTCCCTGTTTTGTTGATTGGCTAGTCAATAAACGCGGGTAAGCCGCTCTGGCAAGGTTTTTTTCCGATGCCTTGCGGCCAGTCCGCGCCAGCGTAGACGATCAACGCGCCGAGGCAAAGGCCGTAGGCGAGCTGTTTTATTGATTGACGCATCAATAAACCTTTCGTAGCCCTGAATCCTGGGAATCGCAGGGAAGTTACGATGCCGAAAATCGGGATGGAGCCAATCCGGAAGGCCGCGCTCGTGAAGGCCACGATCGCGGAGATCGGGCGCGCCGGGTCCCTTGACGTCACGGTGGCGCAGATCGCCCGGCGGGCGGGGATGTCCTCGGCGCTCGCCCACCACTATTTCGGCTCGAAGGAGCAGATATTCCTCGCCGCGATGCGCCACATCCTCACGCTCTACGGTGCCGAGGTCCGGGGCGCGCTCGCCGCGGCGCAGGGCCCGAAGGAGCGCGTACGCGCCATCGTGCGGGCAAGCTTCGCGCCCGGCAGCTTCCGGCGCGAAGTGATCGGCGCCTGGCTGAACTTCTACGTCCTCGCGCAGACTGTGCCCGAGGCGCGGCGGCTTCTGTCCGTGTACCAGCGCCGGCTGCGGTCGAACCTGCTCTTCGCCTTGCGCCCGCTGGTCGGCGATCGTGCGGAGGCGCTGGCCGAGGGTACGGGCGCGCTGATCGATGGAGTCTACATCCGCCAGGCGTTGGGAGAAGGCACGCCCGACGGGAAGGCGGCGGCGGAGAGGGTGATGGACTACCTCGAAAGAGAGCTTGGGGGGACGCAATGAAGGCGCAACCCAAGGCCAGTCACTACATCGACGGCGACTATGTCGAGGATCGCGCCGGCTCCAAGATCGACGTGATCTACCCGGCCACGGGCGGGGTCATCGCGCAGGTCCACGAGGCCACCCCCGGCATCGTCGAGGCCGCGATCGCCTCGGCCCGTCGCGCACAGGAGGACTGGGCGGCGCTGCGCCCGGTCGAGCGCGGGCGGATCCTGTCCCGCGCCGCCCATATCATCCGCGAGCGGGGGCGCGAGCTTGCCGAACTCGAGACGCTCGACACCGGCAAGCCCATCCAGGAAACACTTGTCGCCGACTGGCCTTCGGGCGCGGAGGCGATCGAATACTTCGCGGGGCTTGCCCCGACGGTGACGGGCGAGACGATCCCCCTCGGCCGCGACTTCGTCTACACGCGGCGCGAGCCGCTGGGCCTTTGTGTCGGGATCGGCGCATGGAATTACCCAAGCCAGATCGCCTGCTGGAAGGCCGCGCCCGCCCTGGCGCTTGGCAACGCGATGGTCTTCAAGCCATCGGAGGTCACGCCCCTCGGAGCCCTCAAGCTCGCGGAGATCCTGACGGAGGCGGGTCTTCCGCCCGGGCTCTTCAACGTGGTGCAGGGCAGGGGAGGCGTCGGTGCCCGGCTGGTGACGGACCCGCGCGTCGCCAAGGTCTCGCTGACGGGATCCGTGCCGACCGGCCAGAAGGTCTACGCGGCTGCGGCGGAGGGCATAAGGCACGTGACGATGGAACTGGGCGGCAAGTCGCCGCTGATCGTCTTCGAGGACGCAAGCATCGAGGACGCGGTCGGTGCGGCGATGCTCGGCAACTTCTACTCGGCCGGGCAGGTCTGCTCGAACGGTACGCGCGTCTTTGTCCAGCGGGCCATCAAGCACCGTTTTCTCGACCGCCTCAAGGCTCGGGCAGCGGCGATCCGAATGGGCGATCCAATGGACGAAGCCACGCAACTCGGGCCCCTTGCGAGCGAGGCCCAGCTTGAGAAAGTCATGAGATACATCGCGACCGCCCGAAGCGAGGGCGCGCGTCTCGTCACCGGCGGCGGGCGGGGGCCGATGAACAGCGGCTTCTTTGTCGAGCCGACGGTCTTCGCCGACGTCACCGACGAAATGACCATAGCGCGGGAGGAAGTCTTCGGTCCCGTGATGGCCGTTCTCGACTTCGATGGCGAGGAAGAGGCCGTGGCCCGGGCCAATGCCACGGAATTTGGCCTCGCGGGCGGCGTCTTCACGGCGGACATGGCCCGCGCCCACCGGGTGGCGGGCGCGCTGCAGGCCGGGACGACCTGGATCAACGCCTACAACCTGACACCGGTCGAGGCGCCCTTCGGGGGCGTGAAGCTTTCCGGCGTCGGGCGCGAGAATTCACGCGCGGCGGTCGAACACTACACGCAGGTGAAGTCGGTCTACGTGGGCATGGGCCCGATCGAGGCGCCCTACTGAGGCGTCAAGCCGGGGCGGGGTTCTCCCGCCCCTCGTTGGCGCTGACGCGCCGCCTCGGGTTGGGCCGGGCCGCCTTCGGCGGCGGTCGGGCGAGGGGCGGCCGGGCGCATGGAAGTTGAACGGGGCGGGGCGGAAGGCCCGGCCGGAAGAGGCGGGAATGGACGCGGATTATGTCATCATCGGCGCGGGATCGGCGGGTTGCGCGCTGGCCTACCGGCTTTCGGAGGCTGGTAGGCAGGTCATCGTCGTCGAACATGGCGGCTCGGACGCGGGACCCTTCATCCAGATGCCGGCTGCGCTGTCCTACCCGATGAACATGGGTCTCTACGACTGGGGCCTGAAGACCGAACCGGAGCCGCATCTTGACGGCCGGGTCCTTGTAACGCCGCGCGGCAAGGTGATCGGCGGCTCCTCCTCCATCAACGGCATGGTCTTTGTCCGGGGCCATGCGCGCGATTTCGACCATTGGGCCGAGGCGGGCGCGGCCGGCTGGTCCTACGCCGACGTTCTACCCTATTTCCGGCGGATGGAGACCTGGCACGGGGGTGGCGAAAGCGGGTGGCGCGGGACGGACGGGCCGCTGCATGTCACGCGCGGCCCCCGCAGGAACCCGCTGTTCCGCGCCTTCGTCGAGGCCGGCCGGCAGGCGGGCTACCAGCTGACCGCGGACTACAACGGCGAGAAGCAGGAAGGCTTCGGGCCGATGGAGGCGACGATCTGGCGCGGCCGCCGCTGGTCGGCGGCAAACGCCTACCTCCGCCCGGCGCTGAAGCGTCCGAATTGCCGCCTCGTCCGCGCGCTCGCTCTTCGCGTGGTGATCGAGAACGGCCGGGCGACTGGCGTCGAGGTGGAACGCGGCGGGCGGGTCGAGGTCATTCGCGCCCGAGCGGAGGTGGTCCTGTCGGCCTCTTCGATCAACACGCCGAAGCTCCTGATGCTGTCTGGCATCGGCCCCGGCGCCCAGTTGGCCGGACACGGGATCGAGGTGGTGGCGGATCGGCCGGGCGTCGGAGGGAACCTGCAGGACCATCTGGAAGTCTACATGCAGTTCGCTTCGCGCCAGCCGGTCACGCTTTACAGATACTGGAACCTCTGGGGGAAGGCGCTGATCGGCGCCCAGTGGCTCTTCACGAAAACCGGGCTCGGCGCCTCGAACCAGTTTGAAAGCGCGGGCTTCATCAGGTCCGCCGCCGGCGTGGACTATCCGGACATCCAGTATCACTTCCTGCCGATCGCGGTCCGATACGATGGCAGGGCCGCGGCCGAGGGGCACGGGTTCCAGGCCCATGTCGGGCCGATGCGGTCGAAATCGCGCGGCTGGGTGACGCTGCGCTCGCCGGACCCGAAGGCGCCCCCGTCGATCCGGTTCAACTACATGTCGCATCCCGACGACTGGGAAGAGTTCCGCGCCTGCATCCGCCTCACGCGAGAGATATTCGCCCAGCAAGCGATGGAACCCTTCGTCAGGAACGAGATCCAGCCCGGGAAAGGTGTCGAAACGGACGATGAGATCGACGCCTTCATCCGAGAGCATGCCGAAAGCGCCTATCACCCTTGCGGCACTGCCCGGATGGGCCAGCGCGACGATCCGATGGCCGTCGTGGACCCGGAAGCTCGGGTGATCGGGGTCGAGGGCCTGAGGGTCGCCGACAGTTCGGTCTTTCCGCGCATCACGAACGGCAACCTCAACGCGCCCTCGATCATGGTGGGCGAGAAGGTGGCGGACCACATCCTCGGGAAGGGAATGCTTCCGCCCGACAACCTCGAGCCCTGGATCAATCCGCGCTGGCGTGAGGCGCAGCGTTAGCCTGAAAGTTCCGCCGCGATGAGGCCTCGCAGAGCGTTGCCGACCCAGAGGCGGGCCCTTGGCATATCTTTCGCGTGAAGCGCCGCCTCGCGGCACCGGCCGGTTTCAACAAGCTCGGCGCGGAGGATGCCGGGCAGGCATCCCGAGGCGAGGGGCGGCGTCATGAGGCCTTCTCCGAGGTCGAAGAAGATGTTCGTTATCGTTCCCTCGCAGAGCTCGTCGCGTTCGTTGAGGAAAAGGAACTCGTCGATACCTGTTGGCAGCGCCGCGCGCGACCGGTCGTAGAGTGCGCGCCGCGTCGTCTTGAGACGAAGCCAGGGGTCGTCCGAAGAAAGCCTGTCGGCAGCCACGGCGACGCGCCAGAGCGAAGCGGCGGGTGCCAACGTCGCCACCGTCGCTTCGGCATCGCCGGAGGCGCCGACCGTCAGCCGAACGCGGAGGGGTTCGGGGCCACCGATCCCGGAAAGCGCGGAGGTCACCGCGTCGTCATTCCACGCGAAACCGAGCCGCGCGGCCCCGGCCCGCGCGCGGGCGAGGTGGCGGTCGAGCCGGGCAAAGCGGGTGCCATCCCAGCCGAAGGTTTCGATCAGCCTTACGCCGTCTGGGCGAAGCGGGATTTCCACAGTGCCTCCTCGTATTCGCCTTCGGCCGTCGAATCCGCCACGACGCCCCCGCCGACGCCAAGATCGGCCTTTCCGTCGGGCCAGAGCGTCAGGGTCCGGATCGCGACGTTGAAGCTCGAAGATCGATCCGGACCGATCCAGCCGATGGCGCCACAGTAGATGTCGCGCGGCCCGGCTTCGAGTTCCTGGATGATCTGCATCGCGCGGATCTTGGGTGCGCCGGTCACGGAGCCGCAGGGGAAGAGCGCCGGGATGAGTTCTGCGGGGCCGGTGCCGGGCAGCAGGTGGCCGGTGACGCGCGAGGTCATCTGATGGACCGTCGCATAGGTCTCGACCTCGAAGAGGCCAGGCACGCGCACGGAGCCAACGCGGCTGATCCGCGAGATGTCGTTGCGCAAGAGATCGACGATCATCAGGTTCTCGGCCCGGTTCTTCTCGCTTGCGGAGAGACCCGCGCGAAGGGCCTCGTCCTCCGACCCGTCCCGGCCGCGGGGGGCTGTGCCCTTCATGGGCCGCGTCTCGATCCGCCCCAGCGCGTCGGTCGAGTAGAAGAGTTCCGGCGAGCGCGAGACGATGGCGGGCAGGCCCGGCAGCACGAGGCAGGCGCCGTGGCCCACCGCCTGCCGCCGCCTGAGCGCGCCGTAAAGGCCAATCGGAGTTCCCCACCATCGGGCGCGCATCGGCATCGTGAGGTTCGCCTGATAGAGGTCGCCCGCGCGGACATAGGCCAGAAGCCGCGCCATCGCGGTGGCGTGCGCCGCCGCATCCCAGATCGGCTCGGGAGTTGAGAGCCCGGCCGCGCCCGCCTCGGTCTCGGCCCGATCGAGTGCCGGATCGGCGGCCTCGGGAGCGTCGTAGACGCCGAAGTGGAGAAGCGGCAGACGGCGCGACGCCGGGAGGAGCGGCAGGAGCCGGGGTTCGAAGACATAGCCCAGTTCATAGCTGCCGAATCCCGCCACGAAGGCGCCCCGCCCGAGAGCGGCTTCGAGCGCCGAAAGCGCCGCGCCGACCTCTTCTGGGTCGTCGGCGCGGATCACCTCGACGGGATCGTTGAACAGCGCGGGCCGGCCGCCGGGGCCGTGTTCGACAAGGATCATCGGATTCGTGGTCGGTCTGTTTTCGAACAAGGGGCCGGCGCGCAAATTCCGCTGCCGAGGGATTCGCGGCGCAATCTCTGCCTCGGGTGGCCGGGAGGCAAGCCCGGTTCCGTCACTTCGGCGTGCAGTCGAGACACCGGCGCGGTTCCGGAGCCGTCGAACAATCATTCCCGTTTGATGCGTGTCAAAGTCCGCGCACGCGCGTGCGGATAGCGTCGGTTCGGAACACGACTGAAGGAGACACGCGATGTCACACGTCCCGCATGAACTGGCCGAGGATTTTCCGAACCAGGTCGACAAGATCCACGAGCTGAAGGTGTCGAACAACCACTTCGCGGAACTGATGGAAGAGTACCACAGGATCAACCGGGAGGTGCATCGGGCCGAGACCAACGTGGAGCCCGTGGAGCAGCTCGCAGAGGTCGAGATGCGCAAGCGCCGCGCAGCGCTGAAGGATGAAATCGCCCGGATGCTGGCAGAGGCCTGACCGGAGCCGCGGGGGGCTGTCTGCCCCCCGCACACCCAGAAGATTTTCCGCCAACAGTGAGGAAGGCTTGCGGGGTCAGGCGATCCCGTAGGGCAGGAGTCCGCGCCGATCTGGGTTCACGTCGAGCCGCCGTTCGAGAGGCGGCACCGATCGCTGGTGGCAATCCTTCCGTTCGCAGATCCGACACGAAATCCCGATCGGCTCGAAGGCGGCCGCCTTCGTCAGGTCGAGGTCGTCCGCATAGACGAGGTCGCGCGCGTGGCTCACCTCGCATCCAAGTCCTATCGCGTATCGGCGCACCGGGGCGCGGAACGCTCCACCGGGTTTCGATACGTCCCGGGCGAGGCAGAGATAGCGCACGCCGTCCGGGGTCTCGGCCAGTTGGCGGAGGAAGCGCGTCGGGGTCTCGAATGCCTGGTGAACGTTCCAGAGCGGGCAGGCCCCGCCGAAGCGGGCGAACTGGAGCCGTGTCGCGGAGTGGCGCTTCGTGATCGTTCCGGCCTGATCGACGCGCACGAAGAAGAAGGGGATGCCCTTGGCGCCCGGGCGCTGGAGCGTAGACAGCCGGTGCGCGACCTGCTCGATCGAGGCGCCGAAGCGGTCGGCAAGGCGCTCGAGGTCGTGCCTGGTTTCCCGCGCGGCTTCCAGGAACGCACGATAGGGCAAGAGCGCCGCCCCGGCGAAGTAGTTCGCCAGGCCGATCTTGGCGATGCCGCGCGCCGTGTCGGACTGGAACCGCGCAAGGTCCAGCGTCGCCTCCAGAAGATCGTTCTGGGTCATGAGGGCGACCTGGTGCAGGATCTGGAAGCGCCGCGTCGCGGGCGAGGCATTTGCAGAAATCGTGAGAATTCCGTTGATCTTGTCGAACTTCCGGAGCGTCGGATCGTTCGAAAACTGCAAGTCCACCCCTTTCACCGCCAGGACGTCCCGCGCCCGTCCCTCCGGGTCGAGGCGGTCGCCGTCGGGCGCTGCGAAACGTTCCGCTGCGCGGTCGACCGCGTCGATGTAGTTGTCGCAATAGTGAAAGAAGTCGCGCACCTCTTCCCAGGGGGAAGCGATGGTGGCCGCGTCCTCGCGACCGAGCGCCTCGTCGAGCGAGGCGAGGCGTTCATGCGTCTGCCGGTAGGCGCGATGGAGTTCGAGGAACGCCCGGGCGAGTGCCGGAGCGTTCGAGGCGGCGAGCCTCAGGTCCGCGAGAGGTGGCGCGGCGTCGGCGAAGACCGGGTCCGCCAGCGCCTCGCGCATGTCGGAGACCAGCCTTTCGGCGTCGCCGGTCGAAAGCTCGGTCACGTCCAGCCCGAACTCTCCCGCCAGCGCCAGCAGAACCGCGGCCGAGACCGGGCGGTGGTTGTTTTCCATCTGGTTGAGATAGGGGAGCGAAACGCCGAGCTTCTCGGCGAAGGCCTTCTGCGTCAGGCCGAGCCTCTGCCGCGTCTCGCGCAGCTTGGCCCCGGCGTAGAGTTTCTGCGTGGCCATGTGCGCCTCCGGTTTGCCGCTGCAAAGCTAGCTTTGCAAACCCGTGCCCGCAAGCCTCAGAGGCCGAGCCGCCGATTGCGCCGGATCACCAGGAGGATCGCCGCAACGGAGGCGGCCGCGGAGGCGGTCATGATGACCAGAAGCGGCATCGCGCCCGAGCCGGGTTTCAGCAGCGCGCCGGCGAGGGCCGACAGCGCCGCGCCGCCGCCGATCGTCATGGCGCCGCCGAGGCCGGAGGCGGAGCCCGCGAGCGCCGGCCGGACCGACAGCATCCCGGCATTCGAGTTCGGCAACGTGAGGCCATTTCCTATGGCCATGATCCCGACAAAGGGGAAGAACAGCAGCGGATGCGGCGGAAACGCGAGGTCTGCGATCATTGCGAGGGCCAGGGCGGCCGAGCAGATCACCGAACCCACGAGGACCATCCGGTCGAGCCCGATGCGAACGGAGAACCGGCCGGAGATGAAGTTCCCCAAGGCGTAGCCGATCGCCGGCGCGGCGAAGTAATAGCCAACCTCGGACGGGGAGAGGTGGAAGACCGAGTCGCCCACGAAGGGCGCTCCCCCGAGATAGGCGAAGAAGGCTCCGGAGGAGAACGTCGCGGCAAGGCAGTAACCCCAGAATCGGGGCGACGCAATGAGTTCCGGGTATTGCCGCATCTGGGTGGCGAAGGAGGCGCCGGACCGCTGCGAGGTCTCGCCAAGGTCGCTCCAGACCAGCGCGCCGACGGCGACGGCGAGAACCAGAAGCAGGGAGAAGTTGGCCTGCCAGCCGAAGGTCTCGTCTAGCGCGCCGCCGATGATCGGGCCGATCATCGGGACGAGCGACATTCCCATCGTGACATAGCCGATCATCGAGGCCGCCTGCGCCCCCGGTACCATGTCCCGAACGACGGCGCGTGACAGGACCATCCCGGCGACGACGACGGCCTGTGCCATGCGGAACGCGAGGAACCAGCCCGCCGTCGGGGCGAACAACGTGCCGATCGTCGCGAGCGCAAAGAGCACAAGTGAGCCAAGGATCACGGGCCGCCTGCCGTAGCGGTCCGACACGGGGCCGATCCCAAGCTGCAGCGCCGCGCTGACGGCAAGGTAGGCCGACACCGACAGCTGCATGACCGCGTAATCCGCGCCGAAGTAACGCGCCATTCCGGGCAGCGACGGCAGGAAGACGTTCATCGACAGCGCCGACAGCCCTGCGAGGAGCACCAGCGTCATGATGTGCGGTGGCGTCGCGCGGTCGAATATCCGCGCCTGCGGAAGCGTGGTCATTGCCGACAGCTAGACCCGGGCCCGCGCATTGTCCACCAGGAAACGCTTCAGCCCCAGTCGTGGAAGATGAACCAGGCGCCACCCGCGATCAGGGTGAAGCCGACGCCGTGCTGCCAGGTGATGCGCTCGCCGAGGTAGGTCCATGAAAAGATGGCGAAAACCGACAGGGTGATGACTTCCTGGATAGTCTTCAGTTGCGCGGCCGAGAAATGCCCGTGCCCGATGCGGTTCGCGGGCACCTGAAGGACATACTCGAAGAAGGCGATGCCCCAGCTCAGGACGATCACGACGAGGAGTGGTGCGGCCTTGAACTTCAGATGGCCATACCAGGCGAAGGTCATGAATACGTTCGAGGCGAGGAGGAGCCCGATGGTGAGGAGCGGAACGGGAAGCGACACGGATGGCCTCTACGCGTGGAGAATTCCGATTTGCTACGGCATGCTGCGGCGCTTCGCCAGAGGGTTGAATTTGCGGATTTGCAATTCGCAGCAAACCTCTTGCCAATACTATGCAAATTTTCCCAAAACCGCTTTGCCGCGCGGCTGCAAGGATATAGTCTGCCCCGAAATTCTCGGGAGGGACCATGAAGGACATCCTGCAACAGCTGGAAGACCGCCGCACGACCGCACGTATGGGTGGCGGCCAGCGCCGGATCGAGGCGCAGCACTCCAAGGGCAAGCTGACGGCACGCGAACGGATCGAGCTTCTGCTCGACGAGGGCTCCTTCGAGGAGTTCGACATGTTCGTGGCGCACCGCTGCACCGATTTCGGGATGGAGGCGGACCGCCCCGCGGGCGACGGCGTGGTCACGGGCTGGGGCACCGTTAACGGCCGGCAGGTGTATGTCTTCTCCCAGGACTTCACGGTCTTCGGGGGCTCGCTTTCCGAAACCCATGCCCAGAAGATCTGCAAGATCATGGACATGGCGATGCAGAACGGGGCCCCGGTGATCGGCATCAACGATTCCGGCGGGGCGCGGATCCAGGAGGGCGTCGCCTCGCTCGCGGGCTATGCCGAGGTGTTCCAGCGCAACATCATGGCTTCCGGCGTCGTCCCCCAGATCAGCGTCATCATGGGCCCCTGCGCGGGCGGCGCGGTCTATTCGCCAGCGATGACCGACTTCATCTTCATGGTGAAGGACACGTCCTACATGTTCGTCACCGGCCCCGACGTCGTGAAGACCGTGACGAACGAGATCGTGACGGCGGAGGAGCTTGGCGGTGCGTCGACGCACACGAGGAAGTCCTCCGTCGCCGATGGCGCCTTCGAGAACGACGTCGAGGCGCTTTCCGAAATCCGTCGCCTGATCGATTTCCTGCCGCTGTCGAACCGCAGCCCGATCCCTGTCCGGCCGTTCTTCGACGATCCTGCGCGGCTCGAGATGAGCCTCGACAGCCTGATCCCGGATAACCCCAACCAGCCCTACGACATGAAGGAGCTGATCCTGAAGGTCGCGGACGAGAGCGACTTCTACGAGATCCAGAAAGACTTCGCCGCCAACATCGTTACCGGCTTCATCCGGATCGAAGGGCGTTCCGTCGGCGTGGTCGCGAACCAGCCGATGGTGCTGGCGGGTTGCCTCGACATCGACGCCTCACGCAAGGCCGCGCGCTTCGTGCGCTTCTGCGATGCGTTCGAAATCCCGATCCTGACCTTCGTAGACGTGCCGGGCTTCCTGCCGGGCACGGGCCAGGAATACGGCGGCGTCATCAAGCATGGCGCGAAGCTTCTCTTCGCCTACGGCGAGGCGACGGTTCCGAAGGTAACGGTCATCACCCGCAAGGCTTACGGCGGGGCCTACGACGTCATGGCCTCGAAGCACCTCAGGGGTGACTTCAACTACGCCTGGCCGACGGCGGAGATCGCGGTGATGGGCGCAAAGGGCGCGGTGGAGATCCTCTACCGCTCCGAACTCGGCGACGCCCACAAGATCGCGCAGCGGACGAAGAATTACGAGGACCGCTTCGCCAATCCCTTCGTCGCCGCAGAGAAAGGGTTCATCGACGAGGTCATCATGCCGCATTCGACCCGCAAGCGCGTCGCCCGCGCCTTCGCGTCGCTGCGCAACAAGAAGCTTTCGAACCCCTGGAAGAAGCACGACAACATCCCGCTCTGATCGATGCACCGTCTCGGACGCAGCCTGGCCGCGCTGACGCTCGCGTCGGCGCCAGCCCACGCGGAGGACCTCATCGAGGTTCCTTCCGGGCAGGCTGTGACCTACGTCGACACGGTGAACACCGCGCCGGGGCCTGAAGGGTTCACGATCCGCTTCCGCTTCCTGGCTCCGGCGATCGCGCGTGACGGCGGCACCGTGAGCGCGGAGGATGCTCTCGCCGACATGGCATTCCTATGCGATACCTATGCGCTGCCGCGGATCGCAAATCCCGGTCCGCAGCCCGAGCAAGTCATCATTTCGCTCTCCGACCGGCCCGTTCCGTTCGGAGAGGCCGACCCGGAAGCGACGCAGTTCTTCGAGGCATTCCGCCCCGTCGATGGCATCTGCGTATGGGAGGCATTCTGATGATCGGCAACACGGAATTCTACGCGGTGCTTGCGGGATACCCTTTACTATACTTGGTGGATATGATTCCGTGGAACGGCGCTCCGGTTGCGAGAAGATCAGACCTGAGGCGGCGTGCCAATCCATCGTGGTGCGCCAAGAAACTTGAATGGAGTTCAAAATGTCGAAAAAAGCCCTCCTTGCCGTCGCGCTCGTCGCGTTTGTTGCCGCCTGCGCCCAGCAGCCCGAGCCGGCTCCGGAGCCGGTCACGGTCGAGCCTGTTCAGACCGGCAAGTACTGATACCCGGCTGGGGCGGGCCGGACAGCCCGCCCCATTCACCACGTGCAGGTTGGTCTGTGCGTCGGGCGTCGCTCAGTCGCCCGGTATTGACGTTCGCCCCGGGGAGTCTTCCGACTGCCTGAGATCGGGCGCATTCGCAACGCCGCTGCTCCGTTCGCGCCCGAGTCATTCGCTCCCGAGTCAATCGTGCCTAGCCCCGCTGGCATTGCGTTCGGCGAAGCCATTGCCGAGTCGCGACTGCTCCGGCAGCCGCTTTCCAGCATCTCTCTGGAAGAACCGCCGATCTGCGAGGATCTCTTCCGCGAAGCAGGCCGGCCCGAGATCAACGGAAAAATCCCCGGAATTCCGCCGTTCATCTGCCCGCAACCACCGCCCCGCGATGAAGACGGCAACGACCGGCCCATTCCGGCCAGACAACCGACTGGGGCAGCCCGCTGATATCGGCCCGGCCCTTTTCTCCCAAGGAGGGGGGCCATGCTGAAGCATCGTGGGTTCCCGGGCAGGCTGCCCGGGACTGATTACCAGTTCACCATCCGGCGGGCGAACCCGAAGGGCGCCACACGGATCTTCGCCCGTGAGCGTTTCAAGGACCGGAGTCCCGCCGACCGGCGCGCGGATGCTGCCTTCATGGCCGCTCTGTGGGACCATTTCGGAGAGGAGCCGTTCGAGCGCGGCAACCTGGACGCGGGCCGACTGTCGTGGCTCTTCGGCCGCGAAGTGGTGCCGGCCGGGCCGGACTTCGACGCCGAAAGCTATGACGCTCTGCTGAGAATCGACCTGCCGCGCGCACAGGCCGCCTTCCCGGAGGTTTTCGAATCCGAGGAGGAATGGGACGAAGACGACGAGGATTGGGCATGAATCCGCTGACCCCGCCGGAGAAACGGCAGCTTCCTGCCGGATGCTTCGCGGGTCGCGAATTCGTCTTTGATCGCGAAGGCTTCCACGGCCATTCTGGCTGTGGGGCGGGTTCCTCCAGCAACGACCCCGCCTTGGTTTGCAAAAACCGTTACCCTTCCCCTTCCCTAAGGCCTGGCCCCTTTCGGGTCAGGCCGCCTTTTCCGGGTAGCCGGCGCGGTCGGCAAAGCGCCGCCTATGGCGGCGAAGCGTGTCGAATCTTGTTTTCGTCCGCCGCGAATGCAGTAAAACTCCCGCGCATAACAACCCTTGCTGGAGGCAGCTTATCATGCGGATCACGAAACTCGTTCTCGCCCTCGCCATCGCGACCGGTCTTTCCGGTTGCCTCGAAACCGATAGCGAGCGCGCTCTCGCCGGCGCGGCTGCCGGCGCGGTCGTCGCCGACGCTTTCGACGCCAACGTTCTCGCCGGCGCTGCTGCCGGCGCTGCTGGCGGCGCGCTCTGCGACGACGTCCGACTCTGCCGCTGATCCGGCCGGGCTTCGGCCCCAGGCCAATCTTCATGACGCCACCGGAGCTCGCCGCTCCGGTGGCGTTTTCGTTTCCGCGACCGGGGGCGAACCCCGGCGCGATTTCCGCAAGGGGACAGCATGTTCAAGAAGATCCTGATCGCCAACCGCGGCGAAATCGCCTGCCGTGTCATCAAGACGGCCCGCAAGATGGGTATCGGGACGGTCGCCGTCTATTCCGACGCTGACCGCAACGCGCTGCATGTCCAGATGGCGGACGAGGCGGTCCATATCGGCCCGCCGCCCGCGAACCAGTCCTATATCGTCATCGACAAGATCATGGCCGCGATCCGCCACACCGGCGCGGAGGCGGTGCACCCCGGCTACGGCTTTCTTTCGGAGAACATGAAGTTCGCCGAAGCTCTCGAGAAGGAGGGCGTGACCTTTGTCGGCCCGCCGTCGCCGGCGATCGAGGCGATGGGCGACAAGATCACCTCGAAGAAGATCGCGATGGAAGCGGGCGTCAACACGGTGCCGGGCTACATGGGTCTCATCGCGGACGCCGAGGAGGCGGTGAAGATCAGCCGCGAGATCGGCTATCCCGTGATGATCAAGGCTTCCGCCGGCGGCGGCGGCAAGGGCATGCGGATCGCCTGGAACGACGAGGAGGCGGCCGAGGGCTTCCAGTCCTCGAAGAACGAGGCGGCGTCCTCCTTCGGCGACGACCGGATATTCATCGAGAAATTCGTGACACAGCCGCGTCACATTGAGATCCAGGTTCTGGCCGACAAGCATGGAAACTGCGTCTATCTGCACGAACGGGAATGCTCGATCCAGCGCAGGAACCAGAAGGTCATCGAGGAGGCGCCCTCGCCTTTCCTCGACGAGGCCACGCGCAAGGCCATGGGCGAACAGGCATGCGCGCTGGCGCGCGCCGTCGGATACACCTCGGCGGGCACTGTCGAGTTCATCGTGGACGGGCAGAAGAACTTCTACTTCCTCGAGATGAACACCCGCCTGCAGGTGGAGCACCCGGTTACGGAACTGATCACCGGCGTCGACCTGGTGGAGCAGATGATCCGCGTCGCGGCGGGCGAGAAGCTCCCGTTCGCGCAGAAGGACCTGAAGATCAACGGTTGGGCGATCGAAAGCCGGCTCTACGCCGAGGACCCCTATCGCGGCTTCCTTCCCTCGATCGGCCGGCTCTCCCGGTACCGCCCGCCGGCGGAGGCGGCCGACACGCGCGGCGTCGTGCGCAACGACACGGGCGTCTACGAGGGCGGCGAGATCTCCATGTACTATGATCCGATGATCGCGAAGCTCTGCACCTGGGCTCCGACGCGGGCGCAGTCCATCGAGGGCATGCGCCAGGCACTCGACGAGTTCGAGGTGGAGGGCATCGGCCACAATCTTCCCTTCCTCTCCGCGGTGATGGATCATCCCCGCTTCGTCGAGGGGGCGATGACCACGGCCTTCATCGCCGAGGAATATCCCGAGGGCTTCGCGGGCGTCGAACTGGGCGAGGACATCCTTCGCCGGGTCGCCGCCTCCGCCGCCGCGATGCACCGCGTGGCCGAAATCCGCCGCGCCCGCATCTCGGGGCGGATGGACAACCACGAAAGGCATGTCGGCGAGGATTGGGTCGTATCGCTGCAGGGGCAGAGCTTCCCCCTGACCATCGAGGCCGACCGCGAGGGTGCCACCGTCCGCTTTGGGGACGGCGGCGAATACCGCGTGTCGTCCGACTGGGTTCCGGGGCAGAGCCTCGCGCGGCTAGACGTGAACGGAACGCGCGTCGTGCTCAAGGTGGGCAAGATCCCCTCGGGCTTCCGGCTTCGCATCCGCGGCGCCGACCTCAAGGTCCACGTCCGCACGCCGCGTCAGGCAGAACTCGCTGGCCTCATGCCCGAGAAGCTGCCGCCGGACACCTCGCGTTTCCTACTCTGCCCGATGCCGGGCCTCATCGTTCGCATCAACGTGGAAGAGGGGCAGGAGGTGCAGGAGGGCCAGGCACTGTGCACGGTCGAGGCGATGAAGATGGAAAACATCCTGCGCGCGGAGAAGAAAGCCGTCGTTCGGCGCATCGCCGCGATCGCGGGCCAGAGCCTCAAGGTCGACGACGTGATCATGGAGTTCGAATAAGCGGAGAGACGACGGTTTGGATCTGATCCTCCATCTTGGCGCGCATCGCACGGGGTCGACCGCCCTGATCCGCTGCCTGATGCGCGGCGAGCGGATGCTCGCCGCCGAGGGTCTGTCGATCTGGCCGCACAAGACACAGCGCGCGCTGAAAGGGCTCGCCTCGACGCCGCTTCTCTACGCCCTCTCGCTCATGGACGATGCGGGCGCGGGAAAGCGGCTCGACCGGATCAGGGCCGAGGTCGCGCGCCGCTTCGCCTCGGCGGAGGAGGCCGGGGCGAAGCGCCTTCTCCTGTCCGAGGAGAACATGCTCGGACCAATGCGCGAATGCCTGATGGAGGCGTCTCTCTATCCGGTCGTCGCCGACCGGCTGACCGCCTATGCATCGGTCCTCCCTTTCGAACCTCGACGGATCGGCCTCGCTCTGCGCGGCTACGCGGGTTATTGGCTTTCGTCCTACGTCTACGTCCTTCGACGCCACCCGTTACCGCGGTTTTCCGACCTCGCGCCGGCCCTGGCGGCGGCACCCCGCGGCTGGGTGGACGTGGTCGGGGATATAATGACTGTCTTCCCCAAGGCCGAAATCCTGTTATGGCGGCAGGAAGACCTCGAAGACGACATGCCCGGAATCGCGGCGGCGCTTCTCGGCCGCGCGACGACGGAGGGCCTCCACCCAATCGCGCGCCGCATCAACACCGCGGGCGACGGGGCCGATTGCGAGTTGATCCACCGGATCCGCGAAGGTGAACCCGGCATCTCCCCCGAAGCGCTCAAGGAGCGCCTGGAGGCACTGCGCGGGACGGTTCCGGCGGCACCGCCGCGGTTCTCCTCCAGCGAGTCGACGGCGATGGAGGCGCGATATCGCGACGACCTCGCCCGGATAGCCGCGCTGAGCGGGCGTGTCCGGCTCCTCGAAAAGGGGAGGGTGGAATGCGCGCCGGGGTGAGGATCCCCAGCCTGCCTGCGCTGTCGATCCTGGCCACTCTGGCGGGCTTCCTGCTGCTGCAGATCGTGTCCCTGATCTCGACGCGCGGAGTGTTCGAATATCCGCTCGACGACGTCTATATCCACCTCTCAATGGCCGAGCAGATCGCAAAGGGCGGTTACGGAATCAATACGGGTGAATATGCCTCGGCCGCCTCCTCGCCGCTCTACCCCTACCTGCTGACCCCGTTCGCCGGAACCGAGGCGCAGCGTTTCCTGCCGCTTCTCTGGAACACTTTCGCCCTGATCCTCGCCGCATGGATTTGGGGGCGTACGCTCGAACTTTCGGGGTATGCGCTCGACGACCGGCCCTCGTGGCCGGGCCTCGTGCTCGCGGCGCTCGGCCTTCTCGCGGTCAACGCCCCCAGCCTTGCCTTCATGGGGATGGAACACACGCTCCACCTCGCGGCCAGCCTCGCGATCCTCATGGGCCTCGTTCGCTTCGTGACCGAGGGCCAGATCGGTCCTGCGCTTGTCGTTGGTGTCTTTCTATCCCCCGCGCTCCGGCTGGAGGGCCTCGCGTTCGCGCTTTCGGCGGCCGGCGTGGTCTTCTTTCTGGGGCGCCGGCGGGCGGGCATTCTCCTTGTTTTTCTTGCGCTGATCCCGGCGGTGGTCTTTTCGGCCTACCTCGTATCGATCGGACTCAGTCCGGTGTCGAATTCGATCGAGGCGAAGCTGGGCCTTCAGATTCAAACGGACGCCGACGCGGTGACCCGCGTATTGGCTTGGATCCGGATCAACCTGGCCGAGGTGCCTGGCCAGATACTGCTTGCACTCTCGGTCCTGGCGTTCATCGTCGCCCCGCTTGTGGGACGGGGCGAACGCTATGGCGCGGGGCTTCGCCTGATCGCCTACGCCCTTGCGTTGTCCGGCCTTGCCCAGCTCGCCGGCGGCCGTGTCGGCTGGCCGTTCCGCTACGAGGTCTACATTCTCGCCACCCTGGCGCTGGGTATTGCAGCCATCATCGGTCTTTCGGAAACGCGGGCTTTCCCGCGCATCCTTGCCGGAGCCGCGCTCGCGCTCCTCCTGGTCGCAAGCGGCGGCTTCTACGGCGACCAGGCGGCCCGCAATGGTCGCTGGGCTCCGCTGGCGATCCATCTTCAGCAGGCGCAGATGGCCCGCTTCGCGCAGGACTATGTCGGCGGGCCGGTGGCGGTGAACGACATTGGCCGCGTCTCCTGGGGCAACCCGGACTACGTGCTCGACCTCTTCGGCCTCGCCTCGGACGAGGCTCTGGAGATGGGGTTTTCGGGGACTGATCCGCGTTGGGCGGGCACGCTGGCGAGCGGAGCCGGCGTTCGATTCGCGATGATTTACGACAAATGGTTCGGCGATGTCGTGGGCGAGGATTGGGTTCGGCTCGGCAAGCTCGAACTCATGAACCGTCGCGGCATTCTCGGTGACTGGGAGGTGAGTTTCTACGCCACGGAGCCCGTGCTCGTGCCCGAGTTGACGGCGGCGCTCCACGCATTCGTGCCGACACTGCCCGACGGCGTGGTCTTCCACTTCGAGGGAGAGGCGTGATGAGGGGGGAGGGACTTCGTCGCGGACGGTGGCAACAAAGGGCATCGGGAGCCGGTGGGAGCGGCCAGATGGCGGATATGACGATGGGCAGAACCGGAACGCAGGGCGCCTCGGTCAGCCTGCCGCTCATCGCGGTGGCGGCGGCACTCCTCGCCTTCCTGGGGATGGAGGTAACGGCTTTCGTCTCTACCGGCGGTCATTTCGAGTACCCGCTGGATGATGTCTACATCCATCTTTCGATCGCCGAGCAGATCACGCTTGGCGGCTACGGGATCAACACGGGCGAATATGCCTCGGCGGCATCGTCGCCGCTTTATCCGTTCCTCCTCACGCCCTTCGCCGGGACCGAGGCGCAGCGTTTCCTGCCGCTTCTCTGGAACACGCTCGCGCTGATCCTCGCCGCCTTTCTCTGGGGACGGACGCTCGTGCTCTCCGGGTACGACCGGATGACGCGGATCTGGCCCGGCATCTTGCTCGCGGCGCTGGGGCCGCTGGCGGTGAATGCCTACGGTCTCGCCTATGCGGGGATGGCGCACACGCTGCATCTCGCGGCGGCACTGGCGATCATCTGTGGCCTCACCCGCTTCGTGGTCGAGGGGCGGATCGGCGCGGCGCTCGTTCTCGGGGTCCTCCTCTCCCCGGCTTTCCGGCTCGAGGGGCTCGCGCTCGCGCTCTCTGCGGCGGGCATGGTCGCGTTGCTCGGCCGATGGCGGGCGGGCCTCCTGCTGGGATTCGCAGCGCTGCTCCCGGTGGCTACCTTCGCGGGTTTTCTTGTCGCGCTGGGCCTCGAGCCGCTGCCGAATTCCGTGGCCGCGAAGCTTGCGGTGGCCGCCGGTGAAGATTACGGCCTCTCGACGCGCATCGTCGCCACGCTGATGCTGAACCTGGAAAAGCTCCAGGGCTGGGTCGTCCTCGGTCTCTCTATTCTGTCGATTGCCGCCGCGCCGATCCTCGGTCGCGAGGGGCGGGCCGATCTGCGGCTGTACTGCTACGTGATCGGCTTTTCCGGGCTCGCGCACATGGGCCTTGGCCACGTGGGCTGGCTGAACCGCTACGAGATCTACATCTTCGCCGCGCTGGTTCTCGGGCTCGCCGCGATCCTCGGGCTGGCCGGGCAAGGCAGCGGCGTGTCGTCGCGCGGAAGGGCGGCCATTGCGCTTCCTCTGGCCGTAATGACGGCACTGGCCGGCGGGTTCTATGCACATGATGCGGCAACGAGGGTCGTATGGGCGCCGCAACTGTTGTGGCAGTTGCACGCGCAGATGGCGCGCTTCACGCGGGAATACGTCGAGGCGCCCGTTGCCGTGAATGACATCGGGCACGTCAGCTGGCGCAACCCGAACTACGTCCTCGACCTCTGGGGTCTTGCCTCCGACGAGGCGAGACATCTTCGCCTGGAAGGCGAAGACCCGCGCTGGGCGGGAACGCTGGCGGCGCGGGCGGAGGTCGGGCTGGCGATGGTTCTGGACAGCTGGATCGGACAGCACACCGGCGAAGACTGGGTCCGGCTGGGCGAGCTTGCGGTCGCGACAGAGCCGTCCCGCCTCGGGGACTGGTCGATATCTTTCTACGCAACCTCGCCCGACGAGGTTCCCGCGCTTCTCGAGGCTCTCGAGCGGTTCCGGCCGACTTTGCCCGAAGGCGTGGAATTCCGGTACGAAGGAGAGGTGAAACTGGACGAGGCAGGGCTTGGGTCGACACGACGGCTCGCATGGCTCGGCGCTCTCGAAAAAGAAACTGGAGCAGGCAGATGACAGAAATGACGATGGGCAGCACCGGCACGCGGGGGACTTCGGTCAGCCTGCCGCTCATCGCGGTGGCGGCGGCGCTTCTCGCTTTCCTGGGGATGGAGGTAACGGCCTTTCTTTCGACCGGCGGATATTTCGAATACCCGTTGGACGACGTCTACATCCATCTTTCGATGGCCGAGGAAATCGCGCGCGGCGGGTACGGTATCAATGAAGGCGAATTCGCCTCGGCCGCGTCTTCGCCGCTCTATCCGTTCCTGCTCACGCCCTTCGCGGGGACCGAAGCGCACCGTTTCCTGCCCGTCGCCTGGAACGCGGTCGGGCTGATCCTCGCCGCCTTCCTCTGGGGCCGGACGCTTGCGCTCGCGGGGTATGGCCGGATGACGCAGGCATGGCCCGGGATCGCGCTCGCGGCGCTGGGGCCCCTGGCGGTCAACGCCTACGGCCTTGCCTATACGGGGATGGAGCATACGCTGCACCTCGCCGCGACGCTGGCGATCGTCTGCGGCCTCACCCGCTTCGTGATCGAGGGGCGGATCGGCCCCGCGCTCCTACTCGGGGTCTTCTTCTCCCCGGCGTTCCGGCTCGAGGGGCTCGCGCTCGCGCTGTCGGCGGCGGGCATGGTCGCGGTGCTGGGCCGCTGGCGGGCGGGCTTCCTCCTCGGGTTCGCGGCGCTGATCCCGGCTCTGGCTTTCGTGGGTTTTCTGCTCTCGCTGGGCCTCGACCCGCTGCCGAACTCCGTCAATGCGAAGCTCGCACTTCCCGGGACGGAGGAATATGGCCTGCCCGCGCGCTTTCTGGCGACGATGCTACTCAACCTGACCGAGTTCCCGGGCTGGATCATCCTCGGGCTGTCGCTCCTTTCGCTCGCCTCCGCGCCGCTCCTCGGTGCCGGGGGGCGGAACGACCTGAGGCTCTTCTGCTATGCGATCGGCTTTTCCGGGCTCGCGCATATGGGGCTCGGCCTCGTCGGCTGGCTCAACCGGTACGAGATCTACATTCTCGGCGCGCTGGTCCTTGGCCTTGCCGCGATCCTCGGGCTTGCCGGGGCGAACGCGCGTGGTTGCCGACCGATTGCGGCCATCTTTGCCGTCCTCACCCTCGCGGGCGGCAGCTACTACCTCGTGACGGCTCTCCAGAGCGGGCGCTGGGCATCTCTGGGCATCCATCTGCAGCAGGGCCAGATGGCGCGTTTCGCGCAGGATTTCGCCCACCGTCCCGTGGCCGTGAACGATATCGGTCGGGTGGCCTGGGGCAATCCGCACTATGTCCTCGATCTCTGGGGGCTGGCCTCTGACGAGGCGCGTCAACTGCGCCTGACCGGAGACGACCCGCGCTGGGTTGGGACGCTTGCCGCCGAACATGGCGTAGGTGTCGCGATGGTCTACGACAGCTGGGTCGGCGATTATGTCGGCGAGGATTGGGTGAAGCTCGGCTCGCTCGACCTCAGGATCCCGCGCGCGGTTCTCGGGGGCTGGGTCGTGACCTTCTACGCCACAAGCCCCGAACTCGTTCCGGAACTGACCGAGGCGCTCCGCGAATTCGCGCCGACGCTGCCTGACCGTTCCGTCTTCACGTTCGCGGAGCCGCGCGGATGACCCGTCACTGCAAGCCGGAGCGTTTCAGCCTGATCTCCTCCTGTCGGAGGGGCAGCTTGTCGATCGCACGGGACAATTCGCGCACGTCCCAGGGGAACGGCTTCCTCAGGACCACGACCCCGTCCTTGCTGATGAGGACGAGCTGGAACCCCCGCGGGCGCAACTTCTGGCGAACGGAGGACATCGCGGCCGGGTCGGTGTCGGTGATGACCACGACGTCGCGCTCCTCCATCTCGGGCCAGCGGGCCTCGAAATTGCGCATCTGCTCGCCGAAGGCGGGGTCGAATTCGCTCTGCGCGAAGACGACGACGACGCGGTTGCGCCACAGGAAATCGTCGAGGTTCACGCCGTCTGCGACTATGGGCTGGAAACCTGCCGGCTGCTCTTCCGCAGCCGGGTCCGCCGGGGCGTCGGCTCCGGCTTCCTGTGCGATGGCGGCAAAGGGCCATAAAGCCAGTGCCGCGAACAACATGAACCTTGTCATCGTCCTCCCTTTCGATCCCGATATAGGACAGCGGCGGGCCGGGGCCAAACAGCAAAAGCCCGGAATCGCGGAGAAATCACTCCGGGTTGCCGCGACCGATCGACCGGGGGGGAGGTGACCCCGGTGGAGATCATCCTCCATATCGGCGCGCATCGCACCGGCACCTCGTCGCTCCAGCACTGGATGGCGGCCAACGCCGGACCGCTTGCGGCGGCGGGCACGGCGGTCTGGGGGCCGAAACGCACGCGCGTCGGGCTCTTCGAGGGGCTCATCAAGAACCCGGCCAAGGTCACCCGCGATGTGGAGAGGGCGGCCGATCTGTCGGCGGCGCGGATCGCGGAAGAGATCCGGCTGCTGGAGGCTTCCGGCATGACCCGCCTCATCGTGTCCGAGGAGAACATGCCCGGCTCGATCCGCAACAACCTCCTCACGGCGAGCCTCTATCCCGACGCCGCGCCGCGCCTCGTCCGCATCGCCGAGGCGTTCGGTGGACGCGTGACCCGCGTGGCCCTGTCGATCCGTGGGTACGGGGACTGGTGGTCCTCTACCCTCGCATTTGCGGTCGGTCGCGGCGGCGCGATGCCCGACGCGAGCAGACTGCAGGCGCTTTTGCGCAATCGGCACGGCTGGACCGACGTCGCCCGCGCCACGCGCAGGGCCTTCCCCGAGGCGACACTCACGGTCTGGCCCTTCGAGAGCCTCGGCGGCTACGCCACTCGCCAGTTCCACGCGCTCACGGAAGGCGCGCCGCTGCCCTCCGGCGTCTCCCCCGACCTCGCGCCGCGCAACGCCTCGCCCGACCGGCCGACGCTTCGCCGCCGCCTTGCGCGGCGCGGAGAGCCGGGGGCTGCGGCCGCCATCGGGGCGGGCGAAGGGCGCTGGATGCCCTTTTCGGAATCCGAGCGCGCGACGCTCGGCCAACACTATGCCGAAGATCTGGCCTGGTTCCGTTCTGGAACCCTGCCGGGAATGAGTTTCATCGAAAGTGAAGTTACCGGGAGCATGGGCGCAGCCCCTTGCGGCATGACCGGAGAGTAGGAAGGACAAGGTGATGACGGACAAACACGCGGACTGGGTCAAGCTCGCCGGGAAGGAACTGCGGGACCGCCCGCTCGCTTCCCTGACCTGGAACACGCTCGAGGGTATCGACGTGAAGCCTCTCTACACGGAGGCCGACACGGCGGGTCTCGGCCATATGGGCTCGCTTCCGGGCCTCGCGCCCTTCACGCGCGGCCCCCGTGCGACGATGTACGCGGGCCGCCCCTGGACCATCCGCCAGTACGCGGGCTTCTCCACGGCGGAGGAATCGAACGCCTTCTACCGCAAGGCTCTCGCCGCCGGGCAACAGGGCGTCTCCGTCGCCTTCGACCTCGCGACGCACCGTGGCTACGACAGCGACCATCCCCGCGTCGTGGGTGACGTGGGCAAGGCCGGCGTCGCCATCGACAGCGTCGAGGACATGAAGATCCTCTTCGACGGCATCCCGCTCGAGAAGATCTCCGTCTCGATGACGATGAACGGCGCGGTGATCCCGATCCTTGCGAACTTCATCGTCACCGGCGAGGAACAGGGCGTGGACCGCGCCGCGCTGTCGGGCACGATCCAGAACGACATCCTGAAGGAATTCATGGTGCGGAACACCTACGTCTATCCGCCCGAGCCTTCGATGCGGATCGTCGCAGACATCATCGAATACACGGCCGCCGAGATGCCGAAGTTCAACTCGATCTCGATCTCCGGCTACCACATGCAGGAGGCGGGCGCGAACCTGGTGCAGGAGCTTGCCTTCACGCTCGCCGACGGGCGCGAATACGTACGCGCCGCGCTCGCCCGCGGCATGGACGTGGATGCCTTCGCCGGGCGGCTGTCGTTCTTCTTCGCCATCGGCATGAACTTCTTCATGGAGGCCGCGAAGCTCCGCGCGGCACGGCTCCTCTGGCACCGGATCATGTCCGAGTTCAATCCGAAGAAGCCGTCCTCCCTCATGTTGCGCACCCATTGCCAGACCTCGGGCGTGAGCCTTCAGGAGCAGGACCCCTATAACAACGTCGTCCGCACCGCCTACGAGGCGCTGGCGGCCGTGCTTGGTGGCACCCAGTCGCTCCATACGAACGCTCTCGACGAGGCGATCGCGCTGCCGACCGAATTCTCGGCACGTATCGCGAGGAACACCCAGCTCATCCTCCAGGAGGAGACGGGCGTGACGAAGGTCGTCGATCCGCTGGCGGGCTCCTACTACGTCGAAAGCCTCACGGCGGAGCTCGCCGAAAAGGCCTGGGCGCTGATCGAGGAGGTCGAGGCGATGGGCGGCATGACGAAGGCTGTCATCTCGGGCATGCCGAAGCTCAGGATCGAGGAATCCGCCGCCCGACGGCAGGCCATGATCGACCGGGGCGGGGAAGTGATCGTCGGGGTGAACAAGTATCGCCTCTCGAAAGAGGAGCCGATCGACATCCTCGACATCGACAACCAGAAGGTCCGCGCGGCGCAGATCGCGCGGCTGGAGAAGGTTCGTGGCACCCGCGACGCGGCGGCCTGCGAGGCGGCGCTTGCCGAACTCGAACGCCGTGCGCGCGAGGGCGGGAACCTTCTGGAGGCGGCCGTCGAGGCCGCGCGGGCAAGGGCATCCGTAGGAGAGATCAGCATGGCGATGGAAAAGGTCTTCGGCCGTCACAGGGCCGAGGTTAAGACCCTCGCGGGGGTCTACGGTTCGGCCTACGAAGGCGACGAGGGCTTCGCGGCGATCCAGAAGGACGTCGAGAACTTCGCGGAGGAAGAAGGCCGCAGGCCTCGAATGCTCGTGGTGAAGATGGGTCAGGACGGCCATGACCGCGGCGCCAAGGTCATCGCCACGGCCTTCGCCGATATCGGCTTTGACGTCGACGTGGGGCCGCTGTTCCAGACGCCCGAGGAGGCCGCGCAGGACGCGGTGGACAACGACGTCCACGTGGTCGGGATCTCCTCGCAGGCGGCGGGGCACAAGACGCTCGCGCCGAAACTGATCGAGGCGCTGAAGGATAAGAACGCGGAGGACATCATCGTGATCTGTGGCGGCGTTATCCCGCAGCAGGACTACGACTTCCTGAAGAAGGCCGGCGTCAAGGCGATCTTCGGGCCGGGGACGAACATCCCCTCGGCCGCGAAGGATATCCTTCGGCTCATCCGCGAGGCTCGGGCCGCCTGAGACCTTCGTCTTTCAATTTCCCCGGGGGCTGCTACGCTCTCGGGGAAATGACCGGGAGGGACGGGGATGAAAATCACTATCCTGGGGGTCGGCGGCATCGGCGGCTTCCTCGCGGCGAAGCTCGCACCGGCCGGTCACTCGGTTTCGCTCCTCGCCCGCGGGGCGCATCTCGACGCGATCCGCTCCACCGGCCTGCGGCTGATCGAGGATGGCCGGGAAACCGTCGTGCGCCCGGAAGCGATCAGCGATCGGATTGCGGAGTTTCCGCGGGCGGAGCTGATGATCTTCGCGGTCAAGGGGCAGGACCTGCCCGGGATGATCGACGCCGCACGCCCGCACATGGGGCCGGAAACGCTCGTGCTGCCCTTCCAGAATGGCGTCGATGCGCCGGACCTGCTCGCTGCGGCCTGCGGTGAGGGCAATACGCTCATCGGTGTCGCGCGGATATTCTCGAACATCACGGCGCCGGGTGAGGTTACCCAGTACGGCGACATGAGCAGCTTCACGCTCGGCGATCGGAGTGGCGGCCAATCCTCCCCCGGGGTGAGCCGAATCATCGCGGCGTTCCGCGCTGCCGGGATCGCGACGCCGGACTGCGACGATGTCACCGTCGACCTCTGGATGAAGTTCCTGCTCTTCAACGCTGTGAGCGGCGCGACCGCCGGCGCGCGTTGCCGTTTCCGCGACATCCGGGGGAACCCCGATCTACTGGATTTCTTCCATGGTCTGGTTGCCGAGGCCGAAGCCGTGGGGCGGGCCCGCGGGGTTTCGCTTCCAGAGGACGCGGTCGAACGGACCATGTCCCTGTTCGCGCGCCTGCCGGACGAGGCGAGGTCCTCCACTGCGCATGACCTCGAACAGGGGAAGCCGCTGGAAGTCGACCGGATCTGCGGAGCCGTGGCGCGGATGGGGCGAGAGCTTGGTGTCGAGACACCGAACAGCGCCGCCGTCGCCGCGCTGCTGGCACCCTGGAAGAACGGAGCGGCGGGGGCGTGACCTGCGCCGCCCGTCAGGTCACTGCGCCGGCTGCGTGGCGGGCTCCTCGTGCTTCGTTTCGGCGGTGGGGGTGAAGCGGAGCACCGAGAAGCCGATGATGGCGGAGATCGCCGAACCCGCCAGAACGCCAAGCCGGACCGCGTTCATCAGCGCGGGATCGGAAAAGCTCAGCGATCCGATGAACAGCGACATGGTGAAGCCGATGCCGGCAAGGCATGCGAGGCCGTAGACATGCGCCCATGTGACGGCATGGGGCAGACTTGCCCAACCGGCCTTCACCACAAGCCAGGTCACGCCGAAGACGCCCGCCTGCTTGCCGATCACGAGCCCCAAGGCGATGCCAAGGGGAAGGGGCGCGAAGAGGTCGGAAAGCGTCAGGCCCTGCAGCACCACCCCCGCGTTCGCGAAGGCGAAGATCGGAACGATCAGGAACAGGACATACGGCGACAGCCCGTGCTCCAGCGAGTGGAGGGGGGATTTGCCGTAGCGGTCGGTCATCGGCACGAAGAAGGCCGTGACCACACCCGCGAGCGTCGCGTGAACCCCGGACTTCAGCACCAGCACCCACAGGACGACGCCCATCAGGATGATCGGCGCGATCCGGTGCAGGCCCTTGTAGTTCATCCACCAGAGCCCGGCGAGCGGGATGAGCGACAGCCAGAGGAAGTCGATCTTCAGTTCCGCGGTGTAGAAGAGGGCGATTATGACGATCGCGCCAAGGTCGTCGAGGATCGCGAGCGTCAGGAGGAACACCTTCAGAGCCGCTGGAACGCGGGAACCGAGCAGCGCGAGCACGCCGACCGCGAAGGCGATGTCCGTCGCTGCCGGGATTGCCCAGCCGCCGGTCAGCGCGGGATTACCCCATGTGAACGCGAGGTAGACAATGGCAGGCGCCACCATCCCGCCGAGCGCCGCCATGCCCGGCAGCATCACGTCGCGGGGGTTCTTGAGTTTTCCCTCGACCATCTCGCGTTTCAATTCCAGGCCGATCAGGAAGAAGAAAACGGCCATGAGGCCGTCGTTGATCCAGAGGATCAGGGGCTTCGAGAGGCCCTCGCCGCCCAACAGCACAGAGAACTTCAGGTCGAGAATGCCGTGATAGACGGATGAGAGCCCCGAATTCGCGACGATCAGTGCAAGGGCTGCGGAAAGCATCAGAAGGACGCCACCGGCGGCTTCATGAGCGAAGAACCGGTCGAGCGCGCGGACAAGAGACATCGGAAATCCTGTTCGTGTGTAGGGCCTGTTCTCATCGGACATGGTGTCGAATGTCACGAAGTCAACGACTTGGAGGCAGCTTTCGTGCCTCTTGTGGCACAGAGGCCGCAAACCATAGGATGCGCCGACAAATCGGAGGCGTCGATGGAACTCGATCACATCGCGATTGCCGCGCGAACTCTGGAAGAGGGCACGCGGGCGGTAGAGGAGGTGCTTGGCATCTCCCTCGCGCCGGGTGGCCGGCATCCCCTCATGGGCACGCACAACAGGCTGCTGTCCCTCGGCCCGGGGTTGTATCTGGAAGTCATCGCCATCGACCCGGAGGCGGCGAAGCCCGCCCATCCACGCTGGTTCAGGCTTGACGAATTCGATGGCCCGCCGCGACTCGCGAACTGGGTCGTCCGCGTTCCCGATCTGGATGCGGCACTCGCGGCCGCGCCGAAGGGCGCCGGCCGCCCCGTCGCGCTGGAACGCGGCGACCTGCGCTGGCGCATGGGTGTCACGGAGACGGGCCGGCTCCCCTTCGACGACGCGTTCCCCGCGTTCATCGAATGGGAAGGCGAAGCGCATCCCTCCGCGCGGTTGCCCGATGTGGGCTGCCGGCTGACGCGCCTTACCGTCACGCATCCCCGCGCCGAGGCGCTTCGCGCGGCGCTCCCCCTTGCCGACACCCGCGTCAGTATCGTACCGGGCCCGGACGCGGCCCTGATGGCCGAAATCGCCACACCTCTCGGTCCAAGGCTGCTTGCATGATCCGACCCGCTACGCCCGACGATTGCCCTGCGATCGCCGCGATCTGGAACCCAGTCATCCGCGACACGCTCATCACCTTCACGACCGCCGAAAAGACGCCCGAGGGCCTCGCCGCCACGCTGGCCGAGAAGGAAGCGGCGGGCTACGCCTTCCTCGTCGCCGAGGAGGACGGGCGCATCCTCGGCTTTGCGACCTACGGGCAGTTCCGCGCCGGCCCGGGCTATGCCCGCACCATGGAGCACACGGTGGTCCTGGCGCCCGACTGCCGGGGCAGGGGCGTCGGCCGGGCGCTCATGGCCGCGGTCGAGGATCATGCCCGCGCGGGAGGGGCCCGTTCGGTCTTCGCGGGCGTGAGCGCCGCGAACCCCGAGGGCCGCGCCTTTCACGCCGCGCTCGGTTACCGGGAAACGGCGGTGCTTCGCGACGTGGGCTACAAGTTCGACCGCTGGCTGGATCTCGTGCTCATGCAGAAATTTCTGTGACACGGATCGGCGCGCGGGCCTGACACCGCCCTCACGGAGGTCTATGCTTCCTACATGTCTGTCTGGACACGCATAACCGAAGCCTTGTCGGTGCTCGCGAAGGGCGACGGTCTTGCCGCCGTCTTCGACCGCCTGCGCACGCCTCCGGAACGTTCTGTCGCCTTCACCATCGCGGTGATCGCGCTCGGCGCGAAGATGGCCAAGGCCGACGGACGGGTGACGCGCGACGAAGTCACCGCCTTCCGCAAGGTCTTCACCATCCAGCCCGGCGAGGAGGCAAACGCCGCGCGCGTCTTCAACCTTGCACGCCAGGACGTCGCCGGCTTCGAAGCCTACGCGCGAAAGATCGCCGGCATGTTCGGCGCGGGCGACGAGGTGCTGATCGACCTGATGGAAGGGCTTTTCTGCATCGCCACCGCCGACGGCGAATACCACGACGCGGAAGACGCTTTCCTGCGTCGCGTGGCCGAGATCTTCGGACTTGGCGAACGCTGCTTCCGCAGTCTTGTCGGCCGCCATGTTCCGGACGCGCCGCCCGACCCTTACGCCGTCCTCGGCGTCGACCACGGAGCCGCCCTGGACGAAGTCCGCGCCGCCTGGCGCGCCGCTGTCAGGGAAACGCATCCCGACCGCATGGCCGCCCGCGGCCTTCCCGAGGAGGCCGTGAAACTGGCCGAGGCGCGGCTCATCGCCGTCAACCGCGCCTGGGAGGAGATCAGCCACGCCCGCGCCGCCTGAGGGGAAACGATGCGCATCGCCACATACAACGTCGAATGGTTCGCGAACCTGTTCGATGCGCGAGGCAACCTTCTTGAGGACAACGGTTGGTCCGCCCGCCACAACGTCACGCGCGCGGATCAGCTGGGCTCGCTGGGCATCGTGTTCACCGCGATGGACGCCGACGCGGTGATGATCGTGGAGGCGCCCGACAACAACCGCCGTCGCCAGACGGTCGAGATGCTGGAAACTTTCGCTGCCCACTACGATCTGCGTACGCGCCGGGCGCTCATCGGCTTCTCGAACGACACGCAGCAGGAAATCGCGCTGCTCTACGATCCCGACCGGCTCACCGCCGTGCACGATCCGAAGGGGAACCACCAGGAAGACGGCGCCCCTGCGCCCCGCTTCGACCGACAGTTCCGCATCGACCTCAACATTGACGGCTCGCTCGACCTCGTGTCCTTCTCGAAGCCGCCGCTCGAGATCGCCGCCACGTCCGCGTCTGGCCGAGAGTTCCGGATGATTGGCGTCCACATCAAGTCCAAGGCCCCGCATGGGGTGAACGGCCCCGCCCACCTTCAGCGCATCGCGATCGAGAACCGGCGCAAGCAGCTTGCGCAATGCCTTTGGCTGCGCGCCCGAGTGCTGGAACACCTCGCCAACGGCGACAGCCTCATCGTCATGGGCGATTTCAATGACGGTCCGGGACTCGACGACTTCGAGAAGCTGTTCGGCCGTTCCGGCGTCGAGATCGTCCTTGGATGGGACGAACCGAAGCCCACGCGGCTCTTCGATCCGCACGCGCGCGCGGTGATCGGAAAGAAACTCGGCGCCCACCCCGCGACGGCGCGCTTCTATCTCGACTCCGAGGGGCAGTATTTCTCGGCTCTTCTCGACTACATCATGGTTTCACCGGACATCCGCGCGACAGGCCCGAAGTGGCGCATCTGGCACCCCTTCGACGACCCCGGCTGCTACGCCGTTCCGGAACTGCGCGAGGCGCTCCTGACCGCGTCCGATCACTACCCCGTGACGATCGACCTCGATCTTTGACTCAAAAAAGGGCGCGACTTGCCTTAAATTGTAGGCATGACACGTCTCGCGCCCGCCCTTCTGGCCCTGTGCCTCGCCGCGTTTCCCGTATCGGCTCAGGAAACTGATGCCGAACCCAAAGCGGGCGTCGAGGAAGGCTTCTCCCTCCTCGAGGAGGGGGCGAAGATCATCATGCGCAGCATGCTGAACGAGATGAAGCCGGCGCTCGACGATCTGCAACTCGAACTTGGAACCGCGCTGAGCGAGATCGAGCCGGCGCTGCGGGATCTTTCCGAAATGATCGACGACATCCGCAACTACGACCCGCCGGAGATGCTGCCGAACGGCGACATCATCATCCGCCGGCGCAACGTTCCGCCGCCGCCGCTGCCGCCAGAGGGCGAGATCGAGCTCTGAGGGGGCCGATCAGGCCTTCGCCCGCGTAATCTTTGTCTTCACTTTCAGGGACGCCGCGAGGGATGCGAAGCGTGCCTCCGCAACCTCGCCGAAGAGCGCTTCCTTCTTGGGGTGCAGCACCAGTTCCAGGAGGCGCTTCTCGCGGTCGTAACGCAGTTCGCCTGCGTCAGAGGGCGAGCGGATCGAGAACATCGCCCCGAACCGCATGGCTTTCCCAAGAACTTCGGCCTCCTGGATCTGTTTCGCCGAGAGGAGAGCGAACAGGGGCGCGAGCCGCGATCCGGTGCGCGAGTTCTTGTAGCGGTGCAGAAGCGTGAGCCCAAGGAACACCCGCTCCGGATGGCTGAGCGCGCCGAGGTTCGCCCGCGTGACGTTGTCGAAGCAGGCTTCCGCCCGGTAGTCGGGGTGCGCGCGCCAGGTCGTGTCGTGCAGAAGACACGCGGCTTTCACGAGCCTGAGCTTTTCGGGAGGCGCGTCCTGGAAGAGCGGAAGGAGGAAGTGGTAGAGCTTCTTGCCGAAGCCCGGCATCCGCGCCGAGGCCTGTTCCGCCACTCTGGCCGCTTCGATCAGCGGGTCGCGCTTCCTGAGTTTCTCCGGCATCTGCTCGTAAAGGAGCCCCTCGCGGATCCCGTAGGCCGAAACGTCGATCTCCTTCGGCCTGAACACCCGAACGATGCCCTGAAGGACCTCCGAGGCGAGCGGCACCAGCGCCATACGCTCAGCCCCGGTTCCGGTGCGGGCGCGCAGGGTCGCAAGATCGCTTTCCCCGATCCAGGAGATCGTCTGAAGCACGGACTGCGGTGTCATCCGGTATTCGTGGAGAACCGTCATCGGGTAGCCCCGCCGCTCCATGTCCAGTCGCGCGATCGCTCGCCATGAACCGCCGACGAGATAGATCCGCTTGTGATGTGTGCCCATTTCTGCGGCGAGTTTCTCGAGCACGTCCTTGATGTGCTTTCTCAGTCCCTTCTTGCCACCCGTGACCTGCTGAAGCCGGAACGGCCCAAGCGGCGAAGTCACGCGCCGCCCTACCTTGCCGCCCGAAACCTCCGCGAGTTCCATCGACGAGCCGCCGATGTCGCAGACCAGCCCTTCGGCGTCCGGCCACCCGAGCAGAACCCCCTGCGCCGACAGCCGCGCCTCTTCATCGCCGTCAATGACGTGGAGCTTCAGCCCGGTCTCCCGCTCGACCTCCTTGCGGAACTCCGGCCCGTCCGAGGCTTCGCGCACCGCCGCGGTGGCGACGCAGCTCAGCGGCGCCATCTCCATTCCTTTCGCCAGAAGCGCGAAACGCTTCAGCGCGGCGAGGGCCCGCTTCCGCCCCTCCGGATTGAGCTTGCCCGTCTCGGCCAGGCCCTGGCCGAGGCCGCACATGATCTTTTCGTTGTAATAATAGGCGGGGCTGCGCGCCGCGCCGTCGAAAACCACGAGGCGCACGGAGTTCGAGCCCACGTCCACCACGCCCACGCGCGACAGGGCCCGCGCCGACGAATCTTCGAACAGCGGGCGGCCGAACGGCCCCCCGTCGTCCGCGGGCGCCCTGTGCTTCGCATCCATTGTTCACGCCCCCCGGTGTGACTCGCAGTGGTCTCAAACTGCCCCGGCACGGCGGGAAAATTCAATCCCTTCCATGGGCTAGTTCCGGCACGTCGCTCGCTCCTGCCGAGCCGCGCCCGGAGAGTGACGGGTTTTCCATGAAGAACCGGTGGCAGTTGAACAGGTCCGTCCGGCCCTCGGGCAGGTGGCGGACGAACTTGCCATCGGGCTGCAGGATCCAGCTTTGCGCCTCGTCGGCGAGGTTCGCCGCCATGATCTGGCGCACGATCTGCGCCTTCACGGTGTCGTTCTTCGTCTCGACCAGCGTTTCGACGCGCCGCGACAGGTTCCGCCCCATCCAGTCCGCCGAAGAGATGAAGACCCGCGAGCGCTTTGAGGGCAGACCTTGTCCGTTCCCGAAGCAGACGATCCGGCTGTGTTCGAGGAACCGCCCGACGATGGATTTGACCCGTATGTTTTCCGACAGGCCCTTGATGCCGGGCCGGAGCCCGCAAATGCCGCGGACGACGAGGTTGATCTTCACGCCCGCCTGGCTCGCCGCGTAGAGAGCGTCGATGACCTCGGATTCGATGAGGCTGTTCATCTTCGCCCAGATCTCGGCCGGACGGCCGGCACGGGCATGGTCCGCCTCCGTGGCGATGAGATCCAGAAGCCGGGGTTTCAGCGTCAGGGGAGAAATCGCCAGGTTCTCCAGCCCCTCGGGCTGCGCATAGCCCGACAAGTAGTTGAAGACCTTCGACGCGTCGCGACCGAGCGCGGGATCGCAGGTGAAGAACGACAGGTCCGTGTAGATCCGCGCGGTGATCGGGTGGTAGTTCCCCGTGCCGTAATGGGTGTAGGTCACGAGGCTGTCGCCCTCGCGGCGCACCACGGTCGAGATCTTCGCGTGTGTCTTGTAGTTGATGAAGCCGTAGACGACATGCGCACCCGCCCGCTCCAGCCGCCGTGACTGCCGGATGTTGGCCGCCTCGTCGAAGCGTGCCTTGAGCTCCACGAGCGCCGTGACCGACTTGCCGGCCTCCGCCGCCTCGCAGAGCGCGGACACGACGGGGCTGTCGTAGGAGGTTCGGTAGAGCGTCTGCTTGATCGCCAGAACATTCGGGTCCGTCGCCGCCTGCTGCAGGAAACGGATCACCATGTCGAAGGTTTCGTATGGGTGATGCAGAAGCATGTCCTTCTGCTTGATCGCGGCGAACAGGTCGCCGTCGTGATCCTGGACCCGTTCCGGCACGCGCGGAGTGAAGGGCGGCCACAAGAGGTCCGGGCGTGTCGACAGGACCAGCTCCTTCAGGTCCGCGATACCCACGAGCCCCCTGACCTCCACGACCTCGTCCGGCGTGACGTCCAGTTCTTCCATGATGAGAGCGCGGATGGTCTCGGGCGCGCCGGCGGTGACTTTCATCCGGATCACCTGACCCCGGCGGCGGCGCTTCAGCGCGGTCTCGAATTCCCGTACAAGGTCTTCGGCCTCGTCCTCGACCTCGATATCGCTGTCACGCAGCACCCGGAAGGCACAGTGGCCCACGTCCCGGTAGCCGGGGAAGAGCGAGCCGAGGTGGAGAAGGAGAAGTTCCTCCAGCGGCAGGAACCGCGCCTCGCCGGGCTTGCTCGGCAGCGCCACGAAGCGCTCGATCTGTTGGGGAATCGGAAGCAGCGCCTGAAGGTGCCGCTTGTCCGAGATGCGCTCCAGTTCCAGCGCAAGGCAGAAACCCGTGTTCGGAATGAACGGGAAGGGGTGCGCGGGGTCGATGGCGAGGGGCGACAGGATCGGGAAGACCTTGTTCAGGAAGTAGTCCTGAAGGAATGCCGCGTCGCGCTTCGTGACCTTGCCGCGCGTCAGAAGGATGATCCCGGCCGCCTCCATCTCGCGCCTGAGCTTGTTCCAGCAGCTTTGCTGGGTGTGCATCAGGCGCCGCGCATCCTCGTTGATCAGCACCAGCTGCTCGCGCGGGGTCAGGCCGTCGTCGGAAGGCGTGGCATTGCCTTCCCGCGCGAGTTCGCGCAGGCCCGCGACGCGTACCGTGTAGAATTCGTCGAGGTTCGTGGCCGAGATCGACAGGAACCGGAGCCGCTCCAGCAGAGGCACGCGCGGGTTCCCCGCCTCGTCCAGGACCCGCCAGTTGAAGGCGAGCCAGGAAAGCTCCCGGTTGAAGAACCGCCTCGGCCCCCGGATCTGGCTTTCGGGAAGAGTGACGGGATCGGGGAAGGGAGCCTTCAGGAAATCTGCCTGCGTCATGACGGGTTACCGTGCCTTCTTAGCGCTTCGGGCGCGGCCCCATCATTGCGCGCCCCCGCTGGCGCTGTCCAGCACATCCGCCGCGAGCGCGCGCGTCACGGGCCGCCCCTGCGCAAGCGCCGCCGCGTCCAGCGCCGCGACGAGCTTGCGCGCGGCGTCGAAGGATCGTTCCATCCGCGTAACGAGGTAGGGGACGAGCGTCGGCGCCACGGTCAGCTGCCGGTCCGCGAAGAGCTTGACCAGAACTGCGGCCAGAAGCGCGTCGTCCGGCGCCTCGATGGCCGCGACCGAAGCTGCCTCCACCCGGCTCGCAAGGTCGGGCAGTGTCAGGCCCCAACGCCGTGGTGCCGTCCGCGCGGTCATCAGAAGCCGCCCGCCCTCGGCCAGGACGAGATTGTGCAGATGGAACAGCGCCGCTTCCGCCGCCGGGTTCCCCGCGATCCGGTCCGCGTCCTCCACCGCCACGCGGCCCGCGGCTGCGATGGCGGGTATGTCCGCGTCCGGCAGGTCAATTCCCCTGACGACGTCGGCGCCGGTCGCTGCCGCCCAGACGTGGACCAGATGCGTCTTCCCCGCGCCGGCGGGTCCGACGAGGGCGAGCTTGCCCTGCGGCCAGTCACCATCCGCGTCTATTGCCTTCAGCGCGAGTGCGTTCGAGGGCGCGACGAGGAAATCGTCTCGCCCCAGCGCCGGTCGCACGGGCAGGTCGAAAGCTAGCTGACGGGCCATCTATTCCTCGCCTTCGCTCCGCCAGGAGATGCCCTTGTAGAGCCGGCTGTCGAGATACTGCGATACAGCGAACCGCGCCAGCACGCCCAGCGCGGCCGCCACGGGGACGGCCGCGAGCATGCCGACGAAGCCGAAGAGCGTCCCGAAGGCCGAGAGCGCGAAGAGCAGCCAGACGGGATGGAGCCCCACCGATCCGCCCACGAGCTTTGGTGTCAGGATATTGCCCTCGATGAACTGCCCGGCCGCGAAGATCGCCGCGATCGCGCCGATCTGCACCCATTCGCCCCAGAACTGGAACAGCCCAAGCCCGATCGCCAGCGCGCCGCCCACCAGCGCGCCGACGTAGGGGATGAAGGTGATGAGCCCGGCGATCGCCCCGACGATCAGCCCAAATTCCAGCCCGGCCAGCATCAGGCTGACGGAATAGAAGGTCCCAAGAATGATGCAGACGGACACTTGCCCGCGCACGAACCCCGCGAGGACCTTGTCGACCTCACGCGCCAGCCGGCGGACCGCCGGCGCGTGGTCGAGGGGGAGCCAGCTGTCGACCTTGGCCACCATCCGGTCCCAGTCGAGAAGGAGGTAGAAGGCCACGACCGGCACGACGATCAGGAAGATGATGAAGTTGAGGAAACCCAGCGCCGACGAGAGGATCCCGCTCGCAAGCTCTCCGCCCCGCGCCTTGATCGTCTCGCCGATCCCCTGAAGCGTGTCGCGCAGCACGCTCTCGTTGTCCATGATCGATGGGAACTTGGTCGTCAGGAACCCCTGTAACTCGCCGACGATCGTGGGCGCCGCGTTCACGAGCTGGACGAGCTGGCGGATAAGGGAGGGAATCACGAGGAGCGCCGCGATGATGAAGATCATCAGCGCAACCAGCGAGATGAAGGCCGTGGCCGCCGCCCGCGACATGCCCATCCTCTCTAGCCGGTCGGCCACCGGGTCAAGGAAATAGGCCACCGCGCCGCCTACGAGGAACGGCAGGATGACATTGCCCAGCCCCCACAGGGCGAGCAGGAAGACCGCCGCCGCGATCCCCCAGTATTTCACTTGTTGCCGAGCCGGCAGAGCCATGACGGGCCTTTCCTTCGTCTGCCTCCGTTCATCGCCGAAGCGGGCTATCGTTGCAAGCGCGCGCCCCGCCTCGCGGCCGGAAATGTCCGTCGGCACGGGCCGGTCCGGCCCGAGTCCCCGCATTCCCTTGCCTGTGCTGGACCTATCGCATAGACGAGTTGCGAACCCGGAAACCTTTCAAGGTCCTTTCGCGATGCGCCTTTCCTCCTACTTCCTCCCCGTCCTCAAGGAAAACCCCGCCGAGGCGCAGATCGTCAGCCACCGGCTGATGCTGCGCGCCGGCATGATCCGCCAGCAGGCCGCCGGCATCTATTCCTGGCTGCCGCTGGGCTACCGCGTGCTGCGCCGGATCGAGGAGATCGTGCACGAGGAGCAGATCCGCGCGGGCCATATCCCGATGCTCATGCCGACGCTCCAGCCCGCCGACCTCTGGCGCGAGAGCGGACGCTATGACGACTACGGCGAAGAAATGCTGCGCATCAAGGACCGCCACGGCCGCGACATGCTTTACGGCCCGACGAACGAGGAGATGATCACCGACATCTTCCGCTCGCACGTGTCGAGCTACAAGGACCTGCCGCTGACGCTCTACCACATCCAGTGGAAGTTCCGCGACGAGATCCGCCCCCGCTTCGGCGTCATGCGCGGCCGCGAGTTCCTGATGAAGGACGGCTACAACTTCGACGTCGACAAGGACGCTGCGATCCACGCCTACAACCGCCACATGGTCAGCTACCTCAGGACCTACGAGCGGATGGGCCTGAAGGCGATCCCGATGCGCGCGGCCTCCGGCCCGATCGGCGGCGACAATACGCACGAGTTCCTCGTGCTCGCCTCGACCGGCGAGAGCGAGGTCTTCTACGACAGCGCCGTGACCGACCTCACGCTCGGCAACCGCGACGTGAACTACAGCGACCGGGATCAGGTGAAGGCGATCTGCGAGGAATTCACCGCACCCTATGCCCGAACCGACGAGACCCACGATCCCGAGATATTCGACAAGATCCCGGAGGAGCGCCGCAAGGTCGGCCGCGGCATCGAGGTCGGCCAGATCTTCTACTTCGGCACGAAGTATTCCGAACCGATGGGCGCGGTCGTGACCACCGACAAGGGCGAACGCGTGCCGGTCCACATGGGCTCGCACGGCATCGGCGTCTCGCGGCTTCTCGGCGCGATCATCGAGGCGAGCCACGACGACAACGGGATCATCTGGCCCGAGGGCGTGACGCCCTTCCACTGCGGTATCGTCAATCTCAAGCAGGGCGACACCTCGACCGATTCCGCCTGCGAGGCGCTTTACGCCGCACTGGCGAAGAAGGGCCTCGCGCCCCTTTACGACGACCGCGACGAGAGGGCCGGGGCGAAGTTCGCGACGATGGACCTGGTCGGTCTTCCCTGGCGGATCACCGTGGGCCCGCGCGGCATTGCCAAGCATGCCGTGGAACTCACCTCCCGCCGCACCGGCGAGAGCGAGGAGATGAGCCCCGAGGCCGCCGTCGCCCGCATCGCGCAGATCTACGGCCGGACCTGATCGCACGGATGGATGGCTCGGGCGCGTGAAGGGAGGCGCCGCGTCCCCGGCGCCGCCGCGATCGCCCGCGCATGGACCGTCCGTCCGGCAGAGTCCCGCCTGATCCGACCCGGCTCCGGGCGAATATCGCCACGGGGCCGGCAAATGGCCCTTCGCGCGCTGCCCCGGCCTTGACCTTTGCGGCCGTCGCGGCCACTTTGCCCGCCACTTCCGATCCGGAGCCACGATGGCCAGCCGCACCGCGCCCTTCGCACCATTCGAATTCATGATCGCCTGGCGTTACCTGCGCGCCCGCAGGGCCGAGGGCGGCGTGAGCGTGATGACCTGGATCTCGCTCATCGGCATCACGCTCGGCGTCATGGCGCTCATCGCGACGCTGGCGGTTCGCGCGGGTTTCCGCGCGGAGTTCGTCGACACGATCCTCGGAGCGAACGCCCATGTCACCGTCTACGCGCCGCGTTCGGTCGACGAATACGGCGTTCTCCAGAACACGTGGCGGGACTACGACGCAGCCACGGAACGCATCCGCGAGGTTCCCGGCGTCACCCGCGCCGCGCCCGTCGTCTACGGTCAGGTCATGGCGACGCTCGGTGACCGTGCCACCGTGGCCGAGGTCTACGGGATCACGCTCGACGACCTGCGCACGATCCCGCGGATCGGGGGCGAAGACGCCGAGGCCATCGGAGAGATCGGGGATTTCGACCGGGGCATCGCGATCGGGTCGGGCATCGCCCGCCAGCTTGGCCTTTCCGTTGGCGACATGGTCAAACTCATCTCGCCCTCCGGCGCAAAGACCGCCTTCGGTACCTCCCCGCGCGTCAACGCCTATGACGTTGTCTACATCTTCACCGCGGGGCGGTGGGACATCGACCGGACGCGCGTATACATGCCGCTTCCCGAAGCGCAGAGCTACTTCAACCGCGAAGAGCAGGTCGACCAGATCGAGGTCCATGTCGAGGACCCGGAAGGGGTGGACGATATCACCCCCGAGATCATCGCCGCCGCGGGCGAGGGCAGCTTCGTCTGGACCTGGCGCGATTCCTCCGGCGCCTTCCTCTCTGCCCTCGACATCGAGGACGACGTGATGTTCGTGATCCTCTCGATCCTCGTCCTGATCGCGGCGATGAACATCACCTCGGGGCTCATCATGCTGGTGAAGAACAAGGGCCGCGACATCGGCATTCTCCGGACGATGGGCCTGACCGAAGGCTCGGTCCTGCGCGTCTTTTTCCTCTGCGGCGCCTTCACGGGCGTGATCGGCACCATCCTCGGCCTGATCCTCGGCTGCCTCATCGCGGTATACATCGACCAGATCATGTCCTTCGTGAACTGGATGACCGGCGGGAATGCCTGGGACCCGTCGATCCGGGGCCTCTACCGGCTGCCCGCCAAGCTCCAGGCCTGGGACGTGGTCAAGGCGGTGGGGCTCTCGCTCTCGCTTTCCTTCGTCGTCACCATCTTCCCCGCCCGGCGCGCGGCGCGGATGAACCCGGTCGAGGCCCTGCGTTATGAGTGAAACTGTCCTCGCCCTCACGGGAATCACGAAGGTCTACAACAGGGGTCTGCCGTCGGAAGTGAACGTGCTGCGCGGTGTCGACCTCTCCGTCAAGCGTGGCGAGGTCGTGGCGCTCGTCGCGCCCTCCGGCGCGGGCAAGTCGACGCTTCTTCACATCGCGGGGCTGCTCGACACGCCCGACGGGGGCGAGGTCGCGATCGCTGGTGCCCGGATGACCGGCCTTTCGGACCGGCGTCGGACCGAGACGCGGCGCAGCGACGTGGGCTTCATCTACCAGTTCCACCACCTGCTGCCCGAATTTACCGCGCTCGAGAACATCGTGCTTCCCCAGCTTGCGAACGGCTCGAGCAGGCAGGCCGCCGAAGCGCGCGCGCGCGACCTTCTCGGGCGCGTAGGCGTGGCGGAGCGGGCCGATCATCGTCCGGCGGCGCTTTCGGGTGGCGAACAGCAGCGCGTGGCCTTCTGCCGGGCGCTCGCCAACGCGCCGAAGCTCCTCCTTGCCGACGAACCCACTGGCAACCTGGACCCCGCCACCTCCGACCGGGTCTTCGAAACGCTGATGGACCTCGTCCGCTCGACCGGCCTGTCGGCCCTCATAGCGACCCACAACCTGGACCTCGCCGCGCGCATGGACCGCACCGTGCATCTGGACGCAGGCCGCATCGCCATGACTCCATAGACCGGCCGGACCTCCGCAAGGTTCAGGAAATCCTCGACGCAACTGGAAGGAAAACAACATGCCCAAAGTCGCCGTCAGCGATATCGAGGAAACCAGCGCCCAGGCGCTCCGCGCTCACGGCGCCGCGCCCTGGATCGCGGCGGAGGTCGCCCGCGCCGTCGCCAAGGCCGAGGCACTGGGCAACGTGATCTGCGGCCTCTACTACCTCGAAAGCTACTGCCTCCAGCTCCGCTCGGGCCGTGTCCGCGGCGACGTGGAGCCCGTCGTGGAACGCCCGCGCCCTGGCTTTGTCCGGGTCGATGCGAACTTCGGCTTCGCCCAGCCCGCTTTCACCCGCGGTCTTCCCCTCGCTCTCGAGGCCGCGCGCGAGTGCGGCACGGCCTGTCTAGCCGTGGGGCATGCCCATACCTGCACCTCTCTTGGCTACTTCACCGAGCAGATCGCGCAGGCGGGCCTCATCGGGATGGGCTTCACCAACGCCTCCGCCATCGTCGCGCCGCCCGGCGGCAAATCCCGCATTCTCGGCACCAACCCCTTCGCCTTCTCGGCACCGGACGGGGCAGGGGGGCTCGCCATGCAGTTCGACTTCTCCACCGCCGCCGTCGCGCTCGGGAAGATCACGATGGCCAAGGCCGCGGGCCGTTCGATCCCGCCCGGCTGGGCGGTGGACGCCGAGGGGAACACCACGACCGACCCCGAGGAGGCGCTCAAGGGCGCGCTCGTCTCGGCCGCGGGCTACAAGGGCTGGGGCCTCGGCCTCATGGTGGAAATTCTCGCCGCCGGCATGACGGGCGGAGTGAACTCGCTCGACGTGAAGCCCCTGAAGGCGCCCGAGGGAACGCCGCATGACCTCGGTCAGTTCTACATCCTCATCGATCCGGCGCTTTCCCCGGCCTTCGCCGAACGCCTGTCCCGCCTCGCCGAAGCCATCGCGGCGGATGAGGGCGCCCGGATGCCCGGCGCCAACCGCGTGCCGGCCGAGGAAGTCGAGGTTCCGGACGCGCTCTGGCAGCTGACGACAGACCTCGCCGGGGCCTGACACGGATCAAATGCACGGCGGGCGCGCGGCGCTATAGTGGCGCGGACGGACGGAGTTTCGAAATGCGCGCCCTACTTTCCCTTGCCATTCTCGCAGTGCTGGCCACCCCTGTGGCGGCAGACGAACCCGGCCTGGGCGAAACGACCTTCTTCGAACATTGCGGTGGCTGCCACGGCGAGAATGCCGACGGCGACGGCCCGATGACGGAGATCCTGACCGTCACCGTTCCCGATCTGACCACGCTGTCTGCCAGGAACGAGGGCACTTTCCCCTGGCTCCGCGTCGTCCACGTCGTTGATGGCCGCACCGGGCTGCGTGCCCACGGCGGCCCGATGCCGATTTTCGGTGCCGTCTTCGAAGGCGACAAGGTCGCGGCCGATGCCCCGGACGGCACGCCCGTCATCACCTCGGCCCGCGTCCTCGCCGTTGTGGACTACCTCGAGACGCTCCAGCAGCCCTAGGCCCGTTGCGTGAGCAGCACACCCGCCGCCATCAAGAGGATTCCGCCGCCGCGCGAGAGGGTCAGGGGTTTCACCATCGCGCCCATCAGCCCGAAATGGTCGATCGCGGCGGCGGAGATCAGTTGTCCCAGAAGCACGAAGAACACCGCGTTCCCGACCCCGAAGCGTGGCGCGACCCAGGTGATCGACAGGACGTAGAACGCGACGAGGAGCCCGGCGAGGAACAGGTGCTTGGGCTGCCCGGGCAGCGCCGCCAGCGCGGCCGGCCGCCCGGTCGCGAAAAGAACAGTTGCCGCCCCGACGAAGGCCACGACGAAGAGGATCGTCGCGGCGGCGGCCGGCGAGCCCAGCCGCCCGCCCAGTTGCGCGTTGAGCGCCGCCAGCACCGGGATCCCGATCCCTGCCGCCAGCATCACCACACCATAACGTATCCACTCCGGCATCCTCGCCTCCCTCGCCGCCTGCCTTCTTTGTCCACGTCCAACCCGATTGCACCGCGCTCCGCAAGCGGCTACGGCTAGAAGACACAGGGTGGGAGGCTGACAATGCACATGTTCAAGGGAATTTCGATTGCGGTGCTGGTCGCTGGTGGCATCGCCGCGCTTGCCTCCTGCACGCGGCCCGAGGTTTCCGGCCGCGCCGACTACCTGACCTTCTGCGCCTCCTGCCACGGCCCCTCCGGCAAGGGCGACGGCGAGGCGGCCGAGCTTCTCGGCAAGCGGCCCGCCGATCTGACCACGATTTCCGCCCGGAACGGCGGCACGTTTCCCCGCGTGCGCGTCATGTCGGTGATCGACGGCTACACGAGGGTGGACCAGCACGGATCGCGCATGCCGGAATTCGGGCCGCTCCTCGAAGAGGGCGACCTCATCCTCGTCGAGACTGGCGACGGGATCATGACGCCGACGCCCCGCCGGCTCGTCGCGCTCGCGGCCTATCTCGAAACCATTCAGGAGTGAGACGGCAGAGGTCCTTGGCCGAGGGCCGGCGCCCGCCGGTTTGACCCCGGTCAATGCGCGCGTATCCGCATGGCGTAACACTCCCCGCGACACGCGAAGGAGCCCCGCCATGTTCCGCACAATTTCCGCACTCGCCCTTGCCGCCCTCGCTGCCGCGCCCCTTCCCGCCGCCGCGCAGGACGCCGAAACGGGGGGAGAGCTTTTCTACGAATACTGCGCCGGCTGCCACGGCGCGGACGCCCGCGGCACCGGCCCCGTGGCCGAGATCCTGTCGGTCGAGACGCCGGACCTGACCCGCCTTTCCGAACGGAACGGCGGCACCTTCCCGGTCAGCTTCGTCGTCCACCGCATCGACGGCCGCCACCCTCTGCTCGCCCACGGCGGCGAGATGCCGGTCTTCGGCCGCCACTTCGAGGGCATGGACGCCCCGATCAAGTCCGAGACCGGCCAGCCGATCATGACCTCTCGGCCGATCGTGGATCTGGTGACGTGGTTGGAGAGTGTGCAAGGCGCGCTGTGACGGATAGGCCCTGAGCCGCACTCACCCGCCCCCGCGAGGCAAACCGGGCGGGAAGGATGGCGGACTGCCAAGGAATTTCATTGCCAGCCACAACTGAAACTACCGCTCGCGAGGGAGCCCCTTGCCTTGTTTGGCGCGGACGACGGATCTTCGCTCGTCGTCCGCCTCGAGGTCGGCTATTATCTCGTTCTTTATTCGAAGCGTTTGGTAGCGAAGGTCATAGGCCAACGCGGAAAGTCGCACGTCGGGCTCCGGTTTGGGGGCGACGTTGTTAGAGAATTCCTTTTCTAGGATGCCTCTGATTTGGTCGGACTCTTGAGTGAGCGACCCCAGTCGCAGTTCATACTCAGCCATCGCACCGCTATTTACCGAGCTTACGGCTGCAAGTATCGCTTTGCGGGATGTCAGAGCCTTCGGTAGCAGGCGTCCGATTTCGTCTAGAAAATTGCGCGCGTCCAGTTCGGCTTTCCGCGTCTCTAGCCAAAGGGCCTCACTCCTTGATCTCTCATTCAGAGAAAGCTGGTTCCGGTTGGCTTCGGCCACCTCTTTTTGCGCTTCGACGGAGGCTCTCAGTTCTTGGGTTTGAAGTTTGAGTGCTTCCACACTGTTTCTCAGTTCTTGCCCCTGAAGAAAGAATCCCAATACGACCCAAGCCAACGCGAGCGGACCGACGCTTCCGGCAAGGAAGTCGCCCCATGCATTCGGGGGAAGCGTGGCAAACTTCTCCCAAAACACGCAAACAAGGCCAAAGACCATGAGGAGGTAGATAAGCGTTACGACAACGCCATGCTTGCCAAGTGCGCTACCTTCTTGCCGCCTCACACATCCAGCTCCTCAACAAACCTCGCATTCTCCTGGATATACTGGAAGCGCAATTCCGGCTTCTTCCCCATCAGCCGCTCGACCAGGTCCCCGGTCTCGCCCGGCGCGTCCTCGTCGATCGACACCCGGATCAGCTTCCGCGTCGCGGGGTTCATCGTCGTGTCCTTCAGGTCCTTGGCGTCCATCTCTCCGAGGCCCTTGAATCGCTGCACGTCGATCTTGCCCTTGCCGCCCAGGCCCTGGGCCAGCATCCGCTCCTTCTCCGCGTCGTCGGAGACGTAGATCCGCCGCGCGCCCTGCGTCAGGCGGTAGAGCGGCGGGCAGGCGAGGTAGAGGTGCCCCTTGTCGATCAGGGGCCGCATCTGCGTGAAGAAGAACGTCATCAGGAGCGACGCGATATGCGCGCCGTCGACGTCCGCGTCCGTCATGATGATGATCTTGTCGTAGCGCAGATCCTCGACGTTGAACTTCGTGCCCATGCCGGTGCCGAGCGCCTGGCAGAGGTCGGAAAGCTCCGCGTTCTGCCCCATCTTGGACGAGGCCGCGCCGAGGACGTTCAGGATCTTGCCCCTGAGTGGCAGAAGCGCCTGCGTCGCCCGGTCCCGCGCCATCTTGGCCGAGCCGCCGGCCGAGTCGCCCTCGACGATGAAAAGTTCCGTCCCATCGCGGTTCGTCGCTGAGCAGTCGACGAGCTTGCCGGGAAGGCGCAGTTTCTTCGTGGCGCTCTTGCGCTGCGTCTCCTTTTCCTGCCGCCGCCGCAGCCGCTCCTCGGCGCGGAGCACGAGGAAATCGAGGATCGCGCCGGCGCTCTTCGTATCGGAGGCAAGCCAGTTGTCGAAATGGTCACGCACCGCGCCCTCGACCATCCGGGCGGCTTCAGCGGTGGCCAGCCGGTCCTTGGTCTGGCCGACGAATTCCGGCTCGCGGATGAAGGTCGACACGAGCGCGCAGCCACCCGCGGTCAGGTCGTCGCGCGTGATCTGCTGGGCCTTGCGGTTGCTGACGAGTTCGCCATAGGCGCGGATGCCCTTCAGGATCGCCGCCCAGAAGCCCGCCTCGTGCGTGCCGCCCTCGGGTGTCGGCACGGTGTTGCAGTAGGACTGGATGAACCCGTCGCGCGAGGGCGTCCAGTTGATCGCCCATTCGACGGAACCGGGCTGGCCGAACTTCTCCTGGAAGCCCACTTTCCCGGCAAAGGGACGGTCGGCATAGGTCGCGGCGCCGGTGAGTTGTTCGTTGAGGTAGTCCGCGAGGCCGCCTGGGAAGTGGAACACGGCCTCCGCCGGCGTTTCCCCATCCTCGACCTCGCTCTTCCAGCGGATCTCGACGCCCGAGAACAGGTAGGCCTTCGAGCGCACCATCTTGAAAAGCCGCGCGGGCTTGAAGCGGTTGTGGCCGAAGATCTGCTCGTCGGCGCGGAACGTCACGGTGGTTCCCCGCCGGTTCGACGTGGCGCCGAGCTTGGCCACGGGGCCAAGCGGGATGCCGCGGGAGAACTTCTGCTCGAAGAGTTCGCGGTTTCGGGCGACCTCGACGATCATCGATTCCGAGAGCGCGTTCACGACCGAGGCGCCGACCCCGTGTAGACCGCCCGAGGTCTGGTATGCCTTGCCGGAGAACTTGCCGCCCGCGTGCAGCGTGCAGAGGATGACCTCAAGCGCCGACTTGTCCGGGAACTTCGGATGCGGATCGACCGGGATGCCGCGGCCGTTGTCACGGACCGTCACGGTCAGCTCGTCGACAAGCTCGACCTCGATACGGTTCGCGTGACCCGCGACCGCCTCGTCCATGGCGTTGTCGAGGATCTCGGCCACGAGGTGGTGCAAAGCCCGTTCGTCGGTCCCGCCGATATACATGCCCGGCCGCTTTCGGACGGGTTCAAGACCCTCCAGAACCTCGATCGAGGAAGCATCATAGGTCTCGGCCTGGCCGGCCAGAAGATCATGCGCGCTCATGGACAACTCTGCTCGTTTTCTTAGGCCGGCGATTAGACCATGCGGAGCGGGGGAGGCGCAAGTGCTGGGTGTGGTCTCCGCTACTCCCCCAAAATGTCGCGCAATGCGGGCAGGATCGTGCCGTCGTAGCCCGGCGCGGCCTCCGCGAACCAGAGCGCGTGGAGGACCGATTCCTCCACCGCCTCGACGGCCGCGAGGAAGAAGGCGTCCATTGCGGATTCGGAAAGGCGCCGGATGGGCTCCACCGCCCGCTCCGAGGCGGCGTCGATCTGGTTTGCCGTCGTGAAGGCCACCGCGACGTCTCCGCTACCATGGGCGAGGAAGCTGCCCAGCCGCCCGAGCCCCGCCGAGGCACGGCGCGCGAGCCGGTTCAGCTGGCGCGATCCCATCGGCGCGTCGGTCGCCATCACGATGATGATCGAGCCCTTGTCGGTCCCGCCCTCCGCGCCGCCCGGCGGGGCGATGCGGCGGCCCAGGACGCGCAGTTCCTCCCGCGCGCCGAAATTCGACAGGACCAGCGCACCAAGCGAGAATTCGGCCCCCATCGTGCGCACGATGCGCGAGGCGGTTCCGATGCCGCCCGCCATCCCGAAGGTCCGCATCCCGGTGCCCGCGCCGACGGTTCCCTGCGCGACCTCGACGCCCGCGGCACCGACTGCGGCGCGTACATGCGCCTCGGTCACGGGCAGTGCCTGCATGTCGTTCAGGATGCCGTCGTTGCACTCCATGACGAGCGCGTTCAGGGATGGCGCGCCGCGACCGATGCCGGGATTGGCTTCGATTGCCATCCGGGTCAGCGCCGCGGCGCAGGCGGGAACGGCCATCGTGTTGGTCAGGAGGATCGGCGTTTCGATCTCGCCCAATTCCTCGAGCTGCATGAGCCCCGCGCTCTTGCCGAAGCCGTTCAGCGTGGCCGCGCCGGCCACGACCTTGCGGCGGAAGAGGTCCCCGGCATGAGGGAGGATCGCCGTCACGCCGGTCCGCGCGCTGCCTTCGCGTATCGTGGCATGGCCGACCTTGACGCCGGGAACGTCCGTGATCGCGTTGAGCGGCCCGGGCGGCAGCGACCACCAGAGCCCTTCGGCGTCGAAGACCCGCCCGCCGTCTGCCGAATGGCGTTCCGTCCCCATCTGCTGCCTCCTCTCGCTCCGGTTCTCAGGCGGGCTCGGCCATGCGCTTTTCCCACATCGCTTGGAATGCGGGGCGCGACTGGCAAGCCTTCAGCCATTTCTCCAGTGCCGGGAATTCCCCGATGAGCGTGGCATGGGCCTGCGCATAGCGCACGATTTCGGCCATGTTGATGTCGGCGACCGTGAAGCGGCCGCCGATCATGTGCCCCTCGGTGGCAAGATGCGCGTCGATGACCTTCAGTGGTCGGCGCAGCTTCTCCGCCTCGCGCGCCACCTCGGCCTCGCCCTCGGGCGTCGCGGCGCGCCCCTCGACATGGGCATACAGGATTGCCAGAGCCGGCGCCTCGACCGACGTCGCGCCATAGAGCGCCCACTGCAGCATGGCCGCTTCCTCCCGATCGTCCTTCGGGGCGAGCGGCCCGCCGTGCTTCTTCACGATATACATGTTGATCGCGAGCGACTCCGTGAGGACGAAGCCATCGTCCTCCATCGCCGGGATCGCGCCCGTCGCGGTGATCTTCAGGAACTCGGGCGAAAGCGTGTTCATCGGCGCGTCCGGCGCCGAGGCGTCCTTGAGCCGGTAGGCCTGGATCACCGGAACCTGCCTGAGCTCGATCCCCAGTTCGTTTGCCAGCCAGAAGTTGCGCGACGCGCGGCTCCTGTAGACGCCGTAGATCGTGATCATCCCTGTCCTCCGCTCTCGGGAATTCGTCATGCAACGCGTAGCGCGGGTAATCCGGGCAGGGAAGGGGGCGCGGGGGAGAAGGCTGTTTTTGACCGGTATCAAGGCGTTCGAAGCGGTTTTCGGATAAAGGACTCAGGCTGAAAATAGAGGAGACGACGCATGGCAGAAACGGTGAACGCGAAGGCGAACGGCGCGGCGGAAGAGGTGGTCGTGGCGCAGGCGGCGGAGCAGGGGGACGCGCCCCCGCGCAATGAAGAGGCGCCCGCGCGAAGCGCAGAGGGGCCGAAGACTTTCCCCAAGGTCGATGCCAGCGCAATCCGGCATGCCTTCGAATCCGGCAAGTATCCATATGCGCGCAAGATGGCCCGCTCCGCCTACGAAGAGGAAAAGGCCCAGCTCCAGGCCGAACTCCTGAAGGTGCAGCTCTGGGCGCAGGAGACGGGGCAGAAGTTCGTCATCCTGTTCGAAGGTCGTGATGCCGCCGGGAAGGGGGGAACGATCAAGCGCTTCATGGAGCACCTGAACCCCCGCTTCGCCCGCGTCGTGGCCTTGCAGAAACCTTCGGACCGAGAGAAGGGCCAGTGGTTCTTCCAGCGCTATATCGAGCATCTGCCGACTGCGGGCGAAATGGTCTTCTACGACCGCTCCTGGTACAACCGCGCGGGCGTGGAGCGCGTCATGGGCTTCTGCACGCCGACCGAGTATCTCGAATTCATGCGCCAGGCCCCCGAGTTCGAACGCATGCTGGTCCGGTCCGGCATCCGGCTCTACAAGTACTGGTTCTCCGTCACGCAGGCTGAACAGCGCCGCCGCTTCAAGGCGCGCGAGACCGATCCGCTGAAGCGCTGGAAGCTGTCGCCCATCGACAAGGCGAGCCTCGACAAGTGGGACGACTACACCGAGGCGAAGGAGGCGATGTTCTTCTACACCGATACGGCGGACGCGCCCTGGGTGATCGTCAAGTCGAACGACAAGAAGCGTGCGCGCCTCAACTGCATGCGGCACTTCCTCTCGACGCTCGATTACCCGGACAAGGATCCGACCGTGGCTACGCCCCCCGATCCGCTGATCGTCGGCCGTGCGAGCCACGTCGTCCACCACTCCGACCACATCCTTGGCACCTCGCTTCATCCCGATCAGCGGCGGGCGAAGTCAGCGAAGCGGGCTGCTGCCGAGGTAGCGAAGAAGCCCGCCGGATCAGAGCCGGCGAACTGAGTGCGCCGCGGCCGCTTGCCGCGCCGATACGCAGCGCGACAGTTCCGCGCCGGAGAGTGCGATGACGAGCCTGTGGGATGAACGCTTCGCCGGAGAGGAATTCCTCTTCGGCACGGAGCCTGCGGACTTCCTGCGCCGCGAGGCGCGCCGAATTGCGGTCGGTGCGCGCGTTCTTTCCGTGGCCGACGGGGAGGGACGGAACTCCGTGTTCCTGGGGAGGCAGGGGGCTTTCGTAACGGCGATGGATTCCTCTGTGGTCGCGCTTGAGAAGGCACGACGCTTCGCTGCCCGCGAAGGCGTCGACGTGGATTTCCGCCATTCCGACATCGCCGACTGGCACTGGGAGGAGGCGGCCTTCGACGCCGTGCTCGCCGTCTTCATCCAGTTCGCGCCGCCCGCACTGCGCGACAAGATCTTCGCGGGCATCGCGCGCACGCTGCGGCCAGGCGGGCTGCTGCTTCTTCACGGCTACGCGCCGCGGCAGGTCGGATACGGCACTGGCGGGCCGGGCAAGGAGGAGAACCTGTACACCCTGCCCATGCTTCGCGAGGCTTTCGCGGGGTTCGAGGTTCTGAACGCGGCGGACTACGACGCCGACATTTCGGAAGGACGCGGCCATTCCGGGCGCTCGGCGCTCATCGATTTCGTGGCCCTGAAGCCGGGGCAATCATAGGGGGGTAAGGATGCGTATTTTCTTCACGGGCGGCAGCGGCAAGGCGGGGCGGCACTCCGTCGACTATCTGATCGCCAAGGGTCACAAGGTCCTCAACGCCGATCTCTTGCCCCTGAATCATCCGGGCGTGGCGAACCTGAAGGTCGACGTAACCGACGCAGGGCAGGTCTTCAACGCCATGACCGCCTACATCCCGGACGAGATCGATGCCGGCGCGGGCGCGCCTCCGCGCTTCGACGCGGTCGTGCATTTCGCCGCGGTGCCCGCGATGTTCCTGCGCCCGGACAACGAATGCTTCCGCATCAATGCCGTCTCCACCTACAACGTGATCGAGGCGGCGGTTAAGCTCGGCATCCGCAAGATCATCATCGCCTCGTCCGAAACGACGTATGGCGTGTGTTTCGCCGATGGCGAGAAGAAGCCGATCTACCTGCCCGTGGACGAGGAACACCCGACCGTGCCCGAGGACAGCTACGCCATGTCCAAGGTCGTCAACGAGGCGACCGCGCGCAGCTTCCAGGAACGCTCCGGCTTCGACATCTACGCGCTCAGGATCAACAACGTCATCGAGCCGCACGAATACGAGGAGAATTTCCCGGGTTACTTCCAGCGCCCAGCGGTGCGGCGGAGGAATTTCTTCGCCTATATCGACGCCCGCGACCTCGGCCAGATGGTGCATCGCTGCCTGATGAAGGACGGGCTTGGCTACCAGGTCTTCAACGTCGCGAACGATGACCACTCGGTGGACATGGACACCTCCGAGATCGTCCAGCAGTTCTACGCCGACGTCCCCCTCAAGCGCGAGATGCACAAGCGGGAAAGCTTCTACTCGAACGCAAAGGCAAGGGAGATGCTGGGCTTCGCGCCGGAATGGAACTGGCCCGGGCATCTGAAGCGCTAGCGAATTCGCGCACGCCGCGATGACGTGGGGGGAGGAAGGCTCCCAGCCGGCTGAGTCCTCTGGACCCGGAGCTTCGCCGCGTCTAAGGCTCGCCAATGACCCGGTCGCGGATCACATATGCCGCCCATGCGAGGGCGCTTCTTGCGCTGGGCGTGCCGCTCGTCGGCTCGCACCTGGCGCAGGCGGCGCTTCATGTCAGCGACACGGTGATGCTCGGATGGTATGGGGTCGCGCCCCTCGCGGCCGTGGTCCTGGGCTCCAGCACGTTCTTCACCCTTTTCGTCCTGGGCGCGGGCTTCGCCATAGCCGTGATGCCGATGGTCGCGAATGCGCTGGGGCGCGGGGACGAGGTGCAGGTCCGCCGAGACACGCGGATGGGGCTGTGGCTGTCGATCCTTTACGGCGCGGTTGTCCTGCCGGTTCTCTGGTGGTCGCGCCCGATTCTGGAGGCGATGGGACAGGAGCCGGAGATCGCCGCTCTAGCACAGGACTATCTGCGGATCGCGGGCTTCGGGATGATCCCTGCGCTTCTGGTCATGGTCCTGAAGAGTTATCTTTCTGCGCTGGAACATGCCGGCTTCGTTCTCTGGGGCACGCTGGCCGGGGTCGCGCTGAACGTTGCCCTGAACTGGGCTCTCATCTTCGGGAACTGGGGCGCGCCCGAGCTCGGCGTCCGGGGCGCGGCCATCGCGACGCTGGCAACACAACTCCTGACGGTCGCTCTCCTCGCCGCCTATGCGGCGGCCCACAGGGACCTGCGCCGCTTCACCCTCTTCGCGCGCTTCTGGCGCGCCGACTGGCCGGCCTTCGCCCAGGTGTTCCGCCTCGGCTGGCCGATCGGCCTGACCGGACTTGCCGAGGGCGGTCTCTTCTCCGCCTCATCGATCATGATGGGATGGGTCGGCACGGTGGAACTCGCCGCCCATGGCATTGCGCTTCAGGTGGCCTCCGTCGCGTTCATGGTCCATCTCGGCCTGTCCAACGCCGCCACCGTCAGGGCCGGCCGCGCCGCCGGGTCAGGGAACGCGGAAGCCCTGCGCGACGGAGCGATCGCGGCGATCGCGCTTTCTTTCCTCGTGGGCCTCGTCATGGTCACGCTGTTCCTCACGGTGCCCGCCCAGATCGTCGGCCTTTTCCTCGACGCGACGAACCCGAGCGCGCCCGACGTTCTCGCCTTCGGCATCGTTCTCCTCGCGACGGCGGCTCTGTTTCAGCTTTTCGATGCGATGCAGGCGATGGCGCTCGGATTCCTCCGGGGCGTGCAGGACACGCGAATCCCAATGTGGATCGCGGCCTTCAGCTACTGGATCGTCGGCGTTCCGGTCAGCTATGCGCTTGCCTTCCCGATGGGCTTCGGCGGACCCGGCCTCTGGCTCGGGCTGACGGCAGGTCTCGCCGTGGCCGCCGCGCTTCTCATGACGCGGTTCTGGTGGGGGCGGGGGCTCAGAACCCGTCCATCCCTGGCAATCCCGCAGCGATGATCCGACTGCCGAAAAGCGCCTCGCCCTCCGGGCTCCAGTGGTCCCCGTCGCTCCAGTAGAGGACGTCGCAGGTCATGAAATCGTGCCCCATGTCGAGCGGTGGAAACCGTCCCAGCGCGGCGTAGGTGACGTTCGGTGCGCGTTCGGCCACGGTGGCTTCGATCGCGCGGTCGAGCCTTTCGAAGGCGTCACGCTGGTTGGGGCGCAGGTCGTAGCCGTGATCGCAGCCGTGCCGAAGAAGGAGGTTGGGCGACACATGCGGTTCGATCCGTGGCGCGAGCCAGACCACCGGAACGCGCCGCGCAAGCTCACCAAGGTAGTCAGCCGCCCTTGCTATCCGTTGCTGATCGGGCTCGAACCGGGGCAGCGGCACGTCCCAGGCGCTGCGCAGGAAGATCTGGCGCGAGCCGACCGCGCCTTCTTCGCTCAGCAGCAGATAGGAGCCCGACTGCGCATAGATCACCAGCGAGAAAAGATCGCTCCGCCGTTCGGCGAGTTCGGCGAATTCTTCGTATTTGCATCTTAGTTCAGGTTCGGAAAGCGGGCAGCCGCCAATCGCGAGCCCCATGACGAAGTCCCGCCGCGCCAAGGTCTGCAAGGCCGAGAAGACGTCGATTCCGTGGCTGTCGCCCAGGACCGCGACGCCCGGTCCGTGCCTGGCCGCGCAGTCCTCGATGCGCGCGACGGCGTTGGCGTCGAGAGCCTTCAGGTTGAAACGGCAGGGCCCGGCGTCCTCAGGCTCCCGATGCGCCTGCAGCGCGGCCTGCAGCAACTCGTAGGTCCGCGCCATCTCGGGGTTCGCGCGCATCCAGGACGTGTTGCCGCCATCGGTCGCCAGTCCGCCCACACCCAGCGCCAACAGCCCGACAAGGCTCAGCGCGGACCAGGAAAAGACCTGGCTCCGGCGCGGAAGAGCGGGCACTGACCGTCTTCGGAACGGCGTCTCGACATAGCGCCAGCTTGCCCAGGCGAGCGCGAGGGTCAGCACGACGAGTGCCGCCATCAACCACTCCGGCGGCGCCCCGATGCTTCGGACCCGCGCCAGCGCGAATAGTGGCTGGTGCCAAAGATAGGCGGAATAGCTGACAAGCCCGAGCGCCACGACCGGACGCAGCGACAGGAGCCGCGCCACTGGCCCGCTCTCCCGCGCGAAGAGTATGACCAGCGCCGCGCCCAGGACCGGCAGCGCCGTGTAGACCGAAGGCATCGGCGTCGCGCTGGTATAGAGAAGGATCGCCAAGCCCATCATGGCCATCCCCGCCGCCGCAAGAAGACCGGAGGCGCGGGTGCCCCAATGCCGTTCCGCGAATGCGCAGAGTGCGCCGATCATCAGCTCCCAGGCCCGCGAGCCGGTGAAGAAGAAGTTCGTGTCGGGATCGGTCCGCCAGCCGTATTCCGCCAGCGCGAGGCTGACCGTCGCGAGCGCCATGACGGCGAAGAGCGGACCACGTTGACCCATGCGCCAGGCGAGGAGCAGCATCAACGGGAACAGGACGTAGAATTGCTCTTCGACCGACAGGCTCCAGGTGTGAAGGAGAGGCTGTTCGGCTTCGCTTGGCGCGAAGTAGTCGAATTGCTGGCCGAACAGGATGTTCGACACGAAGAGCGCGACAGTCGCGATCGTCTCGCTGTAAGCCGCCCGTTCCGCAGGGAGCATGAGCGCCCAGGCGAACGGCCACGTCGCCAGCACGACGAAGACGAGCGCCGGCAGGATCCGCCGGGCGCGGCGTTCGTAGAAGGCAGCTATCGAAAACCGCCCCGCCTCGAGTTCGCCGGCGATGATCGTGGTGATCAGATAGCCCGAGATGACGAAGAAGATGTCGACCCCGACGTAGCCGCCGCCGAACCCGGAAAAGCCCGCGTGGAAGAGGATCACCGAGGCAACGGCGATGGCACGCAGGCCGTCGATTTCGGGGCGGTATTTCAGCGCCTTGGCGGACGCGCGACGGTCCCCGTGCGCGCCCACCGTCTCAAGCTCCGGCCGGTCCGGCCGGCTGATCTTTCATGATGCGATCCGCCTTCTTCCGCACCAGGACCGACCTGAGGTCGTGCATCGCGAGGAGCAGGGCGTCAGTGACGTCTTCGAGCTGCGCGTCGCTGGCTTTCGACTGCGCCCATTGGGTGGTCAGGTTGAGGTGGTCGACGGTCCTCAGGATGTCGTCCACCTCGCGTCGCTGCAGCTGCCCGATGCGGGCGGCCATCCAGTCATGGATCGCCTTCAGATCGCCCTCGGACAGCGACCGCTCGCCATGCGGCTTGATATCGCCGTTCTTCACGTTGACGACGGCGATCTGGTCCATCTCGATCCGGCGGTTGCGGTTTTCCGTGTCCACACGGAACACCGCGGCCCCGTTCTCACGGACGCGGAAGTAATAGTCCGGCAGATCGCCCGCCATGTCGCTCCTCAGCTCAATCCCGCGCAGAAGGCCTGGATGCGGCTGCAGGCCTCCGTCAACGCTGCCTCGGAGGTAGCGTAGCTGACGCGGAAGTTCGGCGAAAGCCCGAAGGCCGCGCCGAACACGACCGCGACGCCAGTCTCATCGAGAAGTGCCGTGGCAAAGGCCTCGTCGTCGGTGATCTTCGTGCCCCCGGCCGAGGTCTTGCCGATGCAGCCCGAGATGTCGGGATAGACGTAGAAAGCGCCTTCGGGTCGCGGGCAGGTCAAGCCCTTGGCCTGGTTCAGCATCGACACCACGAGATCGCGCCGCTTCTGGAACAGAAGCCGGTTCGCCGCGAGGAAATCCTGCGGACCATTGAGCGCCTCGACCGCCGCCCATTGCGCGATCGAGCAGGGGTTGGAGGTCGACTGCGACTGGATCGTGCTCATCGCGCGGATCAGTTCCACCGGCCCCGCCGCGTAGCCGATCCGCCAGCCCGTCATCGCATAGGCCTTCGACACGCCGTTGCAGGTCAGCGTCCGGTCATAAAGGCCCGGCTCCACCTGGGCGGGCGTCACGAATTCGAACCCGTCGAAGGTCAGGTGCTCATACATGTCGTCCGACATGATCCAGATGTGCGGGTGGCGCATCAGGACGTCAGTGAGCGCCTTGAGTTCCTCGCGCGTGTAGCCCGCGCCCGTCGGGTTCGAGGGCGAGTTGAAGATGAACCACTTGGTCTTCGGCGTGATCGCGGCTTCCAGGAGCGCCGGCGTCAGCTTGAACTGCGTCTCGATCCCGGCAGCGACCGGCACCGGCGTGCCGCCTGCCAGCAGCACCATGTCAGGGTAGCTCACCCAATAGGGCGCCGGGATGATGACCTCGTCGCCGGGGTTCAGCGTCGCCATCAGCGCGTTGTAGAGGACCTGCTTGCCGCCGGTGCCGACCGTCACCTGCTTCGGCGTATATTCGAGGCCGTTCTCGCGCTTGAACTTCGCGCAGATCGCCGCCTTGAGTTCCGGGATCCCGTCGACGGTGGTGTATTTCGTCTTGCCTTCGTCGATCGCCCGCTTGCCGGCGTCCTTGATGTTCTGCGGCGTGTCGAAATCCGGCTCGCCGGCGCCAAGGCCGATAACGTCCTTGCCCGCTGCCTTCAGCTCCGCGGCCTTTTGCGTGACTGCGATGGTGGGCGAGGGCTTCACGCGGGCGAGCGTGTCCGAAAGGAAGGCCATGAGGGGGCTCCGGTTTGAAGTTTCCGGGCATCTCCTTTAGGGTCGCGCCCAACGCTCATCAAGCACTAAAGGAGGAAAGACCGGTGACGGAGACAGTCCAGGATACGGAAGTGGCTCAGGAGGCCGGCAAAGGCTGGTTCAGCGCGGACACCGCGACCTTCGGCGACCGGTTGGCCGGCGCGCGCGAGTCGATCGGGCTTTCGCAGAAGGAAGTCGCCAATCGCCTTGGCGTGCGTCAAAAGACCCTCGTCGCCTGGGAGAACGACCTCTCCGAGCCTCGTTCCAACAAGCTCCAGATGCTGGCGGGCCTCCTCGGCGTGTCACTCATGTGGCTTCTTACGGGTGAGGGCGAAGGGATCGAAAGTCCCGACGAGCGCCGTCCGGACGCTGACGCCTCCGCGATGCTCTCCGAGATGCGGGCGCTGAGGACCGAGATCGGCAAAGCCTCGGAACGACTGGGGCGGCTCGAGAAGCGCCTCCGCCTGGTTCTTGCCGAGCGCGCGCCATGACAGAGGCTGTCGAGGTTCGCCTCAAGCGTCTCGCCATGCGGTCCTGGCGGCGCGGCACCAAGGAGATGGACCTGATCCTCGGCCCGTTCGCGGATGCGCGTCTGGCTGCGCTTTCGCCGGACGCCCTGGAGCTCTACGACGCGCTTCTCGAAGAGAACGACCAGGACCTCTACCCCTGGGTCACTGGTGCCGCTCCGGCGCCGGACCGTTTTGCCCCACTCCTGGCCGAAATCGCGGATTTCGCGCGAAGCCGTCATACTCCCGAACCCTGACGACCCGGTTCTGGTTCGCGTCTGGCGCGGCTTAACCGAAATTTCGGGATTTGGCCCCAGTCTCCGTTTCGGGCAGCGAACGGCGGAGATTGGTTTGATGACGATGCATGCTCATATGCAGGAGGCGCCGAAACAGGGCTTCATGCTCTGTTACCTCGAAAGCCTCTCGCTGGTGGAACGGCTCCACCGGTTGCTTCTGGATGTGATCAAGGACGAATTCGAACGCCTCGGGTTTCTTGAGATCAACGCGGTGCAGGCGCTTCTCCTGTTCAACATCGGCGAGAACGAGGTGACGGCCGGGGAACTGAAGAGCCGGGGCTACTACCAGGGCTCGAATGTCAGCTACAACCTCAAGAAGCTGGTGGAGGCGGGCTACATGCACCACCAGCGGTCCGAAATCGATCGCCGCTCGGTGCGTGTGAGGCTGACCGACAAGGGCCGCAAGGTGCGCGACGCCGTCGAAGCGCTCTTCGCGCGCCACGCTCAGGGAATGGAGACGCGGGGCGTCCTCGGCGCGGCCGGGCTCGATGACGTCAACACGATGCTGCGGCGGATGGAACGCTACTGGACCGACCAGATCCGCTATATCTACTGAGGTCGCGCGGCGGCGGGCTTTGGCTCGGTCCGGACCCGCATCCGGGGCACGGTTTCGCGGGTGCCGGGAAGGGCCCCTTGTGCCACTCGGCCACCCGGACGAAACTGGGCTTATCCCTTTTCGTCCCTGGGGACAGGGGCTGCGCCAATCCTCATCCCCTCCAGCTCTTTCAGCAGTTTCCGCACCATCGCCCGCTCGAAATCCTCGAAACCCAGCGCCGTTTCGACGAAGGCGTCGGGTCCGCGGATCACGTCGGCCCGGAACCATGCGGACAGTTCCGCCATGCCGGGTTCGCCGCCATCCCACGAGGGGTCGCGGTCGGCGCCGATCACGAGAGCATTCACCGTGACCCAGGGCGGAAGACCGATATCGCGCGGCCGGGGGCCGGCGTTGTTCAGACCATCCCCCGTCAGGTCGAGCGTCATCCGCGGGCAGTCGTCCCGGTCCGCAAGCAGGTCCGCGCCGTAGCGAAGGGCTGCCCCCACGGCGGTCTGCGGCGCGCCCGGCATCCGGGGGCGCGCACGCAACTCCGCCACGATCCGGTCGAGCGCAAGTGGTCCCGATACCTCGGTCCAGGGTAGGATCAGCCGGATATCCTCCGGCCCGCTCCAGTCGTAGACGGCGAGCCACACCGGCAGTTCCGGCATCTGCAACAGGGCTGCCCGCACCTCCGGGTGGTCGATCGCGCCCGCGAGGCCGCCCATCTGAAGCGCGTATTCCGCATCGTCGACCGAACCGGAGACGTCGAGCCCGACCGCCAGCGCCTGACGGCATTCGGCCCAGAGAAGCGAGGGCCACAGCGCGAGGAGGAACGCAATCCCCCTCATCCGCCCCGCTCCACGTTTTCGGCCTGGCCCAGAACCTGCTCCGCCAGTTCCCGCATCAGTTTTCGCCGGATCGCGCGAGGGAAGTCGGTATGCTGCGGTGCCACTTCGACGAATGCCCCACGGCCCCGGATCACCTCGCCCCGGTAATAGGCGACGATATCCGCCTCATGCCCTCCGATGGCGAGCGCGTTGACGAGGATGTCGCCGAAATCCTTCCGGCGGTAGGCGTCCGCCGGGCTCATCCCCTCGTTGTTGCGCCCATCGCCCGAAACGTCGATGACCCGCGCGACGCAGTCCGGCGCCTCGTCGAACAGCTGGCGCCCGAATTCCAGCGCATAGCCGATGGCCGTGGGGAGGCCGTAGCCCCAGCCCTCACGCGCCGCGATCACCCCGGCGACATGGTCTAGGTCCGCCTCGCTTGTCACCTCCGTCCAGCCGACGACGACCTCCTGATGCCGCCGCCCGCTCCATTCGTAGACGGCGATCGCCACGTGGTCCTCGGGGCCCAGGAACGCGGCGCGGATCTCCGGGTCCTGAAGCGCCAGCACCAGACCCTTCCGCTGCACCGAATAGTCGGCCGCATCCACCGACCGGGACACGTCGAAGGCAAGTTCCAGCGCCAGCCGGCAGGCCCCCTCCGCAGGCAGCGGAATACCCGCCAGCACCGCGAGGAGACCCGCCCTGACCATTACCAGTGCCCGGTATTGCCCATGCTGGCCCAGGGTTCGTGCGGCGTCAGCGCCTCGCCCATCTGGAGAAGCTCGATCGACACGTTGTCGGGCGAACGCACGAAGGCCATCCTCCCGTCCCGCGGCGGCCGGTTGATGACCACCCCGTTGTCCATCAGGTGCTGGCACATGTCGTAGATGTTCTCGACCTCGTAGGCGAGGTGGCCGAAATGCCGGCTGTCGGAAGGCAGCCCGTCATCCCCGTCCCAGTTGTAGGTCAGCTCCACCGGGCATTCCTCCTGCCCGGGCGGCGCCATGAACACAAGCGTGAAGCGCCCCGTCTCGTTCTCGTGGCGCCGCGTCTCCTTGAGCCCCAGAAGCTCGTAGAACGCCATCGACTTCTCGAGGTCCAGCACCCGGACCATCGTGTGGAGATACCTTATCTTCATCCCCGCCTCCTTTCTCCTCGACGGAAACCCTATCCTATCGCCGCGCCCCGGCGAAGCCCCTTCGCTCCACTTCATATGGCGGTTCCACCAGAGCCTCCCCCAATATAAAGTCACCTCAACGCGATTCCCGGCGAAGGAGGCCCCCATGACGCTGACCCCCGAACAGAAGGCCGAAATCGAGGAGGCCCGGTCCCACACGCGCCAGACCCTGCGCGCCGTCTCGGAGGGGATGGAGAAGCACCTCTACAATGCCCACGAGGTCCTCGACCATGGCCTCGTCCGCGTCATCGACTACATGGGCGACGACGCCGCGATCTGCCAGGCGGCGCGGGTTTCCTACGGCCGGGGCACAAAGGCCGTGTCGAACGATGAGGGCCTCATCCGCTACCTCATGCGCCACTGGCACTCGACCCCGTTCGAGATGTGCGAGGTCAAGTTCCACGTCAAACTGCCGGTCTTCGTCGCCCGCCAGTGGATTCGCCACCGCACCGCGAACGTCAACGAATACTCCGCCCGCTACTCGATCCTGGACCGGGAGTTCTACATCCCCGCGCCCGAACACCTCGCCGCCCAGTCCACCGCGAACGCGCAGGGCCGCGGCGAACTGCTGGAGGGGGAGGAGGCGCAGCGCGTCCTCGACTGGCTCCGCGACGACGCGACCCGCGCCTACGACCACTACGAGGAAATGCTGAGCCAGGAGGGCCAGAAGGGCCTCGCGCGCGAGCTTGCCCGGATGAACCTGCCCGCCAACATCTACACCCAGTGGTACTGGAAGATCGACCTCCACAACCTCTTCCACTTCCTGCGCCTGCGCGCCGACTCCCACGCCCAGTACGAGATCCGCGCCTATGCCGAGACGATGTGCGGCATCGTGAAGGACTGGGTCCCGCTCGCCTATGGCGCGTTCGAGGACTACCGCATGGGCGGCGCCCAGCTCTCCCAAAGGGCGATCGAAGTCTTGAAACGTCGCCTCAAAGGTGAGACCGTCACGCAGGAGACCTCCGGCATGTCGAAGGGCGAGTGGAGGGAGTTCGAGGAGGTTTGGGGGTGAGATTGTGATTGTGCCCCCTTTGATTGAAGGCCCTCTTCAAAGGCAGATACTATTAATGAAGCTCCTTCACGAGATGGAGCGACGTCCAGCTTTTGGCCGACAATATAACAACGATCCGGATGGGCCGATTCGCCTTTGGATTGCCCGTACCCAGTCATTGGTAGACCGAGTTAGCATTAAGCGTTCAATTGAGTTTGGTGCAGCATTGTCTACTTCATCTCAATGTTGGGTGCCAGCAATGGCCGCGCTTCAAATTGCAGTTCGCAGTGCGATCGAAGACCTGAAGCTCGAACTTGAACTCTTTCAGAATGATCAGATTGGGACGATCTACGATGTCGGACAAGAGTATAGGTTCGCAAAAGACCTTCTGGCGATAGTGGAAAACGCAGATTCTGAGATCTTCGTTGTCGATCCATACTTCGCTCCGTCTGCATTTACGCTAGTCTTTTCGGAAGTAGAAGTAGTCTCCGCGACAGTGCGAATACTCATGGGAAAAGGTGCCGACGGAGTGAGAGAGGTTAGCCGAAGATACACTGCCGAGACGGGCGTGAGTGTGGATGTGCGGACGTCTAAATCGATACACGACCGGCTGTTATTTATCGACAAGAGCGAGTGTTGGTTGATCGGTGGATCCGTGAAGGATGGCGGAAAAAAGCCAACCTATATTATGCCTGTGCAGCCAGCACTTGTTGCGAAAAAACTAGAAATCTACGAGGAAATCTGGGCCAAGGCAAACAAAGTGCCCACTCCGTAATCAGTAGGGTGCGCATTCATTGCGCACCACTCCACTCGCGTGCCAAACCATGATGCGCAATGAATGCGCATCCTACGCCATCGCCGGAGCCCCGGAGGCATCGCGGTGATAGGATGAGAACGGCCAATCGGCCGGGTCCTCCACCAATCCATGCTTCACCGGATTGATCCAGCAATAGCGCACATGGGCGCGAAGGTCGTCCTCGTCGCGGATATGATGTTCCCAGAACCGCCTCTGCCAGATGCCGTGCTCGCGCCGCACCGCATGGCTTGGCCGCCGCTCGACATGCGGCATGGCGCGCGAGAACCGCGCCTTGATCACGCTCCACCGTGTCGAGAAATCCGAATCTCCGTCCGGCAAGGTCCAGACGCAGTGCATGTGATCCGGCAATACGACCCAGGCGTCGATGAAGAAGGGTCTTTCCGCGCGTGTCTGCCGAACGGACTGGCGCAACGTCTCTATCTCGCGCGTCAGCAAGTCCGATCCGCGCGTGGCAAGTGTGACCGTGAAGAACACGGTTGCACCGGGCAGCTTGGGGCGTCGATAGTTTGACATGCCCCAGGATCAACCGATCCTGGTAAACAAACCCTTGCAGGGTGCCCCGCCATGTCCGACCTCACCCGCTTCCTCGACGCGCAGTTCTCCACCTGGCCCGCGGCGCTGGCCGAGTTGAAGGAGGAGCGCAAGACCACGCACTGGATGTGGTTCATCTTTCCGCAACTGAAATCTCTTGGCCGCTCGGCCACCGCTCAGCATTTCGGCATCGAGGACCTGTCCGAGGCGCGGGACTACCTCGCCCACCCGGTGCTCGGCGAACGTCTGACCGAGGCCGCCCGCGCCCTCCTCGCCCATCGGGGCCAAACCGCCGAGGCGATCCTCGGGCCCATCGACGCGCTGAAGCTCCGCTCCTCCGCCACGCTCTTCCGCGAGGCGGGCGGCGGGCCGGAGTTCCAGGCCATCCTCGACGTCTTCTACGGCGGCGAGGCCTGCCCCCTCACGCTCGCCGAACTTGCACCCCGGCGCGGGGCCTGATTAACCCCTTCCAACCCATCGAAGGAGGCGAGGCATGATCCTCTACGGCATCCCCAGCTGCGACAGCTGCCGCAAGGCCCTGAAGGAAATCCGCGCTGCCGGGCAGGAGGTGGAGTTCCGCGACATCCGCACCGAGCCGCTGACCGAGGCCGAGCGGGGCGAGTTCCTCGACGCCTTCGGAGACGCGCTGATCAACCGCGCCTCGACCACCTGGCGCGGATTGTCGGAGGAAGAGCGGGCCGGGGACGCCGGTGCTCTTCTTGCGGCGAACCCGACGCTGATGAAGCGTCCGGTGATCCGCGAAGGTGAAAGCCTGCATCTTGGGTGGAAACCCGACACCAGGGCGAGGGTTCTAAAGGCCTAGTTCCAAATACAAAGGCCCGCGCCGGGCGCGGGCCACAGTAGCCGCTTGAGCGACGTTCAGAGCAGCTTCAGGTCCGATGCCGAGGACCGGCCGTCGCGGCCCGCCTGCAGTTCGTAGCTGATCTTCTGATTGTCGTTCAGGCTCTTCAGACCCGCCCGCTCCACGGCAGAGATATGGACGAACACATCCTTCCCGCCGTCATCGGGCGCGATGAACCCATAACCCTTCGTCGTATTGAACCATTTCACGGTGCCAGTGGCCATCCGCTTCCTCCATCTCAAGTACTCCCCGGCACCATGCCGGGGCCGTGCAGCCAGGTCTTTCGGGTCTTCCGGCTGCCCCGAAACGAGGGAGGCGGTAGGAAAGTCCGCAGTCACGCGAGAAGGAGCATGGCAAAACCCGGTAAAAAATCAAGTGGGCAGAGTTGTGGCCCGATTGTGACGTTGCGCGGTCAGGAATCGATCGGCTGACAGGGGGCCGCCGCCGAGGAAAACCGGCACGAGAAGGACCACGATCCAGAACGCCCGCTGGTCGAGGATCAGCGCCCCGGACGCCCCGTCGAACCACGCGCCGAGATCGCCGCCCGTGACGCCGTGGCCGTAGATATCCGTCAGGCTCTGCACGGTCACGAAGCCGATCATCCCGAGGCAGGCGAGCCGCGTGAACAGCCCCGCCACGATGAGCGCCGGCAGCAGGAACTCCGCCCACATGCCCGCCGTCACGACGGCCCAGTGGAAGAGGCCGAGTTGCGAGACATCGTAGCCCGCGGCCTCGGCCGCCTTCGGGAAGATCTGGATGTAGGCGCCGCTTGATGGGGAGATGAAGCCGAAAACTCCGTCCCCGAGCTTCGTTGCGGCGGAGCGCCAGAAATACATTAGCAGCACGGCGGCGAAGACCGCCCTCGCCAACGTCGGCAGGACTGCCGGGGCCAGAGCCATCAGGCGGCGCGCGATTGCGTCGTGGATCGCAATGACCGTGTTCATGGCGCTTCCTCCTTAATCTCAGCTATCGCGCCACTGCCGATCAGCACCGCGAAGATCGCCGCCGGATCGACCCCGGCAGCGTCCAGCGCCGGACCGAGAGGTTCCCCGTCCTGAAGCCGAGCGACGGCCTCGCCGCCGCCCGGCGGAAGAAGCCGCGGGCTCGGGTCGAAGCCCGGCCGGGTCACCAGGACGTCTTCGGCGCGCATAGCGGGCGAGGGGGCTCCTTCCTCGGCATTCGCGCTCCAGATCGCGTGAAGAGGCCAACGCGACCGGAGAAGGGTCACGGCGGGGGCGAAGACGACCCGTGCCGCCAGAAGGCGTTCGGGCAGCATGTCGACCGCGGTCAGGGCTTTCGCGTCGGCCGCGTGGTAGGCCCGCCGCAGCGCCAGCTCCAGCCGTGCGACGTCGGGCAGGTATCCGAGGTGGGCGACCGGCGGGAAGGTTTCGAGGAAGGCCGGCATCTCGGCCCCGTAGAACATCAGGATGGGAGTGGCCGGAGGATGCGCGCGCAGGTAGATGCCCGCCATCGCGTCGAAGAACTCTTCGCCGACGATCTTCCTGACGACCGGAAAGGCCGTTCGCAAGGCCTCGGTCAGGCTCACAGCCACGTTATTGCGGTAGACTGCAAACCGGCGCCCCGCAGGTGCGCCGCCCGGGCCCTGAAGGCCGTGCGGCACCGCATGGTCGGGGTCCAAGAGTGCTTCGGTAAAGGCCGACTGGTTCATGCCGTCACCCTTTCGAGCACGCGTGCCGCGCGCGCCGCCTCTTCGGCCAGCACGGGCCATTCGGGGACGTCGTTGTCCCACTCGATCAGCGTGGGCTTGGCGCCGCCCCGCGCCAGAGTATGGGCGTAGAGCGCCCAGACCGGGTCCACGACCTCGCAGCCGTGGCTGTCGATCAGGAGCGGCAGGCCAGCGTCGTCCGCCTGTTCGTCATGTCCGCCAAGATGGATCTCTCCGACGAGGTCCATCGGGAAACGGTCGATGTAATCGACGGGATCGGCCTGACGGTTTGTGCAGGCGACGAAGACGTTGTTCACGTCGAGGAGAAGCCCGCAGCCGGTCCGACGGGCGATCCCGGTCAGGAATTCGATCTCGTCCATCTCGGTCTCCGCGAAGGCGAGATAGGTCGAGGGGTTTTCAAGAAGCATCGCGCGGCCCAGGGCCTCCTGCACCTCTTCGATATGCTCGCTGACGCGGGCCAGAGTCTTGCGGGTGTAGGGCAGCGGCAGAAGGTCGTTCAGGAAGGCGCCCTCGTGCGTTGACCAGGCGAGGTGTTCGGAGAAACTCGCCGGTTGCAGCCAGGCCACGAGGTGCTTCAGCCGGGACAGGTGATCCCTGTCGAGCGGGCCTTCGCCGCCGATCGACAGGCCGACCCCGTGGACGGAGATCGGGAACCTTTCGGCGAGATGGCGCAGCTGGGCGATCGGCCGGCCGCCATCACCCATGTAGTTTTCTGCATGGATTTCCAGCCATTCGACCGGGGCTGGCGCCTCCAGTATGTTCGAAAAATGCTGGGGCTTGTAGCCCACGCCCGGACCAGCGGGCAGCGTTGCCTTAGGGGATTGGTCGAACATGTCAGCCTCCCGGACTGGGGCGCCCCCGGCGGGAACCGGGGGCGCCGGTTCTTCAGCTCTGCGGGATGTCGCGCTCGAGCGCTTCGAGAGAGCCCATGCGGGCCGTGCCGTCTGCCATCTCGGGCAGCTCCATGGTCTCGCAGGTCCCGGCCGGAACGAGCTTCCAGGAGTTACCCTGATAGTCCACCTTCGAGGTGCCCGCGCAGGTCGTTCCCGGACCCGCGGCGCAGTCGTTCTCCCCGGCGAGGGCGACGCCGAAGCACTTCTCCATTTCCTGAGCGGCGGCCGGCGTGGCGATGTGCGCGGAAAATGCGGCAGCCAGTGCGGAGGCCACGGCGAGAGTCTTCACGTTATGAGACATTTCTTCTTCCCTTGTTTTGTTCGTTCAAGCGTCGTCTGTTCGCGACAAGGAAAGGCTAGGGGAGGCGTCCGCTCACACGCCATTCACGGAGCCGTGGCCCACGCCTCCGTGACGATCTGAAACAAAACTGCGGCAAGCTGTCGCAGCAAAAAGGCAAGAGGCGCGGGGGGGGCGCCCGCGCCTCTTTTTCGACTGCAAATCAAGAGTTTAGCGAAGGTCTGGCGGGGTCGCTTCAGCTGCCAGGGATGCCACGACCTCGTCCAGCGCAAGTGTTTCGGTCCGCGTCTCTCCGAGGCGGCGAACTGAAACACTTCTCTCTTCCACTTCGCGCATGCCGACGGCCAGGATCACCGGCACTTTACCGACGGAATGCTCGCGGACCTTGTAGTTGATCTTCTCGTTGCGGACGTCGGCCTCTGCCCGGACGCCCTTCGCGCGGAGCGCGGCGACCACTTCCTCGACATAGGCATCCGCGTCCGAGACGATGGAGGCGACCACCACTTGCCGGGGGGCGAGCCAGAAGGGCAGCTTCCCTGCGTGGTTCTCGATCAGGATACCGATGAACCGCTCGAAAGAACCGAGCGTCGCGCGGTGGAGCATGACCGGGCGGTGCTTCGCCCCGTCCTCGCCGATGTAGTTGGCGTCCAGCCGCTCGGGCAGGACGAAGTCCACCTGCAGCGTGCCGCACTGCCAGTCCCGCCCGATCGCGTCCGTGAGGACGAATTCAAGCTTCGGCCCGTAGAAGGCGCCTTCGCCGGGGTTCAGCGTGAATTCGTAGCCAGCCGCCCGCGTCGCGGACATGAGCGCGGCCTCGGCCTTGTCCCAAGTTTCGTCGCTGCCGGCCCGAAGCTCCGGCCGGTCGGAGAACTTGATCTTGAAGGTCTCGAAGCCGAGGTCCCCATAGATGGCGTCCAGGAACTCGATGAACCGGCGCGTCTCGCTTTCGATCTGGTCCTCGCGGCAGAAGATATGCGCGTCGTCCTGGGTGAAGCCCCGGACCCGCATGATCCCGTGCAGCGCGCCCGAGGGCTCGTACCGGTTGCAGGAGCCGAATTCCGCCATGCGCAGAGGCAGGTCTCGGTAGCTCTTCAGTCCGACGTTGAAGATCTGCACGTGGCAGGGGCAGTTCATTGGCTTCAGCGCGTTGACGGTCTTTTCGCGCGCGTGCTCCTCGTCCACCTCGACGATGAACATGTGTTCCTGGTAGTTCGCCCAGTGGCCGGATTTCTCCCACAGCACTCGGTTCACGACCTGAGGGGTGTTCACCTCGACATAGCCGCCGATGCGCTGCCGCCGCCGCATGTAGTCCTGCAATTCGGTGTAGATCGTCCAGCCGTTGGGGTGCCAGAAGATCTGCCCCGGCGCCTCTTCCTGCATATGGAAGAGGTCCATCTCGCGCCCAAGCCGGCGGTGGTCGCGCTTGGCGGCCTCCTCGAGCATGGTCAGGTAGGCCTTCAGGTCCTCACGGTTCCGGAACGCGACGCCATAGATACGCTGGAGCATCTGGCGCGAGGAATCGCCGCGCCAGTACGCTCCGGCGACGTTCATCAGCTTGAAGGCATCGGCCGGCAGCTGCCCGGTATGCTGAAGGTGCGGTCCCCGGCAGAGGTCCTGCCAGTGGCCATGCCAGTACATCCGGATCGGCTCTCCGTTCGGGATCGCCTCGACCAGTTCGACCTTGTAGGGCTCGTTGTTGGCCTCGTAGAAGCGGATCGCACGGTCGCGGTCCCAGACCTCGGTCGTCACCGGGTCGCGGCGGTTGATGATTTCCTTCATCTTCGCCTCGATCTGGCCGAGGTCCTCCGGCGTGAAGGGCTCCTCGCGGTCGAAGTCGTAATACCAGCCGTTCTCGATGACCGGACCGATGGTGACCTTCACCTCGGGCCAGAGTTCCTGCACGGCGCGCGCCATCACATGCGCGAAGTCGTGCCGGATGAGTTCAAGCGCCTGCGCATCGTCCTTCATGGTGTGAATGGCGATATGCGATGACCTGTCGATCGGCCATTGCAGGTCGAAATGCTTCCCGTCGATCGTGGCCGAAATCGCGGCCTTGGCGAGCGACGGCGCGATCGACGCGGCCACTTCCGCCGGGGTCACCCCCTCGGAGAAATTGCGGCTGTTGCCATCGGGAAATGTAAGGGTGATCTCGGCCATTGCCGTTCTCCTCGTCGGTTTGGCGCCCACGGAACGCCCGGTTGCGGGTTATGTCCGGCGCCCTATCTGGCTGTGGGGCCGGGGGAAGTCAACGGGGAAGGGCATACGATGAACTGGTCGGAGGAGGCATTCGCGCTCCTCGCGGATGCGGAGGAGGAGGCCGGGGATCTTCAGCCGGAAGCGCGCGAGGCCGAGGCTGGGAATTTCCTTCGCCATGCCGCTTCGCTCGCCGCGACCAAGGTGGCCGACGGGCTGATCGACCCCAAACTTGTCCTTGCCTGGCTCCTCACGCATCTCGGCTCGCCGGCGTTCCTCGTCGGCCTTCTCGTGCCGATCCGCGAGGCGGGTGCGCTTTTGCCCCAACTCGTGACGGCCGCGCGGATCCGCTCTCTGCCCCGCCGCAAATGGGTCTGGGCCGGGGCATCCCTCGTGCAGGGCCTCGCGGCGGCGGCGATCGGGCTGTCGGCGATTTCCCTCGATGGCGCCGCCGCGGGCATTGCCGTCACGCTGGCCTTGGCCGCCCTGGCGCTGGCCCGATCCGCAGCATCGGTGAGCTACAAGGACGTTCTTGGAAAGACCGTGGGCAAGTCGAGGCGTGGCGCGGCGACCGGCCTTGCCAGCTCCGCGGCCTCCGCCGCCGTCCTTGTTTTCGCGCTCGCCTTGATCCTGCGGCCCGAGGCGCGCTTCGCGCTGGTCCTCGCGGCGCTCGTCGTCGCATCGATTCTGTGGCTCGCAGCCTCCGCCCTCTTCGCGACGCTCCGGGAGCCCGCACAGCCGGGGCAGAGGTCCGGCGCGCTTGCCCAGCTGGGCCTCCTGCGCGAGGATGCCCAACTCCGCCGCTTCATCGCGGCGCGTGGCCTACTCGTCGCGACCGCGCTTGCGCCACCCTACCTGGTCCTGCTCGGTGCCGGCGATACGGCGCTCGAAACGCTTGGCGCGCTTGTCCTCGCCTCCGCCTTGGCGTCTCTTCTGTCCTCATACGTCTGGGGCCGCCTTGCCGATCGTTCCTCGCGCCTTGTCCTGATCCGTGCGGGGCTTCTTGCCGCGCTGCCGCTGGCCCTCGCGCCCGTCCTTCCCGCCGTCGGTCTGCTCGATACGCCCTGGGCGCTTCCGCTCAGTCTCTTCGTCCTGATGATCGCCTACCACGGGGTCCGTCAGGGACGCTCCACCTATCTTGTCGACACGGCCCCACCCGAGGCGCGTGCCGCATATGCGGCACTCGCCAACACCGCGATCGGGATACTCCTCCTTGCCGCCGGGGTCTTCGGGGCGCTCGCGTCGAGTTTCGGCGCCGGCGTCACGCTCGGACTCTTCGCCGTCATGAGCGTTGCAGGGGCGTGGGTCGCGCGGGGCCTTGCCGAGGCGGAGGCCTGAGCCTTGCATCCCCCGTCCGCTCCTTTAGCTTCCCCGCTCGAAGGAGACAGCCAATGCCCGAGTATCTCGACACGCCCACGGGGCGCAGGATCGCATTCAACCGCAGCGCCGGGAAGGGGCCGGGGGTGGTGTTCCTCGGCGGCCTGCGTTCGGACATGGAGGGAACGAAGGCCATCGCCCTCGAAGCCTGGGCGAAGAAAGAGGGCCGAGCCTTTCTCCGCTTCGACTATTCCGGCCACGGCCAGTCTTCCGGCCGTTTCGAGGAGGGCGCCATTGGCGACTGGTTCGAGGATGCCGTCGCAGCGATCACCGCGCTGACCGACGGGCCGCAAGTCCTCGTCGGTTCCTCGATGGGGGGATGGGTCTCGCTTCTTGTCTCGCGCGCGATGCCTGAAAACGTCGTGGGACTAGTCACGATCGCGGCCGCTCCGGATTTCACCGAGGACGGCATGTGGTCCGAGTTCTCCGAGGAGCAGCGCCGCCAGCTGGTGACCGAGGGCCAGGTTGCTCTGCCGTCCGACTACTCCGACGAGCCCTACATCATCTCCCGCCGACTGATCGAGGAGGGGCGCACGCGCCTCGTCCTGCGTGATCCCCTGCGGCTTCCGATGCCGGTGCGCTTCCTTCAGGGCACGGCGGATACAGACGTGCCGGTCTCCGTGGCGATGCGCCTTCTCGATCATGCCGAGGGACCGGACATGCGGCTGACGATCGTCAAGGACGCGGACCACCGTTTCTCCACGCCCGACTGTCTGCGGCTGGTCGAGGCATCTGTGGCCGAGGTCCTGGCGCGCATAGGCGGAGCGTGAAACGGGGCTGAAGCGATGCCCTGCCAGAAGAAATCTCTTGTCTGTTTCGAACCTGGCAGATCCATCGTGATGCCCCGCTTTTGGCTGGAATATCCAATTTCGAACCTTTTCATCTCGCAGGGGCCGTGATGGCAGAACCTCTTCTCCTGATCCCCGGCTTCATGGCAGACGCCCGCATGTTCCTGCCGCAGGTCGCGGCGCTTTCGGCCGGCCGCACCATTCAGGTGGCCTCCCTTGGCGAGGGCGACACGATCGAGGACATGGCCGGCGAGGTGCTTGCGTCCGCGCCGCCCTTCTTTGCGCTTGCGGGGCATTGGATCGGCGGCCTTGTCGCGATGGAGATCCTGCGCCGCGCGCCCGAACGGGTGAGCCGCATAGCGTTCCTCGACGTCCTGACATTGACCGAGACGCCGAACGCGGCCGCGGAGCGTGAGCCTCGCATCGCGATGGCCCGTGCCGGGCGGCTGGCCGAGGCTTTGGAGCAGGAAATCCCCGCTGCGGCGCTGGCGCCCGGGGCGGGCCGCGCGGACCTCCAGTCCCGCTTGCGCGAGATGGCTGAGAGCCTCGGGCCTGAGGCATTCGCACGTCAATCCCGCGCGCTGATGCGCCGGCCGAACCAGCAAAAGACGCTCAGCAACGCGATGGTCCAGGCGCTCGTCCTTTGCGGCGCGCATGACACTCTCTGCCCCGTGCGCCGTCACGAGTTTCTGGCGGCGCTGATGCCGCGCGCGACGCTGTGCGTGGTGGAGGGAGCCGGTCACGTTCCGACCCTCGAACAGCCCGAGGCGGTGACCAATGCGCTCAGGGGGTGGCTCTCCACCCCCTATCTGCTGCGCAGGACGACGAGGTTCTGACGGGCCTCAGACGGCGCGGATCACTGCCTGCTTCTTCGAAGGTTCCCCGCCGCCGGCATTCCGGTCGATGAAGTCCAGAACCAGCGGCCGGATGTTGTTGCGCCAAGACTTGCCCGCGAAGATGCCGTAATGGCCCGCGTCGGGCTCGAGATGCGACGCCTTCTTCTCTTCCGGAAGACCGGTGAGCAGCTTCAGTGCGGCGACGCATTGCCCCGGAGCGCTGATGTCGTCCTTCGCGCCTTCCACGGTCTTGACCGCGACCCGCGTGATCTTGCCGATGTCCACCTGCCGGTCGCCCACGGTGAAGACGTTCCTTGCGACGACGCGGCGTTTGAAGATCCGCTCCACCGTCGAAAGGTAGAATTCCGCGGTCATGTCCATGACCGCGAGGTATTCGTCATAGAAGCGGTTGTGATGGTCGTGGTCCGAAGCCTCGCCCCGCGCGGCCCTCATGATCTGTTCGAAGAAGGCCGAGCCGTGGCGTTCGGCGTTCATCGACATGAAGCTCTGAAGCTGCAGCAGGCCGGGATACACGAGGCGTCCGGCACCCTTGTACTTGAAGCCCACGCGCTGGATGATCAGGTGTTCAAGCTGCCCCATCGTCACCCGCCGCCCGAAGTCGGTCACTTCCGTCGGCGCCGCGTCCGGATCGATCGGACCGCCGATCAGCGTCAGCGTGCGGGGCTGCGCATCGGGGTCGACCTCCGCCAGGTAGGCCGTCGCCGCCAGCGTCAGGGGCGCCGGCTGGCAGACCGCGATGACGTTGATGTCGGGGCCGAGGTGGCGCATGAAATCGACGAGGTAGAGCGTGTAATCCTCGATGTCGAATTTGCCCTCGCTCACCGGGATGTCGCGGGCGTTGTGCCAGTCGGTGATGTAGACCTCGTTGTCCACGATGAGGCTTTTCACCGTGGACCGCAGAAGCGTCGCGTAGTGGCCGGACATGGGCGCGACCAGAAGGATGCGGCGCCCGCGGGGACGTCGACCCTGGACCTTGAAGTGGATCAGGTCGCCGAAGGGTCGGGAGACGAGCGTCTCGATGGAGACGAGGTGGTCGCGGCCGTCCTCTGCGGTGAAGGTGCGGATGCCCCAGTCAGGTTTCGCGACCATCCGCGAGAAGGTCCGTTCGGTCACCTCGCCCCAGGCCGAGATGACATTGAATACCGGGTGCGGCGCCAGCCCGAAGATCGGGTAGGAGGCCATAGCACGCGCTGTCGCCCCCAACCACTCGTTCGTGTTGCGGGCGCTTTCCATCAGGTCGTAGGTGACCATACCTTTCATGCTATATCCTTCCCATATCGGGTGGAATCGCCGGGTTTCGCCCCGAGGCCATAGGCGTTATGCTGCATCGCAACATATTCGGGAATTGTTTATATGACAACTAACGACACGTCTCCCCCGGAATCCCCCAGGCTCAAGGAAAACCTTGAGCGGATCGAGGCGCTGTCGCAACGGCTCGTCCAGGCGATGGCGAAGAAGCGCACCATCGACCAGAGCCTTCAGGCGCCCGGCCCCGACCTGATGCTGAAGGCCGGAACCGCCTGGTGGACCGAGGCGATGACCAATCCCGGCAAGCTGATCGAGGCGCAGGCCGCTCTTTGGGGCAAGTCGCTGAAGCATTACCTCGACGCGCAGCAGGCGCTTGCTAAGGGGGCCTTCGCGGTGCCCGAGGACAGTGGCCCCAAGGATCGCCGCTTTGCGAATCCGCTCTGGGACACGCATCCCTATTTCAATTTCATCAAGCAGCAGTACCTCCTGCAGGCGCAGGCGGTCCACAATGCGGTTTCCTCGATCGAGAACCTGGAGCCGCGCGAAAAGCAGCGGATCGAGTACTTCGCGCGTCAGATCGTCGACATGCTGGCGCCGACGAACTTCCTTTCGACGAACCCCGACGCGCTGGAAAAGGCCGTGGCGACCGAGGGCGAGAGCCTCGTCAAGGGGCTCGAAAACCTCGTGCACGACCTGGAACGGAACGATGGCGAGCTTCTCGTCACGCTCGCCGACCGGGACGCCTTCGAAGTGGGCGGCAACATCGGCACGACGCCTGGCTCGGTCGTGTTCCGGAACCGGATGTTCGAACTGATCCAGTACGCGCCGACCACGGAAAAGGCGCATGAAATCCCGCTGCTGATCTTCCCTCCGTGGATCAACAAGTTCTACATCCTCGACCTGAAACCCCAGAACTCGCTCATCAAGTGGATCGTGGACCAGGGGTTCACGCTTTTCGTCGTGTCCTGGAAGAACCCGGACCCGTCCTATCGGGACGTCGGCATGGATACCTATGTCGAGGAGGGATACCTGACCGCGATCGAGGAGGTGAAGAAGATCACGGGTCAGAAGAAGGTGAACGCGGTCGGCTACTGCATCGCCGGCACGACGCTTTCGCTGACGCTCGCGCTGATGAAGAAGCATGGCGACAAGTCCATCAACTCCGCGACCTTCTTCACGACCCTCACGGACTTCTCCGACCAGGGGGAGATCGGCGTCTTCCTCGACGACGATTTCGTCGATGGGATCGAGCGCGAGGTGGAGGAAAAGGGCATCCTCGACAAGTTCTTCATGACGAGGACTTTCTCGTTCCTGCGATCGAACGACCTGATCTACGGTCCGGCCATCAAGAGCTACATGCTGGGCGAGGCACCGCCCGCATTCGATCTGCTTTTCTGGAACGGTGACGGCACGAACCTGCCCGCCCGCATGTCGGTCGAATACCTGCGCGGCCTGTGCCAGCGCGACGAACTCGCGCGCGGGGTATTCCGGATCTGCGGAGAGGCGGTGGCGCTTGACGACATCACCATCCCGGTCTGCGCCATCGCCTGCGAGACCGACCACATCGCCGCATGGCGGTCCTCCTTTAACGGGTTCAAGCGGTTCGGATCGAAGGACAAGACCTTCATCCTCTCCGAATCCGGCCACATCGCAGGCATCGTGAACCCGCCGACGAAGGACAAGTACGGCCACTACCTCAACCACGGCCCGCTGGAGAACGCGGAGACCTGGAAGGCCGGCGCGGAACACCACAAGGGCAGCTGGTGGCCGCACTGGGGCGAGTGGCTGGCGGGCCGCTCTGGCAAGAAGGTCGCGGCGCGCGAACCGGGCGATTCGTCGCATCCGGTGCTGGCTCCGGCCCCCGGAACCTACGTTCTGGAAGAGCCAACCCGCTGATTTCCTTCAGGTTCCGATATTTTTTCTGCAGTGCAGCATTTTTTCTTGAAATGCTGCACTGCGGCGCGTATCTATTGTGCAGACGCAGAACGGGGATGGCCCCGGGCACAATGGAGACAATGAAATGGCGAAGACGCAGGATTTCACCAAAGTCATGCAGGACATGATGGGCGCGTTCCCGGTTGATGCCGGTGCTATGCAGAACGCGTTCAAGACCTCGGCCGCGATCGGCGAGAAGCTCGCGAAAGTGGCTCTCGAAGCCGCCGAGAAGTCGAACGAGATCTCGTCCAAGTGGACGAAAGACACCATCGCGAAGGCTTCGATGCTCGCGAAGGCCAAGGAAGACCCGACCGACTACTCGAAAGCGGTCACGGACTTCGCTTCCGCCTCCGCCGAGATGGCTGCCGAGAACCTCGCCGCGTTTGCTGAAGTGGCGAAGAAGGTCCAGATGGAAACCGTCGAGCTGATGCTCGCCGCTGGCAAGGACTTCTCGGAAGACGCGACCGCTGCGGTCAAGAAGGCGACTGCCGAAGTGACCACCGCGGCGAAGAAAGCCGCTGCGGCCGCGAAGTAATCGCGACCAGGAATACCGTTCGCCGGCGTCCTCCTCCCTGCCGGTTCGAACGATGCTGGGCGGGCCAATGGCCCGCCTTTCTTTTTGTTTGTTTTTTTGCTTCTGCGGCGCAATCATGCTGCGGCGGCAAAATGTTGGGGAGGATACGATGGCCGATGAAGGAAAGCCGCTGCTGATCAAGCGATATGCGAGCAGGCGGCTCTACAACACCGAAACCAGCGACTACGTCACGCTCGAGGACATCGCCGCCTTCATCCGCGAAGGCCGGGACGTCCAGATCGTCGACCTCAAGACCGGCGATGACCTGACCCGGCAGTATCTCCTGCAGATCATTGCCGAGCATGAAAGCCGCGGCGAGAACGTGCTTCCCGTCGATGTCCTGACCGAACTCGTTCGCAGCTACGCAACCAGCGCGCAAAGCGTTGTGCCGCAGTTCCTCGCCGCGTCCTTCGAGATGCTGCGCGAGGGCCAGTCGAAGATGATGGAGAACCTGTCGAACTTCCCCAACCCGATGTCGGCCATGCCAGGCTTCGACGCGATGACGCGCCAGCAGCAGGCTTTCCTCAAGTCGATGATGTCTGGATGGGGCGGCTCTTCGGGTCCCGAGGGAGAAGCCGAGGAAACGGAGGAAGAACCCGCTCCGAAGGCGAAGCCCAAGGCCGCGGCGAAGGATCAGGAACTCGACGAGATCAAGAAGCAGCTCGAAGCGTTGCAGACGAAGCTGTCGAAGATGGGAAAGTGACCCGGGTTGCACGCCGGCCCCGAAGGGCCGGCGTTTCATTCGTCACGCTACTTCGGTGAAGACCTTTTTCAGAGCCTTCTCGAGCGTCTCGAACATCTCGTCGATCTGTGCTTCGGTCGTGATGAAGGGCGGGCAGAGGACGATCGCCTGGCCAAGAGGGCGGCAGATCAGCCCCAAGTCCGTGCAGGTGTTCGCGATACGCTCCGAGACGGACAGCTTGCTGTCGAAGGGCGTCTTGGTCTCCTTGTCCTGGACAGCTTCCAAAGCCCCCATCAGCCCGATGCCGCGCCATTCCCCGATATTCGGGTTCTCGGCCAGCCGCTTCATCCCGGCCTCGAAACGCGGCGCCAGCTTGCGGACATTCTCCGCCAGCCCCTCGTTCATCACCACGTCGATGGCCTTCAGCGCGATGGCGCAGCCGACCGGGTGGCCTGAGGCCGTGAAGCCGTGCGGGAATTCCTCGATCGCCTCGGCGGCGGCCTGGACGCGGTCCGAAAGCTCGGGCCCGAGGATCACGGCGCCCATCGGGAAGAAGCCCGCCGTGAGGTTCTTCGATGAGATGATCGCATCCGGCATGAAGTCGTAGGTCTCACAGCCCCAGGTGTTCCCGGTCCTTCCGAAGCCACAGATGACCTCGTCCGAGATGATCGGGATGCCGTATTTCCTGAGAATCGGCACCACCGCCTGGAAATATCCCTTGGACGGCGTGATCACGCCGCCCGCACCCATGACCGGCTCGGCGAAGAAGCCCGCGATCGTGTCGGGGCCTTCCTTGATGATCGTGGCCTCCAGTTCGGCCGCCATGCGGTTCGTGAACTCGGCCTCGCTCTCGCCCTCCTTGCCGTTCCGCCAGTAGTGCGGGCAGGTGAGGTGGATGAAGCCGGGCAGCGGCAGCCCGAAGACCGAGTTGTAGGGCTTGCCGGTCATGGAGGCCGAGACTGCGGTCACCCCGTGGTAGGCGTTGACGCGGGTCAGGATCTTGCGGCGCTGCGGCTTGCCCTCGGCGGCGTGCAGGAACCATAGAATCTTCACCATCGTGTCGTTCGCTTCCGAGCCCGAGTTCGTGTAGAACACACGGCCCTTTTCGAACGGCGAAACCTCGACGAGCTTTTCCGACAGCATCACCGTCTGGTCGCTCATGCGGCCGAAGAAGGCGTGGTAGCCGGGGAAGCGCGCGTATTGCGCCTGCGCCGCCTCGATCAGCCCCTTGTGGTCGAAGCCCGCCACCATGTTCCACAGGCCGGAGTTCGCGTCGAAGTACTTGCGGCCATGCACGTCGAAGACATAGGGCCCCTCGCCATGCGTGAGCACTACGGCCCCGCGCTGATGGACCGATGGCAGGTCGGTGAACCCGTATAGAGAGGACCGGTCGGCCCGGCTTTCCCAGCTGTTCGGCGCGTCGTCGCGCATGATGATCGTCCTTCTGGTGTGTCTCTTGCGCAAAGGCTAGCCGGGCGGCATGAGGCTTGCAATCGGGCGCTCACGGTTACGGCAGTTTGCCTGACGGGACCGGCATTTCGCCGTGACCCAAGGCCTTTCGTCGGCCATTCCGCCGCAGCCGTGCAGCGGTTTCAGATGCCGAGACGGTCCCGCATCGAATACCAGCTCATCGCCAGCACGAGGAGCGGCCAGCGCAGACCCGCGCCCCCCGGGAACCGTCGCGCGGGAAGCCTCGCCATGAGGTCGAACCGCTCCGCCTGACCGGCAACCGCCTCGGCAAGGATCTTGCCCGCCATCGTCGCCATCGCGACCCCGTGCCCCGAATAGCCCGAGGCCGACAGCACGTTGGGCGCGACCCGCGCGAAGTAGGGCATCCGGTTCACGGTGATCGCCAGCGTCCCGCCCCAGGCGTGGGTGATCCTGACGTCCCTGAGTCCGGGATAGACCTGAAGCATCGGCTTGCGGACCGTCTTCACGATGTCCGGGAAGCGGTAGCCGTAGCTTTCTCCGCCACCGAACAGGAGCCGCCCGTCCTCGCTCAGGCGCCAGTAGTTGACTACGAAGCGCGTGTCGGCGACGGCAACATTCTCGCGCAGGACTTCGGCTGCACGCGCGCCGAGGGGTTCGGTCGCGACGATGAAGTTGTTGATCGGCATGACCCGCGAGGCGACCTGTCCGTCGAGCCCGCCCAGATATCCATTGCAGGCGAGGATGACGTGGTCGCATTCGACGCGGCCCTCGCCCGTCTGCACGACCGCCTTGGAGCCTTTTTCGATGTGGTGCACATGCGCGCCCTCGTGGATGCGCACGCCAGCCGCGGCAGCCGCCTTGGCGAGCCCGATCGCGAAGTTCAGGGGATGGACATGCCCCGCGCCCCGGTCGATGTCGCCTCCGACATAGGCTTCCGACGGCAGGATCTCCCTGAGGCCGTCGCGGTCCAGTGGCTCCACCGCGTCATAGCTGTAGTCTCGCGCCAGCATCTCCGCATGGGCACGGGCATGGTCCACCTCGGCTTGCGTCCGGCAGGCATGGACGATCCCAGGGTGGAATGTCAGCGACATTCCATGCGCTGCGATCAGGTCCCGGACGAGCGCCTTGGCCTCTTCCGACAGGTCCCAAAGCGCCCGCGCCGCGTCGCGTCCGGCCATCCGCTCCAGCGCGTCCTGCTCCAGCCGCTGTCCTGACCCGACCTGCCCTCCGTTCCGTCCCGAGGCACCGAAACCGACCCGGTGCGCCTCCAGAAGTGCGACGTCGAACCCGCGTTCCGCGAGATGCAGCGCCGCCGACAGCCCGGTGTAGCCCCCGCCAACGATGCAGACGTCGGCGCGCGTCGCACCCTTGAGCGGAGCGAACCGCTCGAACGGCGCCGCCGTCTCGGCATACCAGCTTTTCGGGTATTCCCCTCGCCGGTCGTTGGCGAAGAGAAGGTTCATACGTTCAGCAGCAGATGCTCGCGTTCCCATGGGCTGATGACCTGCAGGAACTCCTTGTATTCATTGCGCTTCACCGACTCGTAGACTTTGCAGAAGTCATGCCCCAGCACGTCCCGGATCGCGTTGCTCTCGGTGAAGAGGTCGAGCGCGTCGCCGAGGTTGTAGGGCAGCTCGTCCTCGCTCATGTAGGCGTCGCCGAGGCATTCCGCGCGCGGCATCTGCTTTTCCTTGAGGCCGAGATAACCGCAGGCCAGCGACGCGGCGAGGCCGAGGTACGGGTTGCAGTCCATCCCCGCCAGCCGGTTCTCCAACCGGCGCGCGTGCGGGTCCGATATCGGCACCCTGAGGCCCGTCGTCCGGTTGTCGCGCCCCCATTCAAGATTGATCGGCGCGGCGAAGTCCGGGACGTAGCGGCGGTAGCTGTTCACGTAGGGCGCAAGCAGCGCGATCACGGCAGGCAGGTGGTTCTGCATCCCCGCGATGAAATGCATGAAGGCCGGCGTCTCCCCGCCCTTGTCATCGGAGAAGATGTTGTTCCCGGTCTCCACGTCCACGACCGAGTGGTGGATGTGCATCGCGCTTCCCGGCTCGCCCTCGATGGGCTTGGCCATGAAGGTCGCGAAGCAGTCGTGACGCAGCGCCGCCTCGCGGATCAGCCGCTTGAAGAAGAAGATCTCGTCGGCAAGGTGCACTGGGTTGCCGTGGTTCAGGTTGATCTCGATCTGCCCCGCACCGCCTTCCTGAACGATCCCGTCGATCTCGAACCCCTGCGCTTCGGCGAAGTCGTAGATGTCGTCGATAACCTTGCCGTATTCGTCGACGGCCGACATCGAATAGGCCTGCTTCTGCGCGGCCCGGCGGCCTGAGCGGCCCATCGGCGGCTCGACCGGCATGTTCGGGTCGAGGTTGCGGGCAACGAGGAAGAACTCCATCTCCGGCGCGACGATCGGCGTCCAGCCCTCGGCATTGTAAAGCTCGATCACGCGTTTCAGGACGTTCCTGGGCGCGATCGGGACGGGGCGGCCCTGCTGATCCTTCACATCATGGATCACCTGCAGCGTCACGTCTGCCGTCCAGGGCGCGGCCGTGGCGGTGGAGAAATCCGGCGTCAGGATCATGTCGGGTTCGGTGAAGGCTCCGCCGGGATCGTCGGCCCATTCACCTGTGATGGTCTGCAGGAAGATCGAATTCGGCAGGAAGAAACGCTCTTGGCGACCGAATTTCGATGCAGGCATCGCCTTGCCGCGCGCCACGCCCGCAATATCGGAAACGATGCACTCTACTTCGTCGAGCCTCCTGCCCGCGATATAGCTGCGGGCCGCTTCGGGGAGCTGGTCGGTCCAGTCCGTCATGGGTCACACTTTGCTTTGTTTAAAGAAATCCGCGATGCGATCCGCGATCGCGGCAGAGGAATTGGGCTGGCCGAGGCGTTCTTCCGCCTCGGCCAGAAGCGCGTCGGGGACGAGGCCCTTTCCGCGCGTCTTCATCAGCCCGTCGATGAAATCGTCAGAGAATTCAGGATGCGCCTGCACGGTGTATGCGCGCTCGCCATAGACGAGCGCCGCGTTCTCGCAGAACGGATGCGTTGCGACGACCGACGCGCCCTCCGGCAGCGCGGTTACCTGGTCGCGGTGCCAGGCGTTGAGCCTCACCGTCTCGCCGCCGAAATCGTAGTCCTGCGGGCCGACCGCCCATCCGCCTGCGAACCTTTCGACCTTGCCGCCGAGCGCCTTCGCGATGATCTGGTGGCCGAAGCAGATCCCCACGACCGGCACTGCTTCCGCATAGGCCTGCCGGATGAAATCCTCGAGCTTGGGGATGAAGTCGTGATCCTCGTAGGCGCCGTGGCGCGAGCCGGTGATGATCCAGCCGTCGGCGTCGCGGACGCCCTCGGGGAAGTCCATCGCCTCGACATGCCAGTTGCGGAAGTCGAAGCCCTTTCCGGAAAGAAGCCGCACGAACATGTCGGGATAGTCACCGGACTGGCCCCGAAGCGACTCGGGGGCCTGTCCCGTCTGCAGGATACCGATAAGCATGAAATGCTCTTTTTAAGGGTTTTGCCCAAGGTAATCGCCGCCACGCTGACCGGCAAGAGGGGCAGTGGCGGCTTCCGCAAGGGCAGCGTCAAACCGTGTCGAGGTAGAGCTCGATCTGCTGTTCCGGGGAAAGCTCGGACATGTAGTGGAGTTCCTGCCGCTTGGTCAGCACGTAGTTCGCGACAAGTTCCTTGGGGAAAATGTCCGCGATCTCCGGGCTTTTCTCGAAGGCCGCGACCGCGTCCTTCCAGGTCGTCGGCAACTGCGGAAGCTCCTGCGCATAGGCGTTGCCCGTGATCGGTGGGGGAGGAGCGATCTTCCCCTCGATCCCCTGCAGCGCCGCGCCGAGGATGGCGGCGAGCGAGAGATAGGGGTTCACGTCGCCGCCCGCGACGCGATGCTCGATCCGGCGCGCCACAGGGTTTCCGGAGGGAACGCGGATCGCCGACGTACGGTTCTCGTAGGCCCAGGCGATACCCGTCGGGGCGTGGGCGTCTGGAACCAGCCGGTCATAGCTGTTCGCGTGCGGCGCGAAGAGCAGCGTCGAGCCCGACAGGGCCTTGAGCAGCCCGCCGATCGCATGGTGCAGGACCTCTGTCCCTTCCGGCCCGCCGTTGTCGAAGACGTTGCGGCCCGAAGCGTCCAGGAGAGAAAAGTGCGTATGGAGCCCGTTCCCCGACCACGCCTCGTAAGGCTTGGCCATGAAGCTCGCGGCGAAGCCGTGGGTCCGCGCAAGCCCCTTCACCAGCATCTTGAAGAGCCAGGTATCGTCCGCTGCCTTGAGCGGATCGGACTGGTGCATCAGGTTGATCTCGAACTGCCCCGGACCCGCTTCCGAAATCGTGGTGTCGGCGGGAATGTCCATCTCCTCGCAGGCGTCGTAGAGCGCGGTGAAGAAGGCGTCGAAGGCGTCGAGCGCGCGCAGCGACAGTATCTCGCCCCCCGTCCGCCGTTTGCCCGAACGGGGCGACGGTGGGACTCGCGGGCGGTTCCCGGAATCGTCGATCAGGAAGAATTCGAGTTCCGTGGCCACGACCGGCGTGAGCCCCGCCGCCTTGTAGCGATCCGCAACGCGGGCCAGCGCCTGCCGGGGGTCGCCGTCGTAGGGGCGGCCGTCCTCGTGGAACATCCAGATCGGCAGAAGCGCGGTCGGCGCCTCGAGCCAGGGCATCGGCAGGAAGCCCCTCTCCGTCGGCATCAGGACGCCGTCCACGTCGCCGCTTTCGAAGACGAGCGGGCTGTCCTCGATGTCCTCGCCCCAGATGTCGAGGTTCAGGACCGAGAACGGGAACCGCGTCCCGTCGGTCATGAGTTTCTGCGCGAAACGCGCCGGTACTCTCTTGCCACGGGCCACACCGTTCAGATCTGCCGCGGCCACGCGGATCGTGCGCACCTCGAGGTGCTCTCTCAGCCAGTCCATGATCTCACCTGATGATCTGCGGCCTGATCCTCAACCGGGTCCGGGTCTGTGCCGGTATGTGGCGGTTCAGCCGCCGGTTCGCCAATCCGAAGAGGCCGATGATGACGAGCGTCAGAAGAATGAAATAGAAGGCCACGATCGGATAGGGAATGAAGGGATTGAAGGTCTTGTCCGCAAAGTAGTTCGCATAGTAGAGCGCGTCGCCCCGCTGCTGCCAGGCCGGGAAGCCCGAGAAGAAGACGAGTGTCGTCGCGTGGAAGAGGAAGATCGCCTCGTTCGTGTAGGCGGGCCAGCCAAGCCGCATCATCGTGGGCCAGACGATCCGCCGGAACCGCTTCCAGCCGCTCATTCCATAGGCGTCGGCAGCCTCTATGTCGCCCTTCGGGACAGAGCGCAGCGCGCCGTAGAAGATCTCGCCCGAATAGGCGGCCGTGTTGAGGATGAGGACGATGAGCGCCCCCGCCTGTGCCTTCGTGAGCCAGCTTGTCGCGACAGTTATCGTCGTGATGCCGAGCGGAATGTTGATGCCGGCCTTCGGCAGAAGCACGAAGGCTTCGTAGGCCAGGAAGAACTGGATGAACAGGGGCGAGCCGCGGAAGACGAAGACGAACCATTCCGCGGGCTTGCGGATGACGCGGTGCGGGCTGATCTTCGCCATCGCGACCGCGTTGGCGATGAAGAAGCCCAGAAGCAGCGCGAGCGTCCCGAAATAGATGTTCCAGATCAGCCCCGAGCCGATCAGCGTGAAATGCTCGCAGAGCGTGAAGCCCTCGCGCGGCAGTAGCCTTTCGCCGATCCCCAGGGACCGCAGGGCGTAGGACTGGATCGTCTCGACGCAGGTCATCGGCCGGCCTTTCTCATCGCCTCTCCGGCAAGCGTCGCCTGCCCGTGCGACAGCCGCGCCGTGACGCGTGACAGCACGACTTCGGAGCCCTTGGTCATGCCGAGGTAGAAGAGGAGGAGGCCAACGAAGTACCAAACCCGCCAGTCCGGATGCGGATAGGCGTAGGCGGACGTCTTGGCGCCGCCCAGTTCCCGTGCCCAGTAGACGATGTCCTCGACCCCGAGGAGGAACAGCAGCGGTGTCGCCTTGATGAGGATCATCCACAGGTTCGACAGGCCCGGCAGCGCGTAGACCCACATTTGCGGCACGAGGACACGCCGAAATATCTGGCGCGGCGTCATGCCGTAGGCCTCTGCCGTTTCAAGCTGCGCCTTCGGCACGGCGCGCATCGCGCCGTAAAGGACGTTCGCCGCGAAGGCGCCGAAGACGAGGCCGAAAGTGAACACGGCGAGCGAGAAGTTGTAGACCTCGTGCCAGACCTGAGGGCTCGTCGACAGCGGAAGCTTCGCCTCGGGGCAGACCACGAAATCGGCCCCCCGGCGTATCGGTTCGGTCCACTCGGGGCATTTCACCTGGTGCCGGATCCATTCCAGCGATTGGTCGAGCGCGATGACGAAGAACATGAAGAACGCGATATCCGGCACGCCGCGGACCATCGCGATGTAAGTTTTTCCGAGCCAGCGCAGGGCGGCGAACTGCGACCGGGCCGCCACCGCGCCGAAGAAGCCAAATGTCAGGGCCACCGGCGCGGTGATCGCCAGCAGGACGAGCACGACGACGAAGGACCAATAGAACAGGATGTGCTTGCCCGTGGTCAGGTAGCACAGGAGCCAGGCGAAACCTTCGAGGCTCGCGGGATCGGCGCAGCTGGAGAAAATGGCGGCTCTCCGGATCGGGGAGGGCCCGCGGATTTCGCGGGCCCGTTCGTTTCAGATTGGCAGGGGGTGCGCAGCGCGCGCCCCCGTGCCTCCGACGGTCACTTGCCGCCTTCGTCTTCTTCGCCCCAGACGGCCGCGCCTTCGCCGAACCACTTGACGATCATGGCGTTCAGCGTGCCGTCTTCCTTCATCGAGGCGATCGCCGCATCGAGCTTGTCGCGCAGTTCCGCGTCGCTTTCGCGAATGCCGAGGCCGACGCCGCCGCCGAGTTGCACGTCCTCGCCGGCCCAGACGAGTTCGCCGCCCGATTCCTCGACGATCGGCACGAGGTAATCCTTGTCGGCGAAGACAGCGTCTGCCTCGCCGTTCCGAACGGCGGCGACGGTTTCGTCAGGGGTCGCGAATTCCAGAAGCGTCGCGCCGGTTTCGGCGACATAGCCCGCCTGGATCGTCGCCGCCTGCGCCGCGATCACGCCGGTCTTCACGTCGATGTCGGCCGAGGTCGCCGCATAGGCCGAAGCCGCGGGCGGGATGTAGCCTTGGGTGAAGTCGATGACCTGATCGCGCTCTTCGGTGATGCTCATGCCCGCGATGATCACGTCATAGTTGCCCGAGACGAGGTTCGGGATGATCGAATCCCACTCGTTCGTCACCCATTCGCAGGTCAATTCGGCGCGCGTGCACAGTTCGTCGCCCATCTCACGCTCGAACCCGTCGACCTCTCCCGCGTCGTTGATGAAGTTGTAGGGAGGGTAGGCGCCCTCGGTGCCCAGCCGCACGGTCTGGGCCGAGGCGATGCCGGCGGTCAGCGCCAGCGCCGCGGTTGCAAGCATCAGTCTTTTCATTTTTCTCTCCTGTTGGTTGGTCATTCTTGTTCTCACTCTGGGGCGGTCGCTCTCAGAAACTGCCGCAGGCGTTCGGTTTCTGGATCGCCGAAGACACGGTCCGGCGTGCCCTCTTCCTCGATTCTGCCGAGGTGGAGGAAGACGACGTGATCGGAAACATCCGCTGCGAGCCGCATGTCATGCGTGACGAGAAGCATCGTGCGCCCTTCCTCGGCAAGGGCCTTGATGACCTTCACGACCTCCTGTTCGAGCTCGGGGTCGAGCGCCGAGGTGGGTTCGTCGAAGAGGAGCGCGGTCGGTTCCATGCAGAGCGCCCGGGCGATGGCCGCGCGCTGCTGCTGACCGCCCGAAAGCTGCGCCGGCCAGGCGTCGGCCTTGTCGCCGATGCCCACCTTGTCGAGGTAGCGTCGCGCCGAGGCCTCGACCTCGTCGCGGGGGCGGCCAAGCACGGTGAGCGGCGCCTCCATGATGTTCTCGAGGATCGTCATGTGGGACCAGAGGTTGAACTGCTGGAACACCATCGACAGGTTGGTGCGGATCCGGATCACCTGCGCCTTGTCAGCCGGGTGCCGGTGCGCGCCATGACCGCGCCAGCGGACCGCTTCGCCCTTGAACAGGATCTCGCCCTGCTGGCTGTCCTCCAGAAGGTTGCAGCAACGCAGGAGCGTGGACTTCCCCGAACCCGAGGAACCAATGAGCGATACGACCTGCCCCTTGCGGGCAGCGATCGAGACGCCCTTGAGCACTTCGAGCGGGCCATAAGCCTTGTGCAGGTCCCGGATTTCCAGAACGGGTGGTTCGGTTTCTGTCACGTCTTGGTCTTCTCATTCCCCGGTGAGGGAGTAGGGCGCAAAATTCGCCGCGTTTCAACGTTCTTTCTGCTCTGGCTGACGCAATGTCATCCAGATCGCTCAGCCGTGTTGATCGATCTGGTCAGGCAAGGGCGGGGTTCGGACGGCAAGGTAAGCCTCGGCGGGAATCGTCTCGAAGCCCCTCAGCCCGATTCTCGCGCGATCCGCCGGGGCGAGTGCGGCGATGGCGTGTTCGACGGCGTGGGCCATCCGGGCGGCGTCATTGCCAGGCGCCGTGATCATGGGCAGGCCCGGCGTCGTCTCGGTTCGTCTGATGATCCTCAGCCGGGACGCGATCTCGGGCCGGTGCTCTTCGAGAAGCCGCCAGCTCACCCCGTCGATCGCCGCGATGTCCGCCCGACCCTCGGCCACGGCTCGCGCGCTTTCGATATGCGCGCCGGACACGAAGATGCGGGAGAAGCCGAAGCCTTCTGCCGCAGCCGTATTCTGCATGGACCCCCAGCCCGACTGGCTGTCGAACCCATTGATGGCCAGGACCTTGTCCGCGAAATCGGCGAAGTCTCCGGGTTCATCGATCCGGGTCACGACCTGGCTGTAGTAGTAGCCACCCGGCGCGTCCGGCAGACCGAAATCTGGAGTTCCAAGAACTGCGACCTTGCCGTGCAGCCGCGTCCGGTAGGGCAGGCCGCAGGTCTGGCCGAGAAGGAGATCCGGGCTTTCCCACGCCTCCCACATTCCGACCTCCCGATCGAGCGTGTCGGGCGCGTCGATCCCTTCCTCTCGGAACCCGTCGCGGATCAGCGCCCAGAAACGGTCCCAGACATCCTGCACCTCGGGCCAGTCATACATGGGCAACGCGGCAATCATTCCTGGCTCTCCACTCTCTGGCGGGCGATGGCGCTGTCGCGGTCCGAAATCCCGAGAAGGTTCGCAACCAGCCGGATCAACGCGTCCTCCTCGGCGTCGCGCTCCCCGTCGGCGAGAGCGACCCGCCAAAGCGCCGTCATGATTCCCATCCGCTCCTCGTGGGGCACCGCGTCCTTCAGAGCCCGCGTGAATCGCACCGTGTCGGGTGCCTCCGCCTCGATCTCCTCGGCCTCGCGACGCACGGCCGCCGCCTCGAAAGGCGAGAGGCCATACCGGGTGGCGATGACGAGGTCGATCCGCCTGGTCTCCTCGTCGTCATAGCGGCCATCGGCACGCGCAAGCCGGACAAGGAGAGCCGCGAGCGCCAGCCGCGCTTCGGGTGCGGGCAGGGGTGCGGGAACGGGCGCGAGGAGCGAGGTGAGGAGTCTCTTGATCATGGCAGGGATATAGTCCGGGTCTCGCGAAATGGGAATGCGGCGCGGAAGGGTGTCCGCTTGGGCGGCTGTCCGCTCCTTTCCCGGACTGCGGGGCCCCGGCTTTCTCCTGAAGACCTGCCAGCCCGAAGAAGGCCGGCGGAGGTCTATTCCACGTAGCCCTCGACGATGCAGAGATCGGCAATTGACACCGGTTCGCGGATCGCTTTCGCCGCCTCGTATTCCGGCGACGCGTAGCAGGCGCGCGCCGCTTCGAGGCTCGGGAACTCGATCACGACGGCGCGCGGCCGCATCTCACCCTCGACGACCTCCTGAGCGCCGCCCCGAACGAGGAACCGCGCGCCGTATTTCGCGAAGGCGACGGCGTTGGCTTCCCGGTATCTGGCATAGGCTTCCGGGTTGTCCACGGTCACATGCCCGATCCAATAGCCCTTGGGCTGCGTCTTGTCGCTCATCCTGTCCTCCCCTGACACACCGGCGCGAATTTGACCGCGCCTTTCCGGACCTGCCTAACAGGCCAGGGAAGTCATCGGAAAGATGAAGTGTCGAAAATCCGCGCGACGGTCGCGCGTTTCAGACCAGGCGCTCCTGCTCGACCGCCGCGCGCACGAAATCGGCGAACAGCGGGTGAGGCTGGAAGGGCTTGGACTTCAGTTCGGGGTGGAACTGCACGCCGATGAACCAAGGGTGGTCCTTCACCTCGACGATCTCGGGCAGGCGCCCGTCCGGGCTCATGCCCGAGAAGATCAGCCCGCATTTCTCGAGCTTTTCGCGATACTTGACGTCGACCTCGTAGCGGTGGCGGTGACGCTCCTCGATCGTCGTCTCGCCGTAGACCTCGGCAACCCGGGAGCCCGGTGTCAGGGCGGCCGTGTAGGCGCCAAGCCGCATCGTCCCGCCCTTGTCGTCCTCGACCTTGCGGGCAACCATGTGGTTGCCCTGAATCCATTCCTTCAGGTGGTAGACGACCGGCGTGAAACGCTTCGCGCCCGCCTCGTGGTCGAATTCCTCCGAGCCCGCGTCCTTCAGGCCGACGAGGTTCCGCGCCGACTCGATCACCGCCATCTGCATCCCGAGACAGATGCCGAGATAGGGAACCTTCCGTTCCCGAGCGAACTGGGCAGCCTTGATCTTGCCTTCCGTTCCGCGCTCGCCGAAGCCGCCCGGAACGAGGATCGCGTGGAAGCCTTCGAGGTAGGGCGCGGGGTCTTCCCGTTCGAAGATCTCGGCGTCGATCCACTCCGATTTCACCCGAACGCGGTTCGCCATTCCGCCATGCGTCAGGGCCTCGGCGATGGATTTGTAGGCATCCTCGAGCTGCGTGTATTTCCCCACGATCGCCACCCGGACCTCGCCCTCGGCGTTGTCCAGCCGGTCCATAACGTCGATCCAGCGTTCGAGGTTGGGCTTCGGCGCCGGGGATATCCCGAACGCGTCCAGCACCGCCTGGTCCAGCCCCTCGCGGTGGTAGGCGAGAGGGGCTTCGTAGATCGTCTTGAGGTCATAGGCCGGGATCACCGCCTCGGGCCGGACGTTGCAGAAGAGTGCAATCTTGGCGCGTTCCTTTTCCGGAATCGGATGTTCGGAGCGACAGACGAGCACGTCGGGCGCGAGGCCGATGGATTGAAGTTCCTTGACCGAGTGCTGGGTAGGCTTGGTCTTCAACTCGCCCGATGCCGCGAGATAGGGCAAGAGCGTCAGGTGCATAAGGATCGACTGGCCACGGGGACGTTCGTGGATGAACTGCCGGATCGCCTCGAAGAACGGCAGGCCCTCGATGTCGCCCACCGTGCCGCCGATCTCGCACAGCATGAAATCGACTTCCGATTCGCCGATCCTCAGGAAATCCTTGATCTCGTTGGTGACGTGCGGAATGACCTGGATCGTCTTGCCGAGGTAGTCGCCCCGGCGCTCCTTCTCCAGCACGTTCGAATAGATGCGGCCCGAAGAGATCGAGTCGGTCTTGCGGGCATGGACGCCGGTGAAGCGTTCATAGTGACCAAGGTCGAGGTCGGTTTCGGCCCCGTCGTCGGTCACGAAGACCTCGCCGTGTTCGAAGGGGCTCATCGTGCCCGGATCGACGTTGAGGTAGGGGTCGAGCTTCCTCAACCGCACCGAAAAGCCGCGCGCCTGCAGGAGCGCGCCGAGCGCCGCCGATGCCAGACCCTTGCCAAGAGATGAAACGACGCCACCGGTGATGAATACGTAACGCGCCATGCCGGTGACCCCCGTGATTTGCCTCGGTTTATTGGAGCGCCGAAGACCGAATTAGTCTCAGCATCACGGGATTTAACGTCTAACAGATTCGCTGGCCCCCCGCAACCGGACCGCAAATTGTGGTGTGGCGCGAAAAACCAGCGCCAAGTGGTTGTGTGCTTGTCAGTCGGCAGCCGGAGGAGCGACAGGAGCGTCCGCGGCCGGCGGCGGCGTCAGGTCGCCTGCCGGAAGGGCAGGCGCCGGTGCCGCGTCGGTCGCCGGAGCCTCGGCGGCCGGCCGGTCGACCACGGAAGCCGAATCCGCGTCGCGCGCGGCCAGGATCGTCAGCGCGCTCGACGTCACGATGAAGGCCGCCGCGAGGATCCATGTCAGCTTGGTCAGGGCGTTCGCCGCACCCCGCGCAGAGACCGCACCGCCGCTCGACAGGAGGGCGCCGCCTTCGTTGCGCTGCAGAAGCACCACTCCGATCAGGAGCAGCGCGAGGATGAGGTGGACGGTGAGAATTACGTTTTCCATGGTCCCCGGGAACGCTGACGCATTGACGCGCCTATCTAGGCGCATGGGCGACTGCGCGCAAGGCGTTTTGCCCGATCCGTTTGCGGAAGATTGCCCGCCGCCGTGTTCCGGCAGGTTGGCGGCCCGCGCCGTTCGCCATGTGCAAGGTGCGCAAAGACGCCATCGCCTCTACAGGAGAGCCTGGCATCCGCAGCCGCGGGCCGATGCACCGGTTCGCCTCTTGGCATCTGCCCAGATCAGGTGGAAAACCGGTTTCGTCCGGCGCGCGGCCCCGCTATACGGTGCCGGGTTTGCTTCGAAGGAGCGTGATGATGGCTAACGTCGTGGTGGTCGGGGCCCAGTGGGGCGACGAGGGCAAGGGCAAGATCGTCGACTGGCTGTCCGAGCGCGCCGATGTGATCGCGCGCTTTCAGGGCGGGCACAATGCCGGCCATACGCTGGTGATCGGCGAGAAGGTATTCAAGCTGTCGCTGCTGCCTTCGGGCATCGTCCGTCCCGGCAAGCTCGCCGTGATCGGCAACGGGGTCGTGCTCGATCCCTGGGCGCTGTTTGCGGAGATCGACAAGCTGTCCGGGCAGGGCGTCGAGATTTCGACCGAAAACCTGATGATCGCCGAAAACACGCCGCTGATCCTTCCCTTGCACCAGGACCTGGACCGGCTCCGCGAGGAAGCCGCCGGCAAGGCGAAGATCGGCACCACCGGCCGCGGCATCGGCCCCGCCTACGAGGACAAGGTCGGCCGCCGCACGATCCGCGTGTCTGACCTCGGCGACGACGAAACGCTGGAGGCGCGGATCGACCGGCTTCTCGCACACCACGATGCGCTTCGGGCGGGGCTGGGCGCACCGGCGATCGACCGGGCAGAACTGACCGCGAAGCTCAAGGAAATGGCGCCGAAACTCCTTCCCTACGCCCAGCCGGTCTGGAAGGTCATGTCCGAGATGCGCCGGGGCGGCAAGCGCATCCTATTCGAGGGCGCGCAGGGCTCGCTCCTCGACATCGACTTCGGCACCTATCCCTATGTGACGTCCTCGACCACTATGTCAGGCATGGCCGCCACCGGGACCGGCATGGGGCCTTCCGCGATCGGCTTCGTCCTCGGAATCGTGAAGGCCTATACCACCCGCGTGGGCGAGGGACCGTTCCCGACGGAACTCGAGGACGAGGACGGCCAGCGCCTCGGCGAGCGCGGGCATGAATTCGGCACCGTGACGGGCCGCAAGCGCCGCTGCGGCTGGTTCGACGCCGTGCTGGTGCGCCAGACCTGCGCGATCTCCGGCGTCAATGGCATCGCGCTGACGAAGCTCGACGTTCTCGACGGGTTCGAGACGCTGAAGATCTGCGTCGGCTACGAAATCGACGGCGTGCGCTATGACTACCTGCCGACGGCGGCGGCGCTCCAGGCCAAGGTGAAGCCCATTTACGAGGAGATGGAAGGCTGGAGCGAAAGCACCCAGGGCGCCCGCTCCTGGGCCGAGCTTCCGGCCGCTGCGATCAAGTATGTCCGCCGGATCGAGGAACTGATCCAGTGCCCGGTGGCGATGCTGTCGACGAGCCCCGAGCGCGACGACACGATCCTCGTCACCGATCCTTTCGCGGACTAAGCCCGATGGCGATGTCCTGGAAGGCCCGGCGGAGGCTCTCGCTCCTGATCCTGCTCGTCGGGCTTCCGGCCTATATCGTCGTTGCCGTCACGCTGGTGAACTGGGCCGACCGGACCTTCGGCCGGCTGCCGATCCTCGCGGAGGTGGCGGTCTATGTCGTCCTCGGCTTCCTCTGGGCGCTGCCGTTCAAGCGCGTCTTCCGCGGCATCGGCCAGGCGGAGCCGGGCACGGAATCACGCGGACCCGAGGACCGCGGCGGGCGCTGAGCGCCCTCAACGCTTGGTGCCGCGCGCCCGCGCGAGGATCTGTGACCGCTCGCTCAGCGTGAACTTCCCGCGCAGGACAGTTCGCATCGTGCCCCGCAGCAGCAGGGCGCCCAGGGCCCGCAGCCCTTCTTCGCGCGAATAACCCGGAACGGTCGCGGCCAGTTGCAGAAGATGCGGCCGCGTCACGTGCGGACGCTGCTCCTCCGTCAGGCAGAATGCCGCCGCCGCCTCGATGACGTCGCTGACCGACCGCGCGCCAACGAGTTCGAGGAACTCCTCGAAGCGCTCGGCGGTTTCCGGGGGGAGAGGCCCGGCCTCATCGTCGTCATCAGCCTCGCCGACGTCTCCGGATTCCGAAGCGCCATCGTCCTGCGATGCGTCCTCCGCCTCGCCGGATTCACCGTCGCGCTCCTCCGTCGGCGGATCCTCGTGCTCTTCGCCGTCATCCATGTCCGCCACGTCGGCCGGGTTCGGAACCGGGCCCACGACCTTCGACAGGTCCTCGCGGTAGCGCTCCATCTCGGTCTGCTGCTCTGAGGACAGTTCCTTGGAGCTGTCCTTCAACTGGCGCTCCGCTTCGGTCGCGGCCACGGCCGCTTTCATGGCCGAGATCGCATCCAGCCGCCGCCGGCTCTCCGCGTCCTTCAGCTTCGTGTTGGCCTCCTCGATGAGCCGCGAAACGGAATTGTCGTCCTCGCGCTGGATGAGGCGCTGCCGGGCGCGCCGGCTTGGCCGCATGTCCTCGAGGTCCGGGCCGGGTTCTTCGGGCGCGAACAGGTCGTAGGAATCGCGGCGGAGCTCGGCCAGCCGTTCCAGGAGGTCGTCCTCTTCCGAGGCCCCCCCACGCTTTCCCTCGCTTTGCGCGATCTCCTCCAGAAGGGCCTTCCGGATGTCATCTCGGTTCTCGAAACTGCTGAAGTCCCTCCGGCCAGTCGTTTCGCCGGTCAGTGCAAGGATCGCCCGTATCGCGGCGTCAGTGGTGTCGGCGTCCTCGCGGCGGGGCTCCGCGGGCGGCTCTACGCCGGTTTCTTCGGCCTCCGAAGTGGCTTCCTCGGCCGAGGGCTTCTCGCCCCGGCCGGTCTCCAGCCGGGTGACTTCGGCGGCGCCGGTTTCCTCGCCGGCACGCTCCTCCGGCCCGGCCTTTTCCTCGGTCACTTCGGGTTCGACATGGAACGCGCCGGGCCCCGGGCGGCGTTTCACTCCGGCCGTGCGCGCATGGTCGGCGTCCGAGACGTCCTTCGGCGGCTCGATCGCGGCGGGTGCCTCCGGTTCGGCGGGTTGAACTTCGGCGCGCGGCGGGCTCGGCTCCGGCCTTTTCGCCGGTTCTTCCTTTGGAACTTCTTCGGGCTTGCGTCCCTGGCCCACGATCCATCCGCCCAGGCGCTTCAGGAAGCCAGACTGTGCTTCCACCGTCCCGGCTGCCGGGCCGGAGGAGGTCGACCCTTCCTCCTCGGTCTGATCCGCATCTTCTTCGGTGTCGTTCTTGACTTCGAACCATTCCGCGCCGGTCCACCGTTTTGCGATGTCCTCTTGATCCGGAGCTTCGCCCGCCTCCTTGCCGGCCGGGATAACGGGTTGAAGATGGCCTGCCGTCGACTCGCCGTTGCCGGAAGCTTCCGAATCCTTCGCGCCGGCACCCGCCGGTGACTCGCTGTCCTTGGGTTCGGCTGCGGGCGTGCGGCCGGTTCCCCGCTTGGCATGGAGAAGCAGGAGCGGCTTTCCGCGCCGTTCCGGCGGGACCTCCCCAAGGGTTTCCCCAGGTTCCGGGGCGGCGGGTTCTTCTGCCGCCTGCGGTGCGGGCGCTTCTTCCGCCGGGGGCTCGGCAGGTTCGGCTTCGGCGCGCTCCGCGGGCTCTTCCACTTCCGGCGCGGGTTCCTCCGCAGGCAGCGCGGCCGCTACTTCCTCGTCCTCGGCTTTCTCCGGCACCGGGGGAACGAAAGGCGCGACCTCTTCCTCGGCCGCCTTCTCCTCCTCCTCGCGCTCCTCGGCGCCGGCCTCGGGTGCCGGGCCTTGGTATCGGTAGATCCCTGCCGCAGGCTCGGCGGGCTTTGCCTTTCCTGCCGCGGCCGCCGCGCGAATGCGCAGCAGCGTTTCGGCGACGCTAGGCTGCGCGGCTTCGGCGCGAGGCCTTTCGGGCTCGGGCTCTGCTACGGGGGCTTCTTCCGGCTCTTCCTCGACCATTTCCAGGTCGGCGGACGTTTCCGCTTCGGCCGGCGGAGGAGTGACTTCCACCGGCGCGGGCTCTTCCGCCGGCGCGGGCTCTTCCGCCGCTTCGGTGACGGTCGTGCCGGCCGTTACGGGCGCCGGCGCTTCCTCCTCTTCCTCAAACTCCGTGATTTCGGCCTCCGGCATCGGCCGCGGCACCGGGGGCGCCGCCGTTTCCGCGCGCTCGCGGCGGGCAGCGAGAGCGGAGGCCAACGCGGTGATCCCGGCGCTCGGCGGCTCGGCGATGCCGACCTCCTCCTCTTCGAGGTCTTCCGGTTCCTGCACGCGAGGAGCGGGCCGCTCCGCCGGCGCCGCTGCGCTCGGCCTCAGGGTGATGCCATTCTCCCTGATCTTCGCCTCGACGCGCTGCCTGATCTCGCGTTCTGCGAGGCCGTGCAGCGTATCGGTCTCAGGGGTGGGCGGAACCGCGCCAAAGAACCGGTCTTCGGCGGCGAGGTCGCGGAAGTAGTCGGCAATGACCTTCATGACCTGGATCGGATTGTCGAATCCCTCCAGGGTGCAATTGAACGTCCCATAGGAGACGGTTAATTTGCTGTTCCTGCCGGCCATAACCCGCCGCGATCTCCCACTACGTACCTCGTTACTCTCATCCCCAATTGGTGCGCCACCTTGGACATAAATAGGTAAATCAAAGGATTTTTCTGGACCTAGATCGCCTCACAATTGTGAATTGTTGCAATTTTGGCGACTAATTATGGCATCATGCGCGCGATTGTTCACTCATCTCAAGGGGTAACGCTGATTGGCGGAGGGCGCGTCGCGCGGTCTGCGGCAGCGCAGGCCGTGGCCATCGCGCCTCGTCTCGTGGCGGCGGACGGCGGCGCGAACAGGGCCATCGCGCTGGGGCTGATTCCCGAGGCCGTGATCGGCGACCTTGATTCGATCGGCGGGGAGGCGCGTGAGAGGCTCGGAGAGGCGCGGCTTTTCCGGGTGAACGAGCAGGAAACGACCGACTTCGAGAAATCCCTCCTCCGGATCGACGCGCCCTTCGTTCTGGCGCTCGGCTTTGCGGGGCCGCGGCTCGACCACACGCTCGCGGCATGGAACACGATCGCGCGGCTTTCTGTGCCGCCCTGCCTGATCGTCGGCGAAAAGGACGTGGTCTTTGCCGCCCCGCCCCGCCGCCGCCTTGCGCTGGCGTTGAAGGCCGGCGCGCGGGTCTCGCTATTTCCGATGGCGCGCGTCGCGGGCAGGTCCACGGGCCTTCGCTGGCCCATCGCCGGGCTGTCTTTCGCGCCCGATGGGCGCGTCGGGACGTCGAACATAGCGGATGGGCCGGTCGAGGTCGAATTCGATGCGGCCGGAATGCTGGTCATCCTGCCGAGGAATTGCCTGCGCGCGGCTATCGGGGCGCTTCTAGAGGCGTGACGACCCGTGCCGCCCGCACGACCTGATGCTCGCGGTGGATGATGTAGAGGCCGGAGGCGACGATCACCGCGATGCCCGTCCAGGTCATCGCGTCCGGGAAATCGCTGAAGACGAGGTAGCCGTAGAGCGAGGCCCCGACGATCTCGAGGTAGTGGAGTGGCGCCAGCGTGGAGGAGGGCGCGAACATCAGCGCGTAGGTCATGGCCATGTGACTGATCGTGGCGGCGAGGCCGACGCAGAAGACCCAGATCCAGAAGACGCCCTGCGGAAGAACGAAGGACAGGGAGGGTTCGCCCAACGCATGGCCGACCGCGAGGAGGGGCAGGCAGAGGACGCTCGCGAAGAAAGCGGTGTGAAGCTGCATCGTCACCGGATGCATGAGCCGCGACAGATGCCGCGTGATCAGCATGTAGAGCGCGAAGGAAAGCGCTGTTCCCAAGGGATAAAACGCGACCGGGCCGAACTCGGCGAAGGAGGGCTGGATGACGAGGAGCGACCCCGTGAACCCGACGACGGACGCGCCGAGGCGGCGCGGCCCGACCTGTTCGGACAGCACGATCTTCCCGATCAGGAGGATGATGAACGGCTCGACGAAGGCGATGGCGAGCGCGTCGGCGATCGGCATGACACGGACCGCAGCAACGAAGAAATAGGTAGACAGGATCGCGACGGCCGCGCGCGAGATCGTCAGCCAGAAGGCGCGCGGCAGGATCGCCATGGGCAGGCCCATGAACAGCACGATCGGCAGCATCAGAATGCCCTGCACGACGAAGCGGCCAAGCGTCACCACGCCCACCGGCACTTCCTGCGCGGCGAGTTTCGAGGCGACGTCGATCAGGGGCGCGATGGCACAGAAGGCGAGCATCAGCCCGACGCCGGGAAGGATACGGTCTTCGCGGTCCATGGCGATGCGGGCTACCCTGCCGCCCGCGCCGCGTCCATCCCGAAAACGACATGGGTGAAGGAGGGTTGCGGAAATGCGGCCAGTTCCGGGCCATTCCCTTCCCCTCGCCCCCGCGCCTGGGGCGCGGAGGCCGGGATTTCCGTGATCCGGGGAAAGGATCCGGACGGGGGCAAGGGCCTCAGCAGTTCGGAATGTTGACCGCGAGCCCGCCGAGTGAGGTTTCCTTGTACCTTTCGTGCATGTCCTGCCCGGTCTGGCGCATCGTCTCGATCGCCGCATCGAGAGGCACGAAGTGCTGACCATCGCCCCTGAGCGACAGCGAGGCGGCCGAGACGGCCTTGATCGCGCCGAGGCCGTTCCGCTCGATGCAGGGCACCTGGACGAGGCCCTTCACCGGGTCGCAGGTCATGCCGAGATGGTGTTCGAGCGCGATTTCCGCCGCGTTCTCGACCTGTTCGGGCGTTCCGCCCATGACCGCGCAGAGGCCCGCTGCAGCCATGGCCGCGGCCGATCCGACCTCTGCCTGGCAGCCGCATTCCGCGCCCGAGATCGAGGCGTTGTGCTTGATGAGCCCGCCGATGGCCGCCGCCGTGAGGAGGAACTCGCCGACCTGTGACGCGCTCGCCCCGGGAACGTGGTCGAGCCAGTACCGGATCACCGCCGGCACGACGCCCGCGGCGCCGTTCGTCGGCGCCGTCACGACTTGGCCGCCTGCCGCGTTTTCCTCGTTCACGGCCATCGCGTAGGCCGACATCCAGTCGTTGATGACATGGGGCGCCGTCAGGTTGCGTCCGCGTTCCGCCAGGAGCGCCTCGTGGATGGACTTGGCGCGCCGGCGCACCTTGAGCCCGCCGGGCAGGATGCCGTCCGTGGCGAGCCCCCTGTCCATGCAGTCGTTCATCACGGTCCAGATCCGGCTGAGACCCGACGCGATTTCCGCCTCGGAGCGGAAGACCTTTTCGTTCGCGCGCTTCATCTGGGCAATCGTGAGGCCCGAGGCCGCCGCCATCTCCAGCATCTCGACCGCCGAACGGAACGGGTAGGGGACGGGCGAACGTTCGGACAGAACCTTGTCGTCCACCGCCGCATGCTCGGCCTCGGTCAGCACGAAGCCGCCGCCGATGGAATAGTAGGTCTCCTGCAGGATCACGTCGCCCTGCGCGTCGGTGGCCATGAGGATCATGCCGTTGGCGTGGCCGGGCAGCGAGGGCCCGAAGTCGAAGACCAGGTCGGATTCCGGGTTGAACCGCAGCGCCGGGAGGCCCGGGGGCGTGACCATCCCGGTTTCGGCGATCGACTTCAGCGTCGCTTCGGCCTTTTCCGCGTCATAGCTGTCGGGCGCGAAGCCCGCGAGGCCCAGGATCGTGGCGCGGTCGGTCGCGTGACCCTTCCCGGTGAAGGCAAGAGAGCCGTGGAGTGATGCGCGTAGCCCCACGGGGTGGAAAGGCGATGCCTTGAGCGTTTCGAGGAAACGCGCACCGGCAACCATGGGCCCCATCGTGTGGGAGGAGGAGGGGCCAATCCCCACCTTGAACATGTCGAAGACGGAAAGGAACATCTTGGGTCCTTCAGGTCGCGCTGCCCTCGGGCGGGCAGGCATGGGAGGGTTTCGTGAAAATGGTCGTGCCGAGGCCTTCCGCAAGCGCTGCGGCCCCTGCGGCCGGGCGGCTTTCCATGGCGGCGGCCACCGCCTCGAGCGCGGGGTAGGCAGAGAGGTCGAACCAGTCCGCGCGGCCCTTCGGGAAGAGAGCCAGCCAGCGCAGCAGGCAGCTTATGTAGTGTGTAAGGATCGATGGCGCATCGGGGCGGAACCAGGCCGGGCTTGTGGAGGCCATCGCCTCGACAAGTCCGAGGTGGCAGACGATCCGGTCCTGCGTGGCGACCGCGAAGGCCGTGACGCATTCGGGAGCGCCGGCATGGCGGTCGGGATAGAAGTGCAGGCGGATGTCGGCGTGCAGCGTGTTCGATGTGAAGAAGAGCCACTTCAGAAAAGCCGCCCGGTCAGGCGAACCCGGCTGCGGCGCGAGTGCGCCGTGGCGTTCGGAGAGCCAGAGCAGGATAGCGCCGGTTTCGGAGATCGGCCCGTCGGTCGTCTCGATCACCGGGATCAGCCCGGTCGGGCTGAGGCGGCGGTATTCGGCGCTGTCCTGCTGGCGGATACGGCGGTCAACGAGCTTCGTCTCGTACGGTTGGCCGAGCTCCTCGAGCGCCAGCCGCACGATCAGCGAGGCATTGTCTGGTGCGTAGTGGAGGACGTACATCGCTGGCGCTCCGCGGTTTCGGGCACTTATCTTCCGGCGGCAAGTCACGGGCGAGGCGGAAAGCGACGCTTTGCCGCGCAAACCGTCCGTGCCGCGCCGGTCAGGTGATCCGGCGCTCCAATTCCCGAGGGTCCACGTCGCCGGGGTCCCAGAACTCCGCGGCGCCCTCCGGCAGTCGCGCGAGAAGCCGGTCGAGGTCCGCCTGGTGCATGTGCCGCCGAAGCGCGCGGGCGACCGCCTCGATCGCGTGATCGGGCGTCAGGTTGTGGTGAGGCCGGACGGCCTGCGCCTCCCGTGTCAGGGCCTCGCGAGGGGCAAAGGGCAGGGGAGGCGCGGAGATGTCCCAGTCCTGCACGAAGATCGCGCGCGGAACGGCCGGCAGGAGGTTCGCGAAGGCGATGGCCTGTTCGGGCGTCAGGCGCCGCCGGAACACCCGGAAAACGGCGTCGACCGCGGTGTAGGCCGCGTTGTCGCTTTCGAGCCCGAGAAACTCCTTCGCGTCGGCGAGGAATGCCTGCCAGTCCTTCGTGGCGTGGCGGTAGGCCCAGGGCATTGGCATCGGGGCGGCTCCGGTCGTGAACGGAGCCAGACTAGCACGCTGGCGGGCCCTGTTCACCGGCCGCGGCAGTCTGCCTCCGGTCGCCGTGCTCCGCGGGGGCGATTGCCCCTCGCACCGTCGCGCCATCTTGCCTATAACCCGTGGCGAGCCAGCGAAGGAGCCCCGCCATGACCCGTGAACTCTCCCCCGTCGAAACCGCCAAGGCAGCCGCAGGGAGGCGCTCGGTCGACTTCATCGAGGACGGCATGCGCGTCGGGCTCGGCACCGGCTCGACGGCCGCATTCATGGTTCGTGCGCTGGGCGAAAGGGTGCGCAAGGAAGGCCTGAACATCACCGGCGTGCCGACCTCCAGCCAGACCGCGGAGCTCGCACGGCAGGAGGGTATCCGCGTCGTGGCACTGGACGAGGCGAAATGGCTCGACCTCACGATCGACGGGGCCGACGAATTCGACGGCGACCTGAACCTCATCAAGGGCGGCGGGGGCGCGCTTCTTCAGGAAAAGATCGTGGCCACGGCCTCGGACCGCATGATCGTCATCGCCGACCTCGCCAAGGAAGTCGCCTGCCTTGGCGCCTTCCCGCTGCCGATCGAGGTCGTGCCCTTCGGCTGGAAGACCACGAAGCTCCTCGTGGAAGAGGCTCTCGACCCCCTCGACGTGCTCGGCCGCGAGGTCACGCTCCGGATGAGCGGGGACCGCGCCTTCATCACCGACAACGGCAACCACATCCTCGACCTCCATCTCGGCCGCATCGCGGATGCCCGCCAGCTTGGCCACATGCTGAACCAGATCCCCGGCGTTGTGGAGAACGGGCTCTTCATCGACATCTGTGACATGGTCGTCATCGGCCACGGCGACGGGCGGGTCGAAGTGCGCGACTACAGCACCGGCGACGTGGAGAAGGGCCGGATCGACTTCCCCGAGCCCGACAACATCTTCACCGATATCGGGAGCTGAAGTGGTGTTCGACTATGACCTCTTCGTGATCGGCGGGGGGTCCGGCGGCGTCCGTGCCGCGCGGATCGCCGCTGGGGAACATGGCGCGCGCGTCGGCCTGGCCGAAGAGGACAGGATGGGCGGCACCTGCGTCATCCGCGGCTGCGTGCCGAAGAAGCTCATGGTCTTCGCATCCGGATACCGCGCGCAGATGGACGACGCTCGCGTCTATGGTTGGGACGTGGCGGAAAAGGGCTTCGACTGGTCGACCTTCCGCCCCAGACTCGACGCCGAGCTCGACCGGCTCGAAGCGGCCTACCGCCGCGGCCTCGAGAATGCCGGTGTAACGGTTCACGACGCCCGGGCCGTCCTCGAGGATGCCCACACCGTCCGCCTCTCGACCGGCGAGACGTTCCGCGCACGCCATATCCTGATCGCCACCGGCGGCCGGCCCTTCCTTCCCCCGATCGCGGAGGAGGCGGGCGCCATGACCTCCAACGACGTCTTCAAGCTCGACGCGCTGCCGAAGTCGATCCTCGTCGTCGGCGGCGGGTTCATCGCCTGCGAATTCGCCTGCATCCTGAACGGGCTGGGCGTCGAGGTGACGCAGTACTACCGGGGCGCCCAGATCCTGCGCGGCTTCGACGACGAGGCGCGCGGCCACGTGGCCGAACTGATCCGCGAGGGCGGAGTGAATCTTCATGTCGGCACCGACGTGCTGGAGATGAAGCCGGTCGATGGCGGAACCTGGGTCAAGTCCACCGACGGACGCGAGAAGGTCTACGAGAAGGTCCTGTTCGCCACGGGCCGGGTGCCCAACACCGAGGGCCTCGGGCTCGAGGAGCTTGGCGTCGAACTCGGGCGACGCGGCGAGATCGTGGTGGACGAATGGAGCCAGACGGCCGTTCCCTCGGTCTACGCGGTGGGCGACGTTACCGACCGGGTGAACCTGACCCCCGTCGCGATCCGCGAGGGCCATGCCTTCGCCGACACTGTCTTCGGATCGAAGCCGACGAAGGCCGAACACGACCTCGTCGCCTCCGCCGTGTTCACGCAGCCGGAACTCGGAAGCGTGGGCATGACCGAGGAGGAGGCGCGCGACGAACGACCGATCGAGGTCTACTCGACGTCGTTCCGCCCGATGCAGACGCTCTTCGCCGGTCGTCCCGACCGGGTGATGATGAAGCTCATCGTCTGCGCGGAGACGCGGAAGGTGCTCGGCTGCCACATCGTCGCGCCCCAGGCGGGCGAGATGATACAGCTTGCCGCGGTTGCGATCCGCATGGGGGCGACGAAGGAGGATTTCGACCGCACGGTGGCGGTACACCCCACGATGGCGGAGGAATTGGTGACGATGCGGAAACCGGTCCGAACGGCTTGATTTCTGCTCGACAATGCCCAATTGGCAGAAAAGACCCGTGAAATTCAACGGCAAGGATAGGACGCGCAATGGCAGGCAATCGTGGCCCCTGGGGGGGTGGCAACGGCGGGGATGACGGCGACGACCGGCAGGAGCCGGGACGTGGCGGACGGCGCCCGGGCGAAGGGCCGCAGATTCCTGAGATCGAAGAGATCGTGAAGAAGGGGCAGGAGCAGCTGCGCGTGCTCATGGGCGGGCGCGGCCCGCGCGGGCCTGGCGGCGGCGGCGGTGGTCCCGGCGGTCCGGCCTTCACCCGCGGCACGATCGGCCTTGGCGTCCTCGCCGCGATCGGCCTCTGGGCGTTCGCCAGCTTCTACACCGTCCGGCCCGAAGAACAGTCGGTCGAGCTTTTCCTGGGTGAGTTCCATGCCGTCGGTCATCCGGGCCTGAACTTCGCTCCCTGGCCAGTGATCACCGCCGAGGTGATCGCCGTCACGCCGGAACGCATCGAGGATATCGGCGTGGGCCGCGGTGGCGGGGATGCGGGCCTGATGCTGACCGGCGACGAGAACATCGTCGACATCGACTTCCAGGTCGTCTGGAACATCACCGACGCGCAGAAATACCTCTTCAACCTGCGCGACCCGCAGACCACGATCCGCGCCGTGTCCGAATCCGCGATGCGCGAGATCATCGCCCAATCGCAGCTCGCCCCGATCCTTAACCGGGACCGCGGCCCCATCGCCGAGCGGCTCAAGGACCTGATCCAGACCACGCTCGACAGCTACGACAGCGGCATGAACGTCGTGCGGGTTAACTTCGACCGTGCCGACCCGCCGCGCGAGGTGATCGACGCCTTCCGCGAAGTGCAGGCGGCCGAACAGGAACGCGACCGGCTGGAGAAAGAGGCAGACGCCTACGCCAACCGCGTCCTCGCCGGTGCGCGCGGTGAGGCGGCGCAGGTGCTCGAAGAGGCCGAAGCCTACCGTGCCCAGGTCGTGAACGAGGCAGAGGGTGAGGCCAGCCGCTTCACTGCCGTTCTCGCAGAGTACCAGAAGGCACCGGAAGTGACGCGCAAACGCCTTTACCTCGAGACGATGGAAGAGGTGATGTCCCGCGTGAACAAGGTCATCCTCGACGAGAAGCCTGGCACGCAGGGCGTCGTGCCCTACCTGCCCTTGACCGAACTCGGCCGCCGGCCGGCCACGACGACCGGAGACAGCAACTGATGAAACGCGCAACGCTTCTTCTCCCCATCGCGGCCATCGCGGCAGCGCTCGCTCTCTCGTCGATCTTCATCGTGGACGAACGCGAGAAGGCGCTGGTGCTGCAGTTCGGCCAGATCAAGACCATCAAGGAAGACCCCGGTCTCGCCTTCAAGATCCCGCTGATCCAGGAGGTTGTCCGCTACGACGACCGGATCCTGTCGCGCGACATCGACCCGATCGAGGTGACGCCCCTCGACGACCGCCGGCTCGTCGTGGACGCCTTCGCGCGCTACCGGATCGTCGACGTCGAGCGCTTCCGCCAGGCCGTCGGTGCCGGCGGCGTGCCCTTCGCCGAAAGCCGGATCGACACGATCCTGCGCGCGCAGATGCGCGAGGTCCTCGGTTCCGTCACCTCGTCCGAGATCCTCTCGGCCGACCGCGCGGCGCTTACGCTGCGCATCCGCGATGCCGCCCGGCGCGAGGCTTCCTCGCTGGGCGTGGAGATCATCGACGTGCGCCTGAAGCGGTCGGACCTGCCGGAGCAGAACCTCGACGCGACCTTCGCCCGGATGCGCGCCGAACGGGAACGCGAGGCCGCCGACGAGGTCGCACGCGGTAACGAAGCCGCGCAACGCGTCCGCGCCCAGGCTGACCGCACGCAGGTTGAGATCGTTTCCGACGCAAACCGCCAGGCCGAGATAACCCGAGGCGAGGCCGACGCCCGCCGCAACGCAATCTTCGCCGACGCATTCGGTGCGGACCCGGAGTTCTTCGAGTTCTACCGCTCGCTCGCGGCCTATCGCGCCTCGCTCCTCGGCGAGAACTCGACCTTCGTCATGGCGCCCGACAGCGAGTTCTTCGACTACCTGAAGTCCGACCGACCGGCGGCGCAGACGCCCGCCACGGAGTGACGCGCCCTTGGCGACGATCCTCCTTGGCCTCGGTATGGTCCTGACGATGGAGGGGCTGGTGCTTGCGCTGGCCCCTTCGCGCATCGAGGACATCCTCGAGTTCATCCGCAGCCTGCCCTTGGAAACCCGCCGAGCGCTCGGCCTCGCCGCGATGGCTTTCGGCGTTCTCCTCATCTGGCTTGCGGAAACATTCGCGGGCTGAGAGACTCCCTGACGAAACATCACATCCTTTTGAGCCGATGCGACAGGCTTTGAATTGCCGAAGCATTGTGCCTAGCTCGACATATAGCGGCGGTCCCGTGCACCCCGCGCGGCCCCCGACAGGATCAAGGAGAAGGATTATGAGATCACAGGCCATCGCAGTGCCCGAAGCACGACCCGCGGCCCTGAGGCTGCTCTGGGTCCTGATGCTCGGCTTTGCGCTCGCGCTTGCGCAGGCCGGTATCGCCTTCGGCCGCGCTGCGCCCGAAAGCTTCGCCGATCTGGCCGAGAAGGTCAGCCCGGCCGTCGTCAACATCACCACCTCGACCACCGTGGCCGCTCCGACGGGTCCCGGTTTCGACGTCCCCGAAGGCTCCCCCTTCGAGGACTTCTTCCGCGACTTCCAGAACCGTCAAGGGCCCGACCAGGCGCCTCGCCGCTCGAACGCGCTGGGCTCGGGCTTCGTCATCTCGGAAGACGGCTACATCGTCACCAACAACCACGTCATCGAGGGCGCCGACGAGATCGAGATCGAGTTCTTCTCGGGCGAGCGTCTTGACGCGAAACTGATCGGCACCGACCCCAAGACCGACATCGCGCTCCTCAAGGTGGAAAGCGACGAGCCCCTGACCTTCGTCAGCTTCGGCAACAGCGACCTGATGCGGGTGGGCGACTGGGTCATGGCCATGGGCAACCCGCTCGGCCAGGGCTTCTCGGTTTCCGCGGGTATCGTCTCGGCCAGAAACCGCGAGCTTTCCGGCACCTATGACGACTACATCCAGACCGACGCCGCCATCAACCGCGGCAACTCGGGCGGCCCGCTCTTCAACATGGACGGCGACGTGATCGGCGTGAACACCGCGATCCTCTCGCCCAACGGCGGATCGATCGGTATCGGCTTCTCGATGGCTTCGAACGTCGTGACCAAGGTCGTGAACCAGCTTCGCGAATACGGCGAAACGCGGCGCGGCTGGCTCGGCGTCCGGATCCAGGACATCACCCCCGACGTTGCCGAGGCGATGGGCCTTGGCGACACGCGGGGCGCGCTGGTCACCGACGTGCCGGAAGGTCCGGCGGCCGACGGCGGCATGAAGTCGGGCGACGTCATCACCGCCTTCGATGGGGTCGAGATCGAGGACACGCGCGAACTCGTCCGCCGCGTGGGAGACACCGAGGTCGGCAGGACCGTCCCCGTGGTCGTCCTGCGCGAGGGCGAGACCGAGACGCTGGAAATCACGCTCGGACGGCGCGAACTCGCCGAGGGCGAGGCTGTTCCCGCTGCGGCACAGATGGAGCCCGCCGAGAAGGACATCCTCGGCATGACGCTCGGACCGGTGACGGACAAGGAGATCGGCGAGCTGAACCTCGCTCCCGGAACCGAGGGCCTTGTCGTTAAGTCGATCGACGAAACCTCCGAGGCCTTCGACAAGGGCCTTCAGCCGGGCGATCTCATCACCGAGGCCGGCCAGCAGAAGGTCGCGACGGTAGCGGACCTGGAGGCCCGCATCGAAGAGGCGAAGGACGCCGGCCGGAAGTCGCTCCTTCTTCTGATCCGTCGCGGCGGCGAACCCCGCTTCGTCGCTCTCGGGATCGAGTGAGGTCTCAAGCATCGGGCAAAGGGGCGCCTTCGGGCGCTCCTTTTTCTTTATTTGCTGCTCAGGCCACATGGCGCGGTACGACATCGCGCGCCGGCGACTAGCCCCTTCGTTCGGGCTTGGCGTCGGCTTCGACGTCCGTGGCCTTTCCAGCCGCGTAACCATCGGCCGGCGACCGCTTTCCGAAAGCCCCTCCTCCTGCTGAGGAAGCATGCGAGGCTTTACTCGGGGCGCAATTGCAGGTGGAGTGGGCGCGTAGGGTAGCGACTGTCGGGGAATTGGCGCGCCCGCCCGTCGGGCATCCGTCCGCGCGGTTTCGGGGATGGATGGAGGACGACCCGATGTGTTGGAGCGCGACGGCCTCGGTGGCCATGGTCGGCATCGGTGCGGCGGCAACGGTCATTACTGCGCAACGTGGGGAGCCGCGGGCGATCTGGATGACGCTCGGTTATTTCACCCTGATGGAGGCGCTTCAGGCCGGGGGCTATGCCGTCGTGGACCAGTGCTCCTCGCCGGCGAACCAGTCGCTTACGCTTGCTTCATACGTCCACATCGCATTCCAGCCACTCTTCATCAACGCCTTCGCGATGGCGGTGATCCCGCGCCCGGTGTCCGACAAGGCGCGGCGCATCATCTTCGCGCTCGCTGGTCTGGCCTCGGTTCTGCTGCTTCTCAGGCTCGTGCCGTTCGGATGGGCCGGCAGTTGCCAGCCCGGCCAGCCCCTGTGCGGACCGGAATTCTGCCTCATCCACGGGAACTGGCACATCGCATGGGAAATCCCGCTGAACGACATGTGGGGACAACTCAGTCCTGCTTTCCGGAACATCATGCCCTTCCCGGCCTATACGCTGGCCGTGTTCGTTTTGCCGCTCTTCTACGGGGCCTGGCGCCTTGTTGTTGTCCACGCGGTGCTTGGCCCACTGCTGGCTTCGGTGCTCACGGACAATCCGAACGAGATGCCGGCGATCTGGTGCCTGTTCTCCATCGGCCTCGTGTTTCTCGGCATGAGCCCCCTGGTGCGACGGCGTGTTCTGGGCTCCCGCGGGGCGGAGGCCTGGTGAAGCGGGGCCGTCGGATACCGGAAGTCGAAGCATTTTCGCGCGTGAGGAGTCCTTCCTTTCACGCACCGAACTCCGGATCGACCAGCCGGTCGAGGAGGTCCGAGATATCCTCGATCCGCTCGGCCACGACATGGACGACCCCGGCCTCGCGCTGAAGCCGCCCCGTGACCCGCAGGAGTCGCCCGCCGATCACCGCTCGGCGGAACCTTTCGTAGACCTTGGCCCATACGACCACGTTGGCCACCCCGGTCTCGTCCTCGAGCGTGAGGAAGATCACGCCCTTCGCCGTCCCGGGCCGCTGCCGGACCGTCACGAGGCCCGCGACCGTTACCCGCGCTCCCTCCGGCGGCTCGTCGAGCCGGCCATGAGGCAGCGCAGCGGGCGGCCGCGGCCAGTCCATCGGTGGAGCATAGTGATTCAACATGAGAACAAATGTGGAACAACCGCCCGCGACTGACAAGCTTCAGGGTTTCCCGAAACGCGCCTGTATGTCCGCGGTCGTGTTCTTCGACGGGTAGGGCTGATCCGGCGCGGGCACGCCCAGATGCGCGCAAAGCGGACCCCATCCGTCACCAAGCTTGTGCACCAGAAGCCTGTCCTTCGGCACCGTCTCCAGGACGGCCGCAACGTTCTTCTCGTAGACCGCGATCGCGTGGTCACGGTCGTCGGCCCGGTCCCCGAACACCTTTTCCATGATCCGTATGCCCACGGCGGCACGGTCTTCGGCCTCACGGTAGTGCTTCAGAAGGGTCGCTTCGAAACTGGTCCACCAGCTTTCCGGGCTGCGCCAGGTGAGGACCACGCGGGCGTCCGGGCAAAGCTCGATCAATTCGCGCCAGTAGTGCGCCGAAGGCCAGTCGACGCAGGAATTGTATCCTTCGAAAAGCGCCCGCCAGTCCGGTTCGCCACTGTCCATGAAGGCCCGCCAGCGAGCCTTCATGACGGGATTGGCGCTGACTTCGAACATGTGATGGCAGGGGCCGAAACCGAGGATCGTCAACGCCTCGCGCATGGAATCCGTGCCCGTCCGTCCGAACCCGGTACCGATCACTTTCAGCATCGGTCCCCCCTGGCAGATTTTTCACTATGTTACACGGAAATGTGCGGGGGGTGGAGCATCGCTTCGCGACCCGTTAGATAGCCCGAAACACCGATGCTATGGAACGAGTCGATGGCAAAGATCACCTACGTGGAATACGGCGGCAAGGAACATGTCGTGGAAGTGGCGACGGGCCTGACGGTCATGGAAGGCGCCCGCGACAATGGCATTCCCGGAATCGAGGCCGACTGCGGCGGCGCCTGCGCCTGTTCCACCTGCCACGTCTACGTGGACGAGGCCTGGGTCGAGAAGCTTCCGCCTCGCGACCCGATGGAGGAGGACATGCTCGATTTCGCCTACGAGCCCGATCCCGTCCGTTCGCGCCTGACATGCCAACTGCGCGTCAACGAGGCGCTGGACGGGCTCAAGGTCTTCATGCCCGAAAAGCAGATCTGATGGCGCTGAGGCGGATCCTCGCCGCCGCAGCGATCTCGTCTCTCGCTGCTGGCGGGGCGCTGGCATGCGATTATCCGGGCCCCCCGCCGGACGCTGGCGAGGCAAGGGCGGACACGGGAGACATCCTGTGGGCCGCTTTCTCCGACGCCACGCAAAGATATGACCATGCGATCCTCGGCGATGGGATCGAGGCGGGCGGGCTCCGCGCCGCGACGGCCGACAAGGACGGGTGCGAGCTTTCCGTGATCCTGCCCGATACGCGGGTGTTCGAGGATCTCGCCCCCCGCATCGCGGACCTTGACGGCGATGGCCGCAACGAGATCGTCGTCGTCGAAACGGATGTCGCAAGGGGTGCCTCTCTCGCGATCTATGGCCTGCGGTCCGGGCGCCTGGAGAAACTCGCCGCCACGCCGCCAATTGGCCAGACGCACCGCTGGCTCGCCCCGCTTGGCGCGGCCGATCTGGATGGCGACGGCATCCTCGAAATCGCCTATGTCGATCGCCCTCACCTCGCGAAGATCCTCCGCGTCTGGCGCTACGTGAACGGACGCCTGACGGAGGTCGCGGCAGCTTCGGGGCTCACCAGCCATCGGATCGGTGACGCGTTCATCCAGGGCGGCTTCGCCTCATGCGGTGGCCGCGCCGTCATCCTCACGGCCGATGCCGACTGGCGCCGGGTCATGGCGACGCGGCTCGAGGGCGGCAAACTCGTCGCGACAGACCTCGGTCCCTACTCCGGACCGGACAGCCTCGACCCGTCGATCGCCTGCCGTTGAGGCTCGTCAGGGCAGCCGCAAGCCAACGCCCCGCGTCAGCTCAGGCAGTAGTTCTGGGGTTTCAGCCTCTCGGGCGGCGCCTCTCCGAGATGCGGGGCGATGCTGATCTCCACGGTTCGGCACATCGCGTCCAGCGGCAGGCCGTTCACGGTCTTGCCAAAGGGCTTGCCGAGTTCCTCGGTCACTTCCGCCAGGCCGAAGAACACGTAGGCCACGACGGCCGTGAAGGCAGGGGTCAGCCATCCCGCGCTGTCGACGATCCCCACGGGGAGGAGGAGGCAGTAGAGCCAGGTCGTCCGGAAGACGAGAAGCGAGTAGACATAGGGCAGGGGCGTGTTCGCGATCCGCTCGCACCCCGCCTGCGCCAGCGTGATCGAGGCGAGCCGTTCGGTGAGCGCCTTGGCCCCGAAGCCATCGATCTCGCCAGCGGCCCGCGCCTCGGTCAGTTCCGACGCCAGGTGATCGAGCATGGCGCAGGGCGGATGCGCGGCGTCGTGCCAATGCGGTTCGATCCAGCGCTCGGCCGCCGCATCGCGCGGCAGGCCACGCAGGCTCAGGCGGTGAAGGTGCATGAACCCGATCGCTCCGCGCAGGATCGCCTGCCGCCGGCTCGAGCTGCCGACGAAGATGTCCGTTTCGCGCCCGAGCGAGCGCAGGTCCGCGATCAGCTGACCCCAGAGCTTGCGGGATTCCCACCACCGGTCATAGGCCGCGTTGTTGCGGAACCCGAGGAAAAGCGACAGCGCCACGCCGAAGACCGCGAAGGCCGAAGCCCCTGTGTGCATCATCGGCCCATATGTGGTGTCGAGCCAGACATAGCCCGCCGCAATGGCCGAAAGCCCGATGATCCGCGGCGCGATCTTCGGAAGGACCGAGCCGCGCGTCGCGAACAGGAGGGCAAAGATGTCGGTCTTGTCGCGAACGATCACTTCAGGGCACGCCAGCCGATGTCCCTGCGGCAGAAGCCATCCGGCCAGTCGATGCGGTCGACCATCGCATAAGCGCGGTTGCGCGCCTCCGACAGGGTCGCCCCGCGCGCGGTAACGTTCAGCACCCGGCCGCCATTGGCGACGATGTGGCCATCACGTGCCGCGGTTCCGGCGTGGAAGACCATGTGGTGCGAATCTTCCGGCAGAACGTCGAGCCCACCGATCACGGTTCCCTTCGCGTAGTCGCCGGGATACCCGTTTGCCGCCATCACCACGGTCAGCGCATGATCGTCGGCCCAGTTCGCCGCCACCTCGTGAAGCCGCCCCTCGGCGCAGGCGAGGAGAAGGTCCAGCACCTGCCCGCCGAGCCGCATCATCAGAACCTGGCATTCCGGGTCGCCGAAGCGCACGTTGTATTCGACGAGCCGCGCCCGCCCGTTCTCGATCATCAGCCCGGCGTAGAGCACGCCCCGGAAGGGAGTTCCCCGCCGCGCCATCTCGGCGACGGTAGGTTTCACGATCTCTTCCAGCGCCTGCGCGGCGATTTCGTCGGTCAGGACCGGTGCGGGCGAATAGGCGCCCATGCCCCCGGTATTCGGCCCCGTGTCGCCGTCGCCGACGCGCTTGTGGTCCTGTGCCGTGCCGACGGGCAGGACGTTCTCACCGTCGCAGAGGACGAAGAAGGAGGCTTCCTCGCCGGCCATGAATTCCTCGATCACGACCTCGGCGCCCGCAGCGCCGAAGGCTCCGGCGAACATCTCGTCGACCGCGGAAAGCGCCTCGGCTTCGGTCATCGCGACGACAACGCCCTTGCCGGCGGCGAGCCCGTCCGCCTTCACGACGATCGGGGCGCCCTGTGCGCGGATGTAGTCCTTCGCGGGTCCGGCCTCGGTGAAGCGCGCCCAGGCGGCCGTTGGGGCCTTGCAGGCGTCGCAGACCTCCTTGGTGAAGCTTTTCGAGGCTTCGAGCCGTGCCGCCTCGGCCGAGGGGCCGAAGGCGAGGATGCCGGCACCGGCCAGCGCGTCGCCGACTCCGGCGGCCAGCGGCGCCTCCGGTCCGATCACGACGAAGTCGATCGCGTTCTCCTCGCAGAAGGTCGCGACTGCCGCGCCGTCGAGGATGTTTATGTCGGCGCATTCGGCCATGGTCGCGATCCCGGCGTTGCCCGGCGCCACGATCAGCCGGTCGCATTTCGGGTTCTGCTTGATCGCCCAAGCCAGGCTGTGCTCGCGCCCGCCGCTGCCCAAGACCAGAATGTTCATGCGCCCCGCTCCCTTGGCCTCGTCTGCGGCGCGTTCTAAGGTGATGACGCAGGCGATACAAGCGGAGCGCCATGGAAGTCTTCGAAGAACCCGGTCTGGGCGGAAACGTCCACGAATTCACCGTGTCAGAGATCTCGGGCGCCGTGAAACGCGTCATCGAGGGCGAGTTCGGCCATGTCCGCGTTCGCGGCGAGATCAGCCGCGTATCGCGCCCCGCCTCGGGCCATCTCTATTTCGACCTGAAGGACGACCGCTCCGTCCTCGCCGCCGTCAGCTGGAAGGGCCAGGTCCAGCGCATGACCGTTCGCCCCGAAGAGGGGATGGAGGTGATCGCGGTCGGGCGCCTCACCACCTTCCCCGGCCAGTCGAAATACCAGCTGATCGTGGAAGACATCGTTCCCGCGGGCGCGGGCGCCCTCATGGTGATGCTGGAGAAGCGCAAGGCGGCCCTTGCCGCCGAGGGCCTTTTCGACGCGGCCCGCAAGAAGCCCGTGCCCTTTCTGCCCGAGGTGATCGGCGTCGTCACCTCGCCCTCGGGCGCCGTGATCCGGGACATCCTGCACCGCCTCCGCGACCGATTTCCGCGCCGGGTCCTGATCTGGCCCGTGGCCGTCCAGGGAGAGAAATGCGCGCCCGAGGTCGCCGCCGCGATCAAGGGCTTCAACGCGCTGCCCGAGGATGGCCCCGTCCCGCGCCCCGATCTTCTCATCGTCGCCCGCGGTGGCGGCTCTATCGAGGACCTCTGGGGTTTCAACGAGGAAATCGTCGTCCGTGCCGCTGCCGCGTCCCGGATCCCGCTGATCTCGGCGGTCGGCCATGAAACAGACACGACGCTCATCGACTACGCGGCCGACAAGCGGGCGCCGACACCCACCGCCGCCGCCGAGATGGCGGTGCCGGTGCGCGCGGACCTGATTGCCTGGACCGCCGACCAGGACGCGCGGCTTGGCCGCGCGATCCGTCATCGCGGCGAAATCCGACGCCAGCGCCTCACGGACCTGTCGCGCGCGCTGGGCCGGCCGGAAATGCTCCTTGCCCCGGCCCGCCAGCAGCTCGATCAGTGGTCGTCGCTCCTTGGTCCGGCGCTCCGCACCGCCGCGAGCCGGAAGCGCGCGATGTTCAGCCATTCGGCGGCGCTGGTGCGCCCTTCGCTGCTCACCCGCTTCATCGCCGACGAGCGCCGCGCCCTTGGCGACCGGGCCCGCAGCCTTCAGGCCGCCTTCGTCCGCCTTGCCCGGGACGCCGACCGAGACGCGAAGCGGCAGCGTCAGACCCTAGAGGCCCTGTCCGGCCGCCTCGACGCGGCGCCGCGGGCCCGTCTTGCCGCGCTTTCGGAAAGGCTCGATGCGCTCGACCGCACGCGCCAGACGCTCGGCTACACCGAAACGCTGCGTCGAGGCTTCGCCGTGGTCCGGGGCGAGTCGGGCCTGGTCACGGCGAAGGCCGAGGCCGAGGTGGAGACGACGCTGGAGATCGAATTCCGCGACGGCCGGCTCCGGGTCATGCCCGCCGTCCCGCAGAAGGCGGGCAAGTCAAAGCCGCCGCGGCCGGATCAGGGCAGCCTGTTCTGAGGTTTCTCCTGTCAGGCAGGCCGGAGAATGGCGTCACACGCCGACGTCCGGCCCCGCGCAGGCGAGGGGCTCGGGGCTTTCCTCCACCGCGACGAGAGGCATTCCCTCCGGGTCGCCCCGGAACCGTGCCATCAGCCCTTGCGGCGTGTCGTAGAAAGTCCAGCACTGCGGAATGGGCTGGCGGTCGTAGACGAAGCAGATGAACTCCGCCTCCTCATACCAGTAGCCTTCCATGCATTGATCGCCGACGAAGGCCCACCGCACTTTCCGGCCGGGGAGGTATTCCTCGACCCCGTAAGGCTCGCTCCCCGAGCTGTAGAAAAGCGTCTTGCCCTGCGACAGCGCATCGAACTCCGGCCCGGTGAGCGGCGCGTCCGCTCCGACGGCGGGCACGGTCACGAGAACTGCGAGAACGAAGGGGGTCAATCGGCGCATGGAACACTCCCGGTAGGGTACGGTCGCCAAGGATGCCAGAGTGCGGCGGCGCCGGCCAGCCCGGACACCCGGGCGGGCGGGACGCCGCCTAGGCTCCGTCCGCGCCCGTTGCCGTGCGGGCTGCGCGGAGGGAGGTGCTCGGACGCTTCTGCGCGACCGCCTGCATTCGCCGCCGCATCAGCTTGCGCCAGATCGGCGGCAAGAGCGCGACGAGCGCCACAAGCGGCATCGGCGCCGGAAGGGTGGGGGAGGCGCCGCCCGGCGCCTCGGCTTCGTCGCTTCGGCTTGCCGGAACCGGATGCGCCTCGTGATCAGAGGGCCACGGCTGGCGCGGCCGTAGTGCCGCCGGAAGGATCCTGGGCGGCACCCATTCGTGCCTCGGGCCCAGGCTCTCGAACCTGTCGCTGTCGAGCTTCTGTCGCTGCATCCCGTAGTGCCGGACATAATCGCCGATCATGACGCCGGCGCGCACCACGGCCGCGAGCAGAAGAAGCGCCAGTGCAGCGCCAAGGCCGAAGACGATGCCTGCCGCCAGTACGACGCCGGCGCCGGCTCCGATCAGGACGAAATACGGATGCAACGTCGCCCGCTTCCGGCCGAGGCGCGGCTTCATCAGCACCTGCTCGATCTCCCACCCCGCGACGAGACCCTCGCTCCAGGACCGCGTGGCGAAGTTCCAGAAACCCTCGTCCACCTCGGCGGTCATCGGGTCGAAGGGCGTCGCGGCGAAGCGGTGGTGGATCAACCGATGGATCCGCGCGTAAGGTCCGCAGAGGAGCGAGACATGGACCGCAAGCCCAAGGTTCTGCCGCTTGCGCCGCCTGCTGTGGATGAGCTCATGGGCGGCCGTGAGCGAGACCTGACCGAAATACAGCGCGAAAGCCGCGAACATTGCACACCATTCGCCGAAGGACAGCCCCGACTTTCCGCCGAGCGCGAAAAGGGCGAACGCGAATACCGGGAAATGCAGCGCGGAAAGGGCCGCACCCGCGCGCTCCGCTCTTTCCCGCCGGTCACCTTCCTCCGCAGCTTCGGCCACCCGTGCGAAGAGGTCTTCAGGTCCGAGTGACACGGCGACCAGATAGATCAGCGCGATGAGCGCGAAGGCCCCACCAGCAATTCCGCCGAGCGCGAGCAGCGGGACCGCCAGAAGGATGGGCAGGCCGGCCATGGCCATTGGCGCGGTCATGTCCGCTCCAAGCTGATCGTCCGCCTTGACGCGACGGCGCTCGTCTTTCGCGGAGATGGGTTTGGTCACCTCGGCCGCCACTGTCTTCGCAACAAGATCGGCAAGCGGATCCACCTCCGGCCAGACCTCCGCCGGCTGTCGCAGTCGTCCTTGTGCCGCCTTTCCAGTCGCAGGCACCAATGCGGTGCTGGCTTCGGAGGCGGTGGACGCCTGCGGCTCGGCCACTTCCTGTGGCTGGTCGGCGTGCGCCTCGGCCGGTATCGCAACGTCGTGCCGGACTGCAGCCGCGTCGGACGTGTCGTCGGCGTCCTGCGGCTCAAGCTCGGCGGTCGGTAACTCGCCAGCTTCCGCGAAAGCCTGGAAATCCGGCTGCTCCGATCCGGCGCGGGTCGGCCCTTCCGTTTCGTCGGGGGCAGCCGAAGTCAGAGGGGCAGGGGGCGGACTGGTCGAGGTGTCGCTTGAAGCATCGGGCGGAGGCGCGGCGGTCCAACTCGGCTCCTCGGTTTCGGGTTCAGCCTCGGTCGAAATGGGCGGACCCGAGGTCGGCAACGGCTTCTCGGCCTCCGGTCCGGTTGTGCCCATATCGCCGGCGGCTTCAACGTATGCTTCGGGCTCTACCGTCGTCTGCCCCGCTCCCGTATCCGAAGCGTCCAGGGCGTCTGAACCGGCCGGCGCGGCAAGCACTGCTTCATCTTCATCCGATGCGCGAAGTTCGGTTTCGACGGACGGAGGTTCAGGTGCAAAGCGATCTTCTGCGGTGACGGGCGCGCTCACGCTCTCCGGCTCGGGGACGGCCGCTTCCCGGCAGGCTTCCCCGCCCGCCTCGCGGACGCCTTCCTCATCGGGGCTCTCGACGGCCCGGGCCGCCGCATCGTCCCCCTCGCCGGTTCCTCTGTCTTGGGGACCGGGAAGGGGCATTTCTTCCGGCGCGACATGCCCGGGACTTTCCGGGACCTCGAAAGCCGCGTCCAAGGAGCCCTGATCGCCTTCGCGTTCAGGGCCGCTCCCTTCCTCGGCCGTCCGGATTTCTTTCGCAGGGGCAGACAATCCGGCATCGGCCGGTGTCTCGTGGACTTCACCCTCTACGCCGTCCGGACCCGCCGGTTCCGGCGCGGGCGGCTCCTGCTGTGCCTCGACCACCCGCAGCGTCGGCGGGGCGGCGGGAGGTTCTGGCGATTGGCCCGCGGCGGCTCCGGCCCCGGGAGTGGCATTCTCTTCGCGGCCTTCACTCTCCGATTCCAGACTGGCGCCGCCGGATTCAAGCAGAAGGCGCCACGAAAAATCCGGCTCCTCCTCCGAATCCTCTGGCGTGGGCGCCTCGTCTTCAACGGCCTTCGCCTCATCCGGGCCGCTTGTTGCGCTTGTTGGAAGTTCAGGCGCGATCGCCGGGGCGGCGGGCTCCGGGATCTTTTCGGCTGTCGGTTCGGACGCGACGGATGCAGATTCGAAAAAGGGCTCGTCCGGCTCGGTCTCCGGGGGCGGTTCCACCGTTTCCTCGACGATCGGCGGAGCATCCTGCTCCGCGATCGGCAGAGTATCCGGCGTGACCGCATTGTCATGGGCAGGCGCTTCGGCCGACGGCTCCGCCGAGGCCTCAGCGTCCTCTTCCGGGTTGGCTTCCATCACCCGCGCAAGAAGATCGGCGTCGTCCTGACTCTGCTTCTCGGAACTGAGATCATCGCCGTCGCTCGACCGGGTGGCGTTATCTTCAGCGGATTTCCGGGCCGACCCGCGACCGAACCCGAGAATGCCGCCGACCAGTCCGCTGAGGAGGCCTTTTCCTCGCGGTTCTGGTTCTGCGGTGTCGGGGGGCGCAGCGGCTCCGGATTTCCCGGCTCCCTGCGCAGGCTCGGGTTCCCGGACGACCGGCTCATCTTCGGCCGCCTCCGGCTCCTCCTCCTCGAACAGCGCCCTGAAGCGCCGCTGCGAGTCGGTCATTGGCTGCGACCGGGCAGGAGCCTTCTGCGCGCCGCTTTCAGGCTGTGGCTCGGTCTCGTCCGCATGGCGCGCCGCCCGGTCCTCCGCCACGATGGCGGCGATGGCATCTTCGATGGAAAGGCCATCAAGGCTGGGCGTCGCGGCGGGTGCATCCCCGTCGCGTCCGGCCTGCCGCGATTTTCTGTCCTCGGGCGTCATCGAGCCGATAATACACGACCTTAACGGGAAATCATGTCTTTCCCGCGTTTTGAATGCCGATCGCCGTTGCACGGCCCCGATTGCGCGATGCTCCGCCGGCAAGCGCGGCATCCGGTGCCCCTCTGGCCCTTCCATCGCACGGCCGAAAGGACTACGTGGGAAATAACCGGACCAGTTGGGACTAGCGCCATGTCGTTCTTCGGCAAACTCAAGGACAGGCTCTTCAAGTCCTCCTCGAAGCTCGAGGAGGGGTTGGAAGCGATCGTGTCGGAAGGCGGCGCGGAGGAACCGGCGGAGCCGCAGGGCGCGGCGATCCCCGCCCCGGCAGGGGCTGTCGCGCGCGAGTGGCCAGGACGCGCGCAGGAGCCCGAGCCCGCGCCCGAGGTGCAGCCCGAGCCCGAAGAGGAACCGGAGCCCGAGCCCGAACCCGTACCGGAACCCGAACCTGAACCCGAGACAGAACCCGAACCGCTGCCCGAACCGGAGCCGGTGCCGATCCCGGAACCGGAGCCCCCGCGGCCGACGCGCGAGGTGCCCCCGCGCGCGCCCGAGGAAGTTCCCGCTCCGGGGCCCGAACAGGCTCCGCCCGCGCCGCTGGAACGGCCCTTGCCGCCGGCCGAAGTCCCCGGCGAGGCCCCCTTCGAGGTGCCGGGCGACATGCCCCCCGAAATCCCGACGATGAAGGCCGAGGTGCCCGCGCGCCGGTCCGGCCTCCTTGGCCGCCTCCTTGGCCGGGGCGAAGCGAGGACAGTGACGAAGCGCGTCCTTGACGACGCGATGCTCGAAAGCCTCGAGGAGCTTCTGATCCAGTCCGACATGGGCGTCGAAACCGCGCTCCGCGTGACCGCGAATCTCGCGGAGGGACGAATGGGCCGGAAGCTCTCCGTCGACGAGATCAAGCGTCTTCTCGCGACCGAGATCGAACGCATCATGGAGCCCGTCGCGCGGCCCCTTCCGCTTTACCCGACCAAGCCGCAGGTGGTGCTCGTCGTCGGCGTGAACGGTTCGGGCAAGACCACGACGATCGGCAAGCTCGCCAGCCAGTTCCGCGCTGCCGGCAAGAAGGTGGTCATCGCCGCCTGCGACACGTTCCGCGCGGCCGCCGTCGAACAGCTTCAGGTCTGGGGCGAGCGGGCAGGTGTTCCGGTCCTGACCGCCGCGCAGGGCACCGACCCGGCGAGCCTTGCCTTCGACGCGATGACGAAGGCGCAGGCCGAAGGCGCCGACCTTCTGCTGATCGATACCGCGGGACGCCTCCAGAACCGCCAGGACCTGATGGAGGAACTGGCGAAGATCGTCCGTGTCATCCGCAAGAAGGACCCCGACGCCCCGCACAACACGCTTCTCGTCCTTGACGCCACGACGGGCCAGAACGCGCTGAGCCAGGTGGAAATCTTCCGCAAACTCGCCGACGTCTCGGGCCTTGTCATGACGAAGCTCGACGGGACGGCGAAGGGCGGCGTTCTCGTGGCGCTCGCGGACAAGTTCGGCCTGCCGATCCACGCCATCGGCGTTGGCGAGCAGATCGACGACCTCCAACCCTTCGAACCGGAGGATTTCGCCCGCGCGCTGACGGGGCTTGCCGCTTGATCCACCCTTATTCGCCGGCCTCCGGCTTGTCGTGCGAACCACGCCCATGGATGCCGCGGCCCACGCCAATGGCCAGCGGCCAGGGGCGCACGCGCCGATGGACGACGAGCCCCGCCGCAAGCAACGCGAGCCATGGCGGGCCGGGCCCGCAGGCGATGCCGATCGCGTCGGCGAGAACCACCGTTAAGACCATCCGCGACAGAATGACCGGACAGGGCAGGGCCGGGAACGGATCCACGATATCGGCGAGGACGGTGTCCGGCATTTCGGGGGCAACTGCCCGATTCCGTGACAATTCCGTCGCCCCTGTCATTCCTGTCGGGGGCGCGGGATGAGTTCCTGGCTCGTTTCCCTGGAAGGGACGGAGGCCGGCCACGATCTCGCCCTCGGCCTTGCGCTGATGGCGGCGTTTCTTCACGCTCTCTTCGGCGCGTTGCAGAAGGGGCGGCACGACCCCTGGCTGTCAAGGGCGGCGATCGATGCGTCCTACGGGCTCATGGCGATGCCCTTCGCGCTCTTCGTCGTGCCCTGGCCCGAGCCGCACATGTGGCCGATCTTTGCAGGGGCCTTCGTGATCCACGTGGGTTACAAGCTTGCACAGGCCATGACTTATTCGCGCGGTGCCTTCACCGTCGTCTACCCCGTCGTGCGCGGCACCGGCCCCCTCTTCGCAGTGATCGGCGCGGGCCTGATCTTCGGCGAACACTTCACGCCCGGCCAGTGGCTCGGGGTGGCGGTGCTTCTCTCGGGCATCTTCGGGCTTGCCGCCTACAACCTCCGCCACGTCACGGTGGACCGCGATCGACTGGTTCCGGCGCTGGCACTCGCCGTCGTCACGGGCGGCTTCGTCGCGCTCTACACGACCTATGACGCATATGGCATTCGGGCGACGGCTGACCCCTTCACCTTCCTTGCGTGGTTCTTCATGATCGACGGTGTGTTCATGCCGGTCTATACCTTCCGCCGCTGGCGGCGGATTCCCTCTTCGGAGTTCGTGCCGCTCGTGGCGCGGGGGATGACCGGCGCGATAGTGGCTTTTCTGAGTTTCGGGGCGATCATGCTCGCCACGCGGCTCGACAAGGTGGGCGAGGCGGCCGTGCTGCGGGAGACCTCGACGGTCTTCGCGGCGGCGATCGGTTGGATCGTGCTGGGCGAAAAGGTGGGACCGCGGCGTCTTGCCCTGATGACTCTGATTGCGGCGGGTGCGGTGATCGTGGAATTTGCTGGATAGGATGATGGCAGAGAGAAAGATCAATCCCTGGGTGAAGCTCGGGCTGGAACTCGGCCCGGTGCTGGCCTTCTTCGCAGCCTATGTCGCGCTCAAGGACCGGACCTTCGTGATTGCCGGCACCGAGTATCGGGGCTTCATCCTGGCGACGGCCGGCTTCGTGCCGGTCATGGTCGCGGCGACGCTGGCGCTCTGGCGGCTGACGGGAAAGCTCGCCACGATGCAGGTCGTCACCCTTGTCCTCGTCGTCTTCTTCGGTGGTCTGACCGTCTGGCTCAATGACGGCGACTTCTTCAAGATCAAGGTGACGATCATCTACACGCTCTTCGCCGCCGTGCTCGGTTTCGGCCTGTTGCGCGGCCAGTCCTACCTCGCCCTCGTGATGGAGGACTTGGTGCCACTGCAGCGCGAGGGCTGGATGATCCTGACGCGCCGCCTGACCGCGTTCTTCGCGGGCCTCGCAATTCTGAACGAGGTGATCTGGCGCGGCTTTTCCGAACAGGCCTGGGTCTACTTCAAGACCTTCGGGCTAACGGCCGGTGTCTTCGTCTTCTTCATCGCGCAAGGTGGGCTACTGTCCCGCTACGCTGCGGAGGAGGCGGAAAAAAAGTGAGAAATGTCCGAGCTTTCCGAACTTCCGCCGCATTCGTCGGGATAACGGTAATGTGTCAGACCCGGTGATACGAAACGTGCTGTCCGTCCTGAGATACTGCCCGCCGCCGCCCCCGACCAAGGTCATTGCCTGGGCGGCGTTGCCGCTCCTCTACTTCTTTTTGCCGGCGGATGGCATGTCCTTCGATGACTACCACGTTTCGCGACTCGTGGCGGCGGTCGTCCTGCACCTGCCGTTCCTGCTCGTCGTGTCGCTCGTCAATCTCCTGCGTCACAAGGGCCAGCGTGACCGGCTTGTCATGGCCTCCATCGTCATCCTGTCGCTCCTGATCGCCGTGAACATCGACGCCATCCTGATCGTGTCGAACAGCGCCACGGCAGCGAAGCATATCCTGTCGGTTCTGGCGGGCTGCCTCATCGCTTTCCACCTGTGGGCCTTCTCCTTTCCCGATTTCCTGCGCGACTACTACGCCTGGCCCTGGTCGGGGCTGCCGAAGGGGATCGGCACCGCGGGCGTGATTCGGGCTTTCGGGCATGCTCTTGTCCTCCTCGCGAACGAGTTCCTGATCCCCGTTCTTCCCGACTCGGTGTGGGTAATCGCCGCGGCGCTTCTGCCGATCGTCGCCATCCTGATCTCGGATGCGGTGACGGTGCTCGTCCTATACTCGATGGGGCTGCGTCCGCGTGGCTACAAGGCGCCCGGATCGAGGGCGTGAGAACCAGATCGGGCGCGGTCCAGGGGAATCTGCCCGCGTGGCTGCCCCTGGGGGCCGATTCCCGGACCTCACGTCCTTTCCACGAAGAGTTGACCCGATGGGCGCTTTGCGTTACCTCGCGCGCCGTGGCGATTTGTTCACCGGATTGCGGGCCACGTAAAACAAGCCGCTAAAGAGGTTGGAGGTCGCGTGACAGCCCCCATCCGATTCCGGTGGGGGCTTTTTGTTGCCGGAGGCAAAGATGACCGACTGGAAGACGCGCACGAAACTCGTGCATACGGGCGCCCGCCGCAGCCAGTACGGCGAGATGAGCGAAGCGATCTTCCTCACCCAGGGCTTCGTCTACGATACGGCAGAGCAGGCCGAGGCGCGGTTCATCAAGACGGGCGAGGACGAATTCATCTATGCCCGCTACGGCAATCCGACCGTCCGGATGTTCGAGGATCGCATCGCCGCCATCGAGGGCACCGAGGACGCCTTCGCAACGGCTTCCGGCATGGCCGCCGTCAATGCCGCGCTGACCTCTCTCGTGAAGGCGGGCGACCACGTCGTCGCTGCACGCGCTCTGTTCGGCTCCTGTCTATACATCCTCGAGATTCTCGGCCGCTTCGGTGTCGAGGTGACGTTGGTCGACGGCACCGACCTGTCGCAATGGGAAGGCGCCGTGCGCGAGGACACCAAGGCGGTGTTCCTCGAGTCGGTTTCGAACCCTACCCTCGAAGTCATCGACCTGAAATCGGTTTCGGCCATCGCCCACGCCAAGGGCGCGCTCGTCATCGTGGACAACGTCTTCGCGACGCCCACTTTCTCCCGGGCGGTGGAACTGGGCGCCGATGTCGTCGTCTACTCCGCGACGAAGCATATCGACGGTTCGGGCCGCTGCCTCGGCGGCGTCATCTGCGGCACGACGGACTACATCCGCAAGGTCGTGGAGCCCTACCTCAAGCACACGGGCGGCGCGATGAGCCCGTTCAACGCCTGGGTCATGCTGAAGGGGATGGAGACGCTCGACCTCCGCGTCCGCGCGCAAGCCGCGAACGCGCAAGGGGTCGCCGAGGCGCTGGAAGGCCATCCGGCGGTTTCACAGGTGCTCTATCCGGGGCTGAAGTCGCACGCCCAGCACGCGCTGGCGATGGAGCAGATGGGGGCAGGGGGGACGGTCGTCTCCTTCGACCTGGAAGGCGGCAAGGAAGCGGCCTTCCGGTTCCTCAACGCGCTCGAGATCGTGAAGATCTCCAACAACCTCGGTGACGCGAAGTCGATCATCACGCACCCGGCGACGACGACGCATCAGCGGCTCCCGGAGGATCAGAAGGCACTGTTGGGAATCACGCCGGGCCTCGTGCGATTGTCACTCGGAATTGAAGATCTGGAAGATATCCTCGCAGACATCCGTGGGGCGCTTTCTGTGATCTGATGTCGGTTCTGCAACGTAATGCTGCGCAGAGCGTATTGGACAGAAGATGGACCGTCCCCACATAATGGGTGACCGGCGAGAGGAGACGCCCGATGAACATGCATCCGAAAAGCGCCGACGGTGTTCCGCATCGCGAGGAAGCGGAGGAGGCTCTGGAGACCCTCCGCCGTTGGGCGGAGGGTGCCAGCGTGACCGAGATCGCGGCGCTTGATCCGGCCATTTCCCGGCTGCTGCCCGGGCGCGAGCTGTCGAACTATCCCGCGCTCTCTCGCAAGTATCCCGGGGATTTCACGCCGGACGAGCGGTACAAGGCCTCGATGCCTGACCTGCAGAACGGCCCTGCGAGCCTGATCGTTGGCGCCCGCACGCAGATCCAGCATGTCGGCATCTCGAACTTCCGCCTGCCGATCCGCTACCACACCCGCGACAACGGCGACGTTACGCTCGAAACCTCGGTGACGGGCACGGTGAGCCTCGAGGCGGAGAAGAAGGGCATCAACATGAGCCGCATCATGCGGTCCTTCTATGCCCATGCCGAGCGGACCTTCAGCTATGACGTGATGGAGGCCGCGCTCGACGACTACAAGGCCGACCTCGAAAGCTTCGACGCGCGGCTGCAGATGCGCTTCTCGTTCCCGGTGAAGGTCGCCTCGCTGCGGTCCGGCCTCGCGGGCTGGCAGTATTACGACATCGCGCTTGAACTCGCCGAAGCCGCAGGCGTCCGCAAGCAGATCATCCACCTCGACTACGTCTACTCCTCGACCTGCCCCTGCTCGCTCGAACTGTCGGAACATGCCCGCGAGATGCGCGGCCAGCTGGCCACGCCGCATTCGCAGCGCTCGGTCGCGCGCATCTCGGTGGTCACCGAGGGGCCGCGCTGCCTCTGGTTCGAGGACATCATCGACATGGCGCGTGCCGCCGTGCCGACCGAAACGCAGGTCATGGTGAAGCGCGAGGACGAACAGGCCTTCGCGGAACTCAACGCCGCGAACCCGATCTTCGTCGAGGATGCCGCTCGGAGCTTCGCCGCACGGCTTCTGGCCGATCCGCGCGTGGGCGACTTCCGCATCGTAGCCTCTCACCAGGAAAGCCTGCACAGCCATGACGCGGTGAGCGTCCTGACCGAGGGCCCGACCTTCGCCTCCGAAAGCCTCGATCCGCGGCTGTTCGCGACACTCCACCATGTCGGCTGACGCAAGATCGCCTGGGTCCCGGGGGCGTATGGCCCTTGGGCCGCTTTACGGTCTTGCCGGGAGAAATGGGACGCACGGCTAGGCTAAGCGCGCTTGACAGCGCAGCGGGCCGAGGCCAAGCGTTGGCCCATGCTGGACCTGCGCCCAATCGGTTACGTGATAGGCCTTCTCGTCGCCGTTCTTGGGCTGACGATGCTGATCCCGCTCGCCTGTGACCTCTATTACGACAACGGCCACTGGCCGGTCTTCTTCGAAAGCGCCGTGATTACCTCGGTGGCGGGCGGCCTGATGGCACTGTCCACCGCCAACGTGGCCTCCGGTCGGCTGACCCTCCAGCAGAATTTCCTTCTCGCCTCGAGCGTATGGATCGCTCTCCCGCTATTCGGGGCGATTCCGTTCGTCCTCGGGGCCACCGAAGCGCGGACGGTGGACGCAGTCTTCGAGGCGATGTCCGGGCTGACGACAACCGGATCGACGGTCTTCAGCGGGCTCGACAATCTGCCTGAGGGCCTCCTGCTCTGGCGTTCGATGCTGCAATGGTTCGGGGGGATCGGGATCATCGTGGTGGCGATGGTGTTCCTGCCGGAACTCCGTGTCGGCGGCATGCAGATCTTCCGCTCGGAGGCGTTCGAAACGAGCGGCAAGGTGCTTCCCCGAGCCGCCCAGATCGCGGCGCGGATCTCCGCCGCCTATGTCGGGCTGACGCTCGCTTGCCACCTGTCCTACCTAGCTGTCGGCATGAATGGGTTCGAGGCGCTCAACCATTCGCTGACGACCATGTCCACGGGCGGTTTCTCGACCTACGACGCTTCCTTCGGGCGGTTCCAGGGGCCGGCGGAATACCTCGCCTCGATCTTCATGGTGCTCGCGAGCCTTCCGTTCGTGCGCTACGTGCAGATGATGTCGGGGACGGTACAGCCGCTGCTCAGCGACGTTCAGGTCAGGGGCTTCCTCTGGACGATCCTCGCCCTCGTGGGCGCGATCACCGCCTTCCGGATCATCGTCAACGACGACCATGCCGAACATGCCTTCCGAGAGGCGCTGTTCAACGTGACCTCGATCATCACCGGAACAGGCTACGCCAGCGTCGATTACCAGCTCTGGGGGGCTTTCCCGGTCGTTCTCTTCTTCTTCCTCGGCCTGATCGGCGGTTGCGCAGGTTCGACCTGCTGTTCGGTCAAGATCTTCCGCTACCAGCTGCTCATCGCGGCGATCGGAGCCCAAATCCGCAAGATCCACTCGCCGAACGGGGTCTTCGTGCCCCGCTACGACGGACGCCCCGTGACCGAAGACGTGATATCCTCGGTCATGGCCTTTTTCGTGATCTTCATCCTGTCGCTCGGCGTCTTCGCGGCGCTTCTGTCCATGACCGGGCTCGATCTCGTGACCTCGATCTCGGGCGCGGCGACAGCGATCGCGAATATCGGGCCGGGGCTGGGCGAGATCATCGGGCCGGCCGGGAACTTCACCACGATCAACGACCCGGCGAAGTGGATGCTCACCGTGGCGATGTTCCTCGGGCGGCTGGAGCTTCTGGTGGTGATGGTCGTGTTCCTGCCCCGGTTCTGGAGGGCATGATGCACAGGCCCCTCGGCGCGCAGATCTCCCACATGTTGCGGGGGCGCGGGGTCGAGGTGATCTTCGGCATCCCCGGCGTCCACAACATCGAGCTTTACCGCGGCATCGAGGAGGCTGGCATACGCCACGTCCTCGCTCGGCACGAGCAGGGCGCAGGCTTCATGGCAGACGGCTATGCCCGCGCGACGGGCCGGCCAGGGGTCGCCTATGTCATCACGGGGCCGGGGCTCACGAACATCCTGACACCGCTGGGCCAGGCCTTTTCGGACAGCGTGCCGGTTCTGGCCATCTCGTCCTGCCTTGATGAGACCGCCGGCAGGCGCGGGCAGCTGCACCAGATGCGCGATCAGGAAGGCGCGGCCGCGATGGTGTGCGACTGGTCACACACGGCGCGCGACGCGCGCGCGATCTATGCGCTGATCGACCGGGCCTTCGCGGAATTCGCGTCGACCCGGCCACGGCCGAAGCATGTGCAGGTGCCGATCGGCGCCCTTGGAACTCTGGCGGAGCCGGCCCCGCCGCCGTCTCCTGATCCGAGCACCCCCGAGGCGCCCGACCTAGCCGCGGCAGTTTCGATGATCTCCGCCGCGCGGCGGCCGCTTTTCCTCTTCGGCGGCGGGGCGAAGGGGGGCTTCCGCGCGGCGCGCACCCTACTGGCACGCCGGCAGGCGGCGAGTTTCACGACCTATGCGGGTCGCGGCATCGTCGCCCCGGACGATCCGCTGGCCTTCGGTTCGTTCCTGGCCCGTCCCGACAGCGCGGGCGTTTTCACGCGCGCCGATCTGGTCGTGGCGGTCGGCACCGAGATCGCGGAGGTGGACCTCTGGCGTCCCTCGCCGGGCCATTCCTGCAAGCTGATCCGGGTGGATGTCGACCCCGAGCAGCTTGCAGGTGCGGATTTGCCGATCCTCGGCGATGCGGCGAAGGTTCTTCGGGCGCTTGCAGAGGCCCTGCCTGAGGGCAGGTCCGACTGGACCCCGGCCGAGGTCGCCGCCGCCCGCGCGCGCTTCCGGGCAGAAACCGATGCCGAACGTCCGGGCATCGTGCCCATGGCCGAGGCCCTCCGCGCGGCGCTGCCGGAAGACGTGACGGTCTATTCCGACATGACGCAGTTCGCCTATGTCGCGAAGGAGGTCTGGGACATGCCCGCGCCCGGCCTCTGGCATCACCCCTTCGGCTTCGGCACCCTGGGCTACGCGCTTCCCGCCGCGATCGGCGGCAAGATCGGCAGACCCGAGAACCCGGTCATCGCCGTCGCGGGCGATTACGGCTTTCAGTACACGATCCAGGAACTCGGCACGGCCGTGGAACTCGGTTTGCCGTTGCCCATTCTGCTTTGGGACAATGGCAAGCTGAAGGAGATCGAGGAAAGCATGCAGCGCGCCCAGATCGCCCCCAACGCGGTGATCGCGCGCAATCCGGATTTCCTCGCGCTCGCCCGGGCCTATGGCGCGCGGGCAGAACGGCCGGCGTCGCTTTCGGGACTATGCGACGCCGTGCTCCGGGCCCTCCGCGCCGATGGTCCGACGCTCATTCACATGACGCCGGACCTTGCGGGCTGAACGCCGGCTCACTCCCAGCACGACACGAGGACGGTCATCCCCAGCGCGAGTTGCGTCAGATCCTCCGGCGCCATCGAGCCGTTCTCCTGTGACTGCGACGCCGTCACTCCAGCCGTCGTCAGGGCGGCCGCGATCGCATCGGAATCCACGGCGAAGCCCACGCCTGCGGGCAGTACGCGCCCTCCGGACTGGCTCCGCGGCAAGAGCATCCCGAGAACCGCTCCGGTCGTGTCGAAGACCGGCCCGCCCGCATCCCCCGGCAACGCGGCGAGAGCGAGACGCGCCAGCGTATCCTCTCCCTGAAGGCCCTTGGCCTCGGCGAAACTGCCGAAGGTCATCACCGGCGCGGTCAGCGCGCCTTCGTAGGAATAGCCCGCGACCGCGATTTCCGAATTCGGCCGGGGCGCCTCCATCCGAAGCGTGGCGTGCGAAGCCGGGGCGAGCGGCTCCGCCGGTTTCAGGACGGCAAGGCCAAGCGCGGGGTCGGTCAGCGCCACGTTGGCATCGACGCCGTCGATCGTGACCCGACCGCACTTCGCCACAACCTCCGACGTGGTCAGGACCGTCCCCTCCGCATCCACGTAGAACCCGGTCCGCGACAGGACCGGCTCGCGCACTTCCAGTCCGGACAGGAGCCCGGCCCGCGATTCCGCCGAGGCGGTGTTCGCGACATCGCCAAGCGCTCTGTCACCGATCGGCGCGAAGCTCGACTTCATCGCGGCCATCACCTTGTCGGCGCGGGGCGTGTCCTCAGGCCGCCAGACCAGCGTGAAGCCCTTGATCATCCCGTCGCGGAGTTCCGCCTGGGTGTAGGATTGCAGCCGGTCGTTCTGGCCGGTGAGCGTGAACGAGGTCGTCTGACGCTCCCGCGCCCCTTCCAGGGGCACGATCTCGAGCGTCTGCATGATGTCGTAGAGCGCGTAGAGCGAGGTCTCGTCCCCATGCTGGGAAATCAGCAGGATGCGCACGCCGGAGCCATCTTTTTCGGTGAAATGGGCGAAGGGCGGTTCGTACCGATCGAACCGGACCATCGCCATCGGGATCTGGACTTCGATCCCGGCCAGGTCGTCTCGGTAGGTTTCAAGTCCGAGCGCCGCCTGGTCTGTGCGGTAGTCCGCAAGGAGCTTCGTCCGCTGGCGTGTGGTCAGGACGCCCGTGGGCTCCAGCCCCTCCGCTTCTTGCCAGGCAGCCATGCTGAACCGCGTTCCGCGGCCGAATGCGCCGTCGATCCCGGCGTTGTAGTAGCCGAACCACGACAGCGCCGTCTGGATCATCATCCGCTCTTCGGCCGACAGCGCCGCCTCGCTCGCGCGGGCCTCGCTTGGCGTCTCCTCGGGTAGTTCGACTGGGGCCAGCACGGTCTCCTCCGGTTGGGCGACCACTTCCTGCGGCGGTTCCGCTTCGATGGCCGGTCCGGCGACGGGGGGCGGCAGCGTGGCGCCCGCTGGCCAGAACTGGCGCTGGTAACGCCTTCCGTCGGATACGAAGCTGTCCGGCGGGATGAGCCGTTCCGCCGACAGGACACGCAACTGCTGTGTCGCTTCGGCCCGTGTGAACGGGCCGAGCGCGATCGCGTACCAGCCCGTCGGCAAGGTGAAGCCGCTGACGTTCGGGTAGACCGCGGCATAGGCGCGCGCCCGTTCTTCAGCTTCGGACAGCGAGGATAATGCCTCGATCTGGACCCAGGATTGCTGCGCCGTTGCCGCGCCTGCGAAAACCGACCAGAAGGTCAATGCAAAAACCCAAAAAACACGCGTCATTCCAAAGCTCATTCCTTGCCTGTCCGTCGCGGCCCGTGCTTTCCGGGCCGTGACCGCCACCGAACCTAGCAGGATCGCCGCCGGCGTCACCTGAAAATCCCTTGAGGCGCGATTGACCGTCCCGCGCCTGTTGCCTATTGAGAACGCGCTTTCGCGCGAGGAGAGACCAAGAATGCCGAACGCCACCCCGAGGTCGTTCCAGGAGATCATCCTCAGGCTCCAGAACTACTGGGCCGAGAATGGCTGCGCGGTGCTTCAGCCCTACGACATGGAAGTGGGCGCGGGCACCTTCCACCCGGCCACGACGCTTCGCGCGCTGGGCACCCGCCCGTGGGCGGCGGCCTATGTGCAACCCTCGCGCCGACCGACCGACGGGCGCTACGGCGAGAACCCGAACCGGCTGCAGCACTACTACCAGTACCAGGTCCTCATCAAACCCTCGCCTCCGAACCTGCAGGAGCTTTACCTCGGTTCGCTCGACGCGATCGGGATCGACACGTCGCTCCATGACATCCGTTTCGTCGAGGACGACTGGGAAAGCCCGACGCTCGGCGCCTGGGGGCTCGGCTGGGAAGTCTGGTGCGACGGGATGGAAGTTTCGCAGTTCACGTATTTCCAGCAGGTCGGCGGGCATGACTGCCACCCGGTTTCCGGGGAACTGACCTATGGTCTGGAACGGCTCGCCATGTATGTCCTCGGCGTCAGCCACGTGATGGACATGCCCTTCAACGACCCGGACGCGCCGATTCCGCTGACCTATGGCGACGTGTTCCGCCAGACGGAACAGGAATACTCGCGCTGGAACTTCGACCAGGCCGACACCGCGATGCTGTTGCAGCACTTCGAGGACGCCGAGGCGGAATGCGAACGCATTCTGTCGGCCCAGCCCGAGGACGGCGCGGGCCGCAGGATCACGATGGCGCACCCGGCCTATGACCAGTGCATCAAGGCCTCGCACCTCTTCAATCTCCTCGACGCGAGGGGCGTGATCTCGGTGACGGAGCGGCAAGCCTATATCGGTCGCGTCCGCGCGCTTGCGAAGAAATGCGCCGACGCTTTCGTGACCACCGAGGCCGGGGGGGCGACGGCGTGAGCCATGGCAAACTGGCGGCGGGGTTCATCGTGCTGACGGCGCTGGCCGCAGGGGCGGCGATCTATTACCTCCAGGTCTATGCCTACTATGAACCGATCCCGGCCTCGGCGTCGGCCGCGCAGATCCGGCTCGTTTCCGTCGCGACCGGCCTGCCCGAAATGATCCCGGCCGAGGATTTCGAAGGGATCGACGCGGAGAGTTCGCCGCTTCGCTTCCGCGGCTGCTTTTCGACCTCGGTCTCGCTCGCAACCCTGACCGAGACCTACGCCGTATATGAGGACCCTACGCCGCTCGTCGCGCCGTCCTGGTTCTCCTGCTTCGACGCCGAGCGCATCGGTACCGACCTCGAAACCGGCGACGCCGTCGCCTTCCTGTCCGAAGCAAACCTTCATCCGGGTGTGGACCGCGTCGTTGCCGTCTATCCCGACGGCCGCGCCTTTGCCTGGCACCAGTTGGCGCCGGGTGCAACGGAATGATCGGACGAGGGGGAACAAATGGCCAAGCTTGATCTCGACTTCCGGCGCCAACTTCAATTCCGCCTGCACAACCTTGCCGCCAGATTCGGCATCGGTGACCGGAAGCCCGTGGCCGTACGCCTTGAGGGTGACTCCTACATCGTCACGACCGAGGGGCGCGAAGTCATTGTTCCGTCCGCGATGCGCTGGAAATTCTATCGTCGGGGCTGGAACAAACGCCTCGACCGTTTGCGCCGGCAATTCGGTGTTGGCGATCCGATGACGGTCGAGCCGGGCGAGACCGTGATAGACGTGGGCGCGAACGTCGGGGAATTCTCTCTGGCGGTGGCCGCGCGCGGCGCTCGGGTATTCGCGATAGAAGGCGACCCGAAGGTCTTCGAATGCCTCACCCGGAATATCGCCGGCGTGAAGGAGATCACGCCCGAGCAAGCGCTGATCTGGCGCACGGAAGAGACCCTCACCTTCTACTCCGTGCCGCACAAGGCCGACAGTTCGATCTTCAAGCCCGTCTCTGACGAGGGAGTCCAGGCAATCTCCTTGCCGGCGACGACCCTCGATCGGTTTGCAGAGCGTCACGGGATCGAAAGCGTTGCCCTGCTCAAGTGTGACGCTGAAGGTGCAGAACCGGAGGTGATCGAGGGCGGCCGCGACCTCTTGTCCCGCACCCGCCAGGTTGCCTTCGATACCGGGCCTGAACGGATGGGCCAGGAAACATCCGCAGATGTCGAACGCCTCCTTGCCGAACTCGGGTTCAGTGTCACGCACGAAACCCGTCTCGGTCGCAAGATCACATTTGGCCGCCGCGCCACCTGACAGGACGCTACCATGCCCGATCTCCTGATCGAACTCTTCTCCGAGGAAATTCCGGCGCGGATGCAGGCGCGGGCGCGCGAGGATTTGCGCCGGCTCGTCACCGATGGCCTCGTTGCCGCGGGGCTCACCTACGCCCACGCGAAGGCCTTCTCGACGCCACGCCGCCTCGCGCTGGCCATCGAGGGGCTGGCGGCCTCCTCACCGACGCTCCGCGAAGAACGGAAGGGTCCCCGCTCCGACGCGCCCGAGGCCGCGATCGAGGGCTTCCTGCGCTCCACGGGGCTCACCCGCGACCAGCTTGAACTCCGCGACGCGGGCAAGGGGCAGGTCTTTTTCGCCACGATCACCAAACCGGGCCGGCAGGCCGCCGACATCGTCGCCGAAGTGCTCGAAGCGACGGTGCGCGACTTCCCATGGCCGAAGTCGATGCGCTGGGGCGCCGGGAGCCTGCGCTGGGTGCGCCCGCTTCATTCGATCCTCTGCATCCTGACGACGGAAGCCGGGGCCGAGGTCGTTCCGCTGGAAATCGACGGGATCCGTGCCGGCAACACGACCCGCGGCCACCGGTTCATGGCGCCTGACGCCTTCACGGTGAGTTCGTTCGAGGACTACGCCGGTAAGCTGAAGCGCGCGAAGGTCATTCTCGACCACGAGGAGCGCGAGGCGCATATCCACGCGGACGCCACGAACGCCGCCTTCGCCGCCGGGCTGCGGCTCGTCGAGGACAAGGCGCTTTTGGCCGAGGTCGCGGGGCTCGTGGAATGCCCTGTCGTCCTGACCGGCGCGATCGGCGAAGAGTTCCTGGGCCTGCCGCCCGAGGTTCTGCAAACCTCGATGCGCGAGCACCAGAAGTTCTTCTCGCTCCGCAATCCCGGAACCGGCCGGATCGAGGGTTTCGTCACCGTCGCCAACCGCGAAACCGCCGACCACGGCGCCACCATCGTCGCGGGTAACCTCAAGGTCCTCTCCGCCCGCCTGTCGGACGCCAAGTTCTTCTGGGAAAACGACCTCCGCACCGTGAAGGCCGTGGGGCTCGAAGGCATGGCAGAGGGCCTGAAGAACGTCACCTTCCACAACAAGCTCGGCTCACAGGCCGACCGGGTCAAGCGCATCGAGGCGCTGGCCCGGGAAATCGCGCCGATGGTCGGCGCGCGCCCCGACCTTGCCGCCGAGGCCGCGCGGATCGTCAAGGCCGACCTCCAGTCCGCGATGGTCGGGGAATTCCCCGAACTTCAGGGCATCATGGGCCGCTATTACGCCGAGGCCGCGGGCCACGACGACGGCGTGCCGGAAGCCTGCGAGATGCACTACAAGCCGCTGGGCCCCTCCGACGAAGTGCCGAAGCATCCGATCTCGGTCGCCGTCGCTCTGGCCGACAAGATTGATATGCTCATCGGCTTCTGGGATATCGAGGAAAAACCAACTGGGTCCAAGGATCCTTTTGCACTCCGCCGAGCAGCGCTGGGGGTGATCCGGCTTATGCTCGGGAACGGGCTTCGTTTCTCTCTCATCAATTCCTTCAAGGAGCCTATTCGGTCGCGCATAAGGGCCACGTCCGACAGCGCGCACATGTATGAAGAGTTCGACGCGGGACTAGACGAGGCGTTTGAGCTTCCCGTCGGCACGGACATCGAAAAGGCTTTGCGGTCATCTCGACCGGATTGGGCTGAAGACCAGCCTGCAAGGCTCGTGCCCAAGCGCATAGCTAAGGGTCATGCCTTGGCGCACGACCTCCTCGCCTTCTTCCACGACCGCCTCAAGGTCCACCTGCGCGACGAGGGCATCCGCCACGACGTGATCGATGCCTGCCTCGCGATGCCGGCCAACGACGACCTTACGCTGCTCGTGAAGCGGGCAGAGGCGCTCGCGGCGTTCCTGAAGACGGACGACGGTGAAAACCTGCTCCAGGGCTTCAAGCGCGCCAACAACATCCTCACCCAGGCCGAGGAAAAGGACGGGGTGGAGTATTCCTTCGGAGCCGACGCGAAATTCGCCGAAGCGCCCGAGGAAACCGCACTCTTCGAAGCCCTCGACCGGGCGGAAGCCGCGATCTCCCCGGCCATCGAGGCCGAGGATTTCGCGGCGGCCATGGGGGCCATGGCCGCGCTGCGCGCCCCGATCGACGCCTTCTTCGAGGCGGTGCAGGTCAACACCGAAAACGAGATCGTCCGCCGCAACCGGCTGAACCTTCTTTCACGGATCCGGTCGATCTGCCTCTCGGTCGCAGACCTCACCCGCGTCGAAGGCTGAGCATAGAAGCCGAGCGGCAGTTCAAGTCTGGTGGGCATGGAGCGGGGCCCCGGGGGCAAATCCCCGGACCCGCGGAGGGGTGCGATATTTGTATCCCTTGCTCCGAATCAGGAACGGCGTATGCTGCGGCGGACTTGAAGGAATGCCGCAGTGCAGAAACACTCTGATTTCGCAGAGTTTACGGAAATCACCCCGTCCGCGCCCATAGACAAGGCGCGGCACGGCTGGCGTGCGAAATGCCTCCAGCGGCTGATCCGGATCGATCTACCGGTTCCGCGCACGGTCGCGCTTCCTTGCGACACGGTCCGGGCCATCGCGGCGGGCCAGATGCCCGACACGGCGCGCCTCATCGGACTTTTCGGGCCGGAGCCGCTGATGTCGGTTCGCCCCTCGCCCGAGGACCCCGAATGGGGCGGTCCGGGCACCGTGCTCAATGTCGGCATGAACGCCGCGCGCCACGCCGCGCTGACTGAAACGCACGGCGCAGAGGCCGCGGATGCTCTCTACCTCGCCTTCGTTCAGGCATATGCGATCCACGTTGCGCGTCTCGATCCCGACATGTTCGCCGAGGCCCCAGGGCCAGGCGCACTCCGGGCGGCGCTGAGGGCCTACGAGGACGAAACCGACACGCCATTCCCCGAGGACCCGGCGCGCCAGCTCTCCGAGGTTCTGCGCTCCATGGCGCGCGCCTGGGAAGGCACGACCGCACGGCTTCTGCGCGAGGCGAAGGGGGCGCCGGCCGAGGCTGCGCTCGGCCTAGTGGTCCAGGACATGGTGCTTGCCATCGCTCCCGGGCTTTCCGGCTCGGGCGCGATCCAGTTCGTTGACAGCGTGACCGGAGCGGCGATGGTCAGCGGCCGCGTCCACCTGCAGAGCCTCAAGGGCGCGGGCGAGAAGCCGGGCGAAACGCTCTTCCTCACGAAAGACCCGCGCGGAGATTCGCTCGAGGACCGCGCGCCCGAGGTGGTCGAAGCCCTCATCCGCCACGGCGCGGCCTGCAGGGCGCGCTTGCGCGAAGAGATGCGGATCGAATTCGCGCTTGAAAGCGGGGAGCTCTGGATCATCGACGCGACCCGCACGCCGCGGTCTTCGCGCGCGGGCGTCAAGATCGCCGTGGTGCTGGCCGAGGATGGCATCATCAGCCGGGAGGACGCGCTTCTCAGGGTGGAGCCGCGCGCGCTCTCCGAACTTCTCCATCACCAGGTGGACCCGCGCGCGCCCCGTGACCGCGTCGCGCGCGGCATCGCCGCAAGCCCCGGCGCCGCGACGGGCCGGATCGTCTTCACCTCCGCCGCGGCGCAGGCTGCCGCCGCGCGGGGCGAGGCCTCGATCCTCGTCCGCCGGGAAACCACGCCGGAGGACATTCGCGGCATGCACGCGGCGCACGCCGTGCTGACGGAGCGGGGCGGCATGACCTCCCACGCCGCGGTGATCGCGCGCGGGCTCGGTCTTCCCTGCATCGTCGGCGCGTCCGACATCCGGATCGACCTCAGGGAGCGCCGGCTGAACGCGCCGAACGGCCGGAGCTTCCGCGAGGGCGACGTGATCACGGTCGACGGCAGCAACGGTGAGATCCTGGCCGGGGCGGCCGAGATGCTTGCGCCCGCCCTCGACGGTGGGTTCCGGACGCTTCTCGACTGGGCCGACGAGGTGCGTGACATCGGCGTGCGCGCGAACGCCGACACGCCCGACGACGCCCGCACGGCCCGCGACTTCGCCGCAGAGGGTATCGGCCTGTGCCGCACGGAACACATGTTCTTCGAGGAAGACCGCCTCACGGTGATGCGCGAGATGATCTTCGCCGATACCGGACCTGACCGGCGCGTCGCGCTTGAACGTCTCCTGCCGATGCAGCGGGCGGACTTCATCGCGCTCTTCGACATCATGGCCGGCCAGCCGGTCTGCATCCGGCTCTTCGACCCGCCGCTTCACGAATTCCTGCCCCACGACCGCGAGGAGATGCGCGAACTGGCGGAGGCGCTGGACCGCCCGCTCTCCGAGGTTACGCGACGCGTGGAGGCATTGTCGGAATTCAACCCTATGCTCGGGATGCGGGGCGTCAGGCTCGGCATCACCGTGCCTGAGATCTACGACATGCAGGCCCGCGCGATCTTCGAGGCGACGGTCGAGGCGTCGCGCCGCGGCGCGCCCGTCGTGCCGGAAATCATGATCCCCCTCGTCTCCGCGAAGCGCGAGGTGGAACTCGTCAAGACGCGGGTGGACGCGGTTGCGGCCGCAGTGCGCAACGAAACCGGGGCGGATTTCACCTACCGGCTCGGCGTGATGGTGGAAACGCCGCGCGCCGCGCTGCGCGCCGGTGAGATCGCGCAGCACGCGGCATTCCTGTCCTTCGGCACCAATGACCTCACGCAGATGACCTACGGCCTTTCGCGTGACGATGCCGGCCGCTTCATGGGCACCTATGTGAACCAGGGCGTCTACAGCGAAGATCCGTTCCACATTCTCGACATCGATGGCGTGGGGGAACTCCTGAACATCGGAGCCGCGCGGGGCAGGGCGGCGCGCGACGACCTGACGCTCTCGGTCTGCGGCGAACACGGCGGCAACCCCGAGTCGATCGAATTTTGCCGCGCGTTGGGATTCGATTACGTCTCCTGCTCGCCTTTCCGCGTGCCCGTCGCTCGACTCGCGGCGGCGCATTTCGCACTGCGCGATCGGAAGCAAGTCTAGAAAAGTCCATTGTTTTTCAGCGGCTTCATTGGCCGCACTGTTTGTCCATCGGCGGATTTCCGCCTGTGAGATTCGACGGGAAAGCCGTTTTCGGCTATGTGCGCCGCGATTGCTCGCCGGGCCCTTGGCCGCGGGCGAAACTCTGGAAGAGATTAATGCCACTGCTGAAGACTTGGACAGGAACCCTGATCCTGTCGGTTATGCTGTCTGCTGGCGCGCATGCCGAGGTGACGATCAGCCAGTCGAACGATCCGACGGATGCGTTGGACGCCAGCATGACGGCTCTTCTCGGGCAGGAGCACTCGGCGCTCGGCCGCGTAAGCGGCGCGCGCCTCGAGGCAATCGTCTCGCCGCCCGCCCGCAAGACCGCGAAGCGCGGCAAGCAGCCCGTGTCGGACGCAACCTTCGACGAAGCCTGGATTGCAGCCCAGCCGAAGGCGACCGGCGACGACGAATTCCAGTGCCTGGCGAAGGCACTCTATTTCGAAGCTCGCGGGGAAAGCATCAAGGGTCAGGCGGCGGTTGCCGAAGTGATCCTGAACCGTGTCGAGAGCTCTTCCTATCCCGGTTCGATCTGCGGCGTCGTGAACCAGTCGGGCGGCGGGAGCTGCCAGTTCTCCTTCATGTGCGACGGCCTGGCGGAAAAAGTCTCGGAAAGCGGCGCATGGGACCGTGCGGCCAAGATCGCCCGCGCCATGCTCGACGGCGCTCCGCGCGAGTTGACCGACGGCGCGACGCATTTTCACACGAACGCGGTTCGCCCGGGCTGGTCTCAGCGCTTCACGCAGACGACCCGCATCGGCGCGCACATCTTCTACCGTCAGCCCATCGTAACCGCGTCAAACTGATACCCGTCGCGGTGGCGCCCCAAGGCGTCGCTGGCGGCTTTCCGCGGGGCACGCCCACAGATAGACTGCCGCGGCAGTCCAGATCCGGAGCCCCGCGCCGTTATGCCAAGTGACATCCGCCTTGCCTTCGCCCACCCTGAGGAGAGGGCCGAAGCCTCTGCGGGCGCCGATCCGCGCGACCGGATTTCTCTGCGCGATCATATCGTCGAGGCCGATATCGGTGCGTTCCAGCAGGAGCGGGGCAAGACGCAGCGTCTGCGTTTCGACGTGGTGGTGGAAGTGCGCCCGCATCCCGCGCCGCTCGAGGATGACGTTGACCGCATCCTTTCCTACGACCGGATCACGGAGGCGATCGCGGCCGAACTCGCCGCCGAACGGCTAAACCTGCTGGAAACCCTCGCGGAGCGTGTCGCCGAACGCATCCTCGCAGAACCTCAAGCGATGCGCGTCTTCATCCGGATCGAGAAACTCGACCGGGGGCCGGGTGCGCTTGGCGTGGAAGTCGCCCGCTCGCGCGCCCAGGCGCCTCTGCGGGCCATTCACGCCGACGGGACGGAAACCGCTGTTCACCCGGTCGTCGTCTTCCTGACGAATGCCGAGATTGCCTCACCGGACCTGTCCGCGCGCCTTGACGCGCTCGAGGCGCAGGGCCTGCCCCTGATCCTCGCTGTGGGTCTTCCCGACATGCCGCGCCCGGAGACCGGCCATGCCGCCACGCAGCGCCGGATCGACCTTCTCGCCATCGAGCAGAACGCCTGGGTCCTCGCCGCGCGCGACCCGCGCTGCGTCGTCGTCTCCACTCGGACCGAGATCGACTGGGCGATGAAGCACGGCCAGACGGTTGTCTGGGCGCCTTCGAAGATCATCCTCGACGCGACCGATGGACCGCAGGCGCCGGCCCGTGACGCGGTCGCGCTCGCGCTCTGGCTGTCGGAAACGCTGGCCGCCGACCGTCTTGTCGCTCACGGCAGTGTTACGGTTCCGGCGGGAAGCCGCGTGCCAGTTACGCGGGACTGATCCTCCCCTCTTGCAAAGGCGGCACTGAACGCCTTCATCAGCACGCAATGGACTACTTCCGCCCCATAGCAATGACCGACCCGGTCCGCCCCGCCGGCGCGCTGCCGCTCGCGGGGGGCTGGTGCTGGTTCGACCGCGTCGAGCATCTCATGCGCGAGGGCAGCCGCGGACTGATACCGGCTGCAGATCTGCCCGACGACGTGAAGGCGCGCCTCACCGCACCCCGCGCGCCAATCGCGGGCCTTTCGTTCAATCGCCCCCGGATCATGGGCATCCTCAACGTGACGCCTGACAGTTTCTCCGACGGTGGCCGTTTCTCGGCGCCCGAGGCGGCGATCACCCACGCCCGGAACATGGCCGAGGCGGGGGCCGAAATACTCGACATCGGCGGGGAATCGACGCGCCCCGGGGCCGACGAAGTGCAGGTTCAGGAAGAAATCGCCCGCACCGCGCCGGTCATCGCGGTGTTGCGTGATACACTTCCCGGCATCCCGGTCTCCATAGACACGCGGAAGGCCGAGGTTGCCCGCGCCGCGCTCGATTCCGGCGCCGCGATGGTCAACGACGTCGCCGCGCTGAGCTTCGATTCCGCGCTCGGACCGCTTGTGGCGCGGCGCGGCGTGCCGCTTTGCCTGATGCATGCGCAGGGCACACCGGCGACGATGCAGGCGGATCCGCGCTACGACGACGTTCTTCTGGACGTCTACGACTACCTCGCCGATCGCGTCGCCTTGGCGGAGGAAGCGGGAGTTCCGCGCGACCACATCGTCATCGACCCCGGCATCGGCTTCGGCAAGACGGTCGAGCACAATCTCGCGCTGCTGCGCGGGCTGTCGCTTTTCCACGGACTTGGCTGCGCGATCCTCCTTGGAGCTTCGCGGAAGAGGTTCATCGGCGCCATAGGTGCGGCCGAACGGGCCGAGGACCGCGCGCCCGGCACGCTGGCGGTGACTTTGGCTGGAATCGCGCAAGGGGTGCAGATCCACCGCGTCCATGATATTGAGACAATAGTACAAGGCGTGAGGCTATCGCTTGCCATCGCGCCGGGAGTGGGCAGATGAGCAGGAAACTTTTCGGAACCGACGGCGTGCGGGGCACGGCAAACGTCCATCCGATGACCGCGGAGATGGCTCTGCGTCTCGGTGCGGCGGCCGGGCGATACTTCCGGTCGGGCGGGGACAATGGCCACAGGGTGGTGATCGGCAAGGACACGCGCCTGTCCTGCTACATGCTGGAAAACGCGCTGACGGCGGGCCTTACCTCCACCGGAATGAACGCCCTTCTCCTTGGTCCGGTGCCGACGCCGGCGGTGGGCTTCCTGACCCGGTCGCTGCGCGCCGATCTGGGCATCATGATCTCTGCCTCGCACAACCCGGCCCATGACAACGGCATCAAGTTCTTTGGACCTGACGGCTTCAAGCTTTCCGATGAGGCCGAGCTGGAGATCGAGGCGATCGTCGAAGGCGAAATCTCCCCGGCGCAGCCCTCGAACATCGGCCGGGCGCGCCGGATCGACGACGCACGCGGCCGCTACGTCGAATACGTCAAGACGACATTCCCGGGCCGCGGGCAGCTGTCGGGGCTCAAGGTCGTCGTCGACTGCGCGAACGGCGCATCATACCGCGCCGCGCCCGAAGTCCTGTGGGAGCTCGGGGCAGAGGTTGTGCCCCTGGGCGTCAACCCGAACGGGCTCAACATCAACGACGAATGCGGCTCGACGCATCCCACGACCGCGGCCGAAGCCGTCGTCGCGCACGGCGCTGACCTCGGTATCAGCCTCGACGGTGACGCCGACCGCGTCATCATTATCGACGAGAAGGGCCGGGTGGCTGACGGCGATCAGATCATGGCGCTTCTGGCCGCGCGCTGGGCCGCGGCGGACCGTCTTCGCGGCGGGGCGCTCGTGGCCACGGTGATGTCGAACCTCGGTCTCGAGCGGTTTCTGCAGGCGAAGGGCCTGCGCCTCGAACGCACACCCGTCGGCGACCGCTACGTCGTGGAGCGGATGCGCGAAGGCGGCTACAACCTTGGCGGCGAGCAGTCCGGTCATATCGTGATGACCGACTACGCCACGACCGGCGACGGGATTCTCGCCGCGCTCCAGTTCCTCGCCGCGATGGCCGAAACCGGCCTGCCGGCGAGCGCGCTTACGCATCAGTTCGAAACTGTGCCGCAGCTCCTGAAGAATGTCCGCTACACCCACGGGACGGAACCGCTGTCCGCCGAAACGGTGAAGGCCGCGATTGCCGGTGCCGAGGCGCGGCTGAACGGCTCTGGCCGGCTCCTGATCCGGAAGTCTGGCACGGAACCTCTGATCCGGGTCATGGCCGAGGGCGAGGACGAGATGCTTCTTCTCTCCATCGTCGATGACATCATCGGAGCCGTCGGTTCCGTGGCAGGCTGAGGCAGCGGACGCTGCCCCCTGTTCCGTTGCCAGGGTGGACGAGAGCCCCGACCGGAGACTAGGCTTTCCCCGATGTGGGGGAAGAGAAATGCATGAAGGCGGGTGCCTCTGCGGTCGGCTGCGCTATGGTGTGCGGGGCCAGCCGAAGGACGTGATCAACTGCCATTGCCGCTTTTGCCAGCGGGCCACTGGCGGCGCCTACCTTGTCGAAACGCTGTTCGACAAGCCGGATCTCACGGTTATCGCCGGCAGCCCCAAGGTCTACGACCATGTCTCGGAAGGCAGCGGCAAGGTCATCCATGTCCATTTCTGCCCCGATTGCGGCACGAAGCTGTTCCTGACCTTCGAACGCTTCCCCGAAATCGTCGGCGTCTTCTCCGGCACCTTCGACGACACGAACTGGTTCGAGCGGACGGCGGAAACCCGGCTCCATTTCTTCCTGGAATGCGCACAGGACGGGACGGTCCTGCCAGCCGGCGAGCCGGTCTATCCTGCGCACTACTGGCAGGGCGAGGGCGTGCCCAGCACCCCGCAGGTCTTCGATGCCCCTGTCGTCGTTGATGAGGACGTGCGCCGCGCCGCCATCGCTTTCGGCAAGACCAACCGGGGGTAGCCGCCCGCGCCAAACGAAAAGGGCGCCCGCAGGGGGCGCCCTTCCTTGGTCTGTCGCGAATATCAGTTCTTCGACTTGTCGACCATCTTGCCCTTGGAGATCCAGGGCATCATGGCGCGCAGCTTCTCACCGACCTGTTCGATCTGGTGCTCGTCGTTCAGGCGGCGGGTCGCCTTGAAGAACGGTTGGCCAACGGCGTTTTCCTGCATGAAGTCGCGCACGAACTTGCCGGTCTGGATGTCGCGGAGGACCTCCTTCATCCGCGCCTTGGTCTCGTCGTAAGGCAGGATGCGCGGGCCCGAGACATACTCGCCGTATTCGGCGGTGTTCGAGATCGAGTAGTTCATGTTCGCGATGCCGCCTTCGTAGATCAGGTCCACGATCAGCTTCACTTCGTGCAGGCACTCGAAATAGGCCATTTCCGGCTCGTAGCCGGCTTCGACGAGCGTCTCGAAGCCCATGCGGATCAGTTCGACGAGGCCGCCGCACAGCACGGCCTGCTCGCCGAACAGGTCGGTTTCGCATTCCTGGCGGAAGTTCGTCTCGATGATGCCCGAGCGGCCGCCGCCGATCGCGGAGCAGTAGGACAGGCCGATCTCGAGCGCCTTGCCCGTGGCGTCGTTGTGAACCGCCACGAGGCAGGGCACGCCGCCGCCCTTGACGTATTCGCCGCGCACCGTATGGCCGGGGCCCTTCGGCGCCATCATGATGACGTCGACGCCCGGCTTCGGCTCGATCAGGCCGAAGTGGACGTTGAGGCCGTGGGCGAACGCGATCGCCGCGCCTTCGCGGAGGTTGTCGTGGACATACTTCTTGTAGGTCTCGGCCTGAAGTTCGTCGGGCATGGTGAACATGATCAGGTCGCACCAGGCAGCGGCTTCCGCGATGCCCATGACCTTGAGGCCTTCGGCTTCGGCCTTTTTCGCCGACGGCGAGCCATCACGGAGCGCGACGACGACGTTCTTCGCACCCGAATCACGCAGGTTCAGCGCGTGGGCGTGGCCCTGCGAGCCATAGCCGAGGATGGCGACCTTCTTGTCCTTGATGAGGTTGATATCGCAGTCGCGATCGTAATAGACGCGCATCGGGGCGCTCCTTCTCTTTGATGTTCCGGTGCGCACAATACGCACCCCGTCGCGAATGCCCGTGCATTGTTTGACTAATTCCCCAGTTTGAGAGAAATTTCATTCTCAGAACGAGGATGATACGAAACAAGCATGCTTGACGATACCGACAGGCGCCTCCTCCGCCAGCTGCTCGCCGATCCGGGCCTTCCGACGGCGGAGTTGGCATCCCGCGCCGGCGTGACGCCGGCGACCGCGTGGCGGCGGCTCGAAAAGCTCCGCGCACAGGGTATCCTCAAGGGGGAGGAGGCCGTGATCGACTGGCGGGCGCTCGGCTGGGAGGTCGAGGTGTCGCTCCGCTTCACGCTCGACAAGACGAATCCCCGCGCCTTCGACGAATTCCTCGAGGCCGCTCGCGCCGTGCCCGAGGTGATCGAGATCCAGACCTTCCTTGGTCGGGTGGATGTGCGGCTGAACGTCATCGCCCGCGACATGGGGCATTACCAGGAAATCTACCGCAGCCGCATCCTGACGCTTCCGCATATCGCCGACATCGAGGCCCTGATGCTCGTGTCCACCGTCAAGGATGAAGGGAGCCTGCCGCTGTGACGGACCTCGATGATACCGACCGCGCGCTGCTGCGCCTGCTGGCGGCCAACGCGACGATCAGCGCGGGCGAGGCGGGCCGCCGAACCGGACTTTCCCAGCCCGCCGCCTGGCGCCGTATCCGCCGCCTGGAGGAGGCTGGCGTGCTCAGAGGGCGCCGCGTCGTTCTCGACCTGGCCGCGCTCGGTTTCGGAGTGACGGTGTTCCTGGGTGTCAAGCTGGCGACCAAGGGGCGCGTCAGCCTCGAAGACTTCGAGCGCGCCGTGACCGCCATCCCCGAGGTACAGATCGTCCAGCACGTTCTCGGTCTTTACGATTATCGTCTGCGCGTCACCGCCCGAGATCTTGCCGATTTCGAGCGCGTCCTCCGCAGGCGCATCATGACGCTGCCGGGCGTGGGTCAGGTCGAGGCCAACGTGCTTCTCTCCGAGGAACGGCGCCCTGGCCCCCTGGGGTGATCGCCGCCTTTCCTCCGGCCGCGGATTTGCCGGGGAGGCACCCGCCGACGTGCCGTTTCCACGGCATACCGACGTAGACTTTGCCTTCCCGCCGCGCCTGCGCTAACCCCTTGGGAAACACATCAGGGAGGGCCAGATGACCACGTTTCGTTCCAAGGTGGACCCCGACGGGCTCCAGGAATTCTCGGTGGTCTTCACCGACCGCTCGCTCAACCACATGTCGCAGGCCTTCCAGAAGGTCATGCGCGACATCTCCGCTACGCTGCGAGAGGTCTACAACGCCGAGGGCGTCGCCCTCGTGCCCGGAGGCGGCACCTGCGCAATGGAGGCGGTCGCGCGGCAATTCGCGGGCGGGGCGCACGCGCTCATCGTCCGGAATGGCTGGTTCTCCTACCGCTGGACCCAGATATTCGAGGCGGGCGGCTTCGCTGCCGAAACAACCGTCGCCATGGCCCGGCAAACCGGTAACGGCACGACGGCCCCCTATGCGCCGGCGCCCATCGAAGAGGTGACCGCGAAGATCCGTGAGGCGAAGCCCGACGTCGTCTTCGCGCCCCATGTCGAGACCTCCGCCGGCATGATCCTGCCCGACGACTATCTCAAGGCCCTCGCCGACGCAGCGCACGAGGTTGGCGCGCTCTTCGTGCTGGACTGCATCGCGTCGGGCTGCATCTGGGTCGACATGAAGGAAGTCGGCGTCGACGTCCTCATCTCTGCGCCGCAGAAGGGCTGGTCCGCGTCTCCCTCCGCCGGCCTGGTGATGTTCTCGCCCGCGGCACTTGCGCGGATCGAGGACACGGCGTCGTCGAGCTTCGCGCTCGACCTCAAGAAATGGCTGCAGATCATGCGCGCCTACGAGGGGGGCGGGCACGCCTACCACGCGACACTCCCCACCGACGCGCTGCGGGATTTCCGCGACACGATGCTGGAGGCGAAGGATCACGGTTTCGAGCGCCTGAAAGAGGCGCAGTGGCGCCTCGGCACCGGCGTCCGGACGATGCTGGCCGAGAAGGGCGTCCTCTCCGTCGCGGCCACGGGCTTCGCTGCTCCGGGGGTCGTGGTCAGCTATACCGACGACCCCGAGATCCAGAACGGCAAGAAGTTCGCGGCGCTCGGCATGCAGATCGCGGCGGGCGTGCCGCTTCAGGTCGGCGAGGCGGAAGGCTTCCGCACCTTTCGAATCGGGCTCTTCGGCCTCGACAAGCTCTATGACGTCGATGGCACGATCGGCCGCCTGAAGGCTGTGCTCGACAAGGTGATCTAGCGCAGGCCGAGCCCTGTGCGCATCAACGTCTTGCGGACGGGGCCGAGCGAATAGAGCGCGTTGAGCGCCCCGGCGCGCAGATCGCGGAGCGGCTGCGCGCCGAGCATAGAAGCGCGGTTCAGAAGATCGATTCCCGTGACGCGCGCCGCGACCTCCGGGTGGCGGCGGCGTTCATAGGCCTGGAGCATCTTCGCTTCGCCGAGACCGCCGGGATCGGCCCGCGCCAGGTCCAGCAGCGTTCCGATATCGGCGAGCGACATGTTGAGCCCCTGCGCCCCGATCGGCGGCACCACATGCGCTGCCTCCGCGACGAGCGCCACGCGCTCCGCCGTCATCCGCGCCGCGATCTGGCTGATGATAGGCCATACCGATCGCCGCGTGACCAGCGTCAGCGGTCCGAACATTGCGCAGGACCGTTCGTTCATCGCCGCCTCGAACGCCTCGACGGGCAGCGCTGCAAGCCGGTCCGCCTCCGCCGACCGTTCCATCCAGACGATGGCCGAGCAGGGTTTCCCGTCACGGTCGGGCAGGGGCACCAGCGTGAAGGGGCCGCCGGAGCGGTGGATCTCGGTCGAGACGTTGTTGTGGGGGATCGGGTGTGTCACCGCGAAGGCCAGCGCCTTCTGGCCGTAGCGAGTGGTCTTTACCGAGATCCCCACCGCCTCGCGCACCGGGCTGCCCCGACCGTCCGCCGCGACCACGAGCCGCGCGGTAATCCGCGCGCCGTCAGAAAGCGTCACCCGGGCTTCGCCCTCGCGCGTGAAGACGCCCTTCGTTCCGATCCCCGGCCGGAAATCGACGTTCGGGAGTTCCGCGAGCCGTGCGGCCATCTCGCGCCGCAAGAGCCAGTTCGGCAGGTTCCACCCGAAGGGGGCGTCCGAAATCTCTGCCGCGTCGAAGTCCTTCACGATCCGCGGCTCGGGCACTTCTCCACCCGCGTCCACGATCCGCATCACCTGAAGTGGCGCCGCATGCGGTGCCAGACGCTCCCAAAGCCCTGCGGCCTCCAGAACGGCGACCGAGGGATTCAGGATCGCCGTCGTGCGCATGTCCGCTCCGGCGGCCGTCGCTTCGGTGACAGGCGGCGCGGGGTCCACGCAGACCACCGAGAACCCGGCGGAGCCAAAGGCGGCGGCCGCGGAAAGGCCCGCGACGCCACCGCCGGAAATCAGGATGTCAGTCGTAGTAAGGGTCATCTTCGCCACCTCCGGGCGGAACATAGTCCGGCCCGAGGGCGGCTCCAAGCGTCAAGCTGTCACTTGCCGACGGTGATGAGCACGAGCGTGGTCATGATGACCGGGACGGCGCTGAGCGCGGCGATCCCGAGCGCTGGCATCCCCCAGACGGCGACAGCCGCGACCACGCACGCGACGAGAAGCGCCATCGCCGCCATGATCTTGCCCTCGGTCGATCCGATCGCCCGGAGGAGCGCGCCGATGAGGGGCAGGGAGGCGGGCGAGGTGGCGTAGTTCTGGGTGGTCTCGACGGTCATGCGCAATCTCCTGTTCGCGTGTGCGGCGCCATATGGAGCGCGATGGCAGGAACGGAAATGAGAGGTTTTGTCGCAGCGCGGCAACGGGCCGCAAACCTCGCGACGATCACCCCCGAAGCCTTGCGAGGAAGGCCGCGAGATCGTCGGTGTGATGATGGATATGCGGCGCCGGTTCAGGCTCTGGCGAGACGTGGACGGTGCGCATCCCCATCTCGTGCGGGGCGGCGAGATTGCGCGGATCGTCCTCGAACATCGCTGCCTTTTCAGGCGCGATTCCGTCCAGTGCGAAGACCGTCTCGAAGGCCAGCCGCTCTGGTTTCGGCCGGAATCCAGCGTGTTCCACCCCATAGATCGCGTCGAACAGCCCGCCCAGACCGCGCTTCTCGACCACCCGTTCGGCATAGGAGGCCGAGCCGTTCGTGTAGACGATCCGCCGGCCTTGCAGCGCCGCGATTCCGTCGCGCAGCGCAGGGTCCGGCGCGAGCTGATCGAGCGAGATGTCGTGGACATCGGTCAGGTAGGGCCCGGGGTCCACCCCGTGTTCGTGCATCAGCCCCGCGAGCGTCGTGCCGTAGAGCGCCCAGTAGTGCTTGCGCAGCCTGTCCGCCTCGTCACGCGCGACGCCGAGCGTTTCCATCACGTAGGCCGTCATCCGGACCTCGATCTGGTCGAAGAGCCGGGCCTCGGGTGGGTAGAGCGTGTTGTCGAGGTCGAAGACCCAGGACCGGACATGTGAGAAATCGGTGTCGCGCATGGGCGGAATCTAGGGCGCGCCCCGCGGGCCCGCAACCGGGTCTCTCCAAAGGGCGCGAGGATGTTGTGAAACCCTCGTATTCCACCGCGTACGCTCCGGCCTTCGCGCTTGCCTAGGCATGCCCCTGCGCTTAGTCTCGCGCCCTGTTCTGATTGCGCCAAGGGAGAGGCATGCAGAAAGACGCCTATTCGCTGATCCTCGAAGCGATCGATCAGGGCATCTATCGTCCGGGCGACCGGCTGGTGGAATCCGAACTCGCGGAACGGTTCGGGGTGTCCCGCACGCCGATCCGCGAGGCGCTTCAGCGGCTCGAGACGCAGTCGATGCTGACCCGTGACGGCCGCAGCCTCATCGTCGCCTCGCTCGACCACAACCAGCTCGCCGAGCTCTACGTCGTCCGGGCCGAACTTGAAGGTCTCGCGGCGAAGCTCGCGGCGAAGCACGCGACTGAAGAGGAGGTGCGCGTCCTGCGCGAGATGGTGGAGGCCGACCGCGCGCATCTCGGCGATCCCGGGGCGCTTTCGCGCGCGAACCGCCGGTTCCACAAGCAGATTCACCTCGCTTCGCACAACCGCTACCTGGTTCAGCAGCTCGATCTCGTTCACCGTTCCATGGCTCTTCTCGCCACGACGTCGCTCGCCGCCGAGGGTCGCGGGGCGGCGGCGCTCGCAGAACATGAAGCGATCGTTGACGCGATCGCCGCCGGTGACGGGGATGCCGCGCAGGAGGCGCTGAGGGCGCATATTTCGAAAGCCTTTGAGACGCGGCTCAAGCTCGAGGCCGGCGACATCCGGGCTCATTGAGCGTTCGCCCGGCGCGGCCACGATTGCTCACCCAGTCGATCGGGACAGCGTCGGTCGCGCGTCAGCCCTGCACGCGGCTCTCCCCAGTCTTCAGCGGGACCTCCCTGAGAACGGACACCTTCGCAACTCCTTGGTCGAAGACGCCGTGTTGGGTCTTGTCCCAGTAGAAGGGCCGGGTCAGCACCTCCGCGATCCCTTTCCAGGCGGCCAGGGCCCCTAGCGGGAAATAGACATGCAGCGTCGGCACCCACGGCAGCAGGTGGCGGTGCTTCGGTCCCCGAACCGCCCAGGCCAGAACCGCGACGTTCAGAAGTTCCGTCGACAGGAACACCGCGGTGAGGCCGGAAAGCATGGAGCCCCGGAGAGCGTCCGCGAAGGGGTGCGGTAAGCCAAGCGGCACGAGCCAGAGCGACCACAAGAGGGGGGCGAACAGGAACTGGCTCAGCGTGCCGAGAAACAGGATCTGGACCCCAAGGAACCGCTTGGCTCCGAGTTGGCGCCACAGCAGGGCGGGGTCGCGCATGTGGACCGCCCAGGTCATCGCGTAGCCCTTGAGCCAGCGCGAACGTTGTTTGATCCAAGGGATCGTGCGGCAATTCGGCTCTTCCTCGGTCACCGTGTCGATAAGTTCCGCCCGATATCCGGCGCGCGCGAGCCTGAGCCCCAGGTCGGCATCCTCCGTCACGTTGTAGGAATCCCAGCCTCCGAGCGTTTCCAGAGCCGCGCGACGGAAGAACAGCGTCGTGCCGCCCAGGGGCACGACGAAACCGAGCCGCGCAAGACCGGGCAGGATGACCCGGAACCAGGCCGCATATTCCGCGGTGAAGCACCGCGAAAGCCAGTTGGTGCGGGGGTTGTAGTAGTCCAGCACGCCCTGAAGGCAGGCCACCTCGGGTCCGCGTTCGTGGAACCGCCGCACGATCCTGTGGATCTGTTCGGGCTCCGGCGCGTCCTCCGCGTCGTAGACGCCGATGATCGACCCGCGCGCGAAGTTCATCGCGAAGTTCAATGCGCGCGGCTTCGTCTTGATAGGGCCTCCCGGAACGATCACGACGCGCATCCAGCGGGGCAGCCGTGTCTCCGATAGTGCCTCGCGCGTCAGGAGGTCGTCTTCCTCGGCAACGAGGATGATGTCGAGGAGTTCGCGTGGGTACGTGAGCCGGCCGAGTCGCCGGATCAGCCGGGGCGCGATGTCGCGTTCCCGGTAGAGCGGTACGAGGATCGAGACAACCGGAAGCCGGGCGATCGTGGGGGGAGGGGAGTGGGGCCGGGAGCTTCCTTTCTGTCGCAGGCCGTGCAGATGGCTGACGAAAGCGGCGAGCTTCAACCCGGCCGTCAACACGAGCGTCAGGAGTGTCCAGACGAAGAAGGCCGTGAAGAGTGCGAAAGGCGCGAAGATCGCCGCTGCGAGGAGACACGCCGCCATGGCCGGAAAAAGCCACGGCCTATCGCGCGGTCCAGTCCGCCGGCAGCTCAGCGCCGCCTCGACCTGTGTTTCCGCCTGCCGGATCAGGGCGGTCCGCCGCGTACCGAGCAGCGCTGCATGCAAGTCGCGCTCGGACGCCAGCGCCATGACGAAGGGGGCGAGAGATGGTGGTAGACGCGTCTGGAGGCGGCCGAACTCCTCCGGGCGCGAGGTCATGATGACCGTTGCGCCGGCCATCCGCTTCCACGGCAGGATTCCGTGCCTGAGGCAAAAGCCGGGACCAAGGGCGTCGATCAGCCTGGGATCCGGCGGGGATTCCAGCGGGTCGATGGCCTTCACGCCCCATTGCAGCTCGAGCGCGGCAATGAGCGCGTCCTCGGTGATCCAGCCATGCGTGAGAAGGATGTCGCCAATGCGCACGTCTTCCCGCTGCCGCATGGCAATGGCCTTGAGGACGTCTCCCGGTTCGACCGCTCCCATCTCGGCCAGGATCTGGCCGAGCGGCCTGCGCTCGCGCAGCGGCGCGGGGCTCGTCTCCGTCGCAGGCCGCGCCAAGGGCCGGGAAACGGCGGCGGGCGGCAGGCGGTGGATTTGCGCGGGCGGCATTGGGCTGTGGCTCCGGACGTTTGTCCGGAGCTTCCCTCGCAGCCGGTTAAGCCTTGGTTAACGAGCTATGGCTCAAGGCGGGGCAGTGCCGTGTCAGGCCGCGCGAGCTTTCCGCATGGCGTCCGCGAAGCGTTCGAACAGATAGAAGCTGTCCTGCGGTCCGGGGCTCGCCTCCGGGTGATGCTGCACGCTGAAGACAGGGCGGTCTTCCATGCGGATGCCGCAGTTCGACCCGTCGAACAGGCTCACATGCGTTTCGATCACGCCCTTGGGCAGCGTCTGGCTGTCCACGGTGAAGCCGTGGTTCATCGATGTGATCTCGACCTTGCCGGTCTCGAGGTCCTTCACGGGATGGTTCGCGCCGTGATGGCCGTGGTTCATCTTGATCGTCTTCGCGCCCAGCGCCAGAGCGAGCATCTGGTGGCCGAGGCAGATACCGAAGACCGGAAGCTGCCGGTCGAGAACGTCACGGATCATCGGCACGGCATATTCGCCCGTGGCCGCGGGGTCGCCCGGCCCGTTCGAGAGGAACACGCCTTCCGGATTGAGCGCCAGAACGTCTTGCGCTGTCGCGGTGGCGGGCAGAACCGTCACCTCGCAGCCCGCCGAGGCGAGGCAGCGAAGGATGTTCCGCTTCGCGCCGTAGTCGATCGCCACGACGCGCAGCCCCGGCTCCTCGCGCCGCTTGTAGCCGTCCGGCCAAGCCCAACGCATCTCGTCCCAGCGGTAGCTTTGCGCGCAGGTGACCTCTTTGGCGAGGTCGAGCCCCACGAGCCCCGACCAGGCCCGCGCCTTGGCGACCAGGGCCTCGAGGTCGAATTTCCCCTCCGGGTCATGGGCCAGCGCCACGTGCGGGGCGCCCTGCTGCCGGATGGCGCGCGTCAGTCGGCGCGTATCGACGCCGCCGATGCCGATCCGTCCGCGCTTCCCGAGCCAGGTCACGAGGTCTTCGACGGCGCGCCAGTTCGACGGCTCGGTGGGATCCCATTTCACCACCATGCCCGCCGCGACCGGATCGCCGGTCTCGTCATCGTCGGGGTTCACGCCGACATTGCCGATATGGGGGAAGGTGAAGGTGACGACCTGCCCGGCATAGGACGGGTCCGTCATGATCTCCTGGTAACCGGTCATCGCGGTGTTGAAGACGAGCTCGGCGACCGTTTCGCCAGTGGCTCCGAAGCCTTTTCCGTAGAAGATCGTCCCGTCGGCGAGCGCGAGACAGGCGGTCGGTTTTTCCGATGCGGGCATTTGGGCGACTCCCGGGGGCGGCTTAAATCCCGCGGAACCTAAGGGCGTGACGCGGCGCGGTCAAGAGGTTGGGGTTGAAATGCGATTGTCTTCTAAATCAAGGGTTTAGATGGAAACGGCGCGGTTGTGCCCGGCGAGGCTTGCCGCTATTGTCGGAAATTCGGAAAACCATGGGGATGGGACTGCCGATGGACCTGCGTACGCGCATCAATACCGCGCTCAAGGACGCGATGAAATCGAAGGACAGCGAGCGCCTTTCGACGCTGCGCCTGGTGAATGCGGCGATCAAGGACCGCGAGATCGCCCAGCGTGGCGAGGGCGAGGAAGGTATCGGCGATGCCGAGGTGCTCGCGATTCTCGGCAAGATGGTAAAACAGCGCCAGGAAAGCGCCCGAGCCTACGAGGAAGGCGGCCGCCTGGAACTCGCCGAGAAGGAGCTTGGCGAAATCAAGGTCATCGAGGAGTTCCTGCCGCGCCAACTTTCGACGGAAGAGATCGAAACCGCGATCGGCAAGGCCATCGAGGAAATCGGTGCGACCTCGATCCGCGACATGGGCAAGGTCATGGGGACCCTGAAGGCCAAGTATACCGGCCAGATGGACTTCGCCGCCGTGGGGCCGATGGTGAAGGACAAGCTCGGCTGACGGGACGTCGGCAAGCGGCTTGCTAACCTTCACATGGCTGGGGGCGCCGAGTTTCAGTGACGCAGCCTGCGGGCTTACCGTAGCAGCGCCGCCTCGGCCCGGGTGGCGCAGGTGAGGGCCGTCACGCTGTCGGCATGGGCGGCCGCGACAACCTCTTCCCCGAAGATGCGCTCCATTTCCTTTCGGTCTTCGCGGTCGAGGTACCGCAGCGACATCTCGCCAAGATGAAGGGACTCCGTCGGCAGCCCGTTCGAGACGAGCACCGCATGCGTGTCCAGCACGAGGTGGATGTAGGTCACGTCCTCTCCGGGCGGGTCCTGTGTGATCGTCTCGTCACCGACAAGGTGGATCGCATGGGCGAGCACTTCGTCCGTGCCGCAGTAGAGTTCCGCGCGCCAGCCCGACAGAAGGATGCGATGAAAGGGCGAAACGCGCAGGTCGGAATGCGGCGCATCGCCGAAGGCACCGCGCCGGATGCGTACGGGGCGGCTTCGCGGATCCGCCCGCAAACGCTCCGCCGGGATCGTGCGCGTCAGGATGTGACGGACGGTCATTCGCCCGCCCGTGTGGGTCAGCACCTCGTCGCCGACGGACAGGGTTTCGATCGGACGTTCCCCGCCGGGCGTGAGGATCATCGTGCCCGGCGTGAAGCAGGGCACGCCTGGGTAGCCCGTCACCGTCACGATGAGCGTGTCCGTGTTGCCCACTCCGCCGCCCAATCGCGTGGCGCGCACGGCGAAGTCGATCTGGATGCCACCAGGTGGGATCGCGACGCCGTCCTTGATGGTGACCGTCACAAGGCCCGTGGAACTGATGGTTATCGTGTAGTCGCCGGGTGAGAGGCTGTAGTCGTTGATGACAGTGACCGACCACGTGACCGGAGACTTGGACGCGACGTACTGGGCTGTCGCCGTCGACTGACCGGTGGAAAATTCGAAGCGCGTCGGACCTGTGATGCTCTCGACGGGCACTTGATGAACTCCACCAACGAGAAACTACTCAACTGCCTTATATTCCCGGCCAATTGCGCTGTATATCTGGCGCATCGAGGGTATTGAGTAAAATTCAGTTGATCCGGCGGACCGCATTCAGGGCGGACATCAATTCCCCGCGCAGTTCGACCCTCTCCTCCTCGGTCAGGAAGGACCCGATCTCGACCTCCCTGGGGCCGCCTCTGAGTGTCAGGTAGTTCGGCACCGGGCCGCCCGTCGGATGCAGCTGCACGCTGATCCAATAGGGATTCGCCTCCCAGCGCCGGACAGGACGGCCCGGGTCGTGGCGAAGCAGTTCTGCCCGATCGTGCCAGATCCTGAGTTCCTCCAGCGACTCGCCGCTTCGATAGCTGCGTGAAAGCGCCCACCAGATCCCCGCGACCGTCGCGACCAGAAAGGGCAGGAGCCCCCAGAGTATCTTCGTCCCCAGCACCCCGATGAGCGGCAAGAGAAGCAGCGCGGCCGTGCCGCCGACAAACCAGACGAACCCCCGCCGCGACAGGGACCGGTAGGGCCAAAGGTGCAATTCGGCGAGCGGTGCGTCCGGCGCAAGCGAAGAGGCCCCGGATTTCTCCGGGGCCCCGTCAGGTTTCGTTACCCATTCGTAGGGCATGGAATCTCCGCGCTCAGTGCGCGTGGGACCGGTCCCACTCCTCGCGCTTCGGCAGGATCTCGAAGGTGTGCTCCGGCGGAGGCGAGGGCAGCGTCCATTCGAGCGTGTCCGCGTACTCGTTCCAGTAGTTCTTCTCGGTCACGCGCTTGCCGGCGAAGAGCGTGTAGGCGATGACGCCGAGGAAGAAGAGGAACGAGGCGAAGGCGATGAAGGCGCCGATCGACGAGACGTAGTTCCACTGAGCGAATGCCTCAGGGTAGTCGATGTAACGGCGCGGCATGCCTTGGCGGCCCAGGAAGTGCTGCGGGAAGAAGGTCAGGTTCGAGCCGATGAACATCAGCCAGAAGTGAAGCTTGCCCGCCCATTCCGGGTACTGCCGGCCCGACATCTTGCCGATCCAATAGTAGACGCCGGCGAAGATCGCGAATACCGCGCCCAGCGACATCACGTAATGGAAGTGCGCCACGACGTAGTAGGTGTCGTGGTAGACCCGGTCGACCGGTGCCTGCGACAGCACCACGCCGGTCACGCCGCCGATGGTGAAGAGGAACAGGAACCCGAAGGCCCAGAGCATCGGCGTCTTGAACTCGACCGAGCCGCCCCACATCGTCGCGATCCAGGAGAAGACCTTGATGCCTGTGGGCACCGCGATCACCATCGTCGCGAGCATGAAGTAGGACTGCTGCGTCAGGCTCATGCCCACCGTGTACATGTGGTGCGCCCAGACCACGAAGCCCAGTACACCGATCGCCACCATCGCGTAGACCATCGGCAGGTAGCCGAAGATCGGCTTCTTCGCGAAGGTCGCGATGACGTGGCTGATGATGCCGAAGCCCGGGATGATGATGATGTACACTTCCGGGTGGCCGAAGAACCACAGGATGTGCTGGTAGAGGATCGGGTCACCGCCGCCCGAGGGCTGGAAGAAGGTGGTGCCGAAGTTGCGGTCCGTCAGCAGCATCGTGATCGCGCCGGCCAGAACCGGGAGCGACAGCAGGATGAGCCACGCGGTCACGAAGATCGACCAGGCGAAGAGCGGCACCTTGTGCAGCGTCATGCCCGGAGCGCGCATGTTCAGGAAAGTCGTGATCATGTTGATCGCGCCGAGGATCGACGAGGCGCCCGAGACGTGGACCGCGAAGATCGCGAGGTCCATCGACATGCCGGCTTCGTTCGTCGACAGCGGTGGGTAGAGCACCCAGCCAACGCCCGAGCCGAGCTGGTCGTTGCCGCCCGGAGCGAGCAGCGAGGCCACGCCCAGAGACACGCCCGCGACGTACATCCAGTACGAAAGGTTGTTCATCCGCGGGAAGGCCATGTCCGGCGCGCCGATGTGCAGCGGCATGAAGTAGTTGCCGAAGCCGCCGAAGAGAGCCGGGATCACCACGAAGAACATCATCAGGACGCCGTGATAGGTGATCATCACGTTCCAGAGATGCCCGTTCGGGGTGCATTCGCCCGCGGCGGCGGCCGTGAAGCGCGCGCCCTCAAGGCACATGTATTGAACGCCCGGCTCCATGAGTTCCATGCGCATGTAGACCGTGAAGGCCACCGCGATGAAGCCCACGACCGCGGACGTGAACAGATAGAGGATGCCGATATCCTTGTGGTTGGTGGACATGAACCAGCGGGTGAAGAACCCGCGGGTATCGTGCTCACCGTGGCCATGAACGGCTGCGTCGGCCATGTGTCTCTCCCTAAAGTCCTGCGCGGGGTCCCCGCTGTCCGGGTCCCCGCGTCCTAGGATTGTTCTAAATCGCACTTGCCGGAACGGCAATCCTCAAGCGAGGCGCGAAAGCTGAAAAAAATCGCCTCGCCCGCTAGTGCAGTGCGGATGTTTTATTGGGCCACGGAGGCCAGGTAGGCGGCCACGTCCTCGCCGCCCTTGGTCAGCTTGAAGGTCATCTTCGACTTGGCGGCGGCGTCGCCCGTGACTTCCTGAAGCCACGCCTTCGGGTCTGCGAGATAGGCGACGAGCATTTCCTCGTCCCAGACGAGACCTTGTTCTTCGCCCGCGGCCTTGATCGAGTCGCCGTAATTGAAATCGGTCGAGCCGACGGCCCGGCCGATCACACCGTAAAGGTTCGGGCCGGTCTTGCCGCCCTTCATGATCTCGGTGCCGTCATCGGCCACGATCTCGTGGCAGGCCTTGCACTTCTTGAACTCGTTCTCGCCCTTGGCGGCATCGCCATCGGCCAGCGCCGGACCGGCAAGCGCGGCGGCGGCAAGGGCAGCGGAAAGCAGCAGTCTCATGACAATAGTCCTTTGCTGGTTGCATACCTAGCGTGCCGACATAAAGCGCATTGCCCGACACGCAACGCGCGCTTTGTCGCAGGAATTCGGTGATTTAGCCAGCGCTTCGCGTTTCCCGGGCCGCGAAGCGCAGGTTTTCCGACCTGAAGGCTCGCCGCTGGATCCGTGACTTCGGTCCGTCAGAAATGCCGCCGGAGTGCCCCTCGGTCGAGCATGTCTGCGGCGATCGTCAAGAGCGAGATCCGCCCGCGCGCGCCGGTCGACCGTGCACCGAGTGGCGGATACTCTTTGCCGGGCCAGAGGATTTTCCGTTCGAAGGCGACGAATCCGATGCGGCTGCGATGGCACCCGCAATCGACTTCACGAATTACCCGTCGCAGGCGGTCGCCGAATTGGCCCGTGCAACGAATTCCGGAGGTGGCGTTTCCACCTGCATCAGGGACATCGAGGGTGGCGGGTTCACGATGGAACCGATCCGCGAGGCCCTAGGCACTTCGATGTTCCGGCGCCCGTGACGAGGCTGGAGAAGGCGCGTCCGGATCATCTCTAGGACCCCAGCGCCTCGACACCATCGAAACGCATCGCATCTTCATCAGGCTCATCCGCGACAGCTTCGAGGGTTCCTGGTCGGCGAATTCGTGCACGCCCGTTTCGGTGCCGAACGCGATCGGCCGCCTTGCGCCCGGCGATGTCGAGGCGCTCAGGACCACCTTCGCAACTAGGTTCCGAAGGATTCCACTGGCGCTATCTCTTATGAAGCGGCCGTGAATTGCATCAAGGGCACTTCCCCCGCTGTAATGCGGCTGGCCCGCATTCGTTCAGGGGAAGCGAGCAGGTCGCAAGTGCGGCGATCCCCGCCTGGCATGCGGAACGCCACCCATGAGCCGCTTATGTCACCTGCCGAAGACCTCCCCGAAGGTTTTCTTCAGTGCCACGTCCAGATCGCCCATCGTGACCGGCAAGCCGAGATCAACGAGCGAGGTCACACCGTGTTCCCTGATCCCGCAGGGCACGATTCCCTCGAAATGGGACAGGTCCGGCTCCACGTTGATGGAAATCCCGTGAAAGCTGACCCAGCGGCGGAGCTTCACGCCAATCGCCGCGATCTTGTCCTCGCGCGGGGTTCCGTCCGGCCCCGGCGCCTTTTCGGGCCTGACGACCCAGACGCCGACGCGCCCCTCGCGCCGTTCTCCCCTGACGTTGAACTCGGCAAGCGTCGCGATCACCCAGTCCTCGAGCATGCCAACGAACCGCCGGACGTCCCGCCCGCGCCGGTTCAGGTCGAGCATGACGTAGGCGACGCGCTGACCGGGCCCGTGATAGGTGTATTGCCCGCCGCGGCCCGCCGCGTAAACCGGGAAGCGATTCGGCTCCACGAGGTCTTCCGCGCGCGCCGAGGTTCCGGCCGTGTAGAGGGGCGGATGCTCCAGAAGCCAGACCACCTCGCCCGCGCGACCCGCGGAAATGTCGGCGACCCGCGCCTCCATCGCTGCGAGAGCCTCTTCGTAGGGCACGAGGTCCCGGCTTTCGATCCACTCCATGAGGTTTCCGTCCTGCAATCCGGGTTCGGGGGCAAGTCGGCGGTCGCCGCCCCGCGCTTCAGGCAGAAATGGGGGGATCGGGGAGGGGATTGCAACAGCCCGCTCCCGCCGTTCCCCGATTTGTGCCCTTGGGCCGCGCCGAGCGCCGGCACGGCAGATCTCGTGGAGACCACACGGCGCCTGATCGCAGCGAAGAGTGATTCACGGGCCGCAACCGGCACAAAGGAAGGCGCGGTGCCGTGTCGGCGGCCTTCCGGGGCACCTTCTTGCCGGTCACTCCGATCCCCACGCCGCATCGAGGATGCCCGCGACCCCAACAAAAGCAGGGGTTTCGACGCGCTTGCCCCCGTCATTCAAACTTCGTCATCAAGAAGCGAAAAATCCCCTTCACATCCCCAATGGGCTCCGTTATGAACCGCCGCACCAAGCCGGGACGTGCGGTCGTGGCGGAATTGGTAGACGCGCAGCGTTGAGGTCGCTGTTCCTTAACCGGAGTGGAAGTTCGAGTCTTCTCGACCGCACCAATCGGAAAAAGCCGGGAAGATCCCGGTTCGGTGAGGCCCCGGCAAATGCCGGGGTTTCTCGTTTCTGGGCCCTCGTCTCAGAGAGACTGATTCGCCGTTCCTCCGGGATCTCCGTGCCTGATTCTCCGCTTTTCGCGTCCGTTGCCGCGCCATGAACGTGATTCGTGACGTCGATCGGCATCTCCGGAATCCGTCAGCGGCGCATCGAGTTGCATTACCGACGCGCCCGCATCTCTTCGCCGTCGCGAATCTTGCAGTTGAAATGCGAGCCGCATCCCGATAAGCCCGTTTGCCAAGTATAAAGACCAAGAAAAGCACATCGGGGAGCCTTCTTTGACCGCTGCAGCAGACACAGCGTTCGTCGAATTCGAGCGCGTGCAGAAGAGCTACGACGGCGAAACGCTCGTCGTGAAAGACCTCAACCTCGCGATGCCGAAGGGCGAGTTTCTCACGATGCTCGGGCCGTCGGGTTCGGGCAAGACAACCTGCCTCATGATGCTGGCGGGTTTCGAGACCGCCACTCACGGAGAGATCCGCCTGGCGGGACGCCCGATCAACCAGGTGCCTCCGCACAAGCGCGGCATCGGCATGGTGTTCCAGAACTACGCCCTCTTCCCGCACATGACGGTGAACGAGAACCTCGCCTTCCCGCTCCAGGTCCGGGGCATGGGCAAGTCCGAGCGCGAGGCGAAGGTGAAGCGCGCGCTCGAGATGGTGCAGATGGGCGCCTTCGGGAGCCGCCGTCCGGCGCAGATGTCCGGCGGCCAGCAGCAGCGGATCGCTCTGGCCCGCGCTCTCGTCTTCGAGCCGGACCTCGTTCTCATGGACGAACCGCTCGGCGCGCTCGACAAGCAGCTGCGTGAACACATGCAGTTCGAGATCAAGCACCTGCATGAGAACCTCGGAATCACCGTCGTCTACGTGACGCACGACCAGTCCGAAGCGCTGACGATGTCGGACCGCGTGGCGGTGTTCAACGACGGCGTCATCCAGCAGCTCGCGCCGCCCGATGAACTCTACGAGCGGCCGCAGAACAGCTTCGTCGCGCAGTTCATCGGCGAGAACAACAAGCTGCCCGGCACCATCGAGACGATCGAAGGCGGGCGCGCCACCGTGCGGCTTGCCACTGGCGAGCTGATCGACGCCACGCCGGTCAACGTGAGCCAGAAGGGCGCGAAGACGCTCGTCTCGATCCGGCCCGAACGCGTCGAGTTCAAGCCCGAGATGATCCCGCCCGGGGCGCACACGATCGAGGCCGAGGTGCTCGAGTTCATCTACATGGGCGACATCTATCGCACTCGCCTCAGGGTGGCCGGCTCGGAAGATTTCGTGATGAAGAACCGGAACACGCTCGGCCAGCGCCGCCTAAAGCCGGGCGAGAAGATCACTATCGGATGGGCGCCGCAGGACGCGCGCGCACTCGATCCGCTGTAAAGAAATCCCCCGAACAACGGGGGCAACTACCGAAGAACCAACACGGGAGTAAATCGGAATGAAGAAGACCCTTATCCTGACGACGGCTCTTGTCGGCTTCGCCTCTGCGGCGTCGGCCCAGGAGCTCACCGTCATGTCCTGGGGCGGCTCCTACGGCGTCAGCCAGGTGGAAGCCTACAACAAGCCGTTCGCGGCCGAGAAGGGCGTGACCGTCAACATGGTGGACGCCGACAACCCGGGCACGCCGATCAAGGCGATGGTCGAAGCGGGCAACGTTTCGGTCGATGTGGCCGACGTCGAGCTTTCGGACGCCGTGCGCCTTTGCGACGAGGGCCTCCTCGAAGTGATCGACCACTCGGCGCTGCCGCCCGCACCGGACGGGACCCCGGCCGAAGAAGATTTCGTCGAGGGCGCGCTCGTTTCCGAATGCGCGGTGGCGAACATCGTCTGGTCGACGGTCTATGCCTACGACACGACGAAGTTCTCCGGCGAAGCGCCGACCACGATGGCCGACTTCTTCGATGCCGAGAAGTTCCCGGGCAAGCGCGGCCTGCGCAAGGGCGCGAAGGCCAACCTCGAAATGGCTCTGATGGCCGACGGCGTGCCCGCCGCGGAAGTCTACGACGTCCTCGACACCGACGAGGGCATCCAGCGTGCCTTCGCCAAGCTCGACACGATCAAGAACGATGTCGTCTGGTGGGAAGCCGGCGCTCAGCCGCCGCAGCTTCTGGCGGACGGCGAAGTGGCGATGACCACCGCCTACAACGGCCGGATCTTCAACGCCGCCGTGTCCGAGGGCAAGCCCTTCGAGATCGTCTGGGACGGCCAGATCATGGACTTCGACCTCTTCGTCGTGCCGAAGGGCGCGCCGAACAAGGACCTCGCCATGGAATACATCGCCTACGCGACCGACACGCAGCGCCTCGCCGACCAGGCGAAGTGGATCAGCTACGGTCCGGCGCGCAAGTCCTCGGGTCCGCTCGTCGGCCTGTACCAGGACGGCAAGACCGAGATGGGTCCGCAGATGCCGACCGCTGAGGCGAACATGGGCAACGCGCTCGTCAACAACTTCGAGTTCTGGGCTGACAACAGCGTGGAACTGGAAGAGCGCTTCAACGCCTGGCTCGCGGCCAACTGAGGCCTGACTCTCTTGGGGGTGGCGCATCGCGCCGCCCCCTTTCTCATTCTCGACCCATCTCTCTCGAGGGGCATGAATTGGCAGTCCTCACCACTCAAGATCCCGCCGCCGATGCTGGCCGGCTGACCACGGCAGACGGCAAGCCGCTGAAAGCCGCGCTCGCCCGGGCCCAGGCCCGTTCGCGCCGTCGCGCGTTTTTCCTCGTCATGCCGCTCCTGGTGTTCATCCTCGCGACTTTCGTGTTCCCGATCGGGCAGATGCTGTTCCGCTCGGTGCACAACGACGCGTTTTCGTCGAACATGCCGAACCTCGTCGCATGGTTCGATGCGACCGAGTCCGGCGCGGAGCCCGATGAGGCGGCCTATGCCGCGCTCGCCGCGGACCTGAAGCTGCTGCGCGAGAACCGCACGGCCGGCGAAGTCGGGACGCGGGTCAACTACGAACTGTCCGGGACGCGATCGCTCTTCACATCGACCGCGCGCAAGGCCGACAAGCTGGAGCCGCCCTTCAAGGAGGCGATCCTCGATGCCGACGATGAATGGGATGATCCGCAGCTTTGGCAGGTCATGCGCGATGCGTCGTCCGCCTATACGATGAACTTCTATCTCGCTGCGGTGGATCTCGTGCGCGACCAGACCGGTTCCATCACCTCGGTGGAGGCCGACCGCCAGATCTACGTGCAGCTCTTCGAGCGCACGTTCATCCTGTCCGCGCTCATCACGATCCTGACCTTCCTTCTCGGGTTCCCGATCGCGCACCTTCTGGCGGTCCTGCCGCTGCGCTACTCGAACCTCCTGATGATTTTCGTGCTGCTGCCGTTCTGGACCTCGCTCCTGGTGCGGACGACGTCCTGGATCGTGCTGCTACAGCAGCAGGGCGTGGTCAACTCCGCCCTCGTCGCTTCCGGGATCATCGGTGACGACGGACGCCTGGCGTTGATCTACAACCAGACCGGCACGATCATCGCGATGACGCATATCCTGCTGCCGTTCATGGTGCTGCCGCTCTACTCGGTGATGCGGCCGATCCCGCCGTCCTACGTTCGCGCGGCCCGTTCGCTTGGAGCGTCCTCGTGGAAGGCGTTCCGCTCGATATACTTCCCGCTGACCGTGCCTGGCATGGCAGCCGGCGGGCTTCTCGTCTTCATCCTCGCGGTCGGCTACTACATCACGCCGGCTCTCGTCGGTGGCGCCTCGGGGCAGCTCATCTCCAACCTCATCGCCTATCACATGACGGACTCGTTGAACTGGTCGCTCGCGGCGGCCCTTGCGGCGATCCTTCTGGGCGCGGTCCTGCTGCTCTACTGGCTCTATGACCGCCTGATCGGCATCGACAACCTCAAGCTCGGTTAACACCATGGCCCTTCCCAGCTACGCCACTCCGCTCGAGAAGCTCTGGTACTGGACCTACCGGGTCATCTGCGCGCTGATCTTCCTGTTCCTGATCGCGCCGATCCTCGTGGTGATCCCGCTCTCGTTCAACGCCGAGCCGTACTTCACCTTCACCGAAAAGATGCTGGCCTTCGATCCCGAAGGCTACTCGATGCGCTGGTACGATCTCCTGCTAACCTTCGGGATGCAGGCGCCTGACGCCACGCGCGACTCGGCGTGGTGGGCAGACGTCTGGCAGAACGCGACTTGGGTCAAGGTGGCCAAGAACTCGGTCATCATCGGCTTCTTCTCCACGATCCTCGCGACCGCGCTCGGCACGCTCGCCGCGCTTGGCCTTTCGCGTCCGGAGATGCCCTTCCGCCGGGCGATCATGGCGGTCCTGATCTCGCCGATGATCGTTCCGATCATCATCACCGCGACCGGTCTGTTCTTCTTCTATTCCTGGACGGGCCTTGCAGGGACCTACACCGGGATCGTCCTCGCGCATGCCACGCTGGGCATCCCGTTCGTGATCATCACCGTGACGGCGACGCTCGTGGGCTTCGACCACTCGTTGACCCGCGCGGCGGCATCGCTCGGCGCATCGCCGACGACGGCTTTCTTCAAGATCACCATGCCCCTGATCTTGCCGGGCGTGATCTCGGGGGCGCTCTTCGCCTTCGTGACCTCGTTCGACGAGGTTGTGGTCGTGCTCTTCATCGCCGGCTTCGATCAGCAGACGATCCCGCGGCAGATGTGGAACGGTATCCGGGAACAGATCAGCCCGGCGATCCTTTCGGTCGCGACGGTCCTCGTCATCGTGTCGATCGCGCTTCTGACGACGGTCGAGCTTCTTCGCCGCCGGTCCGAACGGCTGCGGGGCATGGCGCCGCAGTGACGTAAGAATTCCCTGGAGCGGCTATCCGCTTCGGGCGCTGAAACACCAAGGGAAACGGAAGAACTCTTCCGTTTCCCTTTCGCTTTTCTTTGAGCCCTGAGGAGGGGTTCAGGGAAGAACCGCGAGCCAGACCCAGACGGTCAGGATCGACAGCCCTGTCGCCAGCAAGACGGAAGAGGCGGCGACCCGTCGGGCGGCGCCGTACATGTTGGCGAAGACATAGGCATTCGCGCCCGGCGCCATGGACGCGGTCAGGACGGCGGAGCGGAGCTGATCCGTCGTGAGGCCGAAGACCGTCTTTCCCAGACCCCAGGTGATCAGCGGGTGCAGGATGAGCGAGATCGCGGCAACCATCGCGATGGCTTTCATGTCGCCCTCGGGCCGGTAGCGCACGAGCGTGCCGCCAAGGCCGAAGAGAGCCGCGGGCAGTGCCGCGCTCGCCATCATCTGGACCGCGGACCAGGCAAACTCGGGCGGTTCGATCCCCCCGAGGTTCACCGCAAAACCCAAGGCGATGCCGATGACGAGAGGGTTCTTCACGATCGATGCAAGGATCTGCCGCGCGAGCGTCCGGCGGGCGAGGGCCGTGCCGTGCGACCGCGCAAGTTCCATCGCGGCGATTCCGAACGCGTAAAGAATGGGCGCATGGATCGAGATGATCGCGTAGTTCCCCGCGAGAGCTTCGGGGCCGTAGGCGCGCTCGGTGATCGGAAGACCCAGAAGCAGGGAGTTCGAGAAGAGACAGCAGAAGCCGATCGCGACGCTGTCGGTCATCGGCCGCTTGAAGATCAGGCGCGCACCGGCGAAGCCCGCCGCGAAGCCCGAGAAGGCACCGATATAGAACGCGAGCATCAGACCCGGATCGAAGTTCGCCGCCAGGTCGAGCCGCGCGATCGAGCGGAACAGGAGGACGGGAACAGCGAAGTTCTGCGCGAACCGCATCAGGCCATCGACGGCGCCTTCGGAGATCCAGCCGCGCCAGGCGACGAAGTAGCCATAGCCGATGACCAGGAAGACCGGCAGGATGACGTCGAGAAGCGCTTCCACCGGGCCTCAGGCCCCCAGTTCCAGCACCATCCCGTCATAGGCGGCGCAGACATGTCCCGGCGTCTCGCCCTCGACAATCGCGTAGTCGAGGTCGATATGCATGTTGGTCAGCACCGCGCGCGTGGGCTTGGCCCTTTCGATCCATTCGAGCGCCAGGTCGAGATGGGCATGCGTCGGGTGCGGCGTGCGCCGCAGGGCGTCGATGATCAGGATATCGAGCCCGTAGAGCTGTTCCCACGCGGCGGCGTAGATGTCCGACACGTCGGGCAGATAGGCGAGACCGCCGATGCGGAACCCGAGAACGTCGATCGAGCCGTGCGCGACCCGGATCGGCGTGAAGTCGATGGCGCCCCCGGGGCCGCTGATGGAGAAATGCCCGCGGATCGTGTGCATCTCGCAGATCGGCGGGTAGGAGGAGCCCTCGGGCTGGACGAAGGCGTAGCCGAAACGGGAAAAAAGCGATTCCTGCGTCGGTCCGTCCGCCCAGACGGGCATGATTGTCCGCGTGTTGAAGACGACCTGCCGGATATCGTCGAGCCCGTGCATGTGATCGGCGTGGGAATGCGTGTAGACGACCGCATCCAGCGTCGCGACATTCGCGTCGATCAGCTGCTCGCGCATGTCTGGTGAGGTGTCGATCAGCACGCGCGTCACTGCCTCGCCGTCGATCCGTTCGACGAGAAGGGAGCAGCGCTTGCGCCGGTTCCTCGGATTGTCGGGGTCGCATTCGCCCCAGTGGCCGCCGATGCGCGGCACGCCGCCGGAGGAGCCGCAGCCGAGGATGGTAAAGCGAAGCCGCGCCACGATCAGGCCGCCTTGGCCGCGCGGGCGGCCTTCCTGAACAGTCGGTCGAAATTCTCTGACGTGGTCGTCGCAAAGTCTGCGTAGGAGAGGCCGAAGATTTCCGCGCCGACCTTCGCGGTGTTCACGACATAGGCCGGTTCGTTGCGCTTGCCCCGGTAGGGCGGCGGCGCGAGGTAGGGTGCGTCGGTCTCGACGAGGATCCGGTCAAGAGGGGCAGCCGCGAAGATGTCGCGCAGCTCCTGCGATTTTGGGAAGGCCGCGATCCCCGACATCGACAGATAGAAGCCGAGGTCGAGTGCCGCGCGGGCGAGGCCCGCACCCGAGGAGAAGCAGTGCATCACGCAGGAATAGGGGCCGTTGCGATAGCCTTCGGCAAGGATCGCCGCCATGTCCTCATCCGCGTCGCGGGCATGGATGATGAGCGGCAGGCCGGTTTCCCGCGCCGCATCGATATGGATCCGGAGGCTTTGCCGCTGCACCTCGGCACTTTCGGCGGTGTAGTGGTAGTCGAGCCCGGTTTCCCCGATGCCGACGAATTTCGGATGCCGTGCGAGCGCCTTCAGTTCGTCCACGGTGGCGAGCGGTTCGTCGGCCGCGCTCATCGGGTGTGTGCCGGCAGCGTAGTAGACGCCGTCATGGGCCTCCGCGATGGCGCGGACCTTTGGTTCCTGCCGGAGCCGGGTGCAGATCGTCACCATCCGGGTGACGCCGGCCGCGCGTGCGCGGGCCACGACATCGGGGAGTTCCTCCGCGAAGTCGGGGAAGTCGAGGTGGCAATGGCTGTCCACGATCTCGGGGGTCTTGGTCATCGCGCCGTCCGGGCCTTCCTCAGGCGGGCGCGGTGATCCGGGCCGCCGTCTCGTCCATCTTCAGGACCATATCAATCACCAGCGCGGCGGGGTCAAGGTTGACCGCCTTGCCCTGGCGCGCGCGGGCGCCGAGTGTCTGCGCGAGGTCGGCCCAGGCCCGTGCCGCGAAGGCGTCGGGGGAAAGGCGGGCGAGGGTCTCGGCCTCGCCTGCCGCGGCCTCTGGCGAGGGGGCGCCCTGGACGCCCGCGCGGGCCAGTCGGGCCAGGAAAAGATCGAACAGGGTGAGCAGAAGGTCGAACCGTTCCTCCGCTCCTCGGGCGGCGGCTGCTTCCGCGAGCGCGAGCATCTTCTGGCGGTCGAGGCGGGGGAGGGACGCCGCCAGGTCGACAAGGCGCGCATAAAGCTGGAGCCCGTCGAGATTGACGAGCCGTATCGCCTCGCCGACGGAGCCGCCGGAAAGCGCCGCGAGCGCGGCGGGGTCGACCGCCTCGGTGCCCGCCTGAGACAGCGCGGCTTCCATGTCGGCGGGGCCGAGCGGGGCGAGCCGCAGTTCCCGGCAGCGCGAGCGGATCGTCGGCAATAGCCTCGCAGGCTGGTGGCTGACAAGAAGGAACGTGACCCCGGCGGGCGGTTCCTCGAGGAGTTTCAGAAGCGCATTGGCGGCGCTCACGTTCATTTCGTCGGCGGCATCCACGATCGCAACGCGCTGCCCGCCGTCGGCGGCGGAGAGCTGGAAGAAGCTCTTGAGGCGGCGAACCTCGTCCACGGTGATCTGGGTCTTCAGCCGCTTCCGGTCGTCGTCCCATGCACGGCGGAGAAGGAAGAAGCGCGGTTCGGAAAGCGCGGCGAGGCGGCGGGCAACCGGGTGGTCGGGCGCGACGTCGAGGCTTTCCGGTGGTGGCGGGGCGCCGAAGAGGCCGCCCTGGTCGCCTGGCTGCTCGTTCGTCAGGAGGAACCGGGCGATCCGCCAGGCGAGGGTGGCCTTGCCCACGCCACGGGCGCCCGTGAGAAGCCAGCCGTGGTGCATCCTCCCCGACGCAAATGCGGAAAGGAAAGCGGCCTCGGCCGCTTCCTGGCCGAAGACCTCTGCCGTGTCGCGCGGATGGGGCGCACCTTCGACGCGGTCAGCCTCGGGGTGGGCATCATCGGTCACGGGCGGCCTCACCGGAGCGCGCTTTCGGCGATACGCTTCACCTCGGCGGCAACGGCCTCGGGAGAACGGGCACCGTCGATCACGCGGAAGCGGGCAGGGTATTCGGCCGCAAGCGAAAGGAATCCCTCGCGCAGCAGCGCCTGAAAGCCGGCGCCCATGTCCTCGAAACGATCTTCGCCAGAGTTGCGCGCCAGCCCGCGTTCGAGAGCCTCGGCAGGCTCCATGTCGATAAGGAAGGTGAGGTCCGGTTCGCGGCCGATCATCTCGTCATGGAGCCGATCGACGAGGCGGCGCAGCTCGCCCCGTGCGGCGCCCTGGTAGACCCGCGTCGAGTCGGCGAAGCGGTCGGATATCACGATCTGTCCGGCGTGGAGGGCCGGAAGGATCGTCTTTTCCAGATGGTCGCGGCGCGCGGCGGTGAAGAGCAGGATCTCTGTCTCGGCCGACCAGCGTTCAGGATCGCCTTCGACGAGAAGGCGCCGGATCTCTTCCGCGCCCGGACTTCCGCCCGGTTCGCGCGTCAGCACCACGTCGCGGCCCTCGGCGCGCAGCGCCTCGGCAAGCCGCCGCGCCTGTGTGGATTTCCCTGAACCGTCGATCCCCTCGAACGTGATGAACATGCAGCCCGGCCGTCAACTGCCCGCAGCTTCGACCAGGCGGTCCGTGAGGATGCCGGCAGCCGTCTTCAACCTGACCCCGAATCCTCCGCGCGGCACCTCGGTCTCGGCCACGAGCGGCACCCGGGCAGATTCCATCCCCGGGATCTCGATCACGAGTTCGCCGACCTCCTGCCCAGCGGCGATCGGAGCCTCGAGCGGACCCTGGAAGACCACCTCGGCCTTCAGGCTGTCCTGAGCGAGAGCCGGAAGGAGGAGCGTCGCATCCTCCGCGACGGTCAGTCCGACGCGCGGCGCCTTGCCCATGAACACGTCGGCCTCTGCGATGCGGGCGCCGGCCTTTGCAACGGTCTTCTGGGTGAATTGCCGGAAGGCCCAGTTCACGATCCGCTCGGCTTCCTCGGCGCGCTCGGTGTCGCTGGAGAGGCCGCTGACGACGAGAACGATACGCCGCCCGCCCTGCACTGCGGAGCCGACGAGGCCATAGCCTGCCTCGCTGGTGTGGCCGGTCTTCAACCCGTCGGCGCCGATCCCGAGTTTCAGGAGCGGGTTGCGGTTGTTGCGGTTGTCGGGGCTGCGGCCGTCATAGATGAACTCCGTGACCGCGAAGTAACCGTAGTATTCGGGGAATTCCTGGATCAGACGGACCGCGAGGCGGCCCAGATCGTGCATCGACATGCGCTGGTTCGGATCCGGCCAGCCGCTGGAATTGGCGAAGGTCGAATTCGTCATGCCGAGTTGCCGGGCGCGCTCGGTCATGAGCTTCGCGAACGCCTCCTCGCTGCCGGCGAGGCCCTCGGCCACGACGACGCAGGCGTCGTTTCCGGACTGGACGATGATGCCCTTGATCAGTTCCTCGACAGTGGGCCGGTCGGTCTCGTTCAGGAACATGGTCGAGCCACCCATGGCCTTGGCGCGCGAGGACACGCTGAATTGCGTATCCAGCGCGACGCGACCGTCGCGCAGCGCCTCGAACAGCATGTTGATCGTCATCAGCTTCGACATCGAGGCCGGCGGAAGCGGCACGTCGGCGTTCTTGTCCAGAAGAACGGTATCGGTGGTGACGTCATAGACCCACGCCGAAGTGGCGCGGGTGTCGAAGGCCCGCGCCGGGAGCGCGGCCAAGAGAACAAGCACTGCAATGGAAAGAACGCGTCGGAGCGTTTTTCGAAAGGCATGGCTCATGAGTTCGCTCCTCCTTGCTCAGCCCTTGACGGGATAGGCGTCCTTGTAGCCGAGTTCCGTGACCTTCTTCAGGATCTCGTTCCTCGCGCTCACGTCGACAGCCGGCCCCACGATCACGCGCCAGACCGGTTTGCCGCCCGAGGTGCCGGATTTCACCTCGACCGCAAGCCCGGCATTGGAGATTTTCGCGGCGGCGTCCTTCGCGTTGCTCTCCGTGCCGAAGGCCCCGATCTGGATATAGGGCAGCGAAAGGTTGCCGCCGGCGGCGATGCCGGCCGGTGACGGGGCAGGGGCGGGCGTCTCGACCTTGGTGCCGTCGCCGTCGAGTGGTGCGGCTTCGATGGTCGCGGTCGTGACCGGAGATACGTCGGAGGCCGTTTCCTGTTCTGCAGGCTTCGGCTTTCTCTGCCACCACTTGCGCTTCGGCTGGGGCTCGGGCGTGACCACCTCGGCAGCGGTCTCGGCGGCCGCCGCCGCAGCCGCTGGCGCCGCAGACGCGGCGGGCTTCGCTTCTTCGGCCTTCGGCGCCGGAGCGGCCTCGGTGGCCTTGACCGCTGCCGCGGCCACAGCTGCAGCCTCTTCGTCCTCGGGCTTGGGCTTGGGCGCGGGGGCCGGAGCGGGTTCCGGCTCCGGCTCGATCGTCTCCCTACGGAGGGCGACCACGGAAATCTCGGTCGGCCGGCCGGCGACGAGACCAAGCGCCTCGGCCGCGTCCGACGAAACCTGAAGCAGCGGGCCCGGCATTTCACGTTCCCGCCGGAACAGCGCGCCCTCGACGGACAGTCCCGTGGCGGGATTGCGGATCAGCACACGCTCGGGATCCCTGACGTCGGGATGCGCCACCCATACACCGCCCAGTGATGGGCGCCCGTCCCAGAGGCCCCTGTCGGTGACCTTGAAGATATCGGGGCGTTCCACGTCTCGCTCGACCGGCTTGCCCGACCGGGCCGTCTGCGCGGCTGCGGCCGCACCTGCATCCGCGGTCCCGCCGCCGGGAGCCATCCCGTCCTGACACGCTGCCAGAAGCAATGCAGCGCCAAACGCGAGCGGGAGTTGCCCGTACTTCAGCCTAGCCATCCTTGCCCCCTTCGCACGCGCTGAACGCCGTGCTTGACTGCCGGACTGGCCGGACTGCCGTTGCGGATACGCAATGGCCCCTTGCCTGTCCTCACCTCGAACGATCGCGCCTTGTTCCCGCGCTTGAGGCGCATAGTAGCGGCTCGCTTGTGGCATTGGAAGGCCGCGCCCGACCCTCGGCAGAATTTGGCGCGAACCGGACCGGTCGAACCGCCTTTCAGAATCGGCTCTGGCGCGTTAAGCGGCGGGTGTCGGAGGAGTGGCAGAGTGGTTGAATGCACCGGTCTTGAAAACCGACGTGGGTGAAAGTCCACCGTGGGTTCGAATCCCACCTCCTCCGCCACTTGCACATTGCAAACCCGAGATGAGGTCCCTGACGGGGCCTTTTTTCTTTTTGGTTCAAAGGGGTTTAGCGGAGCAATCCGACTTTCGGAGACTGGTATTTCCGCCGGAATCGGTCTCTGAACGCCCCGCGTCTCTTTCCACCCGCCCTTCATGGAAATCGAGACGGATTCAAAAAGTGACGTCTTTTCAGTGATTTGACGAAATCTACCTACGCCGCAGTTGACCCCGGTTCGTCTGCTCTCGGTGCGAACAGAGACACCCGAAGGCGGCGTGGTTGTGCGCGTTGATGCGTAGTGTGTTGCTTGGACGCCCGTAAAGCAGCCTCGTAACGTTATGGCTAAAGGCAAATGCTACTTTCGTGCGTGCAAGGCTCGTTTCAAAGACGCCGCACAAGAAAACCCGCACAGTGCTGCTGCATCCGCTGCCGAAATGCCTTGTTGCAGCATAAGTTCCCGCGCTCTGGCCAGGCGCATGTGTTGATAGCATCTTCCCGGCGACAAACCGACTTCCGCCTCGAACCGCCGCGCCATGGTTCGCAGCGTTAGCCCTGCGGTGGCGGCGATCTGGGACAAACTTTGGGGGTTTTCTATTGTAGTGGCCATGAGGTCCAACACCTTGCGAATACGCGGATTGGGGTGGGACGGTAAGCCTCCAAACCCACCATCGGTTGGGCTAGAACGACGTGGGGCATTAAGGAACATCGACGCCGCATCGAACCGGGCCGAAGGACCGAAACGGCGGGCGATCTCTTGGAGCACCAGTTCCATCGCCCCCGCAGCGCTGCCACAAGTCAGCCATTTGCCATCGGTGGCCATCGGATCGGCCGAAGCCTCCACCTTGGGGAAGGTCTGTGTGAATTCCTCCAGCAACTGCCAGTGCAGGGTCGCGCGCCGGCCATCCAGATACCCCGCCGATGCCAATAGCCACGCCCCTGTATCGGCGGCGATGACGGTTCGTGCCTTCTGGGCGATCGCCAATGCGCGGCGGGTCGCGGGTTGCCCGGCCTCTTTCCGGAAACGGTCCCCACCTGCCACGATAAGAAGGTCGCACCCCCTTGCCTGCGACAGCGGGCAATCGGGTGCCAGCGTCAACCCGCTGGAAGACCGCATTGGAGCATCCTGCGGGGTCAGGATGCTCCATGTGATATCTGCTCCGTGTTCGTCGCGAACCACACGCAGGGGCTCCAACAGGCAGGCGAGAACCATATTCGAGAACGCTTCGAACAAAAGGATGTTGATCCGCAGAGGCTGTGAGGTATTTGGCAGAATCTGTTCCATGTTTGGCACTATCGGTGATTTGGCGACGTATGGCGATGGCGCATTCTGACCAAAATGCGCTTTTGGAGAGCCGCCATGACCGACCGCCCCCTGTCCCACATACGCGTGCTGGATTTCGGCCATTACCTTGCCGGGCCGATGGTCGGTATGATGCTGGCTGACCTGGGGGCCGAGGTGATCCGGATCGACCCGCCTGGCGGGCCGCGCTGGAACGATCCTGCATTTGACATGCTATCGCGCGGCAAGCGGTCTTTGGCGCTTGACCTCAAGAGCGATGCAGGGCGGCAAACCGCGCTGGATATGGTCGCGAGGGCTGATGTGGTGATCGACAATTTCCGCCCCGGCGTGATGGCGCGGCTGGGGATTGGCCCCGCCGATCTGCGCGCGGCGAACCCCGGCATCGTGTCGCTGTCGCTGCCTGGGTTTGCCTCGACCGACCCCGAATTGGCCGGGTTGGCCGCGTGGGAGGCGGTGGTCGCGGCCCGCACGGGGCAGTTCACCGATATGGGGCTGAACCGGCAATTGATGGGGATCAACCCGTCCTTTACGCCGCTGGGTCTTGCCTCGGCGTATGGTGCGGCGTTCGGCGCGATGGCGCTGCTGTTTGCGCTGGGTGCCCGCGACCGGATGGGCGGTGATCATATCGAGGTGCCGCTGGCCTCGGCGCTGTTCGAAGGGCTGGTCTATAATTGCGAGCAGGTGCAGGATTACCCCGCCCGCTACAAATCCCCGCGCGAGGTGGAACTGGACCGGCGTCGCGCGGCCGGTCTGCCGCTGGACCTGAGCTATGCAGATCTGGGCGCGTTTCTTGATCCCTTCTATCGCACCTATACCTGCGCCGATGGGCGGGGATTCTATGTCGTGTCCTGCTCGATCAAGACCCATCAGCGCCGCGCGCTCAGGGCGCTGGGGTTGGACGATCTGGCCGATACGCTGCCCGATTTCGACGCTTACCTGGACCGGAAGGACTGGCCGGATGAATGGGCGTTGCGGAATTATCCGGTGGGGGATCGCGACCGCAAGCGCGTGTCAGACGCGATGCAGACGGCATTTCTGACGCGGCCTTCGTGGGAATGGGAGGCGATCTTTGGCACTGCCAAGGCCCCCGCCAGCGCGCAGCGCAGCACGCGCGAGTGGCTGGCCGATCCGCACGCCCTGGCCTCGGGGCTGGTGCTGACGGTCAATGATCCGCGCCATGGGCCGATGCGGCAGATGGGCAATCTGGCGTGGCTTCTGGGGGATGCAGGTGCGATGGACAAACGGGCTGGTCCGGTGGCGGATGAGTTCCGCGCCGATTTGCCCGCCATGCTGTCCGAGGCGCCACGCAACGTGCCGCCCGGCAAAGGCGCGGGCGGCTGGCTCGACGGTCTCAGGGTGGTGGACCTGACCAACGTCATCGCCGGGCCGACCATCGGCGCGACTTTGGCACGGTTCGGGGCAAAGGTGACCTCGGTCCAGCCGGTCAGCCCCTCGGTCGATCCGTGGAATGCCATCGTCTTTGGCCTGCATGCCCATCGCGGCAAGGAGAGCGTCCTGCTGGACCTGGGCAGCGACGCAGGGCGCGCGGCGCTGGAGCGGCTGATCGCGGGCGCCGATGTGGTCACGATGAACGGCACCGATGAACAGCGCGACGCGCTTGGCCTGTCGTCTGACCGGCTGGCGGCGCTGAACCCGCGCGCGATCCTTGTGCAGCTCGATGCCTGGGGCGGGCCGATGCGCGGGCCGAAATCGGATCATCTGGGCTATGACGATCTGGCACAGGCGGCGACCGGCGTAATGGTGCGCTTTGGCGGCAGGCCGGACACGCCCGAGGAACACGCCCATTTCGGCACGATCGACGCGCTGACGGGTTATGCGGCCTGCGTGGCGCTTGGTGCGGCGCTGGAACGGCGACGCCTGACCGGCAAGGGCGGCGTGGCCCGCGCGGCGCTAGCCGGGTGTGGCGCGATGATCCAGGCGCAGTTCATGTATGATTTTGACGGGCGCGCGCCCTTTGACGAACCCGCCGGGCGGCAGGCGCGCGGATGGGGGCCGTTCTATCACTGCTACCGGGCCACGGATGGCTGGATGTTCTTTGCCGCGCCGACCGAGCGCGCGGCTGCGCTGGCCCGTGTGCCGGAACTGGCCGATCTGGCGGGGCTGGATATTGATAAGCTGGCCGAGGCGCTGGCCGACCGCTTTGCCGCCCATCCCATCGCCCATTGGCAGACGCGTCTTGGGGGTGGCTCGGCCAGCGTGGTGCCGCTTGGCTCGCTTTCGGACAATCGCGATGCGAACCTGCATCTTGAAAGCAACGGCCCCGCCGATATCCGGCACGCCACCTATCGCGCGATCCGGCATGACCGGCATCCGATGGGCCGCTGGGTCGATCTGGTCGCGCCCAATGCCGTGCGCCCCGACCGCGCCGCGATCACCATCCCCGGCCACGCCCCCAAACCCGGCGCGCAGACGCGGGCGATCCTGTCGCAGATCGGGCTGACAGAGGCCGAGATCACCGCCATGTTAGACAAAGGCACCGCCGCGACGAGCTGGTCCGACAAATACCTGCCGGAGTAACCGCATGACGACCGAAGGCCCCGGCGCCGCCATCACCCCCCGCACCCGCACCCGCGCGCGGCACATTCTGGACCATTACTATATCGGGCCGGCGCGCGATCCACAGGTGCTGGAAATCTGGGGCTATACCCCGCGCATGAGCTATGCGCCGGGGGACGAGGTCGTGCTGCATGTCTCGACCACCGCCGACCGCTGGTCGTTCGAGGTGGGGCGGGATGGTGCCACCTATGAACCTCTGCTGCGCGTGGGTGACTTGCCGGGCACGCATCACGACACGCCCGCCGACTGTTCGGTCTCCGGATGCAACTGGCCGGAAAGCACGCGCTTTACCGTGCCCGAGGGCTGGCGCCCCGGTGGCTACCTGATCACCCTGACCGCCGAACGCGATGGCGACCGGGTCGAGGAACACCACCTGATCCTGATCCGCCGCGCCCCGCATCTGCCGCGTGCGCCCTATGTGCTCGTCTGCGCCACCGGCACGTGGCTGGCTTATAACTGCTGGGGCGGATCGAACCATTACGAAGGGATCACCGGGCCCGAGGGCAATGAATTTTCCCCGGTCGTCTCTACCCAGCGGCCGTGGACACGGGGGTTTTGCAAACTGCCCGCTGGTGCGCCACGCGCCTTGGCCGACCATCCGCCCCGGCATGGCGAGATGACGCGCTATCCTTACATGGAATGGGCCTATGCCTATGGCTATTCCAAGAAATACGCCTCGGCCGGGTGGGCCAGCTATGAACGTCCCTTCGCCCGCTGGGCGGAAAGCGCGGGCTATGATCTGGACTTTTGCACGCAGCACGATCTGGACGCCGACCCCGACCGCCTGACCGGCCATGCCTGCGCGATCTTCGTCGGGCACGATGAATACTGGAGCGCAGCCATGCGCGACGTGGTGGATGCCTACGTCGATGCAGGTGGGCGCGTGGCGCGCTTTGCGGGCAATTTCCTGTGGCAGACGCGGCTGAGTGACGAGGGCCGCACCCAGACCTGTTTCAAATACGTGGCCGAGCGTGACCCGATGGCCGCCAGCCGCACCCCCCACCTGACCACCGCCGCGTGGGAGGTCGCGCCGGTAAACCGCCCCGGCGCGCTGACATTCGGCGTCAACGCGTTGCGCGGGGTCTATGCCGGGCTGGGGCGTTGCGCGGGCAACGGGCCGGGCGGGTTTACCGTCTATCGCCCCGATCACTGGGCCTTTGATGGTGCCGGGCTGGGTTATGGCGATGTGCTGGGGGCATCCTCGCGTATATTTGGTTATGAGGTCGACGGGCTGGACTATCGGATGGAGGATGGGCTGCCGTTTCCCACCTGCACCGACGGGGCGGTGTCGGACATCACGATCATTGCCATGGGGCTGGCCACGAATATCGAGGCAGATACCGGTGTCTGGGGCGAGACGCTCTATATCGGCAGTGCGGATGCGGCGTTCAAAGCGAGGGCGCTTCATGGCAAGGCTACGCCTGAAACGCTTGACGCCTGCGCGCGCGGCAATGGCATGATCATCCACTGGCCGAAGGGCAAGGGCGAGGTGTTCACCGCCGCGACCTGCGAATGGGTGGCCGGGTTGCAGCGTTGTGATCCTCAGGTAGTTGAAATCACGAAGAATGTGTTGAACAGATTTGGGATCTTAGAGCCGCTCTCTATCACTCACATCTAGAACCTGACCAATCTGTGCGCCCCAAGCCTCCCCCGCCAGAAAGCACAGATCGTACAGGCTGACTGCTGACACCTCCCGCCCGCAGGTCAGCCGCTTCAGCACCTCGGGGGCCAGATAGGCCAGCCGTAACTGGCGGCTGACATGGCGCTCGGCCAATCCGACGGCCTCGGCCAGTTCCTGAATCGTGGTGAACTCACCGGCCTCCATGCGTCGCCGCCATCCCCATGCCCGGCCGATGGCGCGCAGGATATGAGGATCTTGGGTCTGATCCTCGCTGGGCCGGTAGTCGGCGGGCGGCATTATCTTGGGCCGGCCGTTTTTCTTGCGCACCGTCAGGGGAATTAGAACGCGGATCGTGTCGTTGGGTTTGGTCATTCCGCAACCTCCATCCGGCGCGGCACCATCATCTCGCGGACGACCCCCGCGATGCCTTCTCGCCGAATGTCGACCTCGAGCCCGGCGGCGGTGACCGTGACCCGCCGCACCAGAAGCTGGATGATGCGGGCCTGCTCGGCCGGGAAGAGTTGCGACCAGAGGGCCTTGAACTCGCGCAGGGCCGTAATGGCATCCGCCTCCGACGCCCCGCCGCCGTCTCGTTTCAGGGCGGCCAAGACCTGCGTGACCACCTCTGGCGTTTGCAGGATGCGGCGAATTTCGGTCACGACCGCGTCCTCGACCATTCCGGCGGCGAGCCGCATGGGCGCGGTCTCCCCGCCGGTGTCACGGTTCCGGATCACGTCCATGGACACATAGTAGCGGTAGAGCTTGGCCCCCTTTTTGGTTCTGTCAGAGCAACTTGGCTTGCCGCGCGGCAGGGCGACGACTTAGTCTTCTGGCATGACCAAGCTCAGCCCCTTCAAGTACTTTAAGACGTCACCCGAGATCATTCGGCTGGCAGTGATGCTCTACGTCCGGTTCCCGCTGTCACTGCGGAACGTCGAGGATCTGCTGCACGAGCGCGGGATCGACGTCAGCCACGAAACGGTCCGCTTCTGGTGGAACCGGTTCGGTCCGATGTTCGCGGCCGAGATCCGTCGGAAACGGTCTGAAGGAATGCGCTCGGTCAGCCGGTGGCGATGGCACCTGGACGAGGTCTTCGTGAAGGTGAACGGCAAGCGGCATTACCTGTGGCGCGCCATCGATCACGAGGGCGAGGTCCTCGAAAGCTTCGTGACCAAGCGTCGCGACAAGCGCGCCGCGTTGAAATTCCTCAAGAAAGCGATGCGGCGCCATGGCGGCCCCGAAGAAATCGTGACGGACCGGCTGCCGTCCTACCGCGCTGCGATGCGCGCCGTTGGTTGTGTCGACAAGCAGCGGACAGGCCGGTGGGCCAACAACCGGATCGAGAATTCCCACTTGCCATTCCGACGACGTGAGCGCGCGATGCTCCGGTTCCGGCGGATGCGAAGTTTGCAGATGTTCGCCGCCGTCCACTCGTCCGTTTACAACCACTTCAATCAGGCCCGCAGCCTCTCCCGCCGGGATCATTTCAAGACCAATCGGGCCGCCGCTCTTGCCGAGTGGCGGGCGCTTCTTGCCGCCTGAGGCCGGCATGGGTAGGGTAAACTGAGACGAGTTCGAATTCGTCTGACACCACCTCTTGCCGCCTGAGGTCGGCACGGGTGGGGCGAACAGAGACTGGTTCGAATTCGTCTTACAGCACCGTCGCGCGGCCTCGCTACTCTTGTATCGTGTTCGATTTTGGTTATCTTGAATACGCACCGAGCAGGGAGAGCGCCATGCCTCGCACCACCACCATGACCGTCCGCGTGAGCGGCGCCCTCAGTGAGTTCGTTGCGACCAATGTCGGCGAGGACGGCGCCTACGAGAACGTGAGCGAGTATATCCGCGACCTGATCCGTCGCGACAAGAAGCGTGCGGAGCGCGAAGCGTTCGATCGTCTGAAGGCCGAACTGAATCGTGCCTTCGCCGCGCCCGAGGACAGCTACAAGCCGCTGACCGCTGCTGAGGTGATCGCCCGGAACCGGACCTGAGCCCATGGCGATCCGGGTCCAGGAGGCGGCCTCACTGCGCCTCGACGAGATCTACCGATACACCCGCGACCGCTGGGGCGAGGCGCAAGCCGAGATCTACATCACCGGTCTGTTCGTCGCCTTCGAGCAGATCGAGACACGCGGCGTCATGTCGAGGCCCGTGCCGGCCGAGTTCGGAGTGGAAGGGTACTTCTTCCGGTACGAGCGGCATTTCGTGTACTGGCGACGGCTCTCAAATGGCGACATCGGGATTGTCACGATCCTCCACGAGCGGATGCATCAGATAGACCGCTTCAAGGAGGGTTTCGGGTAAGTCTCTGTCCAGAAGTAATTTTTCTGGATAGTGCCGGTGCTGCGGCCGACGGGTCAGACTTGGAGAACGTTGGGTCTCGGTCCTGTTCCCTCCGCCACTTGCCCTTGCAAAAGCGTTCTCCCGATCCGGCTGCGGTAGGATTTTTCCGTTGTTTTCGAGGGTTATGCGGGTGGGGCTGAGCACTGGCCCCGGCGCCAAGAGGCTCTAACATCGTCTCTCTCGGTAGCTATTCTCTGAGCCTGATGACTGCGCGGATTTGGTGAATTTCTTGCAAGTATTTGAAAACAAGTGGCTTTGTTTGGCCCCGCCAAAACACTTCGACCCCGGTGGTGGCCGCCCGAGATAGGACTGGAATACAAAACTCGCCATGCAGCGTGCGCGATGGCGGAGAGGGATGTTTTCAGGAAAGGGGTTGCAGCTGCATGGTCACGACCGCCAGCAGCATGCTCGGTTCACGAAGGGCCGCGCCGCGGGAGTACGCCGAACGCTTTGCTCTCGACCATGCAGCACAGCAACACTATTGCTACCAGAAACCAACGCAGCCGATCAGGCAATTCAGAACTTTTCGAGAGCCGACATGCCCCAACCCATCGAACGGATAGATGTCCATTTGGACGGAATCGGTCATCTGATTTCGGATAAAAAGATCGAAGTGCCTGCTTATCAGCGGTCATTTGCCTGGGAAAAGGATCAAGTCACGGACCTTTTTCGAGATATTAATGATGCGATCCGCGCGAACGCACCAGAGTATTTTCTTGGCACGATTGTTCTCACGCCTGCCGCGAACGACAAGACGCATGTGATTGACGGTCAACAGCGGATCGCCACAACGTTGGTGTTTATTGCCGAAGTGCGCAATTTCCTACGCGCTCGCGGCGACGTTGAGCGCGCAGAGACGATCCAGTCCGGCTATATCGCCAAGCGTGACCGCCGAACCCTGGAAACACAAGCAAACGTCGTGTTGAACGAAAGCGACAACCCGTTTTTTCAAGCGGCCATCGTCGAGAACGGCAGAATGGAACCCGTCACCGAGGCCCACAACCGGATACAAGACGCAAAGACCATCGCGAGCGAGTTTGTTGGGCGTATCGCTGCGCAGTCCCACGAACCCGTCGAAGCTCTGAATGATTGGCTGGACTACATCGACAACAAGGCGAAGGTCATCGTCGTCAATGTCAGCAGCGAGGCCAATGCCTACACAATCTTCGAAGTCCTGAATGATCGCGGGATCGACCTGTCGATTGCGGATCTTCTCAAGAACTATCTATTCCGCATCGCCGAGACCCGCCTGCGCGACGTTCAGGATGCTTGGACAAGCATGCGCAGCCGGATTGAGAGCGTTGAACGCGAACAAGCGATCAAGACGTTTATCCGCCATGTCTGGTCGTCGCGGCATGGCCTCACGCGCGAACGCGAGCTTTATGACCGCATCAAAGAGCGTGTAACGGGCAGGCAGCAGGCCGTCGATCTGGCCGTTGAGCTGAACAATGCCGCTGCCGACTACGTGGCACTGTATAACCCCGCGAATCCGAAATGGAGGGCTCTAGGCCCCGCTGTGCAAGACGCGATATACGCGCTCGGTGAGCTGCGGGTCATCCAAAACCGTCCTCTTGTTCTGGCGATCCTGCGCCACTTCGAGGACGGTGAAGTTCGTCGCGCCCTTCCGATGCTCGTGTGTTGGACGGTGCGCTTCCTGATTGGCGGATCGGGCGGTAGCGGTACGTTAGAAAACCTGTTCTCGACAACGGCGCAGAAAATCTCAGCAGGAGAAATAACGACCGCGCGGCAGCTTTTTGAGGCGACGCGGGGCTCTCTCCCTAGCGATGCCGCCTTTCGCGATGCCTTCGCGGCGGCGAATGTCTCGAAGAATTTCCTTGCGCGTTATTATCTCCGCGCGATTGCGACACACGACAATCCCGATGGTGAGTACCGGATCAGCCAGCACCATGACGAAGTGAACCTGGAGCATGTTCTCCCGCAGGAGCCGGGCGATAACTGGAACCATATTTCGGCAGAAGATGCGAAGAGTTGGCACAAGCGTCTGGGAAATTTGACCATTATGGACAGCGCGCTCAATGTCGCTGCCGCAAATGCGCCCTTCGACGACAAGAAAGCGATCTATGCGCAGTCGCGCATCGAGATAACGCGCTCGCTCTCGGATCTACCCGATTGGACGCTGGACCGGATTCAGGACCGTCAGAACGCGCTTGCCGAAAAGGCCGTTCAGGTCTGGCCGCTCGCGCCTCGGGGATAGACTCAGGGCTTAGTGATGAATTCGCGCAACCGCGAGTGCTGAACCATTTCGGGGATAGTCTGGAGCGTGAAGACTTTGCCCTGCGTGGCCTCAAGAAGCTTCTTCATGTCCTGCCGCCGCTGCTTGAAGCCGCGCCCCGCGATGCAGGCAATCACCTCATAACGCGGCCCCTCTTCGGGCGTGCGGTCTCGCACGCTCATCGTATGAAGATGCTGAACCCGCGTTACCTTGTCTCGCGCCGTACCATCGTCTTCGGCGAGCTTCGCCTCGATGATGACCTGGGGATTGAACTCATCAGGGATGATGAAATCGGGGGCTTGCTCGAAGCCGGCAATGCGCTCGGCGCGCTTGGTCTTGCGGAAGCTGATCCCGTGCCGCGTTAGCAGCTTCTCGATAGCGGTTTCGACCAGATCGCCCACAAGTTCGCTGACCGAATCCCGATGACCAGCAAAAGGACGGCCCAAGTAGCGCTCGTAGAGCAACATGGAGTAAGGAACGCCCATGTCGGCCAGTGGGCCGATGCTGGCAAGGCCACTTGCCGTATCAGCCTTGTTCAGACGGTGGATCAGGGCCGCATCAATCTCCTGCGCCCCTTCGGTCAAGAGTTTGCAGGCCGAGCGCACAAGAGCCTGTACTCGCTCCCCCGTCTTGCCCGTTGGTCTCAGCGGTTTTGTCGGAGAAAGCCTGACATTCCGGTCGATGCTGCGCGCCGCGCCTTGGGTTACCACGACATCCGTGTTCTCGGTCGCGGCTTCCGCCCATTCGGACGGGGTAAAGCCCAGCATGGCGCGCAGCACGATAAGCGTGATCGGCGTCTGGAAGGCGAGCATGACCACAGTCTCGGGATCAAGATCCGAAAAGCCTTTCGTGATCTTCTTCAGGGCTTCGTAGCCGCCTTCAAACACCGGATAATCAATGAACCCGTCCCCTTTGGGTAGGGTCATGAAGCCTGACTTCAGGGTCGCGAAAACCTCATCAACGTAGGTCTCGATGTCGGCTTCAATCTCGGGATAGGAAACTTCAAAAGGCGACGGCATCTTGTTCGCGCTCGTCCTTTCTTGAATGCTCGAATAATGAACCAAAATCTTGCGGCTGGACCTCAAGCGCTTCTGCGCGGGCGATGATGTCGTCCGGCTCACCGAATGCCGTAAGCGCCATGCCAAATCGCTCAAGCTTGGCTGCGGTTGGCTGATCACGGTCCCAGCTTTCCCGCAGCCTCCAGATCGCAAGACGGGTCAGATGGCCGAAGGTGATACAGCGAATATCCCCCTTGCGCGGGGTCATCCCCGCCTCGGTCAGTTCGGCAAGCTCCTTTGCCACCAGCGCGGCAAGCTCTTCGGCATTCCGGCAAAGCGTGTCTTTGGGGGCGGTTCCCGTTGAACGGCAAACGAAGACGCTATCAACGATGGACGAGCCTGTGCCGTGAATATGGATCGAGCCGCCCATTTCCGCCGGACATGGGAGCGAGGCGGAACAGGTCAGGCCCGCATCAAGGATCGCAACACCGATAGCCTCATAGGCTTCTAGTTTGTTGTGGTGGTAGGTGAAGGCCAGAGGCGCGCCAGGTTTCAGCGCTATCGCCATCTTCGAGTAGACGGCAGCAAGACCCTTCGTGAAATGCTCCAGCGTGCGGCCCAATGTCTGATTGCCCGTCAGCTCGCCCGCGTCACGGGAGGAAACGCGCTCGAAGCCTTCCGCCTCTTCACCGAGAAGAGCGCGGAGCCAGACATAGCAGAAGTCCATCAGTTCCCCGTATTGGACATTCCCGAAATACGGCGGATCGGTGAACACCGCGTCAAGGCTCGCTGGTTCGATGTCGATGTCGGTTGAGCTGGCACACCGAATGGCGATCTTACGGGGCCGATGACCGTTTAGCCGTTCCCCGATCCATTCCCCGACGATGGGAACCTGAACTTTCTTCTTTCCGTCGCGCCGCACTTCGAATGGCGCATCGCAGTAGCGTTTTGCGCGCGAATATTTCTCAATGATGTTCGACCATCCACCCGAACCAACATTGGTGCCGCCACCATTGACGATCCCGAGTAGATTGGATTCGACGGGCATCAGGCCCACCGGAAAACCATGCAGCGAGAATATGTCGAGGGATTTTAGCGCCATCGTATCGTAGCGGCAAAGCATGTTCTGGTAGCGCAGAAGGTCTGAGAGATTGGTCGCAAGCGCGTGCCGGATGCGCTCGTTTTCAATCGACGCGATGAAGGCCGCGCTCTTTTCCAGCCCGAAAAGTTGCCGCGCGTTGAATAGTTCGCGGTAGCGCTTATAGCCCCAACGGTGCAGGCGGTCGGTTTCATCGCCTGGCAAAATTTCCTGCTCCGGCACGAATTGCGGCTCGTGAGCCTCCCATAGCCGTTCAACCTCCTGAGCCCGTTCGATGTCCTTTGCATCGGGGGCTTTGAAGAAGCGGCCTTTGTGGTCTTTCTTGCGCTCGGGGTTGTAGTATTCAATCGCGACCAGCCGATGCCGCAGAGGCCCGTCCTCGGGGCGGGGATATTTGTTGATATGGCCGCACGAGGGGCAACCGCAGCGGCTGCGCTTGGCGGGCCCCTCAAGGACCAGTTCGGCATCACACGTCTTGCAACGACCAGGCTCTCTTGCCGAGGCGCATTCGTTGAGCGCGTAGCACTGGCTGCACACGATGACATGGGCCGGATGGCGCGTGTCGTCCGCGATCCGATATCCTGGGAAAAGCGGCACGCATTCACCGCAGGCCGAACAGTCAACCTCCTTGACCCAGATGAAGTATTTAACCGGAACATCCTGCTCGCCGTAGATCGGGCAATCGGTCCTGTAGAAGCGGTCAAGGTCCGCTTTCAAAGCGTCCATAAGTTCGCCTGCCGTTTTCTGGTAGGCGGACAGATCAAGGTGTTCGATTTCTTCGCGGACGATCCATGCGGCCATAGGGTTGATGTCGTAGCCCTGCACATCGCAACCGACGCGGTTCGCCTCGATCAAAGGTGTGCCGCCACCCATGAACGGGTCGGCCACAGTCTTGTCGCTGAAATCGTTGGCCTCGAAGAACGTTTCGGCAATCGGACGGTCCGCAAACTCGGAGAGCGTCAGCCCACGAAAAAGCGTCCCTGGCCTGCGCGCGAACCATTTATGCACAGCAATGATCGGTCGGTAGTTCTGCTGGATTTGCTTCTCTTTGAGAGCAAGCGCAGCCACGAAGCCGATATTGTAGTTGTGCTCGATGGTCATGAGATAGCCGATATTCGGGACGAACCCCACAATCTGTAGAGGCTTTGATGCCCCCGCGCAACAAGGTCTAGCGCTCCTGTGTGCCCTGTGCGGGCCCATCGGGAGCTTGGTCGGCTCTGAGATAGCCGCGTCGCTCAGTCAAGTTGGAGTCGTTGCTTCGACCATTCCACCGGCAAAGGCTCCATCACCCGCGCGAGCGTCACCTCCGGTCCCTGCTTCCCGTCCAGGATCGCCTCGACGATGTCCGGCGCGAGCAGTGTCAGGCGCAGGACGCGGGTCATGTAGGAGGGCGCGATCCCCTCGCGCTCCGCCAGTTCGGCGATTGTGACGAAATCCCCTGACTCGAGCATCCGTTTCCACCGGAACGCGCGGGCCAGCGCCTTGACGAGGGTGCTGTCTGCCCGCCGCGGTTGCGTGGCGCCCTCGGGCATCTGCATCTCCTTCCGTCCGCCGCGCTTCACGATCCGGAACGGTACATGGAGCGTCACGGTCTCGGGCGTCAGCGTCGCGCGAGTCACGCAGCTTCTCCGATACCGCCGGCCAGCATCTCGCGCGCAAGGTCGTTCAGGCCGTCGACGCGGAGGCGCACGTTGAGCCCTTCCGCGCCGATGTCCACACGCTCGACCAGCAACGCGACGATCCGCGCCTGCTCGGCGGGGAACAGTTCGTCCCACAGTGGATCGAGCTGCTGCAGGGCCGCGCGGGCGTCGGATTCGGCGATGTCGTCGGCGTGGGCGCGCGCCGCCTTCCACGTGCCCGCCACGATCTCGGGTTGGCGGAACACGGCTCGGAGCTGGTCGATGACGGCGGTCTCGATCTCGGCCGCGGGGACCCGGCCGACCGGACAAGATCCGGCGCCATGCTTCAGCACCGTCTGGCTGACATAGTAGCGGTAGAGCCTGTCGCCCTTTCGGGTATGCGTCGGCGAGAAGGCCGCGCCATCCGGCCCGAACAGCAGCCGTTTCAGGAGCGCCGGCGTCTCGGCTCGGGTCCGCATCGCCCGCTTGCGGGGGCTCTCCTGCAGGATCGCATGGACGCGGTCCCATGTCGGGCGGTCGATGATCGCGTCGTGCTCGCCGGGATAGCTTTGGCCCTTGTGGACTGCCTCGCCGATATAGGCGCGGTTGTTCAGCATCCGGTAGAGGTACTTCTTGTCGATCCGGTTGCCGCGCGGCGTGCGGATGCCGCGTTTGGCCACCTCGCGTGCCAGTTCGGTCCCCGAGCCGATCTCGAGGAAGCGGGCGAAGATCCAGCGGACGTGCTCGGCGGTGTCCTCGTCGATCACCAGCTTTCGGTTCTCCACCCGGTATCCGTAGGGCGGCACCCCGCCCATCCACATCCCCTTCTTGCGGCTCGCGGCGACCTTGTCGCGGATGCGTTCGGCGGTCACCTCGCGCTCGAACTGGGCGAAACTGAGGAGGATGTTGAGCGTCAGCCGCCCCATTGAGGTCGTGGTATTGAAGGACTGCGTGACGGAGACGAAGGTCACGCCGTTTCGGTCGAATACCTCCACCAGCTTCGCGAAGTCGGCGAGCGAGCGGCTGAGGCGGTCGATCTTGTAGACCACGACGACATCGACAAGCCCGTCCTCGATGTCTTCCAGCAGCCGCTGGAGGCCGGGACGATCCAGCGTGCCGCCGGAGATGCCGCCGTCGTCATACTGATCGCGGACCAGCACCCAGCCCTCGGAGCGCTGGCTGGCGATGAAAGCCTCGCAAGCCTCCCGCTGGGCATGGAGCGAGTTGAACTCCTGCTCCAGCCCTTCCTCGGACGACTTGCGCGTGTAGATCGCGCAACGCTGTTTCTGGACGATGCGCTTGGTCATGTCCGCGCCCTCCGGTTCTTCAGCCCGAAGAAGACCCACCCGTTCCAGCGGGTGCCGGTGATAGCGCGGGCGATGGCGGACAGCGATTTGTAGGGCCGCCTCTGCCATTCGAAGCCGTCGGCGGTGACAGTTACGACGTGCTCGACACCTTGCCATTCGCGGATAAGCCGCGTGCCGGCGATGGGCATGGCGTCGGCGCGCATCTGGCTCTTCTTGCGGTCGCCGCCGTCGAGATCCTCGCCCAGACGCTCCAGCCGCCGAATGGTCTCCGGCTTCAGCCCGCCATAGGCCAGTTCCTGGATGCGGTACGCGAGCCGGCTCTCCAGGTAGCGGCGGTTGAACGGCGGCGGCTCGCTGTCGAACAGGTTGCGCCACTGCGCCTTCAGGTCCGGCGTCGTAGCGGTCTTCAGCGCAGCCAGCCGCGCGGGAATGGGATCGTGGGTCGTCATGCGGGTCTCCGGTGAGTTGGAGTTGCATGACGGCATCGGTCGGCCGGAGAGTGTAGGTGAATTTCTCCTGTATCGTCAGAACGTTCGCCCTGTTCCCGCAGCTGCAGGCGGACCAGCCCGAGCGCCAGCAGGTTGCACAGTTCGGCGCGGCGTTCAGCGGGTGTCATCGCCGACGGGGCGAGTGGGTTGGGGCGGCGAATGGGACCGGGATCGAACATCATGATCCATCGGTGCCGCATTGCGCAGATGACCGCGACCTCGGAACGGGTCACCCCGTGCCCCTTCTGATAGGGGTAACCCCTCCGGTGTTGCAACACCGTGGTGGGTTGAGGGGTCAGGGCGTTCCCATTATGTTCGACCTGTCCCCAATCGATTCACGAGGCCGCCCATGTCGCTGCAGACGCTCGACCGTACCCAATGGAGTTATGCAGAGGCGCTGGCCCATGTGCAGACCGTGACCGTCGCGCGGCGTGCAACGGAGGCGGCAAAGGCGCCGCCGAAGCCTGTGCCCGCACACAACCACTGGAACCCGCCGCAGGATCCGACGATCGCCTGGAAGGCGGAGGCGGCAAACGAGTTGCTGGTCGCGCTGCGGGACGGCGATCTCATCGCGCAGGGCCGCTACACCGAGGAGCGTCCGAACGGCTGGGGCTACGGCAACAGCAGCGGGTTTGGCCTCCATTCGGGCTATCACACCAGCATCCGACCCGAGCAGTGGCGGGAGGGCAAGTACCTCTCCGACCGGCTGACAGCGCGCGATTGGGAGTTCATCGACATCCGAATGCCGCGCTTTCTCGTGAAGGCGATTTGGCTGGATTACATCCCGGAACCGGTGCGGCCTGCACAGGACGCGGAAGATGCGATTTACACGACGCCCTACCTTGACCTGATGCAGGCGGCGATCGCGCATTTTGAGATTTCGCCGGGGAACCAGTGCAAGAAGGAATGCCTGATGGACTGGTTTCTCGAGCAGCAGATCGACGGTGAACCGGTGTCCAACAAGCTTGCCGACGCCATGGCAACGCTGATCCGGCTGCCCTCGGCGCAGCGTGGTGGGGCGAAGCGAGTTGTGGGGCCAGACCTGCGCCAGACGGCGTGACGCGTGGCATCGCTGAAGATCGACACGCGGGCAGCGTTGGCATATATTGCCAATGCGCCAAGGGAGATGCCGATGCCGACCCGCAATGTCGTCCTGACCGATAGCCAGACCGACCTGATCGACCGGCTGATCGCCGATGGTCGCTACCAGAATGCATCTGAGGCGCTGCGGGCCGGGCTTCGCCTGCTGGAGCGCGAGGAAGCCGAGATGACCGCCTTGCGCGACCGGCTCGCCGCGGGGCTCGAGGAGGCACGCGCGGGTACGCTCGCCGAGGGCTCCGGTGAGGACGCGATCCGCAGGGCATTCGCCGCCGCGCGCACTGCATCCTGATGCCGAAGCCGTGGCGGCTGACGCGGCAGGCGGAACGCTCGCTCGTCGAGATCGCGCGCTGGACGCTGGAGACCTTCGGGCCGCGCCAGGCCGAGGCCTACGAGGCGGACCTCATCGCGCGGTGCGCTGCCATTGCCGCAGGCGAAGCGCATTCGCAGGACTGCCGCCGCTTCATCGATCCCGACTTGCCGGAAGACCTTCGCTTCACGCGGGTGGGGCAGCACTTCATCGTGTTCGTGGACATGCCGGACCAAGTGATTGTCATCGACGTTCTGCACAGCCGCTCGGACCTGCCGCGTCGGTTGGCAGCTCTGGGCCCGCCGAAAGGCCGGGAGCAGCCCTGACGAAGCCGCGCGCCGAGGGATGAACCCACATCGTTCACACCCCGATGAAGGGTTGAACCGTTCACCCCGTTCGCGCGGACGAGGGGTCACCCCACCAATCGGGCACGGCGGCCATAGGCCCCCCGGACGGGCTTTTCGGCCTCTAGGTGTCCACCCATGAACTGACGTGATTCCAATGCCTTGCCGAAAGGGGTCACCCCTTTCGGCTGAGACTTCGCGTGACCGGGCGGACCGGTTTCGACGTCGCTAGGGTGGTCTGATGCGCGGCAGAACCGGGGCTGATAACGCCCTCCTTCCGGTTCCGCAGCCCCCGTGTCCGTCCGTCTCCGCCCCCTCCCGCGCCCTGCCACCGCGGCTCCTTTGCCGACCGGCGTGCATGCGCCCATCCCGCGGGGACGGCGATGAGCGGGCGGGACTGGCGGGCCTTCGACGCCGAGCTGCGTGCCCGCGTGCCGGAACTCGCGGTGGAGCTTCTGGGCAAGCCGACCTTTCGTGCAGGGCAGGAATGGCGCTGGGGCCGCAAGGGCAGTCTGTCGGTCGTCGTCGGCGGCGCGCGGGCGGGGATGTGGTTCGACCACGAGGAAGGCCGGGGCGGCTGGTTCTCGGACCTCGTCGGCCGCGACCTCGGCATGGCGCGCGAGGATGCCACCGACTGGATTGCCGACCGGATCGGCATGGCGGCGCTGCCCCGGCCGATCCGTCAGTCGTCGACACGAGGTGCAACGGCAGCGAACGATCCGGCCGAGCCGCCATCTGCCCCGAGCATTGGCTCTCCCGACACGCGCACTGATGACGATGCGGCGCCCGCGCCAACCCGGGCGGACGCGGCCGCCGCGCGCGCGGCCCGGATCTGGGCCAGCGCCCGAGCCGCCGCGGAGGACCATCCCTATCTCGTCGCCAAACGGGCCATGCCGCTCGCCCTGCGCATGGACGCCGGTCGCCGACTCGTCGTGCCGCTGCAGGACATCGCCGGCCGAATCCACAGCGTGGAGTTCATCGCGCCGGACGGGGCCAAGCGCTACCTGGCCGGTGGGGCCAAGAAGGGGCATTTCGCGGTGGTGGGCGCGGAGCCCGGGCCGATTGCTGAACCCGAAGGCCCGTTCCTGATCTGCGAAGGCTGGGCGACCGGTGCGAGCCTGCACATGGCGACCGGACACATGGTCGTTGCGGCGATGGACGCGGGCAACCTGATGCCGGTCGCAGAAGCGCTGCGGGCCCGATTCCCGGACGCCGATCTCGTCCTCGTCGCCGACAACGACGCGAAGCCCGACCGCGACACCAATCCCGGCGTCGAAGCCGCGCGCAAGGTGGCGCTCGCCGTCGACGGCCGTCTGGCGGTGCCGGAGAGCCCGGGTGACGCCAATGACCTTTTCTGCGCCGAGGGGTCGGATGCCGTCGCCGCGCTTGTGGCCGGCGCGGTCCGGATCCCGCCGCCGCCGCCGACCTATCCCGCACCGGTCCTTTCGCCCGACGAGGCCCGCGTCCGCCTGGCCGAGGCCATCGACCGCTTCATGGCCGCGATCCCGGACTACTGGGCCGCCGTCGAGGCCGCGCAGGAGGAGGCGAAGACCGCCGACGGCGATCGCGATCCTCTCGACTTCAACATCGTGGCGCGGGCCGCGCTGCCGCCGCTCCTCGGCCTGCCGGTCGATGTGGGCCTTGGCAAGACCTCGAGCGCGCGCGCCGCCATCGCCGAGCTGATCGGCTCGGGTGGGCTTGGGCCACGCAAGGTCGTCTATGCGGTCCCGCGCCACGATCTCGGGGCCGAACAGGTCAGGGCCTTCGAGGCATTGGGTCTCAGCGCCATGCTCTGGAAGGGCCGCACCGCCCCCGATCCCAACGACGACAATCCCGACCGGCTCATGTGCCTCGACACCGAGGCCACCTTCGACGCGCTCGAGATCGAGCACCCGGTCGAGCAGAGCTGCTGCAAGGTGAAGAACGGAGCGGAGCTGCTGCTCTGCCCCTGGTTCCACGACTGCGGCTACCAGCGCCAGAAGCCACTGGCGCAGGCGGCGCAGGTCATCGTCTGCGCCCATGACAGCCTTTTTCACATGAAGCCGCAGGCCATCGGCGAGGTCGGGCTGCTCGTCATCGACGAGGCCTTCTGGCAATCGGGCCTGCGCGGTCTCGACGGCAAGGCGACGCTGACACAGGACGGGCTCGAACCCGGCCGCACATCGCTCACCTGCTACACCGGCAAGGGCAAGATGGATGTCGGCGCCACGGCCGACCTGATTGCTGCGCGGGAGCGGCTCTGCAAGGCGCTGCGTGTCACGGAGCCCGGTCCGCTGCGTGTGGGCTTGCTGGAAGCCGTCGGTCTTACGCCGGAAGATTGCCGCCACGCTGCGACGCTGGAACGCCGCCGCATGCGCGACGCGGGCCTCCGTCCCGGCATGTCGCCCGTCGAGCGGCGCAAGCGCATCGAGGCGGTCCTGCCGCCCGCGGGCGAGCCATGGGCGCCGCCCGGTCGCTGCGCCACGCTCTGGCTGATCCTCGCCGAGGCACTGGAGAACGGTCACGATGCCGCCGGCGCCGAACTCGTGCACGAGATGACCGAGGCGGGTTCGGTCCGCGCGCTCCGCCTGCGCTGGCGTAGTACCATGAGGAAAGGCTGGGCGGCCCACGCGCCGATCCTGCATCTCGACGCCACGCTGCGGCCGGAACTTGTGCAGACCTACCTGCCGCGGATCGACATCGGCAAACCCGTCGCCGCCCGTCAGCCCCATGTCCGCGTCCGCCAGGTGACCGGCAGTCCGACCTCGGCCCGCGCGCTGACGCCGTCGCCCGACGCGCCCGAGCGCGACCGCAAGGCTGCAACGACCCGCCTGCGCGATCTCCGCGCCTGGATCGACCTCCGAGCCCGCCAGTGCCATCGCCTCGGCCAGGCCATCAATCTGCTCGTGGTGGGTCAGAAGGCGGCGATCGATGCGCTAAGGTCGGCCAGCCTGCCGCCGCGGGTGGAGGCGGTGCATTTCAACGCACTGAGCGGTCTCGACCGCTGGGGCGGGATCGGCGGCATGGTCGTGCTCGGCCGCACACTGCCCGCGCCCCGCACGGTCGAAATGATCGCCACGGCGCTGACCGGCCGCGTGTCCATGCCGAACCCGGAGGATGCGGGCTGGTGGTATCCCATGGTCGAACGCCGCATCCGGCTCGCCGGCGACCGCACCGCGCCGCTCGCGATGGAGGAACACGCCGATCCCATCGCCGAGGCCGTGCGCTGGAGCATCTGCGAGGGCGAGCTGATCCAGGCCATGGGCCGCGGGCGCGGCGTCAACCGCACCGCCGCCACACCGCTCGAGATCGACTTCCTCACGGATGTCGTCCTGCCCGTCACCGTCGACGCGCTGGTGCCGTGGTCTGATCTCCGCCCGACCCGGCGTGACCTGATGGCGCTCTCGGGCATTGTCCTCGAGAACGCGGCCGACATGGCGGCCTGCTTTCCGGAGCTATGGCCGACCCGCGAGGCGGCGAAGAAGGACGGCCAGAGGAAGGGGACAAATGACTATTATAGAGACCTCTATAATAGCAGATTGTCCCCATCCTCCGCGGAAGTGACCTACCGCCCGGAGGGGGCCGGCCATCGCCCCCGGTCCGCCCGCGTCGATCTCTCCCTCATTCCCGATCCCGAAGCCTGGCTCACCAACCGGCTCGGGCCGCTCGCCAGCTTCGAGATGCGGTCGATCGCGGGCGCCGGATCCGACGCATCCGATCCCGCCGACGCCGCGCGCCTCGACGCGCTCGCATCCCGCCTGACCGCCAGCATGCAGGCCGTGCTCGCCGCGCGCCGGGGCGCGCTCGATGCGCTGTCCGCCCGGCTGGACGCCGCCATGCCCGCCGCCCTACGGCGCCCCCATCACCCCCAACCAGAAGAGGAGACCGAGGCATGAGTTACGACAGGATCCGCCTCTACGACACCGGCCGCTTCCACGACAGCGAACTGCCCGACTGGTACCGCGAGGCCGAACGGCTCTGCGAGACGGAGCGTGTGGATGTCCACCGGGCCTTCGACCGCGTGCTCGATTGCGAGCACACGCTCCTGACCGAGGAGGGCCTGCTGGGCGGCGCCCTCGAGATACGGTTCTGGCCGAGCGAGATCCACGGCGTCTTCGTGCTGATCGAGACGCCGCTCTCCTTCGTCGAGCACATCGTCGTCCCAAACCCCGCGGACTGGCTGCCCTTCCTCTCCCGCCATCTCGCGCCGCTCATCGGGGTTGCCAACCAGAGCTCCCTGATCGCGCTCCACGGCAGGATCGGCAACGCCTTCATCGCCTGGGCCCGCCACGGCAAGGGCACCCACATCGGTCGCGAGACCGGCGAGAGCCGGATCGACCTCGCCAACGACCGCGACCGTCGCCGGGCCGAGCAGGCCCGGGCCGCCATCGAACGGGAACGGCGGGAGGGACGGGCATGAAGACGATGCGCTGGCACCCTCCGGGCTATGGTGGCGAACGTCGGGACGCGGACCGCGTCAAACGCGACGGGTGGCGCGACCAGGGCGTTCTCGCCGTCTGCATCGACGACGAGCGTCTGAGCTGGCCCGAGCGTGAACTCGTCCGACAACTGGGCGAGAATCTGTATGGGCCGCGGCAAAGCGCGCCCGACGCGCAGAAATCGTGACCGGACTCCCCACTGGACCCCGGACTCCGCACCGGGGTCCACACGGGGTCCACCCGCCAACCCGTTGAAGTTTTTGGTTCCTTCTGGGCGATTGTGTATACGGGAGGGCGCAGCGCGCGATATCGCCAGCGACAGGGCCGATTTTTTGGGAAGCCACCCCGGAATCCGGAGTCCGGCGGATGATGAAAAAGACCAACAAACGCTGGCCTTCGGGCCGGATACCTGGGCGGCTGCTGGACTCCGCATGGAATCCAGCGCGGCAACCGGCGAGCATCCAATACAAAATCGGAAACCACATGCCCATGACGCTGCGAGAAGACTGCAAACCCGCGAGCGGATCGAGAAAGCGCGCACGATGCAGTCGCGCGGCGTGTTGCCGATCGAGGCCATCATCAGGCTCGCGATTGGCCACGCGCTGGCGGTGGTCACCGCCGATCATCGTGTTCCCATGGTTCGGATTGCACCCAAGCCGTGGCCAAAACCTGCCGCTGGGCGGGATCTTCACCGTGATCTCCCTGATCGGGCGGCTACGCCCTGCGCAGGCTTTTCGAGGCCATCGGCGCGCGTTGAGATGAAACAGCTTTGCATCACACTGCGGATGGTTGCATGCGCGCTGCTCTGCCGGGTTGAGATCGCGCTCCGCATTGTCTATCTCGACGGTCGGGCGGCGACAGAGCGCGCAGCCCGGTCAACGGAGACTGGATGTCAGAGCTTGTGTGATAGGGCTCTCTGAGTTTCAGAGAGCCACGTGAAACCGAAGTCGCTGGGTGCGTTTGCGCCTGGTAATCTTTTCACGTCTTTCACACGAGACTCCCATGAATATCTCAAGAAACGAACAACGTGCGCTGCACGTTTTGGCTCTTGGTGGCCGTATCCTGCACGAGCGGGAGCATGGCCCCAAGATCACCTCTGTCACCTGCGTCACGCGCGAAGGGATGATCCTGTCCGACCTGGACATGACCGTCTTCAACAAGCTCAAGCGCAAACGGCTGATCGAATCCCGGTCCGGCGGCCCCTACCGCATTTCGAAACGCGGCCGCCTTTCCGTGCGGGCGCAACTCGACAATCAAGGAGCATGACATGTTGATCCGTAATGAAATCGAAAGTGATGCCGCCGCGATCCGTTTGGTGGTAACCGAGGCCATGAAGCTGCTACCGCAATCCAGCGGAGCGGAGGCCGCCATTGTCGACAGGTTGAGGGCAGACAACGCCCTGAGCCTGTCGCTCGTGGCCGAGGACGGGGGCGAGGTGGTCGGTTATCTGGCCGCCTCGGATGCCCGGATCGGGGACGTGACCGGCTGGGGCCTGATCGGTCCCGTCGCCGTTCTGCCATCGCGGCACGGCGAAGGGATCGGCAGCGCCCTTATGACTGAGGCGATCCAGCGGTTGCGCGCAGGCTGCAAGGGGGCCACCCTTGTCGGCGATCCCGGCTACTATGGGCGGTTCGGGTTCAGGGCCTTTCCGGGCCTGCGGCTGGGTGACGTTCCGGCCCGGTTCGTGCAGGCCCTGCCGTTCGATGGCAGCGAACCTCAAGGCGAGCTGATCCATCATCCCGCATTCGGTCTGGAGCAAGAGGCCTGACTCAAGCTCGGGCCACACATTGACGGTGCGGCCCGGGCAATCCCGCTTGCAGACTGCTGTCCACCTCCGATGCCTTTCGACGGTCACCCGATCCGATGAACTGTTCCGCGACCTTCCTCCGCCGCAGACGTGATCTGGAGCCCCAGCTTTTTCTTAAGCGCCCCTGAAATCATTCCCCTCGCAGTGTGCGGTTGCCACGACGTCGCCTCGACAATCTCGGCGACGGACGCCCCCTCGGGCCGCTGCAGCAGCGCGATGACCTGCGCCTGCTTCGTGCCGGCGCGGATGGTCACGGGTTTTGGCTGGTCGGTGGCCTCTGTCGCCGGCGCGCTGCTCTGCGCTTCGTTGGCGCCCGACGGCTCGGGGTTCGTATTCTCGGGCTCGATCCCTATCGCGGCGAGGCCGGCGTCGGTGGCGACCAGCGTGACGCCGTGGCCGTCGCCGGTCTCGCGCCAGACGGGCTCGCCCTTGCGCATGTGGGCGTCAATCTCTTCGAGGAAGCCCTTGGCGAGCATCGTGCCGACCACCTTGGCAGCGGCGCCGCCCCGCAGGCTCTCGGGCAGCGGCAAGGCGATGCGGTCCTCGCGCTGCGCGGCGGCGCTGAGGATTACGAGCTGAGTGTCGGAAAGCTTGATCATCTGGGGTCTCCGTGTTCGGAGCCGCGACCGTCGCGACCCTCCTACGACCCCGAGCCGCGCGTGGGCGCGGCAGGAGTTCCGGCGGCACCGGAAATCAGCGGGCGTGCTCGCCCTCGCCCAAAGCGCTGTCGGTGATGCGCTTCAGGAGGCTGGCGTAATGTTCGAGGGTGCCGACCATGGCCCAGCCCGCCTCGTCGGGGGCGCAGTTGAAATGGTCGTCGCTGAGCGCCTGCAGGCGGGCGAGCATCTCGTCGATCTCGGCCTTCTTGCCGATGAAGGCCGCGAGCGCGGCCTCCTTGTTCCGGCGCGCCTTCTCGGCGCGGAGTTCGTGGCGCGGGGTGGTGATCGGGTTCAGGCGCGTGGTCATCGTGGTGGCTCCGTGGTGAGTTGCATCGTCCTTCTGGAGACACGTTCCCTCTGTCCTCAACGCTTATCAACTCGATAAGAACATGATTTTGAATGGTAATCGGAGCCGGCAATGGAGGGCGTGAGGGAGCGACGGCACCCGGCTCGTGCCAACACTGATCGATCTCAAGCGTATCGCACGGGTTGCACGCCATCCTCGAAACGGACGTGCCTCGATCGGAATGCCGTTCCCTCGACGACCTCGGGTCGGCTGATGCGGTCCATGCGGAAATGGCGGAAATCCTCGCGCGCCGGGTCCCAGGCGACGAGGTACCACAGCGGCGGCAGGATCAGCATGGCCTGGGGTTCCACCTGCCGCTCGGTTTCGGCGCCCTTCGCGTCGCGATAGCGGAAGCCAAGAAACAAACGCTCGAGAAACGACGTCTCGAACGCGGGCAACAGGGCGGGGTCCATCTCTCCTAGGGTCGACGTATCGACTTGAGGCGCCAGCGGCCCGACATAGAGACAGTCCAGGAGGCGGCGCAAATCGCGGAGCTTGTCCGGTGGAAGGGCCTTCTCGATCTTCGCAAGCCCGGCATCCGCAAGACTCGAGAACGGAAGCGTGCCGGCGGCACGCATGCTCGACACGCCGATGATGAGCGCGAACACCTCGGCGACCGTCAGCCGGGCTGTCGCCTGCACCGATCCCGGATCCAGGTAAAGCCCTCCGCCGCGGCCCTGTTCGGCGTGGATCACGTAACCTTCGTCGCGCAGAGCCGAGAGGTCGCGCAGGATCGTGCTTCGCGATGCACCGACCTCCCGGACCAGCGCGTCGATGGTCGTCGTGCCGGTGCGGCGCAGGGTCCGCACGATGGCGTCTTGGCGATTGCGGCTCTTCATGGTGGATCTCTACCACACAAAGGTGTCAGTTTTTGGATTGTTTTTGGCCTAAGCGAAGCTCGAGGCAATCAAGAAAAGGAGTGACTGCCATGACCATCAATGCTCATTTCGCCACGCCGACGAAGATCACGCTCGGAGATATCCAACTCGAGGTCTTCGAGGCCGGTCGGGAAAACCGGGGAAACCCGATCGTGCTGTGCCACGGCTGGCCCGAGCACGCCCATTCCTGGCGCCATCAGATGCCGGCGCTGGCGGCAGCGGGCTACCACGTCATCGTTCCCAACCAGCGGGGCTACGGGAATTCGTCGCGTCCGCCGAAGGTGGAAGGCTACGACATCGCACACCTGACGGGCGATCTGGCCGCGCTTCTCGATCATTTCGGGTATCGGGACGCCGTCTTCGTCGGCCACGATTGGGGCGCGAACGTCGTCTGGAGCATGGCGCTCCTGCATCCCGATCGCGTGAACCGGATCATCAACCTGGCGCTGCCCTACCAGCCCCGCACCTCAATCCCGTGGATCGAGTTCTTGGAAGGCGTGTTCGGGCCCGACAACTACTTCGTCCATTTCAATCGCCGACCCGGTGTCGCGGACGCTGTCCTCGATGCGAACACCGGCCGGTTCCTGCGCAACCTGTTCCGCAAGAACATGCCCGCTGAGCCGCCCGAGCCGGGCATGATGATGATCAACCTCGCGACGGCCGCGGCGCCCTTGGGCGATCCCGTTATGAGCGACGAGGATCTCGCGGTCTTCATCGCGGCCTTCGAGGAAGCCGGGTTCACGGCAAGCATAAACTGGTACAGGAACATGGATCGCAATTGGCACATTCTGGCGGATGTGGACCCCATCGTCCGGCAGCCGGCACTCATGATCTACGGGGCGCAGGACATGATCCCGCCATCCGAGACCCTCGCGGAGTTTGTCCCGAACGTGGAGGTGCTCAGCCTCGAGTGCGGACATTGGATCCAGCAGGAGAAACCGGCTGAGACCAATACGGCATTGCTGAACTGGCTTGCGGTTCGGCAGGCGGCCTAGGCAGCGGTCATGGTCCTTCGGCGGGCGCGGACGCAATCCGTTCGCGCCTTGCCGTACCCGTGATAGGGTCGAGGCGCAGGCGACCCGCCGGGATCGCGCCCGCAAGGAATGAGAGACAAGTGGACAAGCTTTCCGTCATGCACGCCTTCCGCCGCATCGTCGAACGCGGCAGCTTCGCGCGTGCGGCGGAGGATCTTGGCGTGTCGCCTGCGCTGCTGAGCCGCGAGATCAAACTGCTCGAAGAGAGTCTTGGCACGACGCTGCTCACCCGGACGACCCGCTCCATGTCGCTCACTGATGCTGGGCGGCTCTACTACGACGAGGCGACAGGCATTCTGGATGCCGTAACCCACGTCGAGACACGCATCCGCGATGGTGCCGGGGCCGTGCGCGGGCACCTGAAGGTCAACGCGTCGAGTTCCTTCGGACAGACTGTCATCGCGCCAACCCTGCCGGAGTTTCTCGAGGCCCATCCCGATCTGCGCCTCACGCTGTCGATGGACGACCGGGTCGTGGATATGGTCGAGGGCGGGTTCGACGTCTCGATCCGCATCCGGCCCGCCATGCCGGACTCGGCGCTGGTGGCGCGCAGGATCGGGACGATGCGGCAGCGAATCTTCGCGGCACCTGCCTATCTGGAAAGGGCGGGCAAGTTGCAGACACCGCAGGACATCGCGCACCACCGGGTCATCGGCTTCCTGCTTGCGGACCACCTTACCTCATGGACCCTGAGCGGCCCTTCCGGGTCTATCGTCGTCGACCTCGACCCTCCGGTCCGGGTCGGCAACAGCCTCGTCCTGCGCGATCTTCTGATCGCGGGCCAGGGCGTCGGCACCTTGCCGGACTTCGTCTCGGACGCGCCCGAGTCGCGGGGTGATCTTGTCCGGGTCCTGCCCGACTGGGAGCTTCCCGCGCCGGAGATCTTCGCCGTGACGGCCTCGCGGCTGGGCATGGACGCGAAGGTTACGGCCTTCCTCGACCACCTGCGTGCCGCGCTCCGGCCCTGACATTCATCAACCGGCGTAAAGAATGAAGTGACAGCGGGCTGGTTATTCCGGCCCGTCAGATCCTCGATCTTCTCCGGCAACGAAACCCAGCGCCAGAGAGGATCCCATGACCCGCGTTCTCGTTCTCTACTATTCAAGCTACGGCCATGTCCGTGCTCTTGCGCAGGCCGAAGCCGAAGGTGCCCGCAGCGTCCCCGGCACCCATGTCGATCTGCGCCGCGTGCCGGAGACCGTCCCCGAGGCGGTGCGGCAGAAGGCCGGCTTCGCAGCCGACGACACGCCCGTCGCCAGCCCCGCCGATCTGGAAGCCTATGACGCCATCCTCTTCGGCACGCCGACGCTGTTCGGCATGATGGCCGGGCAGATGAAGTCCTTCCTCGACCAGGCGGGCGGGCTCTGGGCGCGCAACGCGCTGGTGGGCAAGGTGGCTGGCGTCTTCGCCTCCACCGGCTCGCAGCATGGCGGGCACGAGGCGACGCTGCTGTCCACGCAGATCCCGCTGCAGCATTTCGGGATGCTGATCGCGGGCATGCCCTATAGCTTCGCCGGCCAGACCACGGCCGAGGTCATCGTCGGCGGCGCGCCCTATGGCGCGGGCACGATCGCCGGCGCCGACGGGTCCCGCGCGCCCACCGAGACGGACCTGGCCGGGGCGCGGTTCCAGGGCGCGCATGTCGCGCGGATCGCCGCGCGGCTGGCTGGCGGCAACCTGTCAGAGGAGGCCGCGTGATGGCTGCCCTGACCGTCGATTTCTTCCACGACGTGGTCTGCTGCTGGTGCTTCAACATCTCGTCGCGCCTGCGCGACCTGTCGGCGGAGTTCGAGCTCGACATCCGGCACCGCACCTTCGTCCTGCAGGCCAGCCGCGCCGAGATGGCCGCGCGCTGGGGCACGCCCGAGGACGCCCGCGAGACCATTCTCGGGCACTGGGCGGTCTGCCGGCGGGTCAGCGACCGGCCGGAGTTGGTCGATATCGACGCGATGCGGGCCGCGCCCTTCGACTATCCCCACGGGCTGACCGCCGCGCTGGGGTGCAAGGCGGCGGAACGGCTCGGCGGGCAGGCCGCCCACTGGGACATGTTCGACCGCCTGCAGCGCGCGCATCTGACCGAGGCCCGGGACGTGGCCGATCCGGCAACGGTGCTGCACGCCGCCCGGGATCTCGGCTTCGAGGCTGCCGCCTTCGCCAAGGTCTTCGAGGAACCGGAAACCCTTCGTGTCGTCGAGACCGACCGGCACCACGCCCGTGCCCTCCAGGTCCGGTCCATTCCAACCCTCATCGTCCGCGAGACCGGCGCCCGGCTTGTCAACGGACCGCGCGAGGATCTGGCCGCGCAACTGCGCGCCGCCCTCCGCCTCGTCGCCTGAAAGAAAATGCCATGAACCTCCCGTTCCTCCGCACCGCCGCCCTGCACCGCCACCGCATTCGGCGCGGCGTGGCGCGCGATCTGCCGCCCCATCTGATGCGCGACATCGGCCTCGACCCCTGGCCGGACCGCCCGCTCTTGCCCTTCCATCCGCTCTGGTGAGCCCCGACAGGAGGCATGACCCATGTCCCGTACCACCGATATTCTTCTCACGGCGCTCGCCCCGGCGGTCTGGGGCAGCACGTATCTGGTCACCACCGAGGCGTTGCCCGCAGGCTACCCCGTCACGATGGCGGCGCTGCGTGCGTTGCCGGCCGGGCTATTGCTGCTCGCCTTCACGCGCTGCATGCCGCCCCGCGCCTGGCTCGGGCGCACCTTCCTGCTTGGTAGTCTAAACTTCGCGCTGTTCTGGGTGCTGCTCTTCGTGGCCGCCTACCGGCTTCCCGGCGGGGTCGCGGCAACGCTCGGCGCGTTGCAGGCCATGATGGTGATCCTCATGGCGCGCGGGTGGCTCGGCACGCCGATCCGGGCGGGTGCGATCGCTGCGGCCGCGGCGGGCGCTTTGGGCGTGGCGCTGCTGCTGATCGGTCGCGATGCCGCTCTGGATTCGGTGGGGGTCGCGGCCGGACTGGGAGGTGCCGCGTCCATGGCGGCCGGCACGGTGCTCAGCCGGCGATGGCAGCCGCCCGTGTCCGCGCTGAGCTTCACCGCGTGGCAACTGACCGCCGGTGGGTTGATACTGCTACCATTTGCGCTGATCCTGGAACCTGCGCTGCCACCTTTGACGACGATGAACCTCGCCGGACTCGTGTGGCTCGGTCTCATAGGCGCGGCGGCCAGCTATGCGCTGTGGTTCCGGGGCGTCGCCCGGATCGAGCCCGGCGCGGTTTCGATGCTCGGCATGATGAGCCCGCTCACTGCCGTGCTGCTCGGCTGGGTGGTTTTGGGCCAATCCCTGTCGCCATTGCAAGGGCTCGGCGCGGCCGTTGTCCTCGGATCGGTTTGGATGGGGCAGCGGGCGAACCGCCCATCCGCCGGGATACGGCCGATCACGAAGGTTGTGCCGACCGCCTGATCGCCATTCAAGAAGGGACTCTCAATATGACCACTTTGACGCCGACCCAGGACCTTCGACGGAACGCACGCCTTGCCGGCCTGCTATACCTGATCATCATCGTGACCGGCCTCGGTGCCGAACTGGGCCTGCGGGCGCCGCTGATCGACCTCGGCGATGCCGAGGCTACCGCTGCCGCGATCCTTGGCTCTCCTGGCCAGTTCCGCCTGGCCATCGCCGCGGACATCGTAATGGCGCTCAGCGACGCCGGGCTTGCGATCCTGCTCTACCTGATCTTCCGAACCATGGCGCCAGGCCTCGCGCTGTCGGCGATGGTGTTCCGCCTGATCCAGACGGTGCTGATCGCGGCCAGCCTAATGGCGCTGCTTACCGCCTGGCTGGTGCTGTCCCGCGCCGAGGGTCTGTCTGACGCTCCGAAGCTGGCACTGGTGTTCCTCGATCTGCACGCGCACGGCTACGACCTCGGGCTTGTCTTCTTCGGCGTGAACAGCCTGATCATTGGCTTGCTGGTGTGGCACTCGGGTCTCTTCGCGAAGGTGTTCGGTGCGGGGCTCGCAATCGCCGGGCTGGTCTATCTCATCGGCAGCGGCCTGCGGTTCTTCGTGCCGGAATGGTCCGCTGTTTTCGTCCCGGCCTATGCACTGACGATCCTCGCCGAGACGGCGTTCTGCCTGCGCCTGCTCCTTCAACGAGGCGCGTCATGATCCCGGCCTCTTCCCAAACGCCACGCGCCGCCGTCCCCTTTTGGCATGGCAGATTGCAGTCAGACATCCCGTCGCACATGCCCGCGCTCGGGACCCGGAGACCCCCTGTGACCTCGGATATCGTTCGAGGTATTCTTCTCACCTGATTGTTCGCTCCACGCATCGAGCGGACTCTCAGGAGACGAAGAAGGACCTCGACACCTGCCATGAAAGCCCTCATCGCTCTTGTCCTGATCGTCGGTCTCGGCGTCCTCTCGCTGGCGCTTCTGCTGTTCCTGGATCGACGCGCCGATCGCCTGGAGCGGGAAAGGCTGATCGCGCTTCAACCCGCGTCGCCCGAGCCATTCGATCCACGGATGGTGGCGGACCTGCCCGAACCGGCTCGGCGCTATTTCTCCTACACGATACGACCGGGTACATCGATCCTTCCGGTGGCACAGATCGAGATGCGCGGGCAGTTCAGCCTTGGCACGAAGGAGGCCCCGAACTACCAGCCCATGGAAGCGCGCCAGATCCTTGCGGCGCCGGAGGGTTTCGTCTGGGCCATGCGCACGACCGGCGGCATGCCCGTCTCTGGCTCGGATTCCGGCCACTGGACCCGGTTCCGCATCTTCGGACTGATCCCGGTGGCCCGTCTCGGCGGCGATCCGGACCACACGCGTTCGGCCTATGGGCGCTATGTGGGCGAGGCCGTGATCTGGTCACCGGCCGCGGTGCTGCCCGGTCCCGGCGTGACCTGGGAGGCGATGGACGAGGATACCGCCCGCGTAACGGTCGCGCATGGCGGCCTCGCACAGGCCGTGGATGTCACCGTCGATGCCGAGGGCCGGCCCGTCACGGCCGTCTTCCAACGCTGGAGCAATGCCAATCCGTACAAGGAGCACCGGTTGCAGCCCTTCGGCGCGACCATGTCCGACTTCCGCGAGGTCGGCGGATACCGCCTGCCGTTCCGCGTCGAGGCGGGCAACCTCTATGGCACGGAGGCCTACTTCCCGTTCTTCCGCGCCGAGGTGACCTCCATCAGCTTTCCCGGCGCGGAGCCATGAGCTGGACGGCCCGAAGGCGCGCGCTGTCTGTCGTCACAGCTATGGCCCTCTGGCTGGTCGTCGCGGTTGCAGCGCTCGCGGACGAGGATGCGGAGATTGCCACGCGGCTCGATGCGCTGGCCGACGCTGTAATGGTGACCGATCAGGTGCCCGGCGCCATCGCAGCCGTGGTCAGCGGCGACACGGTGATCCTGCGCGGCTATGGGATCGCCGATCTCGACGGCGGGATTGCGGCCGGTCCGGACGACACACGCTTCGAGATCGGCTCGATCACCAAGCTCTTCACCTGGATCGCGGTCATGATGCTGGTCGAGGAGGGGCGTCTCGACCTCGGGTCGGACGTGGCGCAATACCTTTCGGAGGTGGAGGTGCCGGGGACCGAGCCGCTGACGCTCACGCAGCTGATGAGCCACCGCGGCGGCTTCGAGGAGAGCTACGCGATTTTCGATCCGGCCGTGGCGACGCTGCCCCGTGCCGAGGCGCTGTCGGTCGCGGCGCCCGACCAGGTCTTTCCGCGCGGCGAGATCACCTCCTATTCCAATTGGGGCGCGGCGCTGGCGGGGCACGTCGTCGAGGAGGTGTCCGGGCAGCCGAGGGAGAGCTTCGTCGAGGCGCGCATCCTGGGTCCGCTCGGCATGGACGACACGACTACGGCCGAGCGGCTGCGGCGGCCGGATCAGCCCCCGCTGGCCGGCAGCTACCGCATGCAGGGCGGCGTCGCGCATCCGGCCTTCCGGGTCGATATCGGCGCCTTCGGACCTGCCGGCGCCATCGCCAGCACCGCTGCCGACATGGCGCGCTTCCTGCGGTTCCTCATGGGGGACGGCGCGCTCGATGGGGTGCGCCTCCTGCAACCCGAGACGATGGTCCGCCTGCGCACACGTCTCTTCGACGACCGGCCGCAGGCGGCGGACATGGCGCACGGGTTTCAGGCGCGGCCCATGTTCGGCACCATGGTTTACGGCCATGGCGGCGGCGTGAACGAGTTTCTCTCCAACCTCGCTTTCATCCCCGAGATCGGCGCCGGAGTGTTCCTCTCGCAGAACGGGGGCAAGGGCGCAGATCTGCCGCTAATGGTGCCGACGGAAATCCTCGGCGTGCTGGCAGCGCGGTCCGGGCTGGAGGCGGCCGCGCCAAAGCCTGTGGCCGATGCCGCCGCCCGCGCCGCCGAGGCGGCGGGGCGCCACCTGACGAACCGCCGGACGTTCTCGGGGCCAGGTCAGCTTCTGGCGGCGCTTTCGCCCATGACCGTGACCGCGCTGCCCGATGGCACGCTCCTGATCCCGACCCCTCTGTCGCAGGGGCCCGTGCGCCACGAACCCTTCGCGCCCGATATCTGGCAGGATGCGCAGGGCGCGCGGATGGCCTTTCTGCGGGATGAGACAGGGCGGATCGTGCGGCTCGCCGACGGGACGGGCGCGCAGACCCACGAACGGCTGCGGGGCCTCGCCGATCCGGTCTGGCTGTGGCTGGGGCTGGGGCTGGCGGCGCTGCTCTCGGCGACGAGCCTTCTTGGGCTCACATGGCGGCATGGTCTGCGCGGGGGCACGAGCGCCGGCACGCTGGTCGCGGCCGTTCCGCTGGCCGGTGCGGTCTCGGTCATCGGGCTGATCGGAGCGGGCATTGTGGCGGGCCTCGCGGCGTCACGACTCGGCTCGCAGTTCCTGTTCGACCAGCCGCAACCGACGCTCAACGCTTTCCTTGCCATGGGCGACGTGGTGGCGGTCGTGGCCGCCCTTGCCCTGCTGGCGCTTGTCCCGGTCTGGTGCGTCGCGGGCTGGAGCCCCTGGCGGCGCCTCCACGACACGCTCTTCGCGCTTTCGCTGGCGGCTCTCGCGGGCCTCCTGCTGCGCTGGGGGCTCGCTTTCGGAGGGCCGATCTGATGCACGTCTCGCGCGGTTTCGGAAGGAGGGCTTCGCCATGACGGCGCTGATCCTGCTCACACAGGTCGCGATGCCCCTGGCCCTGTTGGCCTGGCTTGGCTTCTGGCCCGCCGGCAGCATGGTCGGGCTCCTGCTTCAGGCTGCGGGGACGGCTGTCTTTCTCTTCGCGCTGGCGCGGGTGGCGCAATGGGCGGTTCCGGTCTGGTGGCTGCCGTGGGTCTATGGTGCGCTCTGGCTCGTGCTCACCGGCGCCGCGCTCCTGCGCAAGGATGTCTCCGGCCTGCCCTGGCTGCCCTACGCGCCTGCCGGATGGGTCGTGGCCGCCTTGTCGGTTGTGCTCCTCGGCCTCGGAGGCTGCTATGGGGCACGGGCGATGCTGGGGCAGCGTCTGCCGCCGGTAGAGGTCGTGGATATCGCCAATCCATTCGGCCCCGGACGCTATCTGGTCGGCCATGGCGGTTCCAATACGCTGGTAAACGGGCATATGCGGACGCTCGATGACAGCGTCGCGCGGTTCCGGCCCTGGCGCGGTCAATCCTACGCGGTGGATTTCTTCGGGTTGGGCCCGTGGGGCCTGCGGGCCCGCGGGTGGCGGCCCGCCGATCCGGCGGCCTATGCGATCTTCGGGGCCAAATTGCGCGCGCCCTGCGCTGGCGTGGTGATCGCCGCCGAGGGCGATTGGCCCGATTTCGAGGTGCCGCAGGAGGACCCGGTCAACCGGCTCGGCAACCATGTGATCCTGCACTGCGGCGCGGCCGAAATCGTGCTGGCGCACATGCGGCAAGGGAGCATCCCGGTCACGCCCGGCGACAGGGTGGCCCTGGGCGACCGGCTGGGCGAGGTCGGTAATTCCGGCGCCTCGACCGAGCCGCATCTGCACATCCACGCGCAACGGCCTGCGCCCGAGGGTGCGCCGCCGATCTCGGGCGATCCGCTTGGGCTTCGCATCGATGGCCGGTTTCTGGTGCGGGGCGATCGTCTGTCCGGCGCGCGGATCTGATCAGTCCCGCAGGACAACCAGGTCAGGACAACCAGGTCAGGGCAGCCAAAACCAGCACGATCGGCAACCGGGCCAGACCGATCCGCCGCCATGTCTTCGGGTCGGACACGGAAGACACGGCCGCGCGCCCCCTCGGATTGAAGACCAGCGTGGCCGACTTGACTGCCCAGAGCGCCGGGACACCGGCGACAAGCGCCCAGCCGGGCCGGGTGCTGCCCGCGTCAGAACGCAAGGCGAAATCCACCGCGCCAAGTCCCCAGAGCGCGAGCAACAGCGCCGCCAGACCCCATACCGGCCACGGCCGCCGGGCGCCGCCATAGGCCCAGACCTCGAGCATGCCCCAACGTTTGGGGAACAGGAGCATGCCAAGGCTCGTCGCCGCGGCCAAAAGCGTCAGCGAGGCGCCGAAGATCGTGAGCCATGGCAGGGTCATTCAGGGCGCGCCTCGATGTCGGCCGCGAACCCGCGCACCATCTCCACGAAGCGATCGGTCTCGGTCAGGAACGGCGCGTGGCCCGATCCGTCGAAAACCTCCATCCGCGTGCCCGGAGGGGCCTCGACCACTGCTAGCCACTCCTGCACCAGCGGGACCGGCGTATTCCAGTCCTGCGCACCCGCGATCAGCAGCATCGGCACCGGCATTCGGGGCACCTCGGCGATCAGGTCGCGCGCGAGATACGCGTCCCACATCGGCCCGCTGCCGCGGTTGGCACCGTCGAACCAGCGCCGGTAGTCGGGCAGGCGGTATTCCGGTGCGGCGAGCGCATGCGGCAACATGGAGATGAGCGGGACGTTCATGCCGCCGCCATTGGCCTCGACCTCCCGCATGAGACGGACGTATAGATCGTGATCGCGGAAGGCCTGCGCGTCCATGCCCGAGAGATCGGAGGGTGCAACCTTGCGTAGCCAGTCGAGCGTCAGGGTCGCGCCGCGCAGCGTGTCCACATGCTGGCCGACCCCGATGTAGCCAGCGTAATCCTCGGGCCAGCGCGCCACCAGGCGCGCGCCCAGCATCGTGCCCCAGGAATGGCCGAGCACGATCACCGGCTGCTCGCCCACGCGTTCGCGCAACAGCGCGGTGACCTCCCGCGCGTCCATGAGGAACCGCTCGAGCGTCATGGTCGCCGGGTCGAAATCGGGCGGGTTCGACTTGCCCGCGCCGCGCTGGTCCCAGTGGACGACGACGAAATCCCGTTCCAGGTCGCCCGTCAGGCCATGGATCGGCATCTGCGCCGCGCCCGGCCCGCCATGCAGCCAAAGCAGGATCGGGTTGGCGCGGTCCGCGCCCCGGATCAGGAGCCACTGCGTCATGCCGCCGATCTCGGCCGTGACCAGTTCTGCAATCGGGTCGGGGCCGGCGACGGAGGAGGTGCGGGCCGGCAGGGATTTCCAGATCAGCCCGCCGGCAACGGCCGCGATCAGGACGAGCAGCACAAGACGCAGGAAGGTCATCGCTGCCGCTCCGGTGCGAGGGCCAACGCGGAAAGGCCAAGCCCCGCAAGGCTCGAGGCCGCGCCAAGCCAGGGCCAGAGGCCCGGCAGGATCGAGAACAGGAAGAGATAGTCCTGCGCTGTGGCCCAGAGGGGCCAGATGATCAGGGCTGCGCCGACCCCGCCCGCCGTGAGCCGTGCAAAACGGAGGCGTCTTCCGGTCCGTGACGCCATCCAGATGCCGAGCGCCCCGACGAGGAGGCCGAGTGCGATGCCGATACGCGCCGCCCGCTCGGCCAGAAGGACGCGCGACATACCGACCGGTTCAACACCGAGGCTGTCCGACCAGTCCTGCAGGATCGCGGCGAAAAGCGGCCAGGCCCGCTGGCTGTTCGACAGGATCACGATGCCGTCGCCCGTCTCCGGAACGAGGTGCATGTGGCTCATCCAGCCGTATCCCTGGCCGCCATGCCAGACTGCATGCCGCCCGTCGGAAAGCGTTTCGGTGAAGTGCCCGAGCGCGTAGCCTTCCGCGGCGAAGGCGAACAGTCCGCCGACCGCGACCTCGGCCCGGTGAAGGCCGGCCACGCCCTCGGGCGAAAGCACAGATTGCTCCGCGCCCGCCATCCCGGCGATGGCGAAACGCGCGATATCGGCTGCGGTGGCATGCAGCCCACCCGAGGCGCGCCCCGGATAGACATAGGCGGAAACGGGTCGTCCCCGCAGGTCGTGGCCCACGGGCATGTCCGCGCCGGTCCAGTCGAAGCTCGCCCCCGGCATGCCAAGGGGCGAAAGCACCTCGTGCACCATGAGCGCGGCGAAATCCTCACTTGTGCAGTCCTCGATCACGAGTTCGAGCAGGTTGTATCCGGTATCGGAGTAGGAAAACCCGGACCCCGGCGTGGCGATCAGGCTGAAATCCTGCGCGATGTGTTCGGGCAAGCCGGGCTTCGGCCCTTGGGGCGGGAAGCGCGCGGCGTAGTCGCCGAGGCCGATACCGGCGCTGTGGCTCAGGAGCGCGCGGGGGGTGATCGGATCCGCGCCTTCGGGCAAGCGCCAGCGCGTCAGGCAATCGTCGATGGGCGCGTCGAGGTCGAGCCGCCCGGTCTCGGCCAGCCGCATCGCACCCCAGGCGGTGACGGGCTTGGAGATCGATTCCACCCGGAACAGCGCCTCGGCAGTCATCGGCGCGCCTGCTGCGGGGGCGGCCATGCCGAAGAACCCGGTCCAGACCGGCGCGGCGCCCTCGATCACCACGATCACCGCGCCTGGCACACCGTCGCGGGCCATCCGTTCGGGCACAGTCTGCGACAGGCGGAGCGCCAGCGGTGACCCGTCCTGCGCGGCCAGATGCGAGGGCATCGCTGCCAGCAGAAGGACGACAAGACGTCCGATCCGACCCGCCAGAACGACCACGGAGCAGATCAGAGACCACTTCGGTTTGGCGCGCGGAGATGCGTATGCGGCGGGCAACTTCACGGAAGGTCATCCCGGGTCAATCGTCGGCATCCGCCAATTCCGTGCTGCCGCGCAGCACGTCGTTCAACATGATGTCCGTGGCCCGTTCGGGTTCCTCGAAAAGCGGGCTGTGGGCGGAGTTCTCGAAGACGTAGAACCCCTTCACCGGCGCCTCGATCGCATCGAAATAGGCGCGCGCGAGGTCCGGGTGCGCGGTCCGGTCGTGGCGGCCGACGAAGAAATAGACAGGCAGTTCGAACCGGGTCAGCCGCGTTCTCAAGTCGTCGCGCAGCAGGTCCTCCCAGAAGAAGGGCCGCGACCAGAGCTTGCCGCGCCAGACGTTGATCTTGTCCATCAGCGTATAGGCCCGTACCCGCCAGACCGGCAGGAAGATGCCCGTGATGACGGAGTCGATGTCGCGGGTATGCCCGACGCCCGCCCGGTGCATGGCCGCGTCACGCAGCCGCATCCATGCCGGCGACGTTCCCGCCTCCATGCTGACCGGCGCGGCCTCCAGCCGGCCGACCATGGCCGTGTCGCCGCGTGCGCGGTAGGTGTCGAGCAATTCGGCATGCGCCATGACCTCCGAGCGCAGCTGATGGGCGATCTGGGCCATCCCGACATAGGCGAGGAACCGGTCGGGTGCTGCGGCGGCGACCTGTATGCCGAGGTAGCTGCCCCAGGAATGACCGAAAAGCAGGATACGGTCCTGATCGAAGCGGTCGCGCAGGTAGTCCGCCACTTCGATCGTGTCCGAAATCATCTGCTCCATGGTCATGGTCTCGGGCGGAATATCGGCCGAGAAGGACATGCCGGCCCCGCGCTGTTCCCACCAGACGATGGTGAAATGACGCTCCAACCCTGTCGGATAATCCAGGTCCATGAAGATCTCGGTCATGCCGGGTCCGCCGTGCAGGAACAGCAGGACCGGGTTGGCGGGGTCGGTGCTCTGGATGATCATGCCTTGCGGGATGCCGCCGATCTCGATGGTGACACGCTCCGACAGGCTGCCGGGGATCACGGTTCCGCCTGCGTCGCGCAGCGGGTCCGGTCGGCCGGGGCTGATGGCCACGAGCCAGGCGAGGCCCAAGGCGAGGCCCGTCAGAAGGATCAGCCCTGCAACGGTCATCGCCCGGCCGAAGCTGCTGAAGAGAGACCGGCGTCTGGTTCTTGATGCCATCTCGGCGCGCCTTTCCCGACAGATCCCATGCCTACTGTCCGCGGTCCAGAAGCATGGTTTCAAGTCCGTCCAGCGCCGCACGATCCAGCACCCGTCCGCCGACGATGACCATTTGCGGTCGGCGCAGCGTCGAGAGGCCCTCCAGCGGGTTGGCATCGAGCAGAACGAGGTCGGCCCGCCGTCCCTGCGCAATGGTGCCGTCCTGATGGTCCAGCCCGAAGAAGCGCGGCGGGGCCACGGTGGCGGTGTAGAGCGCTTCGCGGGGGGTGAGGCCGATGGCAACGTAGAGGTCCAGTTCGTCGAGCAGCGAGAAGCCGTGGAACAGGTAGGGGTTGGCGAAGGAGGCGTCGGTGGAGGCCAGGATCGGCACGCCCGCCCTGTGGGCCATGAGGAACGTCCGCCGGTCGAGCGCGATGCTGTCCCCGGCCAGAGCGCGCACCTCGTCGGTCATCGCCTCCAGTCTGAAGTCGGGCCGACCCCAGGCCGCGCGCACCTCGGCCGGGATCATGCGCATCCGGGGCGCGTCGGGTGCGGGCCAGTTGCCGGTGTAGAAATCGGCCACGACCAGCGTCGGGCTGACATGCATCTTGGCCTGCGCCATCCGCGCCAGCACCGCCTCGCACAGGCTTTCGTCCCAGGTTTCCAGGATCATCCGGTTGCGCGCCGCCATGATCTCGAAGATACGATCGAGTTCCGCGCCCTCGGCCATGGCTGTGCGCAAGCTCTCCAGCATAGCGTCTTCTGCGGTCGCGCAGGCCATGGCCACCCGCCCGAAATGTTCCATCCCGTTCTGACCGGCGTCCATGGCGGTGCCGAGCGCGACCCGTTCGGGAATGTGCCCGACGAAGGGCAGCCCAGCGTCGTGGGCCGCCTCGGCCAGCGCGAGATAGGTCGCTTCGTCCAGCATCGAATAGGCCTTGACGGCGGCCCAGCCTTCTGCGGCGATCCGGTCCACGACGCCCCGTGCCTCGTCTGGCGTATCGGCCAAGAACATGCCGGGCCACGACCCGGGGCGAGCATCAACCCAGGCCCCGGCGAGGATCAGGCGCGGGCCCAGAACCTCGCCCGCCTCGATCCGGGCCTGCAATGCCTTTTGCTCGGCGATGGGCCAAAGCGCGCCCATGTCGCGGATGCCGGTGACGCCATTGAGCAGGTAAAGCGGCAGCGCCGTTTCGGGTTCGGATGTCGAAGAGAAGATGTGCACATGGCTATCCCAGAGGCCCGGGATCAGGTAGCCGCCCGCACCGTTCACGGGCGTTGCCGTGTCCGAAGCGATTTCTTCGCCGACCTCCGCGATCAGACCGTTGCGGATCAGCACGGATTGGCCGGGGGTGAGGGTGCCCTCGATCACGTCAACGATGGTGACGTCGCGGAGCAGGGTCTCGGATTGCGCCTGTGCCTGTGCCGCTACGATGACGGCCAGGGCCAATGCCAGAAGGAGCTTGAAACCGTACTTCATTGCTCCGTAACCCTCAGAAGCAGTTTCCCTGCAACCTCACCCGCCTCGACCCGTTCATGCGCGCGCCGCACCTCGGCCAGCGGCAGCACCTCGGCAACCACGGGGGCGATGCGGCCCGTCGCGAGCATCTCGAAAAGCCTAGTCAGGTCGTCGCGGAACCAGTCGGGGTGCTTTCGCCGCATCGCGCCGATGGAATAGAACGCGGTCGCGTGGCCGTTCGGCAGCCAGTCCCAGAGTTTCAGCTTCACGAAATCCATCGGGATCGAGCCGCCGCGGCCCAGCACCTCGTTCTGGAAGCCGAACGCCACCAGCATGCCGCCGGGCTTCAGCGCATGGAGCGACCGCGCGAGACTGTCGCCGCCTAGCGGGTCGAAGGCGACATCAACCCCGCCCGTCGCCTCATGCACTGCCGCCTCGGGCGCGTCGGCATCCAGCGGCGTCGCGCCAAGGCTGCGGATCAGGTCGTGCTTGGCGGTAATATCGGTGCCGAAGGCCGCGATCCCCGCATCGCGCGCCAGTTGCAGCATGGCCGTGCCGACCGCGCCGCCCGCGCCGTGGATGAGCAGGCTCTGGCCCGCCTGCATCTTCGCCACGCGGGTGAGCATCTGGTAGGGCGTGACCGCCGACAGGATCATGCCGAGCGCATCGACATCCGACACGCCCTCTGGCACCGGCGTCAGCCTGTCCTCGGGCAAACAGATGTACTCAGCATAGGCGCCGATGGTCGTCAGGTCCGCCACCCGGTCGCCCGGCTTGAAGCGCTGCGCGCCGGGGCCGGTGGCGTCGACGATCCCCACCATGTCGTAGCCCGGGGTGAAGGGCGGCTTGTCCTTCACATCGGGATACATCCCCTTGCGGATCATCACGTCGGTGAAGGCGGCGCTGGTCACCAGCACACGGATGCGCACCTCGCCCGTCGCGGGCTCGGGCCGGTCGGAGACGGTTTCAAGCTCCAGTTCCTCGGGGCCGCCGAAGGCGTTCAGTCTGACACGGGTATAGGGCATCTTGTCTCTCCTTGCGGGGTCAGGACCGCCCCGTCTGGCTCACGAAATCGGCGATCTCTCGGGTCAGGGCGTCGTCATGGCCCAGCCAGATGTGACCGCCGTCGGGGTAGAGGATCAGCCGCGCATCGGGGATGCGGTCGGCAAGAAGGCGCGCGGTGTCCGCGGTGCCGAAGAGGTCATCCTCGCAGGACAGGATCAGCGTCGGCACGGTGATCCGCTCGTAATCGGTGGGCGATGGCGCTCCGGCCCAGAAGCCGTCGGTTCGCAGGCCGTCGATCTTGCGGCTGATCGGGAAAATCTGGTCGAGGATCGTGCGGGCGCGCAGGCGCTCCGCCTCCGGGACCCGGTTGAGAAGGTCTGGGTCGGTCGCCAGAAGCGTGCGGATCATCTGGCCGGGTGCGAGGCGCGACAGGGACCAGAACGCGAAATCCGAGCCGAGCACGGCGGCCACGGCAAGCCGCTGCAGTGCCGTGAACTCCACCGGGTCGCGATCCGTCAGGTTGGCAGCCGGGACGATCAGGACAAGATGCGAACACCGGTCGGGATGGCGCAGCGCAAACTCGGCCGCCGTCAACGCCCCGGCCGAGCCACCGGCGACGGGCAGCCGGTCGATGCCCAGATGGTCGAGCAACGTGACCAACGTGTCGGCCTGGTGCACGGGCGAGGCGTCTTCGGGAAAGGCGCTGCCGAGGTAGCCGAAGCGCGAGGGCGCAACGATGCGGAAGCCGCTCCGGCGGAGCCCGGACGCGAAGAGGAGCCCCTGGTCGAACCCGCCGCCGGTTCCGTGGATCATCATCAGGGGCGGGCCGTCCCCGGCGACCGCGTATTCCAGCGGCCCCGCGCCTGTCTCGATCACGGTGCCTTGCCCGAACAGCCTGCTATCGGCCTGCATGCGCGCCTCGCGGAAAGCGCCCGCGGCAAAGCCGCCACCGGCAAGCGCCAGCCCACCGAGGCCCAGAAGAAGGGTGCGCCGCGTCGTCATGTCGGTGCCGACGCAAGCCGCGGCGCCAGCCCGTCTGTCCAGGCGGCGATCCTTTCCCAGTCTCGCCTGTCGCCGACCGGGGATTTCACGAGGCGCACGGCGAGGCGGTCGAGGAAAGACAGGCGTGCGGGGTCGATCATGCCTTCGAAGAAGACTTCGTCGGTAGGTGTGATCAGATCACGCGCCTTCGCGGTGTATTTCGCGCGCTCTTCCACGGCGGCGGGATCGTCACCGAGAGCGAGCATGTGCATCGTGAAGAAGGCTACCGGCATGGCGGACAGCGCGTCGCGGTTTGCCGAAACGAAATCCGTCATCTCCGGCAACCAGGACGCGTAGCGCACCGCGCTGCCGAGGACGGCTCCGCGATAACCCTCAAGGCTTGTCACCTCGTTCACGGATCGTGCTTCGGCCGAAAGGCCGGCTTCGCAAAGTCGACCGGCGATGGCGTCGGCGACCTCGGCGGTCGAGCCGGTCCGTGTTGCGTAGGCCACGAGGATCCTGTCGGTCATGCGGGGGTCTCCCTGGCAAGCGGAGGTGATGAGTATGAGTGCGGGGCTCCGTGTCGCGCCTCTGATGCCCAACGCGACCAAGCCGATACCGGCGAGCGCGAACAGAAACCTGCGTCGTCCCATGAGCCGCATGGCTACCCCCCTGTGAACCTGAAAGTGGGACCAGCCACGGCGGAACCCTGCAAGAGGGACCATGCAGAAGCTCTGCGATCGGTTGTCATGGCTGACCCGCTCCACTTCCTTGGCCGATCGCCAGATCCGCCAGTGCTGCTTCCAGCGCCGGCACAAGATCGGTGCTGTCGTCCACAATTCCGACATCGGTGTTGATCTGGAAGGCCACCGTCACGCCATGATCGGCATAGTGGCGCAGGCTTGAGACATATCCCGGAATCCAGCCGCCATGGCCGTAGACCGGACCGCGCGGTGTGTCGGCGTAGATCGCAACACCGGCGCCATAGAGAATGCCCGGTGCATCGGGCGAGACGGGGACGCCGTCGAGCAGCCGGTCGAGATAGGGCTCCGCCATGGCCGCACCGCCGAAGACAGCATGGCCCCAGACCGCCAGATCGCGCGAACTGGATGCGAGCCCGCCCCCCGTCCATTCCATCGCCGGATCCCACAGAAGACGGCCCGCGTCGTCCATGGTCCGCTGCGGCAGACCGAAGGGGTTATTCTCTCCCACATATCCCGCCGCCAGACCGGGCAGAATGGGCGTATCCGAGGGGGTCGTGGCGCTCAAGCCGAGCGGCGTCAGGAAGCGCTCCGCCACGAGGTCGTAATACGCCGCGCCACTGGCTTGTTCGATCACGAGGCCGAGCAGCAGATACCCTGTGTCGGAATAGCCCCATGACTCCCCTGCGGGAAACAACGGATCCGTGTCGAGGACGAAGGCGATGGCCTCTTCCGGCGTGAACGCAGCGCTGCCGCCGGCCATCCGCGCCGCCATCTCCGACTGGAAAGTCTCGAGGTGGACATGGTCCGGTAGGCCCGACGTGTGGCGCAGCAGATCGCCCACCGTCATCGTCCCGTGGTTCGGCAGTCTCGTGAACCAGTCGCGGTCGCCAAGGTGCCGGGAGACAAGGTCGGATTGGGACAGGACGCCGTCGCTTTCCAGCGACAACGCCGTCATCGCGACGAAGCTTTTCCCGATGCTGGCGGCCAGCATCCGGCTGTCGGATGCCATCGGCGTGCCGGTCTCGTCATCGGCAACACCCGTCTCCGCCATGACGACGCTGCCGTCGGCAAGCGCCATGGCGGCCGTCGCGCCGGGAAAGCCGTAGTCCTGCCGGAAGCTGTCCAACAGGCCCTGTAGCCGGTCTTGCTGCGGCTCGGCGAACGCCGGGCCGGCCAGCGCGAGGGATGTGGCGACGGCAGTTGCAACAAGCTTGCCTTTCATGGCCGCACCTCCCCCGGAATGACCTCCGTCACCGCGCCTTCACGGGTGAATATCGTCTTGCGGTTCAGCCAGACCACGACCACGGCCACCACCACCAGGATGCGGGTGTCCCAGGGCTGGGCATCGGGCCAGAACGGGATGATCAGCTGCCAGTGGAACAGCATCGGCAGAAGCAGGCTGCCGCGCGACGCGTTGAAGATTGGCGTCACGAGGATCGCGAGGGTGACGTTGCCGATGAAGAAGGGCAGGAAGGACCAGTTCTCGTAGACGACACCCGCCAGATAGAAGGCGGGCAGGTGCCAGATCCCCCAGGCCGCGCCGATGATGGCCCCGGCCCAGAACGGGGCAACATGGCGCTGCAGTAGCGGCTGCGCGACGCCGCGCCAGCCGAATTCCTCCATCGGCCCGAGAAACAGCATCATGAACATGAGCGCGACCATGGCGCCCACGCCTTCGGGTGGCAGCGGCGCAAGCAGCGGCCCGCCCTTGATCAGCGACCCGACCATAAAGACGACGGGGATGCCGATCAGGATGAAAGCCCACCAGACCGGGGCGCAGCGCCAGTAGAAAAGACGCGAAAAGAAGGCGCGCAGGCCCCGCAACCCGCCGAACGCCAGCACCAGAAGGATGCCCGCGATGCCGGGCGCCCAGGTGGCGAGGAAGTAGAGGGGATGGCTGCCGCCGATCTCGCCGAAGATCGCGGCAGCCCGTTGCGGGAAATAGATGTAGCCGCCGATCACGGTCCATGTGATGCCGAAGGTGAGCAAGGCGAAGAACAGGAGCGCGTAGGAGGGGAGGCTCGACTGCGGTCTGATCGCGATGGAAGACATAAGTGAATCCTCTCGAGACGGTCATTTTTGGAATTGGCCGCACCATCGTTCAATTCGCCCGCGTCTTCGCTGATCGAGATCAAACGGGTGGGCGGCATGCAAACGGGCAGAGTTGGGCATGGTCTCCACACCATCGGGATGCACTCTTCGCACAACCGCGCAGTCGGCGGCGCCACGCGCTCGAAGCACCTCGACGGCGCCGCCTTCGACATCGCAATGACGGACCACGACCCGGTGGCCTTCGAGGGTGAGGCGGAGTAGGCGACGGTCCGGTGGACCGTCGACCCGTCGAACGCGCGCGAGGTCGGGTTCATCGGCTTTGGCTTTTATCCGCGCTCGGGCTTCATTCATGTCGACCTTGGGCCCGCGCGGCAGTGGGGCGAGCCGTTCCCGGACCGGGCGACTGCCTTCGCCGAAGAAACGCCACCAGCGCGCGAAGTTCTGGCCGACAGCCGCACCATGCAGGGCGGTGGCGCGGCCGGAGTAGCGACACTGGGTGCTGCGGGCGTTGAGGTCGCGCAGAGCGTGTTGGCCGAGACCCAGACCGCGATCCTGCCGCTGGTGCCGTATCTCGATACGCTCCGCTGGGTGTTCATCGTCGTGGCACTCGGTGGCATCGCGGTCACGATCTACGCGCGTCTCGATGACTGGCGCCGGGGGCGGCGGTGATCGGCGGGCGCCTCACCGGGATCGCCACGAGCCCATGGATGCGGGCGGCGCTGCGCTACGGCGCCATCGCGAGTGCTCCTGTTCATGTTTTTTGCTTCGGCGCTCCGGGGAGCGAGCGGGACGCCTCGCCGAACGCCTTGAAACCACGGAGAAGGTCAATGAAGTCCAGCGCCAGATACTCAAGGCGGCAGCTCGCCGCCCTCGTGATCGCAACGAGCTTGCTGAGCGGCTGCGCGACGGACGGTTCTGACGGTAGCGGGCCAGGGGCGTGCCCGCCGGTCGTCGAGTACAGCAGGGAGTTCCACGCGCGCGCGGCAGAGGAGCTGGATCTGTTGCTCGAGGGTTCGGCGATCGCGGAGATGCTGAATGATTACGCAGTGATGCGCGAGCAAGCGAGGATCTGTACTGTGGCGGGATGGTGAAGGGTCGCATCCACACCGATTGCGAGGCTTGCGACTGATCAGCGGATCATCGAGTTCCGCCCACTGAAGGTCATGCAGATTGCGCATTAGGCAAATGCAGTGGCACTCACTTGTTCTTTGCGGTTGCTGGAATTGACGTTCATCTTGACCGATGGTCCGCCGCGGGACGACGAACCATTGCTTCTCTACCTGCGGGCGCTGCAAGGAATGCTTGCGGGCTCCATCATTCGGCCACCCCAGCCCGTTGTACATACTCATGGATCAGCGAAGCGAGGATACCGGCGTGGTCCTCGTTCATCAGGACTGAAAAGTGGTCGGCCCGTTCGATCGTGACCTGCTCGCCTATCGTGAAGCGGCGTGCGATCTCCCGGTGGAGCGGTTCCACGAGATCGGAAAAATCTTCAGAGCCGGGCACAGCGCTGCCAGCCGTTACCGCGAGGACCGGCAGATCCGCAGGCAAATCTTGCGCCTCGGCGCGAGCGGTGATGGCGTCCCAGTGGCGCAGTTCCTCGGCCGAGGTCGCGAGGTGAACGCGGTCGCCGGCAAAAGAGCGAGCCGCCATGAGCGCATGGCCCTCCAGCCCGGTTGCTCCGGCTTCAAGTGGGTTCCACAGGTGCAAAAGCCCGGTCATCGAAATCCCCGAGAGCACGGAAAGAAGGCCGGGAAAAGCGCGGAACTCTGACACCATGTCGTCGCTGAAGGCGGCAAGCTGGTCCTCGTGGGACGAGTCGACCAGAACGACGGCGGCGGTATCCGCCGGGAACTGCGCCGCGAAATCGCGCACGAAGAACCCGCCCAGCGAGTGGCCGACCACGACGAACGGGCCGGCCTCGCCGGCATCGGTCAGGGCGGCGTGCAGGTCGCGCGCCGTCTGTCCGGGCTGGAAGCCCTCGGGCGACGGTTCGCTCAGCCCCATGCCGGCCCGGTCGTAGGAGCAGACCCGCGCGTCGTCGTCGAGCGCGTCCTGAACCCAGGTCCAGGTCTCGGCGAAACCTGTCGCGCCCGCCTCGAGGACATAGGTCGTCTCACCGGCACCGGTGCAGAGGAGCCGCAGATCATGCGTTCCGGTGCCGGCGAAGGTCGCGTCGTGGGACATCTGCGCCTGCGTCCACTGACGCGTTCCTTCCTGCGCGGCGGCAATCAGCGCAATGGCCGTCAGCGCAGCGGCAGCGATCCGGAGGGGCCGGCGCAAGGACGCAAGCCGGGATTGGGCGGGAGAGATGGAGAGGGTCGTCATGGGTTTTTCCTTTCATAGATCGGACGTCCGTCCGATTTTCTGGTAAAAAATGGATCAGTCGAAGCGCATGGCCTTCAGCGCGCGGCCGATCCCCGCGATGTCGGGCTTCTCGCCCAGCGCGACCGACAGGATCAGGCCCTGGTAGGTCGCGTAGAGAAGGTCCGCGAGGGTCGGGGCGGCATGGCCCGCCCAGTCCCCGCGCGTTGCCTGCCGCCGCTCGATCAGGCGCACTAGCGCGGCCTTGACCGCGGCGCGGTTCTTTACCACCGCGCGGTGAACATCAGGAGTGGCCAGTGCTTCGGCCGCGATCATCAGGTCGACGCGCGGTGCCTCGGCAGGGTCCATGCCGGCCAGAGCATCGAAGAAGGTGTCGATGATCGCATCCAGGCCGGCACCGGCAGCAGCGCCGCCAAACGCCGACAGCGCCTCGGCCATGCCTGCCTCCGTCACGCCGAGGATCAGGTCGTCCTTCGACTGGAAGTAGTTGTAGACCGCCCCGGCGCTCAGCCCCGCCTCGCGGAACACGTCGCGCAGGGTGACCTTCGACAGCCCCTTTACGGCGAAGACGCGTCGCGCGGCAGAGAGGATCTGCGCACGCCGCTCTTCCATGGCTTCTTTGGCAATCTTCGGCATCGACTCACCAGTAAAACGGACAGCCGTCCTATATTGATGAGCCTTGATGCTGTCAAGCGCTGCGAAGCCGGTTTTCCGGTAACGAACCGGAGAAGCCGAGCGGCGTTGGGTGGCGCCCCCCAGATTTGGCGGTGCGGTTCAGACGCCAAGGCCCGAGAACACGTCGCTGCTGCCTAAGGGGAGACGGCGTTCTTGGGAACGGCTCACCGAGACGGCAGCTTCGGTCGGATCATGGCCACACGCTCCGGCGGAGAAAGACCTTCTGCGCACTCGAGCGCCAAGAGGTCGCTCAGGAACTTCGGTGCCTCTTCCGCGCCAAGGACTCTGAAGCCAAAGCGGCGATACCACGGCGCATTCCAGGGGACATCGCGCCAGGTCGTAAGGGTCGTCCCGACCACATCCTGTTCGTTCGCGGCGTCCAGAACATGGCGCATGAGCGTTTGCCCGATGCCCCGGCGCTGCCAGTCGCGCCGCACGGAGATCTCGTCGATGTGAAGGTGGACTTCGACCCTGCGCGCGAGGATGAAGCCGACGATGCCGCAGCCCTCGCCTGTTGCAGCCAGACGACAATCGCCAGCAGGGACGCGGTCGGACAGATGCCGAGGTGGGCTGGCGCGGTGCGCGAGCCAGCCGAGGCCAGGAATGGCGGAAAAGGCCTGCGCCGCGGATCGTTCCACGGCATCGAGGGCTTCCATATCCTTCGGGGAAACCTCCCGGATCACGAATCGTGGACGACGGTCACACATGCCGGCTGCCGTCTCTGGAGGCGAAGGCGAGTGAACAGAGCTCCGCCGCGATGCCGCCGCCGTGGATCAGGAAGCTCAGCGGGATCGCCGGGGCAATCGGGCTTGCCATGATCGGCTCCCAGAGCATCGCCAGCGCCGAGAGCGGAATGCAGTGGGCGGCGATGGCCAGCAGACTGAAGCGCCGGGGCGCGGGGCCGCGCGCACCCATCCACATCGCCACCGCGACCAGCCCCATCAGCGGATAGGCTTGAGCGAGCCCCGCGACGGCCATCGGGTTTTCGGCCAATCCACCATAGGGCCCCAGACCGGTGAACAATCCGACATAGGAGCCGACCGTCAGGATCGGCGTCAGCGTCATCAGGAAGCCTGCGTGCCAACGCAGGATGCGGCGTCCGTCGAGCGTCATTGGGCGGCCTCCATTGCCGTACGTTCGGCGCTGTCTTTTTGGCCCTCGGCGACCATGAGATGCGTTCTCACGAGGGAGGCAAAGCGCGCCGGGTCCTGTTCGGGCAGCAGATGGCCGGCGTCCGGCACGACGATATGCGCGGCGCCCGGTACGAGGCGCGCCGCTGCATCGGAGACGATGGCGTAGCAGTCGCGCGTTCCGTCCCCGCGCGCCACCGTCACCGGGCAGTGGATTCGCGAAAGATCCGAGGACCCGAGCGGGATCGGCTGCGTCTGCGCGAAGATCGCTTCAAGGGTGTGAGCAGTGTCGCGGTAGATCGCCCGGATCGCCTCGGGTTGAGCGTCATGATGGCCGACCCGTCGCGCCGCAGCGTCGATCGCGAGCCGAACGGCGCCCTTTCGGTCACCGCTTTCGACCGCCTGCGCGACCGGCCCGAAGGCCGCGCCCATATCCGCCATCACGGCGTCGCGCATGGCGTCGTCCTCGATGAAGGTCGGAAAGCCGGGTTCGTAAAGAAAGAGGCTGCGCACGAGGTCCGGGCGGTCGATGGCCACGGCCAACGCGGAATGCGCCGAAAACGACCACGCGACCAGGTGAACGGGGCCGCGCCCCAACGACCAGATGAGATCTATGATGTCGTCGCGCTGGCCCGCCGTGCCGAAGGGCCGGCTCGGCCGTGCTACGGCCGGCAGGGCGGGCAGCGACGCGGTGATCGTCTCGAACGCGTCGGAAAGCTCGCCGGCCGCCGGGGCGAGGCTGCGCAAGTCGCCGAGTACGCCATGCGTCAGCAGAACCGGTTGCCCCTCGCCTTCGCTGCTGAACGGGACGAAGACGCCTTCGATTTCCAAGTGGCCTCTTGGTCGTATCGGGGTTTCGGTGATCATGTCGTCACGCCTTTTCATTCAGGGTTTCGAGAATGGCGGTGCTGATGGCACGACCATGCGCCCTTTCTCCGATAAGCCAGTGCCCCGCGCCGTCGATCGTGCGATGGGCCGCGCCGAAGCTCTGCGCGAGGCTGCGCGTCAGGGCGATCGGGACCATCTTGTCCTTCGATCCGGCGACGACGACGGCAGGGCATTGAAGCGGGGGCGTCGGGTCGAAAGGTCCGCCTCGCGCGGGCGCCAGCGCCTCGGCCATGGCTGGTCCGCTGTCGGGGCAAAGGGTTCGCGCGAGGTCCATGCCAGGCATCTCTTCCCTGAACGGCCATCCTGGACGGAACCGGATGGCGCGCGTCTCCCAGCCCGTGCCGAACAATCGCGAGAACAGCAGCCTGCGCAGCCAGAGGGGTGCGCCGGGCACCGAGGGCGGTGGCGCAGGGGCCGCGAGACCGACGGCGCCAACCGCGCCCATGCCGGCAAGTGCCAGGGCAAGAAGCGCCCCGTTAGAATGCCCGACGACGAGAGGTTTCTCGGCGAACTCCGTTGTCATGGCGCGGGCATGGTCGCGGGCCTCTTCGAGCAGAACGGAGAGCGTCAGGTTCGCAAGGCTGCCGTCGAGCGCGCCTGCATCGGTTCGCCGTTGCGGCGCCAGCGTCGGGGCAGCCACGCGGCAACCACGGTCGCGGAAGGCGTCGGCGAGAGCGCCCATGGTCTCTCCTGTCGAACAGACGCCGTGGAGCAGCAGCACGGGAGGCAGGTGCAGATCAGGCATCGCGATCCCGTCCCATGTCACGCTCGAGCCAGACCATGCGATCGAGATACCAGAGCTTGCAGAGCATGCCGGTGGCGTATCCGAGCGCCGTCAACCACGGGTCGAGGACCACGACGCCGTAAAGCACGGCGGCGTGGCCCAGGCCCGAGCTGAGGATCAGGACGCGCGGCACGGTGCGGTGCCAGCGTGGCAGGTCGGCGCGCGGCGTCCGAACCCATCGGCGTTCGCCGATTACCGCCTGCGCGCCCCAGTTATCGGTGGACTTGGGAACCGGCGTCATGCGTGGATTGAGCCAAAGAAACAGCACCGCCCCGAGGAGCGCCGCGATGCACCACGGGCCGATCCACACACGGCTCCAGCCGGCGAGGATCAGGAGCGGCAGACCGAGGCCGATGCGCGTCCAGACGCTGACAGGGTGCGTGTGCCGCGCCCAGGCGTCGGCATCGGCGCCCGAAATCATCGGGAAGACCGCCGCAAGCCCCCGTCGAGACAAGGTCGAACCGCTCATTGCTCGACCTCCGGCCGGGCGGCGGTGCCCGCCAGCAGCCCGCCGTCTAGCGCAAGATCGGAGCCGGTCATGTAGCGGGCCTCATCGGAGGCGAGCAGAACCGCCAGCGCCGCCACCTCCGCTGGTTCGCCGAAGCGGCGCAGCGGCGTGTCGGCGACGAAATCGGCCATCCGCGCCGCACGCTCGGGGCCGTCGCCCAGCATCGGCTCCCAAATCGGCGTCAAGATGGCTGCGGGCGAGATCGAGTTGCAGCGGATGCCGAGGTCACGCTCGGCGCAATGGAGCGCAACGCTGCGCGTGTGGTTCAGCACCGCGGCCTTGGAGGCGGCATAGGCGGCTGCGGCCGGGATTCCGACATGGCCCGAGCGCGAGGCTATGTTAACGATCGAACCGCCGCCCCGCGCGCCCATGACGCGGATCGCCATCTGGCAGCCGAGCACCACGCCTTCGAGATTGGTGGCAAGCACCGCACGCCAGTCGGTTAGCGCGACGGTGGCTACATCCTGCGCCGCGCCATCCTCGAGGCCGGTGATACCGGCATTGTTCACAAGCACATCCAGCCGTCCGTCGCGGGCGAGGATGGCCCGCTCAGCATCGCGCCAATCGTCCGGTTCGCGCACATCGAGCGCGAGAGCGCTCGCGGCCGGGCCGATCGCACCGGCGACAGCCTCCGCGGCGGCGGCGTCGATGTCGCTGACCCAGACATGCGCACCCTCGGCTGCGAACGCCTGAGCGATCGCGGCGCCGATCCCGCGCCCGGCGCCCGTCACGAGCGCAATCTTTCCCTGCAATCGCATTCCGTTTCCTTTCATCCCTGATCAGCCGCGAAGCGCCATGATCCCGGCCGCGGCGAGAACCATCGCGACGGCGCCCGCACCGATCTGCAGAACCGGACCGCTGCCTGGACGCGTTCCGATGCGGTCCAGCACCAGCGCCACACCCGCGAACCATGCGAAGTGCAGCAGGCACACGACGAGCGCGAATGCGCTGCGGTCCGCGGTAGAGGCGGTGGCGAGGCCGCTCGCACCGAAGACCGCGGCAAAGAAGAGCGGCGTCTTCGGGTTCAGGAGGGCGGCGAGCGCGCCGTCGCGGAACGCGCCGGTGCGGGAGGTCTGCGGCGGCCCCGATCGCGTATCCGATTGCACTCTTCGGGCAAGCGACAGGAACCGCCAGGCCAACCAGAAGAGCACGAGGCCGCCGAGGAGGCGGAGGGCCGCCTCCGCTCCGGGGATGCGCGCGGTGACGGCGCCGGTGCCGAGCGCGGCACCGACGATCCAGACACCTGCGCCCAGCGTATTGCCGAGCGCCGCGGCGATGCCAGCCGGGCGCCCCCCTGCCAGCGCGTTGCGCGAGACCGCCGCGAAGTCGAGCCCCGGCATCATCAGCACGGGCAGGACCATGGCGAGCGTGGCCGGTGCGTGGAGGGTCCAGAAGCCGGTCATGATCTCGCCTTTCAGTCCGCGGGACGTCGCAGCGCCAGCGGATCCCAAGTGGCACGCCTCGCGAACGCTTTCGCCTGTTCGCGTGTCATCCCGACGTCTTCGAGGAGGTAGTCGGGAAGGCCCGCCAGATGGCGGAAGTCCCGGGCCTCGCGCGCCCGCCGAAGCAGGGCGTGCAGATGGCGCGTGCCCTTTCGGGGCAGGTCGGTGAAATCGAGGGTCGGGAAGACTCTCTTCAGAACATTGTCCGTCATGTCGTCTCTCTCAGAATGGGTTCGGTATTCAGGCCGGGGCAGTCTCGGCGGTCGCGTGATGAAGGGCGGCCATAACGGCCGCTGCACCGGTCGCACGCCGCGCCAGCGCCGCGATGGTCTCGTGCGCTTCGCGGGTCATTTCGTCGACGATCTGCGCCGCCGGTTTCAGCTCGCGGATCTTGCCGGCGCTCTGGCCCGCGGTCAGGCAGAGCTGGTCGAGGTCGCCCTCTACGTCGCGCGTCGGCAGGTATACGGAGAAGCGCGGCAGCGGCACCTCGCCACTGGGCGTGCGCAGGGTTCCGGCGGTCTGGCCGGCGGTCGCGGCCATCGCCTCTTCCTCGCGGCCGGCCCATTCGTCGGTCGCCGCGTTGCGGATCACCCGCATGGGCTGGAGCGGCATCTCGGGGCCGAAGAGCGTGGTCGAGAGCGTGTCGCCCACGCCTGCCTCCAGCACCCGGGCTTTGTATCCGTCGTTCGCGTCGGCTTCGCGGCTGGCGAGGAACCGCGTGCCGCACCAGACCGCCTCGGCACCGAGGGCCAGCGCGGCCGCCATGCTGGCGCCGTCGGTGATGCCACCAGCGGCGATCACCGGGATCGGGGCGACGGCGGCGCGGACGGCGGGCAGGAGGTTGAAGGTCGTCGCGACCGAGCGGTTGTGGCCGCCGCCCTCGAGCCCCTGCACGATGATCGCCTCGGCGCCGAGGGCCTTGGCATCCAGCGCCTCCTCGACCGAGCCGACCTGCATCCAGAAGGCGCTGCCTCCCGCCTTGATCCGTGCGACCTGGTCACGGGTCGGGTTGCCCCAGAAGACCACGCAGAGCGCCACGCCTTCCTCGGCCAGCACGTCGAGATGCGCGTCGGTGATCATCGGCGCGAGCAGATCGACGCCGAACGGCTTGTCGGTCTTCTCCTTCACCGCGCGCACCATGGCGCGCAGGGCCTCGGCGGGGGCGACGTCGGCGCCGATCATGCCGAGCCCGCCCGCGTTCGAGACGGCGGCGGCGAGATCGGGCCGGGCGACCATGGCCATCCCGGCGTTCAGGATCGGGGTCTTGATGCCGAAGCGGCGGGTGATTGCGGTGTCGAACATCAGGGTCTTTCCTTTTCACGAGGCATGAAGAGGGCGGCCGGCCAAGCGCCATGCGCCGCCCGTTGAGTTCGGTCAGTTTCTGCCAGAGTTGCCCGGCGCCGCGTCAGGGGAGGAACTGCGGCGCCGGGGCTTGCGGGCTCAGACGGGGGTCGTCTCGTGCCGCATCAGGCGCCAGCCGAAGATCCCGATGAGGAAGAAGCTGACGTTTCCGGCGAAGTCGAGGAGCATGAGGGGCGTGAACATTTCCACTACCCAGACGAACCATGCGTTGAAGACGAAGAACGGGATCGAGGCGAGAAGCCCGAAACCGAGGAACGTCATCGCAGTGAAGCGCGAGAGCGGCATGAGCGAGCCGCAAAGGACCGCTTGCGCGCCGAAACAGCCCATGAGGAGCGCGGTGGTATCGCTCAGGTGTTGATACTCGGGCTTCAGCGACAGCTCTTCGACCATGTGGGGTGTCAGAAGGCACCAGCCGCCGAGGCCGAGGAACACCAGAGCCTGAGCGGTTTTCATCACCTTAGCCGTGCGTCGGGTCGAGGAGTTGGCGGTGCCGTCGAGGGTCATTGCATGTGTCATTGCGGGGGTTCGCAGTCCTTGCAGATCGAGACGCCATTCGTGTCGGTGCCGTTTCGTGTCGCGGCCTGACTACCTCGAAACGACCCCAGGCCCCTAGGACAAGGACCCGACAGTTTCTGCCATTGGTGTCAGTCTTCCGGCGTCGACCGGCTGCGCAGCGCGCTCGGGGTCTTGCCGAAGGCCTTGACGAGCGCGCGGCGGAGGCTTTGCTCGTCGCGCAAACCGGACCGTTCGGCCACGCGCACCAGCGGCAGGGCCGTCGTCTCGATCAGCTGCCGCGCGCGTTCGGCCCTCAGCATCTCGACAAGTTTCGCGGGCGTCGTCCCTGTCCGCTCCACGAAGCGGCGCGCAAAGTTGCGGGGGCTCATGCCCGCCAGATCCGCCAGATCGGCCACCGTGACCTGCACGTGCAGGTTCTCGCTCAGCCATTGCAGCATCCCGTCGAACCGGTCGCTCGCCTCCATCTGCATGACGAGTGCTGCCGACAGTCGGCTCTGGCTCGATCCGCGCCGCATCGGCAGGAGGCCCGCCTTGGCGATGGCGAAGGACATCGCCCGCCCGCAATCCCGCTCCAGCACCTCGAGTGTGAACTCGACCGCAGGCATGGATCCCGCCGTGGTCACGATTGGCCCGTCCTCGACCCAGAGCGGGTCAGGATCGAACTCCACCTCCGGAAACTCGGCCCTGAAGACTTGTGCTGCGACCGTATGGATCGTCGCGCGCCGCCCCCGCAGCAGACCCAGCCGACCGAGGATCAGGGCGGCAGACCCCACGGCGACGATGCGGCAGCCGCTGGAGGCAACCGTCGCCATGGCCCGCGCAAATCCCGAATCGGCCGCGAGCCGCTCCTGGTTCTCCGGCGCGGCGCTGCCGATGTAGAGCAGGTCGAGCCGCGCACCGAGGTCGGAGAGAGCCTTCTCCACGACGATCTGAAACCCTGACCACGTCGTCACCGGACCTCGCTTCAGCCCGACGACCATCGTCTCGTAGCTGGGGCAGGCGAGCCCTTCCGCCTCCGCAATCACCGGTGCGAGGCGGAACATGTCGATCTCCCAGAGGATGTCGCTTGCCGCCATTCCCTCGTAGACGAGGAACCCGACGCGGCGGATCGGCTGTATCTGACTGTTCCGCGACACGGTGCGATGATCTCTCTCGATGCGGCGAAAGCGCTCCTGAATTGGCAATGCCACGGGGAGCATTGGGGAAGAACGGAAACCAGTCCATCGTTTGCTGCCGTGTTGGCAGAATTTGATGCTAACGAGTCATTTGAGCCGACGGATGCTTATGGACAGTGTTGTGCCCGAACCGTTCCAAAGCCGCGACTTCTCCGGCCGTTCGTTCCACCTGCCGAAGCGTTTCAAACGAGAGAGCCACGTCCCGATGCCCTTGCCGAGATCATCCCGCGCCGATCCCGCAACCCATTACACGTGGGGAGACGGCTGCGATGGCTGGCGGCTGCTCGAGACGCCGGGTCTGAGTATCCGGGAGGAGCGGATGCCGCCCGGAACCTCGGAACGTCCACACCGGCATCTGTCGGGTCAGCAGGCGTTCTACGTGCTCTCAGGCACCTTGCTCATCCGTCTGCCGGACGAAACGCGCCGGCTTGGACCGGGTGATCTCCTCGGCATTCCCGCGGGCATTGCCCACGAGGTTCTTAACGAGACCGGCGAGTCCGCTCGTTTCCTCGCTATTACCGCCCCGGCAGTCGAAGGCGATCGCGAAGAGACCGGATCGCTTTCCGATAGCGCACGCGACAGTGCCAGCGCCGCGCCGGTCCTGATCCGATCTGCGAAGGCGTCGGATCGCGACGCCTTGCATGCGCTTTTAGCCGACTCGTGGCTCACCTTCTGGGCCCCGCATCTGCCGCCGGAAGCCGAGGCGCGGTTTCGGGCCGAGGATCCCGTCGCGCGGTTTCTCGACGCAGCGCTCGGCCGTATCCAGTTGGCCGAACTGGGCCCTGATTTGGTCGGCGCACTCCTTGTCGAGGATGACTGTCTCGAAGATCTTCATGTGGCGCGCGAGTTTCAGGGAGGTGGCATCGGGCTGCGCCTGCTACGTCATGCCGAGGCGCTCGGTGCCCGCCGTTTGGAAGTTCGTACCTTCAATGAGCGCGCGATCCGCTTCTACGAACGCGCAGGCTGGAAGAGGCGGCGAACCTACCCTACGACGGAGATGGGATTCCCCACTTTGTCGCATGAATATGTCGCTCCGCTGAAATGAGACCGCGCCCCGCCGCCCGCCTGCTGGTCGTCGATCCGGATGACCGGGTCTTACTCCTGCAGTTCAATCACCGCGACGGCCCCTTGGCCGGGCAGGTCTATTGGGCCACGCCGGGCGGTGCGCTCGAGCCGGGCGAAAGCTGGAAGGATGCCGCCCTGCGCGAACTCGCGGAGGAAACCGGGCTCGCCGCCACGGACCCCGGCGCGCCTGTCCATGCGCGCGACTTTCCCCTGCAGATGCCGGACGGCTCATGGGTCGAGGCGCAGGAGAGGTTCTTCCTCATCCGCACCGACAGGACCGACCTGAGCCTGTCGGGCCGGACCGTGCATGAGCGCGAGGTACTTGACCGCCACAAGTGGTGGCGCCTGAACGACCTGGACGGGACCACCGACACCGTCCATCCGGGGAACATCCCCGGCATCCTCCGGCCACATCTGCACGGGCACCTCGGGTTGCGGCTAAGGCCCTACGAGGCTGACCGGGATCTCGAGGGGTGCATGAGCCTGTGGCGCGCGGCCTCCGAGGCCGGGCATCCGTTCCTCGACGCCGCGACGCTGGATGCGGATGCGGCGGTCATCCGTGACACCTACATGCCGGCCGCCGAAATCACCGTCGCGGAGCGGGATGGCGCGGTGATCGGCTTCATCGCGCTTCTGGGCGACCTGGTGGGCGGGCTCTTCGTCGATCCCGCCGCACATCGCTCCGGGGCGGGCCGCGCCCTGATCGGGGAGGCCCTTCGGCACAAGGGGCGGCTGGCGGTCGAGGTCTACGAGGCCAATGCAGGCGCGCGCGCCTTCTACGCCGCCTGCGGCTTCGCCGAGACGGGGCGGCGCGACACCGACGACCACGGACGCGCGCTGCCGCTGATCCGCATGACGGCGACGGACGGAGACCGGACATGACCGCACTGACAGCCCTCGATGGGGCCGACTGGTTGAACCCGCCGCCCGCCTGGAACCGGGCAGCCGAGGCCCTGACCTTGGAAACCGGCGAGCGCACGGATTTCTGGCGCGATACGCTCTACGGCTTTCGTCGCGACAGCGGCCATGCGCTGCTGGTGCCGGTCGAGGGCGACTTCACGGCCCATGTCGGCTTCGACGGTGACTACCAGGCGCTTTACGATCAGGCCGGGGTGATGCTGCGCCGGGACGAGGCGCACTGGATCAAGGCGGGGATCGAACTGTCCGACGGGGTGGCGAACCTTTCGGTCGTGGTGACGCGGGGGGCTTCGGACTGGTCCACGGTGGCGCTGGGACCTGCGCCCGGGCCGCAACGCCTGCGCCTGACGCGGACAGGCGGCGCCGTCGTGATCCAGGCGCGCAATGCCGCGAACCGCTGGCAACTCCTACGGGTGGCGCCTTTTCCCGAGGGGCCGGCGCATGTCGGGCCCATGGCGTGTTCGCCCGAGCGTGCGGGGTTCAGGGCGCGCTTCAGCGAGTTCACCCTCGGCCCCGCCGTCGCCTCGGCGCTTCACGACGACACCCCGGCCTACTAGGGGCCCTCGCCGTCAGACCACCCGCCGCACCAGCGCGGACCTGCGCGATAGCGCCGTCAGTCCGAAGGCCGCGAGGGCCGTAGCGACCACGGACACCGGCAAGGCCACGCCATGCGGCACGCCCGTGCCATCGAGCGCGCGGCTCGCAGCCACCAGGATCGGCGCGTGCAGGATGAAGGCGCCGTAGCTGTTCGCCGCCGCCCAGGTCCAGAACGCCTTGGCGCGATCGCCGCTGCGCTGGGTCCAGTGGACGAGCGCGGCGATGGTGCCAAGGGCGACCAGCGGCTCCCAGAAGGCATAGGAGATAGCGGCCAGCGAAAAGCCCGTTTCGAAGCGGGGGGCATCGGTCGACAGCAGCACGGCCGGCAGAACGGGGAGCGTCGCCAGACCTACGGCCATGGAGCGCCACAGGCTGCGCGCCGGTAGACGGTCGAGCCAGCCGTTCCGACACGCCTGCACGCCGACCACGAAGAGAACGACGTAGGATGCGAAATAGCCAAGCTGGAAGCCCGCGACCGTCGCGCCGACCGGCACGACCTGCCGGATTGCGAGGGCGGCGAGGCCAGTGAGGAGCGCGAGGCCAAACCTATGAACGAAGGGCGGCACGGGCCGGGTTTCGCCAACGTGTCCAGGCCAGACGGTGAGGACGATGGAGAAGACCAGCAGGGCCGCCGGAAACCAGAGTGGGCCAAGGATGAAGCTGGCCTGCAGGATACGTCGGCCCGTCTCCGCGAGGATGTCGCCAGGAGGGGCGCTGGCCAGCGCGGCGGTCAGTGGTCCGAGCACGAAGCCGAACATAAGGACCGGCAGCCCGAGCCGAAGGACGCGCTCGGACAGGAAGGCGGCCGCACCCTTCCGGTCCAGCGATCTCGGCGCGAGCGCGCCCGAGAGCATGAAGAACAGCCCCATGAAAAAGGCCTGGTTCACGGCAGCGAGGAAGGTGAGCGGTATGCTCGTCGCCTCGGTAGCCTTGAAGAACCAGCTGCCGCTCGCACCGTAGGTGATGGCGGCGTGGTGCAGGATCACCAGCAGGATGAGGCCCGTGCGCAGCCGGTCGATCCAGACGGCGCGGGTGAGGGACGGGGCGGGTCGGATTGCGGTGATGGTGGTCATGGTCGCGCCTTGCTGAAGAGCTGGCGCCACCCATGCAGAGGAAGTGCGCCCCCGCACAGAACCAGTCGTCATCGATTGATGGGAGCCGGTTCGGGTTTATCCTCCGTCGCCCCTGTCCAGAAGCCGGAGCAGCGTCTCGGCGAAGCGACGGGCATCGCGGGCGTTTGCGGTACCAAACCCGATGACGAGCCCCTGCACGGGAGCATCGAGGAAATAGTCGGACAACGAAGACACGGCAAAGCCGGCGTCGTTCAGCGACGCGCGCAGCGGGCCGTCATCCGCCACCTCCGGCAAGCGGGCCGTCAGCTGTAGGCCGCCATCGGGAGCGGAAAGCTGGACGCGGTCCCCGAGCGCCTCGGTCAGCGCCGACGTGACGAGCCGCAGGCGCTCGCGATAGGCCGAGGAGATCGCCGCGACATGCGCGCGGTAGGCTCCCTGCGCCATGAACTCCGCCAGAGCCGCCTGTGCGTGGACATTGGCCGCGAGGCCCAGCCTGCGCTGCACCGCCTGAACGGCGTCGGCGCTGCCCTTGGGCGCCACCAGCCAGCCGATGCGCAGACCCGGCAGCAGGCTCTTGGCGGCGCTGCCCAGATAGACGACATGACCGGCGTCGGGCAGCGCCGCCAGCGCGGCGATGCCTCTGCCTTCCCAGACGAATTCGCTGTCGTAGTCGTCTTCGACGATCATCGCGCCAGTGGCGCGGGCGGCCTCGACAAGGGCAAGGCGGCGCGGCATCGGCAGGCGCACGCCTGTGGGATACTGCGTCGAGGGCGTGAGATAAATCAGCCGAACAGCGTTCAGGTCGGCTGCTGCGGGATCGGCACCCTGCGCGTCCACCGGTAGCGCGCGGCAGGTCAGCCCGGCCGCCTCGAACGTCGCGCGCGCACTGATGTAGCCGGGGCTCTCGACCAGCGCGACCTCGCCCGGATCCGCGAACGTGGCTGCGGCGATCATGAGGCTCGCCTGCGTTCCGGGCGTCACGACGATATCCTCGGGCGAGCAGACCAGTCCGCGGTGGCGGTGCAGCTGGTCGGCCAGCACCTTGCGAAGTTCGGGGAGGCCCTCGAAATGGGCATAGCCCTCGGCCCCGTCCTGGCGGTGCCGCGCGGCGCGGCGCAGGACCCGGCCCCAGGCGTCGGCGGGAAACAGCGCCGGATCGGGCGAGCCGGGGGCAAGCCGGCCCTCGGACAATCCCCGGCGAAGGGTCGTGCCTGCGGCCCGCGCGCGATCCGACAGGCGGACGGACGATGTAGAACCGGACGCCCGTCCGAGATCCAGTGCCGCCACGCGCGGCAGCGTCCCGGGCCGGACCTCGATCACCCCCTCGGCGGCCAGAAGCTCGTAGGCCGCATTCACCGTGTTGCGCCCGACGCCGAGAAGGGCCGAGGCCGCGCGCGACGAGGGTAGCGACTCGCCGGCAGTCAGCCGCCCCTCCAGAACCGCCGTCCGAATGCCGCGATAGAGCCGGGCGACCAATGTCTCGGACGCCGCGGGGTCGACCGTCACGAGGCTCGCAAAGACTGCTGGTTCCATGAAACGCCTGCCGACTGGCTCCTCCATGGGGCCAGATCATGGGGCAGAAGGCGCCCATCCGAAAGAGGAAGATGCGCCATGACCGACCAGCCCCGCTTCAACCGCGCCCGCAACCCCAAACGCGCCCTTTACGACGAGGCGACCGTCCACGCGATCCTCGACGCTGGGATGGTCGGGCATGTCGGCTTTGTCGCCGAGGGGCGGCCGATGGTGATGCCGATGGCCTACGCCCGTGGCCCCGGATGCCTCTGGCTGCACGGCGCGTCGAAGGCACGGATCGTGAAGCTGGCCCACGGTGCACCCCTGTCGATGACCGTGACGCTGCTCGACGGGATCGTGGCCGCACGGTCGGGGTTCCATCATTCGGTGAACTACCGCTCGGCGGTGGTGCACGGGACCGGGCGTGCCGTGACGGACCCCGAAGACTTGGAAACCGCCCTTCAGGCCATCACCGAGCATCTGCTGCCAGGCCGCTATGCCGAAATCCGCCCGATGACCGCTCAGGAGCGCAAGGCAACAGGAGTCGTCGCCCTGACGATCGAGGCCGCCAGTGCCAAGGTCCGCGGCGGCCCGCCCGTGGATGACGAGGGCGACCATGCGCTCGGCCTCTGGGGCGGTGTCGTACCGGTGGTCACGGCGCTCGGCCGAGGCCTGCCCGACGCGCATACGCCTGAAACCTTGCCCGAACCGCCGTCGATCGCCCGCGCCCGCGCGCGGTTCGCATTTTGACCTCATGATCCCCCTTCAAGGAACCAGACCCATGACCTTCGCCGATACCACCTTCGCGACCCCCCGCTTCATCCTGCCCCTGAGGGAGACCCTTTCGAGCCTCTGCAACCGTCAGCGCACGGCATCAGTGATCGCGCATCTCGATGACCGGCTGCGTGCCGATGTCGGTCTGCCGCCGAAGAGTGAGCGCACGCTCCTGCCGCACGAAGCCGCGGCGCGCGCCGCCATGATGGCGTGGCGCTAGGCCGACAAGACAGTTACCGGAGCACCATCGCGATGAGACACCGTTTTCTTTCCAGCTTCCTTGTCGGGGCGGCTCTGATCGGCTTGACCGTTTCCGTTTGCGCCGAGGACGACGCCATGACCCGTTGGACAGATCCCGAAAACCGCTTCACTCTCGTTTCGCCCGAGGGATGGCAGCTCGACGGGTCGGGACCCTTTGTGGAGCTTACCAGTCCGGAGGGTGACATCGCGCTCTGGTTCGGTCTGTCGGACGCAAGCGAACCGACGCAGGCGGTCGATACCGCGTGGAGCGCGGCTGGCGAGACTGTGCCCGCCCCCCACGCCGTTGTCCCGGCCCCACCCCGCGAAGGGGTCGAGACCGCGACGGCCTTCGCCTATCCGCCCGAGGGCGACGTGATCCGTCAGGCTGTCGTCGAGAGCCGCGGCGGCCGCCTGCATGTGACACTGATCCGCGGAACGCTGGCCGCGCTCGAGCGGCGCGGCGCGCAGGTGAACATCGCCGTGACGGGGTTCCAGCCTGCCGATGCGGCGACTGTCGACCTCACCGGTATCGCGCCTGATGACCTCGATGCGGCGGATCTGGATGCGCTGGGTTCCTACGTTCAGGACAACCTCGACCGCTTCGACGTACCGGGCGCCGTCGTCGCCGTGGTGCAGGGCGGCGAGGTCCGGATGCTGCAGGGCTTCGGCGTCCGCGCCCTCGACACAGACGATGCGGTGACACCGGACACCCGGATGATGATTGGTTCGATCGGCAAGTCGATGACGACGCTGCTGATGGCCCGGCTGGTGGAGGAAGGACGGTTGTCGTGGGACCAACCGGTGCAGAGCGTCCTGCCAGGCTTTGCCGTCGCCGATCCGGAGCTTTCGGAGACGATCACCGTCCAGAACCTCGTCTGCGCCTGCTCGGGCGTGCCGCGCCGCGACATGGAATTCCTGTTCAACGCGGAAAGCCTCGATGCCGAGACGGTGATCGGCTCTCTGGCCGGGTTCGAGTTCTTCACCGGGTTCGGCGAGGCCTTCCAGTATTCGAACCAGCTGGTCGCAACGGGCGGCTGGGTCGCAGCCGCCGCCGACGCTGCCGAATGGGGTGCGTTGGACGCCGGCTATGCCCGCTTGCTGGAGGAACGCCTGTTCGCCCCCCTTGGCATGACCCGCTCCACGCTCGACTTTTCCGAGGTCATGGCCGATGCCGATGTCGCCACGCCTCACGCGCCCCATGGCGCGGGTCAGCGCCGCGCACTGCCGATCCAGACCGAAGCCGCGCTTCTGCCCGTGGCACCAGCCGGCGCGCATTGGTCCACCGCGGCCGACATGGCACGCTATCTCGAGGCGCTTCTGTCCACCGGCGGCGAGCACGGCATCGTCGCGCCCGAGAGCCTCGCCCATCTGACCGCGCCACAGGTGCCGGTCAGCGCGACAATGTCTTACGGGCTCGGCTGGTTCGTCGAGGACTGGAAGGGTCAGCGTCTGATCCACCACGGCGGCAACACCTTCGGCTTTACGAGCGAGGTGGCCTTCCTGCCCGAAGCGGGTACTGGCATCGTGATCCTGACCAACGCGGGCCGGGCGAACGACTTCGTCCAGGCGGTCCGCGCGCGGTTCCTCGAAGTGCTGTTCGACCTGCCAGAAAACCACCACGCTGGCGCCCTGATTGCCCGGGCCGAGGCCGACCGCCGTGCGGCTGACTGGGCCAACGCCCGACCGATCCCGCCCGAGGTGGCCAGTGCCGCCGTGGAACGGTATCGGTCGAGTGTCCTGGGCGAGGTGGCCCTGCGGCGCGACGGCGACCGGCTGATCTTCGATATCGGGGAGATGGCGGGCGAGCTTCGCGTTGACCCCGCAAGACCCGAACGCTGGATCGTCTGGGAAGGGCCGCTCTTCACCACGCCGCTCGCCTTCGATCCGGCGACCCGGTCGCTGAGTTTCGGCGAAGGCGCAGCGCAGTACGTGTTCGAGGCGGTACAATGAATTTTGCCAAAGGCGTCCTCCCGCTCCTCGCGGCACTTGCGCCGATCGCGCTCATCGGCTCTTCCGGTCACGCAGCGGCCGAACCGGTCCGCGTGGGAGCCGAGCATTGTGTCGTCCACGTTTCGCCCGAAGATCCGCTGAACCTGCGCGTCGGGCCCGGAACCGGCCACCGGGTCGTGACCCGCTTGCCCTATGCGACCTGCGGACTGACCGTAACCGCAGCGTGCCGCGGCAACTGGTGCCCGGTGGAGGACGGCCACCATGCCGGCTGGGTGCACCGCCGCCACATCGCGGCGGTGTCGCGCGCAACGAACTGCCTCAGCCCGCTCACACAGCCGCAAGCCGTGGCACTGCGGGCCTGGCCGTCCGATGGTTCGCGAGTGCTTGCACGCCTCGCTCCACGAAGCTGCGGCATCGCCCTTCTACCATATCAAGTAGAGGGCTGGCAGAAGGTCCGCCAAGGGGGATGGGAAGGCTGGGTCCGGCTGTCGGACCTTCTCTTCATCGATGGATAGGGCAGATTGTGCCACCTCGCGGTCATCGCCGCCATGGGTCGGGGTCAGCAGTTTCGCGGCCGGCCTGCGGATGCCGCTGCGGCTAACGGCGGCGAAGCAGAAGCTTTGAACAGTTCGCTCCCGGTCGCGATTGCATCGAACGACGCCGCGAACTGAGACGATTTTCCTATATTGCAATGGGTTACGGGCCAGAGAACGTTCGATGCCAGTCCCGTCCCCTCCGCCACCAGCCCCGAGTCGCATTTTCTCCGCCAGCTTCCGTGTGCAAATACCGTGACGGATTCACAGCGCCAATCCAGCCCGTCAGTCAGTCGGCGTTAGCTGACCAAAGCCCCCGACCCGCCGCACGACGAACTGGCGCAGCTGCAACGCCGCCTTGGCGAAGCATGGATTGCAGTCGTCATGGTTCGGTTCTGGGTCACAGCGGCTTGCCGAACCGACCGGCAAACGCAGGCGGCAGCCGACCGGCATGGTGGCTAGCTTGTTGGACCTGGCGGGGCTGGCCGGTTCGGGACTTCAGCATGCTGTGCCGTCGTCAGAAAACTTGATGGTTCAGATCCCGTATCGCCCCCAGCCTTGGCGCGCCGAAGCGGCCATCACGGGCGAAGCCTGGTCGTCCGCTTCACCTCTCTTGGCACAGCGATCGCGCAGCGCGCAGAATGACTCCATCGAGGGTAAGGGCAAATCCGGCCTCAGGAGGATTTGCGCAACAAGGCCGGTTTTCCGGCAAGAGGCGACGTCGGCGCGGTGACGAGAATCCCGGCCCATGCGGCAAGGGTGATGGCGAAGAAAACCAGTCACACAAACCCGGAGGTATCGAGGGCGCGCACCAACCGCATCATGTCCACAGCCCCTGCTCGGTCAGCCGCGACACGAGGTCCGCCAAGTCCAGTGCCTGCACCCCGCAGCCCTGTTCCAGAGCCATCGCGGCGGCAACGCCGGTCGCCTGACCCATCGCGATGCATTGCGGCATGCCCCGCACCGAGGCAAAGGCGACGGGATCGGCGCAGATCAGGCGGCCCGCGAACAGAAGGTTTCCGATCTGGCGCGGCATCAGCGACCTGAAGGGTATCGTGTAATACTCCCCGCCGCCGACTGCGGCCTCATGGGTCATCTCGGCGGTATTGCGCATCACGTCGTCGATCGGGTTGTCGCAGGCGACGATCCCGTCGGCGAACCTGGTGGCGCGGGCGATGTCCTCGCCGGTGATGCGATACACGGCCTCCAGCTTGCGGGTCTCGCGCACGCCCACGGTGGGACCGACGCCCCACATCTGCGCGGCCTCGAACCCAGGTACCGTATCGATCAGGAATCGGGCGACCTGATGGCAGCGGCGGCGCCCCTCCTGGGTTGCGCGGGTCACCGCGTCGGGGTCGGTGCCATCCACGCCGCGGATCGTCACGGTATTGCAGAACACGGCTCCGGGGTGAAAGCCGCGCATGAGGTAGAGCTTGGCAAGGTCGGGATGCAGCCTGCCTTCGGCGATGCCCCTTGCCGCGTGGTGCCGAAAATAGGGATCGCCTTCGGCAAAGACCCTGTCGGGATCGGCGTCGATCATGTGAAACGACAGGGTGACGGCCATCATGTTGCCCTGCGCGTCGCCCAAAGTGTAGGGCACCCCGGCCTTGGCAGAGATATCGCCGTCGCCGGAGCAGTCGATCACCACGCTTGGGCGGATGCTGAAGGCGCCGCGCCGGTCGGCGCAGTCGATCGACCGGATGCGACCGCCCTCCACCCGGGGGCTCAGGGCAAAGCTGTTCAGATGCAGGGTCACTCCAGCCTCGGACAGCATCTCGAACATGGTCAGTGTGGCGACTTCGTGATCGTAAAGCACTTCGGCGCCGAAATTCTCGAGCGCGCAGGGCCGGACTTCGGCGGCCGGCGGCGTCATCGCCGTGAGCCGACCTGTCAGTTCCCCGAAGATGCCGCCGATGTTGTGCCCCAGCGGATAGCCGCCCCCCCAGGGCATGCCGGGACAGAAGGCCATGACGCCGCCGATCTTGGACCCGGCCTCGACCAGCCGAACCGAGAGGCCCGCGCGCGCCGCCGCAAGGGCCGCGCCGAACCCGGCGGTGCCGCCGCCGATGACCGCGACATCGCAGGCAATCTCGCGGGGGCTGGTGCCTTGCGCGGGGCCGGTCATCGGATCCGCACGCCCTGGCGGACCAGTTCGGCCTGAACCGCGCCCATATCCACCTCTCGGACATCCCGGCCATTGCGTGCCGCGAGCGCCGCGGCCACGCCAGCGCCCTGTCCTGCCACGGCACAGCAGGCCATGTTCCGAGTGGCGGCATGGGCGACCATGTCGCCACCGATGGCCCGGCCGGTGACCAGGAGCCCCCTGACCCCCTTTGGCAGCATCGACCGGTAGGGGATGTGCATGTACCGCCCTGTGGTCGGAATGATGAGAATGCCGTAGCCGTCGATGAACTCGGGGTAGATGCCGATGGTATCCTCGAACCGGCCTTCGTGGCGCACATCGGTCTCGGTCATATTGTAGACCGCGTCGAGCTTGCGGGTGTCGCGGATGCCGATGGTCATGCCGAAGTTGCGCAGCCGGACACCCTTGCAGCCCGGCATGAAGCGGCGCAGCGCCTCGATCGCCAGCATCGCCTGCCTGCGGCCCTCGATCTCACCCTTCGTCATGCTGTCGGGATCGGTGCCGTCGATTCCCGCGAGGTGCACGAGGTTCATGTAGGTCAGTTCGCCGGTATCATGCATCGCACCCCAGGTCCCGGCGATTGTGTTGAGGTGCTTCGGAATCAGACCCTCCTCGATCGCCCGGGCGAAGGGCTTCTTGAGGAAGGGCGAGAACATGTCGTCTTCCTTGCCGTCGGTTTCCACCGACCACTCGCCGGTCGACCAATCCTTGTAGGTCTGGGGATCGGCCTTCACCTCGGCCATGAAGGCGGCCTTGTCGACCCCGGCCAGGTGAAACATGACCGAGGCCGCCTGCATCTGCTCGGCGGGTGTCTTGCGCGTTGCCGCGCCGGCACGATGAGCGACATCGGCATCGCCCGTGGCGTCGATCACTACGCGGGCAAGGACCGCCTCGCGGCCGGCTTTCGATTCCACGATGATCCCGGCGATGCGGTCGTCCTCCATCACCGGAGCGACGAACTGGCGGTGGAGCATGGGATGGATCCCGGCCTCTTCTACCAGCGCGTCGGCGACCAGCTTGAAGCCTTCGCTGTCCAATTCATAGCTCAGCGACTGGCTCTCGGGCACGGCGGCGCCCATCGCCTTGGCCCGCTCTTCGAACTCGCGCCCGATGCCATCTGCCTCGACCGTTTCCTCGTGCCGGTACCAGGCAAAGCCCTCCACCCCGACCACGGTGATGTTGCCACCGAAACAGCCGAAGCGCTCCACCAGACAGACATCGGCCCCGGCGCGCGCGGCGGCGAGTGCCGCGGCCAGCCCGCCGGGGCCGGAGCCGACCACCAGAACATCGGTCCGGTGGATGACAGGGACATGGCGGGCGGGTTCGGTGATGAAATCGAGGTTCATGGGTCTCTCAGAGAAAGGGCAGGTCGGTGAGCGCACCGGGCTGCATCAAACCGTCAATGCGGGCCTCGACGCGGTCGCCGATGGCGCAGGACCGGTCGATCAGCGCGAAGCCAATATTCTTCTTCAGCCGGTAAGAGAAGATGCAGTTCGTCAAGTCCCCCACTTTACGGCCGTTCCTGAAGATCGGGTTCCAGAGGAAGCCGGGCTTCACCGGTTTGCCTGCGTCAAGGATCAGGCCCAGCGAACAGCGCTTGGGACCCTCGGCCGCGATCCTGCGCAGGGCCTGGATTCCGACCGTGTCGTCGGGCACGTCGAGGTCGACATACTTGCCCATCCGCACCTCGAAGGGGTTCGTCGTGCTGTTCGTATCCCCGCCGTAGGAAATCAGACCGGATTCCACCCGCTCGCACCAGTTCGGGCTTCCGGGTCCGATGCTCCAAGGCTGGCCTGCTTCCTTGAAGATGTTCCACAACCGGGTGCCCTTGGATCCATCGCGCAGGTAGATCTCGAAGCCTCCCTGCTTCGACCAGCCCGAACGCTGGACGACCACGGGAATGCCGCCGATCTCGGTCTCGCCAAACCAGAAGTATTTCAGCCCGCGCACCCAGTCGCCGCAGACATGGGCGACCACATCCTCGGCCTTGGGGCCCTGAATGGCCATTGGGGAAACGTCGGGCTCACTGACCTCGACGTTCAGTCCCCGTTCTGCGGCGATGGACTCGGCCCAGAACCAGATGTTCGAATCCGCGATCGACAGCCAGTAGAGGTCATCGGCCAGTTTCAGGCAAATGGGATCGTTAATCAGAACGCCCCGATGGTTGCACAAGGGCACATATTTGCCCTGACCGACCTTCTGTTTCGACAGGTCGCGCGGGGCAAGGATCTGCGCCAGCCTGCCCGCATCGGGTCCCCTGAGCTGAACCTGGCGCTCGACCGCCACGTCCCACTGGCTGACGCCGTTGATCAGCCGCCAATATTCGCCCTCTGGATCGCCAAAGGCCGTGGGCATCAGCATGTGATTGTAGGTGGTGAAGCTGGTTACGCCTTCCTTGAGGGTCGAGTCGTAGAACGGTGAGGGACGCAGGCGGGCGGATGGTGTAATGCCAAACAAGGTGAGCTCCGGTTTTCAGAACAGGTCGATGGCACGGGCGGCTTCGAGGGCGGCAGAGACCTCAGCCGGATCTGCAGCCGAAGGCGAAGTCGTGGCCGGAACCGCGGCCCGGGACGCAGGGTCCAAGTCGGGATTGCGGAACGGGAGCCCGCCCGAGGAGACCGAAGTGAACCGCACCTTGAGTGGTGTGGTCTCCTCTCCCCGAGTGTCGAAGCTGGCCTTGCCGATCCAGGTTTCGCCGTCATGAGGCTGCTCCAGACAGATCGGGAGGCTCGCGGTCCGTTCAGCGACGGGTCTGAGGACAAGACACGGATCGAGCTGTAGGGCATCGCCAGTTGCCGTGAACACCAGATCGAGCAGCACGTCCGGAAAGAGCGCCGTGTCCGGTTGCATCGCCGTCATGCAGTCGACCTGCGTCCAGTCCGGAGTTTCGGAATGGAGCGGTGTCGCGCCAAGGCTCGACAGGGTTGCGAGGGCAATTCCGGAAGGCGTCAAACGCAGGGTCATCGGTCTTGTGCTTTCTGGTTAGCTCGCAAAGACCCTGCCGATGGGCTTCAGCCCGTCAGCAGGGGTAAGTTACGGAAAAACCGTCAAGGAGCGCGACCTGAGACCCGGCCGCGTGGCCAAAGCTTGTCCCCTTGAGCCTGCGTACCGCAAATGACGGATATTCTGGCTCAGGCCCTGTTCTTGTCATGATGGGGGTCATCCGATCTCGAACAGACCGGCGGCACCCATGCCGCCGCCGACGCACATCGACACCACCGCGTTCGAGACACCCCTGCGACGCCCCTCGGTCAAGGCGTGACCGGCCAGCCGAATGCCCGTCATGCCATAGGGATGTCCGACCGATATCGCCCCGCCATCGACGTTGACAGCGGCGGGGGCGAGGCCGAGCCTGTCGATGCAGGGCAGCGCCTCGGCGGCAAAGGCCTCGTTAAGCTCCCACAGCCCTACCGATGCGGAACGTAGCCCCGTCCGCTCCAGAAGGCGCGGGACGGCGTGGATCGGGCCGATGCCCATGTGTTCGGGCGCGCAGCCCGCGACCGCCATGGTCCGGAAGAGCCCCATGATCGGCAGCCCCCGCCGCTCGGCCGCGCGCCGCTCCATCATCACCATCGCCGGCGCGCCGTCGAAGAGCTGACTGGCGTTGCCGGCCGTGACCACCACCCTTCGCGGACGGGTCTCAGCGCGGCAAGCGCTTCTGCGGTCATCTGGGGGCGGTTGCCTTCGTCGCGCGCCAGCGTGACCACTTCGGATCGCACTTCTCCGGTCGCCTTGTCCTTCACCAGCCGGGTTGCAGTGATTGGCGCGATCTCGGTGTCGAAGCGGCCCTCGGTCTGCGCGGCGGCGGTCCGCTGCGGCTACTGCAGGGCAAAGGCGTCCTGCGCTTCTCGGCTGACGCCCCAGGCGCGAGCCACCTCCTCGGCGGTGTCCAGCATCGGCAGATAGGCCAGCGGCTCGCGATCGGTGACCGAGGGGGCCATTTCGCGCGAGGCCCAGTCGAAATAGGGGGTCTGGATGGCCGATATGTTCTCCTGACCGGCGGCTATCACGACGTCCATACCGCCTTCCAAGATCTGATGCGCGGCGATGGCGATGACCTGCAGCCCTGAGGCGCATTGCCGGTCGACGGTTTGGCCGGCGACCGTGACCGGCAGGCCCGCGGCCAAGGCGGACAGCCGCCCGAGGTTCATTGCGGCGGTTCCGGCTGTCAGGACGCTGCCCATCACCAGATCCTCGACCTCGCGAGGATCTATCCCCGCGCGGACGACCGCCGCCGAGATCGCATGGGCGGCAAGGGTGGGCGATTTGACATTGTTCAGGCTGCCCTTGAAGGCCAGGCCGATGGGCGTGCGGGCGTAGGAAACGACGACAGCTTCGCGCATCAGGCGATTTCTCCGGCTTCGAGCATCTGACGAATGCGTTTCTTGTCGATCTTGCCGACCGAGGTGCGGGGCAGGGCGGCAACCGGGCAGATGCGGTCGGGTGCTGCCCATTTCGGCAATTCGCCCCGCTCTATCGCTGCCATGATCCGGGCGCGGATTGCTGTCTCGACCGCCCCGTCGCCCTCGATCACCGCCACCAGAACCGGTCGTTCGCCCCAGCGGTCATCCGGCACGCCGACGGCGGCAACCTCGGTCACGCCCGGCGCGGTGGAGGCGAGGTTCTCCAGCACCAGCGAGGACACCCATTCGCCCCCCGACTTGATCACATCCTTCAGCCGATCCGTGATCCGCAGCGTTCCGTCGGGCGCCATGTGGCCGACATCGCCGGTATGAAGCCACCCGCCGCGCCACAGATCGGCGCGGGCGGCGTAATTCTTCAGGTATCCCTCCGTCAGCCAGGGCGCCCGAGCGATCACCTCGCCGGTCGTGCGGCCGTCGTGGGGGACGTCAGTCATGTCGGGGTCGACCACCCGCACCTCGACAAGGGGCGCGGGCTTGCCCGTGGCGGTCCGGATGGAAAGGTCATCGGAGGATTGGCTGGCCACCATGTCGGCATGGGTGACAAAGGGGCAAGTCTCGGACATGCCGTAGGCGGCATGAACGTCGATGCCACGGGAGCGCGCTTGCCGCGCCAGCCCTTCGGGCAAGGCGGAGCCGCCGATCAGGACCTTCCAGCGCGTAAGATCCGTTGTCGCCGCCTGAGGTGCGCCAAGGACCATGGCAAGAATGGTCGGCACGCAATGCGAAAATGTGACGCCATGTTCCGTGACAAGCGCCAGCAGCCGGGCCGGGTCGTACCGGCCGGGATAGACCTGCTTCAGCCCGAGGAAGGTGGCGACATAGGGAAAGCCCCAGCCATGGACGTGAAAGAGCGGCGTGATCGGCATGTAGACATCGTCGCGCTTCAGCCCGCCGCTGCCGGGAACCGTACCCAGATCCGCCGTGACCGCGAGTGTGTGCAGCACGAGTTGGCGATGCGTGTAGCTGACCCCCTTGGGATCGCCGGTCGTGCCGGTGGTGTAGAACAGCGTCGCCCGCGTGGTCTCGGGCAGGTCGGGATAGCTGACCGGGCCCCCTGCCTGCGCCAGAAGCACTTCGTATTCCCCTGCGAACCCCTCGGGAAGGTCCACGCCCTCGCTGTCGGAGAGAAGGATCAGCGTGACAGGCCGGACGACCCGGGGCAGGAGAGGCAGCAGAAGCGGCAGGAAATCCTCATGGACGAGGATCGCATCGTCCTCGGCATGGTTGATCGTGAAGAGTATCTGTTCGGGCGACAACCGGATGTTCACCGTGTGCAGCGTCGCCCCGATCATCGGGATTGCGAAGAAGCATTCCAGATAGCGCGGGCTGTCCCAATCCATGACGGCCACGGTAGCTCCCTGAGCCAGACCCAGGTCACGGAGTGCGCGTGCAAGCCGGTCTACCCTGTTGTGGAACTGGCGGTAGGTCACTGCTCGGCCATTCCCGTCAGCGATCAGCTGATCGGGATTGCGGGCCACCGGTGCGCGCAGGATCTGGCCGATGCTCAGTGCGAAATGCGGCTCCATCAGGTCTCCTCCAATCGTCGATTCCGACGCTAGGCACGTCATGGCCAACTTACAAATGACGAAAAGAGGGGCTAAGCTCAGTTTCCGAATAGTCATGCGTCGCTACGAGCCAAGGCGGAATTCCGGGCGCAGGCATGCGGGGACGATTGAACGGAGTTTCGCCAGTGACACATCAGATGCCGCCCCTTCCCTGGTTGCGCGCCTTCGAGGCTGCTGCGCGGCACCTGAGCTTCACGAATGCTGCGGCAGAACTGAACCTGACCCAGGCGGCGATCTCGAAGCAGGTGAAACTTCTGGAGCATCATCTGCGCGAGCCGCTTTTCGAGCGCCTGCCGCGAAGCGTGACGCTGACCAAGGCCGGGGCCGCCTACCTTCCCAAGGTGAACGATGCCTTCGAACGGCTTTCGGCAGGCACGGTCGAAGTGTTTGGCGGGCGTCGCCTGGGCATCCTCTCGGTTCGCGCGCCGGTCGGCTATGCGATAACGTGGCTGGCCCCGCGCCTGCCGCGCTTCCTGGCGGCACACCCCAAGACGCAGGTGCGGATCGTCTCGTCTGTCTGGGCCGAAGATTATGACTCCGAGACCTTCGATCTGGATATCCGGTATGGTTTCGGGAAGTGGTCCGGCTTCTCCGCCGACAGGATTACCTGGGAACGACTGATCCCGATGTGCCTTCCGGAGATCGCTGCCCGGATGGCGGATCCGGACGATCTGGCCAAGGAACGCCTGTTGCATGTTCTCGGCTATCAGGAAGGGTGGGCGACGTGGCTTGCCGCGGCAGGAGCGGACCAGGTGGATCCAGGGGCGGGCCTATGGTTCGACACCACGCCGATGGCACTGGAGGTCGCGGCCCAGAGCGGCGGCGTGGCGCTTGGTCGATCCTCAATGCTCGAACGTGAGCTCGCCTCGGGACGTCTTGTCCCCGCCTTCGATCTGGCCCTGCCGATCAAGGAGGGGTTCTTTCTGGTCGCGCCGGAAAAGGGTCCGCGGCACCCCGATGCCGAGGTGTTCCGGGACTGGTTGCTGGCAGAGGCGGCCGAGGGGCGCGAGTGATCAGCTAGCGCGGAGCCGCACCCCCGCATCCAGCCGTATCACCTCGCCGTTCAGCATCGGGTTGCGGATCATCGACAGGCAAAGGTCTGCGAAGTCCTCGGGTTCACCGAAGCGGCGAGGGAAGATGGAGTCGGAGGTGATTGCCTCGACCACTTCCGGGGGGACCTCGGAGGCCATTGGGGTCTTGAAGAGGCCGGGTGCGATGGCCAGCACCCGGACGCCCTTGGCGGCAAACTCGCGCGCGGCCTGGATGGTCATGGCAGCGATGGCGCCCTTGGAGGCCACATAGGCACCTTGGCCGATCTGGCCCTCATAAGCCGTGATCGAGGCGGTGTTGACGATCACGCCGCGCTCTCCGTCCTGGCCAAGCGGCTCCAAGGCCATCATGCGCGCGGCCGCCTTGGTCATCACGCTGACCGTGCCCAGAAGGTTCACCCCGATCACCTGGGCGAACCGGCCCATGTCCACGGGCCCGTCGCGGCCCACAAGCCGCATCGACCCCGGGACGCCGGCGCTATTGACCACGATGCGCGCCGCGCCATGTTCGGCTTCCGCTGCATCGAGGGCCGCCACCACCGAGCCCTCGTCGGCCACGTCACAGGCCAAATGCAGGATGCCGGGCTCCGCCTCGCCCGGCGTCAGGTCCAGCGCGGCGACCCTTGCGCCGGTAGCGGCAAGTCCCCGCGCCGTTGCAAGGCCAAGCCCCGAGGCTCCGCCGGTGACCAGCGCCGCAACCCCTGCAAGGTCACGCATGTTCCCCCCTTGCAGCCAGAAGACGGGTCAGCCAGTCGGGGTCCATCTCGGGCACCGAGGAGAGGAGAAGTCTGGTATAGGGCTCATGCGGGTGATCGAACAGCTCGGTCTTCGCTCCACGCTCCACCACCACGCCATGCTCCATCACCACGACCTCGTCGGCTATGGACTTCACGGTCGCGAGGTCATGGGTGATGAACATGTAGGCCAACCCAAGTTCCGATTGCAGCCGGTCGAGGAGCCTTAGGATCCCTTCCTGCACGATCTGGTCGAGCGCCGAGGTCACTTCGTCGCAGATGATGAGCGATGGCTCCGCCGCAAGCGCGCGGGCGATGCCGATGCGCTGCTTCTGCCCGCCCGACAATTCGCCAGGCAGGCGGTCGATGAACTGGTCCGGCTCAAGCTCGATCAGCGACAGAAGATCGCGCACGCGGGCCTCCAACGCCTTGCCTTTCAGCCCCAGATACATCTCGGCCGGCCGTCCGATCAGCTCACGCAAGGTGAGCTTGGGATTCAACGCCGTGTCGGCCATCTGGTAGATCATCTGGCACTGGCGCAGTTCCTCGCGCGAACGCGACTTGAAACTGGGGGGCAGGGGCTTGCCGTTGAAGAGAACCTCTCCCTTTCGCGGCGGCAGAAGGCCGGTGATGACCCGGGCGGCAGTCGACTTGCCCGAGCCGCTTTCCCCCACCACGGCCACCGTGCGGCGTGCGTGGATGTCGAACGAAATGTCCTTCAGGACATCGACCACGCCATATCCTGCCGAAACATTGCGGACCGAGACGACGGGCGTTCCCGAGGCCGGGGGCTGTTCCGGCCGGGTGAAGCTGCGGACGGCCCAGAGGCTCTTCGTGTAGTCCTCGCGGGGGGCGGCGAGCATGCTGCGGGTATCGGCCTCTTCCACTTCGTCGCCGCGGAGGAGAACCTTGATCCGGTCGGCCATCTGGGCGACCACGGCAAGGTCATGGGTGATATAGATCGCCGCCGTGCCGAACTGCCGCACGATGTCGCGGATCGCGGCCAGAACCTCGATCTGGGTGGTCACGTCGAGTGCCGTGGTCGGCTCGTCAAAGACGATGAGATCCGGCCGGCAGGACATGGCCATGGCCGTCATCGCCCGTTGCAATTGCCCGCCGGACACCTGATGCGGATAACGGAAGCCGATTTCCTCGGGGTTCGGCAGTCGCATGCGGCGGTAAAGCTCCACCGCGTCGGCCTCGGCCTTTTCGCGCGACATGACGCCATGGACAACGGGCGCTTCGCAATACTGGTCGATCAGCTTGTGGGCGGGGTTGAAGCTTGCCGCCGCCGACTGCGCGACATAGGCGATGCGTTTGCCGCGCAGACCGCGCCGCACGGCCTCCGGGGCCGTGCGCAAGTCTATCCCGTCGAAGTCAATCGTGCCGTCCGAGATGCGGCAGCCGTCGCGCGCAAAGCCCATTGCGGCAAGGCCCAGCGTCGACTTGCCCGCCCCGGATTCCCCGATCAGGCCCAGCACCTCGCCCCGGTGCAGCGTAAGGTCCACGCCCTTGACGATCTCATGCCACTGGTCGCCCGAACGCCCTTCGATGCGAAGCCCCTTGATGGTGAGAAGCACCTGTTCTTCCATGGCTTCACTCCTTCAGCCCGCTGGCGCGGTGCAACTGCCAGTCCACCACGAAGTTCACCGCAACCGTCAACAGCGCGATGGCACCTGCGGGTAGAAGCGGCGTGATGTCCCCGAAGGTGATCAGGGTGGCGTTTTCACGCACCATGCTGCCCCAGTCGGCGGTCGGCGGCTTGATGCCAAGGCCGAGAAAGGACAGCGCCGAGATCGAAAGGAAGACGAAGCAGAAGCGCAGGCCGAACTCGGCGACCAGGGGCGCCACGGCATTGGGAAGGATCTCGCGGCGGATCAGCCGCCACATCCCTTCGCCGCGAAGACGGGCGGCCTCGATGTAATCCATCACGACGATGCCTTGCGCAACCGACCGAGCTAGCCGGTAGACCCTTGTGGCGTCGACGGCGGCGATGACAAGGATCAGCGTCAGAACCGAGGTGCCGAAGATCGTCAGAAGAAGAAGCGAGAAGATCAGCGCCGGAATGGCCATCAGAGCATCGACAAATCGTGAAAGCCACTGGTCCAGCAAACCTCCGACAAGCGCCGCCCAGATGCCAAGGATCGAGCCCACGACAAAGGCCAGGGCCGTGGTGGCAAAAGCGATGCCCACCGTGTTGCGTGCGCCGTAGACAAGGCGGGTCAGCATGTCGCGGCCCAGCTTGTCGGTGCCAAGGTAATGGGGCGAGGCCCAGGGAAGATACTGGCCCCCCAACACCTGGCCCTCGCCGAAGGGCGCAATGACGGGTGCCAGAACTGCCACCACGACATAGACGAGGATGACCGCAAGGCCGAAGGAGGCCGTGAGCGGCATGTCGCGGAAAGTGGGCTTGTAATGAGCCGGGGCCAGTCCGCGCAGGGCGATCCGAGCCGCATGGCCGATCACGAAGAAGAGTGCGAGGCCGACGATCAGGGAAAGAAGAATCGTCATTGCCTTACCTCCGGTGCATCAGACGCGGGTTCGTGATGGTCGACAGAACGTCCGCGATGAGATTCAGAAGCACATAGGCCGAAGCGAAGATCAGCGCGATGGCCTGTACCACGGCGATATCGCGGTTCGTCACCGCATCGACCATCAATTGCCCAAGGCCCGGGTAGACGAAGACCACCTCGACCACCACCACGCCGGTGATCAGATAGGCGAGGTTCAGGGCCACGACGTTGATGATCGGTGCAAGCGCGTTCGGCACGGCGTGGCGCAGCACAACGCGCAGGGGCGACATGCCTTTCAGCCGCGCCATCTCGATATAGGGGCTGGCGAGCAGGTTGATGATCGCCGCCCGCGTCATCCGCATCATGTGGGCGGTGACGACAAGCGTGAGCGTCAGCGCGGGCAGGAAGGTCATGTAGAGCCGGTCGCCGAAGGTCGTGGACCCGGTGATCCGCACCATCGACGGGAAGAAGCCGGTCTGCGCCAGCCACAGGACAAGGATATAGGCCACGAAGAATTCGGGGAACGAGATCGAGGTCAGCGCCAGGGCGTTCGAGGCGCGGTCGAAGATCGAGTTGCGCCACAGCGCGGCCAGGATGCCAAGGACCAGCGATATCGGTACGGCAAGGGCAGCGGCATACAGCGCCAGGAACAGCGTATTGCCCAGCCTTGCCCCCACAAGGTCGACAATCGGTTTCTTGGTCGCCATCGAAACCCCGAAATCGCCATGCAGCACGCCGGTCAGCCAGTTCCAGTACCGCACGGGAGCGGGATCATTCAGGCCAAGCTGTTCGCGCAGTTGGGCCAGGGTCTCTTCGGTCGCCGACTGCCCCAGAAGCTCGCGGGCAAGGTCGCCGGGCAAGAGTTCGGTCGCGCCGAAGATCACCACCGAGATGACGAACAGGGTCAGGATGCCCAAAAGCAGCCTGCGCCCGATAAAGCGCCAGATTTCGTTCATTCTTTCCCCCCTTGGACCTGTTCGGCGGTCTTGCTGCCGCCTTGCCAACACATGGCGATGGGGCCCGGCGGCGATGCGCCGGTGCCCTCGCTTCAGTCCTTAAGGCTCAGGCGAACCACCAGCGCTCGACGCAACGGAATCCGTCGAGGTTCCAGTTGTTCGAAACCTTTTCGGGAGTTGCCACGGCGTTGGCGACAGCCATCACGTAGTTGTTGTACATCGGGATGATGGTCGAGCCTTCGAAGGACACGATCTGCTGCATCTCGTGGTACATGTCGCGGCGCTTTGCCTCGTCGAGTTCGGACCGTGCGGCAGCCAACAGCGCGTCGAACCTCTCGTTCGACCAGAAGCTTTCGTTCCAGGATGCGCCCGTCTTGTAGGCGGTGGTGAACATCTGGTCCTCGACCGGACGGCCGCCCCAGTAGGAGGCGCAGAACGGCTTCTTCATCCAGACATTGTCCCAGTAGCCGTCGTCCGGCGCACGGTCCACCGTGATGGTGATGCCCGCGGCGGCGGCCTTCTCGCTCATCAGGACGGCGGCGTCCACCGCGCCCGAGAAGGCGGCATTGGCGGCGGACAGCGTGACCTCCAGCGTGTCCATGCCGGCCTGCTTCAGGTAGTGCTTGGCCTTGTCGGGATCATAGGTCTTGGCCTCCAATTCCGCAAAGAAGTAGCGGTTTGCCGGGCCGATCGGGTTGTCATTCGACACCGAGCCGTGGCCGGCAAGGATCTTGTCCACCAGTTCCTGGCGGTCGAAGGCGTATTTCAGCGCCAGGCGGACGTTGTTGTCGCTGAAGGGCGCAGCGCGGCTGTCCATCGGGAAGACGTAATGCGCATTGCCCGAGATCGAGAGGATCTTGGCGATGCCACGGCCTTCCAGAAGGCCGATCGTGGCCGGGTCGATCTGGTCGATCGTGTCCACCTCGCCCGTCATGAGGGCATTCAGCCGCGCTGCCGGGTCGAGGATCGACAGAAGCACGATCTGGTCGAAGTGGGCGCGGTCGGACTTCCAGTAGTTCGGGTTGCGGTTCAGCGTCGCCTGGACGCCGGGCTCGTAGCTCTCAACGATATAGCCGCCGCAGCCGTCCGAGGAGGTCGGGTCGATCTTGCCATCGGTGCCCGGCATGATCGCCAGGTGATAGTCCGACATCAGATAGGGGAAATCGGCATTCGGGGCCGAGATCGTGATAACCACGTTCTGCCCGTCGACCTTGATGTCGGTGACCGCGTCGAAATATGGCTTTGCCGCCGAGGTCGAGGTTTCGCCGCGGTGGTGGTTCAGCGAGGCGACCACATCATCCGGCGTCACCGGCTTGCCGGAATGGAAGGTAACGCCCTCCCGGATCTTGAAGACCCAGGTCATGCCGTCCGCTGAGTCCCAGCTTTCGGCGATTTCCGGCACGAGATTCCCGTCCGCGGCGATCTCGATCAGCTGGTTGTGGCGGGAGGCGGCAAAGGTCTGAGCATAGAGGTTGTCCCAAAGGCCGGGATCGTAGCCGTCCGTCGAAGAGCCGTGGCCGATGCCGACGCGGAAGACTCCGCCCTTCTTCGGTTCGGCACGGGCGGCGCCCAGGCTCGCCGGAAGAATCAGGCCGGCCGCACCGATGGCGGCGGCGCCTTTCAGAAGCCCGCGGCGGGACATCCCGCGCGGAAATCTCAGGTTCGTCATAGTTTTCCTCCCTTGTGATAAAGTGCGCCGTAGGCGCTTGGTCTGAAGTTTTCCAGGGCCGCCTCCGAATACGTGGCGCGGTCGAGCCATGCCGGGCTGATCTCTACGCCCCAACCCGGAGCATCCGTCACGGCAACGTGGCCGTCGGTCACCTTGAAAGGTCGGCCGAGGAACAGGTTCCGCTGCCAAGGATAGTAATCGTCCCCTTCGATGGAGACCTCAAGATATTTTCCTGCATTCGGAATCGCGGCCAGCAGGTGCATCGAGCACATGGTGACGAGTGACAGGTTGGCCGAATGCGGCGTGCAGGGCAGACCCGCGGCGGCGGCCATGCGGGCGACCTCGAGCGTGCGCGTCATGCCCCCCATGTACATGACGTCGGGTTGGACCACATCGATCGCGCGCATGTCGATCATGCGCTTCCAGGTCACGAGGTCCCAGTCCTGCTCGCCGCCCGTCACGTCGATGGGCACCGCATCGGTCACGGCCTTTGTCGCATCGAGATCCCAGTAGGGCACCGGTTCCTCGTAGTGGCTGACCCCATGGTCGGCGAGCATCCGGCCCACCTCGATCGCCCGAGGAACCGAGAAGCCTGAATTGGCATCGACCAGCTTGTCGATTCCGTCGCCGAGTGCGCGCGCCACGGTCGGGATGATCTCCACGGTCCGGCCCGGCCATTCGTCGATGTCGTCGCCGCATTCCGCGCCGATCCGCCATTTCGCGGCGGTGAACCCCTGCTCTCCACAAAGCCGCACCAGACGCGCGGCCTCATCTGCGGCCGAGATGTCGCGTTTCATGGAACTGGCATAGGCGCGTATGCGCTGCGGTCCGCCGCCGATCAGGCTGGCCACGGGCTTGCCCGCGCGCCGGCCGGCCATATCCCAGAGCGCGGTATCCAGACCTGCCAGGGCCCGCGCGCGGTAACTTCCGGGATACTTGTGCTCTCTCCGTTCGATCAGATGAACCAGTCCCGCAATGTCGTGGCTGTCCGCGCCAAGCGCCCAGGGAGCAATCTGGCGGTGGAAGACCTGGGCGGTGATGTCTGCGTTGTAGGTGGATGTCTGCCCCCAGCCGATAGCCCCGTCATCCGCCGTGACACGCACGAAGCAGACGAACTCGTCGTGAAAAGTTTCCATCCGGACGATGCGGTTCATCAAAACCTTTGTGTTCGCGCAGACTGACCAGTTGTCAACAGAGGATTCCCTGCAGGGCCGGTCGGGGCAAACAACCAAATGCGAGCCATTGGGCGAATGGGAGTTATCCATGCCCCGAAAAAGCCGAAGACACGGGAAGGCGCAGTGGCCCTGTGCCGGGCCTGTTCCGATCATTCCCGTGATGGCGGATGGCATCGCCGTCGGGCAGCGATTTGTGGCGCTCCCCAGCCTGGCGGAACGGCCCAATGCGATGGACTGCCTTGCCCGCATCTGCGCCGAAGGTCAGAGGAAAGCCTCGGGCCTGATGAGAATGCCGATGACCATCCCCGTGCGGCAAATCAGACCCAGCTGGGCATCCCGGTCAGCTTCTCACGACGGAGCGGCCGGACCTGGGCCGTCGCCGCATCCGTCGCAGGGGCGAAGCCCGATCTTGCTCGGATCCGCGCCTTGCGGACGGCCCATGCCATCCTTGAACGGGATAGCGCAGGCCGTCCAATGCCGACTTCTAGCCCAACCTCACCTTACCGCCTGACGCTCTCGCGACTGCTGGCAGACGGCGGTGCAGAACATGGGAACACATCAGCGCCGGTGCGGCGCTGATCGACCGGCATCAGGGACCGGCGTGCCGGACTGCTTCGTGGGTGACAGCGATCCGGATCTGCACCGCGTGGCGGTTTGTCCGGTGGCGTCGCGGATTGCCCGGGCAAAGGTCCACGTTGCGATGGCCAAGGCGCCGCGCATTCGTGCGGCGATCGGCTTCGTTAACGAGGTATTCATTGCGAATGCCGATCCGCTTGGGAGGAAACGCCCCTTCGAAATGGAATCGGCGAATGGCCATTGAATGCTCCCCTGGCCGCGCCTCAAGGGTTGGTGCGACAGCAGGGCCCACTTGTCCAAAACCCGACGCGAGAAAGGTTCGATCCGGGTTCCGTTCCCTCCGCCAAGGCCCTCTGGAATATAGGATTTTTCAGATCGCATGAGCCCTGCTTGTGGCCCCCGATCCCCACCGTGAACGCCATTCGACCTCGTCGCATTTCGCGTGGGGACAGGAGCAGAGAGTGGCTCTGCGGTGGCCTCGAATACCGTTTGGCTGCACTGGAAGCCGTCATCCCGGACGCGGGGGGGGACCGCTCGCGAATTGACACGCGGCACGGACCACCCAAGCGGGTGGGTCAATGAACCGGTCGAGGAGTGTGAGATCGCCATATACATTTGGCGCGTCTGACGTTAAAGGGACCGGTCTTTCGCGGTTTCGACTGCGTCCCAAGGCGACATTCGCCATCATCCCACGGACCCTTCCTCCATGACCCCCTCCCTCTCCGATGCGCTCGCCGAGCGCGGCTATGACACACTTACCCCGGTGCAGGAGGCGGTGGCTGATCCTGATCTTGCGACTTCGGACCTGCTCGTCTCTGCTCAGACTGGTTCGGGCAAGACCGTGGGATTCGGCCTGGCAATTGCCCCGACGATCCTAGGCGAGGCGGAGCGTTTCGGCCTGGCCGCCGCGCCACTGGCCCTCGTCATCGCGCCCACCCGCGAGCTTGCCTTCCAGGTGATGCAGGAACTGAGCTGGCTCTACGCGAAGACGGGTGCGCGGGTAACGTCCTGCGTGGGGGGGATGGACATGCGCGACGAACGGCGTGCGCTGGATCGGGGGGCGCATATCGTCGTCGGGACGCCGGGCCGGCTGCGCGACCATATCGAACGCGGGTCCCTCGACATGAGCGGACTGCGCGCCGTGGTGCTCGACGAGGCCGACGAGATGCTCGACCTCGGGTTCCGTGAGGACCTCGAATTCATGCTCGGGAAAGCGCCCGAGGACCGGCGCACCCTGATGTTTTCGGCGACGGTGTCACCGGGGATCGCGAAGCTCGCCGAGAAGTATCAGCGCGATGCCCGCCGGGTCAGCACGCTCGGGGGCGCCCGGCAGCATGCCGACATCTCCTATCAGGTAGTGCGAGTGGCCGCGCCGGACTGCGATCGCGCCATCTTCAACCTGCTCCGCTACCGCGATGCCGAAAGTGCGATCATTTTCGCCAACACGCGCGCGGCCGTGAATCACCTCACCGCGCGGCTCGCCAACCGTGGCTTCGCCGTGGTGAGCCTGTCCGGCGAATTGAGTCAGAACGAACGCACGCACGCGCTGCAAGCCATGCGCGACGGCCGGGCGCGGATCTGCGTTGCCACCGACGTTGCGGCCCGCGGCATCGACCTGCCCAATCTCAACCTCGTGATCCATGCCGATCTGCCGACCAATACCGAGAGCCTGCTGCACCGGTCCGGCCGCACGGGCCGCGCCGGGCGCAAGGGTGTTTCGGCCCTCATCGTGCCGCCGAAGGCCGTGAAGAAGGCTGAGCAGCTCCTGAAATGGGCCAAGATATCGGCGGAGTGGGTCGTAGCGCCCTCCGCCGAAGACATCCTCCGCCGCGATGAGGAGCGGCTTCTGGCTGACCCCGCGTGGGACGAAGCCCCGACCGAGGCCCAGACGGCCTTCGCCGCGAAACTTCTCGCGCGCCATAGCCCCGAGGCAATTGCCGCGGCCTATCTGCGCCTCTACCGCTCGCGCCAGTCCGCGCCGGAAGAGCTCTCTCCGCCCGACGAGAAACCCGTCGCGAGGGACCACAGGGACTTCGGCCCCAGCCGTTGGTTCGCACTTTCGCTCGGTCGTGATGACCAGGCAGAGGCGCGCTGGCTCCTTCCGCTTCTTTGCCGCGCGGGCAACCTCGACAGATCTGCCATCGGCGCAATCAGGGTGCAGAAGGCCGAGACATTCGTCGAACTTTCCGAGGGAAGCGTCGATGGGTTTCTCGCTGCTCTCGGCCCGGAGGCCGTCCTTGAAGAGGGCATAGCCGTCCGGCAGCTGGACCGCGCGCCCGATCTGCAACCGCAGGGCCGCGCCCACACAAAAGGGCCGGGGGCCTCGCACGACGCTCGCAAGGGCCGCAAGCCCTGGGATGAGGGGGCAAAACCCCGGCCTGGCAAGGCGAGGACGCCCCGCGCGGCCAGCCATGAAGCCGAGAATGTCGGGTCCCGCGATTTCGCGCCGGCGCCTGAGCGCAAGCCAGCCCCCGGCTTCGACGAGGCCAGGCCGGCTCAGGCACGGGATGGCAAGGCCGGTGCGCCCAAGGGAAAACCGTCCAAGCCGTATACCGGAAAGACCGGGCAGAAGTCCGCCGCCAAGCTGAAGGGCAAGCCGGCCTCGACGGCGGCCGATGCACCCGGCGACACGGAACGGTCCAAGTCGCCAGGGCGGGGCAAGGCGGGTCCGTGGAAGCCCGGCAAGCGGGCGCCGAACCGTGACGGCGGTCGCAAGCCTCCGGAACGTCGGAAGCGATAGGAGGTCCGCCCGGCCACCGGGCCGGATGGCGGCGTCAGTCGTCTGTTTCGGATGTCGGTGCTAGCGATCGGCCAGCACGACCCTCACGCCCCAGTCGCGGCTGCGGACCGACAAGTCCGAGGGGAGGGGGGCGTCTGTATAGAAGGCGTCGATCTCCGAAAGCGAAGCGATGCGCGCCGGGGCGGTCCGGGCGAACTTGGAGTGGTCGGCGACCAGGAACACCTTGCGCGACTGACGGATGATGGTCTGGCTGACGCCGACTTCCTGTATGTCGAAGTCCAGGAGATCGCCGTCTTCATCCAAAGCCGAGCAGCCTATGACGGCGTGATCGAACTTGAAGCGGCTTATGACCTCTGTCGTCAGGCTGCCCACCAGACCCCCGTCGGAGCGGCGCAGGTTGCCGCCGGCCACGATGATTTCGCAGTCCTGGTTCGCCACCAGGATGTTGGCGACGTTCATGTTGTTGGTGACAACCATCAGGTTCCGATGGTGCAGCATTTCCCGCGCGACGGCCTCGGTCGAGGTGCCGATGTTCAAGAAGACGGAGGCATTGTCAGGTATGTCGGCGGCGCAGGCCCTCGCGATGCGCTGCTTTTCCTCGAAGTTCAGGGTTCTCCGGTGTTCGTAGCCGATGTTGGACGTGCCGGAGGGTAAAACGGCCCCCCCATGAACGCGCTGGAGCTTGCCGGTATCCGCGAGTTCGGTCAGGTCGCGGCGGATCGTCTGCACGCTGACGTCGAAGCGCGAAGCGAGCTCCTCGACGGAGACTTTGCCCTCGCGGCGGGCGATCTCGAGTATCTCGGGTTGGCGGAAAGTCTGCGGCATTGCGCGAGGCCCTCTTCGTTTGGGGCTTTATGGCGGGCAAAGGAACAAGAACGCAAGCCAGCCGTGAGCGAACATGTCGTGATTCTCCGCCGGATTTCCCCTGTCGCCTGTCTGTCCTGCATGCGGCGGTGCCTTTAGTCTGGGTGTAGAGCCCGAATTTCAAGGGGCTTTGTGTCTTTTATCTGCGCGAAGTCGAATGCAGAACAATGGATTTCGTTTGTGAGCGAGTTCGTGTAAAGAAGGTACAAAGACGAAAGAAAACGAATGGAGGGGTGGCCGTGTCACTCGAAAGGGAAGATCGGGTCTGCGACCTTTTCGTGATCGGCGGCGGCATCAATGGCTGCGGCATCGCGCGCGACGCGGCCGGGCGGGGACTATCCGTCACCCTGGCGGAGATGAATGACCTCGCGTCGGCCACTTCCTCGGCCTCGACCAAGCTCTTTCACGGTGGCCTGCGCTACCTGGAGTACTTCGAATTTCGCCTGGTCCGGGAGGCGCTGATCGAACGTGAGACGCTCCTGCGCGCCATGCCGCACATTTCCTGGCCGATGCGTTTCGTCCTGCCGTATCACAAGGACATGCGGTTCGAGGCCGGGACTCCGACGTCGAACCTTCTGACGCTCGTCATGCCCTGGATGAAGGGGCGCCGCCCGGCCTGGCTGATCCGGCTTGGGCTCTTCCTTTACGACCACCTCGGCGGGCGCAAGATCCTCCCCGGCACCAGTTCGCTGGATCTGACCAGTGCGCCAGAGGGTGCGCCGCTCAAGGACAAGTTCGCCCGTGCCTACGAATACAGCGACTGCTGGGTGGAGGATGCGCGCCTCGTGGTGCTGAACGCAAGGGACGCGCAGGCTCGCGGCGCCGAAATTCTCACGCGCACCAGGGTCCTGAGCGCGCGCCGCACCGGCGAACTCTGGGAAGTCCGGCTGGAGGACACCCAAACGGGCGAGACCCAGACACGCCGCGCGCGCATGCTGGTGAATGCCGGCGGACCCTGGGTCGGCGACGTGATCCACGATGTCGCCGGGATAGACAGCCGCGAAGGCGTCCGGCTGGTGCGCGGCAGCCATATCGTGACCCGCAAGCTCTTCGACCACGACAAGTGCTACTTCTTCCAGGGGGCCGATGGGCGCATCATATTCGCCATCTCCTACGAGACGGACTACACGCTCATCGGCACGACGGACGCCGATCATCCCGATGCCGCGGAGCCGCCGGTGTGCACCGAGGAAGAGCAGGACTACCTCTGCGCCTTCGCCTCGGAATACTTCAAGCGGCCGGTGACGCGGGAAGATATCGTCTGGACCTATTCGGGCGTGCGGCCGCTCTACGATGACGGGGCGAAATCGGCCACCGCCGCCACCCGCGACTACGTGCTGAGCCTCGACGAGGGCGAGGGCGCGCCGCTTCTGAACGTCTTCGGCGGCAAGATCACCACCTATCGCCGCCTTGCGGAAGGCGCGCTTGAGAAGATTGAGCCGCATTTCCCCGGCATGCCGGGGAAATGGACGGCGCGCGAGGCCCTGCCGGGCGGAGATTTCCCCGTCGACGGCGTCCTGCGGCTTGTCGCCGATCTGCGCTCCGACTACCCGTTCCTCAGCGACTCGTGGGCACTTCGCCTCGTGCGCGCCTACGGAACCGAGGCGCGGGAGATTCTCGGGGACGCCCACCGCGTAGAAGACCTCGGCCGCGATTTCGGCGCCACTCTGAGTGAGCGCGAAGTCCGCTGGCTGATGTCGAAGGAGTTCGCGTGCCGCGCGGAGGATGTGGTCTGGCGCCGATCGAAGCTGGGCCTGCGGATGAGTGCGGAGGAGATCGCCGCGTTGGATGAGTGGATGAGGAATTCGGCAGCCGACAGCAACTGTGTGGCTGCCGCCGAATAGTGGGAACGTGGTGGGCCGCTGGGACGGTCCGACTGTTCAGCCATGACGTGGATGCCGGGCGATCGAGCGCCCCTACGGCACTGAGGCCGGCATGGATGAACCTCCCCGTATCCCAGGGTAATCCCCTGGTCCGGTCCCGGGGGGCGGCAATGCCCCCATTATTCCAGCTCTCCGAGTTCCTCGCGCAATTCTTCAACCATCTCGAGATGGCTGCGTCCGCGTTCTCCTAGGGCGTGGCGGACCTCCAGCACGATCAGGCGAAGCACCGCCATCGCCCCGCCATAGGAATCCGCGAACTGGCTGGTGTTGACCACGCAATCCAGGGTCCAGGTCGCGAAGGCAGGCGCTTCGCGCACGGTCTGGTCGGCAAGGAGAAGAACCTGTGTGCCCCGCGACGCGATCGCCTCCACCATGCGCGCGAAGCCGGCGGGGCGGCGGCGAAGGCCGACGACGATCGCGAGGTCACCCCGGCCAAGGGTAGAGATGCCCTCCGCCTGCGTTTGCCCCGGAAGAAGCATCGGCGCCACTCCGGGGCGCATCTGCGATACCTGCGCCGTCACGTATTGGGCAAGGAAATGGCTGTTGCGGAAGCCGAGTGTTCGCACCCGCGGCGCCTCAGCGATCGCCTGCCCGATTTCCCTGAGGGTCAGCGGGTTCAACCGGGACAGGGTTGCCTCGATGACGGCCGTTTCCTCCTGGACCAATTTGGAGATCGGATCCCTCGCGCTCGAACTCGTGCTTCCGGTGAAGAGCGGGGATCCCGTTTCCCGCAGACGCCGGGCGGCTTGCCTTGCCTCTTCGTAGTTCGCGTATTGAAGGCGCCGGAAGAACCGGCTGACCGTCGCGTTGGAGACATTCGCCCGGTGCGCCAGTTCCGAAGCCGACCACACCGCCAGTTCCGAGGTCGACTCGAGGATGGTGTCTGCGATCCGGCGCTCGCTGCTGGACAGTGAGGAATATGCCTCATGAATGCGCCGAACCAGCGGGCGGGGGGCGGATTGTGCATCGGTTCTGGGCATTTGTGGATTCCCCGAGATGAAAACTAATTTTCTCACTATGCAAGCTAATGAAAATCTCTTTTCATGTCTGTGTCAACCGATGCGGGACGAGGGATTCGCCACATGGCGGGGATCGCAACCACGGCAAAGGACCTGAGCCTCCGGCTCAACTGGCTTGTCGAGCGCGTCTGTGTGGCGCTGCTCGTGATCCTCGTGCTCGATGTCTGGCTGGGCGTTCTCGTGCGCTACGCGATTCCGCTTCCCCTGACCTTCACCGAGGAACTGGCGCGCTACCTGATGATCTGGATGGCGCTCCTGGCCGTTTCGTCGAGCATCGCCCACCGTGAACACATCGGCGTCGAGTTCATCTTCGGCCGCCTGCCCGCGAGGGCGCGGCGCTGGCTGGCCGTGGCTTTCGACGTGATCGCCTTCGCGTTCTTCTTCGCGCTTTTCTTCTACGGGATCGGCTTTGCCGCGCAGGGCTTCTCGCGGCTGACGATGATCTACGCAATTCCCAAGGGCTACCCCTTCATGGGCGTGCCCCTCGCCGCCGCAATGGCCTGCATCCAGCTGGCACTGATCGGCATCCACGACTTCTTCGCCGAGCGCGCGCCCGAGTCGACCGGCGCGACCGTGGCCATTCCGGGAGACGAATGATGGGTGCCTTTCTCGTAGCGCTCGCCTTCTTCGGCCTGATGGCCTTCGGGATGCCGGTAGGCTTCGCCATTGGCGTCGCGGGGATGGTGGGCATCCTCGAAATGGGGCCGCGGTTTATGCAGATGGCGCCCGACCGCCTCTTTGCCGGGCTCGACCTCTTCCCGTTCCTCGCAATGCCGTTCTTCATCCTTGCCGGCGAGATCATGAACCGCTCTGGCATCACCTATGGTCTGGTGCGGCTCGCCGATGCGCTGGTGGGCTGGATGCGCGGCGGCATGGCGCATTCGAACATGGTCGCGTCCGTGATGTTCGCGGGGATCACGGGTTCCGCCACCGCCGACGCCGCCGCTTTCGGCAACACGCTTGTGCCGGCGATGCAGAAGGCCGGCTACACCCGGTCCTACGCCTGCGCCGTCACCGCGGCGGGCTCCATCATCGGGCCGACGATCCCTCCCTCGACGCTCGCCATCATCTATGGCTCGATCATGGGGGTCTCGATAGCCGGGCTCTTCGCGGCGGGCATTCTGCCCGGGCTCATGATCTGCATCATCTGCATGGCCGTGATCGCGCTGACGGCCAAGGCCAAGAACCTGCCCGAGGGCAAGGGCCGCCCGAGTCTCTGCGCAATCTGGAGCGCGCTGCGCGAAGGCTTCCTTGCCGCGCTGCTGCCGGTGTTCATCCTCGGTTCGATCCTCGGCGGGTTCGCCACGCCTACCGAGGCAGCCGCCATCGCCGTCGCCTATGCCTTGTTCATCGGCGGCGTGATCTATCGCGCGCTGAGCTGGCGCGACCTCTACGAAATCGGTGTCCGCACGACCCGGATCACGGGGGTGATCTTCCTGATCATCGCCTCGGCCTCGATCCTCGGCTGGTGGATGACGTTCAACCGCATACCGCAGGCCATCGCCACGGCCCTGCTGTCCGTTTCCGACAACCCTCAGATTATCGTTGCACTCATTCTCGTTCTCTTGCTGCTGATCGGCCTCGTGATGGATATCAACGCGACGCTGATCATCCTTGCCCCGGTTCTTGCCCCACTCACGGCCCAGATCGGGATGGAGCCTGTTCACGCGGGGATCATGATCATCCTCGCGCTGAACATCTCCCTCATGACACCGCCCGTCGGTGCCTGCCTTTTCGTCCTCGCATCCGTCACGGGCGAGAAGGTCGAAAGCATCGCGCGCGAACTATGGCCCTTCATCTTCGCGGAGGTAGGGGTCCTCTTTGTGATCGCCTTCTGGTCGGATCTCACGCTCTTCATACCACGCATGCTGGGGTTCTGAACCCGGCAGCACACCCTCCCAACAGGAAAGGACAGACCATGACCCTCAAGAAGACAGCAGCCACGGCCCTTGCCGTGATCCTGATGGCCGCGCAGGCACAAGCTGCCGACATCACGATCCGCCTCGCCCACCTCAACCCGGAGGATCCCTTCGCCAGCCACTCCGGCGCCATGGCCGCCGTGTTCAAGTCGCTGGTCGAGTCCAACTCGAACGGCCGCATCGAAGTGCAGCTCTTCGCCAACGGCCAGCTCGGCAAGGACAACGAGGTGATCGATCAGGTTCGGTCCGGCCTGGTAGAGAGCACCATTTCTTCCTCGGGCGGCATGGCCCAGCACTATCCGCTGGTCGGCGTCTTCGACATGCCCTTCGCCTTCCCGAACATCGGCGTGGCCTCCAAGGTGATCACCGATGACAGCGCCTTTGGCGAGAAGTTCATCGCCGACCTCGAGGCGAAGACCGGTCTCGAGGTCCTGGGCCTTCTGGATTCGGGCGGGTTCTTCGCCTTCACCGACAACGAGCGCCCGATCGCCAAGGTGGAGGACATGGAAGGGCTTCGCATCCGCACCATGACGCTGCCGACCCACGAGGCGATCATCTCCTCGCTCGGCGGGCAACCGACGGCGCTGCCTTGGGCCGAGGTCTACACGGCGCTTCAGACCGGCGTTGCCGATGGCCAGATGAACCCGGTTCCGATCATCGCCTTCGCCAAGTTCGACGAGGTGCAGAAATACCTGTCGATCACCAATCACCTGATCACGCCCTACATCTGGACGATGAACGCTGAGTTCCTTGGCGGTCTCAGCGAGGAGGACCAGTACCTGGTCCGCTGGGCCGCCGACGTCGCGACCGATGCGGGGCGCGCGATGAGCCGGGTGATCGAGGCTTCCGACAAGGGCCTGCCCGCACTCTCCGCGAAGATGGAGGTCAACGTCGTGACGCCCGAAGAGCAGGCCAATTTCGCAGCCGCAGCTCAGCCCGCGGTGCGGAAGCTGATCGAAGAGCAGTACGGCGCGGAGGGGATCGCGATGCTTGATGCGATGCTCGCCTCGATCGAGGAAGAAAAGAACGACTTCTGAGACAACCAATCCCGCCGGGGCGCAGGCTTTCGCGCCCCGGCATCGCCCCGCAGGGGCATCTCCATTCGAGGACTAAATGACCGACGAGATCATACGAGGCGCAGGAACCCCTGATGCCTTCACGCTTTGCCTGAACCCCCTCTCCGGGCCTGACAGACCCTGGACCGAGGCGCAGAACGCGATCCTGAGCGATGCCGGACTTTCCGCGGCGCGGGCGACCATCGGCGCATGGCCCGGCTATGCTCCGACGCCGCTGGTCGCGCTGCCGGCCTTGGCGCGGGAGATCGGCGTGGCCTCCCTCCATTACAAGGACGAAGGCGAGCGGTTCGGCCTGGGAAGCTTCAAGGCTCTCGGCGGTGCCTACGCGGTGGCGCGTCTGTTGCAGTCGGAACTGTCCCGGATGCTCGGGCGTGCGGTCGCGATGGACGAAGTCATCGGGAAGGCCCATCCCGACGAGGTTTCGTCGATCACGGTGTGTTGCGCCACCGATGGCAACCACGGGCGCTCCGTCGCCTGGGGTGCGCAGACCTTCGGCTGCAGCTGCGTGATCTTCATTCACGCCACGGTTTCGGAAGGCCGGAAGGAGGCGATCGAAGCCTACGGCGCCGAGGTCCGGCGCTGCGCGGGGAATTACGACGACTCCGTTCGCGAGGCACAGGAAACGGCCACGCGCGAGGGCTGGTTCGTCGTCTCCGACACGTCCTATCCCGGCTACATGGACGTGCCAAAGGACGTCATGCAGGGCTACGAGGTCATGGCGGCCGAGGCTTTCGAAGCGATCGGGACGCGGCCCACCCACATCTTCCTGCAAACCGGGGTAGGGGGCATGGCCGCGGCCGTCACGGCCCTCGCCGTCCGTCGCTGGGGGCGCGAGCGGCCGAGGATCGTCCTCTGTGATCCGGACAAGTCGGCCTGCTGGCTGGTTTCAATCCGCGCGGGCGAGCCGACCGCGGTCGAGGGCGATCTCGATACGCTCATGGCGGGTCTCGCCTGTGGCGAGGTTTCGTCGCTCGCTTGGGAAATCCTGCGCGATCACGCGGATGCGGTCATGGGGCTGACGGACGATTCCGCCGTCGCGGCCATGCGGAAACTGGCGCGGCCCGAGGGAGGCGACCCGGCGATCGTGGCAGGCGAGTCCGCTGTGGCTGGCCTCGCGGGTCTCATCGCCGCCATGTCTGACGAGGAGGCCCGCAGCGCATTGGCGCTAGATGCGGACTCGCGGGTCTTGCTGTTCGGCACGGAGGGCGACACCGACCGGGAACTCTACGAGAAGCTCGTCGGCATGACCGGCGACGCGGTCAGAGGGAAAGCCTGATGCGTCCCGAGATTTCGCCCTCACGGCTCATGGCGCGCCTGCGCGATCTGGGCGGGATCGGCGCGCTCGACGGAGGCGGCGTCTGCCGCCTCGCCCTGACCGACGCGGACCGGACGGGTCGCGACTGGCTTGTCGCGCAGATGAAGGATCTGGGTCTGAGCGTGTCGGTCGACGCGATCGGCAACATATGGGGCGTCCGGGCGGGGATCGACGAGGGGCCACCCGTCCTGATCGGCTCTCACATCGACAGCGTGGCGACCGGGGGAATCTACGACGGCGCGCTGGGCGTCATCGCCGGGCTCGAAGTCATGTCCGCGCTGAACGCGGCAGGGGCACGGACCGCCAGACCGGTCGCCGTGGCCGCGTTCACCAATGAGGAGGGCGCGCGCTTTGCGCCCGACATGATGGGGTCGGGCGTGCACCAGGGCGCCCTCGATCTGGAAGACATGCTGGCGACACGCGCCACCGATGGGGATGGCGTGGTCGGAGATGAACTCGACCGCATCGGTTATCGGGGGACGGCCGAACCGTTCACCCCGTCGGCTTACCTTGAATACCACATCGAACAGGGCCCCGTTCTGGAGCGGGACGGCATCCGGATCGGGGCCGTGACCGGGGTTCAGGGCATCCACTGGACGGAGTTCACCGTAACGGGTCAGTCGAACCACGCGGGAACCACCCCGATGGCCCTGCGCCGCGACGCGGGGCAGGTCGCACTGCGGATCGCGCTGGCGGCGGACCGGATCGCGGCGGAAAATGGGCCGCCGCAGGTCGCGACGGTCGGCGTGTTCGAACTGTCGCCGGGCCTCGTCAACGTCGTGCCGCAGCGCGCGCGCCTGACCGTGGACCTGCGCAACACGGATGGCGATGTCCTCAATGCCGCGACCGGACGACTGATCGCAGAAGCCGAGGAACTGGCACGCGCCGCCGGATGCGAAGTAAGCCACCGTCCGCTGGCCCGTTTCGCGCCAGTCGCCTTCGATCCCGCCATCGTCGCGCGGATCGAACAGGTGGCGCACGCGCGGCAACTCTCGGTTAGGCAGATGCCGTCGGGTGCCGGGCATGACGCGCAGATGTTCGCCCCGAATTGCCCCACGGCGATGATCTTCATCCCGTCGGCAGGGGGGCTGAGCCACAACATCAAGGAATTCAGCGAAGAAGAGGATGTCGTCGCGGGGGCGCAAGTTCTGCTCGATGTCCTGTGCGAACTGGCAGGAGTCCAAGCATGAGCCGGAAATTCATCGTCGCGGGCGCGCAAATGGGTCCGATCACGAAAGACGAGCCGCGAGCCTCCGCCGTCGCGCGCATGTGCACAATGATGCATAAGGCCCATGAGCGCGGCGCCGCCTTGGTCGTATTCCCCGAACTGGCACTCACGACGTTCTTTCCGCGATGGTTCATCGACGATGACGCCGCGCTGGACGCATGGTTCGAGAAGCAGATGCCCAACGACGACGTGCGGCCGCTTTTCGACCTGGCGCGCGAACTCGGGATCGGCTTCCATCTGGGCTATGCCGAACTCACGCCGGAAGGGCGGCATTTCAATACCGCGATCCTCGTTT